>NZ_AP018207.1:6874582-8074582 GCF_002367995.1 Calothrix brevissima NIES-22
TTATGCTTGTTTGTGCTAAAAGCTGGATTGAATGGCTACCTTGTCCTCCTTGTCTCCCTTGTCCCCCTTGTCCCCCTGTAACCTAATATTTCCGTAATTTTACTAATTGCCAGAGGCTAGTTTAAAACCTTCGGCTATGGGGCCTAAGGCTAAAACGGGGAAAAAGGTGAGGACGGCTAAAACTAGAGTCATACCAGCTGTGACGCTAGTAAATAGCAGGGAATCGGTTTTTAATGTTCCGGGGGTGGCGGGGATTGTTTGTTTACGAGACATATTATCAGCTAGTAGCAAAATGGCAATAATGGGAATGTAGCGTCCTGCTAATAGGGGAAATAAACAACTCAGGTTCCACCATAGTGCTGTAGGTGCTGGCTGAGAGTTAGCTAAACCAGCCAAGCTAGAACCGTTGTTAGCTGCGGCGGAAGCATATTCATAAACTACTTGGGAAATGCCGTGAAACCCAGGATTGGTGATCCCCGATAGAGAAAAGGGATAAGCTAGAGCGATCGCGCTGGGAATTAATACCGCAATTGGATGTATCAGTAATACTATACTGGCGAGAACAATTTCCCGTTTTTCAATTTTGCGTCCTAAAAATTCTGGGCTACGTCCTACCATTAATCCAGTCAGAAAAACGGTAATAATTACATAAATTAATAGATAAGCTATTCCCGTGCCCTGTCCTCCCCAGATAATCTGGAGAAATAAGTTAAATAAAGTGGAAAATAATCCTTGGGGCATTAAGGAATCATGCATTCCATTGACAGCGCCATTCATGGTGGCGGTAGTCATTACCGCCCACATTGCGGTTTGCGCCCAGCCGAAGCGCAGTTCTTTACCTTCTAAATTGGGATATTCTGCTCCCAATGTGCCATTGACTAGGGGATTACCTTGTAATTCAGCAGTTGCGGTTATTCCCACTAAAACGACAAAAATCCCCAATACCATCCAGAAAAACAGCCACGCTTGTTTGGTATTATTGGCAAACAAGCCATAGACGTAAATCATGGCGGCGGGAATGGAAATCATGGCGATCGCTTCGATTAAATTAGTAGCGCCATTGGGATTTTCAAAAGGATGGGCGGAGTTAACGCCAAAAAAGCCACCGCCGTTATCGCCTAGCATTTTAATCATCTCAAAGGATGCTACCGGGCCTCTAGCTAGATATTGGGTGCTACCTTCTAAGGTTTTGACGCTGAGAGTACCGGCTAGGGTTTGGGGTACACCTAATATTAGTAAGGCGATCGCGCCAATTACCGATATAGGTAATAATATGCGTGTAATAGCACGGATCAGATCTACATAAAAGTTTCCCAGCTTTCTCCCTGTTAATCCCCGAATAAACGCAATTCCTACCGCTAAACCCGTCGCAGCTGAGGTAAACATCACAAAACCTAAAGCCGCTACTTGGCTAAAATAGCTTAATGTATTTTCGCCTGCGTAGTGCTGTTGGTCGGTGTTGGTAATAAAGGAAATCGTGGTGTGCAATATTGTATCCCAGGTTGGCGTACCTAAGCCGTTGGGATTCCAAGGTAAGAATTTCTGAAAATATATCAGCGAATATACTACAATGCCCATGAACAGGTTGCTGCATAGTACTGCTCTGATATACTGCCAACCAGTCATATTTTCTTTTCTTCTCACACCCACGAGAACGTAAATACTTCGTTCTAGGGGATTCATCAAAGAATCAAGCACTGTTCTTTCTTCTTGAAAGACATTGGCTATGTATCTGCCGAATATAGGCGTAATTAGTATAACTATACACAGCGTTAACCCAATTTGGAGAAAACCTTGTCCCATTTATTTCGCACTCAATTAAAGTTAAGTTTTAGACAGATAACTATGAAAACTGAAACATTTACCAATCAGCTATGTTTTAGATCGGGTAAATCCAAAAAATAAATTATTCCCGTTTAAGTTGTTGACTGTTGACGGTTGACTGTTGACTGTTGACTGTTGACTGTTGACGGTAAACAAGAACAAGGGAATAGTTTTTTACTTGGAAGTTCCTAAAGTCTATTCATAAAGTTAGATTTACAAATTTTATTTGTGCCTATTTGCACAATCACGATTGATGCGTTGAGCAATAGAGTTTAAATTTTCCTGTTGCGCGTTAATTGTTATCCTATCTATTGTTTGTTTATACAATACATTTTCTGTTGCTGCTACTTTCATATCTTTATATATAAGGTAGGTGATGCTATTTTTATTACACTATCTTCTTGTTGTAAAGTATCACTGGACACAGTTTCTCCTAGCTAGCTGCGACAAAAACAGAAGTTAGCAAAAAATTATATGGCATATTTAAATTTTTGGCGAAAAATTTTTATTTGTGATTTCTCCTTTATCCTGCTGACAAAGCGATCGGGGGAGAAAACCAGCCTTTAGGCTTTGGGCTTTGTCATGGGGAAGAGTTTACAATATATTTACATTTAGTAATCTAGTTTAGTTTTTTTCGCTGACTTAGTTATATGTAGCAATACTATCTGAGTTGTGAAAAGATTTTTTTAATGAACCGCCAAGTACGCCAAGTACGCCAAGGATAAGAGAAAAAAACTGAGAGTTTGTAAGTTTCACCAATGATTTAGGATTGCTATCAGACTGATATTTGATTTCTCAAAATATATCGATGAAAGCTACTAGGATAAAAAAGAATAGAACAGATGGTAGGGGCATGGCAGTGCCATGCCCTCTAGAATATATTGATGTGCCGTAAAAACCAATTTCACATAATATTTAATGGATCGACATCAATTGTCAAGCTCACAGATTGCGGACATAGCGATCGCACTTCTTCCCAGTCTGGTAAATTCGGTAAATCATCAGCAGCAAATTTAATTAATATCTGCCAGCGATAACGATTCGCTACTCGTAAAATACTAGCTGGTGCTGGCCCTAAAATTTCCCATCCTCTGCCTGTATTTAATTTTGTGGCGATGATTTGCGCTGTATTTTGGACTTGAATAGGATCTAAACTGCTCAACCGCAATAAAATTAACCTACCGTAGGGAGGATAATCAAGGGCTTGTCTTTGTTCTAATTCAGCAGTAGAAAAAGATTGATAATCGTGATTTGTGACTGATTCAATTACCTGATGTTCTGTGTTGTAAGTTTGGATAATGACTCTACCAGGATCTTCACCTCTACCAGCACGCCCAGCGACTTGGGTTAAGGTTTGAAATGCGCGCTCGCTGGCGCGATAATCAGAAAGATGCAACAAACCATCAGCCGCAACTACCCCCACTAATGTTACTTGGGGTAAGTCTAAACCTTTGGTGAGCATTTGCGTACCCACTAATAAATGTGCTTCTCCGTTAGCAAATCTGGTGAGGAGGGTACGATGTGCGCCTTTGTTGCGGGTGGTGTCGCTATCAAAACGAATGTATTTGAGTTCGGGAAACTGACGAGATAATTCTTGGGCGACTCGCTGTGTACCGCTACCAAAGAATTTCAGGTAAGGAGAGGCGCAATCGGGACAGAATTTGGGATGCGATCGCGCATAATTACAGTAATGGCAACGCAAAAGTTGCGGCGCACCGTCTTCGGTGTGGTGGTAAGCTAAAGATACGTCACAGTGCGGACATTCCAATACATAGCCACAACTGCGACAAGACACAAAAGTACTGTGTCCCCGACGATGGATAAATAATATTCCCTGTTGTTGTCTTTCTTGCAGCTGGTGTAAAGCTTCTTGTAGGGATCTACTAAATATGGAACGATTTCCTTCCTGTAATTCTCGCCGCATATCTACTATCTCTACTGGTGGTAAAGGGCGCGAGTTGATGCGCTGCGGTAGGGAGAGATAAAGAGAGGAACCGGAAGGATTTTCTTCTCCTAGATTTCCCAAACTCACTAAAGTTTCTAAGGAAGGTGTGGCTGAACCTAAAATTAAAGGACAATTTTCGATTTCAGCACGCCATTGCGCCACTGTACGCGCATGGTAGGTGGGGATGGGGGAATCTTGCTTAAAACTGCTGTCGTGTTCTTCGTCTAAGATAATTAAACCCAAGTTAGGTAAGGGCGCAAAAATGGCGCTGCGGGTACCAATGACTACTTGGGGTTCCCCTGTAAGCATTTGTCGCCAAGTGTCGTAACGTTCGCCATCGGAGAGAGCGCTATGATAGACGCTAACTTTACTACCAAAACGGGCGCGAAAGCGATCGGTTAGCTGGGGTGTAAGTCCGATTTCAGGGACTAAAACTAAAGCGGATTTACCTTGAGATAATAAAGGTGCGATCGCTTGTAAGTAAACTTCAGTTTTTCCCGAACCTGTAACGCCATGTAACAACACTTGAGTATAGCCATTAAGCGCTTGGATCTTAGCTAAAGCGTTAGATTGATCCACAGTTAAGGATTTAGGGCGATCGCTACTAACTACAGGCCCCTGTTCTGCCCGTAATACTTCCCTTTCTTCAATAATTATGTAGCCTTTATTTGCCAACGTCTTCAAGACAGAGGCGCTAGTATGACAAATCTGCAATAATTCATTCTGCCATAACTCACCCCCACGCCTGCGCAAGACTTCAATAATTTCCCGTTGGCGAGGAGTTAAATCAGCATCAATTGTGTCTATGAGCGTAACTGCTTTCTGTAATTTGGGGCGAGTTAATTTTGGCGGTTCTAAGTAACTTTCTACTAAACCAAATCGCTTTAACTCTCTCACTCCCCGATGAGCCGATTTGATTTTTTGTTGTAGGTAGATAAAACTGTAATCGCCTAATGGATGAGCTTGCAAAAGTTGGAGAATTTGCTGGGCTGTAGAACTAATAAATGTAGCCGCAGGAGATAGGGACTGAGTTAGGACATTATTGCTTTCACTATCATTTTTGGTAATTTGCTTTCCGAAAGTAGTTAATCGAATCCGTCGCTGCGATCGCCCTAATAATCCTGGTGGTAAAGCTACCCTAATCGCCTGCATCAACGGAGTGTAATAATATGTCGCTACTTTATTCAACAATTCCCAATAACCAACAGGAAAAAATCCTACACTAACCACATCTTCTACATCTCGGATTTTTTCTAGCGGAATATCACTATTAGGCTGTGTCAATAAGCGAATGGCAATCCCGCCAATTTGTTGCGTACCAAAAGGTACAGTTAAAATATCACCTGGTTTTATTTCTAACTGGGGTGGTAATCGATAGGTAAATAACCCCAAATTTCCCGGACAATCTACCAACACTTCAACCCACCGATTGATATTTGCTTGTAATTGATAAGACTCTCCAGGTTCATGTACTACCAAACGGGATAAATTTACGCCATCAATATACATAAGTTCTGATTTAATAAATAAATTTTTCTTTGGCTATTCTCAGGTTTGTCAACTAGCAAATTTTGCCTAATAATTTAACTTTTTGCGCCCCATGACATAAACTGTAATTCGCAATACTTTTATCCCTTATAATACTTGATAAGTTTCCTCTTATATCTTCCACATCACCAAATTGCACTCAACTATACATGCAGTAAGTAATTAATAACCCCGATACACAGCAAAAGCATTTTCTCTACTATCCTCAAAACAATTGGTATATCTACTAGGTAGGGTATCAGATTTTCACCCTATCGATAGATATTCAATAGTTTATGTATATGAGATGCTTTTATACAAATAAACAATTTATTCCCATTTTTAAATTGCTAATTTTGTGTCTGTCATCAAACTTAATCAACCCCAATCAACTCAGCAGTAAGCTATGATTTTTAACATCACTGCCAACCAAAACAGTCTAAAAAAGTTTAAAAAATTAAATAAAAATTTAATCTTTTCGGCAGTTTAGCTGAAACTTTTATCTGAGTTAAGGTTGAGAAAGTTTGAGGAAATTTGACATATTTAGCAATCGAGAAAAGAATGAGGAATATATATAGGGGAGCTGAGGAGATATTTGGTGGGTGCATAGGCCAGTATTGTTATGAGTCGATCTAGCAAGAACCAAGCATTGACAGCTAGACATTGATTTTAACTTCTAATGAGAAATTAGCATAAACTTTTGTTTTGCTACCGGACACGTGCATTTCTCCCTTAGGGAAACTACCAAGCCTCAAGCAAGCAGCTGTCACTGAATTATGTACCAAACAAAGCAACAATCCCTAAAGGAACGTTATGAATATTGCTGAATTGGGAACACTGGAAATATTAGTAGAAAGTGCTGCTGAAATTGAAGAACAATCATTTGAGAGTTTAGAAGCAGTGGCGGATGACGATTCTTCTATTCCCGAAACTGTGGAATCAGAAGAACGTGATGGTGATGAAATGGCAGCCGCTCGTCCATCGGGATACAATAAAACCGAGCATGACGATGCTGTAGGCGCGTTTTTTAAAGAAATGGCGCGTTATCCCTTGCTAAAACCCGACGAAGAAGTGGAATTAGCAAGGCGAGTCAGATTTTTAGAAGAATTCAGAAATATCCAAGAATCTTTACAATCTAGCTTAGAGCAGCAACCGACCAAAGCACAAATCGCTGCTGAGTTAGATATGACAGAAAAGCAGCTAGAAAGCCGATTGTATCAAGGTCGAGTGGCGAAACGCAAAATGATTCGCTCTAACCTGCGCTTAGTCGTCTCCATTGCCAAAAGATATCTTAATCGCGGAGTACCTTTTCTAGATTTAATTCAAGAAGGCGCAATGGGTTTAAATCGCGCTACAGAAAAATTCGATCCAGATAAAGGATATAAATTTTCGACATACGCTTATTGGTGGATTAGACAAGCGATTACTAGAGCGATCGCTAATGATGCGCGAACCATCCGCCTACCTATTCATATTGTTGAAAAACTTAACAAACTTAAAAAAGCGCAACGGGAACTCAAACAAAAATTTTCTCGCAATCCTTCCGAAGCCGAAATGGCAGAAGCTTTGGAAATGAATGTACAGCAATTACGCCAATTACAACAACTCAGGCGTCAAGCACTATCCTTAAATCACCGTGTGGGGAAAGAAGAAGACACGGAATTAATGGATTTATTAGAGGATGAAGATAACCAATCTCCAGAAGCAAAAATGAACGAACACATGATGCGTCAGGAGATTTGGGAAGTGTTGGGAGATGTGTTAACCCCAAGAGAAAAAGATGTCATTTCTTTACGTTATGGGTTAACCACCAGCGAACCCTGCACCTTAGAAGAAGTTGGCAATATGTTTAATCTCTCTCGCGAACGAGTGCGCCAAATTCAAAGTAAAGCCATGCGTAAATTACGCCGTCCCCATATTGCCAAACGCTTAAAAGGGTGGTTAATTTAAGTAGTCAATGGTCAATGGTCAATGGTCAATGGTCAATGGTCAATAGTCAATAGTCAACGGTCAATGGTTAATCGTTATTGCTCAATGGTTAATCGTTAATGGTCAATGATTAATCGTTAATGTTCAATGGTTAATCGTTATTGCTCAATAGTTATTTATTAGTCCTTTGACTATTGACTCTGGACTATTGACTTTGGACTGTTAACTCTGGACTATTGACTTTGGACTCTGGACTATTGACTATTGACTATGGACTGTTGACTATAACCTCATGACTGCGCGTAGCGATTTGACTTTGCGTTTTGCCGAACCTGAAGATTCCAGTGTTTTATTTGACTTAATTCAGCAATTAGCCGAGTATGAGAAATTATCTCATGCTGTAACTGGCGATGCTATGGCTCTCAAAGAGCATCTATTTGGTTCGCCTAGATATATTGAGGCAATATTAGCCGAGTATGCAGGGCAAGCTGTAGGCTTTGCGCTGTTTTTTCATAATTATTCTACTTTCTTGACCAAGCCTGGTATCTATCTCGAAGATTTGTTCGTTGTCCCTGAATATCGCCGTCAAGGTATTGGTAAGGCACTTTTAACCAAATTAGCTCAAATCGCTGTTGAGCGTAATTGCGGGCGCTTAGAGTGGAGCGTTTTAGATTGGAATGAGCCTGCGCAAAATTTCTATCGCACTATGGGCGCATCTATTTTAGATGATTGGCGAATTTGCCGCATCACAGAAGATGCGCTGACGCAATTAGCAAAAAAATAGGGCATGGGGCATTCGGCATTTATTTAGAGACGCGATAACCCTTGTCTGTACAATTATCCCCCTTGTCCTCCTTATCCTCCTTGTCCTCCTTGTCCTCCTTGTCCCCCTTCCCTTCCCTTCCCTTCCCTTCCCTTCCCTTCCCTATCCCTCTGCTTCTGTTTCTTCAGGTTTTTTTAATTATTGAGTGTTAACTTTTACAAAAGTTAATATTTTAAAAACAGACACGAATTATGATATGAAGTGGCTGAAAAGTAAAAACCGGAAAACCTAGTTCAGGTAAGGATTTGCATGAAGTATGACAGCCTGTCTTTTGACGAAGGTGAACGCCTCAACTGACAATTATGGAGGATAGATCACCGATCATGCTTTTGTTTCATAGAGAACACGAAATGAAGAAAATTATTTCCGTATTACTGTTGGGCATTACCATCTTCACCTTTGCCTTCAGTAGTCCCGCTTTAGCTGGAGATGCTGCTAGTGGCGCTAAGATATTTGCAGCTAATTGTGCTTCTTGTCATGCAGGTGGCAAGAATTTAGTTAAAGCTGAAAAAAGTCTGAAAAAAGAGGCATTGGATAAGTTTGAGATGAACTCAGCAGAAGCAATTATTGCTCAAGTAACAAAGGGTAAAGGTGCTATGCCTGCTTTTTCAGGTCGGTTAAAGGCTGCTCAAATTGAAGATGTAGCAGCTTATGTTCTCCAACAAGCTAATGAGAAAAACTGGAAATAAAACCAGGTAATTTACTCATTGTTTGCTGCACAAATTATGATTAGCGGGGCTGATTGTCCCGCTAATTGTATTGGTCTAAGTAGGGCGGTGCAATTAAAGATAGCTATTTGTCATTTGTCAGAGACGCGATGAATTCAGAGACGCGATGAACCCTTGTCTGTACAATTGTCCTTGGTAAGGGTTTCAAGTCGGTTTAAGTTTCGTAAAATAGTTGTGGTGATTTTCGTCTACTTACTGAGTAGGAAATTCATAGTTAAAATCTGTGCTGGCTCCGAAACCTCTGAAGCAAATCTGGAAATTTAATTGAGGTTTGTACCGATTTAATTACGAATTACGAATTACGAACTACGAATTAGTAAATATATTGCTTATGAATGATTTTTGGCGATTATTTCTAAGTGCGATCGCAGTTTTTACCTTCACTTTTTGCACGCACGCTGCCAACGCTGCACCATTATCTCACACCCAAACTACAACCCAAACTACAGCCAGGGAATTTTTTGAGTTAGGGGTAAATGAGATTCAGCATGGTGATTATCAACAAGCGATCGCGAATTTAAACCAAGCAATTAAACTGCAAGGCGATTTTCATCAAGCTTATAGCGATCGCTGTTTGGCATATCTCCACTTACAACAATACCATCAGGCGATCGCAGATTGTACGGTAGCCATCAATTTATCACCGACAAACGCCCAAGCTTATCTCAATCGGGGATTAGCAAACTACAGACAACAAGATTATCCCGCAGCCATAGCCGATTACGAACAAGCGATCGCACTTCAGCCTCATGAATTTCGTGCATACTATAATCTAGCTCTAGCCTATGCAGCTACAGGTGATTATTCCCAGGCCATAGCTGATTATAATTTAGCCCTGAGTCAAATTCCTACTTCAACCCCTGTAGTACTTGCAGATATCTATAATGACAGAGGTTTAGCGCAGTTAGAGTTGCAAGATATTGAAGGGGCGATGGCTGATTTTACTATGGCAATTAAGCTTGATGCTAAAGATGACAGAGCTTACTTTAACCGAGGTTGCGCTTGCGGGAGAAAAGGCGATAACTTTGGGGCGTTGCGGGATTTTTCCCACGTTATTCGCCTCAATCCCAGTAATGGTATGGCTTATGTAAATCGCGGTGTAGCTCGCTATCAACTAGGGTATTATCAAGGAGCGATCGCGGATTTACAAACAGCATCAGATTTCTTTGATCATCGGGGAGAGAAGCAAGCTTATGAAAAAGCTTTAACTCTACTCAAAACCATGCAAAAACAAATGCCATCAGTCGCAGAAATTGGGTAACAAGGAAACAGCTAAAGGAAGCAGAGAAAATAAAGAAGATAGTAACGCACTGCTTCCCCCATGCTTTATAGCTAATGCTCAATTTTGGCTAAACACAAAATCTTGATCCTTACCTACTAGTTTCAAGTGACAAGCCGCACAAGCATTAGTCTTTCCTGGCGCACCGGTTGGCCAATATGTTTGATCGGGTTGATAACCAATATACTCCCACTCACCACTACGATTTTCAAGATAATCAACCCCAAAACCTTTTTCCTTACGTTGGACATAAATTGCTGCTAGGGCTTCTCTAATAAATTGCCCTTTTTCATCTTTCACAACATTGCCTTGTGAGTCTTGTTTCGCTCGGTAAATTTCCATAACGAATATACTGCCGTAAGGAAAAGGTTCTCCTAGCTTGGCAGACACCGCAAGATTATTTCCACAAATCACGCGCACTTGATTACTGTCTGGTTTATCAACTACATAGATTAATTTGTAGTTATTTTGATAGTTGTTTGGCATTCCTACTCTATCTATTTTCGGCGCAGGAGCCGATTGTGGTACAGCTGGTGCTGGTGGTTTACTTAGAGCATTGGGATCTGGCGGTTCAAGTAAGCGGGGAATTGCTGAACAAGGTGGTAAAGCCGACACCTCCTGCGCCTGAGATAAAGAATTTGATGGGTACATAGTGATTGATAGTATCTGCGCTAACAAAAAGCTAATAATGCATGTGCTTAGTATTACTAGGCTTTTTACCCATTGCTTACGTAGATATTTAATCTTGAATAAATACTGCATATAAAATTGTGAGTCACAAGTAATTGGGCAAATTAATCTATATTAGGAATACAATCCCAATTACTACAAGCTCATATTAATAGAGATACTTGAGTTTGATCAACAAAACTTTCTTACATTTTAATTAAATAATTTTTATTAAAAATAGCAGTAATTATGACTAGATTCTAGAGATTACTATATACTTGTCTATAAATAATTGTGCGTTGCTCAATTTTACTCAAAATATCACTTTACAGTCAGTAATACTGAGAAGAATTGCCGATCGACCAGATGTTTACTTAGATAAATAAGTTGATAGTCAATAAAATCAGAATACTGACTGTGAAATCACAAATTTCTCTAATTGCTAGATTATTGCACCAAATATGAAACGTCGTGATTTTATCCATTGGGTAGGTTTAACTTGGTTAGCTACTTCACTACCCATAGTCATTGCTGCCTTATGTAAACCAACTAGAGCCGGAACATCTGCTGAACCTAGCGATTGGCAAACAGTAGGTACTGGGGTTCAACTAGATGAAACTGGCCAATTATTGGTGGAAAATTCACCGCTTGGTTCTGTTTTAATCATTGGCACATCTAAAAGTGAAAAATTAATAGCTGTTGACCCAACTTGTACCCATAAAGGATGTACCGTAACCTGGAAACCTGAAGGGCAAAAATTTACTTGTCCCTGTCACTCAGCAGAATTTGCTGTTGATGGTAAGGTACAAAAAGGCCCAGCTAAAAAACCCCTCAAAACTTACATTGCTAAAATTGAAAGAAATTCTGTAATGGTAAAATCAACCTAGACAATATATTAATAATGGCTGGGTTTAAGTTGATCCTGTACAAGATACCTACAAAACTCCCAGCCAATTAATGCATATAGCCATCCTATTTGATATCTAAATACAAGTCAGACAGGGAGGATAAGGAAGATAGATATTTGTGAATAATTGAGGAATGCTATGAGGAAAATGGATTACAACATGATTTAATAATAGCAAAGTAATTGCATAAAAACATCATTGTTGGGGCAATATGATGAGATTTTGAGCCTCAATCATCAAATATAAAAGTATTATTTATGACTAAAGTTATCGGTTTAATTAGCGGTACATCTGTAGATGGGATAGACGCTGCTGTAGTAGAAATTACTGGACGAGAGTTAGATTTAAAAGTTGAGTTACTTGCTGGTGCAACATATCCCTATCCCCCAGAACTGCGGGAGAAAATCTTGGCATTGTGTGCGGGAGAAGCCATTTCAATGGCAGAATTAGCACAAATCGATGATGCGATCGCTTTTGCGTTTGCGCAAGCTGCCGAAAATATTCAAATTGGTCATCAGGCAGCTAGTTTAATTGGTTCTCACGGTCAAACAGTTTACCACCGACCACCCTGCCTCGACTCCGCTCGGCGACCTGGAGCAGGGAAAAATTCTGGTTTGGGTTACACTTTGCAACTTGGACGCGGTGCATTAATTGCCCATGTAACCGGAATCACAACGGTAAGTAACTTTCGTGTTGCGGATATTGCCATTGGTGGACATGGTGCGCCTTTAGTGCCGCGAGTGGATGCTTATTTGCTCAGTCATCCCCAAGAAGCAAGGTGTATCCAAAATATCGGTGGGATTGGTAATGTTGCTTATATACCACCGCGCCGCGATAATTGGTTAGAAAAAATGCGCGGCTGGGATACAGGCCCGGGAAATAGCTTGTTAGATTTAGCTGTAGAACATTTGACTAATGGTGCTAAAACTTACGATGAAAATGGGCAGTTAGCAGCAATTGGCACACCTTGTCAGCCGTTAGTAGAACAATGGCTAGCCCAAGATTACTTTCAATTACCACCACCGAAATCCACTGGTAGAGAATTATTTGGTGTTGCTTATTTGCAGCAGTGTTTACAAGATGCTGAAGCCTACCAACTCACCGCAGCCGATATTATGGCAACCCTAACAGAACTCACAGCCGCTTCAATAGTTCATAGTTATCGCACCTTTTTACCCCAACTACCCGATCGCGTTTTGTTATGTGGTGGTGGTAGCCGCAACCTTTATTTAAAACAGCGCTTACAGTTTTTATTACCATCTATACCCGTAGAAACCACAGATGAAGCTGGTGTGAGTGCAGATTTTAAAGAAGCGATCGCCTTTGCAGTGTTAGCTTATTGGCGACAATTAGACATTCCCGGAAACCTCCCCAGCGCTACAGGCGCACCCAAAGAAGTACTTTTAGGAGAAATTAATATTGGGCATAGGGCATAGAGCATTGGGCATTGGGCATTGGGCATAATGTAGGGTTTCCCCGCCCATTGCTATGCAGCAGCCAAATGCTGAGTTAAGATTAGCACTGCAAATTGCTGAAGGCTATACTTGGATTTATTGACCGCCTGACATTTGCGCCTGTCATATATATATTTAGTGTCTTGGCGGTATTCGAGCGAGACAAGGAACATAACAAGGTGGCTCATACTTTTTTAATGCAACCCGGACGTTGGACATTACAAGGAAGTTGGCTAGAACGCAATAGTATGCCGATTAATGTCAAGGGTATGATTTTGGTGGCTTGGAATCGGGATAATTGGTTTACGATGGCGACAAAGCTAATATTTCCAAATAGCGATCGCTCAGACATTTCTTTGCAGTATAAAGGACGCTTAGATAATGGAGAGCGTCAGTATACTTTTTTATTGCAACATAATACCTTAGGACAAGTAGAAGGCGAAGGTTTGATTGGAGTATCAACCATTGTGCAGCGTTATTGGGCACTAAACGATCGCCAACGTCGTAGCGGATTTGAAACCCTGCATCAATTATCAGATGATTCCTACTATTTAAGTAGTGCTATTCTTGCTGGTCATTTTCTCAACAGTACAATCGAAGCCAGTCTAGAACGACAGGCGGCAAAATGATATTGCATCAATTGTAGAGACGCGATTCATCGCGTCTGTTGACTGCCAAATACCAAATATTTGATAATTCCCCTATTTTTCCGTAAAAAAACTGAGTAAAAACACACATACAATAAAAAACTGGTACTTATACTGACGATTTTCTCCCAATAGGTTTTTATATTGTGGCAACAGCCATTTTTTGGCTAATTTTCCATTTTTACTCTGCCCTGTACTATACGTAAAAATACAAATAGTACAACGAAATTTTGGTACGTTAGGCTACGCCATAACCAGCCATAAGCATACTGCAGATACTAATACATATACTAATTTCTAATTTCACAACTTAAATAGGATTGCTAGATCTGTGGGTTCCGTAAAGGAAGGAAAATCGTATTCATGAAAACAGTTGATGAGTTGTTGTTAGAGCTACGCTATCTTAACGTAAAGCTCTGGACAGAGGGCAACAGCCTACGCTATGAAGCCGTTAGAGAGAATCTCTCTCCTAAGCTGCTAGCTCAACTGCGAGAGCAAGAAGCAGAAATAGTCGCCATCCTGCAGCAGTCTGAGAGTGATTCGTACAATTTATTAGCAGCAACCACATGTTTTTATGGACTATCTCACGGACAGTTAGCTCTATGGTTCATCTACCAAATAGCACCAGACAGTGTTGCTAACAATATTTATCTTGTAGCACGAATTAACTCAGATGTAGATTTAGCAGCTTGGAGAAAAGTATGGCAAAAAATTCTCAATCGCCATACAATTCTGCGGACTACTTATACAATTCGTAATGGTCAACCAGTACAACAAATTAACTCTCATCAAGAAGTTAATGTAGAGGTAATAAATGCTTCTACTTGGTGTGAAGCAGATTTAAAGGCACAAATTCATTTAGCCACAAATGTTATTTTTGACCTGGAATCCGGGCCAGTATTAAAGGTCAAGTTATTTAACAATAATCCCCAAGGAAATATTCAATTAATTATCATGCACCACATAGCTGGGGATATGTGGTCTTTAGATTTGCTACTCGAAGAATTTGAGATTTTATACTCTGCTGAAATTAATCCGGAATCATTAGATTCTGTGAGTCTACCTTTTCCCAAATATCAATATACAGATTATGTTCGCTGGCAAAATGAGATGCTAGCAAATACTCAAGATAAACTTTGGGCATATTGGCAAGAACAGCTAGCAGGTGAATTACCAAATTTAAATTGGCCTGGTATTCATTCTCATCCCCGCAAACAAACTTATCGGGGAGATAGCATCATCTTTAAATTAGATGCAGAATTAATTAACCAAATCAAACAGCTAGCGAAAACTCAAAGAGCCTCCCTTTATACCATTACACTGGCAGCATTTGTAGCTTTACTTTACCGCTATACAGGCGAAGAAGAAATTCTGTTAGGAGCGCCAATGGTAGGTAGGACTGTCAGGAAAGATTTTCAAAAAGTTGTAGGTCACTTTACTAACATCTCTGTCTTACGCTGTTATTTACCTGATAACCCGACTTTTAAAGAATTGCTTAACCAAGTACGTAGTCTAGTAATTGAAGCAATTAAGCATCAGGAAGTGCCTTTCTCATTATTAGTGGAAAAATTAAATAATGAGCGCGATCGCACTCGCTTTCCTCTCATTTCTACCTGCTTTACTTGGCATAAACATTGTCACTTTTATGATGCAAAATATCCCATAAATTCAGCCCTGAATATAGAAGTATTATCAGAGTTAGGAGTGCAAAGAGGCGGAATATTTGACATTAATTTGAAAATCATCGAATCAAATAGTGATTTTTATTTGGCTTGGGAATATAGCACTGATTTGTTTGACTCAGAGATGATGACTAATATGCACAGTCATTATCAAAATTTATTAGGAGAAATTTTCACCAATCCAGAGCAAAAACTGCGAGATTTACCTTTATTAACAGCCAAGGAAAGACATAAATTATTAGCAGAATGTACTCCTCACTCTACAGAATATCCTCAAGATAAGTGCATTCATGAACTATTTACCCAGCAGGTAAAACTGACACCCGATGCTGTGGCTGTAGTTTTTGCAGAACAACAACTCACATATCAACAATTAAATCAACTAGCCAATCAACTAGCCCATTACTTAAAATCTCTGGGCGTACAGTCAGGAACCCTAGTAGGTATTTGTGTAGAATCTTCTCTGTGGAAAGTTATCGGACTTTTGGGAATTCTCAAAGCCGGGGGTGCTTATTTACCTCTAGATCCCAGCGCTTCTCAAGGAAATTTGGGATTAATTTTAGAAGCAACTCAAATATCATTTCTGCTAACGCAAACACATTTACTAGCAAATATACCTCCGCAACTAGCAGATCTAATTTGCTTAGTCACAGAAGCAGATATTATCGACCAATCACCCCAAGAAAATCCTACAGTACCAGTAACATCAGCAAATCTGGCTTATGTCATCTATCAAACTGGTGCTAATAGTCAACTAAAAGGTGTGAGCATTACCCATCGTAGTGTAGTCAATTTGGTCATCGGGAATAATTATGCCAACTTCAGTAACGCAGAAGTTATTCTCCAATTAGCTCCCATAATTTTTGATGAAGCAACTCTAGAAATTTGGGGTAGCTTACTTAATGGTGGGCGTTTAATTATGCTTCCTAAGCATACACCTAGCTTGCTAGAGTTAGCCCAAGCTATCAGCCAAAATCGGGTAACAACTATATGGCTGAGAGGCGAATTATTTCAGTTGATGGTAGATAAAAAACTAGCAGAATTAACTCAGTTAAAGCAAGTTTTAATTACAGATGTCATATCTGTTGCTCATGTGAAAAAACTGCTGCAAGCTGCGCCAAAATTAAATCTGATTAATGTTTATTCGGTCAGTGAAAATGCATCTGTAACTTGTTATTATCCAATCACAAAGACATCTGATATTGATACGACTATTCCTATTGGTCGTCCTATTGATAATACACAAATCTATTTGCTTGATGCTCAATTACAACCAGTACCGATGGGTATCCCAGGGGAACTATACATTGGTGGCGATGGGCTAGCAACAGGTTACTACCAAAATCCAGAGTTAACAGCAACAGTTTTTATTCCCCATCCATTTAACTCTCAAGCTGGTGCAACTTTATATAAAACTGGTGAATTCGCCCGTTATTTAGCTAATGGCAATATTGAGTTGTTGTCACCAATTCATCAGCAAGGGAAAATTCGCAGTTATCAGAGTCAAAATGCCAAAGCAAATCATAATTTAGAGCCAGAACATCAAGAGCATAAATTTATTCCCCCAAGAACGCCAACTGAAGCTGTAATTGCTGATATTATTGCCAGCATTTTAGGTAAAGAAGAGATTGGCGTTCACGACAACTTTTTTGTTATGGGTGGTAATTCTCTGTTAGCGATGCAAGTTATTTTCCGATTGCGCCAAGCTTATCAGGTGACACTTCCTTGGCGATGTATGTTTGAAGCGCCTACAGTAGCTGAACTAGAAAAGTTAATTACCAGTTATCGCCAAACTGATTTAGGACAAACAGTACCGACAATTACTCCCGTTTCAGCAGGACAAACAGAGTTTCCTTTATCTTTTGCCCAATCTAGGCTGTGGCTGTTCGATCAGTTGCTAGGCAAAAATGCTATTTACAATATGCCTTTGGCAATGCGCATTGCTGGTAATTTAAATATTCCGGCTCTAGAGTCCAGTATCCGCGAAATTGTCCAACGTCACGCCAGCTTGCGGACTAACTTTCAGGTAGTTAAGGGTTTAACAGTACAGGTAATTAATCTTACTCCCACTGTCAACCTACATATTATCAATTTACAGAATTCTCCAGACCCAGAAAACACAGCACATCAACTCGCGAAAATCGAAGCCCATATACCTTTTGACTTAGCTGGCGATGCGTTGATTCGTACTAAGTTGTTACAATTACCGCAACAAGAATATGTACTATTACTGACTTTACATCATATTGTTTGCGATCGCTGGTCGCTAGCAATTCTCCGCCAAGAATTGTCTAGTTTGTATGCAGCTTACTGTGCAGGCGATACATCACCATTACCAGATTTGCCAATTCAGTATGTAGACTATACTCTATGGCAGTGGGATTTATTGACCACACCAGTATTACAACGACAAATTAAGTACTGGAATCGACAATTAGCCAGCGTGCGCAAGTTACAAGAAATACCTACAGACAAACCCCGAAAATTACCGCCAAAATTCAAGGGTAGTAGCTTGCATTGTGATATTGATGTCGAGTTGTGGGAAAAATTAAAAACCCTAAGTCAGACAGCAGATGTGACAATGTTTATGACATTGCTAACGGCATTTGTGACTTTACTATATCGCTACAGCGATCGCGAAGATATTCTCATTGGTTCTACTGTTCCTAACCGCCAGCAAAATACCCAAAACCTGATTGGCTTATTCGCTAATATTTTGGTATTGCGGATTCACATTCAAGAACATCTCAGTTTTAGCGAACTACTCAAGCAAGTCAAGCAAGTCGTGACTGGTGCTGATGCGAATCAAGAGGTTCCCTTTGAGCAACTCTTAAATAATGTACTGCCCGAAAATCCTCTCAGCCAAAATCCCTTGCAAGTCATGTTTAATTTAGAAACTGCGCCGCAAATTTGGCAACTACCAGGATTAACTGTCACCCCGATAATTACAGAGTCAACTACAGCCAAGTGCGATTTAACTTTATCCATCGCAGAAACTACCACCGGATTTAAAACTACTTGGGAATACAACAGCGATTTATTTGAGCGTCAGACGATTGTAGCGATGATGGAAAACTTTCAAAGTATTTTAGCGAATATGGCGATCGCACCACAGCAGACAGTGGGAGAAATTCCCAGGATTTAGAGCAGAGGAGGGGGCAGGGAGACAAGGGAAAGGGGACAAGGGAGACAAGGAGGACAAGGAGGAAAATCAATGACCATTGACTATTGACCATTGACTCTTGACTATTGACCATTGACTCTTGACTATTGACTCTTGACTCTTGAGCAATGCCCCATGCCCCATGCCCCATGCCCAATTTATTTATTTCTACTCGTAATTGACAGCCCTTCTACTATGAGGGAGGGAGTATAACAAGAGCCATTCCAATCAGCATCGCTACCGAGAGAGACTAATTGTTTTAGGGCTGAATAGATATTGCCGGCAACCATTGTATCTTTAATGCGACCAATTACTTGACCATTTTGGACTCGGTAACCTAAGTCAATATTGATAGAAAAGTCACCAGAAATGCCACTACCACCGCCCAGCATTTGATCGACAATTAAGCCATCATCCATTTGCTGAATTAAATTTGGTAGTGATGCAGAACCGGGCTGAATAAGGAAATTAAATAACCCAGGAGAGGGATAACTACCCAAGCTGGCGCGAAAACCATTACCTGTGCTACCAGTACCTAGTTGACGCCCAGTAGTGCGATCGCTATAAAAATTCTGCAATACTCCATCTTGAATAAATACTAAAGAATTAGTCGGGCAACCTTCATCATCAAAAGGGCAACTGTAAGGCCCGGCTTGCGGATCTTGGTAGAGTGTCAGGTTAGGTGCAACGACAAGTTGCCCTAAACGATCGGCCCAAGGGGAAGCTTGATCGAGAACTCGTTTGCCATTGAGAGCTGCTTGTACTGTACCCCAAAGCATATCAGCAGCTTTTGAGGTAAACAACACGGGTACTCGACCGCTAGGGGCTGGGACGTTGTTTCTCGCCCAAATTAGCCTTTGTAAAATTTGATAGGCTAATTTCTCCGGGTCTAATTCGTCCCGTTGAGTTTGACCGTCAGAAACGCTGAGAAAATCGTCACCGCGTACCCATTCTGCGGACATGTAACAGCTAAGTGTGGTATCTGTGTAGTAACAATCTAGACCTGCTGTATTGACAAGTCTAGTATTTTCCACATCACATTCCCAATCGCTATTGCAAAGTACGTCTGGATATGCATCTCGCACCAAAGCGATCGCTTGTTTACCCCAGTTAACCAAAACCTCGATGGGTACGGTGTGACCTAAATCTGGGTAGGATACCCCAGAGTTAGCAACCAGTTCCACGGGTTCTGGCTGATTTAATTGACTCAAGGCCAGAGAGCGTTCTACCATCGCTTGTGGTTCTATATTCCCATAAGCGACAGTTAGGCCGGGGCGACCGTTGCGCCATAACCGCAGTGCTGTACCTTCAGATTGGCTCGTTTCTAGCTGTTTGAGACGGTTAGCCTCAAAAAATATGGGACGAGAAAGCGATCGCGATTGATAAACTTCCGCAGCCTCTGCTCCCGACTTGATAGCTAGTTCTAGCAGATGTTCCGCTAGATTATCTCGTAAGAAATTCTCAGAACCCATGACCCTTGGTAAATTGTGGATTTTGGATTTTGAATCGCAGATGAACGCAGATCATTATCCCAAATCATCGACATATATCAGTTCTTATTCTTTGGATGATTAAGTGAGTAATTTAGTCAAGACCATCATTACCCTGAATGTTGTTCTTCATGCCAATTCCCCCCATAATCTGCCACTAATTTACAGCGCTTTGGGTGTCAGTTGTCAGTTATTTGTTGTCTTCTGGCTGACTACTGACTGCTGACTTCATCCCTCATCCTTGTAGGTAGGGATTTTTAAGGCAAATTCACCTCCTGTAACAGCCAAAAGCCGGCAAAAGATTCTGCTTGCGGATTTGATTGTACGCCAATAAAATGCACGCCATTAGCTTCTTTTTTGGCAGTTTCAAAACCTTTGGCTTCTGCTAAAGTTTGCGGGTTCTTGATATTTGCCAAAATCCAGCTTTCTGTGACTCCAGTTTCTAACACTAATCTTGAGCCGACACTCGTGTCAAATCTTAAATAAGCTAAATCTAAACCAGACATCCAGCCTGCGATCGGTAAGGCTCTAGGTGAAAAAATCAAGACACCGGGAATCCTGGTTTCTGGAGATACCTTCGCCAATTCTAAGGGAAAAGCTTCGCCAAAACCAATTTCCCAGTCTGGCATTTCCATTAAATCCCCAGCTGGTAAGGAAACAAATACCCACTTATTACCTTCTAAAGCATCTGGTAAGCGCTGTGGTAAAGGACTTTCTAAGCGCACTGAAGGATTAGTTCCTGGTTGATATCCTGGTTCATTGGGATATACCTCTTCCATTCTTTGTTGTAGCCATTGATTGAGTAGTAAAGTGTGCCGGCTAGCTTGAGCCGGAATTCCCACATCTTCACAAGCTTTTTTAATCATATTGTTCATTTGCCGACGGAAGAAGCGAATTTTAATTGGCGCTTCTTGTGCTTGGTCAATAGCCTCCTGCAATGCAGTCCGCAACCAAACGGAATTTACCTGAGTACTGGGGCAATATTTAGCATACCGAAACATTGCATCTGTTTTGGCGCGGACATCCAAGGGACTTTCGCAAACTAAGACTTCCCAAACTTTTTTTTGATTTTCGTCCAAAATCGGACGGGAGTAAAAATCGAGTTCCCAAATACTGCCCATGTTTTACAGTAAAGATCTGGCTGTTAAGATGTTTCTGATATTCTGATCATACGAGTCTTGGGGCAGCAAAGAGCATTAATCCCCAAACAGGGCTAAAACAAGGGAACCAATAACAGAAAACAAAGAACAAAGCAACCCCTGGAAACTCACAATTCTGACATTACCCTGACGGCAATAAAATTTTGATATTTTTTTTATTTCAGAAAATATTAGCCCTTGACTTGAATCTAGTCTAAGAGACTACTCAATCGCAAAGAAGAGTACTAATGAAAAAAGTAGCAGTGTTTGGTAATACTGGAGGCGGTAAATCAACTCTCAGCCGGAGATTATCACAAATTACTGGTTTACCACTATACATTTTAGATAAAATTCAATATCAACCAGGGGGCGCTCAAATTTCAGATGAAGAGTATCAGCGCATTCATGGGGAAATTTTAGCTAATAATCAATGGATTATTGATGGCTTTGGTTCAATGGAAACTCTTTGGCCTAGACTCAACGAAGCGGATAGTTTGGTATTTATCGATTTACCCCTATATGTGCATTTTTGGTGGGTAACTAAACGGTTCATTACAGGTTACTTTCAACCCCCAGCAGGCTGGCCGGAAAATAGTCCTATCTTCAGTAGTTCGGTAAGTAGCTACCGCGTGCTGTGGTTATGCTACAAATATTTGACGCCAAAATATCGTGAGTATATTGCACAGGCTGAAAGTAGCAAAAATATTTATCATATTCGTTCAGTGCAAGAGATTGGGCAGTTTTTTAAATCAATTGAAAGTCAGAATAAATAACAGTTTGAGGTTTGGCGATCGCTATATTAGTTAAATGTTATATATACTACTATATGAAAATCTGTCTTTCATCTCATTCCTAGAAGGAATGGAATGAAAGACAACCTAACACCGTCATTGGCTGTATACGATTCGAGAATTACCGCAAAACTTTATAATTTGTAATCTGTTCGCAGTAAGCTTGTTTGATGGTATTTCTCTCAATCTACTATGGCAACGATTAACGACAACTACCTGAAGCTGAAAGCAGGTTACCTATTTCCCGAAATTGCACGGCGGGTAAATGCTTTTGCCCAAGCCAATCCGGATGCGAAAATTATTCGATTGGGAATTGGCGATGTTACAGAACCTCTACCTGAAGCTTGTCGCACAGCGATGATTCAAGCTGTAGAGGAAATGGGCGATCGCGCAACTTTTAAAGGCTACGGCCCCGAACAAGGTTATGCTTGGTTAAGAGAAAAGATTGCAGCGCAAGATTTCCAAGCTAGGGGTGCGGATATCGACGCCTCGGAAATTTTTATTTCTGATGGTTCTAAATGCGATACGGGGAATATTTTAGAAATTTTTGGACATGATAATGCGATCGCTGTTACCGATCCGGTTTATCCTGTCTATGTAGATACTAATGTCATGGCAGGTAATACAGGTGTCGCTAACGACAAAGGCGAGTTTGCTGGCTTAGTCTATCTCCCCATTACCGCCGAGAATAACTTCACCGCAGAGATACCAAACCAGAAAGTCGATTTAATTTATCTTTGCTTTCCCAACAACCCCACCGGCGCAACTGCTAGTAAGGAACACCTGAAAGCTTGGGTAGACTATGCAAAGGCAAATAACTCGATTATTTTCTTTGATGCTGCTTACGAAGCCTACATCACCGATCCCGAAATTCCCCATTCGATTTATGAAATTGAAGGTGCTAGGGATGTCGCCATTGAGTTTCGTTCTTTTTCTAAGAATGCAGGTTTCACCGGAACTCGTTGCGCTTTAACTGTCGTTCCCAAAACTTTGACAGCCAAAGCGGCTGATGGTTCTGATGTTGAACTGTGGAAACTGTGGAATCGTCGCCAGTCTACCAAGTTTAACGGCGTATCTTACATTGTACAGCGCGGTGCGGAAGCTGTTTATTCCCCAGAAGGACAGGCGCAAATCCAAGGATTAGTCAGCTTTTATTTGGAAAACGCCAAAATTATTCGCGAAAAGCTAACAGCCGCCGGATTGTCAGTATATGGTGGTGTCAATGCGCCTTATGTTTGGGTAAAAACTCCCAATGGTTTATCAAGTTGGGAATTTTTTGATAAATTACTGCAAAACGTTAACGTTGTTGGTACTCCTGGTTCTGGCTTTGGTGCTGCTGGTGAAGGTTACTTCCGCATCTCTGCATTTAATAGCCGAGAAAATGTAGAAGAAGCTATGCAACGAATTACCACTGGTTTATCTTTGTAAATCTGTTTTGATTATAGTGCGATCGCATATTCAAAGCTGATGGTTCAGATATGCGATCGCATCATATTATCATTGGTCATTCAAATTACCGCCGTCACCCTTCAAGGGTGCGGCTAATTGAACATGAACTTACCTGCGTGGGCTGAATTTTCTTAGCCCACACAGGTAAGCTCATGTAGCGTTAGCCCCAGGCTGTAAGCCAGAGAGCTTAAGTTGACACCAATGAATTTATTTTTTAGAGTTCCCTAACCTGTCAGTATTCTCAAACTAAGGTTTGCTTTAGTTCTCAAACTGGGGTTTGAGTTCTCAAACTGCAAATTGAGTTCTCAAATTGGGGTTTGAGTTCTCATTTCAGTGTATTCCGCACTCAAAAGTTGATATTGAGTTCTCAAATTGGGGTTTGAGTTCTCATTTCAGTGTATTCCGCACTCAAAAGTTGATATTGAGTTCTCAAACTGGGGTTTGAGTTCTCATTTCAGTGTATTCCGTACTCAAAAGCTGATATTGAGTTCTCATTTCGGTGTATTCCGCACTCAATAATATTTATAAGTCTGGGACACCTTAAGTAAATCTAGTTCGATGTTTATGAGTAGCATATGACATACTCCTACACTGTATACGAAGCATCAGTGTAGGAGTATTTAAGAAGGCAGAAGTACGAAGGCAGAGGGCAGAAGGGAATCCCCATAAATAAATTCAGGGGATTTAATAAGGACGCTGTATTTCTCGCGCTTCGCGTCTCAAAACACATCTTTTTTTTGCTTTACATAATTGAAGAAGGCAGAAGGCAGAGGGCAGAGGGCAGAAGGTTTTGTTTAGAAGGGGATTCTGACCCCTCCTAAACAAGAGCCACCAAATTTTCAATTTGGTGGGGGTCTTAAACCCTTACTCCCTTCGGTCGTGGCAGAGGGCAGGAATCAGAATTCCCTTCTGCCTTCTGCCTCCTGCCCTCTGCCTTTCTTGATAAATTTAGGGGCTTGAAACCCTTGTGGCAGAGGGCAAAATTGTATTTCTTCCTTCTGCCTTCTGCCTCCTGCCCTCTGCCTTTCTTGGTCACTAAATGAAACTATTGGACTATTGAAAGATTCGGCTTTAGTCTCAACAATTGGTGTAGTGGAAATATTCCGCAGCGCCCAAATTGTCGGCGCCAATAAATATATTTATTTTGAACCACTAAAAAGCCCGCGTTAGCGGTACAAGTCTAGCGAACGAACGCACTGGCTTCTTTTGACTTCCAAGGTAGCGGTACTGCTGATCTCAGCCCCAGCGATACCCGTTTTTACGTCTTTTGATATAAGTTTATTTAATTAAGACATATTAAATTAAAAAATTAATTCAGATAGAAACTTATGGCAACCGAGCAAGAACTTCAATCTCTTTTTAATACCTTAGATATTGATCAAGATGGCAAAATCTCCATTAATGAGCTTTTTTTAAGCCCTGGTTTAAGTGCAATCATCTCGGCTGAAACAGGTGTCAGTAGCCCACAGGAATTGCTAGCTATGCATGGAGACAAAGACGGTAGTATCTCCTTTGAGGAGTTAAAGGAAGTAGTTAAGAAAGCAAGTAATTTAACCTAACACTCAAAAAACCCAATACCCAAAATCCCTGAAAGCGCCCATGCTTTGAGGGATTTGCAATTTCTAGCTTGTATAGCTATCAATAACTTATAATAGTTACTAAAAATATAGTCAAATATTTTTAGCTTCGTAAGGTCTAAACCTTACTGGGCTAACTACAAGCCTCTCTACTGAGTTTCTATCAAAGATAGAATCCCTAACTACCTTTCTTAATATATTTAGGGAACCATTTAAGTTGAGGAACGAAACCCAACATTTTCGGCGATTTGTTGGGTTTACACACGGTAAGCCCAACCTACGCGGTTTAAGGTTTTTGACTGCTACCACACTTAATTGATAAGCATCTTTTATATATTTCATAATTTTTTTATATATTTTGAAACTTTACTCCTGGCAATTTAAAGTAATATTAAGTTTAAAATGTTAAGTAATCATGACATTCAATAATAATTAAACAAAGCTCTTAAGTTTGTCTTCATGGGTGAGTGTAAATCTTAGGAATCGTGTAAAAATAAGTTGAACAATTTAATATTTGTAGTGCGAGCATCTTGCTCGCGCGAGCAAGATGCTCGCACTACTTATTTTTACTTGATACCTTACCCAAAAAATCCTGATTTATGCAGTAAAAGCCTTGTTTGCAAAATTGCGATTTAGGCTAAATTTGTGCAACTTAAAATCAGCAATTATACAAACTTAAGATATTGCTGAAACAAAAAACTTCCAGTGATTCCCTTTGTTGATTCTTCAATTTCAGGATTGCCAAAGGCAATATTGTACAGCCAACTTTTTGAGTTTGTTGTTTTTTTGATGTGGTTATTAATGAGGCTGAAAAACGCATGTTACCGAAAGAGCGAATTAATTACACCTATCTACCCAGATTCAATTACAAAAGCATTTCATCTAGATGTAAAAATTATTGTGTTAAGCTCTGCGGTACTAAGCGAACAGTCCCTTTAGATAAACCCCATCATAAACATATTTTTTGGTCTTGGCTGGGTAGTTTTATCGGTATAGCCGCCACAGCTTACCTCTCTGTCAAAACAAACTCCCCTTTACTCATGGCTCCCTTTGGTGCAACCAGCGTTTTAATCTTTGGTATACCTGATAGTCCTTTAGCCCAACCCCGAAATGTGATTGGCGGTAATTTTATCGCTGCCTTAGTTAGCCTAACTATCTTACATCTTTTCGGTTCCGAACCTTGGGCAATGGGAATGGCAGTAGCCACAGCCATCGGCATCATGCAGTTTACCCACACATTACACCCGCCTTCGGGAGCAGTTGCATTAGTCGTGATGATGACAAAAGCGCAATGGCAATTTCTGCTCACACCAGCATTAGAAGGTTCCGTAATTTTGGTACTGTGTGCTGTAGTCTTCAATAACCTGGCACAAGAGAGGACTTACCCCAAGCATTGGTTGTAAGCTTTTACACTCTTAAGCAAGCACATGCTCACAAAAAGAGAGCAGAGTGATAGAGGAGCAGATAAGAGATAGGCGATATATTCAGCCTTAATTGCTAATCTAGCTTCTCTATAACTAGAATATTGGCGGTATTTGGCTAATTTAACCGCAAATTACGGTTATCTTTACCTCAAAATACAGTAATTACCGATTTATTCTGACCAATCAGGCGATCGCTCATGGACTACCATAGGTAATTGCTGATACAGACAACTTATATTTTTCAGCTAATACACAGGAGATAAATATGAAATTTGCTATTGATATGGGACATAATTGTCCACCAGATACAGGCGCATTAGGTATTAAAAAAGAAGATGATTTAACTAAAGCCGTCGGTACACTGCTCATGCAAAAATTAAAAGCAGCCGGTCATACAGTAATTGATTGCACCCCAAAAACAGCTAGTACCGTCAAAGACTCTCTAGCGCAAAGAACTAATAAAGCGAATGCAAATAATGTGAATATTTATGTTGCTATTCACTTTAATGCATTTAACGGTAAAGTTCATGGCTCAGAAGTTTTCGCCATCAGTAACGCCTCTACAGGAATAGCGCAATCAGTTCTCAAAGAAATTGTCAAATTAGGATTTGCTAATCGCGGCGTCAAAAATACACCTTTATTCGTCTTAAGAAATACACAAATGCCAGCTATTTTAGTTGAATGCTGCTTTTGTGATTCCCAAACAGATATGGATATCTTTGATGTCGAAAAAATGGCCGAAGCCATCAAAGATGGATTAATTGGTGATTCTAAAGACGAAACAGCTAAATCTGATAAAGACAATAAAGATGATAAAGAGCATATTTTGGAAATTACAACAGCAACTGTATTAAAACCCTCTACAGATCAATCCTCAGATTTACCCAAAGAGAGTTTAATTGAGATTGCTCCTGGAAAATACCCAGTCTTAGACGCTCGTTTTGAAGAACAACATTATTGGGTGAAGTGGCCTGACAAAACCAAAGGAAACCGAGATACACATTTTGTGTTTGCTGGACACTGTAAAGTTGTGTAATAAAACCACACAAGGGCGGGGTTTCCCCGCCCTTACAAAAATCTTAATTATCTATGATAAATTGACGCCAAACCTCACGATCGTCGCTCCCACCCATGACAAACCGTAGGGGCATGGCAGTGCCCATTGGTGTCAACTTAAGCTAAAAGCTATATAGGGCAGGCGTTGTGCAAAACCCTCTCGCCCTCATCCCCTAACCCCTTCTCCCCCAGGAGAAGGGGAATTGGATCTCTAGCTCCCCTCTCCCCAGGGGAGAGGGGCTGGGGGTGAGGGCAGAACGTTGTCGCCAAGCGGGTTTCGCCTTAAGTTGACACGTATGGGCACTGCCATGCCCTCTAAAATATATTGATATGCCGCAAACATTATTTAAAAATAAAATAACCAATGCCCCATGCCCAATGCCCAATGCCCAATTACCGCAGATATACGCAGAAGTATGGAGCTAACTCATAGCAGCAATTATGTTTAATTACTGAATTCAGCAGGTAATGAGGTGTCACACCCCTGATAGCAGATAAGGGAAAATACTGTATTATTTATTAAATTAATCGAGCAGCAAATAATTTCTGCAAAAATAACTAGTTAATACTAGTGAATGTCACCAGCCAATTCTCAAGATGATAATTCTTAACCACATATTTTATCTGGAATTAGTGGTTAAATCTAGGTATCATCAGATTAAGTAGGTAAGGCATAATATCAAGTTATTAAAATTCGGCACTAGATTATGTCCGATGTTCGTAATCTACGAATGACGAATTGATATTAGCCCTACCTATGGTGAATATCCATTTGGGTCAATTATAAAGTTGTAGATTGTGTTACAGTCTTTGTCCTGTATAAATTGAGCGGACTTCGCCATTCCGACGAACGATCGCTTCCCCATTACTTACATCTACTAGTGTCCAGCCGCTAGAACCGATGTTTTCACCAATTGTAAAGCGTTGTGTAGTCCCATCAACTTTAAACAAAGCCGCAGATTTGCTTCCTAACTCTAGTACTCCCTCTAAGATATGGGTAGGTTGTGACACAACTGACACAGCCTGTTGCAGGGATGGAGTAGATACCGCTTCTGTAGATGTTGTCATTGTAGACATCTGTGCTGGTGCAGCCCGGAATGGGACAACTGGTAACGTGGGTAGCAAATTGGATGATTGCCCAACTACCACTGGTGCAGTACGTACACTCACAGGCTTCAAATCTGTGCGTACAGCCGCAGCAAACATATTAACGCTGACAGGTTTAGCGGGTTTGCGCGCGGCAGTTAAAACATTTTTAACCGCGACAGGACGGGAAATTTTTGATACAGTCGCTACAGGCGATTTAGTTTTGGGAATTTGCGGTAGTAGAGACGGTACGTTGCGCATTGGAGCAGGTGCTTGATACACAGGTATGTATATGCGCTCAACAATGTTCTTCGTAATTCTTGGAGCTGGAGGTGGATTATTTACGGCTAGAGGTGTAGGTAAAATCAGGTTTTTTTGCTCGCTAACTACAGGTAAAGCTGCTGTTTTGGGAATTTCACTCAAGGTAGTATTTCCCGGAGTAGCGTTGCTTTGATCGTTTTTGCTTTGTTGCTGTTCAATAATTGACAGCGCCCCTAGCATGTAATCAACCAACTCAGCTTGAACATCAACTTTTTTCGGTAACTCCGGCTGCGGTTCCTGGATATATGCGGATGTTATGGGCTTAGAGGTGGCGAAAGTTAGCACTCTGGAGTTGAATAAGTAGATTATGCCCGCGATCGCTACACCGATAATCGTTGCCCCAACAATAATTAATCCACTAAAAGGACTCTTACCTTTTTTCACCTTGCGAATAACTGCTTTTTTCGCAGGGGTATCAACTACTACTGGGTTGACAGTCTTTTCCCTGATTTGAGAAACTCCTTCCACCGATTGATGTAGTTCATCTGGCAAGACAATCTGCGGCATTTTCACTGTTTGCAGAGGCACATACTCTACATTCACAGTTTGGTGGTGGTAATCCCCGGTAGCATCCAGAACATTATCGATATCGGCAAAGATTTCATCCATCAAGCCATCAGCGTAGACTTCAATCGTCCAAGGCTCGTTGGTAATCAATTCATCTGATGGTTCTGGAATAATGATATGAGTGCTGGCTTCTTTTAACATAAGGCTTGTGGGTGGTAGTTGCGAGGACGGCTCAATACCGCCCCTACTGCCTGGAAATGAGTATTTTTTGTGAAACTTTCAATCTTCCGTCCATACTAGACGAGTTGATTGGTTTGTGGTATTAAATTCAACTTAGAATCTAGAGATTGCTGATAATGCTATTTCTGGATTCATGTCATCTATCATACCCATCTCTTCCCTACTACTATACTCAAGCTTCATGAAGTTTTTTTGAAGCCAAAGCCGAAAACTCTGACTGGCTCTTGGTTTTACGTAATTCCAGAAATATTAATAAAGCATTAATATCTGCCGGGTTTACGCCACCTATACGTGCTGCTTGACCGATGGTAAGTGGTTTTACTTTACTTAACTTTTCTCGCGCTTCTTTAGACAGGGTATCAATTGTTGTGTAATCTAAATCAGCAGGTAACTGGCGATTGGCTTGACGAGCAATTTGCTCAATCTGATTTTGTTGTCTAGCTAGATAACCAGAATACTTTATGTCAATTTCTGCACCTTCTTTCTCAAGCTGATTCAGGCTGGGATTTCCTAATCCGTATCTATCGAGATCGATATAGTGGAATCCCGGACGACGTAATAAGTCAGCTAGAGTAATCGAACCTTTAATGGCTTGTTGAGTATCAGATGCGATCGCTTTTCCGATCTCATCATGTTCTTTAATGCGCGTACCGTGTAGCCGTTCTTTTTCCGCAATAATCTGCGCTTGTTTGCGGGTATATAATTCCCAACGGCGATCGTCAATTAAGCCAATTTCCCTACCCAAAGGAGTCAATCGCTGGTCAGCATTATCGGAACGCAGTATTAATCTATATTCAGACCGACTCGTAAGCATACGGTAAGGTTCGCGTAAATCCTTTGTACATAGGTCATCCATCAAAGTCCCTATGTAACTTTGCTCACGTGGAAAAACAATCATTTCCTGACCGCGCACAAACCGCGCCGCATTCACACCAGCCACAAATCCTTGGGCGGCTGCTTCTTCATAGCCTGTTGTCCCGTTAATCTGTCCAGCACAAAACAGCCCCGCAATTTTTTTCGTCATCATTGTCGGATAACACTGAGTTGCAGGTAAATAATCATATTCCACAGCATAAGCCGGACGTAGCATCACGCAGTTTTCCATACCAGGAAGACTGCGTAACATTTGGATTTGCAAATTTTCTGGTAAACCTGTGGAAAACCCTTGAATGTAAAGTTCGGGAATATCCCTACCTTCTGGTTCAATAAAGATTTGATGGCTTTCTTTATCAGCAAAGCGGACAATCTTATCTTCAATACTCGGACAATAGCGAGGCCCTTTGGCTTCTACCCATCCACCATATACAGGCGACAAATGTAAATTCTCTTGAATCAGGCGATGAGTTTCCGCCGTCGTGCGGGTAATGTAGCATGGCATTTGCTCTCTTTCTACCCAGACTTGGGGGTCAAAGCTAAACCAGCGCACTTCTTCATCTCCCGGCTGGAGAGACATTTTACTATAGTCTACCGATCGCTTGTCTACCCTTGCAGGCGTCCCAGTTTTGAGCCTTCCTGTTTCAAAACCCAGGCGATTTAAGGTTTCCGTTAAGCCTTCCGCCGCAAATTCTCCGGCGCGTCCCGCCGCCATTGACTTATTTCCTACCCAAATCTTACCGCCCAAAAATGTCCCCGTCGTCAAGATAACTGCTGTACATTGGAAAGCTACACCAAAGTAAGTCTCAACACCGATGACTTCATCATTAGCACCCAGCACTAAGTCTGTAACCATTCCCTCGCGGATGGTTAAATTCTCTTGATTCTCGACAATCCCCTTCATCACGGCTGCATATTCGCGCTTATCAGTCTGGGCGCGTAAAGCCCACACAGCAGGCCCCCGTGAAGAATTGAGAATCCGCTTTTGCAGGTAAGTCCGGTCTGCCATTTTGCCAATTTCCCCACCCAAAGCATCAATTTCATGGGTTAATTGAGATTTAGCAGGGCCGCCCACTGCCGGATTACATGGTTGCCAAGCAATTTTATCTAAATTTAGCGTCAACAGCAGAGTCCGACAACCAAGACGCGCAGTAGCCAGGGCTGCTTCACAGCCGGAGTGACCTGCACCGACGACAATAACATCAAAAGCGTCTTGAAATTCCACTGAATTGTGCATGGTCATACTTACAAGGTCAACAAACTGAGAGTTATTTTCAATTTTAACTGATACCGTAGTTTCATGGATGTGCTGGGAATTGCACGTTAACCTATTCCACAATTGAAAATTATTTATCAATCGTTAAATAAACTGAATATTCTCTACAATAAGAAATTGTTTAAACAATTTCATAATTATGTAAACATGCACAGGATATTGCAGAAATTATCTCTATTAACAATTATTTTTTTGATTACTTTTACCTTAGCCGCGAGTAATAGAATTGTTCGCCACCAACCAGTTATTCAAAGCGTCAATTTCAACAGTTGCTTAAATAATGCAGAATGTCTGATTTCTCCCAATTCGACATCTTCACCAAGTCCAATTACACCATTTACCCCCAACACTGAATTAACCGAACAACAGAGATTTTTATCAGCAGTTGCAATTAAATTACCGACAATTCCTCAATCAGGTTCTTACGAATATATTTTATTGCGTAAATATGGCGCAGTATTTGTTAATCAAGAGCCAGAAATTAAATTACCAGCAAAAGTTCTCTTAGATAACGACCAAGAAACTAAAGAATTTCAATCTACCCTAACGATGATTAAAGTAGATGGTACTAAAGATTGTTATTTACAACAAGCCGCAGGATTAGCTTTAAATAAAGCCAAAACAATCCAAAAAATTTCTCTCAAATCAGGTTATGGTGGCGGTGATTGTACGCGAACTTACAGCACGAATCTGCGATTTTGGCGCAAATATGCTAACAACAGAACTTTAGAAAAAGTCCGTCAGGGTAAAGAAACAGCAATTTTAAGCATAGTTGCACCGCCAGGAACATCACAACATCTCTGGGGATTAGCTATTGATTTACGCTTATCAAGTCAAAAGCAAAGACAGGCTTTAAATCAAAATGGCTGGTTTCAAACTGTAGAAGGTGATACGCCACATTGGACTTATTTAGGTTTAAATGAGTCACAATTACCTGTGTTTGGGTTTCAGAAAAAATTAGTCAAAGGTATCGCTTATTGGATTACACCAATTTAGTTAATTCGTAATTCGTAATTCGTAATTCGTAATTCATAATTATGAAATTTGGGTATTATCTGCCAATAAGGTTCAGTTAGCCCCAAATATCCGATTTAGCTTATTGTATTTTAGGAAACCACTGCGTTAAGGCGTAAATTAATATACCATTCCCAATGGTGCAAAAGTAGATAATATAATGCTTTTGGCTTTTGGCTTTTGGCTTTTGACTTTTGACTTTTGACTTTTGACTTTTGACTTTTGACTTTTGACTTTTGACTTTTGACTTACTCGCCATTGTCGCCTATTTATCGCACATCTACATAGCGTAACTCTGCATTTTGAGTGATTTCATCAAAATTTTCTAAATAGGTTTTAATTGCTTCTTTGATGTTCTCTAAGGCTTCTTCTTCGGTTTCTCCCAAAGTCCAACATCCTGGTAAAGCGGGACACCAAATAGCATATCCTGTTTTCGTTTTGTTTAACTTGACTTTGTAACGCATATCTACAAAACCGCTTTTGCTTGTTATTTTAACTTCTTAAATTAAACAAAAATTTATCTTGTGATACTGCACAAACTGGAACTATTAATTCTCCAGAATAGATTTGAGGATGTACTGACATAAATCATTCATTTTCAGCAAAAAAGTAGTTTTAGAAACATTTATTAGGTTTCGGCACTAACTGAACTGTATTGAATCTTGGGACTGAAATTTTACCAGTAGCTTTCCTCATACGATAATAATTATTACAATAAAGGCACATACTTGAATCTGGAGTGCTGGCAGTGGGCTTATTTGATGATTTAAGTCGGTTTCTGGAAAACCGTTTAGAAGAATTCTTGCGGAATAATCCCCATTTGGAATTAGAAGCGCTGTTAGAACAGCTACGGGAGCAAGAAGAAGATACTTTAAAGCTGGTTGCTGATTTACAATTGCAGGAAAAGCGATCGCAAGAAGATATTCTATCTACAGCACAAGAAATTCAGCGTTGGCACATCCGCGTTCAAAAGGCTAAAGCTGCTGGTAGAGATGATTTAGCCCTCGCAGCCCAAGAACGAGAAGCCGCCCTCTTGCGCGAAGGTAATCAGCGCTGGGGACACATGCAAGGCTTAAAAGAACGGATTAACCAATCTCAAGAATTACTACAAAAAATTCAGGCGCGGCGACAAGAGGTACAAGCCAAAGCCTCTGAGGCACAACAAGCACGGGCTAAAGCGCAAGCTCAACAGCGTTTAGAAACCGATGGTTGGTCAAAGGCATCTGGTAGTAATTCTAGTAGTTTTGACGACTTAGAAGAAAAGTTTCGGCGCTGGGAAACAGAAGATGAGTTAGAACAAATGAAACGCAATTTGGGCAAAAAATAATTTATAATTCGTAATTCGTAATTCGTAATTTAACAATTTTTCTATACTCAGCTTATACATATTGGTAAGTTAAGTTGCTGTATTTTTACTTAAGTTGTTACACAATAATAAATTAGGAATTATGAATTGTTGACGACAGCATTTTTTAGCTAAATGAAGTATACAGATAGGGGCACCAATATTGTTGTGCCCTGATAATTAATTTGCCATTTGCTATCTATTTGATAGATTTTTTGGATGATTTAGCTTAAATAAGTATCTCAGACATTAATTTTCAAAGTGAATTATGGAAATTTTATTTAATTTATCAACTTGGCTTTAATTTATTGTTAAATTTAATTTAATAAGACTGTCAGCCCTGATTGGGCATTTTTTATCTCTTCGTCTCCCTTCCCTTTGCTCTAGTTATTGAGGGAAACCGAGGCGCTAGCTTGTTGTTTGCAATTGCCACAGTATTACCTAAACTTGCCAAATTAGAACTGAGGCATGGAACATAGTATACCTCTAGATATTTTATCTAGCCTGCAAAAATTATTTGTGGGCTATATCCCCGCCGCAATTTTAGGTGGTTTCATTGGTTACTTAATTAGTTTAAATAACCCCATCTATCAGATCAGTAAGCGGATATTTCAAATACCCCATAGTATCCCGCCTATAGCATTGCTACCCATATCTCTCATCTTATTTCCAGATAGTGAAGTTGCATCTGTAATGGTAATTTTTATTGGCACTCTCTGGACAATGATTTTAAATATGGCGATAGGAATGGGGCATTTTTATAGACAGAATAAAAGCTTTCGTGCAGCAATTTTTCATACATTTCATGCTTTGAAAGTTAGCATTTGGGTAGCCTGGTTTACAGTCATTGCTATAGAAATGCTAATTGGGCAAAAGGGACTGGGTTTACTAGTCTGGGATGCTTATAAAGCTGGCAATATTAATTACTTAATCCAGGCAATAATTTATATTGGTGTGATTGGCTGTTTACTCGATCAGTTTTTAGATTTTAGTACCTATCTTTTGGTACAAATGGTTTCTGGAAGTAAGAAGTCTAGTTAATTAGATTTAATTAGATTGCGTTTCCCGCAGGGGTTGCCGCAGGCATCGCACCATCCACACAATGCCACTCAATATTTAAATTTTGGATTTTGAACTTTCAATCCAAAATCCAAAATTTAAAATCTAAAATTCGCTGAGATTACGCCGGATAAATCCTTAAGCGACGATTTGGTTCTTCACCAAAGCTATGAGACTTGAGCCGATAATGTTCTACCAACTCATGCTGCATTTTGCGAACTTGGGGAGAACGGGGTAATAACTCAACTGGCTGTCCTTTAGGAATGACTATCTGCTCTACAGCGAGTCTAGCTTCTTCTAGGGCGTCCATTTCGTCATCGCTACCACTGTGTAAAAACAGTTGCAGTTCTTGATCGTCAGCGATTTCCGGCTCGTCAATGTTCAGCAGTCGCCGCAAACCACGGGTAATTTGTGGTATGGTGCTGGACTTAATCATGTGAATGGGTACATGACGAGCTTTTGCCATTTGCCTTAATTTGGCGTGGTTTTTGACATGCGATCGCAGTGCCAAAATTGCATCTGCACTATCTATGTCTTTTGTCAATACCACGGGCAAAGATAGCACGCTAATTACCTGCTCTAGTTGATGGCGGCTGACGCCATAGGGGTAAACGTGTAGTGGCAAATCTTCGCCATTGGGGCCAGGTTTTTTGCTGCCGCTAAAATCAATGGCATCGACGTAATTAAACGACTCATCCAGCAAGCGGTCAAATTCACTGCGCCCGGTGACTCTCTCCCGCTCTACAGTGATGGGTGGTAAGGCTACCATTTGCCCAGATGAACGCCAGCCGTTAGATTGGCGAGAACTCGCAAAGGATTCTTCCCCACCTGCTTGATTTACCGCACCGCGACCGTTGACTACTGAAAGTTGGCGGGTAATTGACACCTTGCCATTGTCGTCAACAGTTCTGGTTTGTGGGCTAGGCTGGCGACCCCGCAGTAGAGTATCTACCGTGTCTGCAACGCTTTCGTGAACTACCCAGCGTTGCCGTTCTAACATTTCCACAGCAATCTCAAAGGTGGGAGGGGCTTTGCGTTCCAAAACAGTCTTTTGACTGCCCCGGCGTCTCGCTTCGTCATCTCCTAAGGTCACCGCTTGGATACCCCCGACCAAATCTGACAGGGTGGGGTTTTTAATCAGGTTTTCGATTTGGTTACCATGAGCAGTACCTACCAGCTGTACGCCGCGTTCGGCAATGGTACGAGCTGCCAAAGCTTCCAATTCTGTGCCAATTTCATCAATAACGATGACTTCTGGCATGTGGTTTTCCACAGCTTCAATCATCACTTGATGTTGCAGTTCTGGATGAGCCACTTGCATTCTTCTGGCGCGACCAATGGCAGGGTGGGCAACATCGCCATCTCCAGCTATTTCATTGGAGGTATCGATAATTACCACGCGCTTGTTGAGTTCATCGGCTAAAACCCGGGCAATTTCCCGTAAGGCAGTAGTTTTACCGACTCCTGGACGCCCCAGCATCAGAATCGATCTACCAGTTTCTACCAAATCGCGAATCATGCCTATGGTGCCGAATACCGCCCGACCGACACGACAGGTTAAGCCAATAATCTTACCCGTGCGGTTGCGAATGGCGCTAATTCGGTGCAAAGTTTGCTCAATTCCTGCCCGATTATCTCCGCCAAAGGTTCCAACTCGCTGAATGCAATCATCTATCTGTTCTTGAGTGACAGGCTGTTCGCTCAGATACTCAGCTTGATTAGGAAAGCGAGCCTCTGGGCGACGGCCCAGATCCAAAACCACTTCGACTAAATAGTCTCTTTTGGGATGATCCTCTAGTATTTGTCGTAGGTCTTGGGGCAAAATGTCTAACAACTTTTGGAGATCGTCTGTAATCGTCATGCTTTCTATGGTGACGTTTTGCGAGATAACGAACGAGCGATTAGCGCTCCTGTTGTGACTTGAGCTGGGAAACGAGAGAATGGGCAAGCTCTACAGCCTGCCAGAGCAATATATCGTCTTCTTCCAGGCGGGTAGTCGCCTTAACACTGGTTTTACTCACCTCCTGAGTTTCTAATTGTGCCAAAATTGGTGACAGCAGTACGCGGGCGTAGCTACCGTAGGCTATTCCGGCAATTTTGGATTTTAAATTGGTATCTGCCAATCTAAAATCGTTCAGCATTCCCATTGCCTGTAACTTGGTAACGGTATAGCTATTTGTGCCGCCTGCTAACTGCACATATCCGGGTAACTTTGCTGCCAAAACTTTTTGCCCTAATTTCACCGCCGCTAAAGTGGTGCCATCGCCAATATCTCCACTCATGGGACGGCCGTCTGTCTGCCAAATTAAAGCATGGGGACGGGGGTGCATTAGGTTATATAGTGCTTGAAGGTAATCTATCATTCCTTCGCCGTCGGGACAGCTGATCGCTACTAACTTTAATTTATCTATCCACGGTGAAATTGCTTGCCATAGTTGCTGAAATTCTGTAAATCGCCCTACCTGTGTATGAATTTCGACAGCATCTACTCCTGTTGACATGACTAATGGAGCGATCGCTCCCGGCGTTGATATGTATGAGCTTGTATAAATTATATCATATGGGCAAATTGGTATGCAACGTCCACAGCCGTAACACTTTTGTTCTAGGACACCTGAGTAGTTATCTTTTATACTGTTAAACACAATCGCTTGTGCTGGACAAATCCGTTCGCAGGGGCGAGGACAGTCTGGGGGACAATCAGTGGGATTAAACTCGGCTTTGCGAAAATGGGGGTCTTCACCATCATTCAGGCTTACCATCAAAAATGGTAAGTTGCCTTGAAAACCAAAGCCGCGTTTTTGAGCCTCAAAAGCTAGTTCCTTAGCTACTGCAAGTGCATCTTGAGCAGCTGCAATCACTGCTGGATCGGCGGCGACATCTATACAGTCAGCGCCCGCCAAAGTGTAGGCTAATGTTAAACTTCTGACCGCAGGAAGATGCTGGAAACTGGCTCCACAAATTAGTTTGAACCAGTGACCTTCTTTTAGGGATTGTAAAGGGGTAAACAGATCAGTCACATCTCTATTATGCTTTTCTGGGACTGAAAAATGTAGTCTCTTATAGAGAAAAAATCCCAATTTCCTCATTTTTACGTCTGAGGGGTTTTACTCATCAATGGTAGATTTGCCTGTCAACCCCTACTAGACATAGATTTCAGCCTTTCTGAAGTTAGTTTGCTGCTTTTGGTTGAAGTTACAGAAATTAAACAGCAGGTATCAAAAATTTCTAATTTTTTAATATACATATATAAATATAATTAAATGCATATAAGCATATTTTAATTGAAAGTGCCAAAATTTTCCTTGCACAATCCATTGTGAGGACTGTTGACTGTTGACTGTTGACTGTTGACTGTTGACTGTTGACTGTTGACTGTTGACTGTTGACTGTTGACTGTTGACTGTTGACTGTTGACTGTTGACTGTTGACTATTGACTGTTGACTGTTGACTGTTGACTGTTGACTGTTGACTGTTGACTGTTGACTGTTGACTGTTGACTATTGACTGTTGACTGTTGACTGTTGACTGTTGACTGTTGACTGTTGACTGTTGACTATTGACTGTTGACTGCCCTTATTAGTAGTTATGCAATTTAGATGCGTATGAGCTTACTCAGATTGTTCTAAGGGAATTTCTAGTAAAAATTCTGCACCTTTTCCTAGTGATGAAAAACAAGCTATCTGTCCTCGATGCTTTTGCACGACTATTTGGTAACTAATAGATAATCCCAACCCGCTACCTTTACCTACGGGTTTGGTGGTAAAAAATGGATCGAATAACCGCGATCGCAATGACTCTTCGATACCAGGGCCATTATCCGCGATCGCAATCTTCACTGTCTTTGTCTGTGTTAACTGTGTATGAATTTGGATTTGTGGCTTTTCTTGACTCACCCATCCATCAAAAGCATCAATGGCATTATTCAATAAATGCATAAATACTTGGTTAAGTTCGCTAGCATAACAATTAACTAAAGGTAAATTTCCGTAATCTTTCACAATATCAATCGCTGGATGATTTTTGGTTTCCCGCAATCGATGTTGCAGCATAATCAAAGCGCTATCAATACCTTGATGAATATTCACCTGCTTCATCAAGGATTCATCATGTCTAGAAAAATTTTGTAATGCAAGAACTATATCTGTAATTCGCTCTGCACCTCTGTGCATAGCACCCATAAGAGTTTGCAGATCCTTAGTTACATAATTTAAATCTAAATCTTGCAGAATTTTCTCAATTTTCTGATTTGGTTGCGGATATTCTTGTTGATATGTATTAATAATATTTATTAAATCTTGGACATATTGATTAGCATATTGCAAATTCCCATAGATAAAACTAATAGGATTATTCACCTCATGGGCAATTCCCGCTACTAATTGCCCTAATGCTACCATTTTTTCATTTTGAATTTGTTGTACCTGCGCCGCTTGCAAATTAGCTAGAGCCTGTTCGAGTAATATATTTTTTTCTTGCAGTTTTAGTTGAAACAATCGCAAATTAATTTGATTTTCTATGCGTAATATCACTTCCGCACCATGAAACGGTTTAGTGATATAGTCAGCACCACCGACATCAAAAGCTTTAACTTTATCTAAAACATCATCTAAGGCGCTAATAAAAATTACAGGGACTTCCGCCGTAATTTTGTCACTTTTGAGTTGTTGACAAACTTGATACCCATCCATTTCTGGCATATTAATATCAAGTAAAATCACATCTGGTAACACTACATGACAAGCAGTCAGCGCCATTTTTCCATTTAAGGCTTTGCGCACTTCATAACCTTGCGCCGTTAACATAGCTGAAAGCAGACGCAAGTTATTGGGGGTATCATCTACCACCAAAATATTCCCTTTATGATTGTTGTGGTGATTTAAATTCATTGGTCATTTGTCATTGGTCATTTATCATTGGTCATTTGTCATGAATTATAAGTCATGTTACATTGATCAATTCTATTTATACACAAGACAAACAGCAAAGCGCAAAATCTGAGTACTGACAGTATGAAAATCAGAATTTTTCAGCAATGACAAATGACAACTGAACAAATAAAATAATTCACCATTGAGGTGCAGTTGTGAGTAAATTCAGAACTGATTGCTGTTCTATGGGTTTAGAAAAAAGAAACCCTTGGGCAAATTCACAGTTTAAACTTCTTAGTTGAGCTAATTGTTCCGTAGTTTCCACACCTTCTGCGATCGCTCTCATCCCCATTGAGTCAGCAATGTTAATCATCGCAGGTACTAAGCCCATATCGTCTTGATTTTCTTGCATCCTCTTGACAAAAGATTTATCGATTTTTAAAGCATTTAAAGGAAAACTATGTAAATAACTTAAAGAAGAATAACCCGTACCAAAATCATCCATGACTAACTTAATTCTTCGCTCTTTTAACTGTTGCAGAATTGTTTTCACGGCATGACTATTTTCCATGATCACAGTTTCGGTAATTTCCAGTTCTAAATTTTCGGGATTTACTTGGGTTTCATAGAGAATTTCGTCAATTTGTGCCATTAAATTCGGTTGAGAAAATAAACGCGCGCTCAAGTTGACGCTAATCGTCAGGCTGTCGGGGATAGCTGGGTGATGCTGCCATAAACGTAATTGTTGACAAGCTGACTGTAATACCCAGGTGTTAATTGAAGTAATCAGTCCGGTTTCTTCCGCCACAGGGATAAACTCTGCTGGGAGAATTAAGCCGCGAATCGGATGTTGCCAACGCACTAAAGCTTCAAAGCCAGCAATTTTACCTGTAAGCAGGGAAACAATCGGTTGATAATAAACAATAAATTCTTGCCGTGCTACAGCGCGACGCAGATCGTTTTCAATCTCTAACAGCTGAATAGCTTCTTGATACATGATCGGATCGAAAACATGATATCTGGCTCTCCCTAATGCCTTAGCGCGATACATAGCCGTATCAGCATCCCGGAGTAAATATTCTGGGCGATCGTAATCTTTATTTCCCCAAGCAATACCAATACTGGCATTCATAAATACCTCATATCTGGTGAGTTTAAAGGGAAGTGAGAGCTGCTGCAACAGACGCTCTGCCACTTCAATTACCATATTGATATCTGTGGGGTTTTCTAACAAAATGCCAAATTCATCGCCACCCAATCGAGCGATAGTATCCATCGGCGTTAAAGTTGATTGTAGACGATGAGCAATAGCTAACAGCAATTCATCGCCCACTAAATGACCTAAAGAATCATTGACAACTTTAAAGCGATCGCAGTCTAAATACAAAAGCGCAAATTGATAGTGAGATTGTTGCTTGGCACGATTCAGGGCATTTTCGATTCTCCGAATAAATAACACTCTATTCGGCAACCCAGTCAGGGAATCATGCAAGGCTAAATCTAGTAATTTACTTTGTAGTTGTTGCCGCGAATTAATTTCTCCCTGGAGTTTTTGCAGCGCTTTTTCTAGTTCCCAAGTACGTTGTTTCACCCTTTGTTCGAGTTCCACATTCAACTTAATAATTTCTAATTGTGCTGCTCTGAGCGCTAGTTGATTTTGTACCCGAATTAAGACTTCTTGCAATTCAAAAGGTTTAGTAATGTAGTCTACACCACCTACCTTAAAAGCTTTGATTTTATCAAAGACATCATCTAAGGCACTAATAAAAATTACGGGAATATGTGCCGTCACATCCCAAGCCTTTAAACGCTGACAGACTTCATAGCCATCAACTTCCGGCATCATAATGTCTAGTAAAATCAAGTCTGGTAATACGGTTTGACAAGCAGTCAAAGCCATTTGCCAATTTAAAGCTTTGCGAACGTTATACCCTTCTCTAGTCAGCAGTGACGATAATACTCGCAGGTTATCTGCCATATCGTCAATCAGCAATATATCTTTTTTCTCTGGTTCTAACCGCTCGTAGTTCATTCTGCTTTTGTTCTAGTCAATTCCATAATTTTTTCAAACTGATAGTTGTGTGCTAATTCTCCCAAAACTCGGAAAATTTGGCTTTGTTCTGGAGGTAATTGGGCAAGCAACTCTAAAATCATGTCATCGCTACAGCTAGCTGCGGCATGACGGATATTTGTTAACCAAAGCTGGGGCATTTGTGATAAATGCCAGATAACTTCCCCTTCGCTGGGAAATATGTCTGTTTCTTGACTAGCAGCTGGATTTACAGTCTCGTCTGGGCTGACATATTTTACACCCAGATGTTCGCTGATTTTTTCTAGTAATACTTCTTGAGTAAATGGTTTACGAATAAAATCGTCGCAACCGATTGACAAAATTTTCTGTCTTTCTTCCTCAAAAGCGCTGGCAGTTAAGGCAACAATAATTGGTACATGGCTAGTTTCCCGATTGGTAAATCCGGGGATAGTTAATAATTGGTCAGTTAGCTGGTTATTCAGGTTTCCTAATTTAGGTGTGAAGTTCTTTTCTTTATACCCTATTTGGATTTGTTTTTTAATAGCTTTTGTAGCTTCGTAGCCATCCATAATCGGCATTCGCATATCCATGAAAATCAAGTGTGGTTTCCATGCTAAAGATTGAGCGATCGCTTCTTGGCCATTTGTAGCTTCTTGAACAATAAATCCGATAGCTGTCAGCATTTTCACTAACACCAGTCGACTTTCTTTGACATCGTCAACTACTAAAATACGGTATTCGCCTTGATTTGCTGCTAAACCAAGAATTTTCTGTTTATTTTGCTGATTTTGAATTTCGCTAGCACAGGCTGGGCTAATTTGAATATCAAAGGTAAATTTACTACCCTCACCCGGATTACTAGTAACTGTAATATCTCCACCTAACATTTGGATATATTTGCGGCTAATGGTTAAGCCTAGTCCGGTTCCTTGTTGCGATTGTCTCCCGGTTTCGGTTTGTCCAAAGGCTTCAAATAACAAATGAATTTCTTGCGGATCGATTCCCGGGCCAGTATCTTCGACTTCAAAGTAAAGCCGAAGATCGCGATCTTCCAGGGTTCCGCCACTGACTCTGACAATGACGTTGCCTTTACGAGTAAACTTGATCGCATTGCCTAAGAGATTGAGTAAAATCTGGCGTAGTTTGCTTTCATCGGTTTGCACATATCGGGGAAGATTCGGCGCATATTCAAAGACTAGGCGTAAATCTTTAGCCGCAGCCCGCAAACCAAACATTTCTTCTAAGCTTGTCAACAGCCGAATTAAGTCGAAACTTTTGATATTCAAGCTAGTTTTACCGGCTTCGATTTTCGACATTTCTAAAATGTCATTGATTAAATTTAAAAGATGTTCGCCAGCCCGATTAATAATCGCCAAATTTTCTTTATTTTCCGCCGATAAAGAATTGTCATTACTCATGACTTGGGTAAAACCTAAAATGGCATTGAGTGGAGTCCGCAATTCATGACTCATATTTGCCAGAAATTTACTTTTCGCCCGGTTGGCTCGTTCCGCCGCCAATCTACCCCTAGCAGCTATTTTTTGGGATTGAATTAGCTGTTTTTGGGTGGTTTGCAGTTGTTGGATAACTTTTAAAAGTTCTTGAGTTCGCTTTCTAACTTGCGATTCTAGGAGGCGATTGTATTGGGTGAGTACTTTGTCAGTTTTTTGCTGTTGATTTACTTCTTGCGAGTTATTTACCTCGTCCTTCATATTGCGCAATTCGTCATATATGGGCATTTTCAAGGCTTCAATTAGGATTGTTTTTTCTGGATGACGCACTCCTATTTCTTTAACTCTAAAACTCTGTCCTGGTAGTGCTTTTGCTCCGGGAAGCCCATATTTAAAGACAAATTGCTTTTTGTCTATATCTTGGTTTTTTGATTCGTTGTCGTTGAGATACATTTGTTTAAATGCTGCTAATGTTACCCGTGATGATGTAGTGAATTGTTGAGAAAAAATTTGCCGATCAAGACGATGCATATCTTCCCGATCGCTTGCTGTTTTTGTCAAGTTCTTCTCTTGAGGAATTGCAGTTAAAAACTTAGCTGCTGGATTTTGATTGACAGATAAAACTCTGTTTAAGGCTGGAGAGTTTTTGGGTAAAGATGTGTAACTTTTCTGGGGTTCATTATCTGGATGATTTTCAGAGATATTAAGTTGATTTAATTCGTTATTTACCACTGCTTCTGAGTCAGTCTTGTTTGTCGCTGTCTTAGGAGATTTATTGAGTTGCATAATTAACTTGATCGTTAACCAGGTAATCGCGATCGCAAATTGCGCCACTATTAAAAAGGCTACTAAGGATAACAAGTTAATATTTTGGAATTGGTTAAGTTGTTTTAGCCAGTTAGCTTTGTGAATGAATCCGACAATCAACCAATTCATCCTCAATTCATGGCGATTGTTAACATTTTGGAAATAGCGGCGTTTTACTGGGCTATTGGTAGCATAAACATAAAGTGTACTCATACCCTGGATTCGGGAAACTGCTTGCATGAATAAAGCACCCCGATTTAGCTGTTGAATGGCAATCAATTCCCCTTGGGGGTGGGTAAAATGGCGATCGCCAATCTGCAAAACTTGCATTTGTTCCCACAAGTAATTTTTGGCTGCTTGTAAGTCAGAAACACTCAGCAAACCTAGTTGATCGATTGGCTGGGGCGTTTTCAGGTATTTACCCAGGTATTTGTCGATGCGATCGCAGATTTCACTTTCTAGCTGAGTTGCTAAATTTTGTCCAGCTTGTGCATTTTGAACTGAAATATAGCCGAAAATCCCGACATTTCCCCAAAATTGCAACACAATCGGCATAATTACAACATATTTGCGGCGCATCATATTGATAGAAGTTCTCTCAACTACAAGGTTGAGACATTTAACAGATTGAAGTTTAGATAACATTGTTGTGAGATTTTGTACCCCTTGCTACATTTGGGGATGGCATGTCAAATAAAATACAAAAAATATCAGAATTACTACTATCTTCAAGTGCAAGACATACTTTGCATTCTGTCTAATCTTGTATAAAAGATAGCAGTCTTTGGTTTAATATAATTTCTAGGCTAACTCTGTGCCTCCTCAACTTAATCTTAGAGTTTGCTTTTAATCGGCTAATTTGTGGAATTTTACGGGAATATGCTGAGGCATATTTTCTCTGAGTAGTGCAAAATATCGGTTTACACTGATTCGGAATGGCATCTATATTGGTTTAATTTTAACTAATTAACTACAGTATGCCAGCCAATATTAACTGTTACAATCGACACCAGAGTCTATAGGGAATTTTCAATTGTTTACCGCTACCGTAACTAGTCTCTAAATTTCTAGTTCTTGGCAAACAATCATACATATTCAATTATAAAACTGGGAAAAATACTAGATAATTTAGGCGATGAAACGGTAAAGAAATTTGCAATATTTTTACCGTTTACTTTTTTTCTTTAAGAAAGATTACAAACCTTATGTTAGTATTACAACTTCATCGCCAACTTGTAAATTTTTAGCAGTTGAGAGTTCAGCTAGCCTAGTATTAATACTTAATTTATAAAAATGATTAAATCGGGATAAAGCCGCCCAATCTGGTAAAGTGGCTTGTCGCTGCTGGACAAAGATTTTTTGAAAATTACTATCGGCTTTACCAGAATCAGGATTGCGGGTGGGAACTATACAGCGTTGACAAGGCTGAATTCCCAAAAAGCAGACATCACCAATGCGAAAAGAAACAGCAACATCGCTATTATTGCTAAATAATTGGTCTTCCCAAAACGCCGGGACGCCGCCAATTTCAATATTAGCCCGTAATCGCCGCCGCATTTGCGCCACAGTCATATCTGGAAACCAAGAAGCCACTGCTTCTAAAGTTGCTGTACTAATTACAGTCGGCCCCAGACAGTTGCGATCGTCAGGAAAGCCCATCTGTAAATTTTGCTCTAATGTGACTTTAAAGCCAAAAAAATCACTGAGAGTTGCTGCTAGAGCCTGTATTTGACTATCTAAATGAAAATTGATTGGTGAATCGCCACCAGGAAGTTGCACAGATATAGTTCTTTGCGCCAGTGCAAATTCTGTGCGCAATAAATGAATTTTGGCATGGCGTTTACCATTAACAAAATTGCCATTTTCATCAAAAATTGCCAATTCGCGATCGCACTCTAGCGCCCCACTAGGGAGAACTCTCGCCTTCTCAACTTCAACACCATCCAACGACTTAATGGGGTAGAGAACAATCTTGGCTAAGTATGGCATTCTACAGAGTATTTAAGTTTGATGAAGTCAATAGTCAACAGTATTTCCCAGAAAGTCCCTCATGGGAAAACCCACAACCAAGTATAAAAATTCTTCTCCTCTAGCCCCTAGCCCCTAGCCCCTAGCCCCTATTTCCCAGCTAGTTCGTAATCAGCAAGCAACTGCTGACTACAAACCAAACTTAACTTTAAAAATACGCTGTTAATTCTATCGATATAACGGTGATTTATCTAGACCACCAATTTGATTGAGAGGCCAGAATCGTAGCACAGCACGACCAATGATATTTTGTTGCGGGACAACACCCCAGCAGCGACTGTCATAGCTACTGTTACGGTTATCGCCTAGCACCAAATATGAGTTTGGGGGTATGGTTTGGGGTTTTGCTAAGAAGGGTACTTGCGCGCCTGAGGTACAAACGTCAATTACTGTAGTTTGGTTTTTGAGGTAGCTATCTTCTTGCAGGGGTTTGTTATTTATATAGACTTTGCCATCTTTCAGTTCTACTTTTTCCCCGGGTAAACCAATGATGCGTTTAATGAAGGCATCGTGATATTGTTCTCTTTTTAACTCGTCTGTGGGCGAAAAGACCACAATGTCTCCTCGCTGTGGTTGAGAAAACTTGTACTTCAATTTATCTACAATTATCTTGTCTGCCTCCCACTGGTTTGGAGTACCATGCAGGGTTGGTTCCATAGATCCCGAAGGAATCCAACGTGCTTCGGCAACAAAAGTACGAATTCCTAAGGCTAGAACTATGCTTAATATAACGGTTCTACCTAGCTCTCCAATCCAGGAATGATCGGGTTGTTGACTAGAATTTTTATCAGACACTTGATTTTGCATGAAATTGCTGAAGTAACGAAAAGATGCAGGTAATTAAATTGCCAAGGGGGAACTATGAACTATATTTATGAATTTTAACCGCAGAACTCTGATTTGGTATTTATGTTGTCATTGTGACAGGAAGATACATAGATAACAATAAACTTTTTTTTAACCTGCGGCAAAAATTGACTACTAAGAGTGCAACCAAGTTTAACCTAAAAAGATAGTTCTCTGTTATGCCTAGTCCTCTAAGTCCTCTATCGCCAATATTTTTAACTCCATGTCATCTGCAAAAAGTTTACTGATTCGCCATGCCCAAATAATTTTACCCAATGGGGAATTAATGGTTGGGGATGTGCTGACGCGCGATCGCCAAATAGTCGAAGTTGCACCAGAAATCTCCACAAACACAGCTACTATTGAAATTGACGCGACTGGCTTAACATTGTTGCCAGGAGTCATCGATCCTCAAGTGCATTTCCGCGAACCTGGCTTAGAACACAAAGAAGATTTGTTTACAGCCAGTTGTGCTTGCGCCAAAGGTGGCGTCACTTCCTTTTTGGAAATGCCCAACACTCGTCCGTTGACAATTAACCAAGAAGCTTTAGACGATAAACTACTACGTGCCTCCAATAAGTGCTTAGTTAATTATGGCTTTTTTATCGGGGCAACAGCAGATAATCTGCCAGATTTACTCACCGCCAAACCGACACCAGGCATTAAAATCTTCATGGGGTCAATGCACGGTCAGTTACTAGTTGACCAAGATACAGCTTTAGAGGCAATATTTTCGCAAGGAGATCGCTTAATTGCGGTTCATGCGGAAGATCAAGCGCGAATTAATCAACGTCGTCAAGAATTTGCGGGAATTCACGATCCGGCGATTCACTCCCAAATTCAAGATAACGAAGCGGCATTATTAGCCACGAAACTGGCATTAAAGCTGTCTAAAAAATATCAGCGCCGCTTGCATATTCTCCACATGTCCACCGCCGAAGAAGCCGAGTTACTGCGTCAAGATAAACCCAGTTGGGTAACCGCAGAGGTAACACCACAGCATTTAGTTTTAAATACCAGCGCCTATGAGAAAATTGGCACTCTAGCGCAAATGAATCCACCGTTGCGATCGCCCCACGATAATGAAGTTTTATGGCAAGCTTTACGTGATGGCGTCATTGACTTTATCGCCACAGATCACGCACCCCATACCTTAGCCGAAAAAGCTCAAACATATCCTAACAGTCCCTCTGGTATGCCTGGCGTAGAAACTTCCCTCGCCGTGATGTTAACTGCTGCTAAAGAAGGAAAATGTACAGTTGCTCAAGTTGTGCATTGGATGTCCAAAGCTGTCGCTGTAGCTTATGGTATTCCCAACAAAGGAGCGATCGCACCCGGTTATGATGCCGATCTAGTGCTGGTAGATTTAGATACTTACCGCCCAGTCCTTCGAGAAGAACTTTTAACTAAATGTGGTTGGAGTCCTTTTGAAGGTTGGAATTTGACAGGCTGGGCTGTAACAACTATTGTTGGTGGGGAAATTGTCTATGACAAAGGTAAATTAGATACCGCAGTCCGAGGTCAAGTTTTAACTTTCTTGTAGTCCACCTTGATTTTCAAGTTACTTAGCATACAACTGTAAATCGTTACACTTCTAAGTGTTTGGTCAATCGTCAGTAGTCAACAATCTCTCATCTGTAGACTATTGACGATTGACAATTGACGATTGACTTTGGACTAATCAATATGACATTCAAAATCCTCAGTTTAGATGGTGGTGGGATGCGGGGAGTAATTTCCGCCAGAATCCTCCAAGAAGTTGAAAAACAGGTGAAAAAGCAAAAAGGTCAGACTTTAAATCAGTATTTTGACTTGATTGCAGGTACTTCTACAGGTTCAATTCTCGCTGCTGGACTAGCTGTAGGTAAATCTACTACAGAATTGATTGATTTATACATCAACGAAGGTCAGCGAATATTTCCCCTCCAACGTAAAAAACGCTACTATAAGTTTCCCGCATTTATCCAGCCAATTCTCGAAGCATTTTCACCAAGTAAATATTCTCATGATGGCTTAATCAATGTCTTAATCGAAAAATTGGGATATAAGAGAATCAAAGATATTGATAGTCCGATAATTTTGATTCTGGCTTACGATACCCTATATCGTAACACTACATTTTTTACTAATTGTCATCCAGATTTAGGCTACCGTTGGTACGATGAATGTTATTTATGGCAAATATGTGTAGCTTCTGCATCCGCCCCTACGTTTTTTCCTCCGTATAAATTAGAGCCTGTCAATAAAGAAAAATTTGGTGATTGGGTGTTTCCCCATATAGATGGTGGGGTATCGGCGAATAATCCAGCTTTAGCCGCACTGAGTTTGGCGATGCGCATTAGTCAATCTTCAGATTTATTGGTTTCTCCGGAAACGAAGCGTAAATATAAGCTAGAAAACCTACAGATGGAAGACATCTCCATTCTCTCAATTGGAACCGGACAAACTGGCGAACCTTACCAATTTGAGCAAATACATAACTGGAAGCCTTTGGAATGGGCGCAACATATTACTGATGTATTTATGGAGCCTACATCTGAGATTGATAGCACGATTTGTCGTCAACTAATGGGTGGCTATGAATCGAAACGCTATTTACGGTTGCAATTTGACTTAAATGAGAGATTTAAGGCGAAACCAGGAGAAACACCTAAAGATACTCGCATCGTCTTAAAACCCCAAGAACGCACAAACCAGTATACAGGTAGAAAAGTTAGCGAAGAAATAGATGATGCTAGCCCGGATGTGATTCAAAATTTGATAGAAGCAACTGCTGCATTTATCGAGCAAGGCCATGCTTACGCTACCAGAAATGATTTAGGGCCGAAGGTCAAACAGGCGATCGCATCTTTTATCGCGATTAATTAGTATATCTACGGACAAATTTCTTGATAAAGTTTAATTATTAAACTATTTTGCTGTCAATCTCGTATAAATACGAGATTTTTGCGTGTTTATCTTAACCTTTATTTATCTAATTTTATTTATATTTGAGATAGACTATAACTCATGCCTGAAAAAAGCAGATCAAAAAATTGCTTCATAGAAGTTGGTCTGCCTAAATTTGCTCGTTATTTATCTTTTATTGATATTCCTAGTATAAAAATATCTTTTATAAATAGAATAACTGATTAATTTATCCTTACTCCGAACCAAGCAACCTGATATTTATCTGTATAAACAATGAACTTGTAGGTAAAAAATTAGTACCAATATAAGTTGTAGTGCTGACAAAAATGTATAAAATTTATAATTTTGGGCGTTTAGCTGGGGGAATGTAGGTATTTATATTCTCATACTGCCGTAATTTAAGAAAATACTTTGGATAAATAAATTTAAATTTATTCTGTAAAAACTCTGTTTGCAGAGAAATACAACTCTATATATGCTTAATTTACACAGTAACAAAATCTGTGGTTTAAAAAAATTATTTGTTGTATCGGGAAAATACAGCCAGATAAACTATTACTGATTGGCAAATTTGCATAGGAATGACCCAAAAGTGTTTCACCAAAAACAAACATCCCAATTATCAAAGTAATTTCAGGATGAAACAATACAGTGCCATAAAATCCGAGCATTTTAGCAATATTTGCCGAAAAAATCAGCACAATCCTGCCAATAAATCTTGCTTGATTGTCTGGACTGATAACACCTAGTAATTGCTAATCACAATTTAGGAAAACAAGAAAACAGATGTGTAGTTTGGTGAGGTATAAGCCAATATCCATCTATTGCAATCTTATTTCAATTGTGAAAAATATCGGTATTAGCTGTTGACTGTTGACTGTTGACTGTTGACTGTTGACTGTTGACTGTTGACTGTTGACTGTTGACTGTTGACTGTTGACTGTCGATAACCCTTTGCAATTGCTATTAGCTGATGATTCATCAGCAATAAAGGATTTGATTGAAAAATAACATTCGGTATTTGGTTTTTTACCTATTTGATAAAAATCGGAGAGATTAAGAAAATTATGTTAATGAATGCAACTGATGAACGTGGTAGCGGTAGATAGCTAATCGCGGAAATAACTCTATTTTTCCCATTCAGCACCCTGATTTTCAGGAGTAATCGCGGCGATTATCTGGCTAAGAGAATGATTAAATGCAGTTATTTTAGCTTGGCGATCGCCCTGATTTCCATAAATCAAATTGACCGTTAAATAATTATCTGGCTGGTAGGGCATTCTTTCGGCCCATTCGATAGCAACAATTCCCGGTGTAACTTCAAAACCTTCCCAATAAGATTCTAAATTTAAATCAGCAACTTCCTGTGGTTCTAAGCGGTATAAATCCAAATGGTAAAGGGGAAGCCTTCCTTCTGTGTACTCATTAACGATGGTAAAAGTCGGACTCACAATCGGTTCGCTAATCCCCAAACCCTTACCAATACCTTGAACTAAGGTAGTTTTACCCGCGCCTAAATCACCAGCAAGCAAAATTACAATCCCAGCATCCAGACATTGACCCAAACTTATACCTAAATTCACCGTAGCTTCCGCATTTTTTAACGAAATCTTGATTTCATTTCCCATGATGCGCACCACTGTACCAGCGAAATAACACTTTTGCTAGTTTTTGAGGATTGTGACGGACATAACCAGTCTCATCTTCAAATAACACATTAGCTGGGACAATTCTTCGCCCTAACAAAGTCACAGCTTCTCTATCTAAAAACACAGGATGAGAATTTTGTTGGGCGTAGCGAATCAGTGATTTAGCTGAGGGGGATTTTTTATGTACTAGTACAGCATCAAATAGCTTACGATGATCGGTAGCCGCATCAATAGCGCGAATATGATCGGCAACCGTATAACCTTCAGTTTCTCCCGGTTGAGTCATAATATTGCAGACATAAATGCGGGGGGCTTTGGATTGAGCGATCGCATCAGCAATTTCTGGGACTAATAAATTAGGAATTAAACTAGTATAAAGACTGCCGGGGCCAATAATAATATAATCTGCTTCTTTAATTGCTTTTAAAGCTGCCGGTAAAGCTGGAGGATTAGCGGGAATGCAGCCCAGTTTGACAATTTTACCCCCTGCTTTGGGAATACTCGATTCCCCTTCAATCCGCCGACCATCCGCCAATTCTGCCCAAAGACGCACATCACTGAGGGTAGCTGGTAAAACTTGTCCCCTGACTGCGAGAACTTTGGAACTAGCTGCAACAGCCCTTTCCAAATCCCCTGTAATTTCCGTCATCGCTGTTAAAAATAAATTCCCAAAACTATGACCGCTTAACCCATCTCCAGCCCGAAAGCGGTATTGAAATAATTCTGTGAGTAATTTTTCTTCATCTGCAAGTGCAGCTAAACAGTTACGAATATCCCCTGGTGGTAATACGCCAAATTCTTGACGCAACCGCCCAGAAGATCCGCCATCATCAGCGACAGTCACAATCGCTGTAATATTCGCACTGTAGGTTTTCAGCCCCCGCAGCAAAGTAGAAAGACCTGTACCACCACCAATCACGACAATTTTCGGACCTCGGTACAAGCGATGATGGGCTAACAAAACATCAATCAGTTCCTCTTCGCCTTCTGGTCTAAGTACCTTAGTAATTGAGCCTACTGTACGAGTTTGTCCCCAAAGTAGCAACAGCAAGCCAAACAGCAGGACTAAAGGGCCGCTGATATAGTTGGGTAAGATGTCAGTTATGAATCCTAATAACCCTTTGAGCAATTCTATTGTCCAAAAAATCGGGGTCAGCTTAATCCAAATAGCCAAACCCAGACTCGCCATTAGTACGCCGCCAACACTAATGAGTAACCAACGTTTGATGGATAGTCCAGGAGATAACCACTTGAACCACTGGTTAACTCGATAGGGAGTACGCCGGCGCGACTGCTGTTGCAGGGCGTGGAGGGCTTGTCTAAAAAAAACCATTGACATACCTGATTCAAAGCAGTGGGACAAACAATAATTAACAGAAAATGTACACTACCTGCTTGAAACAGCAAGCATAGACTGATGACAATTTTTCATTTTCTTAGACTTGGAGTAAGTTATTAAAGTTGCCAGCATCCCCAGTCAAAAACACCTGTGTAGTCAAAGTAAATTGAATGGAAAAACGCATTTTAGGATTAGATCCAGGACTGGCGATTTTAGGATTTGGAGTAATTATCTGCAAACAAAATCCAGCCAAGATCCAAGACACAAGCGTGCAAATGCTCGATTTTGGCGTGATTAGTACGCCTGCATCTGCGGAAATGGGACAACGCTTATGTACCTTATTCGACGATTTACACACCCTGATAGAGGAGTTGCAACCTGACTTAGTGGCGATTGAGAAGTTATTCTTCTATCGTATGTCAAGTACTATTTTGGTTGCACAAGCTAGGGGTGTACTCATGTTAGTCTTAGCACAGCGCCGTCTTCCCTATGTCGAATTTACTCCTGCTCAAATCAAACAAGCGTTAACGGGATATGGTAATGCTGAAAAATATGAAGTGCAAGAGGCTGTGGCTAGGGAGTTAGATTTAGAGGAAATTCCTAAACCAGATGATGCGGCGGATGCTTTGGCGGTAGCTTTAACGGCTTGGTTTCAGATTTAATCTTGTTATAAGTAGGGCGGTGCAATTAAACATAACTGGCAAGGGCTGTCATTTGTCATTGGTAAGGGTTTCAAGCCAATTTACGTTTCGTAACATAGTTTGGTTTTTTTCCACCGACTTACTTACCAATTCAAATAGTCTTTGCGACACATCAAAATATGCTAGAGAGCATGGCAGTGCCAGTGCCCCTACAATCTGGCGCATTCTTTTTTTCAATTGGTATTACCTGTTAATAAATTAAGATTTTTGGTAATTTTTGCGTAAATCTTGTTTAATTTTGTAATGATTTATGCATTTTAACTATATCGGTACTATTTTCTTAATTAATTTGTATTAATTTCTGCTGTAATCTCCTGGAAATTCCGGATTTAACTGCAAAAAGTAGCATTTAACACATACTTACTAACTAATATATATTCTTATGATGTAAAACCAATACCCAAAGGCTTATCTATTAAAGCTCCTGTGTAAGTAATAGTTACAGCTATAATAGCTTTTTTAGTCTAAATTATTAATTACAACCAGCTTAATAGTACTGATACTGTGCTAAAAACGGAAATTTCTACATCTCACTCTGATACTACGGGCAATGCTGCCCAAGCCATTGCCACATTTGATGCTCAATCCTTAGCCTTACCAGGTACGCCTATTAGTCCTAGTCAGGCGACAATCAGTAAAACTCCCTATATTGCGCCTCAAGCCGGATCGTTAACTCTTGAAGAAACGGCGATCGCTCATCAAGCTTGGTTATATTTCCAACGCAACTGGAATGAGCAAACAGGCTTAGTTAATTCCCTTGATGGCGTGACTTCTGTGACCATGTCCGATCAAGCGGTGGCGATCGCAGCTTTAATTAGTGCTAGAGAACTCAAATTTGTCTCTGGATATGAATTTGAAGTCAAAATCGGTAGAATGCTGCAAACTCTAGCCTCTCTACCCTTGTATAAAGGCGAACTACCCAACAAAGTTTATAATTCTCAAACTTTAGTACCAATAAATTATGGTCAGCTAGAGCAAAAGCAAGAAATTGGCTGGTCAGCCATTGATATCGGACGCTTGGCCATTTGGTTGAAGATTTTAGGCACAAAATATCCCCAATTTCAACAGCAAACCGAAGCTATTTGGCAGCATTGGCAAGTACAACGCCTCACCAAAAACGGACAATTGTACGGTACTACCATAATTAATGGTAAAGAACAGTACCACCAAGAAGGACGTTTAGGTTATGAAAATTATGCCGCCTTTGGGTTAAAACTTTGGGGATTACCTGTAAAGGAAGCTTTAAATTATCAGTCTCATGTCGCCTTTGTGAATCTTTACGGTAAAGGCGTACCCTATGACGAACGCAATCACGAAAATTCGGGAGCGAATAATTACGTTGTCAGCGAACCTTATATTCTCGATGGGATTGAAACCGGTTTTCAAACTGTACCAAAAGCTTACGCCGATAGAGTTTTAGCCGCCCAAGAAGCTCGTTATTTAACGACAAAACAATTAACAGCCTTAACCGCCGACTATATAGATCGTCCTCCCTACTTTGTTTACAGTAGTTTGTTTGTGAATAAAGAACCTTGGGCGACAATTACAGAAAATCTCGAAAAACACCATGATTTACGCTTTTTGAGTACCAAGGCGGCGATTGGCTGGCATGTATTGTATAACACTGCTTATACTCGTCAGCTATTTAATTTTGTCCAAAGAAATCTCATGTCTAATAAAGGCTGGTACAACGGCTTTTATGAATCTCTCAAGCAAATAAATCAAGCTTTAACAGCTAATAATAACGGGCTAATTCTGGAGAGTTTGCTCTATAAATCTGTGGGACAACCATTGATTGTTTGGGCTGGGGTAAAATTGACACGTGGGGCGGCGAATAAGCCTGCTTAAAAATTAGATCTATAGCTATTTGATGCAAGTTGTGAAATTATTTTGGAGGTAGGAAATAGACAATCACGGCTAGATCAAATATCTATGAGTTCGACCATTCCCACGCAAAGAGGTAAGTTACCCAAACAAGCCATAGGGGCTAAGATTTTCCACACGGGAAATATTATTAGCTTATTTCTTATGCTTACCAGTGGACTACAAATTTACAATGCTAATCCGGTTTTTGGCGGGCGTGCAGGTTTACATATTCCGCCCATATTTACCTTAGGAGGTTGGTTAGCAGGAGGTAGACACTGGCATTTTTTTGCTATGTGGTTTTTTTCTATAAATTTATTGTGGTATGGAGTTTATATTTTAATTACCCGTCGTTGGCGACATCGATTTTTGGGTGGGAACGATATGAAAGCATTACAAAAAAGCCACAACTCCAAGCGGCTAATTTATGCTTGGCATCGCCTAGTATATACAGCGATTATTCCTATTTTGCTTATCGCTATATTTACAGGTGTAGGCATGTATAAACCTGCACAGTTTCCTTGGATAGTTAATTTATTTGGCAGTTGGCAAGGACTGCGAATTGCTCACTTTTGTTCAGTCCCAATAGTCATTGGATTTGCGATCGCTCATTCTCTACTAGGACGCAAAGCCGGGGGTGAGCAACTAACAGAATCGATGTTTTGGTGAACTCAACAGCAAAAAGCGTGCAATTTGCGCCAAATCAAGTCATAATATCCATTCGGAGCTGCGTTCGCCTAAATCTAGGGGAATGCTCACAGCCTTGCCTAAGCGGGGACGCTCCCTTGTCTGTGTAATAAATGTCTGTACCTGGGATGCTCCTCCTAAAGCATGGAGATAATTGGCAATGCTATCTAGATGGGCCTGGTACTCCTCTTCACTCAAAGGAAAAGAAGCCTGCTCTAGATATTTCCACATGACTTGGAGAAAGATTTTCCCTTGAGAGCGCCGCAGCTGCACATCGTAAGAATAGCCCCATTTATCAACCAACAGTTGACGTAATTCCTGTCCTGTCATAGGTTGTCTCAATTAGAATTTACATTTAGTTATGATGTTAAGTTCCGTAACTCAAGTATGATAAGGATATAAAGAAATGTAATGCTAACAGAAAAGATGCTAGAAATATCTTGGAACAGAGAAGTATGGCATTTTTGTGGGCATTAACATTTCGACTTAGATAAGAGTTGCTCACCTACTAGTACTCTTATCAAAATGCTTAACAAAATACACGAAAGAGCGCGTAGATTATGGCTCAATTTTCTGAATCAGCAGACGTGCCCGATATGGGGCGTCGTCAATTCATGAATCTGCTCACTTTTGGAACCGTCACTGGAGTGGCTCTGGGTGCATTGTATCCCGTGGTCAAGTATTTTATTCCACCAGCTAGTGGTGGCGCTGGTGGCGGTGCAACAGCAAAAGACGAACTGGGCAACGATGTGAGCGTCAGCAAATTTCTAGCAAGCCATAATGTAGGCGATCGCGCCCTAGTTCAGGGACTCAAAGGCGACCCCACTTATCTTGTTGTAGAAAGCAAAGAAGCTATAGGTGATTACGGGATTAATGCTATCTGTACCCACTTAGGTTGTGTTGTCCCCTGGAACGTAGCCGAGAACAAATTCAAATGTCCTTGTCATGGTTCCCAATATGACGCCACCGGTAAAGTTGTTCGCGGCCCAGCACCTAAGTCTTTGCCTTTGGCTCATACCACTGTACAAGACGATAAAGTCGTCATTAGTCCTTGGACTGAAACCGACTTCCGCACAGGCGAAGAACCTTGGTGGGCTTAATTATTTTAGTCAAAAGTCCATAGTCAAAAGTCCATAGTGTAAACCATTAACTATTGACTATTGACTATTGACCAATGACTAATGACTAATGACTAATTCATGAGAGAATCGTTGCCCTTATAGAGATGAGAAATGCTTCGATAATCGCGAGGTTAGCTCGCAATACCAGAGCAATAGTTAAAGTATTGCTCGTGGCGATCGCTACAGTGACATTCTACTTCACCAGCGATTTAGCTCTGCCCCAATCTGCTGCTGCCTATCCTTTTTGGGCCCAGCAAACCTATCCAGAAACCCCCCGCGAACCTACTGGGCGAATTGTTTGCGCCAACTGTCACCTAGCTGCAAAGCCGACAGAAGTGGAAGTTCCCCAATCAGTTCTACCTGACACTGTGTTTAAAGCTGTGGTGAAAATCCCCTACGATACCAGCGTCCAGCAGGTAGGTGCTGATGGTTCTAAAGTCGGCTTAAACGTCGGTGCGGTATTGATGCTTCCCGAAGGCTTCAAAATTGCTCCCGAAGATCGCATTCCTGAAGAACTGAAAGAGGAAGTTGGCGATACTTACTTCCAAACCTACAGCGAAGAGAAAGAAAACGTTGTCATCGTCGGCCCCTTACCTGGCGAACAGTATCAGGAAATAATCTTCCCAGTTCTTTCCCCTAACCCCGCAACTGATAAAAATATCCACTTTGGTAAATATTCAGTGCATGTAGGTGGTAACCGGGGACGCGGACAAGTTTACCCAACTGGCGAAAAGAGCAATAACACCGTTTATAACGCTTCTGCTGCTGGTACAATCACCAAGATTGCTAAAGAAGAAGATGACGAGGGTAACCTCCAATATTTAGTGAGCATCCAAACCGAATCTGGTGAAGTTGTCACTGATACAATTCCTTTAGGCCCAGAATTAATTGTTTCTGAAGGACAAGCAGTAAAATCTGGTGATGCTTTGACAGATAATCCTAACGTTGGTGGATTTGGTCAAAGAGATGCAGAAATTGTATTGCAAGATGCTAATCGCATTAAATGGTTGATTGCATTCATCGCACTGGTGATGCTAGCTCAAGTCATGCTCGTCTTGAAGAAGAAGCAGGTTGAGAAAGTTCAAGCGGCTGAAATGAATTTCTAAATGATTTGCGAATTCATTTATTTTCAGACAGGCGTATCGCCTGTCTTTTTTATTGCCGATCCTACTGAAAGCACGCTCACAATCGCACTGTTGGGTGTGGATTACCCCACTTTTAATATCGGTATGCACGTTAGTTTGGATATTGCAATGTTTGTAACAAGAAAGTTATATTTATTTACATAAAGTTACAAAACTTAAGTAGAGGTTTGAAATGACTATCTTAATTGCATTATTGGTTGTCGGTTGGGTAGCTGCTTCAGTTATCGGTACCTTGGCTTATTTTTTAGGAGAGCAAAGCAAACCCATCCACGAGCGTAACTGGCGCTCAGATACTTTTGAAAAGTTGGCGAAGTCAATTACAGGACAAGACATCGACTATAGCGATCGCACTCCTGCTTATGCCTATACAACGGATGCTTACACCAGTCGCAATCTACCTCAATAAAAGTTAAGGTAGCGCATTAGCATGACAACAGATATAGCCCCCAAGGCATTATTGGGGGTCTGACTTTACAAAAACTTCAAATGATTGACGTTTTATGAAGAATATGTTAAATATATTAATATAAGCTTACAAAGCTAAAAAATTTCAATATTTAGAACAACGACAACGCAGAAGAAAAATCTGACATTTGGGTATCTCGGAGTTTTCTTCTTTCACCTCGGCTTCCACATCGGGCCGAGGTTTTATTTTGGGTTTGTCAGTTGTCAGTTGTCAGTTGTCAGTTGTCAGTTGTCAGTTGTCAGTTGTCAGTTGTCAGTTGTCAGTTGTCAGTTGTCAGTTGTTAGTTGTCAGTTGTCAGTTGTCAGTTGTCAGTTGTCAGTAGCTAGTGCTGGGTAACTAATGACCAATGACTAATGACTAATGACCAATGACCATTGACCAATGACCATTGACCAATGACCATTGACCATTGACCCAATTTCAGCAACTTCGGTATATACCCTAAAGACATTGGGCGATAAGCAGGTAACAATTGATTCGTATTAAGCATCTGTAACCACTCCAGACAGCTCCAGAAATCCTGAGAGACAATCTGGAGTTTCTTTTATGTAAGCTACACAACATTTAAGCTATTTGCAGACGCGATCGCTTAGTTAGCAGGTCAATCGGGCGCATCAAAAATTACCTGCAACTAAGCTAGCACCACAATATGAAATTACCTCTGCATTAAGTATTATATTTAACAAGACATCACTGTAACTTGTCAATTTCCTCGCAAAATGACACCAAGAGTAACTTTTTTAAGTAAAACTTCGCAAAGATTGTAACTTTTTCCCTGCATAATGTGTACTATGCCAGGAGATATCTTTCTTAAAGCCTAGTAGCCAACTACAAATAAGTAAAACCTATATAAAAGTGATTAATAAGCCTGCATGACTTATATTAAGAACGCTTTTGAAGAATTTCTTCCCAGTATCGAAGGTTTTGACCAATTACCCCAAGAGGAAATCGTCGAACTCGCGCAACAATTACAAGCGTGGCGCTACCGCATAGGTCAAAAAATTATCGGTAAGGAAGTTGTTCCTGACAAAATTACAATTATTTATGAAGGACAAGTACGCCTTTTAGGATACGATCCGCAAACCCAAATGCCAATAACTTTGAGGTTATTGCAACCAGGAGAAGTACTAGGAGAAATCGGTTTTTTGCGTCAAGTGGGTTGTGAAACAGCGATCGCATCCACAGAAACAGTCTGTGTCACCTTAAGTACGGTTGAATACTTACGGCTGCTGTCTTCCTACCCAGCTTTTGCCAATGTGCGCAGAAATCGCCCCCATATTATTGAGATATTTGATGTCATTGGCTGGCAATTAGAAAAGCAAGCTTTAGCCAGTGCTAATCTCAAAGAACTATCAGAACAAGCTTTACCCAAGGCGAAAGTAAATTACATCCCGCCAGGAAGAACCCGACTAAATCAACTCAATCATGACAGCGTTTGGTTTGTCAGTGGTAGTGGTTCAGTTGATAATTTAGCTACATGTTCGCGCTTGCAATTTAGTGATGGCGGAAACATTGAAGTCGAAGGGCCAAATGCCATCCGGATACTCGGTTTAGATCCGGCTAATTTGTATTTCCTCGAGGATGAGCCAGTACAAGAGCAGGTAACGACGATTCAGTCTCAGTCTCAGTCTATATCTCGCTCTCACTCGCAACCACGCTACTCACTTGAGTCAGTAGATATTCCCTACGCCTCTGTAGAAGAGGTTTCCCAACCAGCAGTAGGCTCCAAGGGTAAGCAAAAAAATCAGAAATTTCCCTTCTTTCGGGGAACTGGGGAGGTAAACACCACCTTTGCCTGTTTTCAGATGCTCTGCAAACACCTCAACATTCCCTTTCGGCGAGAAGTCGTGCGGCGCATCTTAACAGAGCAAATGCGAAAACAGGGTACGCTCTCATATCAGCTTTGTGCTTACCTTTCAGAGTTAATTGGACTCAAAGCTCATCTAGTAGATATCCCTGTCAGCGCCATTACCAGGATTCCCACACCAGCATTGATTCGCTATGGTGATAGTTTTGCGGTTTTATATGCAGCCGATGCTAATTCTGTAGTGGTGGGTGTCCCATCTCAAGGGATTTTACGCTGCAAACCAGCTGAATTAGTCGCTGGTTTGGATGTGGATGAAAGCAAAATGCCGCCTCAAGTGCGGATATTGCTGGTAGCTGCTACTAAAGAAACACCTCAAGAGCGGTTCGGCTTGCGGTGGTTTATTCCCTATTTATCGCGCCACCGTCGCGTACTCATAGAAGTTTTTGTTGCTTCCTTCTTTGTGCAATTGGCTGCATTAGCTAATCCCCTAGTTATTCAGCTAATTATTGATAAAGTCATTGTCCAAAATAGCATTAATACGCTGAATGTTTTAGGGGTATTACTATTAGTAGTTGGCATATTTGAAGCCATACTAACTACCTTGCGGACATACTTATTTGTTGATACGACCAACCGCATTGATATGAGTTTGGGGTCGGAAATTATCGACCACTTACTGCGCTTACCACTGAGATATTTTGAAAAGCGACCAGTAGGTGAATTATCAACGCGAATTAACGAATTAGAAAATATCCGCCAATTTCTGACAGGTACAGCTTTAACGGTGGGATTAGATGCAGTATTTTCGGTGGTTTATATCATCGTCATGCTGTTTTACAGTTGGCAATTGACACTGGTAGGTTTGGGGACAATTCCCGTCTTTGTGATTATCACCTTAATTGCTTCACCTACTGTTAGCAGACAGTTACGTAGTAAAGCCGAACGCAACTCCGAAACTCAATCTTATTTAGTTGAGGTGATGTCGGGGATTCAAACAGTAAAAGCGCAGAATATCGAATTGCGATCGCGCTTTTCTTGGCAAGAGCGTTATGCAAAGTATGTGGCTGCTGGGTTTAAAACTGTGATCACCTCTACTCTAGCCAATTCTACGAGTAACTTTCTCAACAAACTCAGTAGTTTATTAGTGTTGTGGGTAGGTGCTTATTTAGTACTGAAAAATGAATTAACTCTTGGGGAATTAATCGCCTTTAGAATTATCTCTGGCTACGTTACCAGCCCAATATTACGTTTAGCGCAACTGTGGCAAAACTTCCAAGAAACCGCCTTATCTTTAGAGCGGTTAAGCGATATTGTTGATACACCCGAAGAAGCAGAAACTAATCGCGATAACATCCCCTTACCAGCAATTAAGGGAGCAGTCAAATATGAAAATGTTTCCTTCCGCTTTGCGCCTAGCGGGCCCTTACAACTGTCGAGTGTGAATGTGGACATTCCCGCCGGACACTTTGTGGGAATTGTCGGTCAGAGTGGATCGGGTAAAAGTACGATGATGAAATTACTGCTGAGACTCTATGATATCGAGTCTGGGAGAATTCTCATCGATGGTTATGATATTTCCAAAGTAGAACTGTATTCCCTGCGGCGACAGCTGGGTGTAGTACCGCAAGATCCACTGTTATTTGATGGTACAGTGCAAGAAAATATTGCCTTAACTAATCCCGAAGCCACCACCGAAGAAATTATCGAAGCGGCTCGCATTGCTGTTGCCCATGACTTTATCATGGGATTGCCTAATGGTTACAATACCCGTGTGGGTGAACGAGGTGCAGCACTTTCTGGGGGACAAAGACAGAGAATTGCGATCGCGCGATCGGTTTTGCAACGACCAAAATTATTAGTATTAGACGAAGCAACTAGTGCTCTCGATTACCCAACAGAAAGACAAGTCTGTCTGAACTTAGCTCAAGGCTTTAAAGGTAGTACGGTGTTTTTTATTACCCACCGCCTAAGTACTGTGAGTCATGCAGATAAAATTATCGTTATGGATAGCGGTAGGCTCAAAGAGGAAGGAAGCCATCAAGAGTTAATGGATGCAAAAGGTCATTATTTTTACCTTTATCAGCAGCAAGAAGTCAATCTGTAATGATTGAGTTATCAGTTATCAAACACACAATGTAATAACTGATAACTCTTAGATAAAAAACAATTACTAATTTACAATCTAAAGTCCCTATGACTCAACTGAATGATAATAGCTTTAACGATACAAACGGTAACGGCAGACAAAGTACTCAAACACAATCAGATTCACAACAGGTAGTGACAACATCTGTAGAATCTGTTGATGTCCAACCTGTAAAAGAGCCGCAATTTAACTTCCGTGAGCCTAACTTTGAGCAAGCCGTTATCTTGCGTCAATCTCCGGTTTGGTCGCGTACCATTATGATCTCTTTGATGCTCATAGCCTGTTTTGGGCTGGCTTGGGCATATTTTGCCAAAATTGAGCAAGTAGTACCAGCCACAGGTCAATTAAAGCCAGAAGGAACAGTTAAAGATGTGCAAGCTCCTGTCAATGGAGTTGTAAAAGAAGTTTTTGTGAAAGATGGTCAAGAAGTACAAGCTGGAGACTTACTATTAACATTTGATTCCATTGCTAGCCGTGCGGAATTAAATTCTTTAAACCAAATTCGCGCTGCTATCACTCAAGAAAACCAAATTTATCGGCGCTTGATGAGTGTAAGTTCGGCGACAGCATCGGAATTAGAATTTCTCCGCAGTCGCTTACCTCAAGATACAGCTTTTCTGCTAAAAAGTCGCAAAGAATTAGTTTCTGAAAATGAATTGTTACGCAATCAATTAAATAAAAATGGTACAGAAGCTGGACTGGGAACTGATGAGCAACAACGCCTAGCAGTAGCACGCAGAGAATTAGATTCACGCTCTTTAGCTGCACAATTGGAAGTTGAAAAAACTCGCAAACAACTAGCACAAACTCAAGTTAAAAAAGAAGATACTCAAAAAAGTTTAGAAATCCAAAGTACTATTTTAGGCAGGGTGAAAACCTTAGCTGAAGAAGGTGGGATTTCGCAACTACAATATCTGAACCAGCAGCAACAGGTACAAAATCTCAGGGCGGAAATTGCGCAATTATCTGAAGAAGAAAAACGCCTGCAATTCGACATTCAAAAAGGACAGCAGCAGTCAGTTAATACTGTAGCCGCTTCCGATAAAGACATTTTAGAGAAAATTTCGCAAAACAAACAGCGTATTGCAGATATTGATAGTCAATTCACGAAGATTTTGCTAGAAAATGAACAGCGATTATCAGATATTAATAGCAAAATTGCCCAAGCTAGGCAGAATATTAAATATCAAGAGTTGCGCGCACCTGTAGGCGGTACCATTTTTGATTTGCAAGCGAAAACACCAGGATATGTGGCTAACCCCACACAAAAACTCATGCAAATAGTACCGAATGACAAATTTATTGCCGAAGTTTTCATTACTAACAAAGATATTGGTTTTGTTAGGCAAGACATGAAAGTTGATGTCAGGATTGACTCTTTTCCTTTTAGTGAATTTGGTGATATTAAGGGAAAAGTTATTGGCATTGGTTCTGATGCGTTACCACCAGATCAAACACATCAGTTTTATCGCTTTCCTGCAAGAGTTAGTTTAGAAAAACAATACTTGACAATTAGGGATAAAAAAGTCAACTTGCAGTCTGGGATGTCGCTAACTGCTAATATTAAAGTTCGCGAAGAACGTTCTGTACTGAGTTTATTTACTGAATTGTTCACCAAACAGGTTGAAAGTCTCAAAGAAGTACGTTAGGCTAGCTTTTCAGGGTGCATCCCCCCATGTTTAATTCCACTGTAAACGCAAACGGTCGCAGATGTTCCATCAGACCATTTGTGTTGTTTTTTTATTTGGGGAATTAATATTGTTTCTCAGCTTACTTATTAACATTTGTAAATTGGATTATGGTTTATTCACAACGTATCGAACCCTCTCCCGGACAAGAATCTGTTTGGGATTATCCTCGTCCTCCACGCCTTGAGGATACAAATAAGCATATTCAAATTATTTTCAATCAGGTAACGATTGTTGATACTCACGCGGCGAAACGGGTTCTAGAAACTAGCCACCCGCCTACATATTATATTCCGCCTGCTGATATTAAAATGGAGTACCTTGTCCTGACATCAAAGTCTAGTTTTTGTGAATGGAAAGGACTCGCCAATTATTACAGCATTCGAGTTGGTGACAAAGCAGTTGAGAATACTGCTTGGTTTTATCCCCATCCGACATCGGCTTTTGCAGCTATGAAAGATTATGTCGCTTTTTACGCGCATACGATGGATGCTTGCTATGTTGATGGCGAACAGGTACAACCCCAACCTGGTAACTTTTATGGTGGTTGGATTACTAGCGATATAGTTGGGCCTTTTAAAGGTATTCCTGGTAGTTGGGGATGGTAATTCCCATCAAGAACTAAGTAAGTTGGCACAATTAAAGATAACTAGTTAGGTTTGTCATTTGTCATTGCTAAAGGTTTCTTATCTTAATTGTGTACAGTCACTTACTTATTTATACATCCAGAAAACTGTTTTGAGTTTTGTAGTTGCAATTTTTCAAGTCTCTCATGAAAGTAGAAGTTGTACCCCACGATCCAACATGGCGGAGTAAGTTTGAAGCTGAAGCCAAGCTGATTTTATCAGCATTTGGCGATAATATCGTGGATATTCATCATATTGGTAGTACTTCGATTCCTACCATTTATGCGAAACCAATTATTGATATATTAGTTCAGGTTAAAGACATTGCTAAGGTAGATGAGCAAAGTTCGGCGATGACTGCATTAGGTTATAAAAATATGGGTGAATTTGGTCTCCCTGGTCGTCGTTTCTTTCGTAAATATAATGAGGAAAGAATAATAACACATCACGTTCATTTCTTCAAGATTAATGTTGCTGAAGTTCAAAGACACTTAGCATTTCGCGATTACATGATTGCACATCCAGAAGATGCAATTAAATACAGCGATTTGAAGCGGGAATTAGCCAAGCAATATCCAAATGACATCGAAGGATATGTAAATGGCAAAGACGGATTTATCAAGGAGATAGAAAGAAAAGCTATAGAATGGAAGCGCTCGCTTCAATCTAACGAATATAATCCTCACCTTGATTGATAGATAGTGTCACCTCACTCAAATATATTTGAATTGCGCATCAGTATAATTACTGAGTGATAGTGAGGGGTAATACCCCCCTGCAATCTATGAGTATAGCAGTGTAAAATAAAACTGGGTTTAAAGAAATATTTTGATTGTAATCCTACTCAATTAATTTTGAGTAGGATGTTTTATTGATATTTTGGAGTTACTAGTATTTACTCATTTGCTATCGTGTTTCGTCATCCGCGATCGCCAAAAAAGGTTAATTTTTGTAAATCTTCTGGATGAGAATATTGCCTGATCAAATTATAATTTTGATTGAAATTATTCATCGCTAGATGAGAGCAGGGAACGGCAATAAATAGCTTCTAGATATTGATTGAGAAATGACTGAAATAAAAGGCAGGTTGTCCTGCCTTGGGAAGAAAATTAACAATCCATCTATTGACAATATCTCACCATCTGGTGACATTTGGGTGACAGTATTATGTCATCTGTGCGAATAACTTGAAAATGGGCATTGGGCATGGGAAAGGCAGATGTTCATGATGGCTACTTAATATTATTGATGCCAAATTTGAGAAAAATCTAAATAATCCATATTGTCTGCACAGTGCCAAATTAGTTTATAACAGTCGCGACAGCGTTCTCGTTCATCATTGAGGAATTGCTGACAGTTGCAATTTTTTAATGATGCGATCGCGTTTGGGAATTGTTCGGGAAGTAAAATTTCTTTAATGTTATCTGCTGTACGTTTGCGCAGTGTTTCGTTGTTGCTGGATTTGATCAGCTGTAATAAGCTATTGAGTGCAATTACATTACCAGGAACAAGTTGCGCTAATTTATATGCTCTTCTTCTTTGGGTATCTTCATCTTCTGCTAAGGCGATACCTTGAGTTAATTCGGCTATCTGAAAATTGAGTGAGTAATATGATGATGGTGGCTTGGTTTTACGCTTACGTCTTCTAGTTTTGGGAAATTGTGCGGGGATAGAATTAACGACAGAAGATAATTTATCGCTGTGTAGGGTGGCTAAATTTTCTAATGCTTGACGACTTTGGGATGGATCGGTTGCAGATGCGGCGATTTTCTCTAGTGTAGAGATAGCAACGGCATTTTTAGCATCGATTTTGCCTAAACTATAAGCAACTTTGCGCCGAGTATATTCACTCTTGGTTGAGGTAATAATTTCTACTAAAGTAGCGATCGCACTTTGATTACCAGGATCGACTTTACCTAAACTATAGGCTGCTTGCCAGCGCAATGCTTCATAGCGTACAGTTTGTAAAATCTTTTCTAAACCTGCGATCGCAATTTGATTACCAGGATCGAAGACTTTACCTAAACTATAAGCTGCATTCCAGATATCGAACTCGCTTTGACTAGATGTAACGAATTGTTCTAAAGCCGCGATCGCTTTTAGGCGATCGGTTTTTAATAAGGCTACCCGCGCACATTCGACAATCGGCGCGGGATATCTTAATTGCTGTTGCGCGTCAAATTTGTAATAGCCAAATCGCCATTTTACCAACTGCTGGACAATTTTCTGTGCCTGTTGACAATCTGTAAACTCAGCAATGCCTTGTGCGGCGATAAAATAAGCTTGATAACTATAATATCCGCCACAATTATCAGTAAACTCAATTAACGCTTGGATAAACTCTTCCTTCTGCGCTAGGGGAATGTCGTCTCTACCCAACCATAATAAAATTAGCTCTCGCCATTGGGGTGCAAAAATGCGATAACTGGGATGAGATGCATTGCAATTAAAGAAAAAACGCCAATCAGTAATAGCTTGGGCGGCGAAATATTCTTGAAAGGTGGGATGATAAAAGGCATAAACTCTTTCGCCTTGAGTTTCTGAGATGCCTACATGATTGAGCCAGCCTAACTGTAGCGCTAATTGAAACATGCCATCATCAGGTGCGCCTAAAACTTGACAGACAAATCGGTGTCGCAGGCGAAACTTGGTTTCTTCTTGAGAAATTGCTAACAGCGCTAATTCTCCCAAAGCGCGATTTAATTGTTGTCGCTGGGTGGAAGTTGTGGGAAATCGATCCTGTTTCCATTCATAAATTGATTCCACAAACCGTTCGTAAAGCATCGCTTTAGTGGTGGGTAATCTTCCTTGAGTTAATCCCCAAGTGCGACACAATAAAGCTAAACGCAAAGGATTTTTCACCGCATCTTTTAACCGTCGTCGTTCTGGTTGGGCTAACTCAGCTTGTAAACTCTCAGCAGAATTGGGATTATCTTGAAACCAGCGACGAATAAATTGCGCTACTTGATTGCATGAATTTGGGGAACCTAGAGAAAATTTTTCCCCGTAGCTAAAATTAAGATTGCGGTAGGTTTGAAAAGATTGCAACGCATTCTTACCTCCATCCCAAACATTTAACCGACAAGTGAGAATTACCCTCGCATCTGCTACCCAACCTGTAAGATAACTCGCAATTTTCGTTAAAGCTTGGCTAGATTCCAAAGCCATTTCATCGACTGCATCTAAAAATAACCAAACTCTTCCTTGATTAAACTGTTCGCAAAATGCTTCTTCAACTTCTGCGGGAATGCGAAGCTTACGCACAGCCGCAGGTAACCAAGCTTGAATTAAATATTGCTCTAAAGTTTTACCTTGTAAATCTGCCAAATCAACCCAAATCGGCAAATCTTGGGTATTCTCTAACACCCAAGCGGCGATTTTTTGCAGTAAAGTTGTTTTTCCTGCGCCTGGTTCGCCAACAATTGCAATGCGCTGACTTTGTTGTTCTCTGAGTAATTGTTGCAGAAATTCCTCATGATTAAAAATCTGGGTAACTTCCGTATCTTCAGGTTCATACAACCGCGAACCTTCTTGAGGATTAACATCACTACCATAACGCCGACGATGTTTGCGTTCCACCAATCCCAACGGCACATATACTTGATCTAGTTCAAAACTCACACCATCAGCACTAGTCAGGGGATTAGTTGTCAATCGTTGGTGATTTTGTGCCATTAAAGCATCACGACAAATCCCCCGCCAATCTATTATTTCTCCCCCTTGTCCCCCTTGTCCCCTTTGTCCCCCTTCCCCTTGTTCTGCTGCTACCTGCTTTGATTTTTCAGGACGACGATTTTCCCATTCAAGCTCAAATTTTTGTAAATTCCCTGCAATATCATGGCGCTTATGCCAAAGATTGAGGGTAAAATGCCAAGTTTCCGAACCGCTACGAGCAGGACGATTATCTTCTAAAATTTCTAAGAAATCGGTAAATCGTTTTAAAGCTTCTTTAATATGTTCGGCGTTTAATTGAATTTCTCCAGGCGCTAAGGTTGTCAGTGCTTGCAAAAATCTCAGCTTAGTTCTGATAACTAGACGATGTTCTGATAACCAGCGAGTTTGGATTTGAGGACGTAGTGCTTCTAAAGTCGCTTCATCCTGAGTGGCGATCGCATCATTAGCATAAGTTAATAATACTTCTAATAAGCGGCGCGATCGCTTTTTTGCTTCTGGGCCATAACTCGGTCTTGCCATCGCTGTATTTTTCAGACTGAACAAAGTTCCAGGAATTCTCTCAGTTTAGCAATTTCCTTACGTAATACGGGTTCAATTCATGATTGTGACATAAGGATTGTCGCTCAGGGCGGGGTATCCCCGCCCCTACCGGGTGCATCTGTGTGCATTGTTAATGTACCGCCTTACATTGTTAATGTAACGCCTTACATTGTTAATGTAACGCCTTACATTGTTAATGTAACGCCTTACATTGTTAATGTAACGCCTTACATTGTTAATGCATCGCCTTACATTGTTAATGTAACGCCTTACATTGTTAATGCATCGCCTTACATTGTTAATGTAACGCCTTACATTGTTAATGTATCGCCTTACATTGTTAATGTATCGCCTTACATTGTTAATGCATCGCCTTACATCGTTAATGTAACGCCTTACATTGTTAATGTATCGCCTTACATTGTTAATGTATCGCCTTACATTGTTAATGCATCGCCTTACATCGTTAATGCATCGCCTTGCTTATCCTTTCTTCACCAATGCCCAATGCCCCATGCCCCATGACCATTTAAACAAATATAATATTCTGTGTCGTCACTAAAACATCTTGCACCACTGCAATCAAATCATTACCCCGATAAATTAATGAGTCCGAAATCGCTGTACTACCATATTTAGTAGATTCATAGGTAAAAGTGTATTCATTCACATTAGCAGAGGCTTTTAACTGAATCACATCACCTTCAGAAGCTTTAAAATCGGTGATTTTGGCATAACTGGGGCCAGTGTACAAATAAGCTGATGGATCTCCTACAACAAATCTATCTGCGCCACTATTACCAGTTAAAGTATCTATTTCCGTGCTAGTTAGCGAATAACCTCCGCCACTGAGAGTATCATTGCCATAACCACCCTCAAGGAAGTCACTACCACTATCACCATAAAGTTTGTCGTCATTGCTACCACCTTTTAGGGTGTCGGCATTAGATCCACCGTACAGAATATCGTTACCCGCACCGCCGATGAGCAAATCATTACCGCCTCCACCATTGAGAGAGTCATTGCCATCCAAACCCATCAGAGTATCATTGCCATTACCGCCATTGAGGGTATCGTTCCCCGTTTGCGGGCCGTGATTGGGATTGATAATTGCGGTAATCGGTACTTTAGCGTTAGCAGCTGCCACATCATCCCAAAGATAGCTGGTATTATACCAATTAGGATAGGCGTATAGTGGCAATAAAATGTTGAGGTTGCTAGCTGCTGGTAAAGAATCAATGTAATTAACTTGTTCTTGCCAATAAGAAGCTAGTCTATCCCAAGGATTTTTATCTGCGCCATCATCTGTAACGTAGATGTAGCCCACATTGCGACTGACTGCAATATCTATATAGTTTTTCATCACCGCCGGATCGGTGACAGAATATATTAAGCTGGAAAATCGATCGGAATTATAGCCGCTAGCTGGAGTTGGCGCTGTAGTCCAACCGATTTGATTCTCGAAAATCACTAAATTAGCGTTGGGTAATTCCGATAAATAACGACTGTCTGGTTGAGTACCGTGATTGAGAATAACTTTGTCTAGTCTGCTGGTGTTGATGATATAGTCGTGTAATTCTTTGTAGTAGTTCAACTGACTGGCGGTATTTGCCGCTTCATCCAGAAAAATGCTATTGACGTTGTAATAGTCTTGGTATAAATCAATCTCGGCTTTAACTTCTTCAATATCGCGTTTGCCGTAATTAGTCCAGACATAACCTGCGATCGCCACACCAGCAGCTCGTAAATCCGCCAAGCCTTTTATATAATCGCTATTGGGGCTACTTCCCCCCTTTAACAGCTCGTTTTGTGCTGTTCCATTGAGTACGTCATTACCCGCACCGCCAATAATTTCCACTTTATTGGTAGCTGCGAGGGAAACATAAATATTATCTGCACCAAAACCAATAATATCAGCATGACCATCGCCGTTAACATCGGTTACTTGGCGAGGAGTTACATTTTGACTTGTCCAATTACTATTAACTGTGTAGTTATTAATCCCGACAGTAGGAGTAGCAAAAGTACCATTACTCTTAGCTAGAGAGATATAAACATTATCTTGAGCAAAACCGACAATATCCGCCCTTCCGTCGCCATTAACATCCGCTAATTGACGGGGAGTGAGATTTTGACTAGTCCAATTATTACTTGCTGTAAAGTAGTTTTTAATACCTACTATAGGACTAGCAAAAGTACCGTTACTTTGACCGAGAATTACCCAAACATCATTTGCGCCAAAACTGACAATATCAGCCCGTCCATCACCATTAACATCTCCTAGCAAGCGGGGATAAGCATCTTGACTAATTAATCCCCCATCGTTTGTCGTCAAACCAACAAAGGGATTGGCAAAAGTTCCATTGCTGTTAGCTAATGAAACATAGACACTATTTAAGCCAAAACCAACAATATCAGCTCGTCCATCGCCGTTAACATCCGCTAGCTGACGAAAATGGCTATCTTGAGTTAGCCATCCACCATCGTTAACTGTAAAGCTATCAGCACGACCAATAAAGGGATTGGCAAAAGTACCATTGCTGTTAGCTAATGAGACATAGACATTATCTAAGCCAAAACCAACAATATCAGCTCGTCCATCGCCATTAACATCCGCTAGCTGACGGGGGTAACGATCCTGAGTTGACCAACCGCCATCGTTAATTGTAAAGATATCAGAACGAGCAATCAACGGATTGGCAAAAGTGCCATTACTGTTTCCTAGCGAGACTAAAACATCATCTAGCCCAAAAGCCACAATATCAGCCCGTCCATCGCCGTTAACATCAGCTAATTGGCGAAAATAGCGATCCTGATTTGTCCAACCGCCATCATTAATTGTCAAAACATCCGAACGTGCAATGATGGGTGATGTAAAGAACGGTTGATTCCATAAGTATAATTTAGTACTATTTACTCTTGGTGTAATCATATTATTTTTATATTGATAAATCAGCCAACATTAAGCAATTTTAGAATAAACTTTTTTAAAAATTATATAATTATAAACGTTAGTTTGTAACCAAAAATTTTATTAAATTTCAGAATATCTTGAAATATTTTTAAGCTTATTTTTGATAAAATCTAGATTTTTTATCTGATTTCCAGTTTATCTTTATTATCATTGCTGCCAGCCCAAACCCTTACGCAGCATTACACCTATGGGGGGCATGGCAGTGCCATGCCCCTACGATCTGCTTTAATTAGTCAATTATGGTTACTCATTTTTTGTCTTAGTTGAGGGTTTATTAACCTGATTTATGATTGATTCAATATTAAAATCATATAACTATCCAATAAATGTGTTTTTTAGATATTATATTTGGTACTTTTGTCAATGCTGAGATTAATTAGCCATTTCCTGGTAGATAACAATTTTCTTACCATCAATTCCTCAGTAACCTCTTATCTCTGTGTTCTCTGCGGTTGGGAGCATCCCAAATGTGCAAAAACGCCCTCACCCTATAAGGGTGGGGCTAGAAAGACGAAGCCTGCCTTCTTTTGCTAAAAGTTTGATAGCCTGCGTTCGTCGAAGACGTTCCCGAAGGGTAGGCAGGCTTTGTTGGTATAGCAATACCCTTCTAGGGTATTGCGTCAAAATTGGGATGCTCCCCTGCGGTTAAATTAGTTTTAAACCACAGAGATGCAGAGAGAGAATAGGTTTTATTTTTCCGGGGGTAAATCGATACTGTAGAGAGTCTCCCCTTTCAAGTTATGCAACTCTACAGTCATCACCGTGGTGTAACTATTGATTTTGACTGTACCAAAGAATTGTAAACCTTCGCTGGGTGGGCGATTTGCTTTCATTCCTGGGGGAATGCTGAGAAACTTCACCTGGGGGCCAAAGGTATTGTCAAGTGTATTAGGGCCAAATGTCCCAGCGTGAAGAGGCCCGGCGACAAATTCCCAAAAAGGCTTAAAATCAGTAAATACGGCTTTAGCGGGATCGTAATAATGAGCTGCGGCGTAATGTACATCAGCTGTTAACCAAACAACATTCTTGATATAGTTGCGTTTAATAAACCGCAGTAAATCAGCTAGTTCAAGTTCTCTTCCTAAAGCCGGGCCATCTCCATTCGCCCAAGCTTCAAAATCAGTGCTACCATCACGCACTAAAAGCCCTAAAGGCATATCGCTAGCAATTACTTTCCAGGTAGCTTTGGATTGTTGTAATTGCTTTTTCAACCATCTTATTTGTTTTGTGTCTAAAAATTCTGTTTCTTGACTTTGTACTGTTTGACGATTAGGTGAATTTGGCCCGCGATAGGTACGTTCGTCAAGCATGAAAATGTCTAGTAATGGGCCATAGTTAAAAGAGCGATAAATATTTGTTGTGTCTTTTGGATCGCCATTAAAGCGAATGGGCATATATTCTAAAAATGCTTGTCTTCCCCTGGCTGCTAATACAGAAGCATTTTTTTCTTGATAGCGAGTATCATTAATTGGCAAAATTTCCCCAGGATACCAATTGTTAGTAACTTCGTGGTCATCCCACTGCGAGAGAATGGGAACTTCAGCATTAAAACGTCTGATGTTTTCATCCATTAAATTGTATTGATAATTGCCACGGAATTCATCGAGAGTTTCTGCTACTTTCGATTTTTCTGCTGTGGTGAGATTTTTCCAAATTGTGCCGTCATCAAGAGTGACTTGTGATGGAATGGGGCCATCAGCATAAATATTATCACCAGAATGGATGAAAAAGTCGGGCTTCATTTTCCGCATAGTTTCATAAATTTTCATCCCGCCGAAATCAGGATTAATACCCCATCCTTGACCGGCTGTATCTCCACCCCAAGCAAAGAAAATATCTTGAGGATATCTGGATGGAGTGCGGAAAGTTCCGGTAACTGGTACGCTGGAAATTTTTTTATCAGCTAAATTTTGGAAGATGACTCGATAAAATATTTGTTCGCCTTGGGGTAAGGTATCAAGACTTAGCCTCGCTGTAAAATCGCTATCTTTTAAGGCTACTGGCCCAATTAGCCTTTGTACCTGCCGGAAAGATTCGCTAGTTGAGTATTCTACAATCATCCGTGAGGGGCGATCGCTCTTACTCCAAATTATGGCACTATTACCGTTAATATCTCCGCAAGCTACGCCGTAAGGTATGGTAGGACGCATCTTTTCTGATGTGATAATCGCAGGCGCTTGACCGAAAACTTGTGATTGAGAGATAAAATTACTGGCGATAATTCCACCGCCTGTAGCAGCTGAAGTAAGCAAGAATTGGCGGCGGTTTAACTTCATTGGAGGTTTGGATTCCATAATGTTGACGGTTGACTGTTGACGGTTGACGGTTGACGGTTGACGGTTGACGGTTGACGGTTGACTGTTGACTGTTGACTGTTGACTGTTGACAGGTGAAACTGATAGTTTTCACCACTGAAATAGGATGGCTGGAGCAAAATTGATTAATTACAAAGTTGGAATTTATCACAACAAACCCAGAATATTAGTAAATTTTCAGTTATCTAGAAGTTAAGAAAGGTAGGCATAGCAAATTAAGCGCGATCGCTTGAGGTGATAGAATGCGATCGCGCTTAATTTAATTAATTACAATAAATTGCGAAAATCTTAAATTATTTTAAATTGCTTCCCCTGACGATTAGCTTTAACCACAGCCATCCTAAGCCACTACCAACAAAGTAATAGGGAAAATCTGCCCAAGTAAAAACGCTACCAAATAACAATTTACCCCACCATAATGAACGTATCGAAACTAAAAATGGTGGTTGCCATAATTGCAGAAATTCTACCAAGCAAGTAATTACCAATACCCATAAAGGAATTTGCCAAACTGCTTTACGAGTAGGAATAAATAAAAAGGCGAATAAGCACCAAAATATTTCATAAAAAATTCCACCTACTTCTTGGTTTAACCACAAAACAGAATGGCGATAGTGGCTGTATAAAAGTCCAGTGGGGAGAACTACAGCTAAAGATAGAATAGTTCGCCAGCGAATATTTCTGAGAATTGCCATTATTTTAGGATAAAAAAATTAAACCCTATCTCTGAATCAGGATAGGGCACTGGGAACTTCATCAAAAACAATGAATTGTTGGAACAGTACAAACAAAATTTAATCAAAAAGCACCAATTAACACGCCGATAGTAAATAACACAAATACTCCCATTGCCATTAAGAAAATTGTGGGGTAGGGAGCATGATTAATCTTATCTAAGTATTGATTTTTCTGACGGTCTGCTTCAGTCAAGGGTTTAAAAGTCATTTCACGCATGATACGATTCCCCTCTAGTACTTCAGTACGTTTATAAACAGAATCACTTCTGCTAACTATTTTCAATTAAAGTACATTTCTGATGAGAATTGCCAGCAATGATAAGAATATCTAGAAAAGTTTATCTAGATTAATTGATGACAAAAAACATTAAGTTTGGATATTAATTGACAAACTTCATTACAAATCTACAAAACTATTGAAGCTATTACTAACAAGACTATTACTAATAATATACAGCGTATTTCAGATAAATGAGGTACGCGCTTGGGGCATGGCAGTGCCAGTGCCCCTACAGTCAACGATAATTTGTATATCACCAACTTGCAATCTGCTGTAGTTTAGCGCTTGGGGTGCATAGGGGACTTACAAAAAATAAATTACCCATCTTTCGTAGTGCGTTCGCGTAGCGTGTCCGAAGGACAAACATCTTGCTCGCTTTTGAACACCAGCGAGCAAGATGCTCGCACTGCAAATTTATTGGGTATTTAAAAAATTGGATGTTCCTCGCGCGATCGCATTACTGAAATTGAGCAAAACAAGTTCGGGGATTCCCCCAGCTTCCGAACCTCCCCTAGCTCTCTAAGGCTTATTATACAAGCATTTCACCTGTTTTATCTTCCATTGGCTTAGGGGAATTTCTTTGGCATATTCTCAAGATATAGATGAAACAACTAAAACTTAAATATCACTCAGCCAATTATGTTAAAACTTACCTACACCGAAAATAGCTTTAGCTTAGAATATCTGGAAACCGCTTTAGAAGATTGGGTGAATCAAAGAGTTACGCTAGCTTTGCATTCTGCAACTAATATTTACATCGAAGCTAGTCAAGCTGCATTTTTACTGCCATGTGAATCTGCGCCTTTGGTGGATTTAGAAAAGTTAAATCAAACAAATATTGTAGATATTTGTCCTTGTGATGCTACAACTGTAGAAGTTATTCTCAAAGGTACTTGGATAGCTGCTCATCAAGAAAGTGAAGTAGGTATTTTTGTCACTTCACTGAGCAAATCTGCGGAATTATTACTTGAGGGACTCGCGAAAACAGAACAATTTTGTTACGTTTGATTGTTAACGGTTGACTGTTGACTGTTGACTGTTGACTGTTGACTGTTAATGATATAAAAATTTGTTTTTTGAAGTTTCCTTAAGTTTTCAGTCTTGCTGTTCGCGGGACTTTGGTGTGACTTCCGAACCCGAACTGTGAATTCGTATTAGTCAGTCGCGCCGCCTTTCCCCGAACAGCACCCGAAATAATTCGTAATTCGTAATTCGTAATTCGTAATTTGTAATTTTTTATAGGTTAAATTTTTCTCTAAGTTTTTAGTTTTGCTGTTTGCGGGACTCTGGTGTGACTTCCGTTCCAATTTGTTAAATTGCTCAACTAAGTCGTGCTAATCTTTCCCCGAACAGCACCCAAATAATTCGTAATTCGTAATTTGTAATTCGTAATTTATTATGGTTGTTGAAAATAACCGCGTGGAACAGGTGGCGCGGGAAGATTTGGTGATGTTTATTAATGCTTGTCTGGCTTGTACGGGACAGCGTGAGTTTTATGATGATGCTTATGGACAAAGGGTATCAATTGACTTTTTACATGATTATATTTTAGGGAATTATCGCTTACTGTATGCCCGTTCTTTGGCTGCGGGAATTAATCATTTTAATCAGACCCAAATAATTCTGAAATTGTTGGCGACGGGGAAGGATACGTTACCAGAATATAAAGAAGAGGAAGGTGCTTTAATTGCGCAGGCTTTGCATAATTTACCCCCACAACGCGCTTGGGGGGTGTTACAGCAGTTGCGTCAACGGCGGATTAATAATCGCCGCAGTCGCGCGATCGCGCGAGAATATTTAGAGCAGCGTCGCGATTTAAGTTTCCATGCTGTGAAGTATCGTACCAAAGTAAGAGCGATCGCAGTTCACGCACACTTGAAACTTCAAGGAGAATTAGGTACTTTTCTCTTCCATAACTGGAAACAAAAGATTTACGAAACAGCATTATTTGAAAAGTTTCGTCAAGCACATTACAGTGCAGAAGCAATTTACGAGCTACCTTTCACAGTAGCGGAAGGATTAGCAATTAAACACAAGATTAAGCGCGAGGTATTTTTAACCCGCATTCAACAGCAAATGACTGTAGGGGAAAAATTACGCTTCCAAGGTGCAGCAGAACGCACGAAAAAGGTAGAAATTGACTTAGATTTAGGACGTTTACCTTTAACTAAGTTGGCGTTGTATATTCTTTCCCTACCTCTGGAAACCAGAACAGAAAAACGTGAGATTTTACACCAAGCAATGCAGCAATCCGCGCGGTTTGTGTTGAAAAAAGCACCGTTAAAGCTGGGAAAAGTCGCGGCTGTGTTAGATTGTAGCTACTCTAGCTCTGGTTCTAGCGAAAAACGCCGTCGTCCTTTGGGTGTAGCTTTAGCTACGCACTATTTATTACAAGCAGCAGCTAAAGAATACCGTGCTTTTTGGACAATACCCCCAGAAAATCCCTTACAAGTTCGCGCTTACGGACAAACCGATTTAGCTACACCCTTATTAGCCGCCTTAGGTTCGGGTGTAGATTTGGTGGTAATTGTATCTGACGGTTGTGAAAACTATCCTCCCCAAGGTGCGGCGGAAGTTTTGCGGATATTTCGGACTAAATTAGATCCGCAAAGGCGAACTTCCATAATTCATTGCAATCCCGTGTTTAATTCCGAAGATTTTTCCTTGCGTAATCTCAGCCACACCATCCCCACAGTGGGATTAAGGGATGCAGAAGATTTACCCACGATGTTAGGATTTGCGCGCTTTGCTGATGGTTCTGCGCCGTTGTCAGAATTAGAAGCATATTTGGCGGAAAGAGTGCGACAAATGTTGAGTGGAACGTGAAGGTTGCACCTTTTTACTCGAAGCATGAGGTTCTGAACTTGAAAGTTGAGCCTTTTTACTCGAAGCATGAGGTTCTAAACTCGGAAGTTGCACCTTTTTACTCAATGCATGAGGTTCTGAACTCAAAACTTACACCTTTTTACTCGAAGCTTGAAGTTCTGAACTCAAAACTTACACCTTTTTACTCAAAACTTACACCTTTTTACTCAAAACTTCCACCTTTTTACTCAAAACTTGCACCTCATAACAAAACATAATCCCTTCTCAACCAATTAACTCAAGAAAACTCCGCGTACCTTTGCGAGAACTCAGCGCCCCTCCGCGTTAAAAAAGCCTCTACCCTAACTTCCCTTCTTAATCATGGCAACCAAACAGAAATTATTAACCGATATATCCTTAAAAGGCTTAGAAATTGCACCATCTCAGATACGCGGTGCAGTAAGAATTGTCCCTTTATTGCGGCGTGAGGTGCGGGGAGATTTACGCTTAATGCAGCGTAACTACAACGAAGATATGACTATTGTCTCCTTAGACGGAAAGAGCGCGGAACATGGGATGAAATACTATTCCTACGTACCTCATGGGTTGGTGATGTCTTGGAGTGACGATGGAAGTCCCCTGGCTAGCTTTGGCGGACAGATAATAAAGTCAGATGGAAAGCGTTTAGATTGCGGTTGTGCGACTGTACGCTTAATGCATCGCATGGCGAAGCGAGAAGCTAAGAATCAACTGCGATTTTTACCGCTACATTTGGCGATGGAAGGTTTTCTCTCGTTGTTTTTTTCCGGCCCCGATATTGCTTGGAGTGAATATTCTAAGTATGCTTTATCTCATGGCTTAGGTTCGCGCTCTGAAATGTCTGTGAGTGGACGTTATATTGCGGGATTAGAAGATGCTTTGCGGGTATTTGAAATTCATCCGCGACAAGTTGGGGTGTTGGTATTTGTCGCTGAGACTTTAGCATCGGCGTTTGTAGTTCCTACACCGGAAGATTACCGCGCTTTACACACTAGTTTACTTGAGGATTTCTACGGCGAGTTAATTTATGAATACAGCTTGATGTTTGACAAGCCTTTGCCAATGAATTTATCTGTAGATGATTCGACAATTAATAGTTTGGCAGATTTGCGCGGCGCGATCGCCAAAATGCGATCGGATTGGGCTGCTTTTCAGGGATTCATGGCGGAAGGATTGTTACAACGTCAGCTAAATTCCCAAAGAGTTTTTACAGCAGGGCCCTTTGTTCTCCAAAGATTTATCACCGATTTGCGCCTCAAGGAAGAAAATCATATTGGGGAAGCAATTATCCGAGAAAATGGCGAATTAGAATATCTCAAAACTTACCGCCTTTCCACCGCCCAAACCCGCCGAGTTTATTTACTCAGCCAGCTACATTTTTACAACTGGAACATAGATGCTACAGCCAAAGCACTAGGTAACACCCGCGAAGAATTTGTCACCCGCTTGGAGACAGTCGGCTTTGGTTATTTACTCAATCAACAAGTAAGAGATGCGGCTAGGAAAAAGGGGAAAAAATAATTCATAGTATCGTTGACGGTTGACGGTTGACGGTTGACGGTTGACCGAGAAAAATAGCATCGCGGTTGAAAAATCTCGATAATTCCCCACCTCTATAATGAGAATATAGAAAAACACTAGCGCTTTGTCTCATTAATTTTACTGGGTTGCTAGATCCCCGACTTCTTAAAGAAGTCGGGGATCTGACACCACAAACTTCTCACAACTAGTGAGATGAACCACGGTTAATAGTAGGTGTAATATGCAAGCTCTTTTTTGGACTGTAGAAGAAGTTGCGCAACGAGCCAAACAATTTTACGAAAATGGCATTCGTCAACAAGTTGAATATGGCGACAACATTGGCAAAATGATCGTGATTGATGCGGAAACAGGCGAATATGGAATTGATAAAACTGGTGTAGAATCTGCATTGCTGTTAAAGCAGAAAAATCCCAAAGCCAGATTATTTACTATGCGAATTGGCTATGATGTTGCGTTTAGTTTTGGTGGTGCTTCTATAGAGCGTACAGTTAAATGATTTATGGAAGATTAGTAGGTGATAAGGCAGTAGTGCCAGTAATTTTTCGTTTACCTGGACAACCAGATTTTTCGTTGAATTTTACTGTTGATACAGGATTCAACGGCTATCTTACCTTACCACCACAAGCAGTCAGTGCAATGAATCTTCCTGTGTATTCCAGCACACCTATAAAATTAGCTGACGGTAGCGAAGGTTTCTCAGCAATACATTTAGCAACTGTTGTGTGGGATGATGTAGAAAAAGTAGTCCTAATTTTAGCTGCTGGTTATAAGCCTTTATTAGGAGTGGCGATGATGGAAGGATATCATCTTGAAATAGATTTTGAAGACAATGGTTTGGTTTCGTTAGAAAAAATACCAAGCCCAATTTTATAGATGAATAATTAGCTTCGTCATTAGTCATTGGCTAGAGACGCGATGAACCCTTGTCTGTACAATCATCCTCCTTGTCCCCCTTGTCTCCCTTGTTTCCCTTGTCCTCCTTGTCTCCCTTGTCCTCTCTCTGCCTTCTCTCCATCATCAAGCATACTGCTGTAGTTGCGCTAAATCATTCACAGCTTTTGCTAATTCATCTAAGTTAATTGGTTTTTGTAAATACTTTTGATAACCGGCTAAATAGGCGTATTTGCGATCCTCATCCATCACATAGGCACTAAGTGCGATCGCTCGTGTCATTCTACCTTTTTCTATGTCAATTCTTTTCACCTTCCGCAGTAGGGAATAGCCATCCTCATCAGGTAAGCAAATATCGCAAATCAGGACATCTGGTTGGAAGCAGGAGATGATTTCTAAGGCTTCACGCGCTGAAGTTGCTGTCATCACCTCTGCCCCATCGAGTTCAAATAAAATATTGAGTAACTTCCTTGTATCTCGGTCATCATCAACTACAAGTAAGCGTAGTCCCTTGAACGAAATGGGTTTGTTATCCATAATTTCGACCCTAATGAAGATGTCAAAGTTGGTGTGGCGATGAAATGCCAATACTCGCTCATCTTCTATTTAAACGCTTTTATATTGTCTGGTCTGTCCGCTTCCGCACATAGAAATGTAATAATATTTATCAATGCTTATATCCCGACATATTGCTTCATAAATCAGCCAATTTGGCTGTTATAAACTGATAATATTCGCAAAAAACTGCTTATCTCGCCTAACTATCACCAAAACAGATATAGCTGCACACATATCTGCTAATTATGTCTATATATTTTTGTAACGATTTGGGCATGGGGCATTGGGCATTGGGCATGGGGCATGGGGCATTGGTGAATAATTGATATCCCCCTTGTCCCCCTTGTCCTCCTTGTCCCCCTTCCCTAGCCCCTAGCCCCTAGCCTCTAGTAATGAATCCCTGCTTTTTTAAATCTGTGCAAGGCTTCACCTAAGCGATCGCAATCTGCAATTAAACTAATACGTACATAACCTTCGCCAGCAGCACCAAAGGCGTTACCTGGAGTTACAACTACACCAGTTTGTTGCAGTACATCTAAAGCAAAATCTGTGGAACCAACGCCCTCAGGACATTTCACCCACAGATACATAGTTGCTTTAGTTTTGGGAATATTCCAGCCTAACTCTCCTAACCCAGCAATCAAGAAATCGCGACGGGTGCGGTAGCGTTGTTGGACTTCATGCAAGTATTCATCTGGTAGTTGCAATGCGGTTTCGGCGGCGGTTTGCAAGGCGGCGAAGATGCCATAATCCAAGTTGGTTTTTAATGTCCGCAAACCTTGAATTACATGGCGGTTACCCACCACAAACCCCACGCGCCAACCAGCCATATTATAGGTTTTGGATAAGGTGTGGAATTCGACACCAATTTCTTTCGCACCAGGAATTTCTAATAAGCTAGTCGGTTGATAACCATCAAAAGCTAACTCGGCATAACACAAGTCATGCACTAAAAGAATTTCATGTTTACGGGCAAAAGCGACGATTTCCTCAAAAAATTCCCGGGGTGCAGTCGCCGCCGTGGGATTGCTGGGATAGTTGAAATAGAGGATTTTGGCTTTTTGGGCAACTTCTTCGGGAATCGCGGCTAAATCAATTAACCAATCGTTCTCTGGTTTGAGCATCAAGCTGTAAACTTGTCCGCCAGCGATTACGGGGCCGCGAACGTGTACGGGATAGGCGGGAGAAGGTACCAGCACTATATCGCCAGGATTGATGTAAGCTAGAGCTAAATGGGCTAATCCTTCTTTAGAACCGAGTAGAGGTAAGGCTTCGCTATCAGGATCGAGAGAAACACCGTAACGGCGATCGTACCAATTAGTGATAGAACGGCGGAAACTAGCAGTTCCCTCAAAGGGGGGATAACCATGATTAGCCGCATTTTGCAAAGCCTGCTTGGCGGCTTCTACCACCGGTTGTGGTGTGGGGCCATCCGGGTTTCCCATGCCCAAATCAATCAAATCTAAGCCTTGTTCCCTAGCTTTGGCCTTGAGTTCATCAAGACGGGCAAATACATAGGGTGGTAGCTTCTGTACTCGTTCTGCGGGAACAATCCAATCCAAACTCATTCCTCAACCTCAACCTCGTCACTTACTCCCCTAACTGAGACGCGATTTACCGTGTCTCGGCTTTCTACTGGTGCAGTGGTAGAAACCATCGCCGCCATTAATTGTTCCACCGCCACTTTAAACGGTAGTCGGTGGATATCAGAAGTGGGAACTAAGGCGACTTCGGCTGCTGTTTGCAGTTCTGCTAGAGTAATGTTGCCCAATCCCAAATCGCTCAATTTTTTTGGTAAGCCAATCTCTGCATAGAATTTCAACAGTTGTTGTCTGGCTGAGGTTGCTAGCTGATTGCCCTGTACCATTTCTTCTAATCGCAGTTGCACTAAAATCCCATAGGCGACTTTTTCACCGTGAATACTGCTATGTCCGGCAACATGGGTTAAACCATTATGCACTGCATGGGCGGCAACGGTACGACATTGGGCACCGCCAAGTCCGCCAATTACCCCAGCCATTAACACTGTTGCGTCTACAACTTCCCGCCAAACTTCGCTTCCTGGTTCTTGTAAGGCGGCTGTGGATTTTTGTAATAAGATATCGCGCAAAACTCTTGCTTGTTGGACTGCGGCGATGGTGAGGGTTTGTTGTGAATGTCCGCTACTAACTGAGGCTTCGTACCATTTTGCGATCGCATCCCCAATTCCTGCCACTAATGTATGCTGTGGTGCAGTTTGAATCAAGTCGTAATCGAGAATCAGTAAATCGGGACAGCGCGATAAGCTGACATCATAAAGAAACGCCCCAGATTCAGAATACACATTCGACAGCGCCGACCAAGCTGCACAGGTAGCTGCGGAAGTAGGAATTGTCACCACAGGTAATTGCAACTGATGGGCGACTAATTTCGCCGTATCCAGTGCTTTACCGCCACCAACACCGATAATTAAATCCGCTTTATGTTCTTTTGCTGTTTTACGTAAGGATTTCAGGCTAGCCTCACAGCAATCTGCACCATAGGATGCTTGAGCTACATGCAGCTGTTGTTTTTCTAAAATTTGTAACAAACTTGCTTGGGTACTTGTCAAAGTGCGTAGACGCGAAGCGGCTTGTCGTGAGACATCGCCTGCGACAATTAAGGGACGACTTCCCAAGCTAGCAATCTCTGCTGCTGCCGATTCTAATACACTGGCACCACGAATTACTTTTGCTGGCGCGATCGCTAGCGTTAATAACGAACTAGATGTTTGAGTAGACAAAGTTTGAGTAAAAGATTGATTGGGCATATAACTAGTTTGCCAAAACCTTGATATTTCTCAGCAAATTAACAATAAAAATCGGGACTATACTGAATAGTTACAAATCAGGCTGCTTGCTACCACGAGAAATCCAGATAACTCCACAAAACCCTTTGCCAACTGCTTGAGCAGTTTGACATGGCTTGACTCAATAGTGCCCATTAGCCTTAAATCCCGAACAATCAAAGTTTTGAATAATCGTATAACTAATTCACAATAGCACTCCCTGAGAAGGAAGAAAAAGGCTTTGGTCATGTGGGTTTTGCGCTGAGGAAGAACTAATCATGTCTTCTGTCATCATTACCCTTAACCAACAGACAGATTTACTTTTTCTCATCAATGGCATGGCTAAATTAATATCTTAATCTAAAAAAAATCATTCTTGTATACTGAAATACAAAAAAAATATTGTTTTACTGTTAACAGTAGACACCAATTTAATTTAGAGAAATATACTTACTAAATAATTTGTATCATTGAGAAAAAAACACCACTTCACAACGTAAATATAGAATATCAGAGTCAAAAATATAAATTTAATTAGTGATACAAACAGTACATAGAAAGGGGCATTGGGCATTGGGCATGGGGCATTGGGCATTGGGTAGAGCAATATTAATTTGTCCCCCTTGTCCCCCTTGTCCCCCTTGTCCCCCTGCTCCCTGCTCCCCTGCTCCCCTGCTTCCCTACGCTGCTGCTTTCGGTAATTGTGCAAATTTCTCAGGATAAATTTCCACCGCCATTTGGGAATCTTCTCGCTGAGTTAGAGTGCGCTTGACCTGACCTAAGTATACTGGTAGCGTCAACCCTGGTTCTGGGTGAATTATGGTACGGGCACGAATAGTCAGATAATTGTCATTCTTGGAACCTAAACGCCCATAAGAATAGAGATTACTAGCTGCTTGACGTAAAGTTGCTTCTAGTGCTGAAGGGGTAATATTTGGTGCGATCGCAATGACTGCTTGTGTAGAGCCATTGTCATAAATTAAGCTATAACGCACTGCACCGGGAATCACAGTCCGGCTTAAAGGTACTAACGAGAGTGAAAATAAACCACCTGTCAGTACCAGCATAAAACCAGTCGTACCCACCAGCCGAAAGCGAATACCCCATTTGAAGATTAAACCCAGGACTGTTAAAACGGCAAATACCAGCGTGGCAATACCTGACCATTGGGTATATTGAAGAAAATCTGCTGTTGTGAGCATAAGGTTGGCTACTGAAGCGTGATTTTTCGATTACGGACAACACCATTCTACCGAGTGCTTACACCCTAAGAGACAGCTTAGATAATTGACTTCTACAGAGATACGGTTTGATTATGTAAAAAAACGAACTGGCTGTATATTCGGCAAACTTTTACCTTAAATTTCGGTAATATTGCCCTTGAAGTCACAAAAGTCACGCTTTTTTCTGGAAATCAAACAGATTTCCGTTGTTCAGTATGTATTACTTTCAAGAGTCGCTACTTAAGTAAGTATTTTTTTAATAGTAATTTTTATCACTATCTTTACGTTTTTTTATTCAAGTGTTGTGTACTATAAAAGCATAAATATCTTCCAACGCAATTTTCCCCACTAGCAAATATTTGACTTCTAACCTTTGAGATTGCAAGGGCTATCGAATTCGTTTTGCCAAAATATCTAATTGTGAGAGCAGTAATATATGTTTTCTAACGAAAATAATCTCATCAATACAAATAGTTTCACTGGCAATAATGCAAACATTAATTTATACAGCACAGATTATAACTATGGATTAACTGCAGATCGCAATAGCTATGCTCCTGATGCCATCTATGCTCCTGGTTACGCAGTTTATGAACCAACTGTTGAATCAGTTAACAGTGGTTATAAATGGTCACAGCCAGGAGGCAAAAATTCAGCAGTTAATATTACTTATAGTTATAGTAATCTTTTAGATGGCAATCTCAAAGGTGGTCTTACTTCTACAGTAATCCAAGCAGTAATTCAAGAAGCTCTGGGACTGTGGGCAAAATATGCTCCACTAAATTTTAAGCAAGTTGTTGATAGTGGCCCTGCTCCATCAGAGGCTAATTATACCGCAGACACTACTACTCCTCAAATCCGTTTTGGTTATCACGATATTGATGGTAGCAGTAAAGTTTTAGCCCATGCTTATTATCCCGGTTCAGGTTTAGCAGGCGACATCCACTTTGACAGCAGTGAAACCTGGAAAACAAACTCATCTAATGGTATTGATCTGCTATATGTAGCAGTACATGAAATCGGTCATGCATTAGGTCTTGACCATGATTCAAGCACTGATGCAATAATGAATCCGTATTATGGAGCGCGTTATTCAGGTTTAGGAACTTCCTTCCTCTACCAAGATGACATAAATGGCATCCGAGATATTTATGGTACGGGTGTTGGCTCAGTGACAACACTTTCTAGTAGTAAACCAGACTTAATCATTCAAAATGTCGCTGCACCAACTACTGTCACCATTGGTAGCACCATCCAACTGAGCTATCAACTTAAGAACCAAGGTAATGCCAGTGCAGCTTCTAGTACCACCAAGTTCTACCTCTCCAAAGATGCCACTTTCAGTAGTGATGACGTATTTTTGAGTTCTGATTCTGTCACGAATATTGCCGCAGGTGGCGTGAGTTCTAAATCAGTGTCATTCACCATCGCCAACAATACTACACCAGGGAATTACTATCTGCTTTCCCAAGCCGATGCTTCTGGGAATGTGAGTGAAAGCAATGAAAACAATAATCTGGTTGCTAGTGCCATTTCCCTCACAATCCCAGCTAAACCAGACTTAATCATTCAAAATGTCGCTGTACCAACTAGCGCCACTGTTGGTAGCACCATCCAACTGAGCTATCAACTTAAGAACCAAGGTAATGCCATTGCAGCTTCTAGTACCACCAAGTTCTACCTTTCCAAAGATGCCACTTTCAGTAGTGATGACGTATTTTTGAGTTCTGATTCTGTCACGAATATTGCCGCAGGTGGCGTGAGTTCTAAATCAGTGTCATTCACCATCGCCAACAATACTACACCAGGGAATTACTATCTGCTTTCCCAAGCCGATGCTTCTGGGAATGTGAGTGAAAGCAATGAAAACAATAATCTGGTTGCTAGTGCCATTTCCCTCACAATCCCAGCTAAACCAGACTTAATCATTCAAAATGTCGCTGTACCAACTAGCGCCACTGTTGGTAGCACCATCCAACTGAGCTATCAACTTAAGAACCAAGGTAATGCCATTGCAGCTTCTAGTACCACCAAGTTCTACCTTTCCAAAGATGCCACTTTCAGTAGTGATGACGTATTTTTGAGTTCTGATTCTGTCACGAATATTGCCGCAGGTGGCGTGAGTTCTAAATCAGTGTCATTCACCATCGCCAACAATACTACACCAGGGAATTACTATCTGCTTTCCCAAGCCGATGCTTCTGGGAATGTGAGTGAAAGCAATGAAAACAATAATCTGGTTGCTAGTGCCATTTCCCTCACAATCCCAGCTAAACCAGACTTAATCATTCAAAATGTCGCTGTACCAACTAGCGCCACTGTTGGTAGCACCATCCAACTGAGCTATCAACTTAAGAACCAAGGTAATGCCATTGCAGCTTCTAGTACCACCAAGTTCTACCTTTCCAAAGATACTACTGTTAGTAATGATGACGTAGTTTTGAGTTCTGATTCTGTGAATAGTATTGCTGCTGGTGGTGTGAGTTCTGAATCAGTCTCATTCACCATCGCTGGTTTCAAGGGTAATTACTATTTGCTGTTACAAGCTGATGGTTTTGGCAGTGTAGCGGAAAGCGATGAAAGCAATAATGTTTTTGCTCAAGCTATTCAATTTGTAGATTCTGACTGGTATAGTATCAATCTCAAAGATGCAGGATTGATTAGTTTAACTCGCTCTTTGGCAAATGATGGGAATTTAAGTAGAAATGAGATGCTTTGTCTGTTCCGTGATGCTGAAGATTCTGGCGTAATTGATACTATTGAATTAGGCGATCTTCGCACCATTGTTAGTAATGCCACTCGCTTTACGATGTTAGATTATGTTCGTGTTCTCTCAGATAATGTAGTGAATGGGAATACGGCGAACCAATGGTGGACGGGAGGTAGCACAAGCCAGACAACATTAGGAAACCTGTATGCAGGTAGTAGTGCTGCACAAATGGAAAAATTGATTGGTAAATGGTTCTTAGGAAGCGATCGCCCCACAGCATCTAGCACAGCTAACTATAAACTAATCAGTGGCTCTTTATTCCAGAATGGTGTGAGTCCAGATGATGTTAAGCAAGGTTATTTGGGAGATTGTTATTATCTGGCTACCCTATCTTCCATAGCTCAGGAAAAGCCCAACTACATCCAAAATATGTTTATTGACAATGGTGATAATACTTTCACCGTTCGTTTCTTTAATAATGGTGTAGCTAACTATGTCACAGTTGATCGCTATTTACCCACTAATGCTAACGGAAACTTAATCTACGCTAGTCCAGGTAGTTCCTACAATAACTCTGGTAATGAATTGTGGGTGGCCTTGGCAGAAAAAGCCTACGCTCAGTTGGGTGAGTTAGGTTGGAGTCGTCCTAACTATACTACGAATGCTTACAGCTCTATTGAAGGTGGTTGGATGAATTATGTGACTAGTCAAGTAACTGGCTTAAATACTACTACCCAACAAGTTACTTACATGAGCAAGACTCAACTAATTGATTTAGTTAATTCCAACAAAGTCTTAACTGCTGCCTTTGTTGAAGGTGCAAATTACGGCGTAGTTAATAATCATGCCTATAGTGTTACTGGTTACAATGCAACAACTGGAACATTTAGAGTCAGAAATCCTTGGGGATATCAACACGCTGAGTTGACATGGGATCAATTACTCAATCTCAAGACATATTTTGTCTGGTCAAATGCTTAAATTTAATTAAGAGATGATATTTTCTCTAATTTCCGGTAGGGATAAACAGCTTTATCCTTACCAGATTTTTTCTAGATGATGTTTTTAAGGTGCAGCTATTCGCCTCTATCTGTATACTAATTCTTCTTGAAAAAGACTTTATTTATGTTTCGGAATGTTGAACTAAATGTATTCTCACATCAGTCGGAAATCTAATTTTTGTATCAGACTGATGTTTTCTCCTCAACATTTAGAAGTTTAATAATGATAATCTCAAACTTTTACAAGAAATCGCTAGACTACCATCTTCAGCGCTGGCAACATTTAGCTGATATTGTGGTAGACAGGTTTCTACCACATTACCTTTAATAATTTTCATTTCTGCTGCCAAGATACAACTGGCAAATTGTCCTTTTTCACTGAAAGAAATATAATTTTCGGATTTGCAAACAAAATTAGATGTACCTGTTTTATAACTAGAAATTTGCAAATTCATATCTTGACTGAGGATACAAGTTGCTAAGGAGCCATTTCCGTGTTTAGTAATAGTGTCTGTTTCACAAACAATTGAGGCTTGAGCAGGTAAAGAAATTGCCAGATTTAAGGTTAATAAACCGCAAGAAGATGTGACAACTGCTAAGAATGAAGAGAATATTTTCATACACAAATTCTGAGATTATTGATGGGTTTATTACAACAAAATAGATAAAAAAAAGGCATCTTTTACAGATGCCTATTATGCAGGAAAACCCCCAAAAGGGTTATCCGTACACCTTCCCAACAATCAGCAACAGTCACTAACTTGAATTAGTGACACTCACAGACGTGAATATTAGTAATTTTATTAACTGTTAAGGATAAATGACTCCGGTGGATACACTGAAAAAGTTATGTACTGTGTAGATTCATCAACTGTGCCGAATTTAATTTATATATTTAATCTGCTTGGCTGTTGATGGGGGTTGTTGCATACAATAAAATACTTACTTAAAAACTCATCAAAACTTCGATAATGGACTCTAATTCTCTGGAGATTTCGATTTATTATCTTGGTTGTAACGATAGACTAATCCGCAAACTGCGGATAACATCAACCATGACAACGTATTCAAACGAAAATCGTAGAGAGTGACATCAACAGTATTAGAGAGTAACCAGCCAAATAAGGCGATTATATAGGTGAAAAATAGCAATTTATCTTCAGAAATGGGGAATTTTGATTCGCGTAGCACTTTCACAGATTTATACAAAATCCAGCCTATTAAACCACAAAATAACATTGTACTAGGTATCCCAGTTTCAGCCGTGAGCATTAAAAATAAGTTGTGAGGATGACCTAGAGAAATCTGGGTTTTTGCTTGGTATAGTCCTGTAAAATTGCGTAATCCCCAACCTGTCCAAGGATGTTGCTGAGTTAAAGACCAAGCAAATTCCCATTGAGTTTTACGCATTAAAGCTACTGGCCTGTCAGGATACATATCATCGTTTAAGCGCGCCCAAAAGAAAGCGGGAACGAAGCGGCGAAAAAATTGGGCGAATGGTGAAGGCGCAAACGCTGCTAATAAAATGCAAGTAGCGATCGCACTCACCCCACCTACCAGAATTCGCCAACCTTGGTAGAGTGCATAAGCTAAACAAACAAAAATAGCGATCGCCCAAGCATTCCGAGAATTGGTAAAAATTAATGCTATAAAGTTGATAATTCCCGTAATGGTCAAAAAGATTAGCAGTGCTTTAGAACGTTGAATTCCCTGCTTAATTAACTGCCATTGTTCTAGCCCTAAACCCAAACCAAAAGTAAAAAGTATAACTAAATAAGTACCTAATGTATTAGCGTGCATTAAAATTGATGACATCCGCCCTGGTGGTTCTCCTCCCGGCGCGATCGTCCACTCTAATACCACCCATAAAAAGGTTAAATTGAGAGACCAGCCCAAAAATAACTGTCCTAAGCCTAAAATAGCGATCGGCACAGAAGCAATGACCAAAATCCAAGCCATTTGCCGCAATTGAGCGATTTTTTGAAATAAAGCGCTTAATCCAGCAAAAACAAGAAAGTAAGGTACAAAATTAAATAAGCCGACATAAGCCAGGGTTTTGTCATCAGCGAACCCTGCTGTAATTGTTAGCAATACAGTCAGAAGCGCAAATCCCCAATTAATAGGACGGCGAATAACTTTACCCCATTGGCGCGCCAAAGTAATTAAAGATGCCAATACAATTAATACAGCCCCCAAAAAGGGACTCAATGGGAAGAGAATAAGCCCCACTTGAGTCAAATTCCAAGGCAATTGTAAGGCTTTGTTTGGATGGTAAACAGCCTGTCTCAAGCTAGCTCCCAGCATTCACTACGGGTTAGACGAATTTGCGCTAGGGCGAAGATAGTCGGGATAATGCGACCATAGTTAGTAGCGATCGCTCTCCACCCTAAATCTGCAAAAAACCAAGCCCACATCACCGGGCCGATAAACGCGAAAACACTCCGCATCGCTCCATAACGTGCGGCGTTGACAGTCATGCCTCGCCGTGCCATTTGCAACGTCACATAAGTTTGAAACTGCGTAGTTGTAGTTGCCGTTCCTTGAATAGCGGCGGTTTTCGCTACTTGATAAGTGGCAAAGTGTGTAGCAAATTCTCTGGCAATTTGTTTCAGTACCAGTGGTTGAATCACAGAAGTGACAGCTAAAGCACTACCACCTTTAAAAATTACGCCTAAGGGATCGCGCTGTAATAAAAGCGGTAGCGGTTGTTTAGCTTCCGATTTGATTAGGTGACGCTGTACCTGTAGAGTTAATTTTTGTTTTTCTGTTTCTGGTAATTTTTTCCACACATGCCCTAATAGATGCAAAAATACTTCTGCTTCTAAATCTACTGTTGCCAGTTGGTTAGAATAGGGTATTTTTAAATACTTACATACTTGAATTAATGCTTGACGGTAAGTTACCTGGCTAGTACGTCCCCGCAATACTGTCATCCCATCTGCGGCTAAAAAGCGAAAACGATCTTCTAGTGTATCTAACCAAGCTTTGCGATCTTGACTTTGGACTTCAATCGGTTCAGGTGTGTGAACGTAGTCTAAGGGATTGAACTTACGACTAAACAGAATCGCCGTTAAATCCTGCAATTCTTCTTCAGTTGCTAGCTCTAGAGCCGCCCTCAGTTCATCCAATTTCCCTTCCTCCGTTACTTGCTGCTTTCTGTACCCTATTCTACTATTAGGTTTCAGCAGTCATTTAGTAACGTTTGTTGCAAGATGATGAATTCATTAACAAATTATTTTGCAGCATCGAGCAGTAGATGGGACTTACAAAAAATAAATTACCCAAATTCCGTAGTGCGAGCATCTTGCTCGCTTTTGAACACCAGCGAGCGAGACGCTCACACTACAAATTGATTGGGTATTTAAAAAATTGGATGTCCCGATGAGGATACCATTGGTGAATTCAGTCCCAAAGATTGCCAAAGTTAATAAATATTTCGTTATTAGTGTTCAATAATACCGCTATTTATTTTTTGTCAGGGGATTTTGGTAAATTTTAGTTTAATTTTCTAGACAGGCCAAAGATTTAGCACTTTCCAAAATATTTCGCCAAAGTATTAAATATACCTATATTTTTTCTTGGCTAGTGAAATATTGTCTCTGTGTGGGAATAATAAAGCCAGACTTTTTGAGGATAGAGAGGTATGGTTAGCACTTTAATCGGTATTGCTGGATATCACATCACAGAAGGAATTTACAATGGTTCCCGAACGTTGGTGTATCGAGGTTATCGAGAGATTGACTCATTACCTATAGTTATCAAACTACTGAAAAATCCTTATCCCAGTTTCAGTGAATTATTGTCATTTCGCAACCAGTACACCATAACTAAAAATCTGCACTCACCTCTAATTGTCCAAACTTATAGTTTGGAACAATACCAAAATGGCTATGTGCTGATATTGGAAGATTTTGGGGGAATTTCTCTCCAGCAATGGAGAATGAAGGAAACTCAACAATCTCTACAGCAATTGTTAGAAATAGCGATCGCACTCTGTAACACCTTAGATTTACTCTATCAAGAACGGATTATTCATAAAGATATTAAACCCAGCAATATATTAATTAACCCGGAAAATCAAACAATTAAATTAATTGACTTTAGTATTGCGTCTTTATTACCAAGAGAAACCCAAACCATAGTCAAAACTAATGCATTAGAAGGAACACTCGCTTACATTTCTCCAGAACAAACCGGGAGAATGAATCGAGTAATTGATTACCGCACAGATTTTTATTCGCTGGGTGTAACTTTTTATGAATTATTCACGGGAGAGTTACCTTTTTCAGCTAACGATCCGATGGAAATGGTGCATTGTCATATTGCTAAAACTGCACCATTAATACATGAAATTAACCCAAAAATTCCACCAGTATTATCAGCAATTGTCAGCAAATTGATGGCGAAAAATGCCGAAGACCGCTATCAAAGTGCATTAGGATTGAAATATGATTTAGAAAATTGTTTATCGCAACTGCAAGCAACTGGCAAAATTGAGAGTTTTAAAATTGCTCAGAGAGATTTGTGCGATCGCTTCATTATTCCTGATAAACTTTATGGCAGAGAAGCTGAAGTAAACACCCTATTGCAAGCCTTTGATCGCGTCAGTCAAGGTACAACAGAAATGATGCTGGTGGCTGGTTTCTCGGGAATTGGGAAAACAGCCGTTGTCAATGAAGTACATAAACCCATAGTCAAACAACGCGGTTATTTTATTAAAGGTAAATACGACCAATTTAATCGCAATATTCCTTTAAATGCATTTGTGCAAGCCTTCCGCGATTTAATGGCGCAATTATTAACCGAAAGTGAAGCGAAAATTCAGCAATGGAAACACCAAATATTAGCATCTGTGGGTGATAATGGTCAAGTAATCATTGAAGTCATACCTGAACTAGCCAGAATTATTGGCGAACAACCCGCAGCAGTAGAATTATCAGGAACAGCCGCCGAAAATCGTTTTAATTTATTATTTCAAAAATTTACCCAAGTATTTACCAGTGCAGAACATCCCTTGGTGATGTTTTTAGATGATTTGCAATGGGCAGATTCAGCATCGCTCAAATTAATGCAGTTGTTAATGGCTGATACCAGTCATCTTTTATTAATTGGTGCGTATCGCGATAACGAAGTCCAACCAGGACATCCATTAATGCTGACTTTGAGCGATATACAAAAAAAACAAGCCAAGATTAATACAATTACTTTAGCACCATTAACTCACAACAAACTAAATCAGTTAGTCGCCGATACCCTCAAATGTCCAGAAGAATTATCAGATCATCTTGCGACATTAATTTATCAAAAAACTCAAGGAAACCCATTTTTTGCCACACAGTTTCTTAAAGCCTTGCATCAAGAGGGATTAATTAAATTTAACTTTGATGTAGGCTGTTGGCAATGTGATATTGCCCAGGTAAAAACCCTAGCGTTAACAGATGATGTTGTTGCTTTTATGAGTTTACAACTGCAAAAACTCCCTCAAACGACTCAATCTTTATTGCAGTTAGCTGCTTGTATTGGTAACTCCTTTGAGTTAAATACTTTGGCTATTGTTTCACAACAACCTGAAATTGAAACAGCATCTGCATTGTGGAAAGCATTACAGGAAGGGTTGATTTTACCAATTAATGATGTTTATAAGTTTTATGTCGGGCAAGAAACCCCATCATATACATTAGAAAATCAAGAAACTGTTACCTATAAATTTTTACATGACCGAGTACAACAAGCAGCTTATTCGCTGATTGCTGACGAGCAAAAACAAAGCACTCACCTGCAAATTGGTCAGTTATTATTACAAAATTCTCATTATAGTGACAGGGAAGAAAGATTATTTGATATAGTTAATCATTTAAATTTCGGTATTGCTCTCATCACCACACTCCAAGAGCGAGAACATCTAGCTGAATTAAATCTCGCGGCTGGACGCAAAGCTAAAGTTGCTACCGCCTATAATGCAGCCATCAACTATCTAGGTACAGGAATAGAATTGTTACCTGATACTGCTTGGGAAAGTCATTATCCCCTGACTTTGGCACTTTATGAAGAAATCGCCGAAGCTAGCTATGTCAAGACTGATTTTGAGCAGATGGAACAATGGGCAAGTGTGGTTTTGCAACAAGCAAAAACCTTACTTGATACAATCAAAGTCCAACAAACCCGAATTTTAGGAGCTAAAGCTCAGGGGCAATTCTTATATGCTGTTGAGATTGGATTACAGGTGTTACGCTCTCTGGGGATTGAATTTTCAGCACAACCCAATGAGGCGGATATTGGACAGGCTTTTGCTCTAACGCGATCGCTCTGGGCAGATAAATCACCTCTAGAATTGCTCGATCTACCAACTATGAGCGATCCACATCTGTTAGCCGCGATGGAGCTTTTGACAGTTCTTGTCCCTGCTGCCTATATGGGTTCTCCTAACTTCATGCCATTAATGATTGGTAAGCAAATCGAATTATCTATCCAGTCTGGTAATTGCCCTAGTTCTATCTTTTCTTATGTCGATTATGGCTTAGTGCTGTGTGGTATTGTTGGCGATATTGACAACGGTTATTTATTTGGTGAGTTAGCTTTGAGCCTCTTAGAGCAAATTCAACTGAGTCGCTTTAAATCCAGAAGTTGGTATGTGGTTTATCACTTCATCAAACATTGGAAAACTCCCTTAGCAGAAGTTTTACTACCATTACAAGAAGCCTACACCAGTGGGTTAGAAACTGGGGAGGTGGAGACGGCTTGTTTTAATGCGGCAGCATATTGTTATTACAGCTATCACGCAGGGCAGGAATTAACCGAACTTGCCCAAAAGATGAGCACCTATCTTAATACTATTCATCAATACAAGCAAACAGGAACTGGCTATTGGCTAGAAATTTATCAACAAACTGTATTCAATTTATTGGGACGCACAGAAATACCATATCACCTGACTGGAACAATATTCGATTTCCACAAATCTCTTCTGGAACTGCAAGCGACTAATCAACGTAGTGCTTTGCTGATGTCGCATCTCAACCAAATGTTTCTCTATTATTTGTTTGGGAAAGAAGCAGAAGCTGTTCAGTTATCTGCCCAAGCTGCCCAATATATAGACGGTGGGGTGGGAATGTTCGTCATTCCCTTATACTCCTTTTATGATGCGCTGATTCAATTAACTCAGTATGCAGCTGCATCCACAAAAGAGCGTCAGACAATCTTGCTACGAGTACAACAGCATCAAAATAAATTACAACATTGGGCAAATTTAGGGGCTTTTAATCATCTCCATCGGTGGGAATTAGTCGCAGCAGAACATCATCGGGTATTAGGTAACAAAATTGAGGCGATTGAATGTTACGATCGCGCTATTTCCCTAGCTAAAGACAACAAATTTATTCAAGATGAGGCTTTAGCTAACGAACTGGCTGCCAAATTTTATCTCGATTGGAGTAGGGAAAAATTTGCCATTTCATATATGCAGGAAGCTTATTATTGTTATGCCCGTTGGGGAGCAAAAGCCAAAGCAGATGATTTAGAAAAACGCTATCCTCAATTACTCAAACCAATCATCGAACAAAGACAAATCAACCTTAATCCTTGGGAAACCATTACCTCCCTTTCCCCATCTGTAAAATCTGTATCGACTCCAAGTGATAATACTAACACTAGCAATAGTCTTTCCGATGCCCTAGATTTTGGCAGCGTACTCAAAGCGGCTCAAACTATCTCTAGCAATATCGAATTAGATGAGTTAATTACCAACCTCACCCAAATTATTTTGCAAAACTCCGGGGCTGATAAATCTGTATTAATTCTCAATCAGGATGATGTTTTACAAATTCGTGCTATTACCTCAATTAATGCGGAAATAAACTCTTTACAGACTGCAATTTACTCACAGTTAATTGATGATTATCAAGATATACCTGTCAAAATTATCAATTACGTTAAATATACACAAAAAATAATTGTGATAGATAATTGCCAAACAGATATTCCTGGGCTAATTGCAGAATATATGTTGACATATCAACCCCAGAGTGTTTTGTGTACACCAATTATTAATCAAGGTAATTTGGTAGGCATACTATATCTTGAAAGTCGTGTTGCAGCAGGAGTATTTACTAAAGAACATCTCCAAGTTATTCAGATACTTTCTGCTCAAGCAGCCATAGCATTAGAAAATGCTCGACTTTATCAACAAATGCAACAAGCTCTAGACAAAGCATTACTCAATCAAATTTCCATTGATCAAACAAATGTTTCTGTCTGGTGGATTGAGCCAGATGCTCGGATTTTCTATGTCAATGATGCGGCGTGTCAATGCTTAGGATATAGCAGGGAAGAGATGATTGATAAATATATTTTTGACTTCGATGCTGTTTTTCCGAAAGAATTATGGACAGAGCATTGGCAAGCTATTTGTGAACAAGGATCATTCACTATTGAAAGCTATCATCGGCATAAATCTGGTCATATTTATCCGGTTGAAGTCAATGTTAACTATGTAAAATTTAAAGACAAAGAATACAATTTTGTCTTTACCAAAGATATTAGTGAACGCAAGCAAGCCGAAGCAAAAATTAAACAAAAATCCCAAGAGTTAGCTACAGCCTTACACGATTTGCAACAAGCAAACTTACAAATTGTCCAAAGTGAGAAAATGTCTGCTTTAGGTAATCTTGTGGCTGGGGTTGCCCATGAAATGAATAATCCTCTGGGTTTTATTTCTGCTACTCTACAACAAACTAAACCAACGTTGGTAGATATTGTTGAACATCTGAAACTGTATCAAACAACTATCCCAAATCCCAGTGATGAAATCATAGATCATGCTGAAGAAATTGATTTGGATTATACCTTAAAAGATTTACCAAAAATGCTGGATGCAATGGTCATGGCTTGTGACAGATTAAAAAATATCAGCACTAGTCTGCGTACTTTCTCACGAGCCGATAAAGATTACAAAGTACCATTTAATCTTCATGAGGGTATCGATAGTACAATTTTAATTCTCAAACATCGCCTCAAAGCTAACGAACAACGTCCAGCAATAGAAGTTATCACCGAGTATGGAGATTTACCTCAAATAGAATGTTTTCCAGGTCAATTAAATCAGGTATTTATGAATATTCTTGCCAATGCAATTGACATATTGGATGAAACAAATCAAGGGCGTAGCTTTAAGGAAATTAAAGCAAACCCCAACAAAATTACCATAAAGACTTCACAAGAAACAAATCAAGTCAAAATCTCCATCGCTGATAACGGTAAAGGGATGAGTGCAGAAGTTAAACAAAAAATATTCGACCATTTATTCACTACTAAAGAAGTCGGTAAAGGTACAGGGTTAGGATTAGCTATAGCTAAACAAATTGTCGAAGAAACTCATGGTGGTAAGCTAAGTTGCAACTCTGTTTTGGGTGAAGGTACAGAATTTATGATTGAAATTCCCGCACAATCACAGAAAAGTTCACCGAATTTTAGATTTTAAATTTTGGATTGGGGTAGAGGCGGGTTGATTGAGATTTTCGTTAATAAATGAGGATATTGGTAAACCCGCCCTTACAGAATTTAAAATTGCCCAATAGCCTAAAACCAGCGAATTTATCCGGGGAATAAATCTAAAATTGCTTCACATCTGCGATCGCTCTGATAAAATCTGAGTTTTCTCCTGAAGTTTCTGTATTCCCAACATCTATGGCGGTACAAGGTTTTTGTTACTTGTATACTTTTTACAGTACTACTTAATTAAATATACTTAAATATGCTTTTAGACTTGGTAAAATAAAAACTCTGATTATAACAGCTTTTTCTACTAAATCACCTGATTCGCCTTTTTTAGCAGACTAAAATACAAATCCTCATATTTTCTCCAGAATTACTACTTACAATAGAAGTTAAAAAAATATCATTTACTGTTTGTCGCTAATTGCCGCTTTTTGGTAAATTTTCTAGCTTCTGCTCAATTATTGTACGCAGAATCTGAGAATTCATAGCCAATCTCTCATTCAAAATTTAAAGGGAAACATTCCCTGGGATTAGAGGGTTGTGGGATTGACTAACCAAAAGCCCGATCTAGACAGGCTTGATGCACAAATTTTCTTTGTCGGGGAGTGACAAAAAGGATTACAACATGATGATTATCGTTTCTAACCCAATTTCTTATAGGTCTTTAAAATACCTTTTGAGCCTGAAATCACTGACATTTGGCTTTTTTTTCCTAGCTGTCACTGGCAATTATGAAAATGCTATAGCTCAAACTGCAAATCCTCAAACCTTACCTCCAGGAAGGGTAGAAGAAGTACCAGTAACGCCCTTACCCTCAGAGGTATTACCGTCACCACCAACAGACAATCAATTACTACCGCTACCAACAATACCAGATCAATCAACTCCCGCAGAGGATGAAGCTAATGTTAAATTTCGTGTCGATCGCATTGAAGTTGTTGGAAGTACAGTCTTCAAACCAGAAGAGTTTGCGGCGATTACAAAACCTTATCTGGGTAAGGAACTGACATTTGCAGAGTTGTTACAAGTTAAAGATGCAATTACTAAGCTTTACACTGATAAGGGTTATGTCACCACAGGGGCGTTGATTACACCGCAAACTGTAGAAGATGGAACCATCAAAATTCAGGTAATTGAAGGTAGTCTGCAAGAAATTAAAATTGTTGGTAACCGACGATTAAATAGTCAATATATTCGCTCGCGCATTCAACTGGGTGCAGGAACGCCGTTGAATATACCCCGCTTACTAGAAAAGCTGCAACTCCTCCGTCTCGATCCGCGCATTCAAAATTTATCAGCAGAGTTGCAGATGGGTGTGCGTCCGGGAAGTAATATTTTACAGGTGGAAATCCAAGAAGCCGATACCTTTAGACTAACAACCAGTATAGATAATGGGCGATCGCCTAGTGTGGGTAGTTTTCGTCGGGGTGTGGATCTACAAGAAGCGAATTTACTCGGTTTAGGTGACACTCTGAGTATCGGCTACGCGAATACCGATGGCAGTAATACAATTAATTTCAATTACACCCTACCAATTAATGCGCACAATGGTACTCTTTCCTTTGGGTTTAACAAAGGTTGGAACCGTGTCATAGAAGAACCTTTCAGCGTTCTCGATATTCAATCAGATACAACTTCTTACGAATTTAGCTATCGTCAACCGTTACTGCAAAAGCCAACTCAAGAATTAGCGGTAGGCTTCTCGTTTTCTCGCCAGGAAAGCCAAACTGAGTTAGGTATTGATAATATTGGCCCGTTTCGCCTTTCACCAGGTGCAGACGAGCAAGGAAGAACGAATATTTCTGCCCTGCGCTTTTTTCAAGAATATACTCAACGTAGTACCAGCCAAGTTTTTGCCGCGCGATCGCAATTTAGTCTCGGTGTAGATTGGTTTGGAGCCAATGTTAATCAAGATGAACCAGATAGCCGCTTTTTCTCTTGGCGAGGACAAGCTCAGTGGGTGCGACAGTTAGCACCAGATACCCTATTTTTAGCCAGAGGCGATATCCAACTATCCGCAAATTCTCTTGTACCTTTAGAACAATTTGGTCTAGGTGGACAGTTAAGTGTGCGCGGCTACCGCCAGGATACATTACTGACAGATAATGGTATGTTATTCTCCGCAGAATTTCGGTTACCAATTCTCCGCGCTCCTAAGTTGGGTGGAGTCCTCCAACTAACACCCTTTATTGATGTGGGTACAGGCTGGAATGTTAAGGGCGACAATCCATCACCCAGTACTTTAGTAGGTACGGGTTTAGGGCTACTGTGGAAACAAGGCGATAGCTTCTCAGCTCGCTTTGATTGGGGAATTCCTTTGACTTCAGTGGAGGGTGAAAAGCGCAGTCTACAAGAAAATGGGCTGTATTTTTCAGTACAGTATTCACCGTTTTAATAGAACAATACTGTAACCCAAATTTGTATTTTTAGAAGCCCTGTAAAACCTCAAGAAAAATTAGTCAATTACCAACAAATATGCCTATTTAGTTGCAATAATTATAGTTTTTCAGGGTTAACCGAAACAATTAAAAATTAAAAATTAAAGACATTTTCAGTCGGGAATTTAAACCCCAACTGAAAATTTGCTATGTATAAACGCAGGAGTCTTCAACCCTCGCAATTAGGCTTGTCAGTGTTAGAAATTTTATTTTAAAGGGAAACATAAGCAAAGTCAGAACCAACGATAATTGAAGATATGAGAGCGATTTACTTTGCAATAAGCCAGATAATTCATATATTTACTGTATTATTGGCTACAAAATTATTGACTTTTGGCTTAGTATTACCTGCAATAGCTCAAATTACATCTGACGGCACAACCAACACCATTGTCAACCACAATAATAATAATTTTCAGATTATTAATGGTACAGAAAAAGGCAATAATTTATTTCACAGTTTTAGCAATTTTTCTGTACCTACGAATAGTACAGCAACTTTTGATTTAACCCAAACACCAAATATTACAACTATATTTAGTCGGGTGACTGGTGGAAATGTTTCCCAACTTGATGGATTAATTCAAACTCTTAATAGTAATAACCCGGTGAGTTTGTTTTTAATGAATCCTAACGGAATTGTATTTGGTAAAGATGCTAGATTAAACATCGGTGGTTCCTTTATAGGAACGACAGCAAATAGTGTTAAATTTGCTGATAGCACAGAATTTAGTGCTGTGAATGCAAATATAACTCCCTTACTAACGATGACTGTTCCTATAGGGTTACAAATGGGCACAAATCCTGGGAATATAACAGTTGAAGGAGTAGGACATGCATTAAATAGACCATTCATATTTCTGCCGATTTTAGGGACAGCAAATAACATGGGGCTGAGTGTTAATTCAGGACAAACATTAGCCCTAATTGGTGGCGATATTAGCTTAAATGGCGGGATATTAACCGCAGCAGATGGACATTTAGAATTAGGTAGTGTAAAAAATGCAGAAATTTACCTTAACGCATCATTAAAGGGATGGGAATTTGCTTATAATACAGTTCAAAACTTCCAAGATATTCATTTATCAGAACAAGCCTTAGTTGATGCTAGTGGATTAGGTGGTGGCTCTATACAGGTGCAAGGAAATCATCTGAATATCCAAGATGGATCTTTGGTATTGCTACGTAATTTCGGATTTTTACCTAGTGGAAATATTTCTATTAATGCTGCTAGTAATCTAACTATAACTGGTACTACATCAAATGGTGCTGTAGGTAGTGGAATTATCGGTCAAGTTTTAGGATCTGCTCCAGGGGGGACAATTTTTATTCAATCTAACCAGGCTTTATTGAGTAATGGTGGTGTCATTCTTAATGAAACCTATAGTCCTGCTATGGGTGGAAATTTGATTATTGATATTGCAAATACTCTCACATTATCTGGAATTTCTCCACTTAATCCCTTAGCTGCTAGTGGGATAACTTCTACCACTTTTGCCGATGGTAAAGCAGGTGATTTACTGATATCTACTCGTAATTTAGTTGCTAATAATGGAGGAATTATGGCTACAACAACTTTTGGTAAAGGAAATGGAGGAGACTTAACTATCAATGCTACCGATTCAGTATTTATCAACATTGATATTCCTGGTTTAGCTCTTCCTAGTAGTATTGCAGCCGAAAGCATTGTTGCAGGTAATGCTGGTAATTTACGAATTAATACAGCAAGATTAACCATCAATGGAGGTGGTCAAATTTTGGCATCAACTAGAGGTAGTGGTAAAGCAGGAGAGATTTTTATTAATGCTGCAAATTCTATAGAAGTTAGTGGTACTGCTCCAGGTGCAGAGCAATTATTAAAAAGTACAATCAGTTCTAATGCTCAAGCATTACCCCCAGAGATCCAAATTTTTTTTGGTGGTTTAGCATCACCAACTGGAGACTCAGGCAATATAGAAATTAATACACCTATACTCAAAATTAATGATAATGCTGCGGTGACAGTTGGACATTTAGGAACTGGAAATGCGGGCAATTTAAATATCCAAGCAGGACAGATTTATTTAGATAACCAAGGACAAATTACAGCTGCAACTGAGTCAAGTGGAGGAGGAAATATTTACTTACAAACGAAAGACTTATTAATGTTGCGCAATTCTAGTTTGATTAATACAGAAGCTAAAGGTACGGGAAATGGTGGGAATATTACTATTAATTCTCCCATAATTTTAGGCTTGGAGAATAGCGATATTATTGCTAATGCTGTTCAAGGTCGAGGCGGAAACATTGACATCACTACTCAAGGGATTATTGGTTTAGAATTCCGTAATACTATCAGCCCAAGAGTTGACATTACTAATGATATTACTGCCAGTTCTCAGTTTAATATCAATGGTTCTGTAGCAATTAATAATATTGGCATTGACCCTAACTCCGGGTTAGTAGAATTACCAGCAAGTATCACCGATTCATCACAGCAAATTGCTAGAGGGTGTGCTGATGCTAGTGGTAGTAGTTTTATCACTACGGGAAGGGGTGGTGTACCGCAAAATCCAGCACAGGAATTGAGGAGCGATCGCACTTGGTTTGATACTCGCGATATCTCTGCGTTCCGTAACACACAGCAAGTACAAGCACAAAACCCCCAATCACCACAGCCTTTTGTGCAAGCTACATCTTGGCATCGCAACGCTAAAGGTAAAATTGAGTTAGTTGCAGATAAGTCTTCTACTCCAGTACCAACAGTATTAACCTGTGCTACGGTTGCTAAATAATATAATTAGATATTCAATTACAGAGTCTTTAAACTCAAGGATAGTGCTATGTCTTACAGCGAGTTTAGTTTAGCTAAAGCCAAACAAACTTTTGGGTTAACTACAGTAGAGCAACGCGATATTTTTGCTTCTGCTACGGAATTAACTGCCAGTAATTTACTTACAGAAACTCTAAATTATAACCTAGCGATCGCTTTAGCTAGTAATAGTGAAAAAGCCCGCTCTGAATTAATTATTGCACCAATTTTAGTTGACTTGCGCCGACAGCTAAAAGAGCAAATTAGTTTATTTTCTGGTATTGATTTTACCGTTGATGATAGCAAAGGATTAAATGGCACTTGTGATTTTATTATTACCAAATCTCCAGAAATTCTGATTCTCACAGCACCAGTGATTACAGTTGTTGAAGCGAAAAGAGAGAATATTAATGCAGGGTTGGGTCAATGTGCAGCAGAAATGGTAGCAGCCCAAATATTTAATCAGCAAAGCTCCAAAGAAATTAAGACCATTTATGGTGCAGTTACAACTGGTAGTATTTGGCAATTTTTGAAACTGGAAGAACAGATATTAACGATTGATTTGAGTGAATATTATCTCAAGGATGTAAATAAGATTCTTGGCATTTTAGCTAGTGGTATTTTCCTGGTAACATAACTAAGCTGCTAAGTATTGAATTTGCACATTGGAATTTGCACATTGAGAGCTTAGAAAGTAATACTTCATGAAAAAAAGTAATTAACTTAAGAAATTAATTTATTTATTATATAAAAAATAAATGGAAGAATTGATGCAACTCAGTAATCAAGTAGCAATTGCAGCCGCAAATAATATTGATACTACACCAGAATTATTAACAGAATTGGCGAGACATGAAGATATACAAGTTCGTCAAGCTGTAGCCAGCAACTCTAATACTCCCATAGATGTGTTATTTCAACTAGCAGAAGAATTTCCCATAGAGTTTATTAAAAATCCGATTTTACCTTTATTACATTTAGAAAATCCTGATTTTTACAAAACTATTCCACAGGAAATTATCAAAAATATTTTAGCATCTGAAGATGCTCCTGAAGAATGGTTAATTGAGTTTGCTACTTCTATATATTATGATTATTTATTGCTAATTGTGCAAAATCCTCAAGTTAGCAAAAAAGTACTACAATTAGTAACGGAAAATCAATATTGTAATGATTTTATTCGAGAATTGATAGAAATGCATGTCAATATTGCCGGAGAAATGCCTTCAGGATGGCAAGAATATGCAGATAACAAATTACAAAATATTCATGATATTATTGCATCGGGATTGTACAACACTGCTCAATTGGGATGTGATTCTTATAACAGTGCTAAAGGACAATATTATCAATTTACTTTTTGGCTGTTGGGAATTGAGCCTAAGTTGCAACTTGCTCAAGCTTCAGAATACATTCAGGAAACTATCGCCAGATTTAGCGATACTCCCCCAGAATATTTACGAGAATTGTTAACTTTAAAAATTAAAATTCCCACGCTGATTGAAGTTGCAAAAAATAAAAATACACCTGTTGAATGTTTAATTGAACTTGTTAATCATAATTCTAGGATGGTCAGGGAAACAGCGATGAGAAATCCTAGTTTACCAAGGTCAATAGTTAATAATTTTTTTCAAGAACGATTTTTAGCAACTCATCCACATACAGAGGTAGAAAAGTTACGGGAACTATGTGCGAGTAAATGGTCATTTATTCGCGCCAGAGTTGCAAAGCATCCAAATTTAGAGTTAAGCGATTTAGAAAAATTAGCGCGATCGCCTGAATGGAGAATCAGAGTATCTGTTGCTAGTAATCCTCGTGCAGATATGCATATACTCAAACATCTTACTCAAGATAAAAGCATTCTCGTGCGTCGAGCAGTGGTGTCAAATAGCCAAATACCTCAAGAATGTCTGGAGATATTATCGCGCGATCGCCATGTTCATGTCCGTGCTGATGTGGCTAAAAATCCCCAGACTCCATCGGAAATTGTACGAATTCTTTACCAAGAGCAAGATAGGCGTATACTGCAAAATATCGCCCTAAATCCAGCTACTTCCCCAGAATTAAGAGCACAATTAGAATTACAGTATATTTACAGCAAGTCTAATTATATTTATCCTTGGAGCAGGCTGTTTAACGCCGAATACGACTATAAAGGAATTGAAATAAAAGAACTACCTAGTCAAGAACAATATGACATAGCCGCAAGTGCAATGACACCAATTCCTCAATTATTGGAATTGATTAAGATTGTACCCAATGATATTTATTGGGAAGCAATACATAATATTTGGCAACAAGTAGTTTGTAATCCCGATTTATCGCCAGATTTATTACTACAAATTTTAAATGTTCGTAGTGTAGATATATATGCAGCAGTAGCTTCTCATCCACATATAACTAATGAAATTTGCCACAAAATAGCTAACATACAATTCAGAGATTTAAGGGGCTATAGACTGCGATGGTTAATGCTACAAAATCCCCATATATCATTAGAATTTATAGAAAATTCATTATATGATATAACTTCAGATGTTCGCCAAGCTGCATTAATTAAATATAAAGAGAAATTCGCTAATAGTGAGCATCAAAATATTTTTTTAATTGCATATAATGCAGCAGTCTGCTCGCAGACTCCTATCGAGAAGTTAGCTGAACTAGCCAAGCATAAATCTGTACTGATTCGCGAAGCTGTTGCCCAAAATCCTAGCCTTATGGAAGCATATAGTTATTCGGAAAAGGCTAGAAAATGTCTAGAAAAGCTAGCAAAAGATAAAAATCAATCGGTGAGACTAGCAGTTGCTAACAACATTAATACTCCAATTCCTATACTAGAAGTTCTCGCTAAAAATTATCACTATACACCTGGTATATATACTCGTCATCAACGTCACCATAACTTTAAAGAACATAAAGTTTTTGTAGTAGCAGTCAAGAAATTAATACAAATTGCTCCGGAAATCGCTAGCAAATATCTAGTTCAGTATATAGAACCAAATTTTCGCACTATCGATTCAATACCATTTCGGTTAGCTATTATCCAAAATTTCACATTACCTAATGAATATTTTTTCCAAAAATTAAAAACATTAAATTTATTTACTTGGTATGAACGTTATCTCATCACCCAAAATCCGCAAACATCAAGAGAAATTTTGCAAATTTTGGTGAAAGATGGAAATCGGGTTGTACGCGCCGCAGCAAAAGCAAGATTAAATGAGAAACTATAAAACCATAACTATTGCTGCAAGCTTGATCCTTTTAACTTTTGTGTAATATTTATTACTTAGATCTTAGTGCTGGGAACTCTAATACTGTTGCCCATAATCAAGGATAATTGCCATGAGAGCGATTTGCAAAGCCACAAACAAGAAAATTAAGGCTTATTTGATAACATCTGTTGGATTATATGCTTTAGGTTTTGCCTTACCAGTCTTTGCTCAGGTGACATCTGATGGAACTACCAACACCTCGATCTATACCAACGGTAATAATTTTGATATTCTCAACGGTAGCCAAAAAGGTAATAATTTATTTCACAGCTTCAGTAATTTCTCTGTGCCTACAGGTGGCTCGGCAAAATTCGATTTAGTGAATACGCCAAATATTACAACTATATTTAGTCGGGTTACTGGTGGAAATGCTTCTCATATTGATGGATTGATTCAAACTCTCAATAGTAATTATCCTGTAAGTTTATTTTTCATTAATCCCAATGGGATTGTATTTGGACAAAATGCCAAGTTGGATATTAGTGGATCGTTTGTAGCCACGACAGCAAATAGTATTAAGTTTGCTAATGGGGTAGAATTTAGTGCTGTGAATGCTTCCGCACCGCCTTTATTAACAATGAGCGTACCTGTGGGGTTGCAGATGGGACAAAATCCAGGGGAAATTATTGTACAAGGCACAGGATATAGCTTAAATATTGCTAATATCTTGTCTCCTATTATTCGTACTCCCAGTCTGACACAACTGAAAGTACAAGCAGGAAAAACACTGGCATTGGTAGGTGGTAATCTCAATCTCAATGGGGCAACCCTAACTGCTGAAACTGGTAACATTGAGTTGGGTAGTATGGGTAGCTCGGAATATGTTGACCTAATCTCAACAACTCAAGGGTATACATTGGGATACGGGAACGTAAATAGCTTTAGAGATATTCAAATCGCCCAAAAATCCCTCATAGATGTCAGTGGAGTCAATGCTGGTTCTGTGCAGATACAAGGTAAGCGAATTCAATTTACCGATGGCTCGCTGTTACTGGCGCAAAATACTGGTAATCTCCCTGGGGGGAACTTATCCCTTCAAGCAACTGAAGGTATTAATCTAATTGGTGCAGTAAGCGGGGTACGGAGTGAAACCTGGAGTCAGGGAACTAGTAGCAATATCAGTGTGATTACTCCCAAACTCAATCTCTACGATGGAGGAATATTAAGTAGTAACACTTATGGCTCGTCTAACAGTGGGAATATCCTGGTTAATGGGAAAAACGTAGAAGTATCAGGCATATCACCCCTTAATGCCAGTGGCAGTTTTATTAACACCAGTACCTTTGGCAGTGGAAATGCAGGTAATATTTTTATTCAAGGTGATAGTTTAGTTGTATCTTATGGTGGCGGAGTATCTTCTGTATCGCGGGGTGTTGGTTCTAGTGGTGAAATTGTGGTTCGCAACCAAGATACCACTGTGCAGAGTAGTAATAGCTCTCCCTTCGGAACCAGAATTGCCTCAGTTACTTTTAACGTTGGCCATGCTAAAACTTTAACTATAGATACCGCTAGGTTAAAAGTGATAGATGGTGCCTCAGTTGGCACAAGTTCATATTTTATCGGTCATGCTGGGGATGTGAGGATTAATGCTAGGGAATTTGTGGAAATTAATGGTTACAATCCCTTAACACCGAGTGCTATTAACTCTTCTGCTCTGATTCTCAACCCAGTATTGCAGAAATTATTTGGATTATCAAACTATAAACTTACTGCTGATGCAGGTACGATTGATCTGACAACACCAAACCTGATCTTGAAAAATCAAGGAACTGTAACTGTTACCAATCAAGGTACTGGTAATGCAGGTATTCTAAAAATTCATGCCGATAGTATCCAATTACAAAATCAAGCTTTAATCGAAGCCAAGACAGAATCCGGTAATGGTGGCAATATTGATTTACAGGTGGGTAAATTGTTGCTGCTGCGCGATCGCAGTCAAATTACCTCCACCGCAGGCGGTAATGGTAACGGAGGCAATATTACCATTAATTCACCGATCCTGTTTGGCTGGGAAAACAGTGATATCATTGCCAATGCCGTTAAAGGTAACGGAGGCAATATTAACATTAATACTCAGGGTATTTTCGGTTTAGAATTCCGTCCTCAACTCACTGTTGAAAATGATATTACTGCAAGTTCGGAATTTGGCATCAACGGTATAGTTAACGTCAATAATATTGGAGTCGATCCCAATTCCGGTTTAGTGGAATTACCAGCAAATGTCACCGATCCATCGCAACAAATTGCTAGTGGTTGTTCTCAGAATACTGGTAGTAGTTTTATCGCTACGGGAAGGGGTGGAATACCGCAAAATCCAGCACAGGAATTGAGGAGCGATCGCACCTGGTCTGATGTTCGTGATTTGACTGCATTTCGCCAACATCACGCAATTAAAGCCAAAATTACCCCATATCAAGATGTTATTGTCCAAGCTACTTCTTGGCATCGTAACGCCAAAGGCAAAATTGAGTTAGTTGCAGATCGTCAATCTTCTACCCCAGTACAACCACTATTAACCTGTACCGTAATTCCGTAAAAGCTATCGCAGAACCATAAGGTTTGAGTCCTAATCTTTCGATAAATTAAGCAATGTTACTAGTACGAATAGATTGGGAATCATCATTATATGCGCTTAAAAAAGTATTGACGCTATGAAAAAGCAGCTATCTTTACTGACAATTGGCTTACTAACTTGCGGAGTTTGGCTACCTGCAAATGCTCAGATAACTTCAGATGGTAGCCTGAATACTACCATCTCCAAAAATGGGGATATATACACCATTACTAATGGTAATGCTGCCGGAAGTAATTTATTTCATAGCTTCGGACAGTTTTCTGTTCCTACTAACGGTGCAGCGAAATTTGATTTAATCAATACACCAAATATTACTAATATATTTAGTCGAGTTACAGGTGGTAGCGTTTCTCAAATCGATGGATTGATTCAAACCCTCAACAATAATTATCCTGTAAGTTTGTTTTTACTGAATCCGGCTGGGATTGTGTTTGGTAAAAATGCAACCTTGAATATTAGTGGCTCATTTGTAGGTACAACAGCTAACAGTATTCAATTTCTAGATGGAGTAGAGTTTAGTGCTACCAATCCGAAAACAACGCCTTTGTTAACAATCAATGTCCCTATCGGTTTGCAGTTTGGGCAAAATCCTCATCCTATTCAACTAACAGCATCTGGAACTCAATTTTCAGTACCTACAGGAAATACTTTAGCCCTGATAGGAGGAGATATATTTGTAGATAATCGTAATCTTGTTACTCTGCAAGGAAGAATTGATTTAGGTGCAGTGGATGCAGGGACTGTTAGCCTTACTTCTAATAATCTAGGTTGGAGTTTTGGTTATCAAGATGTTCCTCTTTTTCGGAATATAGACTTATCTAACCAGGCTCTAGTTTCCACAGGTGGTAATGGTGAAATTAATCTATGGGGAGCTAATATCTCTTTGAGTGGGGGTTCTCGCGTCTCAATTCAAAACACTACAAATGCCCAAACTCCAGGCAAGATTTCAGTCCATGCTACAAAACTATTAACAGTCACTGGAGATAATCCACTTGGCACTACTACCAGTGCTATTCGTGCTGGCGCGATCGGTTCTGGGATGGTGGGCAATATTGAAATAGTTACACAAGATTTGATGGCCAATAATGGTGGTATTATTCTGACCAATAACACTAGTAACTCTATAGGTGGAGGTAATCTTACAGTTAATGCCTCTGGAAATATTCAAGTAGCAGGAGTAGGAAAAAGACCAAGTAATCGTAGTGGTATTTCTGGTCTGACTTTTCTGTCAGGGAAGGGTGGAGATTTAAGCGTAGTTGCAAATCGCTTGGTAATTCTCGATGGTTCTGTAGTGACAACCTCCACTATTGGAACAGGTGCAGCCGGAAATGTGGCAATTCAGGCCAGAGAATCTATTGAATTGGCTGGAGTTGAAACTGCCTCCACAAGTTTTGCTCCTAGTTCCCTGAGTTCTTCAACCCTGGCTGCTGGTAATTCTGGCAACCTGATTGTGAATACAGCTAGATTATCAGTGCAAAGTGGGGCAAGAGTAGAAGCTTCTTCTTACGCTAGTGGTAAAGCCGGAAATGTGATTATCAATGCTTCAGAATCTATAGAAGTTGTTGGTAAGCCCATAGAATCATTTTTAATTCCTAGTTTTATCGGTTCATCCACAGTTCAACAAGCTGGTTCATCAAGAGTTTTAACTGGAAATAGTGGAGATGTGCAAATTACAACTCAGCAATTGAAAGTTGGTAATAGTGGATTAATTAATGTCAGAAATGACGGTCAAGGTAATGCTGGAACTGTGAAAATCAATGCCAATTCTTTATTTTTAGATACTCAAGGTGCGATTACTGCTGTTACACAAATAGGAGAAGGTGGCAATATTGCTATCAATGCCAAAACCCTTTTGATGCGCCATAACAGTGCTATTAATGCTACATCCAATGCCATTGGTGATGGTGGTAATATCACGATTAATTCACCCATCATTGTGGGATTAGAAAATAGTGATGTTGTTGCTAATGCTATCCAGGGTAAAGGTGGCAATATTAACATCACCACTCAAGGTATTTTCGGTCTAAAATACCGTTCTCAACTCACATCAGAAAACGATATTACTGCCAGTTCGCAATTTGGCATTAATGGCACAGTTGAAGTAAATAATACCGGTGTCGATCCCAATTCTGGCTTAATCAAACTACCTGTAAATCTCACCGACCCCTCCCAAAAAATTGCCGCAGGGTGTGCAGACACCAATGGTAGTAGTTTTGTCGCTACAGGACGCGGTGGTATAGCGCAAAATCCGATGCAGGAAATGAGGAGCGATCGCACTTGGTCTGATATCCGCGATATCTCTGCATTTCAAAAAACCCAATCAGTACAAGCTCAAATACCACAATCTCCAGAAATAGTTGTTCAAGCTACATCTTGGCATCGTAATGCACTAGGAAAAATTGAATTAGTTGCAAGTCAATCTTCAATTGAGGAACAACAACCATTAACTTGTGCAGCAATTCCCTCAAGCAAACCATAACAGATTTCATCCTGGATGAAGTAAAGTTATCGACTATACCATTTTGGGAACTCTAACTAAAGTTAGGTTCAAGGATAATTAAAGGCATGAGAGCGATCGCTTGTGTATCTACAGTGATAATCGGGTTATTACCTGCGGCAATTTCCCAGACTGCGATCGCTCAGATCACATCTGACGCTACCACCAACACCATTGTCAACTCTACTAGTGGCAATAATTTTACAATTACTGACGGCACTGCTAAAGGTAACAATTTATTTCATAGCTTCAGCAATTTCTCAGTCCCTACAGGTGGTTCAGCAACTTTTGATTTAGTCAATACCCCAAATATTACCACTATATTCAGTCGGGTCACAGGTGGGAATATTTCTACTATTGATGGATTAATTCAAACTCTTAACAATCATCATCCAGTCAGTTTGTTTTTAATCAATCCCAAAGGAATTGTATTTGGTCAAAATGCCAGTTTGAATATTAGCGGCTCATTTATTGGGACTACTGCTGATAGTATTAAGTTTGCTGATGGTGTAGAATTTAGTGCAATTAATCCCAGGCCAGCACCCTTGTTAACAATCAGCGTCCCCATCGGACTGCAAATGGGACAAACACCTGGAAAGATTACTGTCGAAAATACCGGACACCGCTTAGGCCCTAGTCGATTTAATCCCCCAGATCGTAGCAATAATCCTGTAGGATTGAGTGTTTCTGCGGGCAATAACTTGGCATTAATTGGCAGTGAGATTAACTTAAATGGTGGTGTATTAACAGCCTCCTCCGGTCATATTGAACTTGGTAGTGTGAATACAGGCATAGTTAATCTCAACACTACTTTACCTGTATGGGGCTTTGACTATAGCAACATCCAGCAGTTCGGGGATATCCGATTTTCGCATCAGTCCCTTGTTGATGGTAGTGGAACACCAGCTGGTTCAATTCACCTGCAAGGACGGAATATTAGTCTTAATGATGGTTCTGTGGGACTATTAAACAGTCAAGGAACTCAAGATTTCGGTGATATTGTCGTTAATGCCAGTGAGTTATTGGAACTAAAGGGAGTTGGTACCTATGGATTTTTCAATACCTATTTACAGACTACTGCGATCGGCACTGGTACAGGGGGCGATCTACTAGTTTCAGCACCACAAGTATTATTAGCAGATGGAGCCAGAATAGTCTCTTACACCTTTGGTAGCGCAGTCGGCGGAAATGTGTTTGTAGATGTTGCCGATTTAATTCAACTACGTGGCAAATCATCAGTTGATCCTGGTCTTAATAGTTCAATTGCTGCCATAACTGGTAGTTTTGTGAGGGGTAGAGGTGGAGAAGTCCAAATCAAAACCAGACGATTGCAGGTACTAGAGGGTGCAACCTTACTCACAGCCAGTATCGGTACAGGAAATGCCGGAAATAGTACAGTCAATGCCTCAGAACAGATAGAAATCATTGGCGAAAGTAATCTTGTTCCCAGTTCCATATTGGCGACGACATTAAACCGTGGTAATGCTGGTCAATTAACTATTAATAGTCCTAAGTTGATGGTACAAGATGGTGGTTCTGTCTCAGATACGACATTAGGGGTAGGTAATGCAGGTTCCTTGCAGGTGAATGTACCCAATATTACAGTCACAGGACGGGGGGCTATTTCTGGAACTCCCAGCCGCATCGGTGCCAGAGCAGAAATACTTTCGCTCGCTTTTCAAAAGGTGTTTAATTTACCTGCTTTTCCTACAGGTAACTCAGGCAATCTCATCATTAACACTGCCAATCTACAAATAACTGAAGGTGCGATTGTGGGAGTTGACCATCAAGGTATTGGTAATGCTGGTAACCTTTACATCAATGCAGATCTGATTTCCCTCAATCGCACTGGTAGTATCATCGCCACAACTCAATCTGGTGAAGGTGGCAGTATTAATCTACAAGCCAATGCTTTAGTTATGCGTCTTGGCAGCAATATCACTGCCACCGCAGGTGGTACAGGTAACGGTGGTAACATTGCAATCAATTCACCAATTGTTCTGGGTTTAGACAATAGTGATATTGTTGCTAATGCTTTTCAAGGAAAAGGTGGTAATATTAACATTACAACACAGGGTATTTTCGGTTTAAAATATCGTACTCAAGCCACAACAGAAAATGATATCACTGCCAGTTCTCAATTTGGTGTTAGCGGTACAGTTGATATTAACAATTTTGGCATTGACCCCAACTCTGGCTTAATAGAATTGCCGACAAATATAACTGATTCATCCCAACAAATTGCTACAGGATGTGCAGATACTAGTGGTAGTAGTTTTGTCGCCACGGGAAGGGGTGGTATACCACAAAATCCGACGCAAGAAATCAGGAGCGATCGCACTTGGTCTGATACCCGCAATATCTCTGCGTTCCACACCACAAAACCAGCACAAGCACAAATACTTACACCTCCACAGGTACTTGTTCAAGCTACTGGCTGGCGACGTAACGCCAACGGCAAAATTGAGTTGGTTGCCGATAAATCTCCTAATCAGGTACAAACAGCATTAACCTGTGCTGCTGTATCCGAAAATTAATCAATGTTAGGAAATTTACTGAATTGGGAAATATAGATACGTAATAAAAACAAGAACTGTTATGAAATTAACTCTTATCGGTTTTGTTGTTTATGGGACAATCTGTATCTGTGCTGTTGACAACAATAGTGTTCACGCCCAAGTAACTCCCGATAATACCCTCGGAACTGATGTGACTGGTAGTAGTAATTACAGCATTACCAATGGCACTCGTGTCGGTAATAATTTATTTCATAGCTTCCGTGAATTTGCTCTACCTACGGGTAGTTCAGCATCATTTGAGAATGCTACTGATATTCAAAATATATTTAGTCGTGTGACTGGTGGTCAAGTTTCCAACATTGATGGTTTAATTAGTGCCAAGGGTAGTGCTAACTTGTTCTTACTCAACCCTGCGGGGATTATCTTTGGGAAAGATGCCAGCTTAAATATTGGTGGTTCATTTGTTGCCACAACTGCTAATAGCATTAGATTTGCTGATGGTTCAGAATTTAGTGCTATAGATCCTGCCACTAAACCATTATTAACAATGAATGTACCCATTGGTTTGCAGATGGGTCAAAATTCCCAGGGGATTACTGTCGAGAACTCAGGGCATCGGATCAAAAGTGGGATTTTTACACCTTTAGATCGCACTCAGAATCCTACGGGTTTACAAGTTAAGGCAGGCAACACTTTAGCACTTATAGGTAATGAGGTGAGTCTCTCTGGTGGGATTTTGGCAGTTACTGGAGGTGGACATCTAGAAATCGGAAGTGTGAGCGAGGGTCAAGTTAAACTCAAACCTACTATTACAGGATGGGAGGGAGATTACTCAGCAGTACCAAAATTCAACGATATCCACCTTGCAAACCAATCGCTGCTTGATGCCAGTGGTAGCAATGGCTCGATTCAACTACAAGGGCGAAATCTCAATTTGAGCGATGGTTCTGCCATTTTAATCCAAAATTTTGGTGCAAGAGCTTCTGAGGGTATTAAAATCAAGGCAAGTGAGTCTTTGAATCTCACGGGGAATGTTACCGATGGCAGTATTGGAAGTATTATCCAAAGTGACAATTTAGGCACAGGTCAAACGGGTGATATAACCATCTCTGCCAAACAGTTATCCATTCAAAATGGTGGACTAATCGCTACCGGGATATTTAGTCAAGGGTCTGGGGGAAATATTACAGCTAATATTGCAGACTTAATAGTTTTGGATGGTTCTGCTCCCAGTAATGGTAACAAGTCTACTTTGCAAACATACACATTGAGTTCTACCCACGCAGGTAATCTTACAGTCTCATCTAGCAACATCAAGATTTTGGATGGAGCTATTTTCTCTGTTACCGCCGCTTCAGGAAAAAGTGGGATAGTACAAATTAATGCAAAAGACTTAATCGAAATTGTGGGCAACAACCCTATCACACTTTCACCAGCTACCATAGGTTCATCAACGGTAGGTTTTGGTAATGCCGATGATACTTTAATCAATACATCCAGATTAGTAGTTAGGGATGGAGGATTTTTAGGGTCTACTACCCTGACTACAGGTTCGGCTGGTAGTGTCATAATTAACGCTTCTGAGTACGTGAATATTCAGGGTAAGGCTAAAGGTTCAGTACTATCGAGCCGCATCGTTTCCAACGCGGAGATAGCCGATCCAATCACTCAAGCTATCTATGGATTTCCGCCCTTTCCCAAAGGTGATGCAGGTTCTCTCACTATTAACACACCTTCATTGCGGATCTTAGATGGGGCATATACTAGTGTGCGAAACGAAGGACTCGGTAAGGCGGGAGATTTGCTCCTTAACGCCAACTCAATTTTTCTGGACAACCAAGGTAGCATCTCTGCATCAACCGCCTCTGGTAACGGGGGAAATATTCACTTGAATTTGCAAAATGACCTGCTGATGCGGCATGGGAGCTTCATTTCTGCCACTTCTACAGGTACAGGTAATGGTGGTAATTTGTCGATTAACTCACCTGTAATTGTAGGATTAGAAAATAGTGATATTATAGCCAACGCAGTTCAAGGTCGTGGTGGCAATATTAACATCACTACACAGGGTATTTTAGGCTTAGAATATCGTTCCGGACTCACATCAGAAAACGACATCACAGCAAGTTCGCAATTTGGAGTCAATGGCACAGTGGAAATTAACAATGTTGGTGTTGATCCCAATTCGGGTTTAATAGAATTACCTGCAAATATTACTGACTCATCACAACAAATTGCTAGTGGTTGTAATGGAAATACAGGTAGTAGTTTTGTCGCTACAGGACGTGGTGGAATACCACAAAATCCAGCACAAGAAATCAGGAGCGATCGCACTTGGTCTGATACCCGCAATATCTCTGCGTTCCACACCACAAAACCAGCACAAGCACAAATACTTACACCTCCACAGGTACTTGTTCAAGCTACTGGCTGGCGACGTAACGCCAACGGCAAAATTGAGTTGGTTGCCGATAAATCTCCTAATCAGGTACAAACAGCATTAACCTGTGCTGCTGTATCCAANAATTAATTAATGTTATGAAATTTACTGAATTGGGAAATATAGATACGTAATAAAAACAAGAACTGTTATGAAATTAACTCTTATCGGTTTTGTTGTTTATGGGACAATCTGTATCTGTGCTGTTGACAACAATAGTGTTCACGCCCAAGTAACTCCCGATAATACCCTCGGAACTGATGTGACTGGTAGTAGTAATTACAGCATTACCAATGGCACTCGTGTCGGTAATAATTTATTTCATAGCTTCCGTGAATTTGCTCTACCTACGGGTAGTTCAGCATCATTTGAGAATGCTACTGATATTCAAAATATATTTAGTCGTGTGACTGGTGGTCAAGTTTCCAACATTGATGGTTTAATTAGTGCCAATGGTAACGCCAACTTGTTCTTACTCAACCCATCTGGGATGATTTTTGGGCCAAATGCCAGCTTAAATATTGGTGGTTCATTTGTTGCCACAACTGCTAATAGCATTAGATTTGCTGATGGTTCAGAATTTAGTGCTGTAGATCCTGCCACTAAACCATTATTAACAATGAATGTACCCATTGGTTTGCAGATGGGTCAAAATTCCCAGGGGATTACTGTCGAGAACTCAGGGCATCGGATCACAAGTGGGATTTTTACACCTTTAGATCGCACTCAGAATCCTACGGGTTTACAAGTTAAGGCAGGCAATACCTTAGCACTGATCGGTAATGGGGTGAATTTCTCAGGTGGGATTGTAGCAACCGACGGAGGTGGACATCTAGAAGTAGGGAGTATCAGCGACGGGCAAGTTGGAATCAATGCCAATGTTACCGGGTGGGTGGGGGATTACTCAACAGTAAGGCAATTCCAGGATATCCATCTCGCCCAGCAATCGCTGCTGGATGCCAGTGGGAATAGCGGATCAATCCAATTACAAGGGCGAAATATCAACTTGACTGATGGTTCTGCTATTTTAATCCAAAATTTTGGTGCATTAGCCTCTGAGGGGATTAAAATCAGGGCAATGGAGTCTTTGAATCTGATCGGTAATCTCACCGATGGAAGCATAGGGAGTGCTATCCAAACTGACAATTTAGGAACTGCTCAAGCGGGTGATATTACCATATCTGCGGGGCAACTATCGATCCAAAATGGTGGACTAATCTCAACTCGGATGTTTACCGCAGCATCTGGGGGCAATATTACAGCCAATGTAGCAGGTTTAATCGATATCGGTGGCTTTGCCCCTAGCAATCCAATCAGATTATCCTCAATCACAACAACCACAGTTAACTCCGCTAATGCAGGTAATGTTACAGTCTCAACTGACAATCTCAGGCTTTTAAATGGTGCTGGATTATCCTCTACAACCATAGGATTTGGACAGGCTGGAACGGTACGAGTGAATGCAGCAGACTTAATCGAAATTGCTGGTAACAACTCGATAATCTTGTCAGCTAGTGCTTTGACTTCAACAACTCTCGGCCCTGGAAATGCCAATAACACCTTTGTTAACACATCCAGATTAGTGGTTCGAGACGGTGGATTTTTAGGGTCTAGTACTGTTGCTACAGGTTCATCTGGTAGTGTCATAATTAATGCTTCTGAATTTGTAGATATTCAAGGTAGAGGTGCCGGATCGATTACGCCTAGTCGTATTGTTTCCACCGCAGAAACTCTCGATCCAATCACTCAAGCTTTCTTTGGACTTCCTCCAATTCCTACAGGTAATGCAGGTTCCTTAATCATTAACACACCGTCATTAACTATCACAGATGGAGCATACATAACTGTTAGAAACGATGGGCCTGGTATATCTGGGGATTTGCAGATTAATGCCAACTCTATTTTTCTAGATACACAAGGCAACATAACTGCATCCACTGCCTCTGGTAATGGGGGAAATATCAAATTAAACTTACAAAATTATTTGTTGATGCGTCAGCATAGCTTGATGTCTGGCACCGCAGGCGGTAACGGTAACGGAGGTAATATTAACATTAATTCACCGATCATTTTTGGCTTAGAAAACAGCGATATCACGGCTAATGCTGTTCAAGGTAAAGGTGGCAATATTAACATCTCTACTCAGGGAATTATTGGTTTAGAATATCGTTCGCAACAGACACCAGAAAATGATATTACTGCCAGTTCAGAGTTTGGGGTAAATGGTATAGTGCAAGTTAATACTGTGGGTGTTGACCCCAATTCTGGTTTAGTAGAATTGCCAGTAAATTTTACTGATTCATCTCAACAAATTGCTAGTGGTTGTAATGCCAATGCAGGTAGTAGTTTTGTCGCTACAGGAAGGGGTGGAAGACCGGAAAATCCGACGCAGGAAGTGAGGAGCGATCGCACTTGGTCTGATACCCGCAATATCTCTGCGTTCCACACCACAAAACCATTACAAGCACAAATACCAAAATCCCCAGAAATCCTGGTTCAAGCCACTGGCTGGCGACGTAACGCTCTAGGCAAAATTGAACTTGTTGCAGCTCAAGTTCCTACATCTATGCAACCATCATTAACCTGTGCTGCTGTTCCCCAAATTTAATCATGTTATTTTTCATACCTTTATGGGAACTTTAACTTTAACGAGTTCAATCAAGGTATTGGTGATGAGAAGTATCTACAAAGAATCAAATCTCTGGTTTCAATTGTTGTTAACAGCATTGACCACTGGATTTTTCACTTCAGGTATATTATTACCAGCTTTGGCTCAAGTGACATCGGATGGTACAAGTAACACTATTGTTAACCAAAGTGGTAATAATTTTAATATTCTTAACGGTATAGATAAAGGTCATAATTTATTTCACAGTTTCGGTAATTTCTCAGTGCCTACAGGTGGTTCAGCGACTTTTGATTTAACCAACACACCAAATATTACAACCATATTTAGTCGAGTTACGGGTAGTAATGTTTCTCAGATTGATGGGTTAATTCAAACGATAAATAGTAGTAGCCCAGTAAGTTTATTTTTGATGAATCCCAACGGAATTGTGTTTGGGCAAAATGCTTCATTGAATATTGGCGGGTCTTTTTTGGGGACGACAGCGAATAGTATTAAATTTGCCGATGGGACAGAATTTAGTGCTGTGAATACTTCGGGTACTCCTTTGCTAACTATGAGTGTACCTGTGGGTTTGCAGATGGGAAGTAATGCCAGAGCGATACAAGTTCAAGGAACAGGTTTGCAAGTTCAAACCGGGCAAACACTAGCTTTAGTTGGTAGTAAAATTGACATGACAGGAGCAACGCTGAAAGTACCAGATGGGAATGTTGAACTATGGGCTGTGCAGAATGCAGGTATTAAAATCGACAATCAAGCTGGATGGCAACTAACGAGTCCTGCTGACACAGCAAACTGGGGTACAATTTCCTTACAACAAGCTTCATTGATTGATGCCAGTGGAATTAACGGTGGAGGAATTAACATCCGTGGACGCGGGTTGACTGTGCAGGATGGATCAAATATTAGTTCTATTACCTTTGCTGGACAAGGTAAGGGAATTACCGTCAACACCACAGACTTTGTTGACCTACTGGGTGCTTCTCTCCCTGGACAGATTGGCCCTGGTATAGGAACTAATGTAGGTATCTTTTTTGGACCTCCAGCAACTGGACGAGCTGGAGATGTTACAGTTGAAACAGGACGCTTAAAGTTAGCAAATGGAGCTTGGCTTCAGTCCTCCTCTAATGGCAACAATTCTCGATCAGGAGATGTTACTGTTCGGGCTACAGATGTAGAGGTGGTAGGTTATAATCCATTTTTTGATGCCCCCTCCTCGATTACCACTAATCTCTTTAGTGGCAAGAATAATGAGAGTGGAAAAATTTCCATCGAAACAAATCGAATGCGGGTGCAAGATGGTGGAATCATCAGTACATCTTTGGTAAATTTGAACCCTGTCTTTGCTCCCACAGGCAAGGCTGGAGATATCTCAATCCGAGCAACTGAGAGCCTTGATATTTCAGGATACACACCCTCTAAACTACTATCTGGAGTGTCTACGGGAATTGGAACAGAAGGAGAACCTGGAAATCTCTCAATTAATGTTGGACGTTTGCATCTCTTTAATGGCGGGACTATCCGCAGTGCTTTATCAGGAAAAGGGAAACCGGGAAATATCACCATTCAGGCAAAGGAAGTGACCGTTAGCGATCCAGTGATTGATTTTTACGACAAGTTCCCCGGTGGTATTACTGTTTCTATCGCTAACAATGCAGTAGGTTCAGGTGGAAGTATCACCCTAACAGCTGATAAGCTACAGGTATTTAATGGAGGACAGATAACTTCTTTCAGCCTGGGTCAGGGAAATGCAGGCAATATTAACTTACAAGTTAAAAACATTGATGTAGAAGGTATTTCTCAACCTTTAACTAACGGTCAAATTATACCCAGTGCGATCGCCGCATTTTCGACAACTAATTTTAACGCCGGAACGGTAAATATTACATCCGACATAGTAAAAGTACGCAATGGTGCGGCAGTTACCGTGAGCAATACAGGAACCGGGGATGCTGGTAATTTAAATATTACAGCCAATAAGATTTTTCTAGACAATAAAGCCAGTCTGCGATCGGAAGTCAAAGAAGGTAGTCAAGGTAACATTAACCTCCAGGCAAATGATGTTTTATTGTTACGTCGTAACAGTAATATTACAACTAATGCCACTGGTACTTCTGCCGGAGGTAACATCAATATTATTGCTGGAACTATTATTGCCCTTCCTTACGAAGATAGCGATATCGTTGCCAATGCGGTACTTGGAAGTGGTGGAAATATCCAAATTGTCACTCAAGGTATCTTGGGGTTGCAATTCCGTCCTCAAACGACTTCCCAAAGCGATATTACTGCCAGTTCGCAATTTGGGGTGAATGGTACAGTTGAGATTAATAATTTTGGTGTTGACCCCAATTCTGGTTTAATCGAATTACCAGCAAATGTGACTGATTCATCACAACAAATCGCTAGTGGCTGTTCTGCAAATACTGGTAGTAGTTTTGTCGCTACAGGAAGGGGTGGTGTCCCGCAAAATCCAATGCAAGAAATGAGGAGCGATCGCACTTGGTCTGATACCCGCAATATCTCTGCGTTCCACACCACAAAGCCGCTACAAACCCAAATACCCCAACCTCCCAAGGCTCTTGTACAAGCTACATCTTGGCATCGTCGTGCTGATGGCAAAATTGAGTTAGTTGCCCCTCAAACTGCCAATGTACAACCCTCTTTAACCTGTGCTGCTGTTCAGGATGGTCAGTTCCTTAACTTTTAGGAATTGGTCACAAAGATATTGCCGGCAACACTCTGGCATTGATTGGTAATAATGTAAATTTTTCAGATGGAATTGTAGCAGTTACGGGAGGTGGACATTTAGAAATAGAGAGTGTTCGCCAAGGACAAGATAACAGATCCCACCCTAGCTGAAGCAAGTTATAAACCATACCATTTTGGGAACTCTAACTAAAGTTAGGTTCAAGGATAATTAAAGGCATGAGAGAGATCGCTTGTTTATCTACATTCACAATTGGGTTATGCACTGCTGCATTTTCCCAGACTGCGATCGCTCAGGTGACATCTGATGCTACCACCAACACTATTGTCACTCCTTCAGGCAATAATTTTACAATTACTGACGGCACTGCCAAAGGTAATAATTTATTTCATAGTTTCAGTAACTTCTCCGTCCCTACAGGTGGTTCAGCAACTTTTGATTTAGTCAATACAGCAAATATTACCACTATATTCAGTCGGGTTACAGGTGGGAGTATTTCTACTATTGATGGATTAATTCAAACTCTTAACAATCATCATCCAGTCAGTTTGTTTTTAATCAATCCTAAAGGCATTGTATTTGGTCAAAATGCCAGTTTGAATATTAGCGGCTCATTTTTCGGGACTACTGCTGATAGCATCAAATTTGCTGATGGGGTTGAATTTAGTGCTATAAATTCTGCTGCTAAACCTTTATTAACTATGACTGTACCTATTGGTTTGCAGATGGGACAAAATCCCGCATCGATACAAGTCCAAGGTACAGGACATAGCCTAGATACAACCAATAGTTTTTCTCCTGTAATTCCCAATCCTAGCTCCACAAAATTACAAGTACAGTCGGGAAAAACCTTAGCATTGGTGGGTGGAAATATCAGTTTGAATGGTGCGACTCTGAGTGCGGCAACGGGTGAAATAGAATTAGGAAGTCTGGGAAGTGCAGGATTAGTTAGTTTAGTACCAATTACTCAGGGTTATAAGTTGGAATATGAGCAGGGACAAAGTTTTGCTGATATTCAACTAGTGCAAAAGTCACTATTAGATGTGAGTGGGTATAACTCCGGTGCGGTTCAACTCCAGGGAAGAAATATAAAACTGACCGATGGTTCGGTGATTTTATCCCAGAATTACGGTAATCTTCCCAGTGGAAATATTAACTTGCAAGCATCAGATGCGATCGCACTTATTGGTACCACACCCGATGCGAAAATTCGTAGTTGGATTCGTGCGGACGCTTTGGGAACTGGAGACAGTGCCAATATCGATATTATTAGTCCCCGTTTGACAGTCCAAGAAGGTTCAGCAATAAGTACTTTAACTTATGGAAATGCTAACGGTGGTAAAATCCAGATTCAAGCCGCAGATATAGAGTTATCTGGTTTTTCACCCCTCAATCCCACTGGAGTCACAGCCATTAACACTGCCACTTTTGGAAAAGGAGCGGCTGGAGATATTGTGGTTAATGGGAATAATTTACTAATGTTTGGCGGAGCATCCTTAGTATCACTGACATTTGCTAGTGGCTCCACTGGTCAGGTGATGATTCGCAACCAAAATACCACCGTTATGGGTGAAAATCCTTTTGGAGTGTATAGCAATATTAGTATCACTACCTTTGCTGATGGCAATGCCAAAGATTTGAGATTAGATACTGGAAACTTGGAAGTATTAAATGGTGGAGTAATTGGTTCATCTGCATTATTTGTTGGTAATGGCGGTAATGTCCAAATCAATGCTAGTGAGGCGATCGCCATTAGTGGTAGCAGTAGTACTAATAAAAGTAATATAAATTCTTCTGCTGTGCGGTTAAGTCCACAATTAAGTCAATTATTTGGTTTGCCAGATATACTCACAGCAAATGCAGGTAGTCTCAGTATTACTACACCCAAACTTACAATCACAGATGGTGGAACAGTTACAGTTACTGGTCAAGGTAGTGGGAATGCAGGAAATCTGCAAATTATTGCCGATCAGATCCAATTGAAAAATCAAGCTTTAATTCAAGCGCAAACAGAATCAGGTAATGGTGGTGATATTAACTTGCAAGTAACAGATGTGGTACTAATGCGCGATCGCAGTCAAATTACTTCCACCGCACAAGGTAATGGTAACGGAGGGAATATTACCATTAATGCACCCATAGTTGTCGGCTTAAAAAACAGCGATATCACAGCTAATGCTTTCCAAGGTAAAGGCGGTAATATTAACATCACCACTCAAGGAATTATTGGTTTAGAATATCGTTCGCAATTGACATCAGAAAATGATATTACTGCCAGTTCCCAATTTGGTATCAACGGTACGGTTAATGTTAATAATATTGGTGTTGACCCCAATTCGGGTTTAGTAGAATTACCAGCAAATGTCACCGATCCATCCCAGCAAATCGCTAGTGGTTGTGCAGATAACAGTGGTAGTAGTTTTATCGCTACAGGAAGAGGTGGTGTACCGCAAAATCCGACGCAGGAAATGAGAAGCGATCGCACTTGGTCAGATATCCGTGACATCTCTGCATTCAATACCACAAAGCCAGCACAAGCACAAATATCTACACCACCACAACTTCTTATCCAAGCAACCTCTTGGCATCGTAACGCCAAAGGCAAAATTGAGTTAGTTGCAAGTCAATCTTCGATTGAGGGACAACAACTATTAACCTGTGCAGCGATTCCCTTGAGCAAACTATAACAGATCCCACCCTAGCTGAAGCAAGTTATAAACTATACCATTTTGGGAACTCTAACTAAAGTTAGGTTCAAGGATAATTAAAGGCATGAGAGCGATCGCTTGTTTATCTACATTCACAATTGGGTTATGCACTGCTGCATTTTCCCAGACTGCGATCGCTCAGGTGACATCTGATGCTACCACCAACACTATTGTCACTCCTTCAGGCAATAATTTTATAATTACTGACGGCACTGCCAAAGGTAATAATTTATTTCATAGCTTCAGTAATTTCTCAATTCCTACAGGTGGTTCAGCAACTTTTGATTTAGTCAATACACCAAATATTACAAATATATTTAGTCGGGTAACTGGGGGAAACATCTCCGAAATTAATGGATTAATGCGCATAATTAATAGTAATAATTCCGTAAATTTGTTTTTAATGAATCCCCAAGGAATTATCTTTGGTAAAGATGCAGTTTTCAATATTAGCGGCTCATTTGTTGGGACAACTGCTAATAGTATTAAGTTTAGCGATGGTAGCGAATTTAGTGCTATAAATCCCACAACATCAGCATTATTAACTATCAGTATACCCATTGGTTTGCAGATGGGTAGTTCGGCGGCAATTCAGGTGCAAGGTAAAGGCAATGATGCTATTGTCCCGACTCAGAACTTAGGAATAGTTGCCAGTCCCGGAAAAACAATTGCTTTAGTAGGGGGAGATATCAAATTTACAGGTGGTGTCATCACTGCACCTATAGGTCGAATAGAAATAGGTGCAGTCACCAGTGGTATAGTGAGTCTGATACCCTCACCTATTGGATGGCAATTAGGTTATAGCCAAGTTACAGATTTTGGCGATATTGAATTTGCCCAGCGTTCTTCATTGTGGAATCCCTATCCAGTGGGTAATCCATTTGGTGGTATTCAAGTAGTAGGTAGAGATATTCGCCTCGATCAATCGCAAATAGCCGCAGCAACAGCAGGCACATCACAGGGTGGTAATATTACAGTACAAGCAGCGCGATCGCTTTCTTTGGGTGGAGTCAATCCTAATGCTTTTGCTCCTAGTGCTTGGATTGTCAATCAGGTAGCACAAGGAGCCACAGGAAAAAGCGGAAGCGTAAATATTCAAGCTGGGGATATATCTTTACAAGATGGTGCGGCAATTGAAACCTTCAGTCTAGGTAAAGGTGCAGCAGGTCAAGTGCAAGTACTAGCAGATACCATTACTGCTACGGGTGCAGTTGCCCTCAAATCTCCCTTAGCACCATCTGGTAGTAGCCCTAGCCGCATCGGTAGTCAAACCTATACTTTGGGAGATGGGGGAGATGTGAGCGTAGTTGCTCGTAAACTCACTCTCAAAGATGGTGGTTTAGTAGGAACCATCGTCTTTCCCGGTGCTACAGGAAAAGGCGGAAATATTTCTGTGGATGTTGCTGATGAGATTTATGCTACCGGAGTGAGTCCTATTAGCTTAACTTCTAGTGGTATAGATACTTACACATTCAGCAGTGGTAAGAGTGGTGATATCAAAATTTCCACAGACATCTTGAATCTGATTGATGGTGGAACCGTTTTTACTTTCACTTCTCGCTTGCAAGGAGTACCAGGAACCGGTACTGGTAACACAGGCGATATTTCAGTGGTGGCACGCAAAGGTGTGAATATTGCGGGAACATCTCCAATTTCACCCACTTTGATCAGCTTTTTAGGGACTTCTAGCGCTGGTTCCGGCAATAGTGGCAATATTTCTTTAACTACAACTAACTTGTCAGTAGCAGCTGGAGCTTCCTTGGGTACAAGTACCCTACCTATTATTGGTAACTTTGGCGATCCGAGCCAGTCCAATAATCTGGGAAATAGTGGCAATATTAGTTTAAATGTCACAGAGGGTATAATCGTTACTGGAATCAATCAGTTTACACTAGCTCCCAGTGGTATAGGAACTGTGACCTACGGTAACGGTCAAGCTGGTGATGTCACAATTCAAACTAATCAATTGCAGATACTTGATGGTGGAGCGCTTGCTAACGCCACTGCCAGTACTGGTAATGGAGGAGCTTTGACAATCCAGGCAAATGATATTTTAATAGCAGGAAAAAATGTCCGTGCCTCTGTGATTGGAGCCAGCGCTGCTATTTTGAATGCAACCACCCGTAAGTTCTATAATCTACCTGATGTACCCACGGGTAATATTGGTGTGTTAAATATTAATACCAACAAGTTAACAGTTCGTAATGGGGGTAATGTTAACGTCGCTCATGAAGGTACAGGTGACGCAGGACAGTTAAATATCCAAGCCCATCGGATCTTGTTGGATACTGGAACTATCAAGGCTACCACTGCATCTGGACAAGGCGGTAACTTAAGATTCATGCTGGGAAATACGCTCTTGCTTCGCAATGGAAGTAAGATTACCGCCGAAGCTCGCAGTAATGGCAATGGTGGCAATATTACAATTAATGCACCAATTATTGTAGGTTTAGAAAACAGCGATATTATTGCCAATGCTGTTGATGGTAATGGCGGTAATATTCAAATTAACACCCAAGGGATTTTTGGACTAAAATATCGTTCTCAACTCACAGCAGAAAACGATATCACCGCCAGTTCTCAATTTGGTGTCAATGGCACAGTTGATATTAATAATTTTGGTGTTAATCCCAATTCTGCTTTAATCGAATTGCCTGCAAATGTCACCGATTCATCCCAGCAAATTGCTTCAGGCTGTGCTGCTAATACTGGCAGTAGTTTTATCGCCACGGGAAGGGGTGGTATGCCACAAAATCCTAATCAAGAAGTGATAAGCGATCGCACTTGGTCTGATATCCGCAATATCTCGACATTCAGGAATAGCGAGGAAGTTACAACTCAAATCCCCCAATCGCCAAAAGTTCTTATCCAAGCTACATCTTGGCATCGTAACGCCCAAGGTAAAATTGAAATAGTGGCAGATAAATCTTCGGAAATTGGACAACAAGCATTAACTTGTGCTGTCCTTGCTAGATAGTTTTTTAACTAAAATCTAAGTCAATAAACATAATTTCAGATCTACTCCCACATCCAAAATTGATTCATCAATTCCCATCTACGCATACCTCTACTTACAGCAAATTGCAAGTTGGTGAACTACAGATAATCGTTGATTGTAGGGGCATTGGCACTGCCATGCCCCAAAGTGCTTAATGCTTTTGTTCAAAACCAGCGCATTCAGGGAACAATATATTTTGATATAAAAGGAAATATATAGTGATGAAAATGGTGTTCTCTACTAGGGGTTTAGCAAATCGCATTTTACCAGTTTCTATCCTACTACCATTAGGAATTATTCTTTTTAGCAACAGCTACGCCAATGCACAAATTACTTCAGATGGCAGCCTAAATACTAATATTTCTCAAGATGGAAATCGCTTTGTAATTACTCATGGTAGTACTGCTGGCAGTAATCTTTTCCACAGTTTTGGACAGTTTTCCGTTCCTAATGGTGGTTCAGCAACATTCGATTTAATTCATACTCCAAATATCTCGACAATTTTTAGCCGAGTTACAGGAGGTAATATTTCTCAAATTGATGGCTTAATTGAGGCGATTAATAATAATAATCCCGTAAGTCTATTTTTACTCAATCCTAGCGGGATTATTTTGGGAAAAAATGCCAGACTGAATATAGGCGGTTCCTTTATCGGGACGACAGCCAATAGCATTAAGTTTGCTGATGGCACAGAATTTAGTGCGGTAAATTTGGCTAATAAACCATTATTAACAATGAATGTTCCCATCGGTTTACAAATGGGAAATCATCCCAGTGCCATTACTGTGCAAAATATCGGACATAATTTAAAATTCCCAATCACCCCTTTTTCATCCTCTCCAGATCGTAGTAAAAATCCTGATGGATTTAGCGTCAATTCTGGTAATACTTTGGCATTCATAGGAGGGCAAATTACCTTAGATGGAGGATTGTTATCTGCACCCTCTGGACATATTGAACTTGGTAGCGTTAGTAATGGAACAGTTAATCTCAATACCTCTTCTCCAATTTGGAGCTTTGATTATAGTAATATCCAACAATTTGCGAATATTCAGCTTTTAGCTCAATCCCTCGCTGATGCTAGCGGTACTCCTGCCGGTTCTATTCACTTTCAAGGCAGAAATATTAGCTTGCATGATGGTTCGGCTGCACTTTTAATTAATCAAGGAATTGGTAATGCTGGCGATATCAGAGTGAATGCTAGTGAATTGTTGGAACTAAGAGGAATTGGTACTGATGGATTTCCTCAAAGTCTGTTACGTGCAGATAACTTTAGTGATGGTGATGGAGGTAATATTGTGGTTTCTACCTCACAATTATCACTTCAAGATGGAGGATCTTTTCATGGATTTAACTTTGGTAAAGGTAGAGGAAGTCATATCTCTGTAGAAATTAGAGATTTATTGCAGATGGTAGGAGTATCGCCATTAAGCGGATTTGCTAGTTCCATTAACACTAACACCAACAGTTCAGGGAAAAGTGGTGATGTGCGAGTAACAACCAACAAATTGCAGATTTTAGATGGTGCGGTGATTGGTAATTCTAGCTTAGGAACAGGTTTAGGCGGCGACACCACAATTAATGCAACTGATTACATTAAAATCAGTGGTGAAAATCCTAAAAATTTGGCTGATAGCGTTATAGTTGTAGGTACCTTCAGCCAAGCAAACGCAGGTAAATTAACTATCAATGCTCCCAAATTGATCGTCACAGATGGAGGTGGCATAGTTAACTCTACCGTCAATAGCGGTAATGCTGGAGATTTAATCATCAATGTATCAGACAGCATTGAAGTCAGTGGAGTGGGTAGTATTTCTCGTCTTCCCAGTCGGATTGGTGCTAGAGCTGAATTACTTGCAGCACCGATTCGCCAATTATTTGGATTACCAGATACGATCGCCGGGAATACAGGTAAACTCACCATCAATACTTCTCAATTACAAATTAAAGATGGAGCTATTATTGGTGTCGATCATCAAGGTATTGGTGATGCGGGAAAACTAGAAATTAATGCCAATTCCATCCGACTGGATAATGGTGGTAGCTTAACTGCGGCTACTAAGCAGGGTGAAGGCGGTAATATTTTTGTGCAGACAAATAACTTGCTGATGCGGCGCGGTAGTTCCATTGTGACTAATGCTGGTGGTGTTGGCAATGGTGGTAACATCACTATTAATTCACCAGTGATTTTGGGTTGGGAAAACAGCGATATTGTTGCTAATGCAGTCACAGGTAATGGAGGTAATATTCAAATTGCCACCCAAGGTATTTTTGGACTAAAGTATCGTCAAGAACTAACAAGCGAAAACGATATCACTGCTAGTTCTCAATTTGGTGTCAACGGGACAGTAGATATTAATAATTTTGGTGTCGATCCTAACTCTGGTTTAGTACAATTGCCCGTTAATATCACCGATTCATCACAGCAAATTGCTACTGGTTGTTCTGAGATGTCTGGTAGCAGTTTTGTAGCTACAGGTAGGGGTGGCTTACCAAATAATCCTACACAGGAAGTGAGAAGCGATCGCACTTGGTCTGATATCCGCGATATCTCTGCATATAGAAAACCGACTGAGGTAATGACTCAAGCACCCTCATCTCCAGAAATTCTCATCCAAGCTACATCTTGGCATCGTAACACCCAAGGCAAAATTGAGCTAGTTGCTAGTCCATCTTCGATTGAGGGACAACAACCATTAACTTGTGCAGCAATTCCCTTGAGCAAACCATAAAAGATTGCAGCCTGCGTGAGGCAAGTTATAAACTATACCATTTTGGGAACTCTAACTAAAGTTAGATTCAAGGAGAATTTTAGGTATGAGAGCGATCGCTTGTATATCTACACTGTTAATCGGGTTATGTAGTGCGGCAATTTGCAAAAATGCGATCGCTCAGGTAACATCTGACAATACCACTAACACCATTGTTAACTCAAATGGCAATAATTTTACTATTCTCAATGGGATTGAAAATGGTAATAATTTATTTCACAGTTTTAGCAATTTTTCAGTGCCTACAGGTGGTTCAGCCAGCTTTGATTTAAGTAATACGCCAAATATTACAACGATATTCAGTCGCGTCACAGGTGGAAATATTTCTCAGATTGATGGGTTGATTCGCACCTTCAATAGCAATAATTCCGTCAGTTTATTTTTGATGAATCCCAATGGTATTGTATTCGGGCCAAATGCCAGGTTAAATATTAGTGGTTCATTTGTCGGCACAACTGCTAATAGCATCAAATTTGCTGATGGAACAGAGTTGAGTGCTGTTCAAATTTCGGGTACACCTTTGCTCACAATGAGTGTACCTATAGGGTTGCAGATGGGTAAGGATTCAGGAAATATTCAAGTGCAGGGTTATGGACATCAATTGACAGGAGGAGTGTTTACCCCTGTAATTAGGAGTAATAATAAATCGACCTTAGAGGTGAACTCAGGAAAAGCGATCGCTTTAATTGGAGAAAATGTTAATTTATCAGGTGGTGTTCTGAGAGCAGAAAATGGCAGAATTGAATTAGGTGCAGTCCAAGCAGGTACAGTTAATATTAATTCTACATTCTCAGATTTGCAATTAGACTATACAAGTATTGAGAGTTTTGGAGACATCCAATTTGCCAATAGGTCTTTAGTGGATGCTAGTGGTTTAACCAGTCGTGGAATTCAATTACAAGGAAAAAATATTAGTCTGCAAGATGGTTCTGTTGCCTTGATTCAAACTATAGGGAGACAAGCACCCTATAGTCTTCGCGTTCTTGCCACAGGTGTTTTAGATCTGTCTGGAGATGTGAGGACAGCACCAGATTTAGGACCTATTACGGGAGTTATTTCTAGTCGTTTGATGACTGAAAGTCTGATTCAAGGAAAAGGTGCTGATATTGATGTTTCTGTCGGAGATTTACGCCTAAATCATGGAGGTTCTGTGGGGACACAAACCTTTGGCTTGGATTCTGCGGGTAACATTAATGTAAATGTTGCCAGAGACATTCAAATTCATGGTACAGCACTGCTAAATCCGATTATTCCCAGTGGAATTCTCACAAATACCTTTAGCTCTAAGCCATCGGGCGATATGAACATCTCTGCATCGAATATTACAATTACAGATGGCGGCTTAATTAATAGTATCAATTTTGCACAAGGAGATACTGGCAACATAAATCTGAATGTGACTGGAACTATAGAAATTAAAGGTATAGATTCAAGAATTTTATCTACTAGTAATATTGGCTCAAGTGTATTTGGTCAAGGTAATGCTGGTTATTTGAATCTCAATACATCCAAATTGATTATAGAAAATGGAGCAAGTGTTTCTACTGCAACCTTCAATAGTGGTGCTGGTGGCACAATAATTATTAATGCTTCCGAATCCATAAAAGTCAGAGGTAGTAGTCCAAATGGTGAACGAAATAGCAGTATTAGTGCATCGGCTCCAATTACCCCTATAGCTTTTCGTCAAAGCCTGAAACTTCCCGAACGCCCTAGTGGAAATGCTGGCAGTTTAACCATTAACACCCCTACTTTACACATAGATAATGGAGCAAAAGTTAGTGTTAATAATGAAGGATTGGGAAATGGGGGAATTTTAAATATCAATGGCACTTCCTTACTACTTAATAACAATGGTCACTTAATTGCTAATACTGCTTCTGGGGAAGGTGGTAACATCAACTTAAATCTCAAGTCGGACTTGATTTTACGAAACAACAGTTTCATTTCAACAGAGGCTAAAGGTAATGGTAATGGTGGGAATCTCTCTATCAACGCTCCCATTATTTTCGGTTTAAAAAACAGCGATATCATTGCCAATGCAGTACAAGGAAAAGGCGGCAATATCGATATCACTACTCAAGGTATCATTGGTCTAGAATTCAGTGAGACTCTTACCCCAAGAGTTGATCTGACCAATGACATTACGGCTAGTTCCGCATTTAACGTTAATGGCACAGTTGAAATTAATCATGTTGGTGTTGATCCCAATTCTGGTTTAATAGAATTACCTGGCACATTAACAGATCCATCACAAAAAATAGCTACAGGTTGTTCTGTAAATCCAAACAGTAAGTTTGTGGTCACAGGTCGAGATAGAATACCAACAAATCCGACGTATATTATTGAAAGCTATCACCCTTGGATTGATATGCGCGATATGTCTGCATACTTCAGCACAGAGCCAGTACAAGCACAAATTTCTCCATCTCCACAGGTGTTTGTTCAAGCCACATCTTGGCATCGTAACGCTAAAGGCAAAATTGAGTTAGTTGCCAGCCGATCTTCGATTGAGGCACAACAACCATTAACCTGTGCAGGAATTGCCCAAAAATAAGCACAAGATAGAGGTAACACCATCCCTCTCATCTTTCACCCAAGTATTTACAGTAGATTGCCAGTTGGTGAGGTACAGATTATCGTTGATTGTAGGGGCACTGGCACTGCCATGCCCCGAAGCGTGTACCTCATTTACCTGAATTATGCTGTCTCATCAGGAAATCTGAATCGGAATCTCAATCAAAAATTCAGTTCCCTCTCCTAATGTAGAAATACAATTTAGTTGTCCTTGATGCTTTTCAACAATAATTTGATAACTGATGGATAATCCTAAGCCAGTACCTTGACCAACTGGTTTAGTAGTGAAGAATGGATCGAATATATGTTTGAGATTGTCTGAATTCATCCCAGATCCATTATCTTTGATACTAACTACAACTTTACTGTCTTCTAAAACTGAAGTTTTAATGTGAATAGTTGGCGGATGAGTAGGAGATTGCCAATATTCTTGCTTATCTTTCAAGGCGTAAATTGCATTATTGATAATATTCATAAATACCTGATTCAATTGATTGACATAACAACCAACTTTTGGTAATTTTCCGTAGTGCTTAATTATCTGAATATCAGGTAAATTATTGGGCATTTTTAATTGATGATTGAGAATCATTAATGTATTATCTATGCCTTCATGAATATCTACAGACTTCATGGTTGCTTCATCTAATCTTGAGAAGTTTCTCAAGCCCAATACAATCTCTGTAATGCGCTCGCTACCTACTTTCATCGATGTCATTAATTTAGGTAAGTCATTACATAAATAATCTAAGTCGATAGCTTTAATTTTGGTGGCGATGGTGGGATTGATTTGCGGATATTGCTGTTGATAAACTGCAATTAAATCTAATAAATCTTCAATATATTGATTCGCATATTCAAGATTACCCGCAATAAAACTAATAGGATTGTTGATTTCATGAGCTACTCCTGCTACCATTTGTCCAAGGCTGGACATTTTTTCACTATGCACTAGTTGAGCTTGAGCTTTTTTTAAGTCCAGTAAAGTCTTTTGTAATTCAGCCGTGCGTTCTTCAACTTTTTTCTCTAATTCATTATTAGCATTTTGCAAAGCTGCTGCGGCTCTAGCAGTTTCTGTGGCAATACTAGCAATGTGAGTAGCTGTTTTGAGAATTTCTAGATGATGAACTGTCGGATTACAGGGAAATTTATGAGATATGGCAAATGTTCCTAAAACCTCACCAGTTTGTGATGTAAAAGGTGATGACCAACAGGCTCTAATATTGTAACTCAAAGCAAAATCTCGAAAATCAGCCCATAAAGGATCGTTAGCAATGTCATTAACAAATACTGGATTTCCTCTATAAGCAGCAGTTCCGCAAGAACCAGCACATTCACCAATCATCAAACCATCAACACCTTTAGCAAAATCTTGTGGTAGAGTCGGTGCTGCTCCTCCCCGCAGGCATCGATTTTCTTTATCTACAACTAAAATTGAACAATAAGCTCCAGGTAATTGCTGCTCTAGTAAAATACACAAGTTATTAAAAATTTCATATAAGTTAACTCCAAAGGCAACTTGTTCTAAAACTTGGCTTTGGGTATACACTAATGCTTCAGAAAACTTGCGTTCAATTGCTGTTGCTAACACATGGGTGACAGACTGTAAAAAATGAATATCTTCTGGAGAAAAATCCTTTTCTTGAGTAGCATATACTTCTAAAAAGCCTAAGGGTTTACTGGCTCCAGGAATGAGTACGCTCAACCCAGCAATACTATTTGGTGGAGAGGGAATATTTAAATCATCGATCTGAGCATAAGATGTTTTTAAGTTAATAACTGGTTGAGTATTATCCAATAATTGTTGCACTTGCTGATTTGTGCTGACATTAATTTCCACCGATTCTGATGTGACAGAAACTTCCCCAATACTAGCTACTTTACGCAAAGAATTGCTATCTGACATTACTTGCCAAATTCTACTGTATTGGATATTGAGTATTTGCGATACTAAAGTCACTGTATCTTGGAACAAAGACAACAAGTCAATTCCTGATAGTGCTTTTTGTCCTAATGCATTCACGGCAGCTTGATAGCTGAAATTGATTGGGCGATAATTATGTGAATTATTTTCCGGGTTAAATGTCTGTAAATTCAAGGTCATAAATAAAACTTATTCAATGTTGTTTTTTATATTTACTTAAAAAGAATTATACATCAATATATTTATTTCAACCTTTAAAATAATAAAATATTTGTTGACTTTAAATAAAGTTGCGATGTAAATATTTACCTAAATATACTCAGCCAATTTGTGCAGAAAAATTTACTTACGTAGTTATATAGCGGCTAAGAATGAAGCCTAATAAAATTGTCCGTAGATTTTATTAACGATAAGACTGATACCAATTCAAAATTCAACATTCAGACTGTATCTGTATTTCTGGCTTTGAATGCATTGCTGGATTTTAGATAATTGGTATAAAGTCATGATTTTGATGAATTTTCAGGCTAATATTCAACAAACATTAATTTATCCTGTTGAGATTATGAATACTAATTGAAGTAGATACTTCTCAAAAACAGTTATTCTGTGACTAGGGGTAATTCAAGAGTAAAACAACTACCTTTACCGACTTCACTATTAACTAAAATATTGCCACCATGCTGTTCGACTATTTTTTTAACTAAAACCAGCCCTACACCTGTGCCTTCATATTGTCGATTCAAACCGTTATCTAATTGTACAAAAGGTTGAAAAATTTTATTGATGTCTTGCGGGGCTATACCAATACCAGTATCACTTACAGATATTCTCCACCAAGCTTGATGATTTTGTATACTTCCAATGTGCTGAAAATTTGATTCATAGCTGATTGGGGATGATGTAGAAACAGCAGAAATTTTTAAGTTTACTCTACCACCATTAGCAGTAAATTTGACCGCATTACTTAGTAAATTGATAATTGATTGGACTATACGTCGCCGATCGAGGGTAATTTTAGTTAAATTAGGTTGAATTTCTGTAATTAATTGAATATTTTTATGAGCAGCTTGTTGACTAATTATGGTTAGGACATCATTACAGATTTCTTCAACAGTAACTGATGACATTTTAAGCTGTATTTTATCAGTCTCAATTCTGGATACATCTAAAATATTGTCGATTAAAGATAATAGATGTTGCCCGCTATTTTCTATTGTTGATAGGGCTAATTTCTGCCGGCTATTAATAGTACCAAAAATTTCGTCACTCAACCCTTCAGTCATACCTAAAATAGCATTGAGAGGAGTACGCAACTCATGACTCATCATTGAGAGAAAATTGCTTTTTGCTTGATTGGCAATTTCTGCATTTTCTTTGGCTTTAACCAGTTCTGCAGTTCGTTTTTGAACAAGTTTTTCCAAATCCAGTTGTAGCGTATACAAAGAAACATGAGTTTTGACTCTGGCTAATACCTCCTGTTCTTGAAAGGGTTTGCTAATATAATCAACTGCGCCTAACTCTAACGCGCGTATTTTAGTACTAGTATCAGTTAAGGCAGTCATAAATATTATGGGAATTTTTTTAGCGTTCGGATTGGTTTTGAGCCTGCGACAAGTTTCAAAGCCATCAATTCCTGGCATCATCACATCGAGTAGAATTAAATAGGGGCGGGCATATTCTGCTTGTTCAATAGCTGATTCTCCATCTGTCGCCATTAGAGTTTTCCAGCCGCATCCCTGAATGATTTCCGATAACAACTTGAGGTTATTAGGATTATCATCAACTAAAAGAATATGTTTTGATAAACTGAAACCGTCTTCTAGCATTGTGAATGCCTGTGTAAATTATGATTTCCTGTTTTATTCTGCTTTGCACCATAACAGCAAGTTAAGCTTTTATGCTCCTAGTTCAAATATATTCGCGTTAAGGCTGTCTGCGGTCAAGAGTCCAAAGTTCCAGCAAGTCAATCACGAAAACATCTCCCAACCAAGGATGAAAATTCTTCTCCCCCTAGCCTAAGCGCACCTATTTTCAAGGGTATTACTGAATAAAATGCTCCCCCTGCATCCTCTACTGTCTTGCTTCTGGCTTCAATTCATTCCACTTTTGTGCAACGCCGATAATTTCTGTTCCAGCAGTCCCTAAATGAGAGTGCATGTTAATTTTGGGCGATCGCTGACAAACTGATAGATTCTACACTCAGCTGGGCAATATAACTTAGGATGTATTCTACAACACTTGTGTGATGAATAGTGATTAATTAAGTTATATAAATCTGGGTGATTATTCATGGCAATATCAATAAAAAAAGGTTTTTGGCTGTATCCTTATTTGGGCATGTTTAGCTTGTGTTTGGTCAGCAATATTACACAAGTAGCGGCATCCGTACCAGTGACAACCCCGATTTTATCTACGACTGTTGCAACTAACTTCCTAGAGGAGGGACGCAACTTTTACAAGGCGGGACAATTCACTGAAGCTATCAAGGCTTGGCAAACAGCCGCAAAACAGTATCAGACTCAAAGCGATCGCATCAATGAAGCCCTGAGTTTAAGTTACCTTTCCTTGGCACAGCAAGAACTAAATCAATGGGAAGCAGCCAGCCAATCAATTGAGCAAAGCCTCAAACTCTTGCAAACAGCTAAACCTGCGGCTGATGCGATTTTGTGGGCACAGGTACTCAATACTCAAGCAAATTTGCAATTGCACAATGGTAAAGCCGAAATCGCCCTAGAAACTTGGCAACAAGCACAAAAATATTATGAGCAAGCAGGGGATAAAATGGGCAGCTTGGGGAGTCAAATCAACCAAGCTCAAGCCTTGCAAACCTTAGGATTTTATCGACGTTCTAAACAGCAACTAGAGGCGCTAACCCAGAAGCTACAAGCCACACCAGATTCGGAAGTGAAAGTAAATGGCTTGCGATCGCTCGGTTTAGCATTGCAAATGATTGGTGAATCTGGCAAAAGTCAACAAGTATTAGAGCAAAGTTTAGCGATCGCCCAGAAAATTCAAATTACGCCACAGTTGAGTTCCATATTGCTGAATCTCGGTAAAACTGCCATTGACTTGCAAGATCCGCAGAAGGCATTCGATTATTTTGAACAAGCCCAACAGTTAGCTGTCAATCCTAGCGATCGCTTACAAGCACAATTATCCCAGTTTAAGCTTTTCCTAGACTACGACAAGCCAGAACTGGCTACTCCCCTAGCACCGCAGATACTCCAACAGCTAGGAGAATTACCTCCCAGTCACACATCTCTCTACACAGCGATTAATTTTGTTGCTAGCTTAAATCGCTTGTCAAATCCACAGCAAATTGTACCGTTAAAAGATTTAGCACAACTGATGGCAGTCACAGTTAAGTCTGCCCAGCAAATTCAAGATACTCAAGCAGAAGCTTATGCATTGCATCAGTGGGGAAAACTCTATAGTCGAACAAAACAATTCTCACAAGCACAGGAATTAACGCAGAAATCCCTCAACATTGCTCGTCAACTCCAAGCTGAGGATATCATTGCCCAATCTGCTTGGCAGGTGGGACAACTATATAAACAACAAGGCGATCGCCCTAAAGCCATTACTGCCTATAGTGAAGCAGTCAAAGCTTTAAAATCAATTCGCCGGGATTTGGTTGCAGTCAACCCCGATATTCAATTCTCTTTTCGCGAAAGTGTGGAGCCTGTGTACCGGGAATTAGTCGCTTTACTGCTAGATAATCAACCCACCCAAGCATCGCTGATGCAAGCCCGTGATTTAATTGAAGCATTGCAAGTTGCCGAACTCGATAACTTTTTCCGGGAAGCGTGTTTAGATCGAGCGCAGCAAATTGACCAAGTAGATCCCCAAGCCACTGTAATTTACCCAATTATCTTACCCGATCGCCTAGCGGTAATTCTCTCCAAAACCGGACAACCTCTGCGTTATTACGTCACATCAAAATCGCAAACCGAAATTGAACAGACTCTAGGTAATTTGTTAGCGAGCTTTAATCCCGTTTCCGATGCGAAAGAACGCGATCGCCTTTCCCAAGAAATTTATGATTGGTTGATTCGTCCGGCAGAAACGGATCAAGCCTTTAAAGATAGCAAAACCCTGGTATTTGTTTTAGATGGACTCTTACGAAATATCCCGGTAGCCGCCTTGTATGACGGTCAGCAATATTTGATTGAGAAATATGCAGTTGCTCTTTCTCCAGGAATGCAATTAATGGCAGCGCGATCGCTCCAGCAAAATCGGATTGATGCGATCGTTGGTGGTATCAGTCAATCCCGTCATGGGTTTAGTGCCTTACCTGCTGTGGAATCAGAAGTGAAGCAAATTTCCCAAGCCGTACCATCTTCCCTATTGCTCAACCAACAATTTACCAGTCAAGCCTTAGCCGAACGAGTCAAATTTAGTCGTGCTGATGTTGTTCACCTCGCCACCCACGGACAGTTTAGCTCTCGTTTAGAAGATACCTTTTTACTGACGTGGGATGGGGAAGTCAATATTAAAGAATTGTCCGAACTCCTGAAAAATCGAGGTAACAATGCATCAAAAGCAATTGAATTACTTGTACTCAGTGCCTGCGATACCGCCACTGGCGACGATCGCGCCGTTCTCGGACTAGCCGGTTTAGCTGTCAAATCTGGCGCTCGTTCCACCCTCGCCACTCTCTGGCCAGTTAAAGATAAAGCTGCCGAAATGCTAATGACGCGCTTCTATGACCAATTGCGACAACCTAAAATCACTAAAGCAGAAGCCTTAAGGCAAGCGCAAATTAATCTAATTCGCCAAACAGATTTCCGCGATCCTTTCTTTTGGTCAGCTTTTGTTTTAGTAGGTAATTGGCTTTGACTACGTAAATTTACTTAAATAAATTTGGTAAAATTTATGCGTTATTTTACACGCTTAAATCCGGATTTATTGTATATTTCTAGTAGGTATTTACTCTTTTGGCTTTTTATCTAGAGATATCTGCAAACTTCTTCCCACAGTCGCGATCGGAATACTTAGTATTACTTACTCTCACCTGAGGTGCAAAATCATGAAACGTCGATATGTAGCCAGTACATTGAGCGTTATCGCTCTAATGGCTAGTAGTACCTGGAACAGTGCCTATGCTGTAAAATTTACCCCACCAACTAATAATGGCGCACCTAGCCAAGCCACAGGCGGAGCTTCTCGCGGCAGCTTATTTACACCGAGATCGGGAAAAGGCGCTCCTAGCCAAGCCACAGGGGGAGCTTCTCGCGGTAGCTTATTTACACCGAGATCGGGAAAAGGTACACCCCAACAAGCAACAGGGGGAGCTTCTCGCGGTAGCTTATTTACACCGAGATCGGGAAAAGGTACACCCCAACAAGCAACAGGGGGAGCTTCTCGCGGTAGCTTATTTACACCAGCTACAGGCAAGGGTACACCCCAGCAAGCAGTAGGCGGAGCTTCTCGCGGCGATCTATTTACACCAGCTCCAGGTAAAGGTGCACCCCAACAAGCAGCCGGAGGTGCGGCTCGCGTTGGTACTTATTACCTAAATCCCTCAGATGTAGGTGCAGCAGGCCCAGCCGCCCTCATAGCCCTGCTACCTGAAAACTTCTATGGCACAACAGTGTCTGAACGTCCGACAATTTTGGTGTATGTACCTGCTTCTAATGCAGAAGAAGCTGTGTTTAGCCTTAAAGATGAAGCTGGCAATACACAGTATCAAATGACCATTCCCGTTGCCCAAAAAGCAGGAGTGATCGCCGTCAAATTACCAGCTGATGCACCAGCGTTAGCTGTTGGTAAAAACTACCATTGGTTTTTAGCGATTAAAGTTGATGGACAACTCAGCCCCAGTACACCTTATGTTGATGGTTGGATTCAGCGCATTCAGCCCAGCGCCGAGTTAGCAGCAGCAATGCAGCAAGAAGATCCCCTAAAGCGGGCAACAGCTTTAGGGCAACATGGCGTTTGGTATGACTGTGTAGAAACCCTTGCAGCTTTACATAGTGCCCAACCCACCGATGTGAATCTACGCAAGCAATGGGAGGAACTACTTTCTTCAGTTAGTTTAAAAGATATTGTCACAGCAAACATAGCAGTATCGACGAATTAAAACATGGGGCATGGGGCATTGGGCATGGGGCATTGGGCATTGAGTATTTGCTAGTTATCTTCACTGCTCCCTAACCCCTAGTCTCTAGCCCCTAGTCCCTAACCCCTACCCTCAACCTATGGCGCAAATATGTGGCGCAAATTTCAAACCATAATCCAACGTACTCGTAGTATTTTGATTATTACTCCCACTGTTGCCTTAACTGTGATTGTCGGGCAATCTTTGGGATTTTTCAATTTACTTGAATGGAAAATTCGTGATGAATGGGTTCGTCAGCGATCGCTCGAAACTATCGCTGAGGAAATTGTGATTGTCTCGATTGATGAAAAAGATATCCAATCGGTGCAGAAATGGCCTATTCCCGACTGGGCTTTAGCAAAATTATTAGATAAAATTCGGGCACAGCAACCTAGAGTTATTGGTTTAGATCTCTATCGAGATTTACCGGAAGGAACTGGACATGAGGATCTAGTGAAAGTCTTCCGTACCACACCTAATTTAATCGGTGTAGAGAAAATCACCGGGGAACGTGTGAAGCCACCACCAGAATTAAAAAAGCTGGATCGAGTAGGATTAGCAGATTTAGTTTTAGATGGCGATCGCTTTGTTCGTCGTGCATTGTTAACAGCCATTGATGCTAAAGAGCAAGATACCCTCAAAGCTGGTCTAGCAACAATGGTGGCGCTCAAGTATCTAGAAACTGATAAGATTAGCTTAGAAAGTATTGACCCCCAGCAACAAAAGTTTCAGTTAGGCAAAGCCATCTATGTCCCATTGAGCAATCAAGAAGCAGGTTATGCTGATGCGGATGTTGGTGGGTATCAAATTTTTCTCAATTGGCATGGTTCCGAAGCTGCATTTCGTACAGTCTCAATGCGCGATGTCTTAGCTGGAAAAATTCCCGTCAATCTGATGCGCGATCGCATGGTATTTATTGGTTCCTATGCTTCGAGTACCAATGATTTTTTTAGTACCCCTTTCTCTTCTTGGTTATCTGCCCAAAAACCTACCCCTGGTGTAGTTATCCATGCTAATATAGCCCATCAATTAGTAACCGCAGCCAAAACAGGTGAAGGCACTTTGCATGGTATTTCTGGCAAGTATGTCTCTTTGTGGATTATTTTTTGGTCTGTAATGGGTTCTGCTGGTAGTTGGCTATTATCCAGTAGCAAATTACGGATTCCTGGAGGTAAAATTCTCTGGGCAACTGTGGGGATGAGTAGTCTCTGTTTAGTTGGTGGCTATGGGCTATTTTTAAATGGCATTTTAATTCCTGTAACACCCGCTTTAGCTGCATTTATCAGTAGTGTAATTGCTACAACTAATGCCTATAAACAGCAACGTTTAGAGGAAACTAATCAGCAACTAGAAATTGCTAATGCTCAATTATTAGATTATTCCAAAACTCTTGAATTTAAAGTTGAAGAGCGCACTCACGAACTACTAGAAGCAAAGCAAGCTGCTGATGCGGCTAACCAAGCTAAAAGCGAATTTCTCGCGAATATGAGTCATGAGCTACGGACGCCGCTTAATGGCATTTTGGGTTTTGCAAAGGTGCTAGAAACAGCACCAAATATGACCAAGAAAAATCTCGAAGGCATCAGCATTATTTATCAATGTGGCACTCATTTGCTGATGTTAATTAATGATATTCTTGATTTGTCAAAAATTGAGGCGCGTAAATTAGAATTAGTCGCAACAACTGTAAATTTACCTAGTTTTTTACATGGAGTGACGGAAATTTGTAGTATCCGCGCCACTCAGAAAGGAATTGCATTTCATACTGCGATTGATGAACAATTACCTGTTGCCATTCAAGTTGATGAAAAGCGGCTCAGGCAAGTGTTAATTAACTTACTAGGTAATGCAATCAAATTTACAGAAAATGGTAGCGTTACTTTTAAGGTTGAACTGATCAATCGTGAATTACAAGCAATCACCAATGATAACGAACAAACACAACATATTCAGATTCGCTTCCAAATTGAAGATACAGGTATTGGGATGTCTTCAAACCAACTAGAGAAAATCTTTTTACCCTTTGAGCAAGTAGGAGAAGTTGGGAAAAAATCTGAAGGTACTGGTTTAGGATTAGCCATCAGTCAAAGAATTACCACATTGATGGGAAGTCAAATTTATGTACAGAGTCGCTTAGGTGAAGGTAGCGTATTTTGGCTAGATTTGACGGTTCCAGCGCCAGTTACCCATGATTGGCAGATTGGTGCAATTAGTCCAAATCAGGAGAAAATTATCGGTATTCGGGGTAGTAAGCCGCAAATTTTGATTGTTGATGATGATAGTAATCATCGTTCAATGTTAACCAGTTTACTGCAAGGAATTAGTTGCCAAACTTTGGAAGCAACTGATGGTAAACAGGGATTAGAAATCGCCACTGAACATCACCCAGATGTGATTTTGTTGGATTTAGCTATGCCGAATATGGATGGCTTTGAACTAATGGTTCACTTACAACAGAATCCGCAAACTTCTAATATTCCGATTATTGTCTCTAGTGCCAGTGTATTTGAGGAAAATCGCCAACGGAGTTTACAAGCAGGTGCAACAGCATTTTTACCTAAGCCCCTGCAAATTGATGAACTATTTAATGCAATGCGATCGCTCCTAAAAGTTGAATGGATTTATGCTCAATCTGCACCTAATCCCGCATCTTCTCCATCTCCGCAGACAGGGGAGATAGAATTAGTTCTGCCATCACAAGAAGTGTTGCAGCAACTATATCATTTGGCCATGATGGGAGATATACCCACCATTGAGGGAATTATAGAAGAGTTAATTCAGCAAAACAGCCAGTTAACGCCTTTTGCCACTGAGTTGAGTAAACTCACTAGCAATTTTCAAACCGCAAAAATCCGTAAATTCCTCAAATCTTTTGTCACAACGGAGTCACATCAATGATTGCCGATTCGCTCACACAACCCATGCATATTTTGGTGGTGGATGATAATCCCAATAATCTTAAAGTCTTGGCAGAAGCTATTCTCGGATGTGGCTGGAAAGCACTCATGGCTACAGATGGAGAATCAGCGATTGAGCAAACAGAATATGCTCATCCCGATTTAATTCTCTTAGATGTGATGATGCCGGGTATTGATGGGTTTGAAACTTGTCGGCGATTAAAAGCTAATCCTCATACTCAAAATACGCCAATTATTTTTATGACGGCTTTAGCTGATGCTACAGACAAAGTTAAAGGATTGGAAATTGGTGCAGTTGATTATATTACCAAACCTTTTCAACAAGAAGAAGTCATCGCCCGACTAAAATTACATTTAAAAATTTCCCATCTGACACGCACATTAGAACAACGAGTACAAGAGCGCACCGCCCAATTAACCAAATCTGTACAAGACTTACAGCAAACCCAATTACAACTAGTGCAAAGCGAGAAAATGTCCACCTTAGGACAATTAGTCGCAGGTATTGGGCATGAGATTAATAATCCTGTAGGTTTTCTTAGCGGTAATTGTTCTCATATTACGCAATACATGAACGATTTGCTGCGTCTAATAAATCTCTATCAAGAAAAATTACCCGATCCAGATCCCGATATTGACGATCTAGTGGAAGAAATCGATTTAGACTACATTACTGAGGATTTGCCTCAATTGCTAGCATCAATGACTCAAGGAATTAACCGATTAAAGGAAATGAGCCTATCGCTGAGAACTTTTGCCCGTTCGGATATCTCATCAAAAACAGATTATCAAATTCATGAAGGCATTAATAGTACTTTAATGCTATTGCAACATCGGCTCAAAGGTAATGGCGATCGCTCTGCAATCAAGGTTGTGAAACAATATAGCGAATTACCCCCTATTGCTTGCTATCCTGGACAACTCAACCAGGTATTTATGAATATCATCGCCAATGCTATTGATGCCTTTGAAGAAAGTCACGATCGCCAACATGCTTTACAGACAACTACTGAACCACAAACTATTACCGTCACCACATCTGTCGATCCACAAACAGAAACTGTGACAATTTCCATCCAAGATAACGGCCCGGGGATGCTTCCTGAAGTGCTAGCGCGAATTTTTGAGCCATCGTTTACCACTAAGCCTGTGGGTAAAGGAACAGGGCTAGGATTAGCTATCAGCTACCAAATTATAGTCAGTAAACACAACGGCCAAATTAATTGCCTATCCCATCCCGGTCAAGGTACATCATTTATCATCACTCTGCCAATTTAAATCTTGTAGCGATCGCAATCAGATTCCTCTGTTCAATTTTCTCGCAACTAAACTTAGCATAACCTTTTATTCCTTCCTTGCTCATTCTCTGTGTACCTTTGCGCTTACCTTTACAGCCTTTGCGTTTAATTTTCGCCCATGCTTGTAGCTGTGCTGGATAGAAATCAACCTGTCACGATGATTTATGAAATTCCTAATTATTGATTATTCCCAAGTTTTGTAATTAAAATTTATAAAAATTAAAGTTGATAATTTATTTTGTCAGTAAAGTATAAAAATTAGCACGGATTCTCAGGGAATGCGCGATTTTCTTCAGGTAATCACTGCTAGTTTTGCAATTAATCATCAGTTGTAGTAGATACTTTTAGTGAATGTTAACTTTTTCAAAATTTTTCCCGAATCAGTGTATATATGAATAGACTATTTCTCAGTATAGTAAATGACTAATTTAGGAATTTGCTAAATGAATGTACAAAACAATTATCTTTCTTGACTCATTAATTCAAATATCAAAATCAGTTAGTCAGAAACATAGTTAGTGCCATCAGTCATTACCAAAAGCAGCTATGTTGTAGGCAGAGTAGCTACTGCTGCATCTAGGTTCTTTTAAATATCAGGACTTAGGCTATGGTCGCTTTAGTTCTCTTTTCATATATTCCCGAACAATTCTAGTTTTTTAATTAGGCTACTAAACCTAAAACACAGCTTTTATTAAGAGTTTTTTCCCTCCGTCCGCTACCTTTGTTGGGTAGCTCGCAGATAATATTAAGGTTTGTTAAGAATTGGCAACAATCAGTTCATTTTTCTGCCAAAAGAATTGATCCCCAAAAACTTATGCTGCGTTTTATGTAGTTTCCTGATACTAAATTGAAAATTTGGAATAATTAGAATTAGAGAAATAAAACATCGGTATATTCCCACTCTAGTAAGTGTTGTTTCTAAAATTTATACCTGGTTTACGTATAGATTTTACCTAATACATCAACAGTACATAGAGATTTAATAATTTTGCCGAGATAGCATTTTAGGTTCAGGGTTTGGCCATCTCTTAATGTAAATCATTTCTAGTTGGGTTTTATGGCAAAAGTACCACCTAGAACATTTACTCATGTACAAATTACTAACCGAATAATAGAGGAGATGAAATTTATGAAAACAGTAGTGAACTTAACACAACAATCAGTTTTAGGAGAGATTGAAAGTGTATTAGATACATATCCATATCATCCTTATCAACAAGCGTTTGCAATTCCTGACTTACGCCAAGAGTTAATCGCCTTTGTTCTCAGCCGAATTCCTTGTCTTTACTACACAATTGCCGAAGGATTACCCTTAGATGAAGCAGAAAAAGAGTGCTTACTCAACTATAAAAGACCTCGTAGTGCTTTAGAGCAGCAACTTCACCTACAAAATCTGATTCATCAAGGAATTTACGCGATTTTCAAAGACAAGTCAGACTGGATTAGTCATCATTTATGTGAAAAAGTTCAGCCTGGTTTAGAACCATCTCACTGGTTTGGCTAAAATTCGGTGAATGATGAGGAGTTTTTTTAACTTTTGCGGCACATCAATATGTTCTAGAGGGCATGGCACTGCTATGCCCTCTAGAATATTACTAATTGTGCTATTTAAATTGCTATTAGGGAAAAAACCCATAATCCAATATTAAAATTTCTCTCCCCTCACACCTAGCCCCTAGCCCCTAGCCCCTAACCCCTGAGCGAAGAAGCAGAAATTCTGATTAAAACTTGGGTAAGCCGCAGACGGCGTTATAGATTAAATAATGTACCTGCAATACCGCAGCTGTACTAGCTCGGTCTCAAAATCAAAGGTTTGGAGATGTTTACTCTATCAGAAACTTCTATCGTTACAACAACTGTCCTGGTAGCTTTTGGCATTTTGGGTTGGGGCTTTTATCGCGCTAGACCTTTTGGTAAGCTGGGAATCTTGGCCTGGTTACAGTCGGTGGTGTTGATGGCTCCTTGGCTGTTGTTCTTTGGCTTGTTTGCCGCCGGAATTTACATCAACATAGTGGGTATATTGTTTTTGGTAGTAGGTTCGGCTGGATTGTATGTCTATTTAGGAAAGCAATTGCGTTCAGCCGGACAAGATGAACTCATTAAGCAAAGAGCAAACCAAAGGTTAGCAGCTGAAGCTTCATCTGCAGGAAATACCGCACCAGTTTCTCAAACTCCCGTGGGAGTTGGGGAAATAAAAATTGAGGTGGTGTCAATTCCCGAAGATGATTTAAGTGCAATTAAAGGGATTTTTGGGATTGACACATTTTTTGCTACAGAAACAATCCCCTACCAGGAAGGCGTAATATTTAAAGGTAACTTGCGGGGAGAAGCGCAAGAAATCCACACTCGCTTGAGTAAAAGTTTACAGGAGCGTGTAGGCGATCGCTATCGGTTATTTTTGGTAGAAAATACAGATGGTAAGCCTGTAGTCATTGTCCTCCCCAGCCGCAACGATCCACGCCCCACTTCTTTACCCCAAAAAGTATTTGCGGGTATCTTATTTATCGCCACTATCACTACCAGTTTGGAAGCTGCGGGAATACTCCTGGGTTTTGATTTATTAGCACAAACACAACGCTTAGTAGAAACTTTACCCATAGGTATTGGCATATTAACAATTTTGGTAGCCCATGAAATTGGTCATTGGGTACTGGCTCAACGTCACCAAGTCCGCCTTAGCTGGCCGTTCTTTCTTCCAGCAGTGCAAATCGGCTCTTTTGGGGCAATTACTCGCTTTGAGTCACTCTTACCTAACCGCACAGCCTTATTTGATATCTCTTTGGCGGGGCCTGCGGCTGGTGGTATAGTTTCATTGTTAATGCTGATTGTTGGTTTGTTGCTATCTCATCCCGGTAGTTTATTTCAAATTCCCAATCAGTTTTTCCAAGGTTCAATTTTAGTCGGTAGCTTGGCGCGAGTTGTCCTTGGTTCGGCTTTACATTCACCTTTGGTAAACGTTCATCCTTTAGTGGTGATTGGTTGGCTAGGGTTAGTTATTACCGCGTTAAACTTAATGCCAGCCGGACAATTAGATGGTGGGCGAATTGTCCAAGCAATTTATGGACGGAAAACCGCAGGGAGAGCTACCTTAGCAACTTTGATTTTGCTAGGTATTGTATCTTTGGCTAATCCTTTGGCGATGTATTGGGCAATTTTAATTCTGTTTTTACAACGGGATTTAGAACGCCCCAGCTTAAATGAAATTAGCGAACCCGATGATGCAAGGGCGGCTTTAGGGCTATTAGCGCTATTTTTAATGATTACCACCCTGCTTCCCCTGACACCTGGCTTGGCTGGGCGCTTGGGAATTGGGGGCTAGGGACATCCAATGTTTTAAATACCCAATAAATTTGTAGTGCGAGCGTCTCGCTCGCTTTTGAACACCAGCGAGCAAGATGCTCGCACTACGAAATATGGGTAATTTATTTTTTGTAATACCAATTTTAAACAAGAATGCGACAGATGCTTAGTGGCGCGACAAGGCTAAAATGATGCATTAATAAAACTCTTGTGGGATGGGCGTCTCGCCCGTCCTGGGCGGACAAGATGTCCACCCCACAAGAAAATTATATTGCCACATTTTAGTCTAGACACGCTAGTAGGTTGGGTTAAACGGAGTGAAACCCAACATATACAAGGCGTTGGGGTGTTGGGTTTCGTTCCTCAACCCAACCTACATTTGTAGCGATCATTCTTCAAATTGGTATAAGTCCCCTAGGGATGAGGAAAATAACAATAGTTTGCTTACTTTAGTCTCATCTCTCCCCTGCTCCCTGCTCCCTGCTCCCCTGCTTCTTACGGTTTCCAGTCGGCGAGTAAATTGGGGTAGTCTGTACGGGTTGAGAAGATTTGTTGTAATCCTGTTTGTCTATCTAAAGGTTTTTCTTTACTCATATTCCAGAGGGTTTCATAGAAAAAGAAGGCGACGCCAGCAAAATTGCGATCGCGTACTTTTTGTACTTGTGTTTGAATTTGTTGTATGGGTATAGATTTACCTTTTAACCCAGATAATATGCCGATACTCACCGGGATATGCTTTTTAGCAGCTATAACTTCGGGATACTCTAATTCCTTGACAAATACCTTTAAATCATCCCGATATATTTGCAAAACTAAATCTTCTATCAATCCCATGCGTTCCCATTTCTCCCAGTCGGCTAAAAAGTATTCGTAAGAGAAACGCTGCGGATTGGGCGCTACAGATACTATACAGTCTTTTTTCACGGCTTTGATGGCTGTAAATACCTGCTGCATATAATTGGTAATTTTATTGGCTCGCCAGCTTACCCACTCTGGGTCTTTTGGATTGTTAGAAGGCGCAAGTCCCCGGTGTTCTTTTCTGTAGAGAGCGATCGTGTAAGGATCGTAGCCTAGTTCTGAGGGTAAGCCAAAATGGTCATCAAATTGAATCCCGTCAATATCGTAGTTTTTAACAATTTCTACGATTAAATCTTGGATAAATTTTTGCACATCTGGGCGAAAGGGACTCAACCAAACTCGGTCATGGGTACCTTCTTTCACAATCCGCGTTCCGTTCCGGCGATTGGTTAGCCATTGGGGGTAACGTTTGGCTAATTGGGAATCGGCTGGAGCCATAAAGCCAAATTCAAACCAAGGAATAACTTTTAAACTCTGCTTGTGTCCTTCTTCTACCACTTCTTTGAGCATGTCTCGCCCTTGCAATCCTGGTGTGGGATCGAGCGATCGCCCTATGGCTGAGGCGGCAACTTTGCTAGGATACAAGGTATAACCCCAATTCCAGACTGTGGGGTAAACAACATTAAAGTTAAGTTCTTTGAGTTTTTGTAAAGAAGATTTAAGACGCTTGCCCTCAAAGAGAACATCGCTATCAATATTAGTTAACCATACACCTCTTAATTCTGTTCCCGGCGATCGCATAGGTAAAGAAGTGGGAGTTTGAGCATTTAACGGTAAAGAAAGCATTAAACTCGCCATCATGCTCAAAGCTACAATTATTGCAAATATTCCCCGCTTGCTAGTTTGGTAAAAATTCCCTCTCACAACGGTTGCTAACCGCTTCACCAGTTTCTTCATCATTTGTTACAAGCTTTGTCACACATAAACCATGACTTTAATCATCCACCAGAAGTTGCATTAATACATGCTGATCGAATTGCTTGTTTTATTGCTTTTTAAATATTTATACCAATTGTTGTCACGAATGTAGTCCGATGATGTAAGTTTATAATTACCACTCTTTATAGGATCTTTCGCCAAAAAAATCTCTAATTTTATTTTTGATTGCTGCGGGCAAAGTAATGTAACATACCTGGATTTTTGTCTATAAATTACTCTATGAACGTGTGAATTTGGCTTATTTGTAATTTCAATTACATGCATTTGCGTTATTTTTCCGTAAATGCGGGGTCACACACTCCACCCTCAAATATTAAATCATGCGTATCATTACTGTAGGTCATCAAACAAAATGTTATCGAATTTTACCTAGAAATACATTGGATAACTAGTTGGTGAGCGAATTAAACTGAAAAGGCTAAGGTACTTTTAAAGACCAAAGGCAGGATTTTATAATGATCAGCAGCTTTCACAATTCACAAGATGGTATGGGGAGTACCATCGCCTCCACCAAACGACTCGCAAGAGCGTTGATGGTTTCTGCTGGTGCATTTTCATTAATCTTGGTATCTTGCAATTCTGCCCACAGGCAACAGCAAGTACTGAATCTGTTAACAGAGTTTTCATCAGCACAAATCCAAGATATTGTCCTACCACCGGGAACTGAAACACTTTATACAACCATTTCAACTACAGTCGGCGTCGCTCAACCTGAAGTTTTGATGGTCAGAGGTTTAGAATCTGTAATTGATATTAATGAACTGATCATTAGTACCAATCTGATGCGAGATGAATTTCGCAAACAGTTTCATTGTCCCTTGGTGTTGTGGGTAAATGATGAAATTCTCCGGAAACTAGTTTGGTTAGCACCCGATCTTAAAGACTGGGCAGCCAGTACTATTAGATTTGATGTCCCAAACTCCCAGACAGTGGAACAACAAGCTCTTAGTGCTTAAGACTTTTGGCGCTAGCGATCCAGATATCAGATTAATGTGAAATTTGCACCTAAAAAGGCAAAAAAACTAGCTATATCAAATTTGATGCGCCAAACCATCAATCAATATTCAATGCTTAATACAATTGTGGATTATTGTGGATTTTAGGTTTTACGTTGACTGAGCATAAGGCTATGGTCAACCTAAATTCTTGCATTAAAAGTATTTTCAACCCCGGCGAAAGCCTAAATACGAATTGTGCATAGTGGTAATAGCTCCAATAATTCAGGAACAAACTATAAACTTATAGGCGTCTATCTTCCCATCTGCAACAGAAGATAGACGCTTGTTTAATTTCTGGTAGTCAATAGTCAATAGTCAATAGTCAATAGTCAATAGTCAATAGTCAATAGTCAATAGTCAATTGGTTATTAGTTATTAGTTATTAGTTATTAGTCAGGAGTTTAATGTTTTCCAACCTAAAAGGGTATAGGTTTCAATTGAGGTATTTTATGAAAGGCTGTATGGGTAATCATTCTACCAGCGATCGCGCTAGGATTTTCACTGCTTTAGTGTTAACGGGAATTTTATCTGTTGGTAGCGGGTTCACATCTATTAAAAGTAGTAATGCTGCTGCTTTGGCGCAGTCTCCAGAGACGACAAACACAGTTAATAAACAAAATATTAGACAAAATAAATTACCACGATCAATAGTAAATGCAGTTATTCAAGATGCGTCGCGCAGAACGGGAATTAATCGCAATCAACTGCGACTAACTGATTACAGTCAACACAATTGGCGCAATGGTTGCTTAGAACTACCTCAACCAGATGAATTTTGTACCCAAGCTATAGTTCCTGGTTGGCGATTTGTGATTTCTGATGGTAGACAAAACTGGGTTTATCACACTAATAATAATGGCAGTTCTATCCGGCTAGCTACAGCACAAAATCCGACAACTAACCCAACTACTCAATTACCCCAATCGGTAAGGAATGCGGTTTTACAAGCTGCTTCTACAAAATTGCAACAACCGCTTTCTCAGCTAAAAGTTATGCAAGCGCAACCACAAAATTGGAACGATGGTTGTTTAGAATTAGGTACTGCTGCTGAAAGTTGTCTCAGAGCTATAGTACCAGGTTGGCGGGTAGTGGTGGCAACTGTGGGACAAACTCTGGTGTATCACACTGATGAGACAGGTTCGACAATACGTTTAAATGAAAACGCTAGCCAAACTACAAGTCAGCAATTACCCCAAACAGTGAGAGATGCGGTTTTGCGTCAAGCTTCCCAGGTTTCCGGGTTACCTATTAACACCCTCAACATCGTTGCGTATAAACAGAAGAAATTGGCTAGGGGTTGCGAACAGTCAACATTTCCCAATCCTTGCGATCCTGTATTAGTATCTGGTTGGGAAGTATTTGTTAAATCAAATAATAGAATTAGTCCTTGGGTGTTTTTCAGCGATGAAACTGGTTCTCAAGTCGATTTGGTAAATCGCGATCGCCCGAATAGAGATAATCCCAATAGTGGTAAACTCACAGCAGTAGCCATTCCCCAAAACGAACTCCCACCACCATTAGATAGAAATGTGGTATTTCGCCAAATTTCTAGTGGAGGTTTGACTGGCGCTACCTATGAAACGGTTTTACTTGACGATGGTAGCTTAATTCGAGTGAAAATTGGTGATGCTAACGATTCTGAACGCAGAGTACGCCGAGTTTCTTTGCAACAGGTACAACAATTTCAACAATTGTTAGCTAGCAGCAGATTTACACAGTTTAAAAATTTGAGTTACCCCGCACCTATTGGCGCTGCTGATTATGTAACTTACACTCTCACCAGTGTAGATGGTACTGTTAAATACAATAATATTTCTCAGGATCAGTTACCCAGCGATTTACGCAATGTCATCAAAGCTTGGAATCGACTGCGGAATAATCCTATATCTGATAGCGGTACTGGTAACAATACAGGTGACGCTGTACCAATTCCTGCAAATGAAATCCCATCGCCTTTAGATAAAGATGTGGTATTTCGCCAAATTTCTAGCGGTGGCTTTGCTGCTATCACCTATGAAACTGTTTTACTCAAAGATGGAACCTTGATTAGAGTGCGGGTTGGCGATGCTAACGATTCTTCTCGCAGCGTGCGCCGCATTTCACCCCAACAAGTGCGACAATTTGAGGAGATAATCAAGCGATCGCGTTTTGCTGAATTCAAAAATTTGAGTTATCCAGCACCCCCAGGCGCAGCTGATTTTATTACCTATACCCTCACTAGTACCCAAGGCACGGTGAGATATAACGATGCTTCTCAAAAGAACTTACCACAAAATCTTTTGCAAGTAGTCAATGCTTGGAATCAAATTGGTAACATCGCCCAATAATCGCTGATTAATCAAAAATCATCAAATGAGAAGTGCGATCGCATATTTCATCATCTTTAATTATGACATATGCGATCGTAGGGGCATGGCAATGCCATACCCTCTAGAATATATTGATGTGTCGCCAACTAAATTACTCAGGAATGAGGCAAAAAAAGGCAGATTTGTGCAAAAATGCCCCATGCCCATTTACGAAAGCTGCTGATTATCCTCACATCGAGAATATTGAAATTCTAGGTTTTGCTTTTCTCTAGTTCCTGTGTAAGCAATGGGGCAAAATTTTGTATTCGCACTCATGCAATCCATATGGGGTGTTTTGGCACACACTATGAGTAAGCCGCCCAAAATAAATAATAAACCACACATTGCGGCTGTTTGAATTGAGGAAATTTCTAACGCACCGTGAACTACTACTTCTCGCAAGACGGAGACAATGGTAACCTCGACTGCTACACCTACGGCTATGCTATGCTCTTGCAGGTAAATCATCAACAGCCGAAATAATTCTACCAAAATTAATACAAAAAGTATTTTTGCTGTGACTAATTTGTAATCTAATGGCTGGGTAACGGCAATAAATATACCCCATAATTGCAGTAACATCACAGCAAATAAACCTAAACACAAGACTATGACAATTAAGTCTTGAAACGCTTCCATATTCTGCACGATCGCACGACGATCAAACCAGCGATCGCAAAATAAAAACCGACTTTTGACGCGCTTTTGCATTTACAATACCATTGCGATGGGTTAGGCTTAGACCACGCCAGATAGTCTAGTCCACAATACCAATTCACTCAAATTAACCAAAAATGCCAAAATTAAAAGTTCAAATTGCATCTGATTCTTTTAATTTTGACTTTTGAACTGGTATAGCCCTATTGTTGCGCAATCTAAATGATTCGCGCCTCAGCGAGGTTGGTAATTTAAATTCTGTGCTTGTTGTAACAATTGTTGAGCATTTCTCGCCCATTGGGGATTATTTTGTTGAGTGAATAAATCTCGCGCATATTGAAAAACTTGTGCGGCTTCTGCATATTTTTTTAATTGCATAAAAACTAATCCTGCACCATAATAAGCGCTGGCATAATTGGAGTTAGCCGCCGCAGATTTTCTAAAGGCTTCTAAGGCTTCGGGTAATTTACCTTGTTGAAACCAAAGTGAACCAAGATTATAGTGAGCTTCTGCATATCTAGGGTTAATTTTAATTGCTTGACGAAACGCTTCTCTGGCTTGGTCAATTTTACCTTGTTGTAAATAAACTAATCCTAAATGATAGGCTGGCTCTGGTGCATGGGGGCTATATTGCAGTGCTTTTTTAAAAGAAGCGATCGCTTTTTCCCAATCTCTCTGCTGTACTTTCAACAATCCCATATTATAGTGAGCAAAACCGAGTTTCCCATCGAGTTCTATCGCTCGTTGCAAGTAATCATTAGCTAACTGTAAATTATTTCCTTCTAACAGCGAACCGCCTAAATTAGCAAAAGCAGGCGCAAATTTCGGATCTGCTTGGGTAGCTCGATAAAATGCATCCGCAGCAGGTTGTAATTGCCCAGCTTGGCGTAATGCTAGCCCTAAATTATAGTACGCTGGCGCTAATCTGGGATCGAGTTGAGCGGCTCTTCTAAATAAAGCGATCGCATCTTGCACTCTCCCTGCTTGAATGGCTTGTAAACCCTGATTTAAGACATCTATCGCTGGCGGATTACCAGACTGAGCTACGATTTGAGGTGGAGAAATCGCCAAAATCGCACCAGGATAAATCATGCTAGCCCAAAGCAAGATAAAACTCAGCGCTATCGTTGGGCGCAAAGTATGCAATGCTGGAAAATAGCCAACCATTTTATATATTAAGTTTCCTTTCTTCCTCCCCGATTGCTGACTCCAAATCCTGAGTAAGTTCAATTCAACAGTCATACTTTCAACTTGCACGTTTAGTTAACTTTTCTTCATATTTTTTTGAATAGAAATCGATTGAATTAACAAAAGTTCAACATCTGGTATTAAAGTTTGATTTAATTAACTTTTCTTTAACTAAATCTTACAACAAACTACAATTTTTCGTTGCACCGATTAAAGGGAGGATAATAACTGATTAAAGAGGAGATGATTCTCCTTTAGAGAACCATTTCTATCCTTGAATACACAGGATAATGCGGTTAGTGGTAACTTACCGCAAGGGAGGTTTTATGAACGAAAAAGTAAAATCGGGTTCGCGGAACGTTGCAATTGTCGGCCCCTATTTAAGTGGGAAAACAACTTTACTGGAAAGTTTGTTATTCGTTACAGGGGCGATTTCCCGGAAAGGTAGTGTCAAGGATGGTAATACAGTAGGAGATAGTGCGAATGAATCGCGCGATCGCCATATGAGTGTAGAAGTTAGCGCGGCTAGTGCCGAGTATAAAGACTTGCGCTTTAACTTTATTGACTGTCCCGGCAGTGTAGAATTTGCCCAAGAAACCTATAGTGCCTTAATGGGAGTTGATGCGGCGATTGTAGTTTGCGAACCCATCCGCGATCGCGTCCACACCCTTGCTCCTTTATTTAAATTCCTGGATGATTGGGAAATTCCCCACATTGTCTTTGTAAATAAAATGGACAGGGCAAATATTCATGTTCTCGAAACATTACACGCCCTTAAAGCCGTTTCTAGCCGTCCCCTAGTTGCGCATCAATACCCCATCATGCAGGGGGAACAGCTCACAGGCTTTATTGATATGGTCACAGAACAAGCATATCAATATCATGCAGGCGCACCAGCTGATTTGATTCCCTTCCCCGAAGATTTAAAAGAAGAAGAACATATTGCACGAGCCGAAATGCTCGAAGCCTTAGCAAATTTTGACGATCACTTATTGGAAGAACTTTTAGAAGATATCGAACCACCCCAAGAAGAAATTATCAAAGATTTAAAAATGGAATTAGGGGCAGATTTAGTAGTCCCCGTATTCTTTGGTGTGGCGGAACAAGATTATGGTGTGAGACCTTTATTAGAAGCATTAGTCAGAGAAGCACCAGAACCAGAAGTTACAGCAGAACGTCGCTTAAGTAAAGTTGGCAATACACCAATTGCCCAAGTATTAAAAACTTACTACACTCCCCAAGGCGGCAAACTCTCCCTAGTCCGTGTCTGGCAAGGTAAATTAACAGATGGTATTGTTCTTAACGGTGTGCGTGCTGGTGGTATTTATCGGTTGATGGGACAGCAACAGCAGTCAGTGAATGAAGTATTAGCTGGAGAAATTGTAGCTTTAAGCCGTTTAGAAGGCATTAAAACAGGCGATATCCTGACTCTAGAAGGTCAGGCAAAAGTAAAATTACCCCAAGCTGGGCAATTGGAACCAGTGTATGCTCTGGCGATTACTCCCGAAAAGCGCAACGATGAAGTTAAACTCAGCAGCGCGATCGCTAAACTGTTGGAAGAAGATCCATCTTTAAATTGGGAGCAACATGGCGACACCCACGAAGTAATTCTGTGGGGACAAGGGGAAATTCATCTGCAAGTCGCCTTAGATAGACTGCGGCGCAAATATAACCTCCCGATGACAACCCACCTCCCCCAAGTTCCTTACAAAGAAACCATCCGCAAACCAGTAGCCGCCGTTCACGGACGCTACAAGCACCAAAGCGGCGGACACGGGCAATTTGGTGATGTATTCCTCGATATTCAGCCCCTACCCCGTGGTGAAGGCTTTAACTTCCGGGAAACCATTGTTGGTGGTGTCGTTCCCAGACAGTATATTCCTGGCGTAGAAATGGGCGTGCGGGAATTTTTGGCACATGGGCCTTTAGGCTTCCCGGTTGTCGATGTAGCGGTAACATTAACTAATGGTTCCTACCACAACGTTGATAGTTCCGAACAAGCCTTTAAACAAGCTGCTAGGTTGGCGATGCAAACGGGAGTACCCCAAGCACAACCCACACTGCTAGAACCGATTCTCAAAGTAGAAGTAACCACACCCAGCGAATTTACCTCGAAAGCGCTGCAACTACTGAGCGGTAAACGGGGGCAAATTTTAGGCTATGAAGGGCGAAATGATTGGCAAGGTTGGGATAATATCTCAGCATACTTGCCCCAAGCAGAGATGCAAGACTTTATTGTTGAATTGCGATCGCTTACTCTTGGTGTTGGTTCCTTCCATTGGGAATACGATCATCTGCAAGAAGTACCGGAAAAACTTGCTGAACGTGTAATTGCTGGTAATGGCAATGGCCATAGTAACGGTAACGGCAAGTAATTTTGTTGGGATTTTGAATTAATTTAAAATCATCGCCCTGCACAATTAAGCGCAGGGCAATTTATTGACAATAATTCATGCATAGCTATTAATAATCGCCTTGAGCAGCAAGCAACTTATTATATAATGTTGCATTCTGTTCCTTGGAAGCTTGACGCAGTTTCTCAAACTCAGCTTTACCCGCTTTTAAATAATCATCAATCGCTCGTTGATTTGCTAGGTAAAATGTAACAGCACCGTAAACTTGCTCAAGCTTTAATACTGGAAAACTTTGAACAATACTTTCCGGTGATGTACCATTCAAGAAAGCGTAAACAACAGAGTCTAAAGAAACACGGCTATCCTTAATCCAGTAACCGTTTTCTTTCCACTCAACATACTGTTTGTGAATGGCTGGTGTTGCTGTCATAGATTGCAATCAAGGCTGAATAACTGTTTTTAGTATAGGTTAGTTTGTTTGATATCAAAGTAAATCGTGGTGAAATTAACTTGATCAGGAGCAATTGATCATTTCTATAGTTTTTGTTATTTAGATATTGGATAATCATCATAAAGCTATTTATCTTCTGGTGCATAGCCGTTCAGAAAAGCATAATTTTTGCAGGTTAACACCGAACACATCAACGAATAAAACCAATAAGCCGCAAAAATCCTGTCAAAGTTTTAGTTAATTTTTGCCATTTCAATTTTATGGAAGCTACTCTCCTGTTGTTTCTAGCATTCTGGTAATCAGGTTGGATTGCTAGTGCTTTATCAAAGTCGGCGATCGCTTCTTCATTACGTCCTAATTTTAAGAATGCAATCCCCCGGTTGTTCCAAGCTTGGTAGTCATCAGGTTGAATTGCCAGTGCTTTGTCATAGGATGCGATCGCTTCTTCATTGCGTCCTAATTTCCGTAGCGCAATCCCCCGGTTGTTCCAAGCTTGGTATTGATCAGGTTGAATTGCCAGTGCTTTGTCATAGGATGCAACAGCTTGTTCATTGTCTCCTAAATTCTCTAGCGCAATTCCTCGATTGTACCAAGCTTGGTATTTATCAGGTTGAATTGCCAGTGCTTTATCAAAATCGGCGATCGCTTCTTCATTGCGTCCTAATTCCCCTAGCGCAATCCCTCGATTGTTCCAAGCTTGGTGTTTATCAGGTTGAATTGCCAGTGCTTTGTCAAAGTCAGCAATCGCTTTTTCATTGTGTCCTAATTTCCCTAGCACATACCCCCGTAAGTACCAAACTTCGTGGTCATTAGCTTGAATTGCCAGTGCTTTGTCAAAATCGGCAATTGCTTCTTCATTGCGTCCTAAATTCAAGAGCGCATACCCCCGTAAATACCAAGCATCCTGGTAATCAGGTTGAATTGCCAGTGCTTTGTCAGAGGATGTAACTGCTTCTTCATTACGTCCTAAATTCAAGAGCGCAATTCCTCGGAAGAAGCAGGCAATTTGGTCATTAGCTTGAATTGCCAGTGCTTTGTCAAAATCAGCAATTGCTTCTTCATTACGTCCTAAATTCAAGAGCGCAATTCCCCGGAATAACCAAGCACTTTGTTCATCAGGTTGAATTACGAGTGCATTTTCAAAGTCGGCGATCGCTTCTTTATAATTCTGTCCAGCAGATTGCAAATTTCTAAGGGTAATCAGTAAATCACATTTACGAGCGGGTGTTTGATTGTCCTCTGCTATTAATTCTTGAATTGCTAATATTGCTTGAGTTCTTTCTTTTGGGGTGAGGTTGCGATATTTTTCATAATCACCATCTTGAATAATGCGTGATGACTCTTGTTTTAAAGTTTCCGCATCTATAGGAAATTCAAACAAACCAGAACGCCAATCAAAAAAATCGGGCGCACGTTGAATAAAATATTTAATCGCAAATATTGGTAGCAAGAACACAAAACAGATATTAAAGTTATCTCTAAACCGTTCTCGCTGTTGGTTAAGGTTAATTAAAACAGGTGGTACACCCTTCCAACTGTATGAATATCTATCTATACTATTCCAACCCATTAAGCTTTTACATTCTTCATATTGATAAAATGAATACTCTAGTCCTGTAATAAATAAAATATTTATCTCTTTTTTATTATCTAAATTATCAATTATTTCATATAAATTATTCACAGCTTTATCAAGCCGTAGAACTTCGATATTTTTATTGGAAATATCTTCTTGAACTTTGGTAATTAACTGCTTACCCTTAGCCGGAGAGCAACGGACAAATAATAAGCCAAAGCCTTCTGTAAAATTCAGCGTGCGGATTAAGGCTTGATATTCTTCATCTCCTTGTGATGGTAAATCTTTATCCCAATCCGTCAGTTCTAGGGTCATAATCTTAGCTTTGTAATGCCTGATAGGGTGACGAGGAGTCAGATCCCCGACTTCTTGAAGAAGTCGGGGATCTTGCAGCGAGTGCTAGGTTATTGCATTTTGGTGAAAGTATTGTTAATGACATCTTTAATTATTTCTATGCCGGATACAACCGATTAAATGTATCTTGAAATTCTTTAATCCCCTTAATGAGAGGATGAATATCATACCAAACTTGACTTTCTCCTTCTCCATTTAAATAACGATATTCTAAAATACAGCGATTAAATAATAAACCTCGATACAAGGCATCATTTTCTATTTCTTTAGAATGATACACATTTGCCAGTGCTTCCCATTCATTAGCAAAAACAGTATTACGATAAGTGTTTCGCAACTCGCTAAATGAACGCTGTAAAGCTCTGGTAGGAATAGGTAAACTGTTAGTGTATTTAATCGCCTCCTTCATTAATAATAATAAATTTCTCACATGACCTCCACTCATGAGGCACAATCTTTCTAAAGCTTCTCGCTGCTCAAACATATCGACAATAGATAAACTTGGATCTATCAAACTCAGACGCTTTTGCAGGATTTCTGTAACTTTATTAATTCCCCGTTGATATGGTTGATTATCTGGCGTTTGTACCATAATCATCGGCAATACCTGAGTATTACCATAAATATTGGCTAGGTCTGCGGCGCGGTTAGAATACAGTAAAGAAATGGGTATTGTATACAGCAAATGACAATCTAAAGCTTGGAGTTGTTCGCTACGATCGAGAAAAATTTGGTCGTGATTGCTGCGTCCATCTTCTTGAGGTATAGGTACAATTCTGTCTAAGTTATCAGCAATTAATACAAGTTGAGAATATCCTGAAGGTAAGTTCTTTTTAGCGTCTTGAATAAACTCATTTAATGCTGCAATTAAAGTAATAGTATGGGGATTGACGCGATCGCGGATTTTTTGGCGTTGGGTGGGTTCTGTGCGCAAATTGGCGGTTAATTTGGCGAATTGGGCAATTTGCCCTTCTATACTTAAGCTTTGTAAGGAAACCTCAGTTAATGCTAAATCTTTTAAATCTTGCCAGCGATCGCCTAACCAGTTTAATAAACTAGCTGGGGAAGTGGTATCTTTTAATGATTCTAGTAAATGGCGGGTACAAGCTAACAGAATATCTGTATATTGGGCATCTTCTGGATCGATATCTTGTTCATCGGCGGGAAAATAAACTACAAAGCAACCTTGCTCATCTAAATGTTGCTGAAGCCGCAGCAATTCTGTAGATTTCCCCGCACCGCGATGACCTGCATATAATTGAGAGGTCATTCTGTTTGAATATAAAATCTCTCTACCTACTTCTACTAATATGTCTCCATCTCCCCGCACTTCTGTACAATCAACATAAGCCGGATCTCCTGCGGGTAAGGGGCGAAATGGATCAAAAGCATTGTATATCCGCTTTAATAGGGCAAAATCCGCAGTCATAAATCTGAGTTTCCGATTTTAGCGCCATATTATCGCAAATTTACGGAGATAGGTAGAGAATTAAATTTTCGGGTGGGTTATGACTCAATACGCTTCAGTTAAGGATAAACGTGGGTTGGGTTGAGGAACGAAACCCAACAAATCGCGGTTTAAGGTTTTTGACGCTAACTGAACGGTATTTGGTTATGACTTTAGCGTCAAGTATTACTCAAATTGACGGTGCGTTAGCCTGCGGCGTAACACACCCTACTTGAAAAATGAGGCTCAAAGGCTCATTAACAAAGAAAATATCCTCATTAATCAAGTTCAAAGACTCATTAATCAGGTTCAAAGACTCGTTAATCAGGTTCAAAGACTCATTAATCAGGTTCAAAGACTGATTAACCAGGTTCCAAGACTCGTTAATCAGGCTCAAAGACTCGTTAATCAGGTTCAAAGACTCATTAATCAGGTTCAAAGACTCATTAATCAGGCTCAAAGACTCGTTAACCAGGCTCAAAGACTCATTAATCAGGCTCAAAGACTCATTAATCAGGCTCAAAGACTCGTTAAGGAAACTCCAAAAAATAAATTATGCCAAATTGTAGGGGCGGGGTTACCCCGCCCCTACGAGTTGCGGGTTTGGTAAGTTAATGATGGGAATATTTTTTTATTTGGAAGTCCCTAACCAGCGCCGAAAATGTTGGGTTTTGTCCCTCAACCCAACCTTGTATCTTAGAAATAGTAGTAGACCGTCCCAACCTTGGTCATCATAGACCGCTTCGTAGCATGGGTCACTACAACAATCTCGTTGACAGAACTCGAACAGTCGCCGGGGTCAAATCTTTAAATACTGATATTTAAAGTATACAGTCCGTATCGGGCAAGGATGAGTTAAATCAAGGGGATGAATTCAAAAAAAAGTACAGAAATTAGTTGAGAGTTGACAATGGAAAATATTTCTCAATGGGTAGGCATTGATGTGAGTAAAGCCGCTCTTGATGTTTACATCCGTCCTTTGGGTAAAGCATTGAAAGTTGCTAACACAGAAGTAGAAATATCTCATCTAGTAGAACAACTCAAATCCTATGATTTAAATCTGATTGTGTTAGAAGCAACAGGAGGTTTAGAAACAGAACTTATCATTCAATTGCAAGCAGCACTTTTACCAGTAGCATTAATTAATCCTCGCATGGGAAGAGATTTTGCCAAAGCTACAGGAAGGCTGGCTAAAACTGATGCTATTGATGCACAAATTCTGGCACAATTTGGGGAAGCAATGAAACCCCAGGTTTTACCAATTCAATCCGAAGAGGCGCGTCAATTAGGAGAGTTGATTAGTCGCAGAAGACAATTAGTTGAAATCCAAACTGCGGAGAAAAATCGTCGCTCACGCTCTCGTGGCAAAGCATTGGCAGATATTGAAGCACATATTGAATATCTTGAAGGTCGTCTAAAACAACTTAACCAAGAAATTGAGCAATTAACTCAAAAAAATCAACAATGGATTAATAAGGTCAATTTCCTCAAAACTACTCCTGGTATTGGTCAAGTTATTTCTACAACCCTAGTTTCTGACTTACCAGAACTCGGTCAATTAACTGCCAAACAAATCTCGCGTCTAGTTGGTGTTGCACCTATTAATCATGATAGTGGGCAACACAAAGGTAAGCGTATGATTAACGGTGGTCGTGCCCATGTTCGTGCCACTCTTTATATGGGTGCTGTTGTTGCAATGCGTCATAATCCAGTTATCAAAGCTTTTTATGAACGGCTTGTTGAGCGTGGTAAATCAAAAAAACTTGCTCTGACCGCTTGTGTTCATAAAATGTTAGTCATTTTAAATGCAATGGTTCGAGATAATTTGCCTTGGTGCATTTCTGATAACAAGAAAACAATTGTTAATTCTTAGCACTGCAACCTTTTTTATACAATACTAGCTGACACGAGTAGGCGATCGCATGACTTGGGTCAATTTTTCATGCTCTTTTTTTGCCTCAACGGGAAATCCAGCAACTGAGGAAGATTCGGTGCATCGCAGGAGTGTCTGGTGCGGGCTGTGACTATCTAGACTACATAGCCACAAGCCTTGTAGCCCGTACCAGACACCGCCGAATCTAGCGCAGCGATCCTCAGTTGCGTCAATGTTTCCACCACCACTTTTTTGTTAACGATCGCTTGACATTCAAGACAGTCGCTACGCCTATCAGAAATCAGTGCGTAGCGGTAAAGGTATCTTGATCAATTAAAGATAAAAATGATAAGGGCTGACTCATATTAGCCGCAAAGCCAAGAATTCCTGGATCGCGATGTTCATACAGTAACTCGCCTTGGGAATTAAACAAAAAAGTTCCTCCACGCTGAGTTAAGTAGGCAGAGTTAGGTACATAAGTCTGCCAATTGCGCAGCACTTCTACCATATTCCGCAGTCGCAGAGTAGCTAATTCAAAGGGGCGTTGAAACCCACCGCCACCAGCTAATTGGAAAAATGAGCCTTTAAAAGCAGGTAGGGGAGTACCTTGAATAATTTCATCATCGCCAATAAGTTGCGGTGCTTGACGATCTCCCCGGTATCCGCGAAAAACTTCTTTAAGGGTTCCCGGACTGCCTAACCCCGCACACATTAACATGAGATTAAGCCAAGCTTTTACAGTTAGCGAAAGTCCGGGAACAGCCAGATTCAACCCGGAATAAAGTTTGAGTTGTTGATGTAATTTGGCTTCAGGTTCCACAAATAAATGTTGGGGTGAAAATCCTGTATATTCACAAAATTTTGTTCCCGAAGTGCGATCGCCTATTCCCACTGCACGAATAGCAAGTTTTTCCGCAGGAAATTTTGTGGCTTCGCGCTGTAACCACCAAGCATATTCCAGACTATCAAAATCCCCCAGTTGCGGCCAGACTAAAACAAGGATATGGGAAGCAGTCTCGCAATTTTCTAGTATGGGTAGGGTGATGCCATCACTCACGCGCTGAAGTTCGGTCTGCTGAAGGATATTATAGGGATTCATTACCAAGATTAACTGCTATTTTGCTATGCAAATTTTAGCCTAATCGACAATCCCCCATAAACCCGCCCCTAGTCTGGGTTTACAGCTTCGGGGCATGGCAGTGCCAGTGCCCCTACAATCAACGATATAATTTGTACTTCACCAACTGGCAATCTGCTGTAATTACGAATTACTAATTACTAATTACTCACTATCTGATTGGTAATTCAATCACAAATTCTAACCCCTCACCAGGTATGGAATTATATATCAGCTTACCGTGATGATTATTCACCACAATTTGATAGGCAATAGACAAACCCAATCCTGTACCTTTACCAATCGGTTTTGTGGTGTAAAAAGCATCAAATATTTTGGCTGTATCTGCTTGGTTAATACCCACTCCATTGTCGGTAATTCTAAGAATTGCTGTTCCTTCATTCACTTCAGTTTGAATTTTAATTATTCCAGGTTTTTGCGCCATTTCCTGACATGATTTATTGTGATATCTTTCTTCAATAGCATCAATCGCATTACAAATTAAATTCATAAAAACCTGATTAATTTCCCCCGGATAACAATCAATTGGGGGCAAGTTTCCATATTCTTTAATGAGTTGAATCGGTGGATAATTACCATTACTTTTGAGGCGATGTCCAATAATTAGCAATGTACTTTCCAGTCCTTCATGCAAATTGGTTGCTTTCTTACCCGCTTCTCGGTGGCGTGAAAACTTATTCAAAGATGCTACAATCTCCGCGACGCGATTTGTCCCAACTTGCATAGAATGAATAATTTTAGATAAATCATTTAATAAAAATTTGAGATCTGTTTTGTGAATTGCGGTTTTAATTTCAACTGGTGGTTCAGGTAAATGTTTTTGATAAAGATGAAGTAAATTGACTATATCCTGGACATACTGTTCTACAAAATTTAAGTTACCAGCTATAAAATTGATGGGATTATTGACTTCATGGGCAATTCCGGCGGTGAGTTGACCTAAAGCTGCTACTTTTTCGGCTTGAATTAGTTGAGTTTGGGTTTTTTGCAATTCGGCATTTTTAGTAATTAAGGTTTTTGTTAAATTTCGCAGTTGCAGATGATTTTCAATTCTCACTAAGACTTCTTCATGCTGAAAAGGTTTTGTAATATAGTCTACTGCTCCCAATCGCAAACCTTTGACTTTATCTGCTGTTTCCGACAAGGCTGTCATAAAAATTACGGGAATATCTTGGACAAGGGGATTGCTTTTGAGGTATTGACAAGTTTCAAAGCCATTCATACCCGGCATCATCACATCTAGTAGAATTAAATCTGGTAAATCACCATTTTCTAAGCGCTGAAGGGCTTTTTCGCCACTGCGTGCTGCCCAAACTTCAAAGTTAGATTGATCGAGAAAACTTGATAAGACTTGTAAGTTAGCAGGGTTATCATCAACTATTAAAATAATTCCTCGATCGGCAGGCTCTTCCATTGTATTTTTCATAATTTTCACCCTGTATATTGATGCAAGAAATTGAGGATTAAATCTTCGTCAAATTGCCTAGCTAGTTGCCGTAATTCGTTAGCAAATGGCGTCAAGTTAATGTCTGTATTTTCTAGTTGATCGGCTAGCTTAAGAATGGCATTAAATTTACCTTTAGTCGCTAAGGTAACTAGTTCCTGCAAAATTTCTGTGCTTGGGGGAGTGAATTGGGAAGATTGGCTATTAGCTGTGGTAGATTCTTTGGCTTTTAAGGCTTCAGTGGGAGATTGCTTGTAAATCCAGACTAAATTGAGGTGGCTAGCTAATTGTCGCAATAATTCATCAGCTTCTACGGGTTTGCTGAGAAATTCATCACCGCCAGCTTGCAAACTGCGATATTGATCGGCTTCAAAGACACTAGCGGAAGAGACGATAATTTTGACATCTTGAATTTCTGGCGTTTGACGCAGATGTGTAATTAATTCAAAGCCGTCCATTTCTGGCATCAGCAAATCTGTGATGATTAAGTTTGGCTGGAGTGCGATCGCTTTTTCTAAACCTTCTTTACCGTTGTTAGCTTCCACGACATTAAAACCCAGTGGTTGCAATAAGTTTGTAATTACTGTGCGATTTTCCCAGCGATCATCAACCATGAGGATGGTAAGGGGTTCACCTTCAAAGCCAATGATTTGTTTCTCTGATACAGTCATTGCAGACTCTACCCAATCATAAGCTGCAGGTATGTGCAACTCAAAATAGAACTTACTCCCCTGACCAATTTGACTGTAAACTTGGATATCGCTACCCATCATCTGTACTAATTGCCGAGTAATTGCTAAACCAAGTCCAGTACCTTCAGTTTGGCGCTTTTTATCACCTACTTGTTCAAAAGGTAGAAAAATTTTGCTCAATTCTGCGGGATTTATGCCAATTCCCGTATCTTCTATAGTAAAGCGAATCTGATGTGTAACTGTCTGTTCATCACTGGGAGGTGGATCGAGGACTTCTATATCAAATGTAACCTTACCTGCATCTGTAAATTTGATGGCATTTCCCAAGAGATTTAATAATACTTGACGTAATCTTTTAGCATCAATATGCACCCCTGTTGGTAAATTAATTGCGGGTTCATAGACAAACAAAATACCTTTTTGTTTGGCGCGTATTTGGCATATTTCCACAATTCCTTGGATAAAAGAAGGTAAATGCACATCATAGGGGTGCAGTTCTAATTTTTTAGCTTCAATTTTTGACAAATCTAAAATATCATTAATTAAAGTCAGCAGATGAGAACCACATTGTTCAATAATATTAACGTGATATTGTTCTGGTTCGGGTAAAGCTGAGGAACGTAGTAAAATTTGCGCGCAACCGAGAATACCATTTAAGGGTGTTCGCAGCTCGTGACTCATGTTAGCTAAAAATTCGCTTTTCGCCAGGTTAGCTGTATCAGCCGCTGCTTTAGACTTTTTCAGTTCAGCTTGTTCAAAAGCTTGGACTCTCCACAATACTGTAATCATGGTGACTGTCAACGCCCCAACAATGAAGGCGATCGCATCCAGAAATTGCAGTTGCGATTCAATATTTTCTCGCGGAATTACCAAAGCTACAGACCAATTAGCAGATTTTAACGGTAGATAAGCTACATACTTTTGAGTACCGTCAATTTCCATCAATTCAATTTCCTGCTGTTTGTTTACCATGTGTTGGGCGATCACTTTTAAATTGCGATCGCCAATATTCAGCAAACTGGGTGCAGGTTTTTCTACGGTTGACATTAACCCTAAATTTGGATGGACAATTGCTTGTCCTTGAGAATTCAGTGCAAAAGCATAGCTTTTAGGGCCGTATTTCAGCGAACTGACTACTTCTTTGATGTGATCGACTGTCACATTACCGTGAAAAACGCCTATAGGCGAACCCACCTGCGGACTATTAGCCCAAATTGGAGTAGCGATCGCAATTAAAGGAATTCCTGTAGAACGGCTAATAAAGGGATCGGAAATATTGCTTTTACCTGCAATTGCTGTTTGAAAGAAGTCTCTATCTTGAATATTTTTATTTGATTTGCCAACTTTTGTATTTGCAAATGAACCATCTGGGTTCACCATTTGGAAAAAGAAAAATTCTTTAATCCGGTCAACTTCTATTTTTAAATAAGGTTCTGCAACAGACCAATCTAAAGAGCGAACAGTGGGAGTATTCGCCAGGGTTTCTACTTCTACTTGGCGCAGGTGTAACCAATCTTCAATTTCATCAGCGCCTCTTTGTACTTCTAAAAAAGCACTCTTGCGCAAATCTGCGAGAGTCATATTTCTAGCAGCTTGATAGCAGAAATATGCAGAAATACTGACTACAAGGGTAGTACCACCAACAATAAATCGAATCAGTAAATTACGCGAGCGGTGATTTTCTCTGTCAGATACTGATAGCCTGGATTCTTCTTGTATCAAGGCTTTGCTCCTTAATCACAAAGTTCAGTCAGCCAAAATTTTAGGTTATCCTTAGATTTCCCAAGAAAATACCGATCGTCACAGATTTTAATCACATCTTCGAGAAATTTATATTAATGTCATATATATTAGTTATTTTGTCAGGAGTTACCGAAAATTTACCAGTAAAAGCTGGTTTATTGCCAACAAGTGTTGTTAATAAATAAATATCGGATTGTTATAGAAATTGGGTGTAATTATTGCCGAAATTCCAGACATTTTCATCTTATTTGTCGGCATTGCCCACCATATCCGGGTTTTGTTGGGCTAAGTAGGTGCAAAATATTAGCTCTAATCTGAGCAAACAATATTCCTATACAGTTAATGAACAGATGTTTGCTAGATAGATTGAGAAACTAGAGAGGCTGGCAGTTTTCATAACCTTTTCTTAATCTAAAAACAGACCTGTAATAGTTTAATTACTGACAATGACAGAAACAGAGGTGAAACAAGTCTCCAGGTATGATTTACCAGTCACCGGGTTTTGCACGGCTTCATTAGGATTGCTATATGCTAATTCTCCTCACCTTTTCCCAAAATCATCTGGAAGTCTTATCCAGTAAAGATGTTGATGTCATTCTGAAAAAAATTAGTAGCTGTGACAATATCTGGTTGCGCTGTATTCGCTTTCGCGATCGCACTGCCATTGCCAAAATTATCAACCACTTTGGCATTAATCCATCGCGTGTTGATATGATTTTTAACCATTTTCCCATAGGTATTGATGAAGAGATAGAAGATTGTTTATTTGATAGCTATGAAATTATGACTAATCAAATAAAAAATCGCGATTTTGAGATAGCGCGTGGCAGTATTATAGTACAAAATAATTTTATTATCACTTTTGAAAGTACGGAAATTAGAATTCTTACTATTCTCCATAATACTATTCAAAAGGGAATTTTAGATATAAAAACTTTTGGCATAGATTATCTCTTGTATTTAATTTATAAAGATATCCTCAATAATTACCATACTGTCTTTGACTATATTTCTAGACAGCTTGATGATTTAGAAGATGCTGTATTAGATAATTCTGGCGATGAATTAACTTATAAAAAAATTGCGACAATGCGACAATCTACTCGCTGCGGACGGCGGAATTTTCAAAGCATCAAGTCACTTTTAGTCATGATGGATTATGAAGATTTTCAATGGTTAAGTCACCCAGTCAAGGAACTGTTTCAACAAGAATTAGTGCATCAAGTTGATAAACTTTTACAAGAATACCAAGCCTTGAGAATTTGGATGTCAGAATTACTGGAAATTCAACGGGATAATATTGCTAGCAAAACTAGCGAACGCATTAATCGCTTAACTATCCTTTCGACAATATTTTTACCACTCACTTTTATTTCTGGTTTTTATGGTATGAACTTTAAATATATGCCGGAATTAGAGCAACATTGGGGTTATCCGATGGTGATAGTTGTAATGGTTATAATTGTGATTAGTAGTATTATGTATGCCAAAAAACAACGCTGGCTTTAGCAATATTACGTAACAGCAATTTTCAAGTAGTTTAATTAACCACATTTGCCAGGTATTTAAAAAATCTTACCTTGTAATTTTTGCATCTTTCATCTACCCTGAGATAGTTTTTTCAAGTCTCTTTTGACTAAAATTTTTCTCTCCATTGAGGCTGTTTGATATTATTCAGGACAAATTTAAATAAATATATATTTAACCTTGAGTAAACCTTGGCTTAACTATAATTAAAACAAAACCCAGCTAAAAAAATCTTCTAAAACTTGAGTATTTAAAGCTTAAATAGAGTTGATTAAATAGAACTAGGACATGGTATTGTAAGGTAAATAATTTCACATTGAAATTTTAATTTAATAGCCGCAATAATCATGAGTAAAGCAAAAAAGGCTAGCAAAGACCTTAATTTAAATAGTTCTGATTATTACTTTAATCGAGAACTTAGCTGGTTAGAATTTAATCGGCGAGTTCTCCATGAAGCGCTAGATATTCGCAATCCTTTATTAGAAAGACTGAAATTTACGGCTATATTCAGTTCTAATTTAGATGAGTTTTTTATGGTGCGTGTCGCCATTATCAAAGAACAAGTTCAAGCACAAGTATTGCAGCAAAATAGCGATGGACTAACGCCACAAGAACAATTAAAAGCAATCTATCAACGCCTACATCCAATGGTGATTGAACAGCATCATCACTTTGAGCAGGTGTTACGCAAAGAAATGGCTGCAAATGGTATTCATCTTTTAAATTACATCGATACTAATCAAGAACAGCGTCATTATTTAACACAAATATTTCAAAACAAGCTGTTTCCGGTATTAACACCACTAGCAGTAGATCCTAGTCATCCCTTTCCCTTAATGGCAAATCTCAGCCTGAATTTAGCGGTGGTAGTTAAAGCTCCCAATACAGGCGAAGAAAAGTTTGCCAGAGTAAAAGTCCCGAATATTCTGCCTCGGTTTATTTCTCTACCCCAGGAATTGCAATTACAAAATGGTAAATTGAGCTACTGGACAGCTGTACCTCTAGAGCAAATTATTGCTCATAATTTAGAATTTTTATTTCCGGGGATGATTATTAAAGAATATCATCTGTTTCGCCTAACTCGCGATGCTGATTTAGAATTAGCGGAAGAAGAGGCTGATGATTTATTATTAGCAATTCAACAAGAATTACGTAAGCGTCATTTTGATGGTTCGGTAGTGCGATTAGAAATTCAACCATCAATGCCTAAGTCTGTGAGACAGATGCTCACAGCAGAAATGGAATTGACTGAAAGTGATATTTACGAAATCAACGGCTTATTAAATTTAAAAGATTTAATGTCCTTATTGAAATTACCTTTACCTAATTTGAAAGATCCTAGTTGGAAACCTGTGATTCCTTCTCGGTTACGCCATTTACATCAGCAGCAGAAAATTGCCAATGTAGATAGCCAATATCACAATATTTTTGAGGTAATTCAGCAAAAAGATTTATTAGTCCATCATCCCTATGAATCATTTAGTAGCTCTGTGGAAACATTTATCGCCCAAGCTGCTCGCGATCCTCATGTCTTAGCCATTAAGATGACACTTTATCGCACTTCTGGAGATTCTGATATTATTAATTCTCTGATAATGGCGGCGGAAAGTGGTAAACAAGTGGCTGTGATTGTTGAACTCAAAGCCCGGTTTGATGAGGAGAATAATATTACTTGGGCTACACAGTTAGAAAAATCTGGGGTGCATGTTATTTATGGATTAGTTGGACTGAAAACGCACACAAAAATTGTGTTGGTAGTGCGTCAAGAAGCAGAAGAAATCAGGCGATATGTGCATATTGGGACGGGAAATTATAATCCGAAAACAGCTAATTTATATACTGATGTTGGGTTATTAAGTTGTCGAGAAGATTTAGGTGCAGATTTAACCGATTTATTTAATTATTTGACAGGTTATTCTTGCCAAGAGTCTTATCGTAAATTATTAGTATCGCCTGTGAATATGCGCGATCGCATTATCGCCTTAATTCACAGAGAAATCGAACAATGTAAAAACGGCAAAAACGGTCATATTATCGCCAAAATGAATTCTTTGGTCGATACGCAAATTATTGCTAGTCTATACGCTGCTTCTCAAGCTGGGGTAAAGATTGACTTGATTATCCGAGGTATTTGTTGTTTGCGTCCGGGAATTCCCGAAGTCAGTGAAAATATTCGCGTTATTAGTATTATCGGGCGATTTTTAGAACATTCGCGGATATTTTACTTTGCCAATGATGAACAAAGTGAAGTATACATTGGTAGTGCTGATTGGATGCCACGTAATTTAGATCGCAGAGTAGAAGCAGTTACACCTGTAGAAGATGTTGAGATTGTGCAAACTTTGCAAAATATCTTAGCAATTATGTGGACAGATAATCGACAAGCTTGGGAACTACAATCAGATGGTTCTTATATCCAACGTCGTCCGGAGGAAGATGGAGTAGAACGGAGTTCGCAAAAGATACTCATGGAAAAGACGCAACAATTATCTAATATGGGCATCATCACCAGCTTTAAAGGGATATGATTCTCAAAAGCTATCACCTCTGTTAAGCAGTTGTGAGATATCAGCCATCAAGCATAGAATAGTTGGAGAAGTTTTCCCCCTTTTGTAAGGGGTAGGGGGGAGCATTGAAGAAGGAATGCATGAGGTTCTGAACTCAAAACTTACACCTTTTTACTCAATGCATGAGGTTCTGAACTCAAAACTTACACCTTTTTACTCAATGCATGAGGTTCTGAACTCAAAACTTACACCTTTTTACTCGTGCGAAGATATAGCCAAATACTTTTAAAACAACCTCTGAGGTGAAAATTCGTTATTCAAGGATGCAGATGGGCAGAGTTCAGAAAACAATCAGTATCTTAGCCAGTATTGTGACTCTACTTTACGCTAATAGTGCGATCGCTGCCGAGAAAGTTACCTTTAAATATGGTATTTTTCGTCCATCTGTCTCTGTTGATGAATTAACCCAACTTGCCAAAACCGGGGAAGTTTCCCAAAGTTTAAATTTCTATCTCAATCGCACAGGGCAAAATCCAAAAACATTACGTAACATCTTGGCACAAGAAATAAATGCGAATCCTGTGGTTTTAGATCGGGTATTAAATAACCCCATCGGCGAATTTTTATTAGATAGAATTGGTGAATCAGTTGGTACACCTTCGGGACAAGCAAATCGTCAAGCTTTACGTTCAGCTATAGTTTTATCTGCTAATCAAGACAGCAAAGTTTCATTAATTGAAATCATTCAAAACTACCCTGCAACCGATGTGGTTGTTGATGGCGAACGGCTCGCCCAAGCTTATAATCAACTATATATTTTAGGGGAAAATTTGCAAAAGGTTTTACCTATCCCGAAATAAGACAAATTTGCCAAAAATGCGACAGATTGTAGGGTGTGGCATTGCCTTGCAGAGGAAAGGCTTGGCGTTAAGTTTTTTTGCTGAAAATGCGACAGCTTTATCATTTACACATATTCAGTACGCATTTTTATATTTTGTGTAAACAGAAATGGCGATCGCTTTCTCGTTTATCTCAATCAAGTACTCATTTTTTTGTTTTAAGTAAGCAAAAAGCCATTTTACCTTCTCGTTAAGCCTTTTCGCCTTCTCATTATTGTGTTTTCCGCAAGTGAAATACCATTTCACCTACTCAAAAAGCCATATCGCTTACTCGTTTCGGTAAATCGCGCACTCATTTTAGTGTTTTCCGCAAGTGAAAAGCCATATCATTTACTCATTTCGGTAAATCGCGCAATCATTTTGGTGTTTTCCGCAGGTAAAAATGTATATTGCTGGCGCAAAAATTGCCATGTTTGACAAGAAGCGGCTGTGTAGCTACCCTTTGTTGTTTTTGGCAATAGCACTTATTTTTAAATCAAATTGGTTAATTGAATTTAGATACCTAAAAGTTAGTAATACCAAGTTTTTTGCAGAGTTTTTTAGGTTCTCATCCCATTTAAATAAAAACACTAATACACCATAAATTTCGCGTAGGGGTAAAGCATTGCCCATTGGTGTGTCAACTTAAGGCGAAACCCGCTTTGTGGCAAGGTTTTGCCCTCACCCCCAGCCCCTCTCCCAGAGGGAGAGGGGAGCCTTTTATTAAATTCCCCTTCTCCCAAGGGAGAAGGGGTTAGGGGATGAGGGCGAGAGGGTTTTGCACAACGCCTGCCCTGTATAGCTTTTAGCTTAAATTGACAAGTATGGGTATTGCCTTGCTCTCCATAGCAATCCTAAATGACTGACAAATACCTACAGCATATTTTAGCTAAATAAGGTACGCACTTCGGGGCATGGCAGTGCCAGTGCCCCTACAATCAACGATAATTTGTACCTTACAAACTGGCAATCTGCTGTATCTTCCTTGTCTCCCTTGTCCTTTTTGTTCGGATATCTAATTGGATTGCTAGAGAATATAATGCGCCAACATTATTAAAGTTTAGGATAGGCGATGCGTTGGTGATGAAATTGCTGCCAAACCTGGACAAAAACATGAGAAATTTGTGACATTTCTTGCCTAGTTAACCCTGAATCTACTAATTGACGATCTTGCCAACGTGCTTTGAGGATGTTATTTACCATTGCGAGTGCGGCTTCTGGGGTTGCATCTTTTTGCGAACGTAAAGCGGCTTCACAAGCATCGGCTAACATAGCAATTGCGGTTTCTCGCGATTGGGGAATGGGGCCATCATAGCGAAAATCTGATTCCTGTAATATTTGCTGTGGATTTTCTTGCTGTTGCTGCTTGGCTTGCTGATAGAAATAGGCAATTAAAATTGTACCTTGGTGTTCGGGAATGAAAGCGCGAATGGCACTAGGTAATTTATAATGACGCGCCATTACTAAACCTTCACTCACATGCTTTTTAATAATTTCGGCACTTTTCCAGGGGTTATTAATCTTATCGTGTTTATTGGGGCTACCCATTTGATTCTCAATAAATCCCAGAGGATCGTGCATTTTACCGATGTCATGATACAAAATCCCAGCGCGCACGAGTTCTACATTACAATTTAAAGCTCTGGCGGCGGCTTCTGCTAAAGTTGCAACAAACAATGTATGCTGAAAAGTGCCAGGGGCTTCATAGGCTAGGCGTTTTAATAAAGGTCGGTTGGGATTGGATAATTCTGCTAAACGAATGGGTGTGACTAAATCAAATAAAGCTTCTAGGTAGGGACTTAACCCTAGTGCTAATACACTCCAAATCAAGCCTGTTAAACTTTCGAGGACGGCTGCACCTAAAACATTATACCAAAGGGGAGCGATCGCCGTATTCATTAACAAATAAACCACTCCCTGAGTTAAGGCAATTAAGATACCCAAGGTAGCTAATTCTTCTCGCGTGCGCAGTCCTTCTCTACCGGGAAATCGCCATTGTCCCGCCATGAAGCCGCCAAGAATACCGCCAGCCGCACTAGGTATTAAATTATGCCAACTCATGCCACTACCAATGGAGAGCAAGATTGTCAGTAAACCCATGACAGTACCGCCAATGGCTGTACCGTAGAAGCTACCCACCAAAAGACCGATAGCAGGTAAGCCGGTCAATGATTTGCTCAAAAATAACAGCAACGGCGCACTGAGGATTAATAGGATAATTAAAATATAATCTTTACGTCTTAATTTAGCTTTAAACCGTATTTCTACCCAGCGAAAAATCACCACCGCCAATCCAACTATGACTGTAAACTGTGTCAGACGCAGCCAATCGATACTGCGTTGACTCAACTGAAAGTAATCTAATAGAACAAAATTAGTTTGAGTGATTGTTGCGCCAGCTAAAACAATCACTTCACCTTTTTCAATGCTGACGATTATCGGTTTTACTGCTTTTGCTGCTTGTTCGGCAATGAGTTTAGTTTGTTCGATGTCTTTAACTAAATTGCCCTGAATCACAGCCAAAAGCAAGCGATTAGCTAAAGGATGTGCTGTTTGGGGAAGAGAAACACTTACTTGCATTGCGATTGCAGATTTCAAAGTATCTGGGGATATACCGGGATAGATACCCTGTGCTAGCATTCGCTCTAAAGTTTGTCTGACTTGGATTTGCGTTTTTTGCCAATCTGCATCAGCTAGATTTAAGAAACTCTCATCGTAAATGATTAGGGGTTGATTGTAGAGGCTGTGCGTGTTTTGGGGAAATATTTCTTCTGGGTTGAGGGTAGTTAAAGCGAGATTGTAATTCTGACGCGCAGAGGCGATCGCTTTTAATAGTTGAGTAAAAGCCTGGGGAGAGTTAAACTGACGGTAAGTTCGCAATTCTTTGACGGCTTGCTGTTGGTCAGAATTTAAGTTAGTAAAATTGCTATTTTTCTCCAAGGTTTGTAATAATATCTGCCATTGGGGTTGTGGTGCTTGTCGCAGATAAGTTTGCGTGGCAGTGGATAATATTGTCGTCTTATAAAAGGGAAAATTGCCCAATTTAGCGCGAATTTCCCTACCTTGTGTCAATAGAACCTGGAGATTTTGATAAATTTCCTCGTTTACTTCTCTATCCACCACCCACACTGCTGAAGCACCGCTATGAGCTTCTCGGCGTTTTTCATCGGTAGTTTTTACATCTTCAACACTGGCTGAATGGGGTGCAATTAGGGTTTGCGGCGCTATCTTACCCACATCCAATTTTGGTTGATTATAAAAACGGTAGCCTAATCCACTAGAAACACAGAGTACAACTAATACCAGCATCCCTAAAGAATAGATGGATTTTCTGATGCTTTTATTAGCCTTTGATACTTGTCGAATTTCTGTTTTGACTGTGAACCAGAACCCGAAAAGTAGAGTAGTCATTTTACTCAAGTAGCGATGAATCAAGAGACAGCGCCTACTCTTGGGTACAGTTTGCTTGTAAGGCTTACGAAATAAACTCACACATTACTCCCAAAAAGTACACCGGTTTATTGATTGTTAAGTCTACTTAGGCGATATTATTCTCACTGACTACTCTATTTTATCGATAATTTTGGGAAATTCTGGCAGATTATTTACAGCCTTATTCGTCAACTATGATAATTTATTGCTACAGCTTTAATTGTCCAGAGAAATTTTGATATTTGATAACATTGCCGAGAATTTATCTCCAAATAACCTAATAATCTAAACTTTAGACTGAGGCAAAGAGGAAAAAAATTATTAGTCTGTAACTTCCAGCTATTTTCTTGTTGCTTGATGAGTGCCTTTTAACTTTGGCTTTGTTTGCTCATCAGCAGATTTAGCTATGCCAAGTGACGCTAGTAATAGCAGATGCGTTCCCGGCAACAATGTTAATCTTTTAGGTGATTAATTATGTCAAAATTTTGGTGCTAAAATTCAGGTTTAGCTTATTGTTCAGTTTATATAAGATTCATATTTGATTGCAGCGCAACGCACCAAATCACATAATACTGGCGTGGCAAGGCTAAAATGTTGCAAAAAAATGTAGGTTGGGTTGACGTAAGGAAACCCAACACCAGCATCTATGTTGAGTTGCTGAAATTAATGTTGGGTTTCGCAAAGCCTCAACCCAACCTACATCTAATGCACTATTTTAGTTGTGTTAGTCCACTACATATACTAGCTTCACCTCCAGCCGATATCAGTTAATTATATTAGTAAAAATTACTCAGCAGGATAGATAGTTTTCGTAACTAAAACAGGCTTATTACCATACTCAGCATCTAAACTGCTTTTTGCTTCTAGGCTCCAAGTAAACTTATAATCTCTCTCAATTTCCGCCGCGACAAACGGACGAATTTCACCAACTGCTGACACCATTTGACCTTGATTTATAGTTACTTGGGGTGGGGCTGTTAATAATAATAGTAAATCTTGCCCGCCAAACCAGCGATTTTTATCTATTGTTAATAAAATAGAACTGCGGATAGTTGCTACTTTCCCCGTGACCACAATATTATTACCATAGTATTTTTGAGGATTTTTTGTTATTTGACTAATTTGGGGTACTAGGGCAAGTTCGCGAGCAATAATCGCAGATTTATTGAGATATTTTCTATAAGATTTATCCTCTAATTTGAGATGAAACTCTCGCTCAATTTCGGGAATTACTAAATTGCGCAATTTACCAGTAACTTGTACGGCTACATTTGGTTCCACTGGTAAATCGAAAGCCTTACCAGAAGCATTCACAACGATAATAGGTTGACCGCTAAAAAATCGGTCATCACTAATTGTAAAGGAACTCAAACCAATTTTTTCAATCGCTCTGCTTTTAATGGTTACGCTTTTACGCATCAATGCAGATGCATTATGAGTAGTTTCTGATGTATTAGTAAAATTAGCTTGTGAATTAAACAAGCTACCACCTCTCACGAGCATAGCCAAGCCTAGCAGGAACATTAATCCTGATATATAATTCAGCCCCGGTAATAAACTTTTATTTGGAGAATTATTCTTACCCTGATTTTGGTTATTTTTTAAGCTATTCATAGAAAAAGTTTTGTCAATTGGTAGATATAGAAATTTTGATAATGATAGATTAATATTCTATATCGAAGCTAATTCAACTTGCCATGAAATCAAATATATCAAATCTAAATTCTTGGGTAATTTGTCCCCGGAGTAATCCGCAAGCACAATTGCGTTTATTTTGCTTTCCTTATGCGGGGGGTAGTTCTTTTATTTTTCGCACTTGGGTAGAATTTCTCCCATCATCTATAGAATTATGTGCGCTGGAACTTCCTGGTAGAGGAAGACAAATGAATTTACCGCCATATAATCAATTAGTACCGCTTGTAGATGCGATCGCTTCCTACATACACCCATATTTAGATAAACCATTTGCCTTTTTTGGTCATAGTATGGGCGCTTTAGTCAGCTTTGAGCTAGCTCGTTTACTTCGCAAAAAGTATAATATTCTGCCAGTTCATCTGTTTATTTCTGCGCGTCGCGCTCCCCAAATTCCGCCTATCAATCCACCAATTCATAACCTTCCAGAAGCCGCTTTTCGAGAAAAACTTCGTCATCTCAACGGTACACCGCCAGCAGTATTAGAAAATGCCGAATTAATGCAGATATTTGTCCCCATTTTACGCTCTGATTTCGCTGTTTTGGAAACTTATATTTATACCCCAGAAGCACCTATAGAATCTCCCATTACAGCTTTTGGTGGCTTGGAAGATGCAGAAGTTAGTCGCGATAACCTGCAAGCATGGCAACAGCAAACTCAGGCTAATTTTAATTTACAGATGTTTCCGGGAAATCACTTTTTTTTGCATTCTGCACAATCGCTTTTATTGGAAAGTTTGAACAAATATTTACTGGAATATTTGGGATAATAAATATTCATTAGCTATCAATTATATTCTAGAGGGCATGGCAATGCCATACCCCTACCATTTGTCGAATTAAATAGTAAGTTATGGTGGTATTAAACTCAGTTTATTTATGGGGATTATTGTATGTTGCTATTTTGTAATTTTACTAAATTCGCAGTATCAGTAAAATCACTAAATACGCCATCAACGCCTAAACTAAAAAATAACTCATATTCCTTTTGGGGATTATCTTGAAAATCGAGAGGTAAAAAAATATTTTCATTGCGGAATGTCCAAGCATGAACTAGTAAAGATGCGGCATGAGCATTATTGACTAATGATGTCGGAGACAGTAATTTTTTATTACTATCTATTGGAACTAATAAATTTTTATGAATTCCTATAGCTTTTGCATATTCAGCAATTTCTTGTAAACCAGATTTAGTTACTAAATCTGCATAACTTCTAGCATCGCTATGAACGATAAAATCATAAGGTTTACCTGTATTATTCAACAACTGTACCAAAGGTAAATCGGTTTTACTCGCTAAATATTTAAGGTTACTCACTTCAAAAGATTGAATAAAAACTGGTGCATTTGCGCCTTGATAACCATTAGCTTGTAAAATTGCCAGTAAAGGTGCTTCTAAAGCTAATCCGATAGATTGAAAATAAGTCGGATGTTTAGTTTCTGGATAAATACCAATAGTCCGCCCAACAGCAATACTTTTAGTTTTAGCTAAATCGATAATTTCTTGGAATGTAGGAATTGCCAACAATCCATCATAAGTTGTATTTGGCGATCGCACTTGGGGAATACGCTCTTTTGCCCGCAGGGTTTTCAATTCTGCTAAGGTAAAATCTTCTGTAAACCAGCCTGTCTTACTTTCCCCATCAATAATCTTAGTAGTTCGACGTTGAGCAAATTCTGAGTGCTGGGCTATATCCGTAGTTTCCGAAATTTCATTTTCGTGACGCGCAACTAATACACCATCTTGAGTTGCCACTAAATCAGGTTCAATATAATCAGCCCCTAAATCTATTGCTAGTTCATAAGCTGCTAATGTATGTTCTGGACGGTAACCGCTAGCACCTCTGTGTCCAATAATAATTGGGGCTGTAAATTGCTCTATTGTCTTCATTGCCCTGATTTTAGATAATATAAATTACTCTGGGAATGAGATTCTCTATTTTGAGGAATACTCAAAACCTTAAAGTCAGTCGCTATACTAGCAAAACATCGTTAAATTTATTTGCTAAGTATTTTGTAAACAGGAAATGATACAGAGTCAGCCAGAAACCAAGCGCGTAGCAGAACTACGTCAGTTATTACAGCAAGCTAGCTATGCTTATTATGTCCTAGATGCCCCGATGATGGAGGATGCTGTCTATGACCAGTTATATCGAGAATTGCAACAACTAGAAACCCAGTATCCAGAACTAATAACACCGGATAGTCCGACTCAGCGAGTGGGTGAAAGACCTGCAACCCAGTTTACATCTGTGCGGCATAATATTCCCTTATATAGTCTGGAAAATGCTTTTAATTTAGATGAGTTGCAAACATGGGATCAGCGTTGGCAAAGACAAGTACCGAAAACTGATGCAGTAGACTATGTTGCAGAATTAAAAATTGATGGTTCAGCGATCGCTCTTACCTATCAAAATGGCATACTAACTAGAGGTGCTACTAGGGGTGATGGGGTAACAGGTGAAGATATTACCCAAAATGTGCGCACAATTCGTTCCATTCCCTTACGGTTAAATTTCGATGGGTTAGAACCTTTAGAAAAGGTAGAAGTTCGTGGTGAGGCGTTTCTACCCTTAGAAGTATTTAAACAAATTAACGAAGAAAGACAAAAAACCTCGGAGCAATTATTCGCTAATCCCCGCAATGCTGCTGCTGGTACGCTTAGACAATTAGATTCGCGCATTGTCGCCCGCAGACGCTTAGATTTCTTCGCTTATACCTTGCACATTCCCGGTAGAGATGATGCCAGTATTGCTAATACTCAATGGCAAGCTTTGGAATTATTGCAAAAAATGGGTTTTCGCGTCAACCCCAACCATAAATTATGTCCTTCCCTCGCGGATGTAGGCGATTACTACAAATATTGGGATACAGAAAGGCTAAATTTAGCCTACATGACCGATGGAGTCGTCGTCAAACTCAATTCCTTTAAACTGCAAGAACAGCTAGGATTTACCCAAAAATTCCCCCGTTGGGCGGTGGCGTTAAAATATCCCGCCGAAGAAGCACCCACCCGCGTGGAAAATATTGCAGTAAATGTGGGGAGAACCGGCGCGTTAACACCCTTAGCAGAAATGCGCCCAGTACAATTAGCCGGAACAACAGTATCTAGAGCTACATTACATAATAGCGATCGCATTACCCAATTAGATATCCGCATTGGCGACACAGTAATTGTTCGCAAAGCCGGCGAGATTATTCCAGAGGTAGTACGAGTACTGAAAGAACTGCGCCCTGATAATACACAACCGTTTATAATGCCCAGTAATTGTCCCGTTTGCGGACAACCGGTGGTGCGAGAATTGGGTGAAGCTGTTACTAGGTGTGTTAACGCTTCCTGTGCGGCGATTCTCAAAGGCGCAATCGAACATTGGGTAAGCCGCGATGCTTTAGATATTAAAGGAATGGGGGAAAAACTAGTACATCAACTCGTAGATAAAGGTTTAGTGCATTCCGTCGCTGATTTATACAATATCACCGAAGCCCAGTTATGTAGTTTAGAACGAATGGGACAAAAATCGGCACAGAAATTAATTGATGCGATCGCGCAATCAAAAACTCAACCTTGGTCGCGAGTATTGTATGGTTTAGGTATCCGTCATGTTGGCAGCGTCAACGCCCAATTATTAACTGAAAAATTTAACTCTGTAGACAAATTAGCTCAAGCTAAACAGTCAGATATTGCGCTGATTTACGGAATTGGCGACGAAATTGCCGAATCTGTACATCAATGGTTTAAAATTGCAGCCAATCAAACATTAATTTCTCGCTTACAAACCGCAGGGTTACAGTTAGAAACTACTCAAGAAACTACAATAACTGAAGGTAAGCAAACATTAGCCGGTAAAACCTTTGTTGTCACAGGAACATTACCCACATTAAAGCGTGATGACGCCAAAAGTTTAATTCAAAAAGCTGGCGGTAAGGTAACAGATTCAGTCAGTAAAAAAACAGATTACTTACTTGTAGGTGAAGATGCGGGTTCCAAATTAGCCAAAGCCGAATCCTTGGGAATTCCTCAATTAACAGAAGCACAGTTTTTGGAGATGTTAGAAGAATAGTCATTTTTGACTGTTGACTGTTGACTATTGACTGTTGACTGTTGACTGTTGACTGTTGACTGTTGACTGTTGACTGTTGACTGTTGACTGTTGACTGTTGACTATTGACTGTTGACTGTTGACTATTGACTATTGACTATTGACTATTGACTATTGACTCTTAACAATTGGAAGCTTGATAAAACTAAAGTTAAAATTGCAAGCAAAGTTAAAATCTGAGAGAGACTTATGAAGACTGCTGAAAAATTAGCTGCTGGTTGGCTACTCACACTCGGATTCATGTTTTTAACTCTATCAGTCTCAGCAGGAATTGAGAAACATAACTTATTAAAGCCAATCCCCGGCGCTAGAGAAGAAACAGGTGCAAGAGAATTCTTTAATAAAGATGCTCTTTATCTCCTTGATAATACGGCTAGGCAAGGTTTAATTTTTGGCGTTCCTACTTTAATTTTAGGGGGATGGCTGAGTTTAGGATTATATTATCAAAGCAAACAAGAGAAAAAAGCAATAAATCAACAAATGAGCGATCGCCTACAAGGGATTTTTTATCAAATGTTACAAGAAAACAAAGGACGCATGACCATTGTAGGCTTTGCTATTAAATCAGAATTACCCGCGATCGCTGCTAGAGAATATTTAGACGAAAAAGCTAAAGAATTCAATGCTAATTTTCAAGTCAGCGAAGATGGGACTGTATCATATCATTTTGAGCTTTAAATGTTTCAGGGGCTAGGGGCTAGGGGCTAGGGACTAGGGAATAGAAATTGTTATGCTTGGTTGTGGGTTTTTCCCCTTGTCTTCCTTGTCAACGCCACTTGCTACAACGCGGGGAACCCGCGCAACGCAGTGGCTCCTCCTTGTCCCCCTTGTCCCCCTTGTCTCCCTTGTCTCCCTTATCCCCTTCTCTCTCTGCTTTCATTCCTACATCTTCTCCACCAATCTACGCCTAAGTATAATGACGCAGATTTTTTTAAGTATAGCTGCTCTGTTTGGCGGTTTATCTGTTGCGGCAGGAGCCTTTGGCGCTCACGCTTTACGAGACAAAATCAGCGAGCGATCGCTAGAAATTTTTGACACTGGCGCTAGGTATCAAATGTACCACGCTATCGCATTATTATTAGTAGGAATTCTACTAAGTCGTACCGAGTCGCCACCTTCTACCCTCATAGTCAGTGGTTGGCTATTTATTCTCGGTATTGCCATATTTTCAGGCAGTTTATACGCCTTAAGTTTAACTGGTATCAAATCTTTAGGCGCAATTGCACCCTTGGGAGGCGCAGCTTTTATCGCTGGTTGGGGTGCTTTAGCCTTCGCGGCTTGGAATTTAAAACTTTGATTGTTGATTGTTGACGGTTGACGGTTGACGGTTGACTGTTGACTGTTGACTGTTGACAAATGACAAATGACAAATGACAAATGACAAATGACAAATGACAAATAAAAATACCCCCTTATAGGGGGTTTTTGCTGAGGTTCATGTTTTTGACAAACACAAAAGGATAACTTAGGTTCGGTATAACGAAAGAGGATAAGTAAGGTTCGGTATAGAGTTTCTGTATATCTGCCCATATTAACAGCTAAATCAGTAAATGCCAGGGGCGATCGCGGATTCTTCAAAATTACTTCATCAAAACTCAGCAAAGCTTACCAAAACGCTAAAAATCCCCTAGCAAAAGGTAACAGTTAAGGCTTTTGAGTAGCGATCGCTAATCTTGCGCCCTTAACCTGACGTACTCGATCCATAATCGTTACAATCTCACCATGTTCAACAGTGCGATCGGCGTTAATGATCACAATCGTGTCTGGGGTGGAACCAACCATACCCCGTAGCTGTTCAGTTAACGCATCAACTGTTGTTGGCTTTTTGTTCAAGCTAATGTTACCGTTAGCTTCCACTGTCACAGTAATTTTGCTGGGAACTTGCGACTGTTGCGAAGTTGAAGCTTGGGGTAAGTTGACTGGTAATCCTTCTTGGCGCGTCAGAAATAGGGTGGACATGATGAAAAAGGTCAAAATGGCAAAAATTACGTCAATCATCGGCACAATATTTATCTGTGCTGGAACATCCGCTTCATCTTGTAGACGCATATAGTCTTTCTCCTCGTTCGTAACGACGACGATACAATAGTTCTAATTGCCCACCATATTCCTGAATCAAGGCGGTTTGACGTTGCGCTAATCCACGAAAAGAATTAGCAAAGAACAGGGTAAAAATTGCCACAACTAGCCCAGAAGCTGTAGACACAAGTGCTTCACTAATCCCTGATGTCACACCTGCGGTTTTTGTCCCGCCAACATCACCCAAATTCAGAGACGCAAAGGACACAATCAAACCTAGCACCGTTCCTAATAAACCAAATAATGGTGAAAGTCCGATAATTGTGTCAAAAATTGTGCTGAAACGCTTAATAATCGGTAATTCTGCTTGCGCCTCACTTTCTAACGCCAAGCGGAACTCTTCTGGTGTGGGTTCTTCCAATTCCAAAGCAGCTAGAAAAATACGGGGAATCGGTAAATTTACATTTTGACGAGATTTTTCAATTGCACCCACCACATTATCCATGCGGTAGAGATTGAGAATCTCTCGCACCACCTTAGCTTGGCGGGTATTAATTCGATACCAAAACCGCACGCGCTCAATAATCAAAGCTAGCGCCACAACAGAAAACGCCAGCAGAGGCCACATTACCACGCCACCTGCCTTAAATAACTCTTTAATCCCCATACATCCTTTGGTTTAGTTTCAATGAATATGCTGATACCGTAAGTTTTCAGCCAAATTGAGATAAACTCTCAACTGAGAATTATAGAATACTGCGAATACTTCTCAACTTGATGTGAAAGTATCATGACAGAAAACCCCTCGATTATTCAAGTAGCATTCATCCAATCGTTCTAGCTTGATGATTGACAGGATGTCATAGTTGACAAACTAATGCAAAAGTAATATTCAGGATATTTACAGATATTAATTGACTTTTGCCCCAGGACAATTTAACCTTTGTTAGTGAGAATATCTGGCAACATACTTATGAGCTTCTCCGGCACTACTTTCGAGCAGCGCGAGAAAGAAACAAAGGCGCTTAAAGGTTTTTTGGTTCTGAGTCTAATTGGTTCCCTTGGCTTTCATGTAGCAGTACTAGCTTCTGGGGTTGGTAATTATTTCTCTAGAGTTTCCCCCCAGGAAGAGGAACCAATTGAGTTTACAGTTCTCGACAATCCGGAAGAGAAAAAGGTAGAGGTAGAACCGAAGCTGGAGGAGTCTGCTAAAAAGCTGGAAGTCGAAAAAAAAACTGAGGTTATAACCAGTTCCTCAACTAATCCGCCAACTGAAACTATCGTCAAACCCGAAAACCCAATACAGGCGATTCCCCTCCCAGCCAAAGTTGAATTACCACCCCCTAAGCAACCCATTGTCTCTGAACCACCCGTTCAAAAGTTGGTGGAAAACTTGAAGAAACCTATCGAGCAAGTTAAACCGCAAGTTCAACCAGAAAAACTCGCAGATAAGCCTGTTGCGGTACCTCAAACAAATTCCAGTAATTCTAGTAATTCCAGTAATTCCAGCAGTAATTTACGCGATACCCTACGAGGAATTAGAAATTCTCAAAGCAGTCAATCGGTTGCTACAAGTAATATCAGCAATTCTGCAACGCCAGGAAATGGTACGCCAGGAGGAGGTGGCGGCGGTGGCGGTGGCGGTGGAACATCCGTATTAACAGGTAATGGTTCTGGTAGTATTGGCGGTTCTGGTACGGGTACGGGTACTGGTAACGGTTCCGGTATTGGTAGCGGTAGCGGTTCCGGTGTTGGTAGCGGTAATGGTTCTGGTATTGGTAGCGGTACTGGTTCTGGTATTGGTAGCGGTACTGGTTCCGGTGTCGGTAGTGGTAGTGGCTCTGGTGTTGGTAACGGTACTGGTTCCGGTGTTGGTAATGGTAACGGTGGTAATGGCGGATTACCTGTAGCTACTGCACCTACAACTCCAAAATTACCTAGTAATGGCGATGGCGAAGGTAATTCCCGGCGTAATGGTGATGGTCGCGCCGCTTGCCAAGAATGTAATGTTAGATACTCAGATAGCGCTAAAAGACGTAGAGTAGAAGGAAGGGTAAATGTAGCTGTTGATACTGATGCTAGTGGTAATGTTACTAATGTGAGATTAATTGGTTCCAGTGGTGATAGAGAATTAGATGAGGAACATCTGCGTCAAGCTAGGAATTGGAAACTCAAGCCTTCTGAAAGCGGTAGACAAGGAGTCCAGATAGCTACAGAGTATGCAATTCAAGGTTCGCGTCGTTATAGCCAAGTTAAAAAGCAGCAACAAGAACGTCAAGAACGTGAAAGACAAAGAGAAACAGCAGCTTCTAGCAATAACACCAATAACAACAACTCTGCTACAGAAACACCAAGACGGAGGCGGCGTTTAGAAGCGGCGACTTCTGGAGGTAATGATGTTCCTGTGACATCAACCAGACAAAGGGAGCAAAGCGCTACTACCAGTGGAGAATCTAGAATTAGCCGGAGATTGCGGCGCACCAATACTACAGAAGCGACACCAACCAGGGTACAAAGTTCGGAAAACTCTTTGAGTAATCGTCTGCGCCGGCGATCGCGAGAAGTGACAGCCGATGTGAGAACATCAGGAGAAACTCCGCAAAATTTATTGCGAAGACGGCGACGGAATTTGCAACCATCTGCGCCAGCATTGGATAGTGCTAGTCGTTTGCGGAATGCTTTGCGTCGCAGTCGTGAATCTACGCCTGCTGCTGCACCAACTCCGAGTACAACTACACCTTAGACGTTGATGTTGGACAAGGTGAAAGCTTTAAGTTTCTTTTTCCACTTTCCCTTTTATCTTGTCCCCAGCCTATAAGTGTATTTGCGTTGCCTTGAGCATGTGGTAAGTAATAATCAACTGCGTCAGTGCTAAAGGATAGCTTTGCAATGTTTCCCCTGTTGTACCGGCAACTTTACCAAGTTCGGGGTTACTTTCGCGATCGCATATACTCTTAAGATGTGGCATGTCAGAACAGATAATCTGCTCTAGTTTATTCACTTGTTCTAAAGTCGCGTGACCGTCAACTTCTAACACATCCACAGGTTTACTCATATCCCGATCTAATCCCAGGCGAATCGCTGAATTAGAACCACCGTTAGTTGATTGAATAATTGAGGTAAAATCAGGATGGGGAATTGTGGGACGCAATACCAGTCTGACATTTAAATGTCCGTTAGTTTCCTCTTTTTCCCCTTCCGGTGGATAAAAACTAATGACAATATCAGACCATTGACGCTGAGGACGAATATATTGTTCTGAGTCTGGTTCGCGTTTTTCTAATTCTGCTAATACTTGTTCGGGGGTGTAGCCGCGTTTTTGGGTGTCGCGTTTCACTTTCCACTCGGCACGCAAATCTTCGGGGGGTGCAAGGTAAACTTTCACATCATAGGCATCACGCGCACCACGAGTAGAATAACCTAGTAAGCCCTCAATAATCACGAATTTACTCGGCTTAATATATTGTGGTGCTTCAAATGTCCCTGTTTTATGACTGTATACTGGTTTGAGAATGGATTGTCCTGTACGCAGCAATGACAAATGCTGCTGCATAATATCTAAATAGTTGCAATCTGGATGAAGGGCGGTAATTCCAATCTCTGCACGTTGTACGCGATCGTAGCGGTGATAATCATCGGTACAGATCACTGTCACATTCTCAGGCCCAAGTACTTGAGCAATCCCTCTAGTTAATGTTGTTTTTCCTGCCGCACTGTCACCAACAATACCAAGAATAATTGGACGGCTCATCATACCCCCCCATAAAGAGTTAAGTAAATCTGTTCATGATTAACAATATTCTTAAATTTTAAAAGGGAAATTGACAATTAACTGAAATAAGCACTTTTATGCAACATCTCTACACAATATTATTTCTTAGTTAATTTATGGCAGAATATACAACCCTTCCTAAAGGTATCAGATGCAGATTTGATTTTCAAAATCAGTTTCGGCTACACAATGCCTACCATATCCAGGTTTTGATAGACATTGCCCATCGGACAGATACGGAAGTTTTGGCAACAATTAAAATGGATTCTTACTGGTTTGTTGACCTACTTAATACGCTATTTTTCTATCAAATTAGTTAATTGCAGAGACTAAAAATTTTGTTTTGTTGTGATTTTCTCACATAGCTTTTTTAGCAAAATAAGCGGCACATCAATATATTCTAGAGGGCATGGTACTGCCATGCCCCTACTGTTTGGCAACTTTACTACCGACGATTTGCCATTGACCACTGGTATCGGTTTGCCAAAGGACGCTTGCATTGGACTTTGCCGCAACTAAGTACCCCAGAACAGTGTCAGAGGTGAAGTGACCTTTTACCCCTGATGACTTGGCAACTTTGGCTCGCACATGCCATAGTACATGACAATCCTTTACCTTGGCAGAAGAAACAGTCCCAGTTGTCTCCTGGCGATTGGTACACCTTCACATCCACCCAAACCCCGTGGAAAGTCTCCTGGCTGGACTGCTGGCAAAACTCGCCTGCGTAGAATTCGCTATCCAACAGTCAAAAAAAGTACTTTTGGTGAGACCTTTATCAATTTGCCCCTCTTTGATTCCACAATTTTCGACCTGAATCCTTACAAATCATGGAAACACTAAAAACTTTATTTAATAGTCTTTTGTATCCGTTTAAAATACCATTCTTGGCATCATCTCAAATTTATTGGTTATATGTACTTTCAACTATTTTATTAGCGACAATAATATATACATTTAGAACAGCACATCGAGACAAAGATAAAAATTTACTAGAATACCTTTTACCAAAAAAAATATATTTACATCCAACCTCTATTACTCAATACAAATACTTTTTTTTAATTTCTTTTTTTGAAATATTGTTCGTAGTACCAACCATAGTATTTTTAGAAAATTTCGCTAATGTAACTTGCCAAGTTCTGATACAAAATACAGGCACTAATACACCTTTTATCATCACAAACCACCAATTAGAACAGAATCTAATATTTAGTATTTTTGTAGCATTATTAGGTGACTTTGCTAATTTTTTTTATCATTATCTAGCCCATAAAATTCCTATATTATGGGAATTTCATAAAGTACATCATTCAGCCGAAGTTATTACACCATTGACTGTATATCGGATTCACCCAATTGAGATGTTGTTAGGTAACGCAACAATAGCTATCATCACCAGTTTGGGAACGGGAATGTGGATGTATTTGTTTGGAACTGAGATGAAAGAAATATTAATTTATGGAGTGAGCTTTGAGATTTTTATATTTTATTTAGCTGGATATAATTTGCGTCATTCTCACATCTGGTTAGCTTATCCTCAGTGGATTAGTCATATTTTCATTAGTCCCGCCCAACACCAAATACATCATAGTGTAGACCCCAAACATTATGATAAAAACTTTGGTTATATTTTTGGATTTTGGGATTGGATATTTGGTAGTTTATATGTGCCTAGTAATTATGAAAAACTAAATTTTGGTTTAGCAAATGGAGAATCAATTTTTTTTAATAGTGTTTTCAATCTCTTGTTACATCCATTCAGAGCAATTTGGCAGCGAATCAGCAAAAACTTAGTTTGATTAAATTGCCAATCGAAATCAATTTGAGTTTTTCAACAAATCCAATGGTTATTGTCATCAATTAAGAGGAGTTAATATGAGTCAAATAGCATTAAATTCAAACTATCAGGCTGCTGGATTTTTACAAGATTTAGATATAAAAAGGGAAAGTACGGCTGCTCAAAAAAAGTGTGTTCATCAGATGTTTGTAGAACAGGTGGAAAAAACACCTGATGCAGTAGCAATATTATTTGAAAACCAGCAATTAACCTACCGCGAGTTGAACACAAAAGCTAATCAACTCGCACATTATTTGCAACCAATGGGGGTAGATCCAGAGGTATTAGTCGGTTTATGTGTAGAGCGCTCTATTGATTTAGTTATAGGAGTATTAGGTATTCTTAAAGCCGGTGGTGCTTATGTTCCCTTAGACCCTAATTATCCTCAAGAACGCCTAGCATTTATGTTAGAAGATGCCAATTTACCAATTCTTTTAACTAAAGTACAATGGCGAGAAATTCTTCCGATTATTAGTGCTTCAGTGATTTGTCTTGATACAGATTGGGACGAGATTGAAAAACACAGTCAAGAAAATCCCATTAGTGGAGTACAATCAGACAATCTTGCTTATTTAATATACACCTCTGGTTCTACTGGCAAGCCAAAAGGAGTGCAAATGCCTCATGCTAGTGTTTGTAATTATCTTGAGGCGATCGCTAAAATTATCCCAGTTAATCACAAAGATATTTATCTGCATACAGCATCTTTCTCATTTACTGCTTCAGTCAGACAATTATTCTTGCCTTTATCTCAAGGTGCTACAAGTGTTATTGCTACCCGTGAACAAACCAGAACTCCCCTGAGTCTATTTGAATTAATCGCAGCACAGGGGGTAACTATCTCTGATGGTGTACCTTCCGTATGGCGTTATGGATTAATGGCTTTAGAAAGTTTAGATCAACAATATACAAAATCAATTAGTGAATCCAAATTAAGATTAATAATCTTTGGTGGTGAATTACTACCCTATCAACTAATTAAAAAGTTACGTCATCTCTTTAAAAACACCCCCCGCTTTTTTAATATTCTCGGTCAAACAGAAAGTATTGGCAATGGCTTTTATCTCATTCCAGAAGGCTGCAATATTGAAGAAGGATATGTTCCCGTTGGTCATCCTCTCCAAGACATTCAGCTGGTTTATGTACTCAATTCACAACTTGAACCAGTAAAAATTGGTGAGACTGGAGAATTACATATTGCAGGTTCTACCTTAGCTCGTGGTTATTTAAATCGGTTTCAAGCGAATGCCGAAAAATTTATTGATAATCCTTTTAATCCACAACAAAAACTTTTCAAAACCGGTGATGTAGCTCGCTACTCTCAGGATGGTAATTTAGAAATTCTTGGTCGCATCGACTTTCAGGTAAATATTCGCGGGATGCGCGTTGAACTAGAAGAAATCGAAGCTGTATTAAAACTTCATCCATCTGTTCGGGAAGGTCTAGTCACCCTGAGAGAAGATATCCCAGGAGATCAGCGCCTTGTAGCCTATATTGTCCCTAACAATCAAGCCTTGGATTGGGTAGAAATCCGCAGTTTTCTAGAGCAGAAACTACCAGATTATATGATTCCTAATGCCTTTGTGCTGATGGAGAAACTGCCAGTATTACCCAATGGCAAATTAAACCGAAATAATTTACCAGCACCAAATATCTTTGCTGATATTCGTAACTTTGTTGCACCTCGTAACCCACAAGAAGAACTGATAGCTAACATCTGGGCGGAAGTTTTAAGATTAGAAAAAGTAGGGATTTATGACAATTTTTTAGATTTGGGCGGACATTCTCTACTTGCCAGTTTAGTTATATCTCGATTACGAGAAACTTTATCGGTAGAATTATCAGTTAGTGCCTTATTTGAATTTATTACTGTAGCTAGTTTAAGCGAAAAAATTACAAGTTTACAGAATCAAAATCAGCAAACAAAATCCCTGCCAGTTTTGCAACCAGTTTCCCGTGCTGGGGAATTACCCTTATCTTTGATTCAGCAGCGATTTTGGTTACTCGACCAAATGGAAGGGGCAAATGCTGATTATAATATTGCTAGGGCATTACATTTAGTTGGTCAGCTAAATTTAACAGCAATTCAACAAGCTATAGAGTCAATTATTCAACGTCATGAAACCCTGCGTACTTCCTTTGGAATGGTAGATGGAAAAGCAGTGCAATTTATTGCCGAAACTGTACCCTTTACTTTACCCATAGTGGATTTACAAGCATTACCTGAAGTTGAGCAACAAACTGAATTACAAAGATTAATTACCACCGAATATACACAATCTTTTGATTTAAGTAAAGCACCTTTATTGAGAGTAAAACTGATTCGCTTAGAGTCAGATTCCCACGTATTGTTAGTGACAATGCACCATATTATCTCTGATGCTTGGTCTGTGGGAATTTTCTTCAAAGAATTATCGAATTTCTATGCAGCTTCCCCCTTACCAGATTTGCCAATTCAGTATGTAGATTATGCTTACTGGCAACGTCAATGGCTGCAAAAAGATATTATTAATACCCAGTTAAACTATTGGAAACAACAATTAGCAGATGCTCCACCTGTAATAGAATTACCAACAGATTACCCCCGTTCTGCTATCCAGACATTTCGCGGTAGTATCCAAAGGTTTAAGTTAAATAATGACCTGACTAGCAAACTGAAAACCCTGAGTCATCAGTCAGGTGCTTCTCTATTTATGACTCTTAATGCGGCTTTTGTAACGTTGCTTTATCGTTACACTGGTCAGGAAGATATTGTTATCGGCTCTCCTATTACTAACCGTAACCGTCCAGTCCTTGAGCCATTAATTGGTTTTTTTGTCAACAGTTTGGTGTTACGGACTCGCTTAGAAAACAATCCCACATTTAAAGAAGTATTAGCGCAGGTACGACAGGTTGCTCTTGATGCTTATGTTCATCAAGATGTACCTTTTGATCAATTAGTTGAAGTTCTCCAACCACAACGTCACCTCAGCCATAGTCCGCTATTCCAGGTGATGTTTGTATTGCAAAATACACCAATAGAAAAACTGGATCTGGCAGGTTTGAATGTAACGCAGCTTGAATTAGATCGACCGACAGCAGGAGCAACTTTTGATTTAACTCTCTCGATCCAAGAAATAGACTCAGAACTTAGGGGGGCATTTGAATATAATGCCAATTTGTTTGATAATGATACTATTGCTCGGATGGTAGAGCATTTTCAAATCTTGGTAGAGGCTATTGTTAATAATCCAGAACAACCAATTGCTAAATTACCACTGCTAACAGCAACAGAACAACGTCAGCTAATTGTGGAATGGAATAACACACAAACTAATTATCCACAAGATAGGTGCATTCATGAATTGGTAACAGAACAAGCAGAAAAAACACCTGATGCAGTGGCATTAGTATTTGAAGATTGCCAGTTAACCTACCAACAATTAAATCAAAAAGCTAACCAAATAGCCCATTATCTGCAATCTCTGGGTGTAGAGAAAGAAATATTAGTGGGTGTTTATTTAGAACGTTCATTTGAAATGATAGTGGGTATTTTAGGCATTTTAAAAGCTGGTGGTGCTTATGTGCCAATCGATTCTAACTATCCTCCAGAACGCGTCAATTATATGGTGGCGGATTCGCAAATGTCAGTTATTTTGACTCATTCTTTATTACTGCCACATTTATTATCAACGCTAGAGTTAACACCAACTAAAATTATTTGTTGGGATAAAGATTTAGAAATAATTGCTAATCAAAGTTTGGATGAGCCGATTAATAATGTACAACCTAGAAATTTAGCTTATGTAATCTATACGTCTGGTTCTACTGGTAAGCCCAAAGGGGTGATGATTGAACATTCAGGATTATTAAATTTAGTGTTTTGGCACTTAAACAATTTTGCAGTTAAATCATCAGATAGAGCGACAAATTTAGCAGGAACAGCTTTTGATGCGGCTGTCTGGGAATTATGGCCTTATCTAGTAGTGGGAGCAAGTGTACATTTAATTAAATCGGAGTTTCTGCTTTCAGACCAAATGCTCCAACAGCAGTTGATATCAGCAGATATTACAATTAGTTTTATTCCCACACCATTGGCAGAAAAATTATGTCTTTTATCCTGGGCAGAAAATACAGCTTTACGAATTATGTTAACTGGGGGAGATAGACTTAATCATTATCCATTAGGTACATTACCATTTAAGCTATTTAATAACTATGGACCTACAGAAAATACTGTAGTTACAACTTCTGGGCAAATTTTACCTGGAAAATCAGAAGGTAAATCTCCACCTATTGGTCGTCCCATAGCTAATACCCAAAGTTATATACTCGATCGCTATCTGCAACCAGTTCCTATTGGTGTGACTGGAGAACTATATCTTGGTGGTGCAGGTTTAGCCAGAGGCTATTTGAATCGTCCCGACTTAACATCTGAGCGATTTATTCTTCATCCTTTTGTGGAAAATGAGCGACTGTATAAAACTGGAGATTTGGCACGCTATTTACCCGATGGAAATATTGAATTTTTAGGACGCATTGACCACCAAGTTAAAATTCGTGGTTTTCGCATTGAACTAGGAGAAATTGAAACGCTACTAAGTCAACATCCCCAAGTTCAGCAAGTAGTGGTAATTGTTCGAGAAGATGATCCAGGGAATAAATATTTAACAGCTTATATTGTGAGCGAAACAGAAACATTGACCAGTAGCGAATTGCGTCAGTTTCTCAAAGAATATCTGCCTGAATATATGATACCCTCTGCTTTTGTGATGCTCAAAGCTTTACCCCTGACTCCTAATGGTAAAGTAAACCAGAGAGCTTTACCAAAGCCAGAAACAACAAATTTAGAACTAGAAGCCGCTTTTGTTGCACCTCGTACTTGGCTGGAAAAACAACTAGCGGAAATTTGGTGTACAGTGTTAAATCAAAAGCAGGTAGGCATTTATGATAACTTCTTTGAGTTGGGGGGACATTCTCTCCTATTAACATCTGTCATTTCTCGCATTCGAGAAAAGTTGTCTATAGAAATTCCTCTGCGTTCTCTATTGCAAGCACCTACTATAGCTGAACTGAGTCAAGTAATCACAGATATTCAATTACAGATACAGATAGAGAAACAGAATGCAAGCTGTATGACATTTGACATCTTGCCACCTCTTGTCCCTCAAGTACGAGATACATATATCCCACTGTCTTTTGCACAAGAATCTATCTGGTATTTACAACAGTTAACTCCTGAAAGTTGCGCCTACAACAGCTTTGTTATTTTACGTTTTACAGGCTCTCTTTCTGCAAGTGTACTGGAATCTTGCTTCAATGAAATTATTCGTCGTCATCAAATATTACGCACAGCTTTTACTATCGTTGACGGTCAACCTGTACAAATTATTAGCCCATCTCTAACTATACCGTTGGAGATTATAGACTTACAAAACCTACCTAATACAGAAAGAATATCTGAAGCTCAGAGACTCGGTGCGTTAGAATACGAGCATCATTTTGATCTAGCTTCAGTTCCTCTGATTAAAACCAAGTTATTGCAACTAAATCAAAAGGAATATTGGTTAACAATAAATATGCACCATATCATCACGGATGGATGGTCATTAGGGCTTTTGTTGGAGGAGTTACGAATACTCTACACAGCTTTTACCAATGGTTTACCTTCTCCTCTACCTGAATTACCTGTTCAGTATGCAGATTTTACCCTCTGGCAACGTCAATACTTTAATGAAAAGGTAATAGAAAAGCAGTTGGCTTATTGGCTGGAAAAATTAACCACTATCTCACCAGCATCAGATGTAGAGCCTAGCAGTCAGAAGTATCTGAGTAAAAGCCACAATACATCTATTTATTCTGTAATTCTTTCAGTCAATCTTGTGGCATCAGTGGAAACTCTCAGCCGTCTTTATAGAGTCTCCATTTTTGCGATCGTTATGACTGCCTTCAAGATAGTTCTATTTAAGTTTACCAGAAAAAACGAACTTTTAGTAACGGCAACAGTGGGTAATCGTAGTACCCTCGAAACTGAAAAAATGCTCGGTTGCTTTATCAATGATGTAATTTTAAGATCCCATCTCTCATCTCAGGAAACCGGACTCACTCTTCTAGAACAAATCCAAGAAAACCTCACAGAAGCAATCAACAATAAAGAGATTGCTTCACACACTGTCATTAATGCTATCAGCAGCAAACAATCACTCAATATCTCAGCTGCCTTAACTATGCTACCTCCCCGCAATTGGCAGCCCTGGATGTTAGATGTAGACTTTTTATCAATTGAGCGGGATATCAACTTATGGAATGAGGAAATTCCTTTAGAAATTTATATTTCTTCACCTTCTGTCAAGAATCCCACCATTGAAATTACAGTCTTGTACAACACAGATTTATTTACAAATGAAACCATCGAGTTTCTGTTTAGCTATTACCAGGAAATTCTCCAAAAACTCGTCCAAGATCCAACTAGCCAAATTTGTGAATTTGAAAAGGATCTAATTAACTAATAATTACTGTTGCTATGTTAGATAAAAACTCACCAGAATTGAAACAACAGCCCAGATTTGGATCATCTTTATTTAAGTGGATTGAGTATTTCTCCAGTCAGGAAGGAGAGATAACTCAAAGTATGAGTACTTTTATCTTGATCTGGTTTGGTCAGGTGTTATCTTTAGTTGGCTCACGTACAACCAGTTTTGCTCTAAGTATTTGGGTTTACCAGCATACTAACTCAACTACTCAATTCTCTCTCCTGATTCTCTCAACGACCTTACCTGCAATTATTATCTCTCCCATTGCTGGAGTGTTTGTTGACCGATGGAGTCGGCGCTGGATTATGATTATTAGCGACTTCTGTGCTGGTTTGTGTACCCTAACTATTACCTGGTTATTTATTAGTGGGAATTTACAAGTTTGGAATCTATGTCTATTTAGTGCTATTAGCTCTAGTTTCAGTACCTTTCAGACTCTGGCCTATTCTTCAGCTACGACATTATTAGTCCCAAAAGAACAACTTGGTCGTGCTAGTTCCATGACACAGATTAGGTTGGCTATTGCAGAAGTTCTCTCACCAGCACTTGCAACTGCGCTATTAGCAACTGTGCAAATTTCCGGCATTGTGCTGATTGATTTAGCAACATTAGGCTTTGCCCTCATCTGTTTGTTATTGGTTAATTTTCCTGAAGTTGAAACCACAACAACTAACACAGAAGAAATTGGTTTTCTCTCTTCATTCTGGCAAGAAATCACCGTTGGCTGGAATTATTTGATTGAGCGACCAGGATTGATTGGGTTAATCATATTTATTTCTATCAGTAACTTTCTCATTGGTTGCGATGAAGCTTTGACTACACCTCTAGTACTTTCTTTTGCTTCTGTTCAAGGTTTAGGAATAATTTCCTCTATTGCTAGTTCTGGGATGGTATGCGGTAGTTTGATGATGATATTTTGGGGCGGTCGACAACGCCAGATAAATATAATCTTTTTCTCGATGTTTTTTTTGGGTTTATTCTATGTGTTAGCTGGCTTGCGTCCTTTACCTATTTTATTTACCATATCTGATTTCTTGATATTTTTGATCATCCCTATCGTTAATGGTGCAATTCAAGTAATTTACCAAAAAAAAGTTGCTCCAGAAGTACAGGGAAGAGTATTTGCATTCCGCAGTGCAGTTACTCAGGGATTTTTACCACTTTCTTATCTGATTGCTGGACAACTAGCTGACCAAGTTTTTGAACCGTTGATGATGGCTGATGGCTTGGGAGCATCCACTATTGGACAAATTATTGGTGTTGGGCATGGTCGCGGTATTGCTTTGATGTTTGTCATCATGGGGACATTTAGCATCCTTTTCACCTTCATTGCCTACTTGTATCCCCGTCTGCGTTTGCTAGAAGATGAGTTACCGGATAGTTAGCGTAAATAGATGTTGTGAACTGCAATCATAAATGCCCAAATTCTTCTAACATTTTTATCATCAAGATTATCTGTATTGGTTAGATGTTTACACCATTGAAAAACCTCTTTCCAGAGTAATCCGTGTGTTTTTATTGGTTGGTCATAAACAAGACAATACTCTTCATTTTTGGGGATCTTGGGGATTTTCTGTGCCAATGTAGAGAGTAGGCGCTGTGGCAAAATAATTGGGACGCCATAAGACAAAGTGAGTCTGTTTACGGCTCAATAAATCAATAACCATGATAAAAACCTCTAATTGATCAAAGTCTGCTCAAGGATGAAATGTTAAATATGAGTGCAGAAGTGGCAAAATATTCATCCTTCCACTTTTTTTGGTCAGTTATGTATTGGTTACAACAGGGTTGATTGCTATTCCAGATAGGTGCAGAAATTTTTCGGGATGAGGATTGAAATTAAGGGACTTCCAAGTAAATAAATATTCAATTGCAGGGGGACAAGGAGGACAAGGAGGACAAGGGGGACAAGGAAGAAAGAATTACTAGTACAGCACAGAGGAAATAAGGATACCATCTAAAATAGGTAAAAAGCTTACGAAATAAGCATTTTTACTTTTTACTTTTTACTTTTTACTTTTGCCTTATTGTACTAGCTATTCCCAATTGCAGATACTCAATTTTGATACAAGCATCCATGATGACGTTTAAGCCAGTATCTAATGCTTGCTGTTCTGCTGCTTGGTTTGCTATACCTAATTGTGCCCAGATGGTTTTGGCATTAATTGCGATCGCATCTTCGATAATCTCGCTTAAGTACTCAGCCCGACGAAAAATGTTGACAATATCTACAGTAGCAGGAATTTCTCTGAGTGATGCATAGCAAGGTTCTCCATCAATTTCTTTCACTAGGGGGTTGACAGGATACACTGTGTAACCTGCTTGCTGCAAAAACTGGGCAATTTGATAGCTAACGCGATTGGGTTTATCGGAATGTCCGACAACTGCGATCGCTTTGGCTTGGGTTAATACCTCGCGTAAAGCATTGCGATCGTTTTTCAGGTTTGGCATAGTATTTATAAGCAAGAGTAAATATTAATATTGCCTTCTACACAAGTAACCATTGACAAACCAAACATTAGGACTAGAACCAAATCTTTATAATTATTTACTGTCTGTTTCTTTGCGAGAACCAGAGATATTAACGCAATTGCGTCAAGAAACAGCCCAACACCCAATGGCGATGATGCAAATTGCACCGGAACAAGGACAGTTTATGGCTTTGTTAGTGCAATTAATTGGTGCTAAAAAAACTTTAGAGTTGGGTGTATTTACAGGCTATAGCACGCTGATAGTTGCGTTGGCATTACCTAGCGACGGTAAAGTGGTAGCTTGTGATGTCAGTGAAGAGTTTACCGCGATCGCTCGTCGTTATTGGCAGCAAGCAGGGGTAGCCGATAAAATTGACCTACATATCGCCCCAGCTTTAGAGACTTTAGATAATTTACTCGCCGCCGGGGAAGCAGAAACCTTTGATTTTGCGTTTATTGATGCAGATAAGAGCAACTATGATGCTTATTATGAGCGATCGCTGCAATTAATTCGTCCGGGTGGGTTAATTGCGATCGATAATGTTCTCTGGTCGGGTAGAGTTGCCGATGCGCAAGTAAAAGATAACAGAACTCGCAAAATCCGCACCTTTAATGAAAAGCTACATCAAGACCAACGGATTACCCTGAGTTTAGTCCCAATTGCCGATGGTTTGACATTAGCGCGGAAGAATTGAATGGCAAGGTTTATCTACTGCTAATCTAAAGATTTACTGTGCAATTAAATTTATAATTTTGGTATCTAAATAATTGCCAAAATATCTGTATTTACAGCAGATTGCAAGTTGGTGAGGTACAGATTATCGTTGATTGTAGGGGCACTGGCACTGCCATGCCCCGAAGCGCATACTATATTACAACGATTTTCAGCTAAGTGAACCACATTTTTTTATCTCACGCAAAGGCGCATAGACACGAAGTGGCTTCCCGCAGGGTAGGCGCAAAGTTACAAAGCAATACAGATACCAGCTTGTAGTCTAAATACATGAAAACTGCTGTAATGATTATGACAGCCTTTGCAAATTATATTTAATTACACCGACCTACTTACCATCAGGGAGCAAGATGCTCCCACTACCCATGAAAAACTATGGTTTTCAAAATAGATGTGATTTATGTTTTTTTAAATAGATTTAAAAACCGGAAATAAAAGAAATGTAAACTTCAAATCTTAAATAAAAAATTTAAGTAAAAATGAAGAGAGTAAAAAATTTGTCGCAACTGTGAAACCATTGCGGTAATGAAGTAGGAAGAAAATTGAAACACCAAGATAGAGAAGGTAAAATGCTTGCGCCTCAAGCATTGTCATGAATTCAAACTGAATCAAGATAATTTACCTTTTACCTGTTCTCTGCCTCGGCGTTTCCTACTGTGCTAGATGTACACAATATATAGTTTTTATCTTTTGGCAAAAGTATTCTAAAGATCAGTTTTTATGTATAATAAAAAACTTCAAATTATACAACTCATACAAATAGGTTAATTCACGCTGATTTCTGCAATTATATAAAAAATAAAAATTGTAAATTAAACTGAGAGAAAAGCTGAGAGTGGATGTAAAAAGCTTGTGGGTAGGAGTTGGTTGTCAGCGAGGGACATCAACACAGTTACTTGAAAAGGCAATTGCGCAAGTATTTTCAGAAAATCAACTCCATCAAAATGCGATCGCTGGTCTTGCTACTATCGATAATAAAGCCAAAGAACCAGCTTTAGTTGAATTTTGTCAATTACATAATTTAGCCTTCAAAACCTTTCCCGCCGAAGTTTTGCGCCTTGTTTGTGTCCCTAATCCCGCAAAACTTATCGAGCAAACCGTGGGAACTCCCAGCGTAGCTGAAGCTGCGGCGATGCTTGCTGCTGCTGATATTAACTGGCTAACTCAGATAATAGATGAAATTGTTTCACGCAACCCAAATTCATCTCACCTTACTCCGACTTTGACGCCTGTAGGAGTAAGGTGCTTAGTTCCTAAACAAATTTTTCGCTTACCAGGGGAATTAGGAGCCGTTACAATAGCCGTTGCTCAAGGATTAGCAACTATTCCACCACGCGCAGAAAATAGTTAATCACGCTAGAGACAATCGCTAACACAATCGATCCCAACAAAGCCGGGAAAAAGCCCTTGATTTCAAAACCCGAACCTGGAGTTAGCGCACTTGCTAACCAAAGAGCCAGAGCATTGATTACAAATGTAAATAAACCAAAGCTGAGTAAAGTAATCGGAAAGGCGAAAAACCGTAAAATTGGGCGAATAAAGGCATTAACTAGCCCAATTACAATAGCAGCGACTAGCGCAGCTACAAAAGTTTGTATTACGAATCCAGAAACGATTTTTGAGGTGATCAATAAAGCCACCGCAGTACCCAACCAAGTTAATAAAAAGTGTTTCATGAATGAATGGTCAGTTGTCAGTTGTCATTTGTCATTTGTCATTTGCTTAGAGACGCGATTCATCGCGTCTGTACAATTGTCCTCCTTGTCCCCCTTGTCCTCCTTGTCCCCCTTGTCCCCCATTTCCCCCCTGCCTATCTATGAGTCTAGCGCTGGCGCTGCGATCGCTCTAGCAGTGTGTACCAAGTACCGCCACCTGCGACACCATCGGCTTCTAAGCCATAGCGACTTTGGGCGGCTTTGACTGCGGCTTCGGTTGTGGGGCCAAAGTCGCCATCAACATCACCGCTTAAGAAACCTAGCCTTTTTAAAATTTCTTGTAATCTCCCAACTTCTGAGCCACGATTGCCTAAACGTAAAATTGGCAATCCTTCTGGGGTGTATTGAATACCAGGAGTACGTTCAAAATTTGGAATTTGCGGCGTGCGCGGTTGTGTAGGGCGAGTAGTTGCGGGACGAGTGGTATTTCTGGGTTGTGGCTTTGCTGTGTTAGTTTGTCTCGGTTGGGCTGGTTTTGGCTCTGGTTGGGGGTTAGTAACTCGCCTGATGTTACCTGCTTGGGCGGGTGCAACTGCTGTTGGTTTTGCAGGGGTTGGCTTTGGGGCAGGATTGGGTGCTGTGGCGACTGCTTGTCCCGGAAACAATTTTTGCCAAGTCGCAGTATCAACAATCCCATCTGGATTTAAGCCGGCTGCTTGCTTAAAGCGAGAAACGGCACTAGCGGTATTAGCGGTATAATTGCCATCTACTGCACCTGTATAAAAACCCAAGAGTTTTAGCGCTGCTTGCAGTTCAGATACACGCTCGCCTTGACTGCCAATACCTAAAGTCGGGCGGTTGATATTGACATTAGGATTTGCTTGGGCAATTTTCTGGGGTGCTGCATTTGTTACCACTGTAGAGGCAGCAATCAACACCGGCACAGAAGCAAACACAAGTAGCCAGTTCAACTTGTTGGTACTGGAGGCTGGAGATAATTTAATTGCATTTAAGTAGCTCAAGATACTGAATGATAGGCCGCCTTTCATGGTATATGCCACCGTAATCTTCTGATGCTAATAGTACGGCCGCTTGAGCTAAGAGGAAAGCTAGTGCATTTATTTTGTCACGACAAATTAAGTAATTGCACTATTTATTGCTGCTTCCGGGCCGACTAAAGATAAGTAGGGTTGCTGTAAATATCGGCGTGCAACTGCGATCGCATCTCCTACTTCTACATTAGTAATTAACTCTTGGAATGTTTGGTCAAATTCAATTCCTAATCCTAATGTTTCATACCATCCGTATATTTGCGCAATTTGTCCGTTAGTTTGTTTGCCAAGAGCATACTGTCCTAATATTTTGTTTTTCGCTGCTTGCAGTGCGTTGGCAGATATTTCTGTTGTTGAAAGTAAGTCAACTTCTTTACACAACCCTTGCAAGGCAATTGTTGTATTTTCTGGTGCTGTACCCATATACACAACAAACGCGCCAGCATATAGCCTGGTGGGAAACAGTGCGGAAACTTCATACGCCAAGCCTTGCTTTTCCCGCAATTCCACAAATAAGCGGCTAGAAAGCCCGTTACCTAAGTAGGTAGCTAATAATTTCAACGCCGCATAATCAGCAGAATTCACGGCTGGCCCCAAATACCCAAGCATGACAATAGATTGTTGTGTTTGTAGGGGCTGAAGCTTTTGCTGGGGTTGAACGGGAATTTCTGGTACATTTAAGCTGTGCGATTTGCTATTTGGCGATCGCCAATCACCAAATACTTGGGTAATTAATTTCACCGCTTCTTCTGGTTTAATTCTTCCCGCAATACTAATGACTACATTATCGGGACGAAAATGAGTTTGGTGATAATTGACTAAATCTTCACGAGTCAAGCTGCTCATCGTAGTTTCATCCCCCAGTACTGACATCGCATAGGGATGATTTTGATACATTGCTTGGCGCAATTGATCGTAAGCAATAGTAAACGGCTGCTCTTTTTGCGAGCGAATATCTTGGAGTGCTAAACGCCGTTCTAATTCTACTTGGGTTTCCGGGAATGTAGGCGATCGCAAAATCAGCCCCGCTAATTCCAATATCTCTGGAAAATCTGCTGTTACCGTCTTCAGCGACAGCAGAAAATAATCATTAGCAGTATCAGTACTTAAACTCGCCCCGACAGATTCCACCCTTTCCGCAATTTCTAAGCTAGAAAGTCCAGCGCAGCCTTTTGTCATCACAGCAGATAATAAATGTGCTAATCCGGCTTGTTCCCGGCTTTCAACACAACTACCAGCACGGACAAAAATCCGGGCTGCAATAATATCAGCAGCCGGATTTTCTGCCATCAAAACGACAATACCATTGCTTAATACAGTCCGGTGGATCGGGGAATTAGAGATTGATTTGTTCACAGTTTGAGTCATTAGTCAAAAAATGCAGCCGTTACAATAATTCGTAATTGATAATTCAGAATTCCTAGTTTTCAAAACTATTTGCTTTGTGTTTGCTTTGCACCCTCCATTCACCACCAGCACAATTATCTTTAATTTAGTAGTTGCTCTGTACCTGATTAATTACGAATTACGAATTACGTAGGCACAAGCCTTCCCGCAGGGTATTACGAATTACGAATTAATATAACTAGCGGGGTTTCAGAACAGTAATAGCGTAATTTTCTGGTTGTAGATACTGTTTAGCTAATTGTTGCAGTTCTTCGCCATCAAAAGATAAAACTTGCTGCGGATAGGTAACGGCTAATTCTGCCTTAGCAATTGTATTGTAGTAACCATACAGCCCAGTCAATTGATTTGGCGTTTCTGTCGAAAAAGCATACTCATTACATAGTAGCCTTCGGGTGCGTGCCAGTTCCTGCTCGGTAATTGGGGTATTTTGTAATTCTTCTAAATGATTGCGAATCAAGTACTCTACCTTTTCTAGGTGTTCTGGTTCCACCCAAGCTGTGATGGTAAATAAACTCGATTTTTGTTGTAAAGAAAAATTACTGCAAATTCCTTGGACTAATTGTTGTTCTTCCCGCAAATCCCGCACCAAACGCGAAGTTCTGCCTTCTGAAAGTAACACAGATAACATATCTAACCCATAGGCGGTACGGAGTTCTTCTACTCCTGGAGCGAGCCAAGCCATGAGTAAGCGCCCTTGTTCCAATCTGGGTAAATGCAATTCTCGACGGTGAATTCCCCGAATAACTGGCTCTTGGCTAGGTTGCGATATGGGACAATCTAAGCGATCGGCAAAATTCCCAAAAGAACTATTAACTAAATCTAAGGCGGAATCTCGATTAATTCCGCCCACGATTACCACAGTCATATTTTCTGGTTGATAATAAGCGCGGTGAAAACAGCGCATAGCTTCTGGGGAATGTAGCATCAGTTCTTGCTCTGTACCCAGCACCGAACGCCCATAGGGATGATTTTTATAAATACTCTGAATTAGAGATTGAAATCCTAACCAATCGGGATCGTCATGGTAAGAGCGAATTTCCTCTAAGACTACATCCCGTTCGCGGCTAAATTCATCTTCAGGAATCGCTGCATTCAGTAACATTTCCCCTAAATGAGGCAAAGTATCTTTCAGGTAAGCAGCAGCCGTTGTCAGGGAATAATGAGCATAATCGTAACTTGTCGCCGCATTACTCACGCCACCTTGATTTTCGATGTTATAATCAAAGACCCCAGGTGGTAAGTTTGTTGTTCCTTTAAAGATCATGTGTTCTAAAAAGTGAGCCATCCCAAACCAAGGTTCAGGCTCGCGGGTTGCTCCAGCACGCACCCACACATCCGCCACAACTACAGGGGTAGTTGGAATCTCTTGATGAATCAACGTTAAACCATTGTCTAGATTGACAACCGAGGCTGGAAACACGGTATGAGTGAGTTGTTGTTGTGACAATTTCTGTAGCTTTAACCACAATTTAACGCAATTTTGCAATCTTAACTCTGAAAGGGGCCTAATTCAGAATCAATTTATACAGAATTGTCAAGTTGACTGTTGACTGTTGACTGTTGACTGTTGACTGTTGACTGTTGACTGTTGACTGTTGACTGTTGACTGTTGACTATTGACTGTTGACTGTTGACAAATAAATTAAAGCTCCCAAGGTTGAAATTTGACTTTGGGAGCTAAAGATTTTTGAGTTCACCGCGACGCCGTTTTACCTAAGTTTATGACCTGGTAAAACCAGGTGGGTATCTTTTGCCTCGTTTAAAGTTTCCGGGTACTTGCCCGGTCTACTGCCACGAGAACTGTCGATGCCCTTTTCTTTAAAGACATAGATCAAAAAACTTGATGGCAGTCACCAACGTCGTAGTGCAACTCACTCATTATAGCCTTCAAAACTTGTTGTGTGTTTCCTATAAAAATTTTCTCGTAAATTTACTTGGGATACCAGATAGACTCTATGGTACGAGCGATCGCTATTACCTCATCTCGGTTTTGACTATCAACTAAAACCGTTACGTGTCCTAGTTTTCGCCCTGGACGCGATTCTGTTTTCCCGTACCAGTGAATGTGAGCTTGGGGGATGGCGGCGATTTGTTGGCGTTGGCTTTGGTAGTCGCTGTGGGAGGTTTCGTAACCTAGCAGGTTTACCATCACAGCGCCTTGAGTTTGCAGTGCGGTATCGCCTAAAGGTAAACCGCAAACAGCCCTGAGAAGTTGTTCAAATTGGGAGGTTTCACAAGCGTCTAGAGAAAAATGCCCGGAATTGTGGGTGCGGGGAGCAATTTCGTTGACGAGGACTTTACCATCTGGGGTGAGAAATAGCTCAATGCCAAATACACCCACGACTTCGAGATTATTTAATAACGTGCGAGCGATCGCTTCTATTTCATCTGCTAAATTAGCTGTAATCTCGGCTGGTGCGATTACCCGGCGACATACCTGTTGTTCTTGTTGGGTTTCCACAACTGGATATGTCACCACCTCGCCATCTACAGAACGGGCGGCGATAATTGCCAATTCTCGCTCAAAGGGAATAAATTCTTCTATTAAATAAAGTTGGTTCTTGCTAGCTAGCTTTTGCTGTAAACTCTCCCAATCTTTAATAATAAACGTACCCTGACCGTCATAACCGTGACGGCGAGATTTCAGCACTATTGGGTTATTCTGGGGAAAACCTAAATGCGCAATTTTCCCTTGCAGTGCTTCTGGTTGCTGAATTAAAGACTCATCCACAGCAAAAAACTGGGGAACAGGTACGCCCAATTCTTGTAAATAGCAACGCTGGTGATATTTATCTAATAAAGGAGCTAAAGCCGCTAATCTGGGGCGAAAACACACACCTTGGTTTTCTAAGACAGATAAAGCTTCGAGATTGACAAATTCATTTTCAAAAGTGATGACATCACATTTTTGGGCTAACACCTCTGTAGCCTTCGCATCATCCACCACAGCAAAAACTGTTTCTTGGGCAATATTGACGGCGGGATCTTGTTGACTGGGAGTTTGTACGATTAATTCTATCCCTAACTTCCTTGCACCATCCGCCATCATCCAGGCAAGTTGCCCGCCACCAATTATACCAACACGCTTCATTTACACCCTAGAGAATAACGAGTTTCAACACCAGTGTGAGAATTAACACCACTGGCTTTTTTGCAGAGTTCTTTAACCTGTACCCCATCCAAAACTGCATCAGTGAAATCTGCATTGCTGATGTTCGCATCAGTAAATATGGTACGTAATAAAAGACTTTCTTTTAAAACGGCATCGCTCAGATCAGCTCCAGATAAGTTTACCTGATCCATTAATGCATTTGTTAAATCTGCCCCGTGCAAATTTGATTTTGTCATAGTCGAAGCACTCAAAACGGCTCCGCGCAAATCTGCACCTGTAAAATTAGTCAATTCTAAATTGGCATTAGAAAACTCTGCTGCTTGCAAACTTTGTCCCGAAAAATCCCGTCTGGTTAATTGTGCATTGCTAAAAGACAGGGGATGAGTCCAGTCTGCGAGTGCGGGGGAAGCTGTGAATAATACAACAATCCCGAAAATTAATGCCAACCCTTGCCGCCAAAACATATTTACTTAGCTCAATGTAGTGTCTATGTCACTGCCTTTTAGCTTATCCCATTTCTGTAAAAATCCTCATGCTACTTATGAATGAGGCTTAGATTTAGCGTGCCTAAAACTTCATTCTCTTAAATGATGGAGTGTTTGATCCGAAAAATTACTTAAATTTGTAGTTGAGACTCAATGATGAGAAAAAGCGATCACTGATTTAAGTAAGTATCTATAAAAACAATATTAAGGAATATGTAAAAATTTTATCAATGTGATATATTTTACATGTAAAAGCCTAAAAAGCTTATCAAACAGAACTTAGTAAGTAAAATTGGCAATCATAAAAATGGATCTGCCTAAGACATAGAGCTAAACCTTAAGCATTAGTAAAAGCACGGTTAGCTTATATTAAATTGTTACTTCAACAGCAACCGGAAAAACTCTTATATGTCAAGGTGATAGATCTACAAGTATCTCCCCTGTGATTGAGCAAGTAACCTAAGCAGGTATCTATAATAATATGAAAATTAAATTTCTTCATGATTTATCGAAACTATTATTAGTTTCCAAAAATACTCTTAAAGGTTGGAAAATATATTTATTAGGTTTGAATCTGACATTCTTAGTAGTTCTTATTATAAATAGTTCTGTTACTCCTCTATCAGCCACACAACAAGTATATGTAACTCTTGCGCATTGGAACTATCAAGAAAGTGCAATCATAGCTAATGAAAATAAACTTAAAATAGGTTTGATTTGGTCTGTTTTTAGTTTGGACAAAAAACAATATTTAGGCAAAGCAAAAGTAGCTGTTAATAATTACATACCACCTTATAATACTGATGATAAGTATAGTAAATTAGTCCCTGATAGGTCTTATCCTGAAGATGTTAGTCAGTTAATTTTGCTCAGACCATCTCCTCAACAGCCTACAAAAGTAAATATCTCTAAAGTTTATTTTTCTAAATTACCTATTGTTGTACAAACGACTATACTCAAAAAGTTTTCTTCAGATGCTCGGATTCGAGAACAGTATAAACAAAGTGCTACTTGTTATTTATTAGATATGGACTCAGATGGTTCTCCAGAGATTGTGAAAGTAGAAGGAACTTCTGGATCTATTGCTACTGGATATGAAAGTGTCTTTGTGCGTTCTGGAAGAAGTTGGAATGTTAAATATGAGCGTCACTGGACGTGGGAGTAAACTGTGATTTTACCCCCCGCGTGACCAAATTTTGAACCATAGCGTGACCAAAAGTTAACGGAATTTCAAGCTTAAGAGCCAATCCATCACCTCATGCTATGAATCAAATCATGTCCGTGTGTTTTAAATGTGAACCATAATGTCACCAAAAGTTTTATTTATGCATTTTGTAAAAAAACCAGATTGAGACACATTCTTGAGAGCTAAAATTTTCAACATTCGGTCAAGATATGGTTCAAAACGCCAATAATATGGTTCAAAAACAGTTTTAGTTACAAATTAAGTGATCAAGCGATCGCATCTAGACTCAGTTTTAAAGGCTCTGTTCGCTGCATTGCATACAAATGAACCACAAAAGCCCTATTGCTTGCTGTACTTAAATTTTGAGGTTTTACACAGACCATTTATAGCTTTGAACTATATGTTGTCCTATGGGGTTACGAAGTATTTCGTGACCGTTTGGTCAAGACATGATTCAAATCACAAAATCAAGCATTATAAGCGCATCGTTAATCTAATAGGCTACTGCATTTACGCAAAACTTCTACCTCTTTCCTATGCTTTAAGTGAGAGCTTATCGCCTTAGTTATCGCCACTACCCTGCGGGAAGGCTTGCGCCTACGTAATTCGTAATTATTTAGGGAATCTCTAATATTGATAGATTTTTTGTGAGGATACGGGGTTTTGCTGTGTCCTGACAAGATATTCTAGAGGGCATGGCAGTGCCAGTGCCCGTACAATCTGTTTTTTTTTGCTGAAAATGCGCTAGCTTTATCATTTACACATATTGAGGACTGATTTTTAAATTTTTGCTAAAGAGAAATGGCGATCGCTTTCTTGTTTATCGAAATCAAGTACTCATTTTTCTGTTTTCAGTAAGCAAAAAGCCATTTCACCTTCTCATTCAGCCTTAACGAGTTCTCATTATTGTGTTTTCCGCAAGTAAAATACTATTTCACCTACTCATTAAGCCATATCGCTTACTCGTTTCGGTAAATCACGCACTCATTTTGGTGTTTTCTGCAGGTAAAATACTATTTCACGTACTCATTTTAGTGTTTTCCGCAGGTAAAAAGGTATAATGCTGGCGCAAAAATTGTGCTGATTGATAATAAACGGTTGTGTAGCTACGCTTTATTGTTTTTTGCGATGTTGAAGGCGAGCTACGTCTACGCATTTTTTCTCAAAACAAATTGGGTAATTGAATAGAGACACCTAAAAGGTAGTGACATTTTTGCTTAATAGCGATCGCACTAATTATCGCTATTATCAAATAAATTAAAATAAGTAGGGGTTTAGCAATGCTAAACCCCCGATAATTCATCTGGTTAGTTGTAATGATTGCAAAATTTACAGCGCCAAAACTGTGGCTTTCAAAGCAAAAATTCTGGTAATGACATCTTCAACAACTTTATCTGGTGTCGAAGCGCCGGAAGTAATCCCAACATTGATTTTCCCTTCAGGTAACCAATTATCTGCGATAACTATATCTCCGGTTAATTGGCGATGTTCAATAGACTTTGCCGATTTAATTCGCTCGACAGAATCAATATGATATGAAGGAATTCGCTTTTCAAAAGCTATCTGTTGCAATTGGGTGGTATTTGATGAATTAAAGCCGCCAATTACTATTATTAAGTCGAGGTTTTGTTCGACTAAATCTAACATTGCATCTTGACGTTCTTGGGTAGCGTCGCAAATGGTGTTAAAGCTTTGGAAATGTTGCGTGATTTCTGCGGGGCCGTATTTTTGCATCATTGTACGCTCTAACAGCCTACCAATTTGTTCGGTTTCGCCTTTGAGCATGGTAGTTTGGTTAGCAATTCCCACTCTTTGTAAATCTATATCTGGGTCAAAGCCAGGAGAACAAGCTTTGGCAAATTTTTGCAGAAATTCTTGGCGATCGCCTCCATGTAAAATATAGTTGCTTACATATTCGGCTTCGCGCATATTTAACACAATTAAATATTTGCCAGCAAAGGAACTTGTAGCTACAGTTTCTTCGTGCTTATATTTACCGTGAATAATTGAGGTATAGTCAATTTTTTTGTGCTTTTCTACTGTATTCCAAACTTTGGATACCCAAGGACAAGTTGTATCGACGATTTTACAGCCTTTTTCGTGGAGAATTTGCATTTCTTGCACGCTGGCACCAAAGGCAGGTAAAATGACTACATCTTCATTGCCAACGACAGAAAAATCTTTTTGACCAGCATTTACAGGGATAAATTTAACTTCCATCTCCTGCATTCGCTGGTTCACAGAGGGATTGTGAATAATTTCATTGGTAATCCATATTTGTTCCTTAGGGAAGTGCTGGCGGGTTTCATAAGCCATTGCTACCGCACGTTCCACACCCCAACAGAAACCAAAGGCTTGAGCTAACAAAATGGTGACTTCACCTTGTTCTAACCTGTAGTTGCGATCGCGGATTTCCTGAATTAAGCTACTTTGATATTCAGACTGTAACTGGGTAGCAACTTCTGCTTGATGACCAAAGCCTTTGCGATTATAGTTTTGGGAGTGTTGCAGGCTACGTTTAAAAGCTTTTGTATCCATTGGTTTGTTCAAGTTAGTTCACCATTTCTCATTGTCTCGCGTCAAGACGCTAATGAGTCTGTGAAAGTGTCAATGGGTTAGATAACTTTAGATTTTAGATTTTGGACTTCGTCGTGAGCGCTCAGTCGAACAATTTTGGATTTACCTCCAGGCTAAAACTGCTGGCTTTATAACCAACTAAAAATATTTGCTCATGTCTTAACTTTAACTTTATCCTTTTTATTTGGTGGCGGTGGCAATTCTACGGCTTGCTGGCTATAAATCTGCAATGCAGTTCCCCAAACCATGTAGCCTTGTGGACTCAGGTGTAAGCCATCGGTAGTCAATTCACTGCGGATATTACCTTCAGGATTGACAAATAGGCTATATAAATCGAGATACTTGACGCCTTGATTGCTGGCTATGGTTTGCAATTGCTGATTTAACTGTTGAATTCGATTGTTGGGAATTTTCAGCAATTTTTCTTTACCTTCCCAAGTTGATTCTGCGCCCCCATGCGGCAAAATTGATTGAATAAATATTTTGGCTTTGGGATGGACTTTGCGCAGGTAACCCAGAATTTGCTGTTGATTTTCTAAAATGATTTCATCGCCATTACCGCGAATTAAATCATTAATGCCAATCATCACAAAAATTACCTCAGGTTCGGTACTGTCAAACAGATTTAATCTTTTCAGCAATCCGTCGCTGGTTTCGCCAGAAATCGCCTGATTGAGCCAACTTCTGTTTTCAGGTAATAATTCTGGGGGAAACCACAAACTTAAAGAATCTCCCGCCAGAATGCTGAGATGTTGGGGTGGTTTTTCCGATGCAACCTTGGCTTCTTTTTTCAGGATTTCTACCCATTGCTGATAGTTGAGTTGATGACGGGGGCCTAACTCTGGTTCAGCAGCTTGGGTTTCAGTGACTGTTGGGGTAGTTGTCTCTTCCTCACCATTGGTGAATTTCTGTTGTTGCCAGATTAGCAGTACAACCGCCAACATCAGAAGTCCGTTGGTTAATAAGGAGAAAAATCCCCAGATGGGAAAAGGTTTTGCAGAAATGGACACGGCTAGCAAAATTTACCAATTATCAAATGTTGAGCTGATTCTCCGACTGAAGTCTACCTTATACAGGCAAATTATTGCATCACCCTCAATCCCGCTTGAGCGCACTTTTCTAGACTGTTTTGTCTCTGGTGTTCAGATCCCCGACTTCTTGAAGAAGTCGGGGATCTAGCAATCCAGCAAAAGGAATGACATAAATCACTAGATAAGGCGACTCGGTTTTTACGGATGGTGTATACCGTAGCCAAGTACAGAGAGTTGTCAGCTACTTAGATTAACCACAGCAGTGATTTCCCTATAGTGCCTGGTATCATAACTCAGAGAATCTCAACTGCGTATATTTTTTATTGGTCATTTGTCAACAGTCAACAGTCAACAGTCAACCGTCAACCGTCAACCATCAACCGTCAATTGCTAAATTAAATAAAGCTGAGGTTTACGATATTGGGAATTAAAGTATCTTAATATTGCAAATTCTTGACATCTACCAAAATAGTAGTATCTCAATCCCGTGATTAGTGGAATTTTACAAAAACTGCGAGATGGGTTGAAACAGGATCGGGTGAATCGCGAGGTTTCGCCTATACTTAAGTGGCTGCAAATCGTTGGCGTTAGCAGTCTGGGGGTGACGGCTTTAGTTTGGGGCGTAAGGGAACTGAAATGGTTACAGTCTGGGGAATTAAAAGTTTACGATCAAATGGTGCGATCGCGTCCGGTGGAACCAACCGAACAGCGCATTGTCTTGGTAACTATCACCGAAGCTGATATTGCAAAGGAAAAATGGCCGTTATCTGATAACACAGTCAACAAGCTGTTGCAAAAAATCGAGTCTTATCAACCCCGGACGATTGGGTTAAATATTTATCGCCCGACACAAAAAAATTTAGGTGAGGGACTTGCCAATACAGATAATATTATCGCTACTTGTTTATTAAGTAGTATGGGTAGGGCAGAAGTTCCGCCACCGCCGAATTTCTTTATAGATAATGTCGGTTATAACGATTTAATTCCTGATAGCGAAAATGACCAAATTATCCGGCGTAGTTTGTTATTTGCAAAATCACCGGATAAAAAATGTCAAACTACATTTTCTTTTGCAGCATTAACGGCTATTAGCTATTTAGAAAATTCTGGTTTAGAAGTTAATTTTATTGATAAAAAAACTTTCTCAATTGGCAAGACTATCTTTCCGACTTTAACCAGTAATTATGGTAGCTATAAAAATTTAGATGCTAGTGGTTATCAATTATTACTAAATTATCATCATCCGGCTCACTTTGCCCCTGAAGTTACTTTAACAGATGTACTCACAAATAAAGTTAATCCTAATCTTTTTAAAGATAAATTAGTCATTATTGGGACTACTGCGGCTAGCGTTCATTCTGGTGTATATACACCTTATAGTGCTGCACCAGAACAAATTGCTAGAATGCCTGCTTTGATGATTCATGCACAAATTGCTAGTCAAATTATTAGCACAGTATTAGATGGTAAACCTTTAATTTGGGATTGGCCGGAATGGGGTGAATTTCTTTGGGTGTGGACTTGGGGAATAGTGGGTGGAACTGTAGGTTGGCGGCTGAAACATCCTTTGATATTGTTCATAACTGGCGGTATAACTCTGATTGCTTTGGTGGGTATTTGTTTCGGGTTATTTCTGTTATCTGGATGGGTTCCTTTAATTCCCCCGGCTTTGAGTTTAGTAATTTCTGGGATGGGGGTGATGGTTTATTCTAGCTATCAAACTCAACAGCAAACTCAGTTAATTATTCAGCAAGTCGAAAAACAACAGGAGGTAATTGCTCAATTAGATTTGCTCTTAAAAGAAACTGCCGTAGATTCTACAATAGTTCGTGACCGACACCATCATATTTCTGTAATTGAAACACCAGAAAAATCTACTGGTGATTTTCTTTTAGGCGGACGCTATCAAATCTCAAAAATTCTCGGTTCCGGTGGCTTTGGTTGTACTTATTTAGCAAATGATACTCACCGTCCTGGTAATCCGACTTGTGTGGTAAAACAATTAATGCCAGCTAGAAGGGATACGAGATTTTTAGAAGTGGCGCGCAGATTATTTAATACAGAAGCGGAAATTTTAGAAGCTTTAGGAAAACATCAACAAATCCCGGAACTGCTGGCTTACTTTGAAGAAAATCAAGAATTTTATTTAGTGGAACAGTATATTCCTGGGCATACTTTAAACGAAGAATTACCGCCAATGCAGGATGCAAAGTCAGAAATTGCTGCGATAAAGATGCTCAAGGAGATATTAGAAGTTTTAGAATTTGTCCACGAACATCGGGTGATTCATCGCGATATTAAACCAACGAATATTATTCGCTCAAATGAAGATAATCGCTTGGTATTGATTGACTTTGGCGCAGTTAAATTAATGCAGCCAGGTAGCAGCGAACAAACAGAATTAGCCACTGTCGCCATTGGTACGCGGGGTTATGCGCCAGCAGAACAATTTGCCGGACATCCGCGTCTATCAAGTGATATCTACGCTTTAGGGATGATTGGGATTCAAGCGATGACTGGGATTCCCCCCCAAGAACTGCACCCAGACCCAGAAACAGGTAATATAATTTGGCCGCATAGCAAAGTTAGTCCAGAATTTGCCGCAATTTTAGATAAGATGGTGCGTTACCATTTTAGCGATCGCTATTCATCCGCGATCGCAGTCCTTGAGGATTTGCAAAAATTATCACAGTAGAAGAGACAAGAGAGACAAATGACAAATGACTATTGACTATTGACTATTGACTATTGACTATTGACCAAATAAAAAATGGAACCACTCTCCGCTACTATCGGCTTTATTGTTGGCTTAATTGGCTTTATTGCTAGTACAGTACAAGTGCTGGACTATATAGAAAAACGTCGCGAAAAGCAGCAAGCTGATAATCAAGACGCTAATCAGCCAACTCCCCAGCTAAAACCTGCAACTTCCCATCGCGTTGATTGGGGGGAAGCTGTTGATGTCTCGGTGTTTTATGGACGGGTGGATGAACTGACTCAGCTGGAAAAATGGGTAGTAGAACAACGTTGTCGGGTGGTGGCGTTGTTGGGAATGGGGGGAATTGGTAAGACTTCTCTTTCTATTAAATTGGCGCAAAAAATTCAAGGGGAATTTGATTATGTGATTTGGCGGAGTTTGCGAAATGCGCCACCGATACAAGATATTCTGGCAGATTTAATTAAGTTTCTTTCTCACCAACAACAAACTGATTTACCCCAAGATGTGGGGGAAAGAATTTCTTTATTAATTGATTATCTCCGCAGTTCCCGTTGTCTGGTAATTCTCGATAATGCGGAGTCAATTTTTCAATCGGGTGCTTTGGCTTATCGCGGTGGTTATGAAGCTTATGGGGAACTTATTAGAAGAATTGGCGGCACAAATCATCAAAGTTGTTTAATTCTCACGAGTCGTGAAAAACCTCCAGAAATAGCAGCTTCGGAAGGGGAAACCCTCCCGGTACGCGCTTTACAACTCACGGGGTTAAAAGCGGTAGATGGGGAAGAAATTTTTCATACTCAGGGACTATCAGGAACGCCAGCAGAACAAGTTAAATTAATTGAATTTTATAAAGGTCATCCTTTAGCTTTAAAAATTATCTCGACGACAATTAAAGAATTATTTGATAGTAGTATTGCTGCTTTTTTGGCTCAGGATACAGTAGTTTTTGGCGGAATTCGTCAACTTTTAGACCAGCAATCTCAGCGCCTTTCTGATTTAGAAACAGAGGTGATGTACTGGCTAGCAATTAATCGCGAACCTGTGGGAATTGGGGAATTAAAAGAAGATATTGTTAATTTACCTTCTCAATCTAATTTGGTAGAAGCGTTGCAATCATTGGCGAGAAGGTCATTAATCGAAAAAAGTCATGCTTTATTTACTCTGCAACCGGTGGTAATGGAATATGCGAGCGATCGCCTAATTGCCGAAATCTGTGAAAATCTAATTAATGGGGAAATTACTATCTGTAATCGCTATGCTTTAATGAAAGCGACGGCGAAAGATTATATCCGGGAAGCGCAAATTCGGCTGATAGTCAAACCCCTGGCGGAACGGTTGCTAAATTTATTAGGTAGTAATAAGAAAGTTGTCGGTAAATTAACAGAACTTATCTCAACGTTACAAACTAAATTTTCCCATCAACCGGGGTATGCTGGCGGGAATATGATCAATTTACTCTGTTATCTGCAAACAGATTTAAGTAATTATGATTTCTCCAATCTGACAATTTGGCAAGCTTATCTCAAAGGGGAAAATTTACAGCAAGTAAAATTAATTAATGCGACTTTTGAACGTTCAGTTTTTACCGATATTCTCGCCACTATTTTCTCTGTCGCCTTTAGTCCCAATGGTAAGATTTTAGCTACAGGTGATGCTAACGGCGAAATTCGGCTATGGCAAATCGATGACGGTCAACCGATTTTAACTTTTAAAGGTCATACAGGCTTTGTTCGTTCCGTCGCCTTTAGTCCTGACGGACAAACTTTAGCTAGTGGCAGTGTTGACAAAACTATCAAATTATGGTCAGTAAATGATGGTCAATGCATTCAAACTTTACAAGGTCACAGCGATCGCATAGAGTCAGTAGCATATAGTCCCAACGGTCAGCTGATAGTTAGCGGTAGTTACGACCAAAATCTGCGAGTTTGGTCAGCGAATACGGGACAATGCGTGCAAATTTTCCAAGGACATAGTAACGAAATTTGGTCAGTCGCTTTTAGTCCCGATAGTCAAACTGTCGCCAGTGCCAGTTACGACCAAACTGTGCGACTATGGTCAATGAGCGATGGTAAATGCTTGCAAGTTCTGTATGGACATACAGATAAACTGCGGTCAGTCGCTTTTAGTCCCGACGGTCAAATGTTAGCCAGTGCCAGTTACGACCAAACTGTGAGAATATGGTCTGTTAATCACGGTCAATGCTTGCAAATTTTACAAGGACATAGCGATCGCGTCTTAGCAGTAAGATTTAGTCCAGATAATCAAACCGTAGTTAGTAGTAGTTACGACCAAAGCGTAAGATTATGGTCAGTTAATAACGCTGAATGTTTGCAAATATTGCAAGGACATAGCGATCGCGTTTGGGCTGTCGCCTTTAGTCCTGATGGTAAAATTTTAGCTAGTGCAGGTTATGACCAAACTGTAAGACTGTGGTCAGTCAGTGGTGGTGAATGTATTAAAGTATTTCAAGGTTATATTAACGGTGTCGAGTCAGTCGCCTTTAGTCCCGATGGTCAAACCTTAGCCAGTGGTGGTTTTGACCAAAAAGTCAGATTATGGTCAATTGTTAATAACCAATGTCGGAGAACCTTAGACGCCCATACTCAGCAAGTCAGGTCAGTAGCATTTAGTCCTAATGGAGAAATTTTAGCTAGTTGCAGCCATGACCGCACAATTAGATTATGGTCAGTCAAAGATGGTAAATCTCTCCATATTTTAGCCGAACATCAGCATAAAGTCCGTTCCATTGCCTTTAGTCCCGATAGCCAAATTTTAGCTAGTGGTAGTCACGACAGCACAATTAGATTATGGTCTGTCAGCACAGGTAAATGTTTGCATGTTTTACAAGAAAACGCCAATCAAGTTTGGTCAGTCGCCTTCAGTCCCGACGGACAAATTTTAGCCAGTGCCGGTTACGATCGAGAAGTGCGGTTATGGTCAGTAAACAATCGCCAATATCTCAGAATATTACAAGGACACACCGGACAAGTAGGCCCTGTAGCATTTAGTCCCGACGGAAAACTTTTAGCCAGTGGCGGAAACGACCAAATAATTAGACTATGGTCAGTAAATGATGGTGAATGCGTAAAAATTCTCCAAGGACATAGTAACTGGATTTGGTCAGTCGCCTTCAGTCCCGACGGAACAATTTTAGCCAGTGGCGGTGACGACCAAACAGTAAAATTATGGTCAGTGGATGAAGGTAAATGTATAAGTACCTTACCCGCACATATTAACCGAGTTTGGTCTGTAGCATTTCATCCTGATGGTCATACCTTAGCCAGTGGTAGCGGCGACGGCACGATAAAATTATGGAATGTGCATACAGGTGAATGTCTCCAAGTTTTGCAAGTAGAAAGACCTTATGAAGGAATGAACATCACCGGAATTACAGGTTTAACTCCCGCACAGGTAGCGACATTAAAAGCTTTAGGTGCGGTGGAGACTGATTTTAATTCGTAATTTGTCATTTGTCATTGGTCATTGGTCATATCATGTCCGCTTGATTACTTACTAAACCCTAAGAACCCCACCCCGACAAAGCGACGCTTTATCTCCCCTCCCCGCTTGCGGGGAGGGGATTAAGGGGTGGGGTGCAATGATTATGGGAATCATAACTAATTACCCGGACATGATATTATTTTTCATTCGTAATGAACAAAATAATGCGACAGATGGTAGGGGCATGGCAATGCCCATTGGTGTCAACTTAAGTTCAAATGCTTACCCCACAAGCCTTTTACCCCACACCTCAATCCCCTCCCCGTTTACGGGGAGGGGAGGTTTTGCGACAGCAAAGCCGGGGTGGGGTAACGCTTTTCGTTATTGGTAAGCGATCAAATTCTCTCATCACTTATTGGCAAGGGTTTTGCGTTAAGTTGACACGTATGGGCAATGGTATACCCTCTAGAATATAGTGATGTACTGTAAACTAATATCTAACGCCGTAAACTGCGGGGATCGAGTGCATCTCTTAACCCATCTCCGAGTAAGTTAAACGCAAGGACTGTGAGAATAATTAACACGGCTGGCGGCCAAATTAGCCAAGGTTGCAATACTAAAATTGAAGCATTACTGGCCAGAGAAAGCATATTACCCCAAGATGGGTCTGGTTGCTGAATTCCTAAACCGATGAGACTAAGTACTGCTTCAGCGCTGATAAAACTGGGAACGGCTAAGGTAGCGGAAATAATTACATAGGTAGCGGTTTGGGGCAAAACGTGACGGAGAATAATATATATTGGTTTACCTCCCATTGCTCGTGCTGCTTGGACAAATTCTCGTTCTTTAATTGAGAGTACCTGTCCGCGAATGACCCTGGCTAAACCTGCCCAGCTAATGACCGAAGTAATGACTACAATTAATAAAAAGCGCTGAGTGCTGCTTAATCCTGGCGGTAAAACTGCGCCTAATGTCACCAATAAATAGATGCTAGGGAAAGTCATTAGCACTTCTGCTAGACGCATAATTAAGGTATCAATTATACCGCCAAAATAACCAGAAATACCGCCGATGATTAAACCTAAAGGATAGGTGATAATTACACCAAAGATGCCAATAAATAAGCTAATACGACCGCCATGTATTAATCGGCTAAATTGGTCACGTCCTTGGTCATCAGTACCTAAAATATTAAATCTACCTTCGCCAGTTGTGCCAAATAAATGCAAATTAAAGGGAATACCGGGGATAATAGTAACTTCATCCCATTTGGGAGGTAGGGGTAAACTCAGTTCAAACAGGCGGTATTCGGAACCAAAGACAAATAAACGCAGGGGTGAAGGTTTTTTAAAGTCTACTATCAGTTGGCGATCGCCTGTTTCTAAATTAGTGTCTCCTTGGGTTGTAGGATATACATGAGGGCCGATAAACTGTCCTGAAGGTGTAGTCCAGTAAATCTTTGTTGGTGGCAATAAGGAACTATTACTTAGCGCATCACACCGACCGCTAGATAAATCAGCAGTGTCACATGGTCGATAAGGGGCGACAAAATCAGCAGCAATTACGGCTATATAAAACACTAATAGCAAAATTGCCCCAAATCGTGCCAAAGGATTCTTCTTTAGTCTTTGCCACCAATCCATAATTTTAATCAAAAGTCAAGGGTCAATAGTTTATAGTCAGGGGTTAAGAGTCAAAAGTCAACAGTCAAAAGTCAATAGTCCAGAGTCAAAAGTCAATAGTCAATAGTCCAGAGTCAAAAGTCAATAGTCCGGAATTCTTTGACCATTAACCATTAACCATTAACCATTAACCCTTAACCCTTAACCATTGACTAATGACCATTGACCATTGACGATTGACCATTGACTAATGACTATTAACCAACATCCTTAATTCTTCTTGCTGTTTTTCATGTTCTACAACAAAGACATTAGAATAAAGATTTGCTAATATTTGTTTACCTTGTTGTGTTAATGCTAAGTAACGTAATGCATCTTTCACATAAGGATAAACACCATTCCAGTAAAACTTGGCATAATTCTTCCGCAAATCGCCAGGATTTTGATAGTTTAAGACTTTATTCATCCCGGTTTCTTCAAATTCATAAAATAAAGAAGTAATTTTCTTTAAATAACGCGGATCGCTTAATTGTCCAATTAAATCGGCTGCTCTGACTAAGCCTGCATAATTAATAGTATCTTGATGATCTTCGGCTTTGGGAACGGGGAACCTAGTTAATTCAATATTCGACTTAATTACCTCAGCATCAATTAATTTGTGTCCGCCAAACCGTTCATCAATAAATAGTTTACCCCGATCGACATGATAAGGTATGAGACTAGCATCAGAAGCACCAGCCGGCAAAGAAATCATTTCGTGATTTTTACCTGTAGCATATAAACCTTCGGCTTCTTGATCTTGCCGACAAACTCCTTTGACATAACCAATATCATGACATACTAAGGAGATAATAAAATGTAACCAATCGTCACTAGAAACCCCACCTTCGCGGATATGTCTACCGCGTAAAATTTCCTGTCCTACGAGGGTGACTAAAATAGTGTGTTCGACGTTATGATAAAGGGCGTCACTATTGGCAATATTTTCTAAAGCCATATTGCCAGCCCAAGCTATGATATCTTGATAATCATTTTTGTAAGCGCCATAGGTACGACGATAGCCTTCACGAATTTGATTAACAAAAGCATCAATTAAAATTTCTGTAGCATTGAACATCTGTGGTTACTCTCTTTGTTAAGAATTTTTTGATTATTTGCAAAAATGCTAGTACTGCTACGCGGAAGTCAAAAATCAAAAGTCAAAAGTCAAAAGGTGAATACATCAAGGCTTGTGACTGTTGGAAATGGTAGCTTTATTTACACCGTGTTGTACTAGATTAGTTTCATCTTCTTTTTAATTGACAATAATACAGGTTTTCTCCTTTGTTATCTTATGAGATTGTTTTCTATTGGTTTATTTTTCCCATACGATAGCCTATCCTTTCATCTTCAGACAAAATCAATCATCTTTCTCAGTCTGGCTGCGGCAAGGGGAATGGGAAAATGGGCAAGGTTTTGATGCGTTGGGTTGAGGTATGAAACCCAACCTTGTATCTTCAAGCTCAATAATGTCCGGATTATGAGTAGTTGAGAAGCCCATACAAAATAATCAGGGACTGCCAAGAAATAAAATCACCAAATAAGTAAGTCGGTGGAAAAAAACCAAACTATGTACTTTACGTAAATTGGCTTGAAACCCTTACCAATGACCCTACTTGCTACCCTGCGGGAACGCCTCCGGCGAACAAGCCGGGGAACCCGTCCAACGCAGTGGCTCACAAATAACAAAGCGCAAAGTCTGAGCGCCGACTTCCGGCGCTCAGAACTTTGTAAGAATGACAGCCCTCTCCTGTCGGAGACGCTACGCATAGCTTGCTTCCCCGCAGGGGTACGCCAGTTATGTTTAATTGCACCGCCCTACTTACTTTTCACTTCAATGCCTATTGCCATTCCCTATCTTCAAGTTCTTTTTGAGGCAACAATAAAGTGGCTTCAATTTCTTGCCTAATCGCAGATGTCACCTCACAATTGCTATTCAAGCAATCGAGAAGTAGCTGATTGGCATCATAGTAGCGTTGCAACACTTGCTGTTGCTGTTGACTAAATTGCCAATGGTGATTAATGTTACGATAATTCATCACCGTCATTTTTAATTGTTCAATCCAAGCTGAAGAGTGTGCCTGCCACCATACTTGAAATTTTTCTTGGTTTTGATTAGGGTTCGGCAATTGCTCCTGAAGTTGTTGCAAGGATTTATGGAGTCCAGCATCCAAAACAATGCTCAGAATGTTCGAGAGAGCATCTCCACAGGCATGAGCATAGGCAAAATCTTGGCTGCGGTCGATCGCACATTCCAGCAGTAAGTTATCTAACACGGCATCCAGAAGCATTCCCTGGTCGAGGGTACAGGCTAGGGTAAAGTGAGAAGCTATGCGAGGATTCCGGGCAAGGGCAAGGTAAAATGCACGGGTACTCGCAACTTTTGGTGGCGACGGGGTAGTCAGAGATTTTTGGCTTGCCCATGTCAGAAATTCTTGGAGGTAAGGATCTTGGGCGACTAGTGCATCAATGTGTTGCTTCATCAATTGCACCAGCCCGTCTGCACTCCGAAGCATGGCAGCTGTTAACAAGAAAATTTCGCGCCAGTGAGGGTCAGTGATGTGACTGACTAATCCTGCCAGAGCTTGCTCTAATGCTTGTAGGTTATGGCTGGCAACGATTTTTCTCGCCGTGAAGTATTCTTGAAACGCCAGATAAGAGAAGGAGAAAATTCCCCGCGCTCGTTCTGTTAGTAGCCCATGTTGGGCTTCTATCGCCTTTAGTACCGCTTCACTTTCTAATTGCAGTTCCTCTGGCTCCATTGAAACTTCAGGGAGATTGCGAATATAGTCACTGATGTATTGCTCAATCACCCGTTGCTCAAAGAAGTACTGACCCCCTTCAAAGGTTGCGGCAGCTATCTGACTTAACAACTTGAGCTTTTGTGGTAATAAAAACCCTCGGTAAACCTCATCCCGTTCAACGCCTCTAGCTTCATCCCATTTGCCCAAGAGTAAATCTAGCCCTTGCTTATAAAAATCAGTCCGCTTAGTGGGAAATTTTTCCTGACCGTGGAACACCCAGCAGGCTAGATGCAGAAATAGGGGTGTGATCACGAGTTGGCGAAATTGCCAGTTTTCAGGTAAGTCTAGCTTATGAATAAACTGAAGGGACTGTGCCTGCCCATGTTGCGTGTTTGTCTTCGTGAATGCCACAAACCATTTTCGAGCGAAGGCGCGGATTTGTTCAGAAGTAAACGGGGCAATCTCAACATCGGTAAAGCCCCGGAGCGTGAGCTTTTTAGCCGCTGTTCGACAGGCTGCTACAAACCGATTTTTGTGATATTTGTCAGAAAATCTGCGAATTTCTCTTAAGACAGCATTACTTTCTTGGTTAAGAACTTCATCCATCCCATCGAACAATAGCAATACTCTACCTTTCTCAAGCAATGTTTCAATCACAGATTCTTCTGTAATTCCAGACGTAACAAATTCCTGGCGGATATAGTGTAAGAGGCTGAACTCGCCACTTACCCTAGATTCTTCCGCAAAATTCCTCAGTACGATGAAAACAGGAACTTGGTTTGCTGCAAATGCGCCTTGGTTGCACTGAATAGCAAGATGTTGCAAAAAGGTGGTTTTACCTACTCCCGGTTTACCCAGCACCCTGAGCTTGGAGTAAGTTTCGACTGCCCGCATACCTGGTATTTGTTTCTGTTCAACCTCCCCTAAGCCAAAACGTTCAAATTCAGTTGGTTTCAGGTTTTGCAAGTTAGAGATATCTAACCACTGTTGGCTGGGGATGTCTTCTAGAATATTGACATCAATATATATGTCATCGAGGGCAACGGGATGACCCATATCTAATAACTGCAATATCCCGCATTGGTCTTGAATTTTTTCCTGGCGTTGCGATCGCACTTGTTGCACTAAGACATCAATATCTAAGACAGGAGGCTGGGCAATTTCTGTGGGATCAAAGAATTCGTCGGGCGGATCGACAGCAATCTCCCGCCAATTCAATTCCAATATGGAACAAATTTCTAAAAATATATGACGCTCAACCGGACGCCCAGAGAAAAACCGCCAAATAGGTTGTCTAGTCTTTAAGCCGACTTCTAACGCCAAATTTTCCTGAGTCCAACCCTTGCGGGCAAACGCTCTTTTAGCCTGTTCAATCCCAATCTGTGATGCTTGGAGCGATCGCCTGACCATAAGACAAAAAACTCATATTAAAATTCACAACTTAAATTTTTATGAATACTAAGGATTTTATACTTTTTCTTATGCTAAATATTTTTCGCTCTAGTTAAATCATACAAAAGTCAGAATCCGACTAGAATTTAATCCAAATTTTTTAAGTTTTGTAACAAATTCAAACGCTATTCACTCATTTTATACATCTCTAACAGTTGCCACACCCTCATCTCAAACACTGATTTGTCATGTTGGAAAAGTAAAGAGGTAGCACTTCTCTATAAACACTGCTTAGCTCTTTAGAGCGACGACAGCAGAATTAGAAAGCAAATTACTATAACCAGAAGTTGCAATATTACAGATATTTCAAACGAAGTTTTTTAATAGTAATCATTGCTATTTGTGAACCTGAATCAAAAGCTGGCAATTTATGTTATCAAGACAAGAACATAAAATAGATATTTTAGGTAATATTCCTTTTATCTCAATTCATATCAGTAGCCTATTAATTTTTTGGGTGGGTTTTAGTTGGGCTGCTCTCATTACCTGCCTCATTCTTTGGTTCATCAGGATGTTTGGAATCACAGCAGGATATCACCGTTATTTTTCACACCGCACTTATAAAACAACGCGTTGGTTTCAATTTATTCTTGCTGTTTTAGGCAATTCCTCAGCTCAGTTAGGCCCACTATGGTGGGCAGCGCGTCATCGTCATCACCACCGCTATGCAGATACAGAGCAAGATATTCATTCTCCGGTTGTTCATGGTTTTTGGTGGTCGCACATTGGCTGGGTAATGTGCCCTAAATATTCCAAAACAGACGAAAAGCAAGTCCGAGATTTTGCCAAATATCCAGAGTTACGGTGGTTAAACCGTTTCCATATGACTGTTCCTATTGCGCTAGCAATCACTGTAACTTCCATTGGTATAGCGCTTCAATTGTGTATTCCTCAGCTTAAAACTACTGGGTTACAAATGCTTGTATGGGGATTTTGTTTAAGTACTTTGCTACTTTATCACACGACTTTTACAATTAATTCCCTTGCCCATATCTTTGGTTATCGCCGTTTTGATACAACAGATAGTAGTTGCAATAATTGGTTTTTAGCTCTCATAACTCTCGGTGAAGGTTGGCATAATAATCATCATTATTATCCGGCTTCAGAACGGCAAGGTTTTTATTGGTGGGAAATAGATTGTACCCATTACATTCTCAAGGTACTTTCATGGCTGGGAATAGTTTGGGATTTAAGAACTCCTCCCCAAAAAATCTATGAACATTTGTCTTTAATTATCACACATCAAAGTTCTAAAACTCTCTAGCCAATCTCAAAATATTTTTTGGCTGAACAATTGAGGGTAAAGTTATTACGATTGCTGTCTCTGGCTTCAACAATAGTCAGCCAGCAGTCGAGGAAATAATTCCCTGCCCTTCACAGTATTATTTGAGAATCTGAGAGACAAAACAAACTCAAATATTACAAACACACTTAAACCTTTTATCCAGCAAAGCCAACCCCTGCTGTTTGAAATCAGCTAATCACCAGAAAATCACACAACCAAACATGAAAATCTCTTTCCCCTAGCCCCTAGCCCCTAGCCCTTATTTTCCAGTTAGGTTTAAGGAAAATTTGAATAGCCTAAAATTTGGATATTTTGCACTGATAAATTATTTTTTTAAAAATAGCCTACCATTAGACGGAACTAAAATTATCTTTTTAGCAATACAATAGTAGTAAGGCTAAAAATATTTATTTCAGAAATAGCTTCAATAGCTTGAAAACAAGTAAATCAAAAATGTATCTTTAGAAATACATCTTTTGAGTTTATTTATTTTTAAAGAACAAAGTCAACAAAGGCATTATCCGATAAATAGGTAGATAAATTATATTTTTGGTGGAAATAATCTTGTCTAAAACTGACAGCAATTCTGGCTATAACAAATAACAATAAACTAAAAGGAAAAAATGCCAAGACTCGTAGGACAACGCTCTAATACTGGAGCAAACATCACCGTTATCATCATCTTGCTCGCTATCTTTGGGGTACTCCTCGAATACTTTGGCTGGATTGATGTTGTTGCTGGCTTTGGTCGAGAGGGAAGATATTTTCAGCTAAAAAGTCAGCCAACTAACGAACAAGTGACTGGACAACCCAATCAATAAAAACTGCGAGGAATAAATGCGTAAAGGTAGTGATATTATCGATAAAGTTGTCGTCACATACGACGCGGGTAAAAAAATTGAACGAATTCAAGATTTAATTTTCGATCAAAATCGCAATCAAATTTTGGGCTTTTTAGTTGAAGAGAAGGGACTGTTTCGGGATGCAAAAGTGATTCCTCTGCAAGAGGTGCGAGCTATAGGGTTAGATGCGATCGTCGTTAACTCGAAACAATCTGTTGTTGAGGCACATCTTGTGCCGGCAATTAAAGAGATTTTGCATCATAATATCGTGCTGAGAGGCACGAGAATTCTCACCACTGAGGGACTGGATCTTGGCGGACTGGTTGATTTGTTCTTTGATGAGCATAGTGGGTTGGTGGAAGGATACGAAGTTTCAGGTGGTGTGTTTGCCGATGTTTACTCTGGGCGATCGTTTGTTCCTGCTCCCGAAACGCTGAAAATTGGTGCCGATGTTGCTTTTGTGCCTCCAGAAACTGCTCAAATGATGGCAGAACAGGTTGGTGGTATCCAAGGAGCCGTTAACGCAACCGAAGATAAATTCCAAGACTCGGCTGAGACTGCTAACCGCAGACTGCAAACAGCAGTTCAAACCGTAAATCAGCAACTGCAAAGTTCAGTAGAGAACGTGAACCGTAGCCTACAACAAGCAAGGCAGAATGCAGGTGAGCAATTGCAGAATGCAACTGATGCTACTAGCAGCAAACTGCAAGACCTAAATCGAGATGCGACTGCTTCGCTGACAAATAATCTGATTGACCCTGCAGAGCAAAAGGTATATGTGATTGGCAAGCAGGTTGAGCAGGATGTGCGGACTCCAGACGGAAATGTATTGCTACTACAAGGGCAAGAAGTCACCCTAGTCGATGCAGAAGCGGCCGATCGCTTGGGTATCCTTGATGAACTCTATCGAGCTACCGGTGGTAGTCTCACTGCAAACATCAGCCGCAATATGCAAGCAGCAATCCAATCTACTAGCAATCAAATTGGGAACGCAACTCACAGTAGCGTCGCTAATCTGCGTCACTCAGTTGATGGGGTGGCTGCACAGGTAGCGATCCTACAAGCAAAAGGGCGCAGAGTCTTGCAAACAGTGCGTGCTAACGACGGCTTAATTATTGCCGCATCTGGGCAAATTGTGACCGAATCCGTTCTTGATCGTACCCAGGCTTACGGTAAAGAATTAGAATTACTCAACGCTGCTGGTCTACATTTGGCAACCGCAGCCCGTTCTAGCGCTAATGACACTTGGTTAGAAACCAAAGTTCAACTGCGCGACGGAGCAAGTGTCGCCCAAAAGAACCTCAACAGTTTCTGGCAAGCCTTGAAAAAGCAGTCTGAAAAGCTACAAGGACGCAGCACAAGGGCAATGAAGAAGCAACGGATTGAACAAGCATTGGGTCGTCCAGTTACCCGTGTCATTCTTGACCCAGAAGACGATGTGATTCTGAATGTAGGCGAACTGATTACCCATCGCGCCGTCCATCAAGCTGAAGAAAGTGGAGTTTTGAATATCTTGTTGAGTTCAGTTTACACTAAGGAGCCAGAAATCTCTGACAAGGAGTTACGTGCATCAGAACAAGGAATGGCAGCTTTGGTGCATCACGGTAATGGGCGATCGCAACTTGAATCTAAATCCATCTTGGTCAACTAATGCTAGATTTTAACACCTTAACTATTCTCCTACACAGAGGTGTTAATTTCCGCATCTAACTAAAGTACCTGAAAGTACCTTAGTGTTGAGCGACTAAAGCTATCAGGAGTTTAGGCAACAATGTATAAACCAATCCTAGAAAAAGACGGGACTAAATTTGAGGGTGGAATTACTCTACAGTGGTATGTGGCAGTACATTCCCACCCTTTAAATCAAAGAAATTATTCTTACGCGATCGCTATCGATAACGTATTCGAGCGCAACCCATCCCCCATTGCAGACTTTGACTCCTGCTTGTTTGGTTGTTATGAAACAGCCTATCAAGCACTGAATGCCGCAGTTGAGGAAGCAAATAAGATCGTGTAACTGTTTTTGCCACACAACCTAACAAGATGCGATCGCAAAGAGTAAACTGGTGCTGCTACAATGATACGTTGTGAGTTATAATAGTAATATAAACAGCGACAACGCTACAAGTTGCGAGGCAACCAATATGGATGCCAATGAAGTTTTAAGACGATATGCAGCCGGAGAAAGAAATTTTAGGCAAGCAGACTGGAGAGGAATAAATTTAGCTAAAGCAATTTTGAGTGGGGTAGATTTAACTGGGGCACATTTGGATAATGCAGACTTGAGCAATTCAGATTTAAGCAGTGCTAATCTCAACTGGGCTGGACTAAAAGGAGCCAATTTCAGCGGCGCTAATCTCAGGGGAGCAAAAATGCCTGATGGCAGAACGCATAACGACCTCTTAGAGTCTGCCAATTATTTCTCTAGCTAAGACTGGACAATAAGTTTGCTATTGGTGAGCAGTGCCTTGAGATTAACGCTACTGCTCATCGCTAGATATTAAAGATGATTTTTCATATCGTAGTTAACCAAATAAACCAAGAAATGGCACAGGCCTTGTCATGCTTGAGGACAAGCGATGTAGTTCATTGCAGCAGTCCTCAATATACGCCTAATTTAAATCTTTCAGGAGTTTGTAAATGAGTATTATTACCAAGATGATTCTAAATGCAGATGCAGAGGTTCGCTATCTCACTCCTGGAGAACTAGACCAGATTAATATCTTTGTTAAGAGCAGTCAGCGCCGTTTGCAACTTGTGGAAGCTTTAACTCAAAGCCGCGCAACTATTGTTAAGCAAGCTGGAAAGGAAATTTTTCAGAAGTTTCCACGCCTTGTTGCTCCAGGTGGCAATGCCTATGGCGAAAATATGACTGCCACCTGCTTGCGGGATATGGATTACTATCTACGGTTGATTACTTACAGCGTAGCGGCTGGAGATACTACGCCAATTCAAGAGATCGGGATTGTTGGTGTGCGGCAAATGTACAGATCTCTCGGCACCCCAATTGATGCGGTTGCTGAAAGTGTCCGTGCAATGAAAAACATCACTATCTCAATGTTGTCTGCAGAAGATGCAAGGGAAGTTGGTACTTACTTCGACTACCTAATTACTAATCTCCAATAGTCGTCCCTGAAAAAGGGGCTAAGATTCTTTTTAATTCCCCCTTTTTCAGGCTACGGTGTACACACGGGTGCTGTGGTTTTATCCCCCTAAATCCTCCTTCAAAAAGCAGATCTGTTTCATTCCCTAAAAGGACTGAAACAGCTTTGCCTTAAAAAAGGGGGTTGGGGGATAAATCAGTGTTAAAATACAGCCAAAAACTTTTCAAACAACCTCTAAAAATATTTGATATATCACCTGAAATTTGAAAAACATCCTCTTAAATTGGGAAAGTTTATTAAAAAAATTTATTTGGGATTTTAGCGATAAATATTTTGTATTTACTAAATCATAATTTGACAGAATATATTTTAAATTTATTTCAAATTAATTGTGACTTTTTACTACAAATCAGACAAATTATACGCTATTCAAACAGTTGCTTAAACATGATTTATGACAACAGGGTGTCATACTAAACCTTGTACACAGATTTCACGCTCCCCAGGTAAAACACATGGCTGATATTGTTGATACTGCTATTAATGCTGGTTCTTTCAGTACCCTAGTAACTGCTGTCAAAGCTGCTGGTCTAGTAGATACTCTTAAAGGAACTGGGCCATTCACCGTCTTTGCACCCACTGATGAAGCGTTTGCGAAGCTTGCCAAAGGTACAGTAGAGGCATTGCTTCAAGACATTCCCAAGCTCAAAAAAATCCTGACCTATCATGTTGTTTCCGGCAAAGTGATGGCGGCGGATGTGGTGAAGCTGAAATCAGCTAAAACCGTTGAAGGTGAAGATGTGAAAATTGACGCTTCTAAAGGTGTCAAGATAAACAATGCCACAGTTACAACACCAGATGTTGCTGCTGATAATGGTGTCATCCACATCATTGATACAGTGTTGATTCCTGCATAAGCAACCGCTTAAATAGGAAATAGTATCTATAGGGCAGTGACTATAAATATAAATAGTCACTGCCCTAAAAGTATAGGATTTATATTTGATTTTTGAAAAAAAACTCAGCATACTTTGATTCCTTCTTCCCTGTTCTCTGTTCCCTGTTCCCTCCCTACGCAAATAATTTCAGGAATCAAAGCAGATTCCTATATCTGGATATTTTTTAGTAAAAAAATCTGGAAATAATTCATCTCTAAAACTTTTCTTACTTTTCATGTTGAAGTTAACCAAATAACCCCCGAAATCAAACAGCAGCCTGTCATGCTGTAGAAGAAAGGATGCTATATTCTTGCTCTCTAAAAATTCACTTTTATAAGGAATTACTGAGGGTTTTTCACACTCGTCGTACATGAAATCTCAATTGGAGTAGCTATGTATCCAAGTAATAGATTTCTTAATAAGAATCTTTCAACCCTTGCAGGGCTGAAAGTACTCATCGTAGATGATAATGTCGATTGCTGCGATTTGATGATGCTCCTGCTACAACTCTATGGTGTTGAGGTAAGACAAGCGTTTTCAGTCCCGCAAGCTCTGGAGATATTTGAGCAATGGCAACCTTATATCGTCGTGAGTGATATTAGCTTGCCCAACGAAGATGGCTATGCCCTAATTCAAAAAGTGAAAAGCAAAGCGAAAAAGCGAGGGCAAGTGGTGTTAGGGATTGCTGTGACAGGCTACGTCGATGAAAAGATGTGTGAACGGGCTTTGTCGGCTGGGTTTGACCTATGGTTTACCAAACCTCTGGATACAGATGAGTTCCTGACTGTGCTTGCCTGTTCAGCTATTTGCCAACAGTCATCATATGCGATCGCGCAACGGATTTTGAATGATTTTCCTAGACATGGTGATTTAAGTCTTGAACAGCAGTTAGAACCGTCAGTTTCAAGCTAGTCAATCACGAGAACATCTGACAACCAAATATGAAAATCTATCTTTCCTATGCCAAATGCCCCATGCCCATTTCAAGCTAGCATCACCATTTTTGAAACACTATCAATTAATGTAATTTCGTTCTGGAGATTTTGAAAAATGTCGTTTACTATCGAGTCTGCACGCTCCATTTTTCCAGCCACTCAAGTTGTTAATGCAATTCCCGTTACGATTGAATCATGCAACCAACTCAGTGCTGAGGATCAGTTGGCTTTACTTTGGTTTGCCTATACTGAGATGGGAGTTACAATCACTCCTGCTGCTATGGGAGCAGCCAATATGGTCTTCGCAGAAAAAACCCTGACTCAAATCAAGCAGATGCCTGCAATAGAGCAAACGCAAGTTATGTGCGATCTAGTTAACCATAGTGATACTCCCATCTGTCGTACATATTCATCTTTTGGCACAAATATCAAGTTGGGCTTCTGGTATCAGTTAGGTGAGTGGATGAAACAAGGAATTGTTGCTCCCATTCCAGAAAGTTATGAACTATCTGCCCAAGCATCAAATGTCCTCCAAGCTATCCGTAAACTTGAAGGGGGTCAACAACTCACCGTATTACAAAATATTGTCGTCAATATGGGGGATGCCCCAACGGTTAACACCCAAAAAGTCAAAGAACCTGTGGTTCCACCTACATATATCGCGCCCAGAGCTAAGGTCAGTATTGAGGGCATCAACAACTTGATAGTCCTAAGCTATATGGAGAATATGAACGCTTTTGACTTCCAAGAAGCTGTGGCTTTATTTGCTGAAGATGGTGCTTTGCAACCCCCTTTCCAAGAACCGATTGTTGGTCAGCAGAACATCCTCGCCTATATGCGCGAAGAATGCTACGGACTCAAGCTCATACCAGAGCGAGGGGTATCTGAACCAACACAAGGAGAATTCACCCAAATTCAAGTGACGGGTAAAGTGCAAACTCCCTGGTTTGGTGACAGTGTTGGCATAAATCTAGCATGGCGGTTCTTGCTCAATCCGCAAGGCAAGATTTTCTTTGTGGCAATTGACGTACTGGCATCTCCCCAAGAACTACTTAATATGGGCTTTAGCCAGTAGAACAAGTTTGGGGTTTGAAACTGTAAATATTCTATTAAAAAGGGGCTATTTAGGTAGCGAGCAACCCATTTGCCGCAGCATAACCCTTTGAACCCCCGCGTTTCAGGGGTTTCTTTGTGTTTATAAAAATAAAAATGTTTTTAGCTCAAAGCTAAAAAGATAGGAATAATATCATAAGTATTTAAATTTTGTAAATAACTTGTTATAATAATTACATATACCTTAAATATGAGGTCACGCCCATGCGCTACACCGATAGAGAAGGGACGACCCTCAACCTTGATGATTGTATGACTGCTGACAGCTTCTTTATGGAAACGGAGGTTTACATCTGCGAGCCATTGGAAATGCATTTCAATAAGCAAGGAGATTTAAAAGCAGGAAAGAAACCGAATAAAGCGATTAGCTACGCTGGGCGGAACGCCATCGCCCATCTTTCTAGTGATGGTAGTGAACTGATACCCGCCGAAGTTCAAGCACGTACACACAGAGAAGGTAGTCAATTATTCAATTTACCCCTCGCTAATGGCTACACAGTAGATGATGAGGGAATGATCAACAACTACACAATTCAGCCTGCTATGTCCTTGGCAGAGTATCCTTCAACCAAACAGCAACAGCGCTACATCTTCCAGGGAGTAGTAGCTCTCGTGTTTGTTGCTCTGACACTGCTAACTGCATTGGCTGTCAGCTAGGTTTAACAATAGCTAGTAGTTCATGTGATTAATTTTGATGAGCTACAAGATCCCAGACTTCTCAGAGAAGCCTGGGATCTAACCACCACTAACGACTCAGAACTCATGGGATGAACTACTAGTTAAAGTTGTTGCTCTACAATCGGATGTGAATCTGGGTTCAGAATACAGCGTGATTCTGAGCGTTTTTTCTGAGTCATGTTAACAAAAAAATGTGATGAATATAGATTTTTTAAAGAAAATTACTAGCTTATCTTTATTACTACTTTGTGTTGCTTACGCTTTCTTCGGTTGGTATCTATCTGCTTATCATATTATTTGGCTTGTAGGAATTTTTATAGCAACTGTAGCTGTCTTTGGCGGACGAAAAAATAGTTCTCTGTTTGAGCGTGGGTTGAGTTTTTTTCTTCCAGGCTCGTTGGCAATTTTTCTTATTTCTTTAATTGTGAGTATAATACTATTTGCTTTAGCAGTAAATAACCCGATTTTAGGAATTCTCATTGTCACCCCGCTAGCAACTACTGTTTTAGCAGAATTAGAAATGCGTCTTACTGGTTTAAACAAACTAAATGCATTAGTAATTTTAACATTTATAGCCGGATTTGGTTTGTTTTTGGGCGAAATGATAGATGTGTTGCTTGTGCCAAGTATCAGGTACTAAGTTATAGATGTTGTCTTGATACCAAAGCCAAAGACTGATTAAAAAATAATTAATTTAATATATTTTTGATTTATTTCTTTTGTTTTTTTGATAAATATAAATACTTGCTTTTCTTGTTAATGTCACAATTATATAATCATAAATTAATGATAGGGAAGATAAACAAATGCTAGTTTTATCCACTCTTAAGATAACTGATAACAGCAAAATAAATACAACTACAGATACCCGGAACTCTTTGTGGAGTAAACATAGTTGCCCTTGCTGTTCATATTGTTTACTCCGTCATATAAGTAATAGTGGTATTTACTGGCGTTGTAGCCATTGTTATCAAGAAATGCCAGTTTGGGACATATCTAATTGCAGAACTAGCTACTCTAGCGTCCTGCCTAGACAAGATTTTCAAGCCAAATATTCAATTAAAAGCTAACAACTTAGCCATAAAACTAATGCTCGAACTTAACATGTTAACTGAATTTTCAAGCACTTACTGTATTGGTATTTGTGCTTTTCTAATTCCAGCCAATCTACTTGCTACCTCATTGACAATAACTTTTACACTATTGCATCGTCCGGCTGTTCAGGTGTGGCAAGCTGCTGGAATTGCCAGTATCTTTGCTCTACTCATGATACTGCATGTAATTGCTTGGTTTATGATTGGAGTAGTTATGGCTCCTACATACATTTTGTTGGGTTTGGCAAGCATCTGTTTATTAGCAAATTTAGGGGCAATTCTTAGACATAGACACTTTGTGAGATCTGATAATTACAATACAGTTTAGTCATCTTCTGTCACTATCGGGAAACTTCTGCCATTTCTGACTTCTAAAGCTTTTGTACAGTAATCAATCGCGCGATTCTTTTCTAATAACAAATACAAGACACATTTTTTTCTAAGAACAAAGAAGGGTGGGGCTTGTTACCCATGCTCTGCTTCTCTACGAGACGCTACGCAAACGCTGCGCACAGAGGGGAATAGCTCAGTCCCTTTGCTCCCTTCCCCTCTGGCTCTGCGGTGATAATTCCAAGGAATAAAATCTCCCTTAATGAGTTCTCGAAACGTCTTAACGAGTTCTCATTTTGCTGTTTTTTGTAAGTGAAATGTCTTAACAAGTTCTGAAAATGTCTTAACGCTTACTCATTTTGGTGAATCACGCAATCATTTTAGTGTTTTGCGCAAGTCATCAGCAAATCAAATTCTGAATTCACTGATTTACCGTTGAATTTTTAGTCAACAGTCAACAGTCAACAGTTAATTGCATATTAAATACTAGAAATTTTCAATTAATTCAGTGCAAATACTCATTGACAATATTTTGCATATCTAAATATATTGCAAATATTCTTCAATGGTAATAAAAATACTACCGATGTCATGCTTGTAGGCAGAGAGATATGACAGTTAAAGCCTCAACAAATCCGGTTTGTTTAATATTTCTTCACAAATATTCAACTTTATTTAAAAAAACTATTAGAGTATTTATATTACAGGAGATAAAAGTATGAATGTGAGTGACGAAAGTTCATCAGAATTGGGAATGGAAGACGCTTTAAAGGCTGATGATGCTGATGTTGGGCAAAAACTCAATTCTCGGTCAACTCCCCTGTGGTTAATGCCTTTACTGCTAGGTACTGGTTTAGGATTTGCGATCGCCATTGGTGGTGTGGGTGCATTCAAACATAACACCAATTCTCCACAAAAGGCTGTTGCCAATAACCCAGTATCATCTGCTAAACCTGCGATGACGGTAACCATTGCAGCTGTAGAACCTGCGAGTATAGCCCAGAAACTCAATACTACTGGTACTGTCGCCGCATCGGATTTAATTCCTGTGTTACCTCAAAGTAATGGTCTGCAAATTCGCCAAATTCCCGAAAATATTAAGGAAGGGGCTTTTGTCAAAAAGGGTCAAGTCTTGGCAGTGTTAGATGATTCTATCCTGCAAACTCAAATTATCCAAGCTAAAGCCGATGTCCAATCTAAGCAAGCAGATGTGGAATCTAAGCAAGCAGATGTGGCATCTAAATTAGCAACTGTCTCAGCAAATCAGGCGATTGTCAAACAAAGACAAGCAGACTTAGCTCAAGCAAAAGCGCGATTGGAAGAAGCCGAGAAGAATTTCCAGCGTTATCAACAACTTGCAGCCTCTGGGGCAATTAGTCAACAAGAACTAGATACTCGTTCTTATACTGTGAAAACAGCTAAAGAAGCAGTGCGGGTTGCAGAGGAAAATGTGCGTAGCGCTCAAGCTAATGTAGGTAGTAGTCAAGCAAATATCAGTATTTCCCAAGCGAATGTGAATAAGGCGCAAGCTGATGTGCGTAGTAGTGCGGCGAAAGTAGGACAATTACAGACGCAATTGGGACAAACTTTAGTATTAGCGCCTGTTTCGGGAATTATTGCTGAAAAACTCGCTAGAGTTGGCGATGTCACTGGTATCCCACCCCAAACCCAAGTAGGAAATGTAATTGGCGGAACACAAAAGCTATTTTCAATTATTCGCGATCGCAAATTAGAACTGCAAGCCAAAGTCCCGGAAATTCAACTTTCTTTAGTCAAAGTAGGCGCAACGGTAGAAGTCTCCTCTGATATGAATCGGCTTGTGAAGTTGGAAGGAAGAGTCAGAGAGATAGAACCGATGGTAAACGACCAAAGAAGGGAAGCTATCGTCAAAATCGACTTACCAGCAACAAATTCACTCAAACCGGGAATGTTTGCTCGTGCGGCGATTACCACCAATAACGCTATGGGCATGACAGTACCACAAAAAGCCGTCCAACCCCAACCTGATGGTAGCGTCGTGGTATTCATGCTATCGGGTGAAGACATTGTTCGCGCTCAGAAAGTAGAACTAGGAGAACCCATAAACGGTAACAGAGTGGAAATTAAAAGCGGGTTAAAAATAGGCGATCACGTGATTGTTAGAGGAGCAGGTTATCTCAAAGATGGTGACAAAGTATTGGTAGCTAGGGACTAGGGGCTAGGGGCTAGGGACTAGGAGTCAGTTTACAAGACTCTTTTTGTTACTGCGCTTAAGTTTTTGCACAAACTCAAAACTATAAATTACGATGTCTTTTAATATCTCTGCTTGGTCGATTAAAAAGCCTGTTCCGACGATAGTATTATTTTTAATTCTGACGATAGTTGGGTGGTTTTCTTTCACTTCTTTAGGTATAGATACTAACCCCAACGTAGATGTTCCCGCAGTTACAGTTACCGTCACCCAACCAGGTGCAGGACCTGCTGAACTTGAATCTCAGGTGACGAAGAAGATTGAAGATGCCGTGGCTGGGTTGGGTAATATCGATAACATGATATCGAAGGTTACTGATGGTAACTCGACAACCACGATCAGTTTTTTATTGGGGACAAATAGCGATCGCGCTACCAATGATGTCAGAAATGCGATCGCCCAAATTCGCCAAACTTTACCCCAAGACATCAACGATCCAGTAGTCCAACGTCTAGACTTTGCTGGCGGGGCGATCATGACTTATGTAGTCAAATCCAATGGTCGTTCTGTGGAAGAATTAAGTAACCTCACAGACCAAACTATCAGCCGTGCCTTGCTAGCAGTTAAAGGTGTCGCCCAAATAAAACGTGTCGGTGGAGTTGACCGAGAAATCAGAATTAACCTCGACCCCAATCGCTTACAATCTTTAGGGATCACCGCCACCCAAGTCAACGACCAAATCCGCGCTTTGAATATTAACCTACCCGGCGGAAGGGCAGAATTAGGTGGTAGCGAACAAAGTATCCGCACCTTAGGTAGCGCCGCTAGCGTGGATGTGTTGAAAAGCTACGAAATCATCCTTCCCGGAGGCGGTTCCGTACCTCTTTCCAGCTTAGGAACTGTCGAAGATCAATTTGGTGATGTGCGGCAAAATGCAAGCTTGAATAACAAACCTGTGGTAGCGTTTCAGGTTCTCCGTAGTACTGGTAGCGTCATGGTAACAGTAGAATCGGGAGTCAAAGCCGCAGTTAAAGAATTAGAAACAACCCTCCCCCCAGATGTCAAGCTAGATTTAGTCTTTACTAGGGCTGATGTTGTCCGTCAATCCTATGAAAGCACCATCGATGAATTGATTCAGGCTTCAGTGTTGGCAGTCATCGTCATCATGGTATTTTTACGAGACTGGCGAGCCACATTAATTACCGCCGTCGCCCTCCCCCTCTCCATGATTCCCACCTTTGCCGTCCAGCAAGCATTAGGTTACACCCTCAACAACATGACCTTGCTAGCCTTAGCCCTAGCCGTCGGTAACCTAGTCGATGATGCGGTTGTGGAAATTGAAAACATGGAACGGCACATGGCAATGGGTAAATCTGCATTGCAAGCCGCTTATGATTCTTCCGATGAAGTGGGATTAGCTGTGATGGCTTCTTCCGCCACGATTATTGCTGTATTTATGCCCGTAGCCTTTATGGGTGGGATACCGGGGCAATTTTTTCAACCCTTTGGTGTCACCGTTGCCGTTTCCACAATTTTCTCAACTTTAGTCGCCCGGATGGTTACACCGATGATGGGGGCGTATTTACTTAAGGATAAAGACCATACACAGAAAAAGGCCAGATTTACCCAATTATTCAACTTTAAATTAAAACTACCCCAAGAAAACAAGAAAAATACAAAACTTAGCACGATCAAGCCCCGGACTTTTCAGCCTTACAAGTTGATGTTGCAATGGGCACTCAGACATAAATTAACCACAATTGCGATCGCGATCACCTTTTTCATAGCAAGTTTAACGCTAGTGCCGATGATTCCCAAGGGTTTTGTCGATGATGGCGACTACGGACTTTCTAGCATCGCTATAGAAATTCCCCCTGGTTCCACCTTAGCAGACATGAATCAGGTAGTAACTCAGACAACCAACATTCTCTTAAAAAATCCGTATGTTGCCCAGGTAGTAGCCACTGAAGATTTAAGTACAGCTACCCTCGCTGTCAATCTTAAACCCAAAGAAGAACGCAAGATTTCCCAAAAACAATTTGAGGAAGAAATTCGCCCCCTATTCCAACAAATACCAGGAGCGAGAATCAGTTTCCAAAGCCAAGTACCAGGTGATAGCCGTAAAGGTTTATCGATAGTTCTCAGAAGCGAAAATCCCGAAGCCTTAAGCCAAGCCGCAGAAGCCTTAGAAAAGGGAATGCGCACCATACCCGGATTAGTAGAAGTCTCTTCTAGCGCCAGTTTGGTGAAACCAGAAATTCTCGTCATACCCGACCCGCAACGGGCTGCTGATTTGGGTGTCACCGTGCAAGCGATCGCTCGTACAGCTTCCCTAGCTACCATTGGTGATAACGATGCCAACTTAGCCAAATATAATTTAAGCGATCGGCAAATTCCCATCCGCGTGCAAATCGATCCCAGAGCACGCGCAGACATCAACAATATCAAAAATCTCCAAGTTCCCAGTCAAAATGGTAGCTTAGTTCCCCTCCTCGCCGTTGCAGATATCCGCTTTGGAAGTGGCCCTGCAACCATCAACCGCTACGATCGCGCCCGTCAAGTTGCAGTCGAAGCCAACCTACAAGGTATCGCCTTGGGAGAAGCAGTCCAAGCAGTAAATAAACTGCCAATTATGCAAAATCTCCCCCCAGGAGTCATGCAACAACCCTCAGGCGGTGCAAAAATTATGCAAGACATCTTTAGAGGTTTTGGTAGCGCCTTGGGATTAGCAATTCTCTGCATCTATGCAATTCTCGTCTTGCTATATAACAACTTCCTGCATCCCCTATCGATTATGGCAGCCTTACCTTTTTGTTTAGGCGGCGCACTAATAGCCTTAATGGTCATGCAAAAACCCTTAGGACTCTATGCCTTAATTGGCATTGTACTACTATTGGGGATTGTCACCAAAAACTCAATTCTGTTGGTAGACTATACAATCATCAACATGCAAGAAGGCAAAAGCCAACGTCAAGCACTCATCGAAGCTGGCGTCTCCCGCTTACGCCCAATTATGATGACTTCCCTAGCAACAATCGCCGGTACTCTACCCCTAGCCTTAGGAATTGGCGTCGGTTCCGAAGTCCGTCAACCGATGGGAATCGCCATCATGGGTGGTTTCACAACTTCCACATTGCTGACATTGGTGGTAGTACCCGTAATATTTAGCTATATTGACAACTTCCAACGCTGGATAACCAATACATTACGCTACGGCTTCGGCAAAAAACCACCCCGTTCTGCATCCGGCGAACATGAAGTCATCAGCCTGCCATCAGAGCGCGAAAAGTCCGCTTCTTAAATTCAGCCTTGGCAGATTGTGGTATAATAGCAGCTAGTTATAGCTTCATAGTTAGCTGCTGTTTGCGGGTGTAATTCAGTGGTAGAATGTCACCTTCCCAAGGTGAACGTCGTGGGTTCGAGTCCCATCTCCCGCTTTTTAGTCAAATCCTTACAGCGTAAGCCTTTCAAGGTTTTTATATCTTGCTCATTCTCCTTGATAATTCCCATTATACCCTTTATCGGGTGCTTTTATTGGGTCATTAAAGGTCTTTTTGGGTGTAAAACTATTTACCACATACTCACTATCTCTGCGCTCTTGTACCTACCAGCGCCATTAAAGGTCTTTTTGGGTGTAAAACTATTTACCACCCATGATAAAACTTATTATCTCTAGGAATTTTATTCTGTTTTCTCAATTCGTGAGAAGGGCATTTATCGCTACAATAGCCGCAATCATTTTGAGGACAGATCACCTGGATTTCTCACAAAGGCTAAAAGAAGAGGGGTCAAAAACTGTGAAAATGTAGATTAGGAAAGAATTTCAGCAGTTTTGAACATGACCCCAGTATTCACAGATTGTATACCGGAACAATTCCAATTTGAAAAAGTAGATTCATACTCGGTTCTAGTTAATTTCAAGGGTGAGAATGTAACATCGGATGCAGGAATAAGCTTAATTGCAGAACTAGACCGGAAAAGAGGAATAACATCTCGGTTAGCGAAATGTTTTAAAGATTACCGAGAAGCAAAAAGGATTAAGCATCCTGTGGATAGTTTAATTGCACAGAGAGTATATGGCTTAATCATGGGGTACGAAGACATAAATGACCATGAACAGTTAAGGCACGACTTAATGTTTGGGTTGTCAGTGGGAAAAGCAGGGCGGCCGCATCATGTCAATAAGGCTAGGCTATTCTCAATAAGCTCAAAAATAATCGCATTAAGCCATGCTTATTGACAAGAATTTAGGCGATCGCTTTGAGGTTTGGACAATGGATCAAATGTTAAATGCTGATTTTTTCGTTGATTCTCAATTTCAGTAGTCACCAAGTATACTTTAGATGCGTTCGCCCTGGTGGGAAAAGTAATTGGTCTAGAGAATGAAGCAGCGACTCTAGCTGGAAAAAGTACCTTAAATCGTATCGAACACTGCCCAGAAACAGTTTCTTTCTAGAGCCGATAGTCGGTATCATCGCATTGAACATCAGGCAGAAGCAATAGAAAATTTGTTGGTTGAAATATTTTTGGAATCCTATTCAAAACCACCAAGACAGATAATTTTGGATTTGGACGTTACCGACGACCTCGTACATGGAAATCAAGAAGAAGCGTTCTTTAACCCTTATTATGGAGGATATTGTTATGCGCCCCTCTATATTTTTTGCGGTAAACATTTATTAGCAGCAAAATTGCGTGCTTCTAATGTAGATCCAGCAGAAGGAGCATTGTCCGAATTACAAAGGGTAATTAAACAAATACGCTCATGTTGGGGTAAGGTGAAAATTCTGGTGCGCGGAGATAGTGCGTATTCCAGAGAAGAAATTATGGCATGGTGCGAATCCCAAGTAGGTGTAGATTATGTGTTTGGGTTAGCACCGAACAATAGGTTATTACAACTATCTCAATCGACCAAAAACCGAGCTGCTGAAGAATATTCACAAAAACTTCAAACCTTAGTCAGTTTTTTTGAAAATTTATTTATTCCTGATCAAGAGTTGAAAAAGCAAGCCACAGCATTAGTTGATGAATCAGTTTGGTATTGTTCACTCGACTATAAAACATTAGACTCTTGGAGTCGTAATCGTCGTGTGGTTTCAAAAATTGAATATGGTGAGCAAGGGGCAAATACTCGCTTTGTTGTGACTTCACTACCTACTAAATTAGTGCCGCCAGGACGACTTTACACCCAAAAATATTGTCCGCGAGGTGATATGGAGAATCGTTTCAAGGAACAAAAACTAGAATTGAAAAGTGACAGAACCAGTACCCACACATTCGTTGGTAATCAATTACGTTTGTGGTTTTCGTCTATTGCCTATGTTTTGATGAACGCTTTACGAGAACAGTGTTTAGCTAAAACAGAACTACGAAATGCCCAAATTGGTACTATTCGGACAAAATTATTGAAGTTAGGTGCAACTATCACTTTTAGCACCCGAGAAATTTTGATTGCGATTACTAATGCTTGCCCTTACCAAGAGACTTTTGCAATTGCTTACAAGTATTTGAGTATGTTGCCTAATTTCACTTGATTTTAGTTGATTTGACCTGATTTAAACCTGAATTATTAACTTACACTTACACTTACACTTAGAGTTGGATTTATTCAATTCTAATTTTACCGTGTCTAGATTTTATCTCTAGAGGTTTTTTATTTTATTATTTCAGTATTTAGAGTATTTAATTATCTATTATTCTCAGTATTAATATTGAGGAATATCTAGTTTTTTAAGTCCGAGTTATTTGTGTATAAATTCGATTAGTCTGAATCTTGAGTATATCAATATTTTTTTCTAACTTGTGAGAAATCCGGGCTGTCATGTCCCGTTACTTTAAATCAGAACTATCCTACAGCCAAAAGATGATTCGACAGCAAATCCAAAAAGCAGGTGGAAAGACTTACAGCAAACAGAAGTTTCATTGCGACAAGGACTCTTCTATCGCTTATCAACGTTGTCAACTAAATGTTAGGGCTGATGTCAATGGAGAGATTGTCATACCTAAATCACCACAGATGGCTACTCGCAGTTGCGTGGAAATTCCTATTGAGTTGCTTCAAGGGCGAATAAATAGTTTTGATTTAGCTGGTCAAACAAATTTTTCAGTTGATCATGGCGATACTCAAAACTTGGTTACTATTTTCAATGAGGCTAGAAGTTAGTTAAAAATGCCAATAGTAACTGCTGGAATATTTATCATCCAAGCATTATGTAACTCTCTCAACCATCAGTTACTCAATCTAAACTCAAGCAACAAAATAATATTTTTAATCGAATCTGACAAATAAACACAGAGCGGAAATACTTATTATTATTCAAACTAGGAATACTAACAGTTGCTCCACTGAAGATTTTTCATGCTAATTTTGGAGATGTAGAAACGCTTTGTATTCTTCCTAGTTAGCTTTTAAAGCCGGAGTGAGCAATGCTTCAAAGCTATGAAGCCATTCTTGAAAATGGTCAAGTAAAGTGGCTAACAGATGAGCCGAAAATATCCAAAGCTCGTGTAATCGTCACGATTCTTTCAGATACCAACCCACAAGTATCACGCCGCACTCCCCCTAAGGCGATCGCGGGTAAAGGTAAAACGTTGGGCGATTTGGTCAGTCCCATAATTGAGGAACAGGATTGGGAATGTCTCAAATAATCGTCCTCGATACCCATATTTGGATATGGTTCATCACTCAAGAGTTTGAGCGATTTCCTGCCCATTGGCAAGACATTATTGAAACTGCTCTTGTGGTAGGTATTTCACCCGTATCATGCTATGAAGTTGCCTTGGCACAACAAAGGGGACGACTAGAACTACCCTGCGCTGCCGAACAATGGTTTCAGGATGCTTTGGAGCCATCTGGAATTAAATTGCTGCCGATAACTGCTGAAATTGCTTACAAGGCTGTCAGCTTATCCCCTGTCCACAAAGATCCATTTGATCGCTTGATTATCGCTACAGCACTTGTTTATCAAGCGAAACTAGCTAGTCTTGATGGCTTATTTACTCAGTATTCAGAACTTGATGCATACTTGATGAAGTAGACGCGATTCTTTCACGATCTATCAATGTCTGAAAGTTAATGATAGGGCATAATCTCCGTCATCGAACAATAATCAAGCATTTTTTGGCTCGAGTGTTTTAGATGAAAGTAGTTGAGTTCGTGAAAGAAATTTGCGCGTCCAAGCAGTGCAATTCATGTGATGGCGCAAATGCTCAGACCATTTCACCAAATGATATATACAAATAATTTCCCGACCTCTGCTGCTTATTTGTATCAACCTTTAATTGAAACGGTATTACTAGTCAGTTCGTATCCACAATTTTGAGATTCTATCGTTTACTAAAATTTTGCTATCAAAGAATAATCTGGTATTTTTTGTATTTGTTTACTATTTAAATAGTAATCATAGTAACCAAGTAAAACGAAAGCCCAAAACCTTTGAACAATGAATATTTCATTGGTTACTATCAATCAATTTTTAAATATTTAAGTTACTGAAATTCCAGAAGTATAGACAAATAAAATATATTTCTATGTAGATTACGGAGATTTGCTAGTAAACTTTCATCAAATTGACCACGTAATAATATACTTATTAAAGATAAAATTACACACAAAAACTATTTTTTAGGTATCCATACATAAATTAAAAGTCAATATTTTGACTCAATAAACAAATTATTTAACCCTATAAACATATGAGTTAAATATCCGGAAATTGGTTGATGTAAATTCAATCAATCGAAAGTTAATTATGGATATAGAATTTTTTGTGATTCCTATGCTCTCGAAACCGTCCAAAGATTGTGACTTACGTCAAAGAAATCACGCTCGTTCATCTGGATTAATCCTGACGGCAACTACCACAACAATCATAGATGTAGTCATTAACCCAAGTTTGATTGGAATTACGACATTGGCTATTTCGACATTGGGAACGAGCGCAATATTTTGGCGGCGCGAGTTGGACGGTTTCTTGAAAACGACTGCTAAATTTTCTCGCCGATACAAAATAATTTCATCTGCATTAACAGTTTTGGGTGCATTTCTACTATTAGATGCTCTTTCCACAACCGCACAAGCACAATTTTTCCAAAATGCAGAAACTTGGATGACAGGGCAATTTACAGGTGCCCAAGAAGCAATTACTTTATCGTTTAACGTCCTGAGAGGACTATTCATCCTGTACTTGGGAATTTCTTTGGTACGTGTTATCCAAGCAGCTCGTCAGGATGAAGATTGGCAAAATTTAGCCAGGACACCGATGATTATTTTGATTGCGGTGACAATGGGCGATATTCTGGCAAATTTAATTATTGGAGGTGGTACTGGAACCTGAACTAAAACTGGAGGATAAAACTATGGAGGATAAATCAAAATACCGTAAAGTTAATGGCACAGTTGGAAAAGTACCAAATATTGGAATATTTCCAGCCGATCAATTAATCCCTTGGGCAATAATTTGTGGACTTTCTTACTACTTGGCACATGGTTTATTTAGACTGAATTGGGTTTGGACTTGTGCAGCAGCAGCCTGGGGAATTGCAACTTGGTGGATATTAACAGCCAATGGCGCTTGGCGTATTTTATCCAAATTTGTTGCTACTCCCCATTGGACAAGGATTCGCTGTTTATACCAGCCGATTATCAATTCAACTATCACTAATCCAAAACCAGAGAATCAAATTAGAAAATAGTAGGTTGTGATGTAAGTATCAAATCAAAAGTTGGTAAACGGATTGTAGAAAATGGAGAGATAAAAGTTCGATTAACACCTCTTGAAGATGCATTCGCACTAGTTACAATGTTGCAAATAAATCTCCAAGGGCGTTCAATTGGTGCTTATCTTCTACGCAAGGGAGTTGACAACTTTCTAATTCAATTTGGGTTTGAATGTGCCGGAATTCATTCCACACTACGCAGCGAACAAATTGATCCAGTTTTCGATGCAATTGAATCGGGATTGAAAGATTTACCATCCTCTGAACGTTTAACCATCCATCTTAGTTCGTTTACCAACGACACATCACGACAGCAACACCTTAAGAATTTGAGCGATATCGCTCCTAACAAAGAACTGCAATATCTCTTGATGGGAGAACGATGCCGGACTCAACAATTAACAATTCAAGGAGTTCGTAAACCGAAAAAACTACGTCTATATTGCACCTACACAGTTGAAACCAACAGCACTGGTACAAGCGATGCACTTGAAAAAGCTCTATCCAAATTAGAGCGTTCTTGGAAATCATTTACAGGAGAAATCAACGAACTACAATTTATCGCCATCGAACGATTATTACACGCATCTTTTACCGATGGATTCCAACTATGGTCACAATTAATATCCAACAAAATGGGGCTAGATATCCGCCCAATAAATGCTGATAAACTTTGGTCAGAACTTTGGCAGCGATTTAACAATACACCACCCCGTCCGATTCCCCAACTTTTAATTCTCGATGAAAACGGACTTCGAGAGGAAATTTATTCAGATGTCGCCCCCACATCTTTCCTCATGGAGTCTGAATCCTCCATCCCCATTGCAGATAGACGTTGGGTGCATCTCCAAGAAAAATACATTGCAGCCCTAACTTTCGTTCATAAACCTGGTGGTTGGGTGGATAAAGAACGACAGCTTCGCTATTTATGGGAGGTTTTATCTAGGGAGAGAGTTTACGACACCGAAATTTACTGTCAATTGATGCGAGCTTCGGAAACGTTAGTGAAAACTAATATGCAGCGTTTGACGAAACAGGCAAACACATCAGCCGCACTTGCACAGAATAAAAACTCAGTTGATGTAAAATCGCTACTTAACATCAAAAAATCTGTTGCTGCACAAGAGGAACTTTATGAAGGTGCTGTTCCCATTCACGTAGCGACAGTATTTTTGGTATACCGCAAAACCCGCGAACAATTAGACGAAGCTTGCCGTTACTTGCAATCCTGCTTTCTGCGTCCAGCTTGGGTTGTTAGAGAAACCGAATATCCCTGGCGAATTTGGTTACAAACTTTACCAGTCGTTTGGGAACGCTTAATGACTGCACCTTTTAATCGGAGGTTGCTTTATTTGAGTGGTGAAGTACCGGGATTAATGCCACTGGTACGAACCAAAGCTGGGGATAGTAGCGGTTTTGAGTTAATCGCAGAAGAAGGAGGAACACCAGTATTTCTTGATTTGTACAAGCAGCATAAAAACTTAGGGTTGTTTGCCACAACTCGCGCAGGTAAAAGTGTTCTGGCTTCTGGAATCCTCACTCAAGCCTTAGCTCATGGAATGCCAGTTGTAGCAATGGACTACCCGAAACCAGATGGAACTAGCACTTTTACGGACTACACCCAATTTATGGGTAAGGATGGTGCATATTTCGATATTGGGAAGGAATCAAGTAACTTGTTCGAGTTACCAAATTTACGGGATTTACCACCAAAGTTGCAGCAGGAACGATTTGAGGATTATAAAGATTTTCTCGCTAATGCGATCCTGGCAATGGTTTCAGGAAACCGCAGAGGTAGTCAGGAATCGAATGTGCTTACAGATAACGTGCGATCGCTTATTGCTTTGGCTTTGAAAGCATTTTTTAGTGATGATTTAATCCGCGATCGCTATGCGGCTGCATACACTAACGGCTTTGGCTCGGACGAATGGTCTGTAATGCCGACATTGCATGATTTCTTGAGTTTCTGCTCTCACGAGCGCTTGCGCTTAGATTCCCTCACTGGGGATACCAAAGCGGCTTTGGAAACCATACGCTTAAGGTTAAGATTCTGGCTTTCTAGTCGTGTAGGACAAGCGTTAGCACAACCATCTACCTTCCGCAGTGATGCTCGTTTACTCATCTTTGCACTGCGTAATTTATCGAACGATGAAGATGCAGCAATTTTGAGTTTGAGTGCTTACAGTGCGGCATTACGACGAGCCTTAGCATCTCCCAGAAGCATCTTTTTCATTGATGAAAGCCCAATTTTATTTGAATTTGATGCGATCGCAGCGCTGGTAGGTAGACTATGCGCCAATGGTGCAAAAGCCGGAATCAGAGTAATTTTATCCGCCCAAGACCCAGATACGATTGCAAAATCTCCATCAGGTTCCAAGATTTTTCAAAATTTAACCACTCGACTTATCGGACGCATTCAACCGACTGCTGTTGATAGTTTTGCAAGCATTTTGAAATATCCCCAAGAGATTATTTCTCGCAATGCGACCGAAAGTTTTTTTCCAAAAAAGGAGGGATTTTACTCGCAATGGTTACTGGATGATAACGGAATATTTACTTTCTGTCGTTATTATCCAGCATTTAACTTATTAGCGGCAGTAGCAAATAATCCTTCGGAGCAAGAGCAGAGAACACAAGCTTTGTCGAAGTATCCAGATAAATTTGTTGCTTTGACAGAGCTTTCTAGGCAACTAGTAAAAACAAAGTAGTTCAGAGTATGAACAACCTCAATAAATTGACAATAAGCATAGTTGGCATAGCCATAATATCAACAATTGGCGTTTCAAGTGCTGATGCATTAGAGATATCGAATCCCCTAGCAAAAGTATTTGAGCAATGGCAAGAGCAATTAAGCTCTCTAGATAAATATATTAACTTAATAGTCTCTCGCAAATTAGGTAATTTATCAAAATCTGTACAAGGAGATTTACAAGCAGCAGTTAATGAATCTGTGGGCAAATTAGGTTTACCTTCAGCAACAGAAGTGAGAGAGAAAGTTGAGGAAATAGCCGCTAATGACGACAATGCAGTTAATAGTATTGACAAAGTAACCAATGAAATTGACCGTCAAATTACCCGTGCTGATTCAGATACAACTTTGAGTAAAGAAGGGCAAGAACTTACAAAACAACAAGTTGAAAAAACCCAAACTTCGATTTGCCAACAATGCTCAACCATTAGCTGCCGCTACCCAAGGACTCAGAGGAATCATTAATCAAACGAATCAAACTCTTTTAGCTTCCACATCTGCTTCTATCCAGTTGCAAGAAGCTTATCAGCAAGTCATGCTCAAGACGGGAAAGGGAGATGCTATTCAATCATTAATCGCTCAATGTAATGCGATCGCTGATCCGATGCAACAAACCCAATGTCTGCAAAATGCTTCTAAGCAAGCTAAAGAGATAGAATCCCAGCTAGATAACGACAATCGCCCTGATTGGCTCAAAGGAGTCAGCGATTTTTTCAACACCAACATTTTTCAGCTAACAGTGCGGGGTTGGTTGCTAGCATTGGCGATCGCTTTTCAATGGATAGTCGAAGTTTGTCTGTTACTGACTGCCCTATTAGGCCCGCTTGCAGTAGGCGGTTCATTACTCCCAGTTGGTAATAAAGCAATTTTTGCCTGGTTAACTGGGTTCTTTTCCGTCGGAATGATCAAGCTTTGTTTCAATATTATTTCTGGTTTGGTCGCCACAATAGTGCTGAATGCTAACAACAACGACCCAATGATTTTTGCTTTTGCAATTGGTATTCTCGCCCCCATTTTATCTGTAGTTTTAGCTGCGGGTGGAGGAATGGCAATTTTTAGAAGTTTCTCCAGTCTGGCGAGTTTTGGGCTTTCTTCAGCTGTGATGAGGATAGTTAATAAATCCTAAAATTGTTTTTTATTAAAAAAGTAAAGGTTCAAAAGCGAGTGGAATTGTGGGCGACTTGTTCATACTTCCGACTTCCGACTTCCGACTTCCGACTTCATTTTTTATGGCTATTTTAGATTCAGAATCTGCACAAAAAAAACGATTGCGATTTTTAAATCGTACTTCAAGAACGGTTTCAACTGGTGACGCATTAGCATTATTTGCTCTCGGTACTTTTGGATTACACCTCATTACCTTTTTCGTACTTTTATTACTGTATGGTTCCTATTCACAGTTAAATAAAAAAGCGCCTCCAAGTTTAGTACAACTAGAGACAGGTTCTGCAATTAAAGTTGCACCTATTAGCAGTCTAGAACGCACTCCTCAAGTAATTCTGCGTTTTGTTTCCGACACAATGACTTTAATGATGAATTGGTCAGGAACGCTACCTCCTACTACTGTTGAAGAAGCAGCTAAACCAAAACCTGACCCCGGTGTAAATATTGGCAACAGAGAATTTAGAGGTAGTAAGATTACATCAGCAGCATGGCAAGCATCTTATGCCTTATCAGAAGATTTTCGTAAAGAGTTTTTAAAAGTGCTAGCTGCGATGACACCATCAGGAGTTTTTCAAGGCAAGACACAAGTAGTTTTAGTCCCGCTTTCAATTCAATCACCGATAAAAATTGCTGAGGGTAAATGGAAAGTCAAGATGGTTGCTAACCTGACAGTTTTTGCTCAGAATAGCAATTTAGGGGAAATAATTCCATTTAATAAAGAAATATTTATTAGGGCAGTTGTACCACCAGAATCGCCAACTCAAATTGATGGTTTAGTAGCAGTAATTTACCAAGTGCGTGCGAGTGGCTTGGAAATTTATGCGATTCGTGATTTAGCACAGGAGAATTTGTAATGCAGGAGAATAATTTAACCCAAAGCTATGAGTCAGATACAAATTGGGATGAGTCCAGCCTGGCTCAATTACTTGGGTTTCATGATGAAAGTCAGTTAAAAAATTCCATCTACTCTGCTGAACCAACATCTACTAACAGTGAAGTAACAGAGAACGCCAGTAACGAATCCACACATAATACAATTGCAATCCACGAATTATTTGATGACCCCCAAACAGGCAAAACTAAGCCCACATTCTACGGTAATCCCTTTGCAAAATTTGGCGCAGTTGGGTTGGTTATGCTTGTGGTATTTGGTGCAGGAGCAACTATTTTAAATAGCATTATGTTTGGTAAACCCAGAGTAGCATCAACAATTGCTAATCAAGAAGCTGACAAACCAAAAGTAGAAATGGGCGATAATGCCAACCCTCAAGAAACAGAAACAGGAAAGCTCAAAGCAGAATTAGCTTTAGTCAATCAAGCAGAAAAAATGCGATCGCTCGAGCGTTCTCAAAGCCCTCAAACAACAATTGAACGTAAAGTTTCTCACAGGAATGATTCAAATAATCGGATTAATCAACGAATTTCTGACGCAGAAGTACGCCCAGCCCAGGTTTCTTCTGTTCGTAACCCAATACCGCAAATAAGTAGATATGATTTGCCTCGTGTTGCTTCTGTTCCTAGATTTCAAGCCACCATAAAAGCAGCACCTCCAAACACAAAAGAATCTGTTGATCCAATAGAGGAATGGGAAAAAATTAGTCGTTTGGGCAGTTATGGTCATACGCAAATTGCATCTATAAATAACGAGTCAGCAAACGGTAAAACTTTGGATACTATAGCTAAAGAACAACCAAATTCATCAATAAAAATCCCTAGTGCTACATTGGTTTCAACAGCATTCACTCAAAGCATTGAACCAGAACCCTTGTATACAGAAGAAGCAGCAGTTATTAATGGCGAACCGATACAACAATTACAAATTGGTGCATTTGTATCTGGAAAGTTAGTAACTCCCTTGATTTGGGCTAAAGTTCCAACTAATAATACTTCTAAAAAATTACCAAATACAACATCAGGCGAGAAATTCGTCATCCAACTTATTGAGCCTTTAACTACAGAAGATGGTTTGATTGCTTTACCAAAAGGCTCTCAAATCGTTGCTCAAGTTACTGATATTCAAAAATCAGGACTTGTTCAACTCGAAGCCACACAAGTTTTAATTGATGGTAAGGAATATCTGCTTCCACCAGGAGCAATTAGTATTCGTGGTAATTCCGGTCAACCTTTAATCGCATCGAAATGGAGTGACAAAGGTGGAGAAATTGCTTCCCGTGATGCTGAAACATTTATAGTAGGTTCCCTTGCGAAAGTTGGCAAAGTTCTTAACCAACCTCAGGCGGAGCAAATTTCTACCAGTAGTGGGTTTGGGGGTACAACTTCTTTTTCTTCCAGCAGACAAGGTGGTTCAAATATCTTGGGAGCAGTTTTAGAAGGTGGATTTGAACCGCTCACTCAACAAATCCTCCAACGCAACCAGCAAGCACTACAAGAAATTCAACAACGTGAAGAAGTTTGGTATGTCAAAGCTGGCACCGATATTCAAATCTTTATTAATCAAACGTTTCAGTTGTAAACACTGTTTATTATGAAGGTTTTTCTGCGAAATTTAACTATTATTTCGAGTGCAGTTACTTTTTCTATTTTTTGGCAACCAGTGAGAGGTGAAACCATAGGTAATCAAGGAATTAGAAGAGTTTCAGTTGATGTGGCAACTGGTAATAGTAGCAGCGACATACCTCTTATTCAACTAGCACCAGGATATGGGGTGAATATTTCATTTATCAAGAGTGGCGAAATAGTCGATAAAGTTTGGCTTGATAATCCGGCTTTTGCATCTCTCGATGTCGATGGTTGTCTATCAGGATTGGCGCAGAAGTGCGAACAATCAGGTGCAACTGTACTGCATTTACGGCGAATCAACCCGCTTAAAATACCACAACTACCCAAGACAAATAGCAGCTTGTTAACGGTAATAGCAAAGAGTAACTCTGGACGAAAAGTATATGTATTTCGCGTAGCGATGGGCGATACAGTTCCTAAGTATCACACTGTTGAAGTTACACCAGATTTACCAGAAGAACCTGAAATCAGAAATTTGCCTAGCGCCACCAATATCACAAATCTACAGGTGATTAGTTCGGGGCTAGAAATTGCCCAGCAACAACGTTTAATTTTACCTAACTCTCGCTTACAAAGACGAGTAAAGAGTTTTTTGATGTTAATGAAGTCGGGATATTTAATCAATGATGCTGCCAGTAGAAGTGGAATTTCCTTACGGTTAGTCAATCGCTTAATCGAGCTAGGAAGTAACTCACAAATCGGTACTTTACGCTAAATATTTAACATTTTTCCGAAAAAATATTTATTCAAAGACAATGAAATTATCAAATAAGTATTTGGCATTGATGCCAGGATTAAGCCTAGCAATATTAATCTTTAGTGCAATTATCATTACATGGCAGCAACAAGGCATATCAAAACAACCAGAGATTCCCACAATATCTTGGCAAAATACCCGTTTACCAGATTGGAACCAAATTACTTTTTCTAAAATGCCAGCAATTAACGAATCTGGCTCATTTCAAACACCTCCAGGAGTGACAGAAAAATTGGGATATAACCCCTCTCGTAGTTGGAATGCAGGACAAAAGCCAGATTCATTTACAATGCTAGGTGATTTTCAAGATTCTTTGAAACTCCAAAAGTTTTCACTTACAGATATCGCCCAAATTGTTGACTTGGATTTACAGAAACTGAACTTAGAAAGCTTTGGTGTGATGAAGTTTCAAACCTTAGACAGTTTAGTGAAAGCTATTCCTGATTTAAAAAAAAATCATGTTTCCGAAGTTAAATCTGTTCTTGATTTACTCGATCAATACTTATCCAATTCCTTCGATACCAATCAAACTATAGGTAATTTACTACAACAATCTCCCCATTTGGGTAAATTGAGTTTGTCATCATTAAATTTAAAATCTTACAACCTGAATTCAATTCCTGGATTATCCACAACTCCCATTGGTAGTTTTGAAAAATGGCAAGGGGTTTACATTGACGAAATACCTGGACTAGCAAACGTACCATTTTCCCAGTTCCCCAATCCCATCAACCCTGTAGGTACGGAAGTCGGAATAGTTGATATTGCTTTTGCAACCAACGAACAACAGCGCAAATCAACTATTTCAGGAAGCGATAAAGAAGGCTTTGCTGTGCCATGCGCTCAAGATTGCTCCCATACTGAATTATCTGGTTCACCTGCTGTCAACGGTAAAGCTTGGGTTAGCGGTAAGTATCAGTTAGTCAAGGGTGGTAAAGGTATTTTGGGTTCTGTTAATGGTGGAAAAGAACCCACAGGGAGACAACCTTTCGGTGATGCGTTCAAGGTTGCTATATGGGATGTCTCGGAAGTAGATGGAATGATTACCCAAGCTTTATTCTTCCGAGCTTGTATGCGGAATAATTTTATTGATTTGGGATGTACACCCTACTTTATTGGCCCTGTGCCTTTCATGAGTTATAGGGAGAAAGAACCGATATTTTTAGGTGCTATTGATGAGAGTAAAAATTCTGTCTCTACTCCCACAGGATTAAAAAGTAGTGGATTTACTTTTAATAAGCCTCCGATAACATCTGGAAATGCGCTATCTAATTTAATACCAGCAGCGAAAGGTGATTGTAAACATCTTCATTCATCAGGTACTAATATTGATGCTTTGAGTAATGCAATGTTGAGTACTGAAGATAACTACAATGCTGTGGGTAGTTATGTTTGTGACTCGAATGGTAATTGCGGTCGAGCGCTTGGTGCAATGCAATTTATGTCCTATCGTTCCGATGTGAGGAAGATTATCTTAAGTAAATCTGGTGGCTCACAATTCCTCGCCAAGTTGGATGTAGGCGAAAAAGTCACTGGTGAGGAAATGATGCAGTATTTTTCACCTACTGATCAGCAATCTTTAATTGCAATTGAAACTAATAACTTATTATCAATAGCATCACAACAAGTTGATCTCTCTACAAGAAAGCCTTTTAGTGGAAATAGATTAATTGAACGTGCGGCTCAAATGCATTTTGGTGGTTTGGGTATTCCTGCTGATGAGTTGGTTAGTGATGTTAGGGAAGAAAACTCAGTCCAAGAATATGGCAATAACGTCACTCATAAATATTCAAAAGCTATGGAATTAATGGGCTGCTTAAAATAATTTTTAAGGGTAGTTAGCTATGCCAAAACAACTGAAAACATATAATATAAAATTTTTGATAATTTTGATGTTAATTTTAGCTTTTTTGAGCTTAACACTAGCCTGTTTTTTATGGGTATTTAATTCCTCATCCAATAAAAGTCGTACACCTACTTGGAAAAGTGCCAAAGATGTAGTGAATGAGCGCTTATTGAAACAAGTGCTAGCTTCTGCTTCTACAAATAAGCTTGATGATCTAGCTGTAAAAGTAATGTCAATTACCTCTAGTGATGGTATTCATGTATTTGTATTTGATTTTCATTCGCCTCAGCTTTGTGGTGCAAGTGGGTGTTTGTATCAGGTTTATCACGAATCTGGAAAACTACTTTTGCAAGTTATAGCTAATCCTCATTTACCACCAAAAGAAGATTTGATTAAGGTTTCCAGCCGCGATCTGCAAGCTTTTCCTTGCTTAATTTTTACCCAGACGACAGACATGGAAAATATAGTATCTCGTACTGATTATTGTTTTGATTCTGGTCGATACACGCGCTTTGGCGAAACTTGGACAGATGTTGGTGCATTAGAAAATTAAAACTATGAGTAATTATTTACAAGTACAGCAAGTAAAACCTGCCCCAGTCCAAAGCTTACAGATAGAAAGATTGACAGACTTAATGAAATCACAATCTGGATTAATATTGCTGGGTTGTTTTGCAGTAGTGGCTATTTTTAAAGTTTTATCAGGTAGAAATTCTAAAGGTAAAGTTGCCACTAGTTATTGGGGTGGGAGTTGTGAAAAATCATTAGCTGCACATAAAGCTAAAAAACAAATATCAAAACCAACTCGTAATTCTGTCGCATTGTATGTTGGTACTCCTCGTGACATCAGAATTACTCTTCAAAAACAATGGTATGAGGCTGGGTTACTCAAAACAAAACCAACTTTTTACAAGCAATTCATTTCCCCCAATTCAACTTTATATGTACCTGATGCTCAGAGGGGAATAGCTGTTATTGGTGCAGCTGGTTCTGGTAAAACCTTCTCCGTAATAGACCCTCTAATTCGTAGTGCTTTTGACCAGGGTTTTCCCATGTTGCTCTACGATTTCAAATTTCCGGCACAAACTAAACGGGCTGTAGCCTATGCAATTAAACGAGGTTACACCGTTAAAGTATTTGCGCCGGGGTTCTCTGAGAGCGAAACTTGCAATCCGTTGGACTTGTTGAGGGATGAGGAAGATGCGATCGCAGCAGGACAACTCACTCAAGTCATCTCCCGCAACTTCGACAGAGGTGGAAATGCTAGCAGTGATAAATTTTTTGAGGAAGCCGGGGATAGCTTGGTTGAAGGTATTTTGCTTATTACCAAGGCGATCAAAACTCTAACTGGTGAGGATAAATACTGCGATTTGATGATGGCACAAGCAATTTTATCCTTGCCTAACCTACCAGCAAGACTCGAAGCTGCTTCTAAAGACAAGCTCAAAGTCTGGACTTCGCGCCCACTTTCCCAGTTAATCAGTGTTAAAGATTCAGAAAAGACTGCTGCATCAATTATTGGAACTGCTCAAAGGATGTTTCAACGTTTTCTCAAACGTGATTTTGTTGGTGCTTTTTGTGGAAAGACTACACTACCACTAGATTTAGACGGCAAGCAGTTAATTATTTTCGGACTCGATCGGAACAATCGAGATATTGTCAGTCCTCTGCTAGCTGCAATTTTACACATGATTGTGACGCGTAATATCACCCGTACTATACCGCGTCTTGACCCTTTGATAGTTGCATTAGATGAGTTGCCAACGTTTTATTTACCAGCGCTTGTCAACTGGTTAAATGAGGGACGCGAAGATGGTTTTGTTGGCATTTTAGGGTATCAAAACATCGCCCAGTTAGAAAAAGTTTACGGTAAGGAACTGGCACGGGCAATTCTAGGTGGTACTGCAACCAAGTTTATTTTCAACCCCCAAGACCCAGAATCTGCGAAGTTATTCAGCGACTATCTGGGGGAGATGGAAATCAAGTTTAGTTCTAAATCTCGCAGTACTGGAAAAGGAGGCGGTTCTCGTAGTTCTAACGAACATCACCAAAAGCGACATTTATTTGAACCCGCACAGTTCGCCAAGATGGGTACAGGAAGGGCTGTAATTATTAACCCAGCTTACACTCGTGGAAGTGAAGCTTATGTTCCTTTGTTGCAAGGAGTAAAGGTTCCTTCATCTGATATTGATGAGATGAATTGGTCGGAAAGTAAGTGGGAATTTGTGCGTGAGAGACTAATTCAAAATAATTCTCTACAAATAAGCGATGATGAACGCTCTCAACAATTTTTAGAACGTCGGGAGTTAGCAGAACAGTTATTTCCTGTTCCCGAATCAAGTTCTCTGGCATCTCCTGAAGAACTTTCCAATGTATTTTAGAAGTCTAATTATGCAAGCATATCCAGTTACAAGCGGAAATTAAGGCATGGCAACATCAACGTAGTTTATATCAACAGTTAATTGAGAAAAGGTTACAGCAACCTCAAAATACATCTTGGTGGCAACAGACAATTAATAATGTCTCTATTGTAGTTAGTAGCGTGAACTCTGCCATAAAAATGGGGATACAGGAGTTTAAAGAGAAGTCAATGCAACATCAATGGGCTGCATCTTTAAAAAACTTGTTTCACCTCCAGACACAACCGGGAGAAAGTCATTACCAAGCAGGTGAATATCAAATTGAGCGTCATGGTACTTTATATGAAGTGAAGGAGTTAGCCACGGACAAGCAAATAATGCAGTTTAGTTCGACTCCCTTGGGTGTAAAAGTTGAGAGAGAGAATTTAGAACCAACTCATATTAAAGATATTGATACATTACAAAGCTCTCTACAACGAAATGAACCTATTCCCACATCTTTTGCTCCTGTTGGTAAGCAAGAAGCTGAGTATTTTGCTCGTGTCAAAAGGGTTACAAATGCTCTTGTGCAATATGCGGTAGTTCAACAAAGAGATGTAGAAATTGATGGCAGATTTTCTTATAAATGGCACGCAACCACTGATGGTAATGTAATTATTGATGCTAAAGATGGGCGAGGAACGTTATTAGATAAATCTGGAGGACAATTGAAAAGCAATATGAACGAGAGAGATTTAATTTATTTTGAGCAGATTCTACCCAAATTACAACCTACTCGCAAACAACAAAACATAACCACTTCTCAATCTCAAAAAGCTGCAAGTAACAGATTAGAAAGATAGTTTTCAGACATGGAATTGTCTAATTTGAATTTGTTAATAGAATCTGGTATGGCTATTGTATCTGTCACTGTTCCAGTATTAGAACGGATGACAGTATTGCAGCAAATTTATAATGAATGTGCAATCAAAAAAATCTTCCCCTTTATTTATGGAATGCTGGTTGGGGATGTTTTAAACAAGTCAAATGTGATTTAGAACATCAAGTCAGTTTTTCTCACATAAAACTGAGTAGCTTACAGCTTGGTGATGAAAGTATTATTTCGGTTCTTAACTGTTTGTCTAACTGTAACCTAGATGGAATTTTTATCTTAGAAAATTTGTCATTTTTAACAGGTAATATTACAAGCAACGAAAATTTATTTAATAAAATAATTTTCCAAATAATTAATATCTATTACGATTTGGCAAGCTCTAGACAATCAAAGTACTTGATTATTCTGACGATTGATAATGTAGAATTACCTCAATCTTTAAGCAGTTTAATTCCGGCTCTTTCGCTAGAATTACCAAATCCTGAAGAAGTTGCTGAGTTAATCAAAGTGCTTTTACCGAAATTTCTAGGTGAATTGTCATGCAATTGCGATATCGCTGCTATAGTCAATGCAGCTTCTGGTTTAACGGCTGTTGAAATTCGTTTAGGATTGACTATAGCATTTAATTCTTGCAAGCAACTAAATATTAATTCAGTAGCTTCGCACTTACTTGATTACAAAATAAATCGCTTTCGTGCTTTAAACTTGAATTTTGTGACTCAGCCAAATCTTCCAGATTTTGGGGGATTGGATTTGCTCAAAAAGTATCTTGAAAATGTTAAACAGGACTTTTCACCCGAAGCTAGAACAGCAAATATTCCCCTTCCCAAAGGTTGTTTGCTGGTGGGACCTCCAGGGACGGGAAAGACTTTGGCTGCACAAGTCAGTGCCAAAATATTGGGATTTCCCCTGGTTAGTGTTGATACCGCAGCTGTTATGAGTGGTGGTGCCATTTATCTCAAAAAGTTACTAGAACGAGTGGAAGCTTGCGCTCCTGTTGTGCTTTACTTTGACGAGTTTGATAAGCTATTTACTGCGTCTGATGAGTCGGGCGAAGCTATCGGTTCGCGACAAATTTTAGGAACACTGCTAACTTGGTTGCAGGATAAAATAAGTGCAGTGTTTGCGATCGCCACTCTCAATCGATTAGATGCACTACCACCAGAATTAACCAGGGTGGTTGCTGTAATTGATTCTTCCAACTAGTTTTTGCCTCCATCTGTGTTGCACTTGGCAAAATTTTTTGAATTGCCACTGTTGTTTCTTTTGGCATGGCAATAACTACAGTTGGTACGGTTTGCAAAAATTCCATTGGTAATAAAGTGTAATACTCTTGCAAAGCTGCTAGGCGATCGCTATCGTCAACTGCTAAGTATAGTGTTCTATTTTGGTGGGGCGAATTTAACACCATTAGGGATAGTGCATCAATAGGTGAGGAGACTAACACAGCTGTTGTTATGGGGTTGTTTGAGTTACCACCCATAGTCACATGGAACCAACCACATGAGCGTCTACTATCAGGATACAGACTATAGCGATCGCTAGCCTCAAGAGGAGAGTATAAATAAGCTCCTGTAATTTCATGAGTCAGACTCCGTGCTAGAAAAACTGCATTGCCTGCCACATCTGCATACAGCAAATCGCGTTGGTGAAGTGTTTGTACTAGTTTTTGAGGAATTGAGTAAGTACCTGTAAGATAATTCTCTACTTCTTTCCAACGGCTGTGCTTTGGTGTCGGCGGTATGAAAATACTGGGTGGAGTTCGTTGAGTGATAGCTACAGCATGGCTCCTCACCGCAGTTAACATCGCCGTTTCACCAAAGCGATCGCGCAACCAAACAACTGCATTATCGAATCTACAGTGATTAATCTCCATCACCAAATCAAGTGGACTGTTACTACTGCTATTGAGTTGCTGATATTGGTTTAGCCCTAGTTCGTAGGCTACCAGTTCCAAAGATCAGTCATGCCGATTGCTGGTTTTGAGGCGCAGTAATTGCAATTCTCTCTCTAGCTGTTGTCGTAATTGTTCGCTTTTAGATGCCGTTTGCTGTAATTAAGTATTGTGTTTTTGGATGCGCGATCGCTCGTGAAGTTGGTAGTTGATCGTTTCCAACTGCGGACTTAAAACTTCAATCACCCTCTGTCGGTACGATTCACTTGTTTCTTCTGCCTGGGGTTGGGGAAGACAGCGTTCCCAGTCGAGAAAAAGAGAATCCTGATTAACAGCAGCGTAATACTTTTTGATTTTTGTGTAAGTAGCAGTACTTCCTTTGATACCGCGAGAAATTCCTAAATGTGCCACAGCCTCAGCAAAACTATCTTGCAAGGAGTAGAGTTTATCCCTGGTGCCAAACAAGGCTCTACAGTTGAGCTTACCTCGTTCATCCAAGGGTACAAGGTAAGCATGAATATGTGGTGTAATTTCATCCAGGTGCAGTTCTGCCCGAATTATGCGATCGCCAAAACGGTATCTGCTATTTGGGTAGTTTCACAAAAGCTGAAATTGGGGATGAAATGTCGGCTTGCATTTGCTTGTTTGTTACCACCAGGGGAGTTAGAGAACAAAGAAAGTTTCCACAAACAACTTCTAACTGTACTTTCTGACTTCGTAACACCAACTGGAAGAATGCGTGTGGAGTTAATCGAGTTTAAATGCTTACCAGAAGGAGCAGGAATTTATCTGGCTTACCAAAAGAAATTAGGACAAGCTATCAAAGCAAAAGTAATTGCCTTAGCAATGATAGGTTACAGAAATGCATCAGTGTTAATCAGCAATAAGGGCATAGTAGCAGCTGATGGCAAGACTTCTGATTTAGGAATGATTCGACTATTAGAGAAAATACTTACCAAGACATCTGGACAAACTGCTGTAAAATTAGCTCCGGCTGTGGTTGCTGCTGGTAGTGATGTATCCATAACTCCTTTTTTACGATTATTGAGAAGTACGAATCAAGCTAACAAACAGCATGAATTACAGCAACTTCAAAAAGCGGTAAAGCTTGCCAGAAGTGAGTATGCTGCTGTACTGACAAGTTGGTTAGACCAAGTAATTTCTATCAGTTCGGTAGACGAAATCTTATTTTGCGGTGGTACTGCAGATTATCTCAGAAAAGAGTTGAACTTGCACTATCCGGGAACTCCTTGTTTGTGGGGAGTGGGTGCAGAAATACCTGAACAAGTTGATACTTTCTCCCTAGGAACTAGGCTGGCTGATGTTTACAGCGTATTTTTGTATTTTTCAGAACAAGTAAACAAATGTCTTCTTCCGACTAAGAATGCGAGCGCCAGAGGTCTGTAATGTCTGAGCAAATAGATTTTCGCTGGCGATATCAGCCACGCAAACAGATAGATGTGCAACTGATGGAGTACATCCAAGACAATCAAATTACTAGTAAAACCGAGATGATACTTTTGGCGCTGCGGTCATTTTGGCTACCTTATGCAATAGCTGGGGATTCCCTGACAAGAGAGCAGATGCGGCGTGTGGCGCGTGCTTCAGTCCAGGCTTTAAGAAAGCAGACAAAAGAGATTTTGGAGTTAGCAGGCTTGGAAGATACTTGCTTAGAAGTTCAAATGCAATTTACTCAATTAAGTCCATTAAAGATTGCAAACGAAAGTGGAACAACCCTTCAAGCTACATCTATTAATGAGCTTCGCACTCATGCAGGAAATCATGCTTACGACGATACAGGTTTGAGTAATTTTTTGTAGCCAGAAAATTTTGTCTCTACAAAGACATCTTTATCCACTAATAAATCACTCTAAATATGACGGCAACTCCAGGAAAAAGAAAACGAGGTAGACCTAAGAATAATCCAGCTACTTCCTCTATTGATTTATTTAATTACGAAAAACCTGATGATTTAGAAGTTACCGATTCACTAACTAATACAGAATTCGTTGAAGATTGGGAACGCGAACTTGATGCAGGTATTTCCATACCCCCTTGGATAGATGGTGTATTGGGAGGGGGATATACAAAAGTGCGTTCGACTGCTTTGACATGGAACGAATTAGAAGCGATGAATTGGGCAATATCGAGTGAAGGAAAATTTGCCAAGAATTTGATTAATTGGAATCGTGGTTATTTGGAAAATGCCGAATGTATCAAGGATGCTCAAAAATTAGGTTTGGTTTTATCACAGTACAACCGCAAAGCCAAATCAGGATTTTGTACTATTTGGGTGACTCCGCCAGAACAACGTAAGTTTGTCCCTTGAACGCGACGCTTCTTAAATTTTCCAATTGTTCTCGAAGTATTAAAATAGGTCATTGTATATGGTTGCCGCAACAATCTATCCAACAACCCAACCTGATATTTCCAATCTGTCCGATGCCACTATTTCTATTGTTGAGCAAGCTTTTTCATTGGCATCAAAAAGACAAGTACTTTCCCATCAAAAATACAAGCAGTCACTTGAATCAATTGGTTGGAGTTTAAAAGAAAGTACCCTTTACTTGAAAGTTGCAGGTACATTTTCCTCATTTTCACCAGATGACCTCCAAGAAATCGAACCCCATACCATTTTTGATTTGGCAAAACACGCCAAAAAATATAGGCAAGTCATTGAGAATTTAAAAGATTGCGGTCAAATTACTCAGGAGAAAGTCCGCGAATTTATTGCTGCTCATCGCACACCAAAGAAACCAAAACCAGATAAACCCACTATTTGGAAAACAGGGAGAGATGGTAAACCAGTATGTCGGATTCCTGACATTATGGAAGATGATATGCAGACTGGGAATATTATCCAGAAAGAAATGGATGAAAATGGCACAATTACCCAAACATTAATTAGGGAAGCAGTTGCATTATGGCAAGGTGTAAAATCAGGGAAATTAGTTGTACACCTGAATAATGAGGAATTTTACCAGGAAACAACTGATGATTTTGAATCAGAATATTTGCTCGAACCGTCAGAGTCTCATCATGAATTAGATTTAAATACATCCATTAATTCTTTCTCAAATTCAACAGAAATTTTGGTCGCAGAATCAACAGGGTCTTCATCATCTGTTGTGATAAATCTCTCCGAAATTGATGTATCTAATCATCAACTAAATTTAGCACAAATAGCAGAGTCATTGACACAAGTCAATTCTTGGTCAGAAGTAATTAGTATTACCAATAATTATCAACCACCAATTAAGTCTCAAATTTGGGAGTTATTAAATACTGAAACTCGCAAGAGATTTTATGAATTGAAAAGAGAATATTTTGAAAATCCTGATAAAGTTCCAAAGATCAACGATAAGGTTATATGGGAAAAGTGTCCGATTAATCTTTATTCATGGCAGCCTTTCATAATTACAAGTATTGAAGATGGCAAGGCCATGTTGGATATTTTTAATCGTCCGGTTCCTCTTGACGAATTAAGAAAATGTATTCAGTCAAATATTGATTTTTAAGAATGAGAATCAACGAAGGCAGAAGGTAGGAGGCAGAAGGGAAACAGAGGTATGAAACGGACGTATCTTTTCTCGTGGCACTCTCCGCTCGCAAAGAATGTTTTTAATTTTTCGCCCACAATTCCACTCGCTTTGTACCTTTTCTTCCTTCTGCCCTCTGCCCCCCGGCGGGCGCAAGGTGGTTCCTGCCCGTTGACATCGTGCCCTCTGCCTTTCTTCTATCAATATTTGATATCCAATCAAAACGGTATACATTCAGAGTCAGGAATTTGATTTTCCTTAACTATTTGCTCTATTTTCTCAACTTCTATTTTCCATTCTTCTGACGCTGGATCGTAGAAATAGTCAGTATCTACATATCCTTCACTAATAAGTTCTTCTGGAGTCATCCCATAGGATAGCTGGGTAATACTGATTTCTGGTTTTTCAGTCATCTTTTTATCCCGACAACAAATCTAACTGCAAACTGTTTTAAAGATATGGCTTTAAAACTCAATCATTTTGACACTAAAACTAAACGAGATACTCTGGTCGAACAAAAGCTCACAAATTCACTGGCAGAATATTTATTTCCTAATACTAAGTTTAGCATTGGTATTGCTTATCCTGATGCCACTATAGCAGAAGATTTGGATGAATATAATGGCATGACTTTGCAATTTTCATCGGGTAATCGGATGTTTTTTGCAGATAATCCAAATATTCGTGATTTATTGTATCCTAACCCTTCGGATGCAGCTGCTTATCCTTTGCCTTTTACACCTTGTCTAGCTTTTCACTCCTTAGAGAATGTGAGAATTTTGGTTATTGACGATGTGACTGGGGAAAATGGTGGTGTGATTGCTGCGGATGATGCCAGAAAATTGGTTGGTGATTGTAAAGGATTAATTGATGGCAATTTTGCTGTCTCAAATAATATAAGTTCCCGTGCTTTTCAATTCCGACTTGGTATTAAATCCCAAGCAGAAAGTCCAGTCATACGAATTGCAAAAGGTACACTTGCACCTGCACAATTGGATAAACTGGGAGAATCATTTTTTCGTATGGGTGGTAGTGTCAGAGATGCTACTCTGCGTTCCAAGTTTGGTTATAATATGGTGCTAGCAACGTCTTCTTTTAAGGGACGGAAAGGAGAAGATGCAATTCAACCAGGGGAATATATACTCTCAATTGGTTTGGGTATAAAATCCTTGGCTTTATATAGAGAACATAGTTTAGGAACCCAAGTTTTAGTTAATTATCCTGACTCTGTAAAACAGGAAATTTTACCTATAATTAAACAGCAAGCAGAAAAGTTAGCTTTAGACCAAAAACACCCAATCAAGTTAGCACAGCGATATATTGAAACTTACGAACGACGCAAAGCAATATTAGCTAAAAGTCAGGAAATTGAACCTGAACTCCCAGCAGATATTGAACAATTTTCTATATTTGATAGCTTAGATTCTGGTGGTGAAAGTGAAGACAATCAACAGGATGATAACTTCGCTACACAACAACAGAAAGATTTATTATTATATTCGCTACTAAAAGCCGATTTATCTGCTTTCTGTCAAATTATAGAGCATCCGAAAATTATTGCCGAACTTCAGGAATTTGCACGCCAGGAATGGGTAGAGATAGCAACGGGACGTTCGATAAAGTTTACATCTGGTTTGGCTCAACCTAGTTTGAAATTAAAAAAAGATGAAATCAGCATATCTTTTTTAAATGAAGGGGAAGAAGTTATAGTAACTCGTTCGCCGTTGATTAATTCAAATGGTGTAATTACTTTAAAAAATAAACATTTACCAGAAATGTTAGACGGATGTGTCTACATCCATCCTCAAACTGCAATGGACAATATGCAGTGTGATTTTGATGGGGATTTACTGGCTTTTGCTAGCAGTAGGGAGTTTCCGAAGTTAGCAGCAGAAGTTAAAGAAAAGAATCTTCAAGAAAATCGTTATCCTGATATTGTTAAAAAAGCTAAAGTATCTTATCAAGGAACTTTTCAGGAGATTGCTGTTTCGGCAATGGAGAATAAAATTGGCATTATTGCTAATGAAATTCAAAAAAACATCGCACTGCAATGTGAAATTTGTGCTATACCTCAATCTTATAAGTTTAATTATCTTCGGACAGTTTCACTACATTTTTGTTCTGTTATTAAAAGGTATGAACAAGGTAAATTACAGATGCCAGAGCAGATATTACAGCAAATAAATCCAATTGCATCGCTCATTAATAAAAATATAGACAACTCTCAAATAGAACCAAGATTACAGTTAGTTAAGAAGTTATTGAAAGATTGTGTAGCTGAATTGGGTAATGAGTTACAAATTGCTGCTGATGGACCTAAAAGTGCTTTACGTCCCAATGATTCAATTATTCTATATTGTCAGGCTATAACTGGTTATAAGGAAGTGGAATGGTTGGCTGATAAGAAAAATAAGGAAGTATTTACTTTGCGGGGCATGAAAACTAATGGTTACAGTCCGATTGATTTAATGATTCAGCAAACTAACGATATATTTGAGCATAATCAGCTTCTTGCCCGACCAATTGAACAATTTAGGAAGCTTTATTCTAGGGTGGAATTTACTGATGAACAGAGACAACAGGCTCAAAAAATCAAGGGTGAATATAATTCTCAGGTTAGGCAACGCATCGAACTAGAAGATAGACAAAAAATAGAGTCTGGTCCATATCTTGTCATTACCTCTCCAACTACTGCCAAGCAATTAGAAGTTACTAATTTAATCAAGTTTCCTGCTGCTAAAAATATTGATTTCTGGAAATCTTCGGAACTCACTATTAAGATTTGTGCTAGAAATCCAACTGAAAAAATGCCTCATACATTGTTTGCTCAAGCAAAATTTATCACCCCTGATGGTCAGGACGTGGATATTGCTATCGGCACAATTAGTATGAAATCGATGAAAGAACACGACCTCAAGCCAGGAATGTCAATCAAACAAGGTAAGGTTGAATTTCATTTCGGTATTAGTGATGGGATGGTTGATGCTTTAAAACAGCAAACTAGGGAATATGTTGAGTCAATTATAAATAGTACTCCACAAGCAGAAAGATTACAACTTGCAGCAGCTATTCACGATGTTAGCCACACCGAATCAAGTCAAAATTATCCGGGACTGAAGAAAGCAGGTGTGGCATTTGCTATTTTTTCAGATGAAGTTATAGGTCAAATCCAGCAGTTACAGTTTACCCAGATGAGGGTAATTGGTACTCAATTTAATGAGTATGCCCTAAGAAATTTTCAAGGTGAAAGAGTAGCGATTAAATTTGAGGATGGTGTACATCCTCGTGACTCAACTAAAACTGCCCGTTGGGTAATTTTAGAGGGTAAAAAGCTCGGTACACTGGATGCTCGTTCTCCTCATTTATTAGCCGGATGTGAGGCAATTGCAGCTATTACTTCTGCTCCTAGTACGAGCTTTATTGTTACCAGTTTGAAAAATCCTGACCATCAATTGCAAATTGATAGCGTTAATCAATATGCTTTTGCAACTCGTCAATGGCTGGGTGAGCAAGTAAATATTACTTTGGATGTGCGTCAAACTCAAGAGCGAAAAGCACCAACTGTTTTTGCTTATCTTGATAATCAAATATTGGGAGTAGTAAATAAGCAGTCAGTAAACTTTTTGCAAGGGAGACTGGCTGCTGTTGGTAGACAACTTCACGGGTTTAGTTTTGTTGGTATGCTTAATAATGCTCCGGCTAGTTATGCGGATATTGTGATTGATAGCAGCAGTGTTAAGTTTCCAGAAATCACAGTGGTAGAACATGAAAATAATTCCGCAGTTGCAACTGTCGTATTTTTTAGCGCATCTGTTGACAGTCAGTTGCAAGCCAAAACAGAGCAAGTCTTGTGTAATATGCTCAGACGCGCTGTTGATCGTGCAGTGGAGAGGGGTTATGATACCGTCCGCTTTGTTGATGTTTCATTACATTCAGATAAGTCCTCACAGAATCTGAAAACTATTGAGATGCTGGCGACAGAGCGGAAGAATATCAAAGTTGAGTTTAAAGGTGCAGCATCGCTAGAAGATGCGATCTCACTCCTGACACAGCCAGATGATATAGTTGTTGGGATTCGCAGCCCAAAAACCATTGGCATTATAGAGTTGGCATCTAATCACCGAAAAGCGATCGCTGCATATATTCCGGAAACTGGAAAATTTGAGCGGCGTAATTTACCTTCTGCTCAAAAGGCTATTGTTGCAATCAATGGTCTAGAGCGCGAGCGATAAGAGTATTCCGATATCTGAGATTTTTGAGATAGGATTTAACTAAGTCGCTTACAGAAAAAACTCATGTTAGAACATGTGCGATATATTACCAATGAGCAAGGAGAGCGAGTAGGCGTTTTGCTGGATATGGAAGCTTATCAAAAATTGGCTAACTTCTTGGCTTTGGATTCCGAATGCTTAAATGGTTTAAGTTTAGATGAATTACAAGCATTAGCTGACAGTAAACTTGCTCCTTCTTCTCAAGCACGTTTGAATGAGTTATTGTCAGAAAATACCGAATCTCGACTCTCTGCTGATGAGGTTGCAGAATTAGACCATCTTGTGGCACAAATTGACCAATTAACAATTTTAAAAACTCGTGCTAGGTACACGTTGGATCGTCTACAACAGTTAGCTGTAGCATCATGAGTGCTTATATTTCTGTTGAGTTACAACGTAAAATTCGCACCCGCTTTGCTGATTGTTGCGCTTATTGTCGGACTACGGAAGCACTGACAGCAACAACCTTTGAATTTGAACATATTGTACCTCGCTCGGCAGGAGGAGAAACAGTTTGGGAAAATCTCTGTTTAGCTTGTCCGAACTGCAATCGTTATAAAGCCGACCGTCAAAATATTATTGACCCAGTTACAGAGCAGGTATTTCCTTTGTTTCATCCCCAACTTCAGCTATGGAAAGAACATTTTTCTTGGAATGAGGATGCCAGCATGATTATTGGATTCACAGATATAGGTCGAGCAACCATTGTTGCTCTAAAAATGAATCGTTCACCATTGGTTCGTGTGCGTAAAATGTGGGTTAAATTGGGAGAGCATCCGCCAAAGTTGGAATAATGCAAATTACTCACTACGCCAATGCAATTAATACGTACTATATATAATTTTTTCTGGGGAAAAACCTACATAAAAAGCGCAAACTAGTACCGCAAGGCGGAATTCAAAATTCAAAATTCAAAATTCAAAATGAATACAGCGTAAGCGTTTTGTGAGTTTAGAATGGTCTACTTATTTACGCCGAGGTGTACTAGTGGAATGAGCGAGAAAAAATACCCCCAATAGGGGGTATACTATTCACAGCAAATAATAATTACTGCACGATGATTGTGCGGATCAAAATGCTCATAAATTCCCCAGGATTAGAGGTAGGTAACAACGGACTCCAATCACCTATATCTGCATAACCGAGTTGATGTAAAATGCGAATTGTTGCTATTACAGCTTTACTGGAGCCAATCAGTGTATGCTTTATTTTTTCTCGTTCTGGTTTGGCTGGGGAATTTGTCTGAAAATTAGGAATAGTTGAAACTAGGTCTTTAGCATTACCTAGAAAACTTCGATAGTTTGATTGCATGGAATATTTCTCCTGACTTTGGAGTTTACTGAATTTGCGTATCAGCCTATTTCGTTGTTTATACCGAGGTTTAATCAGGAAAGTTATTTTGAAAATCACTCTGATGCTTTTGAATTGTGAGCGGCTTTACTAACTGGAAATATTCTGTTTATAGCGAATTAGCACTTCTAAAATACAGCCGGAATGAGCCATCACCATATTGTTTGATGTCTTTTTCATCGAAAATAATTTCTTGCCTTTGCAACCATTGGTATACAGTTGTGTGAAACTCAGCCAAAAACAAAGCTGGAAAATAAATTCTTCCTACTTTCGCTCCCGTTTTTATGTGAGTGAATATTTGAAATTGTGGTTTAGCTAATACTTCTGCCATTGGTAGCGCCTGACATTCTGTTCTAAATTCTCTTGCCGTAAGGCTGTATATAAGGATTCAGCATTCAGGAGTCAGAAGTCAGAATTAAGAAGGAATCCAGTATATTTTAAAATTTGTCTTTTCCCGGTTCTTTAATTCTTCTGACTCCTGGCTCCTGTGTCCTGAATTCTGAATCTGATAATTTTGAGAAGACAGATAAGAGTTCCTGCAATTAAATTGCTACTGATTCGGTGTATTTGAGAAAATTCGAGACTTTCCAATTTAAACCGTGAACGGGATCGGCTACATTCGGTTTTTTTGATGCACCGTCGCACAATAAGCAGGTTTCGCATTGAATCCTGTCATCTTCGGTATGGCGACACAGAACTTCATCTTGACTCAAAGGAGCATCAGGAGCGATGATTCTGAAAGTCCTCCAACCCTGCATTTGGGCTAACTCTGCTTCAGCTTGACTTTGTACCGAAGCCATTAAATATTTCTGCCAACGGCGATCGCACAATTGCCATTGGTGCGTGTAACCAGTGTATTTTCTCGATGCTAAAATGATTAGCTCCCACGCCTCAAAGGGTACTGCTGTTGGGTCTCCATAAGAGCCAATTCGCACTGGATAGCGATATCGTTTCAAAACTTCTATTTCATTTGTACCCAGTTTTGGGTAAGTTCCAGTTTTATACTTGCGGTAAATATTGTTGATGGGCAACAGATTAACGTAGCAGCTACCGCTTTGACTTAATTTCAAGGGACAGTTCCCACAAATTCCCTGATCTAAACCATTTTTTGCTGCTTCTGTCGGCACAAATTCTTGCTGCAAAATCCAAGATTGAATCAATTTTCCAGTTTTGCGATTGGATGTAGGGTAAACAAATCCTGTTAAAATCAGGGCGATCGCAGAACCGTCAATCAAAGAAGCTCCTGACCAAACAATATAGCTGTTTTGTAGCATATTGATTACAGCAGATAGTTGAATATTGATGAGTTGGCAAGTTGTGAAGCGAGAATTTCTGTAGACAAATAGCCACAAAAGTCTTCTGATTAAAAGCCTTGATTTGAGGAGATAAATCGCTTTTAATAAAAATCCTCCAGCATGATTAACTACTGGAGGATTTGAAAATTGCTAATATGGATTATTGGGATTAGTAGTGAGTGCTATCTTCAATCGTCTCTGATTGGTAATGCATCTGATTGCGCTCGGCATATTCTTGTCTACGTTGCCAAGATATTTGATTTTGAACTATCAAATCTTCAAGGCTTTTACCAAACTTGCGATTTGCATATTCAAGAAGTTGCTCTATAGTGTATCGCTTTTCTTCAACATTACCAAAATCAGTAGTAAAGCGTTCTTTAAATTCATCCCAATCAAAAGTTTCTTTGAGCGTTCGTTTGGCAACAAGCCCACAGAGAGAACGGATGGAATAGTAAACTTTTGAGTAGACACGCTCCGAGTAGTTGCTAACGGCATACTCACCTAATATTGAACCATCTATCGGTTGAAGGGTAGGAGTAGAAGATTTGCGTGATGGCATATAGAATTTCCGTAAACTTCATTAACCAAATGGCGTAAGCCAATAAGAATTCAGTACCCAGTCTTCAGATGTCAGAATTCTGTTTCTTCTTTTGTTTAGTAAGTCTAACTGCTGGTGGTGCTTCGCCCCACTATTAATTCAGAATTCAGAATTCTGGCTCCTGAATTCTAAAGAATGTATTCTTAGGTAAGCCAATGCATTAATAGAAGTAGCAAGTCGAAAGTCAGAAATATTTTGAAAATTCTGAATTTCGACTTACTAAATTCAACTTAATATTGTGTTAAATTTCAGCCCATCATTGGAATGTGCTACCACCAAGCTGAATCATCGCAGTCAGCTATTAAATCTCTTCTTTCGCTGCACATCTGATACTCAGCTTCTAGTTGTTGTAAGTCTGCATCAAGTGCGAGATTTTTCACCGCCAGCATTATTTCTTTTAGATGAGTTTCTTCACTTATACCCGTATAATAAACCTTGATGAACTTATCTGCTTTACCCATGAAGCTTTCGAGATGGGTCACAAATGTTTGTTCAAAATCTATTGCCTGAATCATAGTTGATTGCTTCTGAATACCTTCAGTTTTCTTCAGGCGTAAGCCAAAAAATGAAATTGCCAAGCCGAAAGAAACACTAGAAAAGCTCAAACTTTATTGCTGAAACATTGCAATGTAAAAATCTTGGAGTTTTCAATTGATTACAAATGCTATTCGAGCTATTGGGCTTCAATCAATTTAATTTAGATTAAGCGTAATTCTAGTAAATATATAAACGAACGCCAACTACCGAAAAAAGTGTAGCCTTCTCAAGAAATTAAGTATATATGTGAGACAACTATTGCAACTGCACAAAAGTACAATAGTTGTTGCAACTAACCATAGAGAAAATATCAATCACAAAAGTTATCAATACGTAAATCTCTCCAGATGTCAGAAACCTGCCAGCCAGTGTTACCCACAGACTGGAGAACTCAGGGGAAACGCATCTTATTTCTTAACAAAAACTAACAAGCATTTCAAAATTATCTAGATAATCACCGAAATGGGTAAGATATAAACACAACAAATCAATTATTTATCAAAATTTCAAATTATATTATATCTAACCAATTCTCTGTTGATGAAAAATAGAAAAACTCACTTTTTTGCTAAATATAAATTAATTATTTTTGAGAGATTCAGTCAAAACCTCTAACAGAATATTTCAGATAATTATTGTCTATCTACATGAATCTTAATCTATTCCTAAAACTCTTTCTAAATATTTGTTATCCATTACAGCGAGAAACTGTTTATTCTTTATGCCTAACTTTACCCGTTTATCTTCACCTAAAACATTGACTGCAATCTGCCGCAATACTGCAAAATTCTGTGGAGCATTATCTTTTCTAATTCGACAGTCATCTTCTCTCAAGGCAACATCTAATATCCAATGTAATGAGTTTTCAATTCCCCAATGGCTGCGAACACAATTGGCAAACTTTTCTGCATTTTCTTCAAGGCTACTAATAAAATAACGAGTTTCAACTGTCGTTTTACCATCCAATGACCGGACGGACTCTACCATGCCAACACTATTAAAGTTTGACCAAACTGATTCTGGGTCAAGCCGAGACCCAATTTCAGTTAACATTACGTAGTGGCGGATTTCATGGCGACCATGCCCCATTTCCTCTGTTTTATATGTGCTAGTTTCAATTCCTTGAAAAGAATTACTTATTCCTGATTTGAATAGTTTTTCAACTTCATCATAGAGATTACCTTGATTCTTTTTTAAGGTGATTACATAATCCGCATTCTGCTGTGTAATTAACTTAACAATTTCTTTCTGGCAACCAATGGCATCAATCGTCACAATACATCCAGATAGTTCTAATACCTTTAATAATTCGGGAATTGCTGTAATTTCATTTGAGTTCTCATCCACCTTTACCTGTCCCAACACTAATTTATTTGTGCTAGCCCAAGCACTTACCATTTGGATGGCCCTTTGGTCATTACTCTTATCATAATAACCACATAAAGTTTTGCCGTCAATTGCGACAACTTCACCAGCCGTTACTTTTTGTATTGATTTCATCCAATTAACAAAACATGACTGGAACTGTTCGGGATTTATTTGTGCAAAAACTCGTGCAAATGTATCATGTGACGGAATGCCATTTGGTAGTTCTAAAAATGTTTTTAACCACTCATACTTTGCACAGCCATATATCTCGATTGCTACCCAACTATCCGCCCCACATATCACTGCACACACGGCAATGGTGATAATGTCAATTAACTTGTGGCGCTTAGTACGATCTATCCGTGGATCTTCCATCTGTGCAAAATGGTCAGCAATCGTGATTTTCGGCTTGAGTTTCACGCTTATGTCTCTTCATTCTACTTTGAGGACGAGGATATCATTAGAGAGCGATCGCACGCAGCTAGTATTCCTGATGTTTACCTTTTGACATCCCTCAATCAGTACAAAGCTTCATCATTTACTTCTAATGCTGCTTGCTAGACAAAATTCTTCCCCTGACCCGTATTCTAGTTTATCCGTACCACTTTGTCACAATTTAGATGCGTTTGCCCTGACCTAGTTACCGTAGTTTATATCTTTCTACTCGCTTGGCTGTTGATTTTTAAGTTTCCAAACCGCAAATTCTTACAGGGATAGGGCAATGAATTAAGCTTCATTTGTGATCAGCGAGTATTTCTTTCAAGATAACTGTCATTACTGTTGATAACTTCTACTAAAAGAAAGGGTTTTATATTAAATCTATCCTTGTTCAGGGATGAGAAAATAATTTGGCAATCGACAAAATCAATAACGAGTGCGATCGCTTCGCTGTGAGAGTGCCTACTGTCTTTCCCCGATAGAGCCAACACAGTCAGTAAGTTCAGAAACAGAATTGCTGTAGCAATTATACAAATTCACCAATGGTAAAGAAATAAGGGTAGAGACTGCTTGGCGCTGGGAATGGGAACGAGTTCTCAATTATGCAACTAGTTGAAAGCGTTGGCTTACTGCTTACTCTTTACGAGCAACAACGTAGTAAATTAATTCCTTATGCCATACGCCTTGCTCGGTTTCTAGGGCAGCGATATCATCATCATAACTCGCTTTAATTTGGCTAATTATTTCCGGTTTTAATTGCCGTAGCGGATTATCGATATGTAGCCAGAATTGACCATTCCATCTGCTTTGGGCTGTTTCTAGGCTCAGATAAGTTCCCAGTTGTTGAGGATGAATTTCGATTTGAGTAAAATTGGCTTGAGTTAATAATTGTTGAATTCGCTCTGGTGTTCCTAATGGTTCATGCAGATTGGGAAGTGTGATTCCATGTTTTGCACAAGCTTCTAGAATCGACAATGCTAAATATGAATCTTCAGACGAGCAGGTAAAAGCGATAAATCCGCCTTCTTTGAGAAAACGATACCAATTTTTGAGAACCTTAGGAATGTTGGGGAAAAGTACGATTGCGAAAGAACAATAGATCGCGTCAAACTCATTCGATTCAGGCTGATAAGCTTCAGCATCGACTTCAATTAACTGAATATGGGATAAGTTTTGGACTTGAATTTTCTGTTGAGCAATCTTCAGTAATTCTGTGGCGATATCAATTCCAATTACAGAACCACTTGTGCCGACTTTCTTAGCAGCTTCAATCGCAATATTGCCCGTTCCCGTTGCTACATCTAAAACCCATTGCTCAGGAAATAGAGTTGTATAGTCAAAAAGTACGACTGCACGATTGCGAGTGACATCATTATCATAATTTGTCCTCGCATTATAGAAATTAATAACTTCCTGTTTATATATCATCTGCTTAATGTTTTTAACTGGGCGATTAGCAAACACTTTTGGGAATTTAGCACAGGCAGTAAGGATACGAATATTTAATTTTTGGAGCAAATGAATTTTGCTTTTCCTCCCCAACCGGAAACCGCCTTCTCTTGAGACAGCGTTATCACGACCCCATCGCACAATCCTCTGCTTCTTCGCCCACTCAAAAGAAGCACTCACATCACTTGTTACACGGGTGAACGCAATTTTGTGTGGGATTGCTGGCTAAGTATCCAAAAAATGACCCTCCACACTCCCCACACTCCCCACACCTTTTTTCGCTCACCCGATTCCTCATAACCGGGGGTGACAAAAAACTTGGGCTTATTCATGGTGTTCCTTATGTAGTACGTTTGGCTCTATCTCGCGTTGCTGAAACGAGTTTGTTTCGGCATCATCCGATTTAGACACTAATGCTCAGAATTCACTTGCCATGTAATCACAATGAGTTCTACAAACGGTAAGACAACTATTAGCCGCGAAAACGCTCCTAAAATGGCTTCCATCGTCCAGTTCTGACTCTGAACCTCCCAGATCATCCAAACAATATGGAATCCAATCACCAACCAGGGTAGAATTACTGCTGAATTCCGTCTGCGATAGAAGCGGATCGTCCTCTCGCGCCAAAATGGGAAGGTGCTGAGGAGACAAAAAATGTAGGAGGTTCCTGCACTGATGAACAAGCTTCTTTGAAGACCCGAAGGCAGGTTTGGGTATCCAAGTGCGATCGCACTCAGGCAAACTCCGAGAGCGAGGTAAAGAAAAGTAAACAAGGTAAATCGTTTCATTATTTCTTCTCCGGTGAAGCTTATTCTCTGTACCACACACGCACACATTGAAAGCAATTGACTGTAACGCCCTGGCTGATCATCACTGGGTAGACCCCATTACTGACTGTCACGCCGTAGACACCATCACTTGTGCTTTTCAAACTATCTGGTAAAACAACGGTTTCAACATTGATCACCTGTATCGTTGTATTTTCAATCCACTGATTGACCTCACTCACAACCTCAGAGAAGGATTCATAATCGGAAGCTCCGCCGAAGGGTCCCCGTTCAGTAATCCGAGGCGCAAAATCTTTGCACTGAATCATTTGATTTACCACCTTAAAACTGTAGAGTTGAGCATCAATTCAAGTAGTGGGCATCGCCCACCATTTTTAAAACCTTTCACGGTAAAGCTTTGTGGGCAGTCCTAGCCCTACGATATCTATTCCAAAACTTAAGCCAACCTTGCCAGTAAACCGCTAAGAACAGAGGCAAAAGCATGAAAGCTGATATGGGCTAACATTGCAGCTTCTAGCGAGTATTGCCAAAAGAGCCAGCCAAACGCAATCCCCACAATCCCATTCAGTAACAACGCCCGAATAATCACAACTGGAGTGAGAGGAACGATCGCGGCAGTCGCTGGCAGGTGTAGTAGTCCAAATACCAACGCGGCTAGAACGATCGCACCCTGGTAAATCCCTTGACTTGGCAACGTAACGCCTTGTTTTAGCCCTTTCCACGCAATCCAAACAAGCAGCGACATTAAACCCCAGCGCATCAAAATTTCCTCAGTGATGCCGCCATAGAACATTGCTGTGAGCAAATTCAACCAACTTGGCTCTGTATTATTGGCTGCCCGTAGCGCTTCAGGTAGGACAGGTTGCATCAACTGATCGAGCAACAAGAGAACGATCGCCGCCGCTGCACCCACACCCAAGCTCCACTTCATCTCAACGGCAAAAGATGGAGACTTAGCGGTGTGAAACACCCAATGATCAATCAAATGGGAGCTTAATCCAACACGATAGGCACAACCAATTCCGATTAGAATGCTGATTGCCAGTATAATTGAATACTGTAGTCCTTGCAGAAGCATTAAAATTCCCAATGGCGGCACTTTTCCCAGTGTTTCTGGAGACAGTTTCGCTAACTGTTGCTCGATTAAAGGAATAGACGTGATCGTAAACATCACAATTCCCACACTGCCCAATACAAATAAAATCCCGAATTGTTTCAGAATTGCCATTGGTTTAACCTCCAGATGATCCTTCCTATCAGCCCATGCCAGCAGCTACCATCACCGGAATTGTGGGCAAGTTGAAAACGACGTGAACAATGACAGCAGTCCAGACCGAGCCGCAGAGGCGGAAGACCTCGGCAGTGGCGAGACCAGCGACTACGGCTGCGGGAAAGACGATGTTGATACCGTGACCAAGGGCAAAGATCACGGTGCTACCCACGACCCCGATGAACGAACTGTAGCGCAGCAGCGCGTTAGCGACGACACCCCGAAAGAGCAACTCCTCACCAAGAGGCGTGACGATTCCGAGGAACAACGTGGCTAAAACCAGGGATAGTACTCCGCCGCTGCCGCCCTCTGCGTACACACCCTGAACATTGTTGGTGTTCCCGGTGATCTGAATCCAGCCCAGAACTGCCAATCCCTTGAGTACAAAGGCAACCAGTCCGACTCCGATCGCGATGAGCAGGCAGCGTCTGGAAACTCGGCGCAAGCCAAAGGCACTCAGGGATCGAATCCGTAGTAGTGCTGCCGCTGCAAACCCGGCAATCCCGGCAATCCCGGAGAGCGAGGTGAAGACCAATCCGTAGACCACGGGGTCAAGACTGAGCCGCTTGAGTTGTGAACCAACCCCGAATCCGACGATCACGAAGACGACAAGACCCACAATGATCTCAAGCCAGCTTGGACGGGAGACTTGGTTGGGTGCAGACCGCTCCAAGGACGCGACAGGGAACTTCCCTGGCTGCTGCGGGTAGTTAGAAGGCACTTTAGACATGATGATAGACTCTTTTGATCCACTTGCTGATAGTTTTACGAACTGACGAGATCACTAATGCCCCTTCCGACGGCTCTGGGAAACGGGTTCGGATGCCTCGTCACGTTTGAACACCTTGTAGGCGATCGCCAAGAACACAGGTATTGCAACCAGCACCGATAACGCCCCGTAGGTCGCGTGGTACTCGCTGACTGTGAACAGGGCTGGCGTGGTCACGGCACTTCCAGTGATGTTAATCACGAGTATGCCGCCAATGTTGTTCGCGAAGTGTACGCCGACGGCAAGCTCAGTGGTTCCGTCAATCAACGAGACCACAGTCCACAGCAGACCCGGAACGAGGAAGTAGTTGAAGAAGACCGTGAGCCAGCCGCCTACGATTGCCTCCGGGTTGAGGAGGTGCGGCAGGGTGAAGATCACGGCTGGCACGATCGCCAGAAAGATGCGGTTAGTCCAAACAATGCTCGCGCCCTGCACGATGTATCCGCGAAAGAAAAGCTCCTCAGTGGTGGTCTGGATCGCGGTGAGAACCAGTGCGATCGGCACGAAGCGCACGAATGTCGTGAGGTCGGAGTTGAAGGAGAAGGTGTCGGGGTAGAAAAGGTACTGTCCTAGTCCACCGATCAGGCAGAATGGCACGAACCACGCCACAAACCCGTGACCGACACGCCGCCAGCTAATCTTTTCCCGCGCCGTAATCAGCGTTCGGGGGTGGCGGCGGTGGATAAGGGTAACGGCGATGAGAACCCCCGCGAGGAAAAACGGGAAACCTGCCATAACAAACAGGAACTTCCCAAAGGGATCAAGCACGGAGTAATCCGGCTGGCCGCTGAACGCGAACGCGACGAGTACGCTGGCGAGACTCCCAATAACCAGCCACGAAAAGAGTATGACCACCAATCCCAGAACATACCGCCACCCCCGATACTTGCCCCAACGGGCAGCCTCCACGTAAGTCGCGTCTTTCACTTCCGTCCCGATTCCCTGCTTTCCTTTAATTGCTTTGATCCTCATCTTTATCTCCTTTACCAGTGCGTGGATGTGTTACTTGGATCTGGTCGCTAGTTGCCTTTGCGATTGTTTTCAGGATTTGACGGGATTACCGAAGAGCGTTCCGGTAGCTCTGGGAAACGAGTTAAGATGCCTTATTGCGTTTGAACACCCGGAAAACGATTACCAGGAAAACAGGAATCAGCACGAGAGAGGTGATGTCATAGAATCTTGCATGGTACTCGCTGATGCTGAACAGGGCTGGCGTGGTGAAGAAGCTTCCAGACCAGTTGAACAAAAGAAAGTACGCGAGATTGTTGGCGAAGTGCGCACCGATCGCCAGTTCGGTAGTGCCATCGATCAATGAAACGACCGCATACAATAGACCTGTGCCGACGAAGTAGCCGAGGAACATCCCGATCCAGCCACCCTCCTGTGACTCTGGGTTGGTGGCGTGTGGCAGGGTAAATATCACAGCCGACACGATCGCCAGAAACACGCGGTTCGACCAGATCAGGCTCGCACCCTGCACGATGTACCCGCGAAAGAAAAGCTCCTCGGTGGTCGTCTGGATTGCGGTGATAACTAGTGCCAAAGGCACGAAGAGCGCGAACGTCTTCAGGTCTGAGTTGAAGGAGAAGCTATTGGGGTAGAGGAAGTACTGCCCCAGCCCGCCGAGCAGAACCCACGGCACGAACCCGGCCACGAAGCCGTGACCGATGCGAGTCCAACTGATCCTCTCCCGCGCCGTCACGAGCGTTCGGGGATGACGCTGGTGAATGAGGGTGACGGCGATGAGGATTCCAGCGAGGAACACTGGAAAACCCGCCATGACCACGACGAAGCCTCCCACAGAACCGAACGCGGCGTAATCCAGCCGACTGAGCGCCGCGACACCCTCTTTGCCGCCGAGCGCAAGCGCGACGAGCGCACTAACAAAGTTGGCGACGACCATCCAGGCAAAGAGGATGATCATCAGCCCCAGAATATACCGCCACCACCGATACTTACCCCACCTGGCAGCATCCACGTAAGTCGCGTCTTTCACTTCCGTTCCGCTTCCCTGATGTCCTTGGGTTGCTTTAATCCTCATCTGTGTCTCCTTGATTTGTGCGTGGATGTAGTGCTTGGATCTGATCGCCAGTTACCTGGGAGGACGCTTACACTTTCCAGGGGAGCGGCGATCGATAGGGATTCTCCTGCATATCCAGCACTTCCCAAGTCACAGGGTTAACCTGTCCTGTAACGGGGATGTTGTAGCGTCGTTGTAAGTCTCTCACCGCAGATTCTGTAATCGCGCCAAATGCACTATCAACAACCGCACCCCTCGGATTTCCCAACCTGACTCCAGCAGCATTTAAGAACCCATTATCTAAGAGAATTTGCTGCAACATTTGCACTCTTCTACCGCGATCGCCCCGTCTCAAGGTTGGCAATGTGAGATCTGTGTAGGCGGTTGCAACAAGAATAGGAGATTGTTGAGGTGGAGGGGTAGCGATCGCCGGATGCATTCGCAAAACCCCACCTACTCCCGTTATAACGATGATTGATAGAGTGGTTTTAGCAAACATCCCAGTGATTCTAGAAATTGAGCGTCGTGTTGTAGTTAATTTCATCATCTTTCTCCTGTTTGTCGCTATGAATAATTCGTATCGTGTTAGCGAACCTGTTTTAGGGTCATTCCAGTGAGGCGCTTAAGTTCAACAAAATATGCAAAAGCTAGCCATAACGCATTCGATAGCTTACTAGCACTAACAAACAAGTCATACCAATTCAAAATTCAAAATTCAAAATTAAGAATCTAGACAGGATAAAGCTTTGGGTCTGTGTATCTGTCGCATTCTTTTTTCAAATTGGTATCAGATATGAATAGAGCTTAGTGACTTGCAGCAACAATGGCTGTCATCAACTCTGCCATTTTCCAGCGCCCAGTATATCGAATGTTATTGATAAATAGGGCTGGAGTAGCCGTTATTCCACTCTTGCATCCACTTTCGATATCTTCATTGACACGATCGACATGCACTTGTTTAGACAACTCTTTAAGAAATTGAGGGATATCAAGCCCTAAATCATTGGCGTACTCTACAAGATAACCATTTTCTAACTTCTGTTGATAAACAAATAAAGTATCATGCATTGGCCAAAACTGTCCTTGGGCAGCGGCGGCTTCAGCGACTTCGGCGGCTCGTTGAGCATGAGGATGAACCTGTATTTGCGGAAAATGACGGAAGATAAAGCATAAATAATCTTCTCCAAAAGAAGCACTCAGTTCTTGTTTGATTCTTTGAATTATCCTGTAAACGTCCGCACTTCTAGAGCATTGATAGTCTCCATACATCACCAGCACGACCTTGGCACTCAGCACACCTTGCATCCAATCTTGAGTTGAAGGGGGTACAAGTAAGGAACTGTAGCTGCGATCGTCGTTCATTTTTTTATGTTTGCAGCAAGTATAGAACTTTGCAATTGACTTGCTCAATCCATTGACTGCATCTCTATTTGCATACATTCAATATAGGAAATTGCCTTCAAGCTGTCGTCTATAGCAAGTTAAAATTTTTACAGTATAAATTAATAGAGCAACCATGCCATCGTGGAGTAGAAGGCTAGTTATAACTCAAGTTAGAATCCCAATTCTATCGAAAGTACATCCTAATAAATTAACAATGCCGCGTTTAACGGCAACAATTACAGCTTGGGTGCGTTCGTCCTTGACGTTGCCGTAGGCATCGCTCACATCTAACTAGCAATAAGAAGCGCCTCCTACAACCAGGATGAGTACGATCCTGGTTGCAAAATGGCGGGTTTAGGCATTGATATTTGCTGGCTCCTGCACTTAGTTGCGATCGCTGGCACGATCGATCAGTGCGTTTGAGGGCAAGCTCGGATCAAGTACCTTGCGCGCACTGTCAACCCCTACAACGGGCAGTGTACCCGGATCAAGCATACCGAGTTGAACCAATACACTCGCCTGATCCCAGTAGAGGTGTTCGTGGGCTAGCTTGTCGTCACGAAACTGAACAATTACTACCAATGCCATTTCAACCCGTTTAAGAGTCGGAGCAATGCCAGGTAGTATCCAGTCCATCTGGATGGTATGAGTGAACTTAACTAGCATTTCATCGACGAGTTGATTGGTTCCGATTGTGCGCGAGACTGGAGTCAGCTCCATGTCCGGCGGCATCTGTGGAATGAAATACTTGGAATAAAACTCGCGCAGTGCCGGTTTCCCTACTCCCCCAATCATTACCGGAATGCCGTTAACGTAAGCATCCTCAACCATCGTGGCGAGAGTATCTTCAGTGTTGTGAGCGTCAAACTCAAGCCGCAGATGCTCATCCCAGAGTTCTTGCAAAAACTCCTGGGCTGGTGTCAGGTTGCTAGTTGCCTTTCCATTTGCTTGTTCGTCTACAGATTGCTGTTTCACCATGATTGGATTCTCCTAGTTCTATTTATTTAAAGTGTATTGAGTTCCAAGGCTCGACTTCTTTCAAATTCTTACAATGATTTGTCAGATTCTTGTGGAATTAACGAACCTGCTTTGGTGTCATTCCAGTAATTCGCTTAAACTAAGGATTTGAGCGTTTGCGATCGCCCGCTTCCGTCCCCTTTACATTTCTTTAGAGACAGCCTCTTACCGCTCTCAAGGAGCATGATTTGCCTGATTGGATGCACTTCTATTTGCTTGACACTCCCCTGGCTGATTAAGTATTGCTACGCTCACTTAATCGCAAAGCCAGGGGATTCTACATTCACAGACTCGCCGTTAGACAGCAGAGTTACCCCAACTGCCCAAGAGGGCAAATCTCCTGTAGCGTAAGTTCCCGTGTGCCCCACGGTACTGAGTCCTAGTCTCAAAATGTTGATTGCTGCGTTGATATCCCTGTCTTCTACATATCCACAATGAGGGCAAACATGGGTTCTAGTCGATAGAGATTTTTTCACCTTCTTACCACAGTTAGAGCAATTTTGGCTGGTGTTGTGGGGAGGAACTGCAACAGTCACCTTCCCATATTTATGACCAAAATATTCCAACCAACTGCGGAAAGTGTACCAACCAGCATCACTAATTGATTTAGCTAGATGTCGATTACGTACCAGCCCTTTGACATTTAAATCTTCATAGGCTACCAAGTCGTTAGATTGGATCACGGAGTAAGCTAATCTCTTGCAATACTCTTTTCGTTGCCTACTTACTTTTAAATGTTTCCGAGCATATCTATTTCTAGCCTTGTGGTAATTGTTTGATTGCCTGATTTTGGCTTTTTTCTTCTGTTGACTGAATTTTTTGGACTTCTTGCGGTTGGCTCGTATAAGATGTTTTTCGGACTTACGGTAGAACTGGGGTGATGATTCTACATTACCTTTATTGTCAGCAATGAAGTATTTTAATCCCAAGTCAATACCAACAATTTGATTAGTAGGTTGACTTTCTACCCTGACATCAATATCAATTGCGAATTGAGCGTAATACCCGTCAGCACGACGCACTAAGCGCAGTCGCTTAATTTGCTTGATATTGTAATAGTTAAGGTCGTAGGTTCCCTTTAATTTAAGAGTTCCGATTCCTTTTTTATCCGAAAATGTTATGGCTTTTCTCGTGTCTGACAGTTTCCACCCAGTCGATTTATATTCAACAGAACGGCAGTTTTTCTTAAACTTTGGAAACCCTTTTTTGCCCTTAATTTTCTTCTTACAGTTATCGTAAAATCGAGCTATTGCAGACCAAGAACGTTCAGCAGCAGATTGTCTAGCCATTGAGTTTAATTCATCAGCGAAAGGAAATTCAGATGCTAAAACAGCACAGTATTTATTAAGGTCATATCTGCCTATATCTTTGTTATCCATCCAATAGCGTAAGCATTTATTTTGGATAAACTGACTAGTACGAATTGCCTCATCTATAGCTTGATACTGTTTTTCTTTTCCCTTAACTTTGAACTCGTAAACAATCATGGGTATCGACCAATTAACCACATGTTTATGTTACCATAACTGACATAAATACATTAAGAAAAAGAAAATATCACAAAGGCGTAAACGCCTTAAACCGTTTTCATCCTTGGGCTAAAGCCGCAAGGTTTTCAACGAGTATCCTTATAAACTCAATATAGGAGATCGCCTTCAAGCTGTCGTCTATAGCGAGTTAAAATTTTTACAGTATAAATTGATAGAGCAACCATGCCATCGTGGAGTAGAAGGCTGGTTCTAACTCAAGTTAGAATCCCAATTCTATCGAAAGTACGCCTCATAAATTAACAATGCCGCGTTTAACGGCAACAATTACAGCTTGGGTGCGATCGCTCACATCCAATTTATTCAAAATCCGATTGACATGAGATTTGACAGTGCCTTCACCGATACTCAAAGCAGCTGCAATATCGGCATTACTCATCCCCTGAGCCAGTGAGCGGAGTACTTCTAGTTCTCGTTCACTCAGTTCTGGATTGCTGAGGCGCTGTACCAACTTTGCTCCTACATCAGGCGGAATATACTTCTGACCCCGATGAACGGTACGAATGGCATTCAGAAGCTCGTCAGGTTCAGTTTCTTTCAACAGATATCCTTTTGCGCCTGCCTGCAATCCCCGATAAATATCTTCGTCACTATCATACGTGGTCAGTACAATAATCCGAGCAGATTTAGCAGTAGCACAAATTGCACCGATGGCGGCAACTCCTTCCACTTCAGGCATTCGCAGATCCATGAGCGTGACATCCGGTTGGTGTTCCCCAAATAGAGCGATCGCTTGTTCCCCATTTTCGGCTTGGGCAATCACCTGCATATCTGGGTCACGGTTAATAATGGTGGCTAATCCTTGCCGAAAAATAGCATGATCGTCTGCAATGAGAACCCGAATGGCTTGGCTCATTGTGATGCCTCCCGATCGACAGTAACAATCATCTCTGTTCCTTCTCCAGGTTGACTCCGAATCGTGAGTTGTGCGCCGATGCGCTCTGCCCGTTCGCTCATGCCTAGTAAGCCAAAACCAAGAGAGGCTGGAATACTCCCAACTCCAAAGCCCTGTCCATTGTCTCTCACGCGCAAGCAAAACTGATCGCGATCGTAGATTAGCTCCACTCGAATTTCATCAGCATTGGCGTGTCGAATCGCATTGGTTAAGGCTTCCTGCCCAATCCGCAGTAGATTACTCTCGACTTCAGTCGGCAGAGAATATACTGCACCCTCAATCTCATAATATAAAGTGGTATCCATTGCGGCAGTTCTGAGTTGAGCAACGAGACGATGTAGAGCGCTCTGTAGACTGCCTTCCTCCAAAAGCTGAGGACGGAGCGCTACTACCGATCGCCGCGCTTCAAGCAGTCCAGTTCGCGCCAATTCTTTGATCAGGTCTAGGTGTGCCTCAGTTGCTTCTGAATCATCCGTTAGCACCTGTTTTGCCGCTCCCACCTGAGCCAGAATGCCTGTAAACGCCTGAGCGAGTGTGTCGTGAATTTCACGCGCCATGCGGTTGCGTTCTTCCAAAATTGAGGCTGCTTCTGCTCGCTTTTGCAGCGTAATATCTCGCGCTATCCAAATCACTTGTTCGTGCCGAATCGGTGCAATGCGCGCTGAAAACCAGATTTCTCGTTCAGCTATCCACTGGCTGTATTCAACTGTGAGTACTTGTTGGGTTCTCAGCACCTGCTGAATGTAACTCAGGAATTCATCAGCTTGTTCCGTAGCATAGAGTTGATGCAGTGTTTTACCAAAATACTCCTCCCTATGCAACTCTCCATAGGACGGATTCCCTTTGATTGCACAGATCAATTGTCCCTCACCATTGAAGATACACATTGGATCGGGAATGGCTGAAAAGAGCGATCGCAGTTCTGCTTCAGAGGCTTGCAATGCTACTTCTGCCTGCTTGAGATCGCTAATATCCGCAATCACTCCTTCGATGTAGTCATCGCCTGCATTCAGATAAGAAGAGAAAAGTCCCCAAAATACTGTCCCATCTCGTTTTCGCATCTGTGTTTCAAAGCTTCGCACTTCCCCATCCCGCTTCATCACCTCAATGCCTTGTTGGCGATCACTGGGATTGACCCAATAGCCTATAGTGTGTTCAATTCCAATAATCTCTTGGGGTGAATCAAAACCAAACAGATCGGCAAAGCGTTGATTGGCATTGAGAATTAAGCCATCATAGGTGCGGGTTCGGTAGATACCAACCTGTGAGTTTTCAAAAATAGTTCGGAACTTGGCTTCACTGCGTTGTAATGCCTCTTCTGCTTGTCTACGCTGGGTCGTGTCATTGCCAACCGATAAGATTTCAATGACATCTCCCTGTTCATTGAAGATGGCTTGATTTGACCAAACAACCCAAACTCGCCGACCGTCTCGACACAGGTTTTCACCCTCGCCTTGCGGGTACGATTGAGGATTACGAAGTAAATCATGGACAAAGGGTTTGACATCGCGTCCAGAGATTTCGATGTCTGGAATGATTGTTTCAAATAAGGTTCGCCCTAAAATCTGATGTTCTTCATAACCAAGAAGCTTTACCCCATAATCGTTAATGTAGTGAATCCGTCCTTGCGGATCATAGCGAATGATAACGGAATTTGCGGTTTGTAGCAGGTTGCGATAATTTGCTTCACTTTGTCTCAATGCGGCTTCGGTTTGTTGACGTTCGGCGATCTCCTGCTGCAAAGCTTGAGTTTGCTCTTCTACCTTCCTTTCCAGTGTTTCGGAATAATCCGATAACCGTTCATATAACCGAGCATTCTCCAGTGAAATTGCTGCCTGAGCAATCAACAGTTTCAGGACTTGTAAGCGATCGCTAGTAAACACTCCGGTACTGAGATTGTTCTCCAGATAAAGAATGCCAATCAGCTGACTTTGCTTGAGAATGGGCATACACAGGAGCGATCGCGTTTGTTGGTTTTGAATATACCGATCAGTCAAAAAAGACGGTTCGCTAATTGCATCATCAAACACCAGAGTTTCAGATGTCCGTTCTACTGATTGGATGACGGAGACAGGAATTGTTGCACAGCCAGCAACAGCGATCTTTTCCAGGTTACACTGTTTACTCCCACTGCACTGAGCCACAACAGTGAGCCGATCATCTTCCAGGAGAACCAGAGCGCCAGTTTCGGCTCCTGCATTTTCTATCACCACCTGCATCAACGTTACAGTTAATTGATCGAGATGGATCATTTCTGAGATGGTTTGAGCCGCTTTCATCGCCGCACCCAAATCGATCGCCGCAGTCGGATGACGGATCGTTTCATCGGTCACGATTGAATGTGATTGCCGAACTAGGTTGGTGTTGAGGAGTTGTGGATAGCGTTTTTCTAAATCTTTAACTTTAGCGGTTGCGCCCCAGCGATCATAGCAATAGTGCGCCTCTTTCATGTAGGTTTGGGCAATTTTTGACCGACCTCGCGCCAGATAATGTTTAGCCGCTAATTCATAGGCGAGTGCTTCTTCCTGGATCAACTCATTTTCAGCAGCAAGAGCGCTCGCTCGCTCGTAAAACTCTTCAGCCTCAAAAAATTGCCCTAAGACTCGCGCTTTTTCTGCCTCGACTAGATAAAATTTATGTAGATAATTCATGGGAGCGTGTTCTGCCCATTTCTGCATCTTTTCTTGGTTGATGTTAACACAATTGAGCCAAGCTACTTTTTGGGAGTTTGAAGCATCGAGGGGTAGGCTCAAAAGTGCCAGAGAGTGATACAAACAGAATACAGGTAAAACTGTTATTGCTGTCACCTCTTCAAAATGTTGCCTTGCCACAACATCGGTTTGTACAGCTTGATTATATTCTCCACATAGATAACAGAGTATAACTTTGTCTAGATACAACATTTGAATTGCAGTTCCGTCTCTAACTGCAATAGCGTGTGTTAACGCCTGCTCTTCATTTGTGTCCATTATTTTCTCGTCCACCTAACTGCATTCACAGGGATACTGTCGCATCATCTGTTGCAAATCCATAGGCTCCCCCGAAGGTGTATAAACAACATTGCCAGACATTGCTGCAACTATCCTTTGGCGTTTTGCCCATTCATACCAAGCAATTACGTCCGCCGTCGCTGTGTTTTGAGATTTCTTACCTTCTTTACAAGCTGTGATAAACACACCAGTGGGTGAGTTGACTGATTGCCAAGTTTGGAGTGCTTCTTTGAGATATGCAAGTGCCCCGGCGACATTGCTCCAATATTTCTTCACCACTCCCAAACAAGGCTCTGGGTTTATGCGTAATCGCCGCAACTCGGTACAAACCTCTGCAATCTCCTGCTTGCTGGGCTTATACGTACTTGAACTGACTTCGACTTCCGGCTCGGAACATTCGTTCTCATGAGGGTCTATCTCACTCGTTGAGTCATCTTGTTCTGATTCATCAACGAAGTGAGTAGTCTGGGGTGGCTCTGGTTCTTTTGCTTGGCGAACTGGTTCATATTCGCTTTGTTTTACGCCTTCACCCTTTACTTCCTCAACAGCAGTGTTTTGTTGTGGTTTAGAAGTTTCAGGATCTGATCTATGGTGTTGTTCTCCATTGAATTTGGAAGGTTCAGTTTTGCACTTGCGGTGTTTCAGTAGTTTATTAAGTACATCAAGGTGTAATTTATACTGCCAAGTCTTATCCTGCCCATTACCAGGATTTTTTTGCTTCAATTGCTCAGTAGTCACAGGAGGTAATGCCAGTTGCTCATTTGTGCCTTGCCCTGAAGGACGAAAGCCACGACGACGGTATAAAAAGCGAAAATGACGTTTGTCCTGTGGGGGGAGCTTTCGCCATACTTCCTCATTCCAGCCTGGGGGTATGAAGTCAGCAGATAGGGGTAGGAGGTTTTGGATTTGGGCTTGGAGTTGGGCAATCGCCTGTTGCATAGCAGGGATATCTTGGTACAATGCCAACTGTTCTGCGCTTTTGGTCTGCGGTGAGTAACCTGTTTGCGACCAGATGAATACTCGCAGCCCTGCCCTGGCAACCATACGGTAATTCTCGAGAGCGATTGCCTTACCTTTATATTTACGAGCGTCTACGGCGTAATATTCCAAAATAGCGTGACACACCTCATCAAGGATGAACAAGCTATTGTCGCCATCCTTTAATATGAGCCTCCAGTCCTTGCCAGCAAAGCTTTTCAATGACGGTGGTAATTCATTTAATATCGAGTCAGAATCTCTAAGTCGATTTAACAAATTTGTAATTACAGGTTGATCTACACCGCAAAAATTCGCCAATGCGGTCACGGTCATTCCACTGATCCCATCATTCTGACGAGTACAAAATCCTAATTCATCTTTGATTTGAAATGTCCGTGTGTCCATACTCCCTCCTATTTTTGACGCATAGAAAAATCACGGCATTGCAAAGATGCCGCCAATTTAATTGGCAAATTATTAACGTCTGAACTTGGAAGCTGATAATTTCAGCTTTTCAAGCTCATTTAAAGATTTTGGGCAGCGATCGCAAATCTTGGATAGCAAGCGATCGCTTAATATTTGGCATTGTTACTCAAGTTGGAATTAGTCTTTTGGAACCAATTCAAAGAAATCTGAAATTTGGCAATTAAAATAAACACATAAAACAGTTATGGTATCAGCGTCATAACGTTTTGCAGTGTTCTCGCATAAGCCACGTATTGCGCCTGCGGTTAACCCTGTTGCCTCAGCTAAAGCTGTTCGAGTTAACCCATGTTCGTCAATTAAATCTTGCAATTTGCAACGTAGCTTCACCTTAAGGTTCTGCACGGCTTTTCTATCACTACGCTTAGTGTACTTAGGCGGAACGGGAGGATTCATCATTAAAGCTAGAGATGTCATTTCCTTACGTTCCTATTTTCGATTACTTATCGATTACTTTATTAAACGTATCATCATTTTATCGATTAATCGATAAAGCGATTATACGACATATTAATCGGTTTCTAGATTTTCAGTGATTTTTCTGATGATTAATCGACTTAACGATTAATCGACGAAACGATATATTTATTTAAGTATCAGGGTAACGCAAAGCAAACCGCCCGCACCCGAACGCTAAAAGGGTTTGCTTTCCAGCACTACAGAACCATGACAACTGAACCAAACAACAGACCCTGAGGAAACAGAGGCAGTGAATAGTCAAAGCGGCTTCTGGTAGATCAGGGTTGAGGAAGGTTCTGAATAAGAATTACCAAATGACAGGAAAGGGTTCACATTTGGCGCTTTTAAAGCCTTACACGTCCACTAAAACTATTTATTCCTGTGTGGTAATGCTCAAACGTCACTGACTTTGAGCAACAAATACAAAGCTACGCTTAATTAATAGGAAAATCTTGTGCTTTCAGCACAACACACTCAAAACAAAGGCGATCGCTAGCCCTGGAAAAGTTTGCGATCGCCTTTTACCCTTTTATCAAAGGAATATCTATTATGACCCATACAACGCAGACACAGCAAGCAATTTTCGCTTCTTTCGTCGTTGATGAGCAACTAAGTGCTCAAGCCCAACTAGAGCAGCACATCACACAACAGGGAGAAGTTGTAGCACTCGAAGAATTCACAGTTCTCGAAATCAGCTGCTATGACTATGAAATTTACGTTGGCGACAAACTAATAGCTAGCATCACCTACGACCACGACGAATTCATAACCCAACGCTGGGTGGTCATGGTGAACTCAACCGAAGTACACCGTGCAAACAGCTGGGCTAAGTGCCACAGCCACGTCACTTGGCACCACAAGCAAGGCACACTACCTGTACAAAAGCAAAAAGTTCCAGCCAATACTACGGGTAACGAAGTTATGGCACAAATTGCCTTGGAATGTGAGAAATTTGGCTTTGAACTCCTCGATGACGGTATCTACAACAACGACAAAAAGCTAGGCTCGGCAGGATGTACTGGCGGTCGCTGGTGGGTCAACAGAGCGTCATCAGAACATCAGCAGCAAGTACCCTGTGATTCTGCATTCGATGCCGTGTGGTCGTTGTCGATGGTTGAAGTATTGCCTGGGGTAGAAACAAAGTCTTATGAGGAATTGTTGGATCAGCCGTTTGATCAACTGACAACTGAGGAATGGAAGCGGCTTATGGAGTACAAACCACTTCCAGAGAGTATGGTGTTAATCGCGTAGTTTAAGAGAGAATATGGTGGGCACAATCCGCCCACCACCTCCATATCATCATAATAAGTCGGACGTGAGAAGTCCTAAATTAAGAAGTAAAGCTCGCTGATTTGCGTTCAGCTTCGGCGATATCACAAATGGCAGCTAAATACATGAGGAGAGTGCTTTGAAATAAGCACCTCAATAAGAAACAACTCTCCCGCCACTTGCTGTATGAGGGAATAGTTGCAATAACTCAAAAAAGTTAATCCATAAAAGTCAGAAACAAACTGCAACACTAAACTTCATCTTTGAGAGTTTGAAAAACTGATGGATATCAAAACTATTGCTGTCACCTATCACAGAAAATTTAATTTGGGTGACTATGAATCGTTGGAATTGGGTTGCTCATTATGGGCGCAAATTGACCCAGAAGAAGATGCAGAGGGCGTAACACAATTTTTATATCAACAAGCTAAAGCCTCTGTTAAAGAAGCTGCCAAGCCTGTAATTCAAGAATCAATTCATCAAATGAATAAAGTCAGGATGCAACGACAATCAACTAAAGATACTCGCTGAAAAAAGACACATTTGGATATGCAAATACTATTCATCTGGCACCAAAATTTGAGCACCTAAAATGCAAAACATCTCCGATTAAAAATATGACTAGAAAACCTTATGATCAATTTTCAAAGCAATTTTTAGAGGAGTTACTTTCACCTCTAGGAAAGGTGGAAGTCAATAAAGAAATAACCGATGAAATTCGCTCCTGTAGATATTTTGTTTTCTGCCATACCAACACCCCAAGCTAATCAACAGTCATTGGGGTTACTTGGCAGAATAGCTGTAGGAACTTCTCTGCTAGAACCATTTCGCAATCAACCAACGAAGACAGAAGTACGCAACTGTCTTCTGAAGGTCTTTACAGTCATGGCAGACTCACATGGGATTTCAGATGTAATCGTTCGGAATGTAGACAGCAGCCTACCATTACAACTAATGGGGATGATGGCAACGGTAATTTGAAGCGAAAAGCTCCATCACTTCAAGTGTACAGCTAAGGTTTGAGAATACTTTGGAGCGATTGCTGCTAACACTAACAATTTTCTTGTGCTGAGTTAGAGACACATAAATAACTGGTCAAGTGCATAACTTACGCTGACATCTTTTCATCAACAGCTTGACGAATAATTTGTTGCTTGATGGAATCGGCTGCCACTGCTGCAATGCTTTCCCAATCTTCTGCTTTCAATAATAATTCCAGTAATTCGCGTAATATTTCTCTATTAGAAATGAACTCTTCACCATACAGTTCATCTTTTCCTAGAACAGCAAGTATAGATTCTCTTACCTCTGGTGTAGGCAATCTTAATTTTTCCAAGATTTTTTCTCTTGCTGTTTTTACTGCAACTTTTGTAGCTGTGCCTAAATTCCAATTATTCAACAGCAAACGCACTTCTTTATTCAGAGAAATACGTAACGTGGTTAAACGTCCTAAAAGCTCAAAGTTAAGCATTAGGTCACCAAATGCTGAACCCCAATCTAATCCAGCACCAATGTTACCGCCTACTTTATCCTCAGCTTCCACAGCTTTTTGTAACCATTGTTCATGAGATAATAAATCCATTGGATTTACTAAGTTTTCTTGGCTAAAGGTATTGTGATTTTCTCTATTTTCTTGCTGACTCATTGATTAACCTTGACTGCGTTCTTCCAGAAAACGGCGTACTCCATATTCAAAGTAGATTAAATCGTCATAATCTTCATCTTCTCCCAAATCAATCATCCCTTGACGATCATAAAATTCTTCTGCCCCTGGTAATGAATGTAACCCTACCCTACCCTCATAACCTAGTTCTATACTGCGATTTCTGGCAAATGCTAATAGTGCAGTTCCGACACCTTTAAGTTGTGGCGGACTTTGAATAAATTCTCGATTCCAGGGTGCAGAAGCAATGCCATCAACATAAATTAAGCGTTTGCCCTCTGACAACCGAGAACCATGCATTTGGGTTTCAATTAACATCAAACCTTGAGTATCACTTTCATATTCAATTGCATAGCCTTCGCGGTTTGGTTGTTTGTTAATCATTGATTGAAGTTTAAACTCCCAGTCCCAAAATTTATCTTCTTGCCCGTGAAGTTTTAACTGTTCTTTCCATTTGCCAGCATAATCAATAACGTGCTTCTGCGCCAGTTCTACTAAATCTGCTTCCACGGTTATTCCATCAGTACCGTGAATTAGTTTTACTTTTGTTCGCATAGCATCAAAACCAAGCTGACTCTGATTATATCAATTAGCATCAATCAGTACTCTCTTTATTGCAACCAGCTAAAAATGGCTAGCAGTAAATCTCCGCTACGAGTCGCAACCACATCTTTGATCAATCGTCCCAGTGTAAAGGCTTTATTTCTCTGGTAACCAGGCGGTCTTTGTTCATATCTTAATTTCACAATTAATAATGTTGTGTCTGAATTTGTCCATGCTGAATAAACTCATCAACAGCTATTGAATGGGGAAATGGTTAACCAAAAAATCAATAACGCTAATCGTATAATGCCACCAAAGATTGAGATTGAACCAATGCATCCCAAGGAATTTAAAAGAATTCATGATACTCCCATATATCTAATGCATAGGCTCACGGGATATCCTCAACAGACAATCAGCCATTGGTTAGCAGATGAAAGTAGTACAAGATATCAACAACCTAAACCACATGTACTGAATCACTTTGGCGCTATCCATAAATTGTTATCAAACAGAATTCAGGACTCAGAAGCCAGAATGGGCTAAACGCCCCGCTACCGCTCTAAGCGCAGCCATGCCCGCAGGGCTTTACATAATTGATTCTATACGACACTGAGACAAGTGAGCGTGCATCGCTGGTAGATGAATAAATGTGAAATGCCACACTAAATTTTTAATTTAGCAGTCAATAGCGCTTAGTGGCTCTGAATCACTCACTAATTAATTCTGGATTCTGTATTCAGAATTCTGTATTCACAATCAACTATTTAGTGTCAGTCTGACGCTAAGTTGTGAGATAAACATGACTTTCAACTAAGCAAGTTTTTTATGATTGATATCAGCACTTCCGAAAATGAATCGGAAGTTTATCGGAAGTCAATCGGAAGTCAAAGGAGGGAAAGTATTGCAACTGAAAGGTTCTTGCTTCGTTGAAGAAGTTCTCACAAGACAACAGGCAGCTCTGAGATTGAAACCACAAATTAGTGAAAGGCAGTTAAGAACATATCTAGATTTAGCTTCTTTATATCTCCCAAGTTTTGCTGAATTCAGAGATGAAGAGAATGGTGGATTAAATCGCCATGTCAAATTGACTAATTGGCATCTCCCAGTTCTCCAACAAATTAGAACTTGCGTTTTACTTAAGGGTTTAATCAAAACCGCAGTTGAGTTAAAAAAACACCCAGAAAAATTTACAGGAGTTTAGATAATGACTATTAAAGAATATGCAGAATCTATTGGTATAAAGCCAGGTAAGTTAGTTGACGAGTTCCGTAAGAACTTCCCAGGTGAGACTTGGACAATTAATTCCCAACTCCCCGAAGAATTTCTTGCTGCTCATTCAAAAATCAAACAAGACCAAAAGCCGGACTCGCAACCATTCAATGGCATGGGAGAAGCCACAATTACAAAGGCTGACGAGGCAATTCAACAAGCGTCATACAAGCTAACAGCAGCAGATAAACAGACGATATCAGGAGCGATCGCCGTTCAAAACGAACAATCGAAAATCTTGGGTGCCTCTACTGGGGTAACAGGCGCATTGTTGTTCATGGAATCCTTGATTGCAGCTAAAGGAACTGTGCTAGATGCTTTTGCTGAGCAATCTCTGCTTGAGGTGGACAATCAGATAGCGGAGATTGATCAGAGCTTAATTAATCTAGCCGAAGAAGCCTCAACAAGATTGGGAGAGTCCATCCGAAAAAAGCAACAACTCAAACAGCGACTGAACCTTTTGAGAGAACGAGTCAGTTCGATGGGAACAAATGTTACCCGCTTTGGTTAGAGAAGTTATCTGTTGAGGCGAGCGGGGGGTGCTGGGGAAGCAGGGGGAGAGAAAACAGTAGAAAGAGCGAAGAAATCAATAATACTACTGTTACTCCTTCAGATCCTCTTATTTCCTCTTCCCCCCCAGCTTCCTCAGCTGCCCCAGCCTCCCCAGCTTATCATGTTGGGAACGCAGATTCGCTTCTAGAAGCGTACAAAGTGGTGGCTCAATTACTACAACTTCAAACTGAAACTGTCGCCACTGTTGCCCAAATCCAACTACTGCAAGAAATATTGAAATCCCAAAGGAATTTGACGGTTATGGATATTCTCAGTACCAGTTTATTCACCACTTCAGTTTTAGGTGCTTTGGGTGGTAGTAGCTATCTCGTAGGAAGTGCGATCGCCACTGGCATACTTTCTGCTGGATTGCTGCCAGCGTTAGGAATAGTTGTTGGTGCAGGTTTTGCAATTTTGGGGCGTGTTTCAAAATGAGTCATAAACTCGCACAGGCATTGCAGAAATTAGCAATTAGCCCAGTCAAGCTTGACCAAATAGCAATTACAAGACTTGAAAAAGAGTACGGCGCTTCTGTAACAGAAATCCTGACTGAACTTGAAGATTACGCAATCGTACATCAGGTGATCAACGACCAAATAACCAAGCCAAAAAACAAACCATTAATTGCTATTTGATGAAGGTACGCAGATTGGCAGTCAGTTTAAAATTGCAAAGCAACTCGATTGGCTCAAGGGCAAATTGACCAGTTATACTTCTTGCGGTGACTCTGCAGGGATTAGAGTTTGGATTTTAGCCCAGAATCCCCATACTGAGGATTTGGGGATTAGCGGCGGATTACGATCGCAGTTTACTCCCCTGGCGATTGTTTCTGCTGTGAATATTGCAGCCTATAGTGCCATGATTTCTACTGGCTTCATCCCCAGTTCTCAAAAAATCAGTGATGCCAAACTTCAGGAGTTCATTGATGCTTCGCCTGTAAACCGAGCAGTTTATCACGGTGGATTAAATAATTGGTTTGCAATGCCCAAGCTGGAAAATCATTCTGGCTATGACCGTGATTCTCGGAGTTTTCTGGAAGGCTTCCAACCACCCACACCAGGAGAATTTCTTAGTTCTGATATCGATACTATCAAGAGGCTGGAGTCGAGTTTCTTTGCTGATGAAGGCGAAACGGAATCCTCACCTAGCGAAACGGCGAAACAATCATCCGAAACGCCGAAAGGACGCTCCATCAATAGTTTCAGTTCACAAGAACAGCGTTTCACCCGTTTCGCCTTACTCCGAAACGAGGCAATAGCGGAGATTTTGCGCTTGCGAAACGAAATGAACCTTAACCAGACCCACATCATTAGAATCCTTTGGGATGCAAGACCTGGGGAAAATGAGGCTTATCGAAACGCTGTTTCGGAATATAAAGACCTGATGGTAGATTGTGATTAAGAGTAACTATTAATACGGATGTATTCTGTTCGATAAAAAGCAACCCGAAGCATTTTTAACTTGGGTTGCTTACATTGTTTTTGAGGAGTTAGAACGAACTGAATCCAAAATTCATTAACCGTGAATGGCAGGAGCAACTAAAGCTACAGGTTGAATATCTCCAGCCGCTAAATCTAAGGGGAAGTTGTGAACATTGCGTTCGTGCATGGTTTCCATTCCCAAGTTAGCGCGGTTTAAAACATCAGCCCAAGTATTAATTACACGACCTTGAGCATCAAGAATAGAGTTATTAAAGTTTAAACCATTGAGGTTAAAAGCGAAAGAAGATACGCCTAAGGCAGCACACCAGATACCAATTACTGGCCAAGCACCTAAGAAGAAGTGTAAAGCACGACTATTATTAAAAGATGCGTACTGGAAGATTAACCTGCCGAAATAACCGTGAGCCGCAACAATATTGTAAGTTTCTTCTTCTTGACCGAATTTGTAACCGTAGTTTTGGGATTCAATTTCAGAAGTTTCCCTAACTAAAGACGAAGTGACTAAAGAACCGTGCATGGCAGCAAATAAAGCACCACCGAAAACACCAGCTACTCCCAACATATGTAATGGGTGCATGAGAACGTTATGTTCTCCTTGTAGCACAAACATGAAGTTGAAAGTACCACTAATCCCTAAAGGCAAACCATCAGAGAAGGAACCTTGACCTACAGAGTAGACTAATAGTACCGCAGTAGCAGCAGCAACAGGTGCGCTGTAGGCGATAGAAATCCAAGGACGCATCCCTAAGCGGTAAGATAATTCCCACTGCCGACCCATGTAGCAGAAAATACCAATCAGGAAGTGGAAAATAATTAACTGGTAAGGGCCGCCATTATATAACCACTCATCTAAGCTAGCTGCTTCCCAAATGGGGTAAAAGTGCAGACCAATAGCATTGGAACTAGGCACAACCGCAGCAGTAATGATGTTATTGCCATAAAGTAAAGCACCAGCGACAGGTTCGCGAATACCATCTATGTCTACAGGTGGTGCAGCAATGAAAGCGATGATGAAACAAATGGTTGCTGTTAAAAGTGTGGGAATCATCAGTACACCAAACCAACCAATGTACATACGGTTGTCAGTACTGGTAACCCAATTGCAGAATTTCTCCCAAAGATTGTTACTACTTTGGCGTTGTTGCAGAGAAATAGTCATAATGTTTAATTCCGAGGTTAATCGTTGTTCAAGGCAAGTTAACCTTATTTATATTATAACCATATGGTTATATATTTATCAACAAAATTGTTGAAGTGACTAGCGATCGCTTAACATCCTTAACACCAGGATTGTTCTCCCGGAGGATTGTGCAGTAACTCCCGAATATTGGCTTCAATCACCCGGTAGCCTACATTGCCGTTGAGTTTCTGCCGTCCTTCATTAAAAATCAGGGTGGGACTAACTGTAACCGTATGCTCTTTGACTAATTCAAAATCTTTGGATAGCTCGGCATAAGCTTCACCGCTATCGATCTGAGCTTGGATAGCTGCGATCGGCAGTCTTAATTCCTCTGCAATTTGAAATTGCACCTTGCGGTCAGAAACATCTGCCAGTTGGGTAAAAAACGCTTCCCGAAATGCCCTGGTTGCTTTTTCAAATACCTGTTGATTTTGCTCTACTAAACCCTTCGCTTCTAGTAGTTGAATCGCATGAAGAAACAAATGACAGGATGTGGATGAAAATGGTGTAACGTGAGTCCAAATATCAGGATGAACAATAATGTGATCGAACTTTTTTGCAACCTCCTGGACATGATTGCTGTATCCTTGCAATCCACCGCGATCACGCCATCGGTTCTCCAGTTTTTCACGAGCAACACCAAAGACGGGGACAAAGTGCTGTGCAATGGCAATTTTGTCTTCAAAGGTTGTTTTCAACTCATCCAAACGAATTTGAGCAATATAAGCCCAAACGCAGAGAATATCGGAAAAGTAAAAAATCCGAATCTGTTCCATATCACTTTATCCTTAAACCCACCAGGGTTTTTTTCAGTGTGGGGATCAGTTTCCGTCCACAGCGAAATTAAGATGCTGTTGTCGATCACTGCAACCTAGACCATCTTAAGCGGTAGAGGAGCAAGTCCATGCACCACTGTTCCATCAGGGGTATAGTGCTAACCATGACAGGGACGTTGAAACTACTGAGCCCAGGGGTTCCAGGGAAAGGTACAACCGAGGTGAGTGCAGTTATTAACAAGCCCGATATGATCTAGGGTGCGATCTTCTTTGGCAATTCAAACCCTTTCCCTGTCACCTTTCCCCCAAAACCCGAAAAGTATTGCGATCGCACTGAGTTAAAACACCTGTGAGTGCTACCTACTTTAGGGGAAATTTATGAAGTTTAAAAAGTCAATCCAATTTAGCCGATATACGGATACCGTTGGCGAATTCCCTAAACAGCTAAACTGAACCAACTAGTTCAGTAATAAAACGATTGATTTTACACAAAACTTGATATTCGCGAGACTTACGCAATCAAGCAGTGGTTAAATTTCTTTGCCAGGTCTATGTTTGAGGCATTAAAGTTGGGGTTGAGTTCCGATTTACTTCCGGAACTCAGCTAACTATATTGCATTCTGTAGCAACAAGACGGTTGAGGAAAATTTTCCACAAGCGTTAACAGTTTTGAGAAGCAGTGTTTAGGTACTCCTGTCTGTGGCGCATCATCATCTCAAGCACGATGGGACTGGCACTACTTATTACGTTTGCGATCGCTTGAATTAAAAGTTGAGGTTCGATTGGTTTGGCGATATGTCGCTAAAATCCTGCCGCCATTGCCCGCTGATAATTAATTTTTCCGGCATCAGCAGTAAGTGCGATCGCTCTTATTGTCAGGGCAGAACTTAACTTTCGTACAATTATTATCACAGGCAGCGAACATTATATAAGCTGTTACGCAGCTAAATTTAATAAACAGCATTACCTTTGTTTTTAATCTTGCGCTCCCATTTAATAATAAGACCTCCTTCATTGAGCAACTTATTTAATAATTCTTCTAGCTGTGATACGGACTCAAATAATCTATGAGCTATATATTCTTTTGATGAATGCCAAACCAATTCAATTAAATTATAATCTGGACTATATGGCGGCAAAAATTCTAGAATAATATTTGGCATTTTTGACTCGCCCAATAAGCTACTGTTGGATATGCCACATCTAAAAAATTGCTAATTTCTTGATAGGTTTTTCCATCATTTATCAACAAAATAATCAGAATCTTCTCTCTTACATAAGGATTCTCATGCTCTTTTAGCGTTTTCAATAGCCTTTCCTTCTGCTCTTGAGAAAGATGGTTTTTTGCTGGCATACGTCGCCGATAATAGCTTAGTTACTTAATCTTATATTATACAATCAAGCTGCGTAGCAGCTTATCCCTGAAATTTAAGGTGCTTGCAGAAAAATTTCCTTTTTTCAACGGGTAATTATTTCCAATAAATCGCAATACTTGTATTTGAATTACGTCCAATAACTGAGTGATTAAAATTTAATTCATTATGAGAAAACTATTAGAATTTTCTCAACAAGATTTCAACATTCTAAATATTGATTCTTAAATCATTCTAATTTTACACTTAATTATTTCAGCAATAATCAATTGCAAGTTCATCGCGCAGGTTCTAGCACGCGATCGCCTGGAACAGAACCGATCGATGTTCAATGCTAAAGCATAGCAATCAGTACAACAGAAGAATAAATGATACAGACATTAAGGAAACATTATCCTGAATACTTGATTGAAGCTGGGGGGTTGGGCATCTTCATGATTTCTGCGGCAGTGGTTACTACACTGTTAGAGCATCCAGTTTCATCAATTCGACAGGCAATTACTGATTCACTTTTACGAAGATTTATTATTGGTGTAGCAATGGGATTGACTGCTATTTGTATTATTTACTCGCCTTGGGGTAAGCAGTCAGGCGCACATATTAATCCAGTTGTCACTTTAACTTTCTTCCGTCTGGGGAAAATTAAACCTTGGGATGCAATGTTTTACATTTTGGCTCAGTTTATTGGTGGATTGTTGGGATTGCTATTAGCAGTGAGGATATTGAGAGATGCGATCGCAGATCCATCTGTCAATTACATTGTCACCATACCCGGTACGTATGGAGCAGGATATGCATTTTTTGCTGAATTAATCATTTCCTTTGGTGTGATGCTGATGATACTGTTTGTATCCAATAATCGCAAACTAGCCCCATTTACGGGAATGTTTGCGGGGTTGCTGATTGCAACTTACATTACTGTAGAAGCACCTCTGTCAGGTATGAGCATGAACCCAGCTCGTACCTTAGCATCGGCAATTCCTTCTCATAATTGGACAGCTATCTGGGTTTATTTCACCGCACCAGTTTTAGGAATGCTGTTAGCAGCTGAAGTTTATGTGAGGCTAAAAGGCAAAAAGGCTGTGCGTTGTGCAAAACTACATCATCACAACAACAAACGCTGTATTTTTCGCTGTGGCTATCGATATCTAGAAGCAGATCAAAAATGGTTGTTGAGTGATAAGTTACCTAAGCCCTAAAAAGGCTCGCCAAAAAATTTCCGCGTATTCTTCTGTTTGAGATATTATCATCTGTTCAAATCCATGCCAGCTGATTTCACAATTCGCACTTTTACCCATCAAGATCATCCAAATGTAGCCAAGCTCATGGAGCAACTGCAAAACTACGAACGCCAGCTACACCCAAGTAGAGCATCAGGGAATGTGGTTGGTAACAAACACTTGGCTTATCTTGTCAAAATTGTTCAACAGCAGAATGGGCAAATATATGTTGCAGAGTCGAATCAGGAAATTATTGGTTTTATAGTTTGTTTTGTTGAAGAACTTGAAGAGGGCGACTTACATATAGTTGAAAATGAACGGAGATATGGTTACATTTCTGATTTATATGTTTCGCCAGAAATTCGCGGAAAAAGTGTAGGTGCTGCCTTGATGGCAATGGCTGAAAAGCATTTTCTGGATTTAGAGTTAGAAGTGGTGAGACTGAGTCTTCTGCACAACAATGAGGCTGCGGCAAGTTTTTATCAGCGAGTTGGTTATCAACCCTATGAACTTGTATATGAGAAAAAATTGCGAATGTTAATGTAATTAATTTAATAGAGTACTGCTATGGCTGCAAAATTCAGCAACAAGATAACTGGGGCAATTCTATCGACGGTTGTTTTCGCCACAATAGCTCTAGCTCAAAATCAGGTTTTATCTAATGTTAACCGACATAAAGATAGCGATGATGCACAAATAGTCCAGAGCCAAATATTAGCATCGCATTCTGTAGTGACCGCAGTAGAATCTATAGGTATGACGGTTTCTGATATGGATCGCGCAGTTGAATTTTACTCTCAGGTACTTTCATTTAAGAAAGTCTCAGATGTAGAAGTTTTAGGTACAGAATACGAACAACTGCAAGGATTATTTGGTGTACGGTTACGTGTGGTGCGTATGCAATTAGGTAACGAGACAATTGAGTTAACTGAGTATCTGACACCCAAAGGTAAACCAATTCCAATAGACTCGCGCAGTAACGATCGTTGGTTTCAACATATTGCAATCGCTGTTAGCGATATGGATAAAGCTTATCAGCATTTACGCTCATTTAAGGTGCAACACGCTTCCACCGCACCCCAACGCATTCCCAACTCCAACAAAGCCGCAGCCGGAATCCGCGCTTTCTATTTTAAAGACCCAGATGGGCATAATCTAGAGATTATTTACTTTCCAGCAGATAAAGGCGATCCTAAATGGCAAAAACCAACAAACCAGCTATTTTTAGGAATTGACCATACTGCGATCGTTGTAGCCAACACCGCAGCTAGTTTGAAATTCTATCGTGATTTGCTGGGTTTGAAACTGGCGGGAGAAAGTATGAATTATGGTACAGAGCAGGAGCATCTGAATAATGTCCAAGGAGCCAGATTACATATTAGTGGTTTACGCTCTCCTACTGGGCCGGGAATTGAATTTTTAGAATATTTAACACCAAAAGACGGACGACCTTTACCAGCTGATGCGCGTCCTAATGATGTATTGCATTGGCATACAACTCTAGTAGTCAAGGATGCAGAAGCAATTGCTCAACGGTTACGAATTAATAAATCTGCGTTTGTTTCTCCTAGTGTTGTGGCAATTCCTGGGCAGACATTGGGGTTTAAAAAGGGGTTTTTGGTTAGAGATCCAGATGGTCACGCGATGCGGATTGTAGAGAAGTAATCAAATGAGTAACAAACAGAAAAATATTGTTACTTTTAATGACCTTGTAACAAAGATTTTGAACAAGCGGTTGCAAGTTCAACCAGATAAAAGCTGATTAGTGGCGATTAGCGGTATTGATGGTTCAGGAAAAGGTTATATTACAGAAAAAGAAGTCGCTGAGGTAAATAACAAAGGGGTTTATGCGATCGTCAGCAATATAGCTACGATCTAGCCTTTGGATTGAATGTTCTTTTGAAACGTCTTTGCAGAGGGCATTACAGAGGAATCAGGAAGACTTACCACTGGAGTTAATTATCCGAGATTACCATACAATATATTTCCCGGCTGAACGCTACCATTTTCAAGTAGACGATCCTAAATCTGTAGTTGATGGTATTTATCTCAACGATTCTTAGGGAAGCTCAAGAAATATCACTATATAGCAGATAACTCATCTGAAGATGGATATTTTCGCTCTCAGCTTTTGGTTAAAATCCAGAAACTAAAATTATTTGGTTCTGGGGGGGGCTTTGATAAACAATATTCGGAATCGTTTTCATAATTTTAAGCGCAAAAGTGTTGAACCATCACAATTTAATCAGCTGGTGTATGAGTTACTGGAAGAGTCTACTCCAAATGCAACATATTTAATTTTGATTATAGGTTCATGTGCGATCGCTACATTTGGATTACTTACCAACAGCACTGCCGTAATTATTGGCGCAATGATTATTGCACCTCTCATGTTACCAATTCGCGGTTTAGCCTTTGGTGCATTAGTTGGAAATGTCAACTTATTTCGTCAAGGCGTAACAGCAGTATTTTTAGGCACATTCTTAGCACTTTTAATTTCTTACGGTATCGGTTGGCTAGTTAATCTTCCTAGTTTTGGCAGTGAAGTGTTATCTCGTTCCAAACCAAATCTCCTCGATTTAGGTATTGCAGTTACAGCAGGTAGTATCAGCGGCTACGCTAAGGTAAATTCAAAAATCTCTACTAGCGTGGCAGGAACGGCAATAGCTGTTGCTCTCATGCCACCAATTTGCGTTATTGGCTTAGGCCTGGCAAAATCTGATTGGTCACTGAGCTTAGGAGCAACTCTACTCTACCTAACGAACCTTCTAGGCATTAGTCTTGCCTGTATGCTCGTATTTTTATTTGTTGGCTACTCACCTTTCGAGCGAGCGCAAAAGGTGTTAATGTGGCCGCTGGCATTGACAGCTGCTTTAATAATACCTCTAACTGTGAGCTTTACCCAATTAGTTAGACAAGCACAACTTGAAACCCATTTGAAAACGGCTCTGCTGAACCGGACTATAACTTTTCAGCGTTTGGAACTACTAAAAACCGATACTAATTGGCTCACTAACCCACCCCAAGTTCGCTTGAGTGTTCGTGCACAAGAATCTGTAACACCTAAACAAGTACGTCTTTTAGAAGCATTTATTTTTCAAGAAATGGGGCAGCATTTTTCCTTAATTTTTGAAGTTAGCCAGGTGAAAGAAGTTAAGGCAGTGATATCAGATTTCCCTAATGAAAATCTCATGAACAAAGCAAATAAACAACAAATAAAATCAAACTTGGAGAATTAAAATTTCTCAATCTAAAAAATAGTTGTAAAAAGGTAAATTAACTTTAAATAGAAAACAATTAAATAATTTTTAATTTATTATGTTGTATTTATTTTGGTTATAAGTCATAGAATATCTAGTATAATATGTACAAATGTTTTTAAGTTCATAATGTACGCAAGCTTTGCCCCAAAGCTAGAGAAAACCTATTTTATAAATGTATTCTGACTTCTGCCGTATATAGCATAAAAGTCATTTGTCATACTATTTATAGAGAGCAAAAACTAACTATAGATGGAATTAAAGATTGAGATTTTTTTTTATCATCAGCAATGCTGATAACTAAGCAAGTATCATGAATGCAGATATATCCGCACTTTGGGACAAAATCCAGGAGATGATTAACGGGTTCATTGTCCTACTGCCGAATATCGTGCTGGCATTGATTGTCTTTACAATTTTCTTTTTTGTAGCTAGGTCAATCAAGAGACTGGTCAAACGCCTAACACGCGATCGCCATCAGGCTCGGAATCTAGGACTAGTACTAGGACGCTTGGCACAAGGTACAACACTGTTGTTAGGGCTATTTATTGCTTTGTCGATTATAATTCCCACATTCCGAGCAGGGGATTTGGTACAACTACTAGGGATTAGTGGGGTAGCGATCGGCTTTGCCTTTCGTGACATTCTACAAAACTTTTTGGCTGGTATTCTTATCCTCTTGACAGAACCGTTCCGAATTAACGATCAGATAGTATTTAAAGATTTTGAGGGGACTGTAGAAAACATTCAGACAAGGGCAACAACAATTAAAACTTACGATGGCCGCCGCATAGTGATTCCTAACTCAGAATTGTTCACTAACTCAGTGACTGTGAACACTGCCTTTGAAACTCGCCGACTACAGTATGATGTCGGTATTGGCTACGGTGATGATATCGACCGAGCCAAAGAGTTAATGCTCCAAGCAATGCAAAGCATACCGGAAGTACTTAACGACCCTGCACCTGATGTGCTGGTGATGGAACTTGCCGAAAGTACTGTCAACATCCGCGTTCGTTGGTGGATCAAACCGCCACGACGTGCAGATGACCTTGCCTCACGGGACAAAGTGCTATCTGCAATTAAGAAAATACTAGTTGAAAACGGCATTGATTTACCCTTTCCCACACAGCAGATTTTATTCCACGACCAAACAGAACAAACAGATGGAAACCGCTCCCGACAGCGTGAAGGTTGGCCTGCTGGCAGAGGTGAAGTGCCAAAATCCCGTCGGATCGGTGATTCTCTGGAGCTAGTTGCCCAAATGCGGACGCAAACAGATGATAACGGCAAAGTAGATTTTCCAAAAGCTAAGGACGACAACTAAACTACTTGCCAATTAACCTTTTGGATTTAAGTTGTAGCAGTGTATGATTTTTAGTTGTTTTGGCTTGAGTCAAGATCCAACAAAGCCCTAACAGCAGCAGATTGCTTTGGTTGGGATTTTAATGATGAGGATTAAATGTTGGCTGTTTGATAGTTTCTCTATTTTCATTGATGATAAATATTCTATTCAACTTGAACACTTTTATGGCATTAGAGTCTGCCACAGATGAAGTTATAATTGCACAACAACTCAAGCAATTTCTACTAGTACTTTCTGTCTCTTTAACTGTAGCAACACTACCACAAATTTTTGGCTGGTTTCGCCGCATTCCTTACACACTTTTACTGGTCATAGTGGGATTAGGATTAGCATTTGTCAATGTGCGCTTAGTGAATCTATCTCCGGGATTGATTCTTGTGATTTTCTTACCACCGCTATTGTTTGAAGCTGCTTGGAATTTGAAATGGTCAGATTTAAAACGGGATTTCTTACCTATTTGTTTGTATGCAGTAATAGGCGTGATAATTTCTATTGCTGGAGTAGCACTTGGCCTTCATCAATTCGCTGGACTTGAACTTACCATTGCTCTATTAATCGGGGCTAGTCTATCAGCAACCGATCCAGTTTCGGTAACAGCTTTATTTAGAGAATTAGGAGCAAGCAAACGCCTGACAACGCTGATGGAAGGAGAAAGTTTATTTAATGATGGCATGGCTGTTGTAGCTTTTGGCTTACTAGTTGCTCTGCCGTTAGGTACTGCCAAACTAGACTTACAGTCTGCTTTATTAGAATTTTTTCAGGTAGTAGGCATTGGTCTTGGGGTTGGAGGATTAATAGGCTTTAGCATCTCCTACCTGACACAACGTTTTGATTTACCACTTGTAGAACAATCTCTTACCCTAGTTTCTGCCTATAGCACTTACTTAATTACAGAACATTTAGGTGGTTCTGGAGTGATTGGCGTAGTCACCACAGCTTTAATTTTAGGCAACTTTGGTTCGCGCATTGGTATGAACCCACGTACACGCATTATTGTGACTGAATTTTGGGAATTTATAGCCTTTTTTGTAAATTCGATTGTTTTTCTCTTAATTGGCGATCAAATTCGCTTTGCTGTCTTAGGAGATAACCTAAAAACTATTGCAGTGACGATCGCAGCTATGATTGTGGGACGGGCAGTATCTATTTATGCTTTAAGTAGTCTCAGCAACTGGTTAGCTAAATCCCAAATTCCTTTATCTGAACAAACTGTATTGACGTGGGGTGGGCTACGTGGCTCTGTCGCCATTGCCCTGGCTTTGAGTGTACCAGCCATACTCCCCCAAAGGGAAGAAATTATTGCCACAGTATTTGGAGTAGTTTTATTTACATTGTTAGTACAGGGCTTAACTATCCAACCATTGTTAGAGAAACTCCAACTTTTAGGTTCGCAACCGCTACGTCAAAAATACACCGAAGCAATTGCCCGTCAAGTTGCTCTCCAAAGGGTGCTGGAATATTTAGAAACAGCACAAAAGCGTCCCGGCATTCAGCCAGAGTTTTACGACTACCAGAAAACGCTACTTTCAAGTGAAATTACCTGTTTGCAAGCAGAAATTGATAAGTTACTCGATGAATACCCAAATTTACAAGAATTTACAACCGCAGAACTGCGAGGGGAACTGCTGGCAATTGAAGCTGATACCTATGCTGAGTTTGTCCGTGCAGGTAAGTTAAATAAAGAACTTTCATCTTTTTTGCAAACAACCCATAACAGTGCGGATGAAGAGAATTGATGCTCGCTGCTTTCAATAAAGAGTTAATACGAAAGCTTTATTTTTAAGAAGGCAAAAGAGACAATTCAAATCAGTTTCAAATTTCTGACCGTTAAGCTATATGCTCAGTGTTTCGGGTTACCAGGTTTTGGAAAAACTCTGTGAAAGTTCTAGATCCCTGATCTACCGAGCACAACGTCATTCAGATCAAGAATCTGTGCTCCTGAAGGTGTTGCGGCAGGAGTATCCTTCCCCTGTGGCGATCGCCCGATTTCAGATGGAATATGACATACTGCGAAATTTGAAAGCAGAAGGTGTCATTAAAGCCTATGCATTGGAGACTTATCGGCAAAGCCCTGTCCTGGTTCTAGAAGATTTTGGTGGCGAATCGCTGCAAACATGCTTGGCAGAGCGCAGGTTTAACTTGGAAGAGTTCCTCACCCTAGCGATTCAGGTGACATCTATTCTTGGCGAAATTCACCAACATAACCTCATCCACAAGGACATTAACCCATCAAATATTGTGCTAAATCGCACAACTGGGCAGGTGAAGATTATTGACTTTGGAATTGCTACTGTCCTGTCGCGGGAAAATCCCACGCTGCGGAATCTGAATGTTTTGGAGGGCACACTGGCATATATGTCGCCAGAGCAAACCGGACGGATGAACCGAGCAATGGACTATCGCACTGACTTTTATTCTTTGGGTGTGACGTTTTATCAGTTGTTGTGCGATCGCCTCCCTTTTGAAGCCACTGATCCTCTAGAACTCGTTCACTGCCATATTGCTAAACAGCCACTTCCACCTCATGAAGCCAATCCACCCGTTCCTGAGCCAGTTTCTGACTTGGTAATGAAACTGCTAGCAAAAAATGCCGAAGACCGTTATCAAAGCGCACATGGTATTTGGGCAGATTTGCAAGAGTGCTGTAACCAGCACAAGCAAACCCAACAGATTGAATCCTTTGCTGTCGGGCGCTGGGATATTGCCAGTACATTTCAAATTCCGCAAAAATTATATGGTAGAGCGGGCGAGGTAGAGAGTCTGCTGAAGGTATTTGAGCAAGTCATTGGCAACGGATGTGAAACAGATAAAACGAAAGCTACTGCTGAACTCATTCTCGTTTCTGGCTATCCTGGTATTGGTAAAACAACTCTAGTGCAAGAACTCTACAAACCAGTGACTCATCAAAATGGATATTTTATTACTGGCAAGTATGAGCAACTGCAACGTAACATCCCGTATTTCGCGCTGATTCAAGCCTTTCGATCACTGATTCGACAGTTATTGAGTGAATCGCAAGAGCAGATTGTTGACTGGCGAGAGAAATTGTTAGCCGCTTTAGGTGATAATGCCCAGATTGTCGTTGATGTAATTCCAGATCTGGAATTCCTGATTGGCAAGCAACCCGAGGCGATCGCCCTGCCACCTGCGGAGGCGCAAAACCGATTTTATTTAGCATTGGAGAAGTTCATCCGCGTATTCACTCAACCTTTCACCATTGATATTAAACCAATTCATCCATTGGTGATTTTTTTAGATGATTTACAGTGGGCAGATAGTGCATCTCTGCAATTGATCCAGCGCTGGATCACCATCATGAACGATCAACAGTTGCTTGTGATCGGCGCTTATCGAGACACTGAAGTTGATGCCGATCATCCATTAGCGCGATCGCTCCAGGAAATTCAACAAGCCAAAGGAACTGTTCATCACATTGCATTATCTCCGTTAGGATTAGCCGATGTGAATTGTCTGCTTCAAGATACTCTGCATTGTGGCTCGGAAAAATCTTTACCATTAGCAGAATTAACACTGCAAAAAACAGATGGAAATCCATTTTTTGTGAATGAATTTCTGAGATTTCTGCATCAGGAAAAGCTGATTAATTTTAATGTTCAACAGGGGATATGGGATACGCATTTAAAGCAGATTCAGACTGCAAGACTTGCCGATAATGTGATGGAGTTAGTCACAGAGCGAATTCAGGAACTTCCCGCCCAAACTCAGCAGATTCTCGCTTTAGCAGCTTGTATTGGTAGTCAATTTAATCTGCAAACCTTAGTGATTGTTAGTGAGCAATTATTGCTGCTCGAAATCAACCAAGCCTTACACCTTGCCTCACAAGCAAACTTAATTACACCACTTGGGGATGACTATAAATATCTTGATTCATCTGCTCAAATAACTGAGATTGATTTTGATGTCAGTTACAAATTTATGCACGATCGCATTCAACAGTCTGCCTATTCTCTAATTTCTGAAAACAAACGAGTTCAATATCATTTAGAAATTGGTCAATACCTGCGGCGAGTAACACCTAAAGAACATCTGGAAGACAAAATTTTTGAGATTGTTGACCATCTCAACATTGCTACAACAATAATTGCAGAACAGGCGCAAAAAAATGAGTTAGCCCAGCTGAATTTAATCGCTGGGCAAAAAGCCAAAACTGCGATCGCCTATGAATCTTCGTTGAATTATCTGAATCTTGGGCGATCTTTGCTATCAAAAGATAGCTGGCAGACAGCCTATGATCTGACTTTGGCATTATGTGAATCGACAGCAAAGGCAGCTTATCTTGCCGGTGACTTCGAGCAGATGGAGCAACAAATTCAAGAAGTTCTGGATCACGCCACAACCGCATTAGAAAAAACGAATGTCTATCTGGTCAAAATTCAGGCTTGTATTGCTCAAGATCGATTTATGGAGGCAATCCAAATTGCTCTGGAAGGTCTAGATTTATTAAGCATAAAAATCCCCATACGTCCCGAACAGGAAAGCATTTCTCAAGAACTATCTGAGACAAAACGTATTTTGGCAGAAAAACAGATCGAGGATTTAGCTCAGTTGCCGAGCATGACCGATCCGCATAAGTTAGCAGCGATGCAGATGATTGCCAGCGTTTGTACTCCTACCTATTTCCTGGTACCAGAACTTTGGGAGTTGATGGTTTTTCAGAAGGTGCAGCTTTCAATTAATTATGGCAATGCTCCCGGTTCAGCCTTTGGTTATGCAGACTATGGCATGATTCAGTGTGCTGTGGAAGAAAATATTGATGCGGCCTATCAGTTCGCTCAATTAGCTGTGAAACTACAGTCGCAATTAAACTCAAAAGAGTTTATCCCCAAAACAAATCTGCTGGTGAATATGTATCTGCGACACTGGCAAGAACATTTGAAAGAAACGCTGAATCCTTTACTGGAAGCCTACCAGTGTGGTCTAGAAACTGGGGATTTAGAGTATGCGACCTTTGCGATCGCCTTCCGCTTCTACCACTCCTATTTAATTGGTCGAGAACTGACACAACTTGAGCAGGAAATGGCAAGTTATGAAAATGCGATCGCGCAATTCAAGCAAGTACTTCCCTTGAATTTAACGCGCATTTATCGGCAGTCAGTTCTCAATCTGAGGGAAAAATCCGCAAATCCTGCTAATTTGCTGGGTAAAAGCTTCAATGAGGTGGAAAGTTTACCCCAACTGATTGCTGCCAATGATAAATATATTCTTTTTCATCTGTATTTGAATAAATTGATTCTCTCTTATTTATTCCAGAATGCTCAACAAGCAGCAGAATATGCAGCAGCAGCCGATCATCTCCTCTGTGAAGGTGCCATTGGGTTATTAGTCGTTCCCGTTTTCTACTTCTACGATTCACTTGCCAGAATTGCTGTTTTTCCTCAAGTTTCCCAAACTGTACAGCAGCAGATTCTCCAAAAAGTCAATGCAAATCAGCAAAAAATGGCACATTGGGCAAACTATGCACCAATGAATTATCTGCATAAGTTTCACCTTGTTGAGGCAGAACGATACCGGATTTTATGTCAGGATACAGAAGCGATCGATGCCTATGATCGCGCCATCGAACTTGCTCAGTCCCATGAATACCTGAATGAAGAAGCCCTAGCAAACGAACTGGCGGGTAGATTTTATTTAGCCAAGGGTAAACTAAAAATTGCCCGCGCCTACTTGTTGGATGCGCGTTACTGCTATCTCAGATGGGGTGCAACCGCGAAAGTTATAGATCTCGATCAACGATATCCGCAATTTTTTGATCGCCTCCCTGAAAGCACCTCCACAATTACTCGCAGCCAGCACACCTCTTCCACCAGTACCGAAACAGCAGCCTTTGATCTGGCAGCCTTGATGAAAGCAGCGCAGGCACTCTCTGACGAAATTGTGCTGGACAAACTGCTGGACAAATTGATGACTATTCTCATAGAAAATGCTGGAGCGCAACGGGGCTACTTACTACTGGAAAATAATGGGAAATTGCAAATCGCAGCCGAAGGTAATGTAGACGCAAACAGTGTTGCGATTTTGCCAGACATAGATCGGCTGCCTTTAGCGATCGTCAACTATGTCGCTCGTACCCAAGAAAGCGTGGTACTCAATCATGCCACCCAAAACTACCGCTTCAACCAAGACGCTTACATCCGCAAACATCAACCAAAATCAATCCTTTGCACTCCTTTGCTGCACCAGGGAAAGCTCTCTGGTATTTTGTATCTGGAAAACAACTTAACAACAGATGCCTTTACACCACAACGGCTAGAAATTTTGCAGTTCCTTTCCACCCAGGCCGCAATTTCCATTGATAACGCTCAACTCTATAATCAATTGGAGCTACGGGTACAACAAAGAACCGCAGAACTCACTCAAACCAACGATCTCCTCCAGACTGAAATTTTAGAACGCCAACGATCAGAGCAAACCCTGCGAATGATTGTGGAAGGTACGGCTTCAGTCACCGGAGCAGACTTCTTTCGCTCACTGGTGCGCTCTCTGGCACAAGCGATCGGTGTCCGTTACGCCTTCATCAGCGAATGTATGGATGCTGTGCCGAGCCGTGTGCGTAGCTTTGCTATTTGGCGGGGAGATGGGTTTGGAGACGAGTTTGAGTACGATTTGCATGGTACACCCTGCGAACAAATTTTCCACAGCAGAGCCTCCCAGTGCTTTCCAAAGCAGATCCAGTCCCTTTTTCCTGACGATCGAGATTTGCAGGCAATGCAGGCACAAAGCTATGCTGGAATTCCTTTACTCGACTCAACTGGTAACCTCCTGGGACATCTGGCAGTAGTGGATGATCGCCCCCTGGAAAATGAATCTCGGACTCAGGCAGTGTTGGAAATTTTTGCTGCTCGCGCGGCAGCTGAGATGGAGCGCAAACAGGCGGAAGATGCCCTGAGAGTTTCAGAAACCAAGTTTTCCACAGCCTTTCGCTCCTCACCCGATGCGATCGCCATCAGCACAATGAAGGATGGTTGTTACATTGAGGTGAATAATAGTTGTCTCAAGATGCTGGGCTACAGTCAAGAGGAGATCATTGGACATAACGCCCTCGACTTGGGAGTTTGGGCAAAGCCAGAGGAGCGAGACACAATTGAGCAACTACTGCACCAGCAAGGCAGTGTGATTAATCTGGAAGTCAAGTTTCGCAGAAAATCGGGGGAAATCTTTCCTGCTCTCTATTCAGCCGAGATGATTCATCTAGAAGAAGAGCCATGCCTGTTGGCAGTTGCAGCTGACATTACCATGCTGAAACAGGCGGAAAAGGCATTAGAGCGACTAGCCGAAATCGGTGAGCTGGCAGCCATGATTGTCCACGAAGTCAGGAATCCCTTAACCACCATTTCAATGGGCTTAAATGCCTTCAAAAAGCTGCAACTTTCGGAGCGGTTTCAAGAGTATCTTTCTTTGTCACTGGATGAAGCAGATCGCCTGCAACGCTTGTTAAATCAAATTCTGCTCTATTCCAGACAGCAAATACTCCAGCGATCGCCCTTAGAGCTAAATAGCTTTATTTTGTCAACATTAAATCCATTAAAAACAATTCCTGTCGCTTCTGGAAAACATCTCAAGTTTGTTGCTGCTACTCAACCTCTAAACGTTCTGGCAGATGGCGATAAAATCAAGCAGGTGTTAATTAATTTAGTTACTAATGCTTGTGAAGCCGTAAGTATTGGGGAAACGATCGCTGTTCAGATACAAGTAACTGAAAATCATCAAGTTTGCATTCAGATTCACAACCAGGGGACACCCATTCCTGCTGATATTTTACCGCAGCTGACTAAGCCCTTTTTTACCACGAAAGCAAGTGGAACTGGCTTAGGATTGGCGATCGTCAAGCGAATTGTCGAAGCCCATGATGGAGAATTCAGCATTGAGTCATCGGCAGTTACAGGAACCATCGTCAAAGTGCAATTACCCTTAGCGCCTGGACTCCGATCTCAATTAGGTCAAAATTAAAACTTGCTGAAAAGAAACTAAAAGATTTCTCATTGAAATATCAGCATTTGCGAATCGACTCCTGGGAAATCAATCATCTGGCGATCGCGGCTGGGGATCATAATCATGAGTGTGAATGACAAACAAAGCAAATTTATCAATTTTAATTATTGCTGAGAAAGCGCTGCAAACTATGAATACAAATTCTCTTGAATTTCTCAGCTAAGGTTTAGCTATTCATAACCTGAGATTTGTTGCATCCAGTGATACTGAGAACAGTTCACTTACAGTAACTCATACACCTATGTAGCAATGTCTCATTCTACAATCATCCTGGGGTGTAGTTTTGCTGAGATGTTTACAGCTTTACACTTCAGTCAGCAAAATCATACCTATCTGATTATTGAAATTGAATAGTGCGATCGCTTCAGTTTCCAACCGTTGTTATATGAATTACTCAACGGTGAACTATATACGCCCAGGCATAAAAATTTCTTCATCACAAATCCTAACATTTGGAGAAAGTTAAATGACTACTGCACACTATGATTTCATCATTATTGGTACTGGAGCAGGTGGTGGTACACTGGCTTATAAACTTGCTCCTACTGGCAAGAAAATCCTCATTCTAGAACGTGGTTCTTTTTTACCTCGTGAAAAAGCTAATTGGGACACTGTAGAAGTAGTGCAGAAAGACCGCTATCACACGAATGAAATTTGGTATGACCAAAAAGGGCAAGCGATTCATCCCGGTACAGGTTACTTTGTTGGTGGTAACACCAAAGTTTATGGTGGTGCGCTATTTCGTTGGCGAGAACAAGATTTTCATCAGGTAATTCATAAAGGTGGTATCTCGCCTGAATGGCCTCTGAAGTATCGGGATTTTGAACCCTACTACACTCAAGCAGAAAAGCTGTATGAAGTTCATGGGAAAAGGGGTTTAGATCCGACAGAACCTGACACAACTGAAGATTATCCTTATCCTGCTATTCGTCACGAACCGCGTATTCAAGAAATTCATGAATCGTTATTAGGCGAGGGTTATCATCCATTTTATCTGCCTCTGGCTATCAAATTAAATGAGGTGAATCGGCGTTTGAGTAGTTGCATTCGTTGTAATACTTGTGATGGTTTTCCTTGTCTAGTAGATGCAAAAGCTGATGCAGATGTTAACTGTGTGCGTCCAGCCGAGCAATATGATAATGTCACACTCATGACGGATGCTAGGGTAAAACAACTACATACTAGTCATTCTGGGCGGGAAGTTACTTCTGTAGAAGTAGAAATTAACGGAGAAATTCATTTCTTTTCTAGCAATATTGTAGTGGTTGCTTGTGGGGCAATTAATTCAGCTGCTTTATTGTTGCGTTCTGCTAATGAACAGCATCCCAATGGATTAGCAAATAGTTCTGATCAGGTGGGGCGAAATTTTATGAAGCATCAGAATGGAGCGATCATAGGCGTGAGCTTAAAATCCAATTTGACAGCATTTCAAAAAACTTTAGCAATCAATGATTTTTACTGGGGTGATGTAGATTTTGATTATCCAATGGGTCATGTGCAGTTATTGGGTAAGGTAAATGCAGATATGATTGCTCAAGAGTCTCCATCAGTTTTGGGAATTTCGTTTAGAGAAAGAAATACTTTTGAAGCGATCGCTACTCACTCGGTAGACTGGTGGTTAACTGCGGAAGATTTACCAGACCCCAATAATCGCGTCACTTTGCGAGGTGATTCTATCCAGTTGCATTACACCGAGAACAATACCGAAGCCTATAATCGTCTGGTTAATCGCTGGACACAGGTATTGAAAAAAATCGGTTGTGGTGAAAAAATTATTCCCACCTCTTTCTATTTCCGTAAGAAATTACCACTGCAAGGTGTGGCACATCAGTGCGGGACTTGTCGCTTTGGCGAAGACCCGAAAACTTCTGTATTGGATATTAATTGCCGTACTCATGATGTTGATAATTTGTATGTGGTAGATGGTAGTTTCTTTCGTTCTAGTGCGGCTGTTAATCCTACCCTCACAATTATTGCTAATGCTTTACGGGTAGGTGAGCATTTAATTGAACTTGTAGCTTAGTATTTACTAGTCAACCTATAAAATTATAATAGGTCATAAGATCCCCAACTTCTTCAAGAAGTTGGGGATCTGAGCCTCTCATTGGAGAGTAAATCAAATAAGATTGCTATAAAAGCAGTGATTTAGGCAGATTTACGCTAGAGCGATCGCCTCTTTATCCTGCTCAATTTTTGGTTCCTGATGTTGTGCTTCATATTCACCAAATTGCTGAATAAGTTGAGCAACTAATCCTGTCCAGCCGGTTTGATGACTGGCTCCAATTCCGGCTCCATTATCGCCATGAAAATACTCATGGAATAAAATTAAATTTTGCCAGTGTGGGTCATTTTGAAACTTCTGTATCCCACCATAAACAGGTCGTTGACCAGAGGAATTTTGCAAGAAAATTCTAGTTAACCTTTGAGATAATTCTGATGCAACTTCCCAAAGCATCATCATCTGACCGGAACCTGTGGGACATTCCACTTTGAAATCATCTCCCAGGTAATAATAGAATTTTTGCAGAGATTCTATTATTAAGAAATTAACCGGAAACCAAATAGGGCCGCGCCAATTAGAATTACCACCAAATAAACCACTACTAGATTCAGCAGGTTCATAATCTACACGAAATTGAGAGCCATTAACATCAAAAGTATAGGGATGTTCGGCATGAAATCTGGAAACTGCGCGAATACCGTAGGGACTAAAAAACTCACTTTCATCGAGCATTTTTTGGAGAATACTTCTTAATTTATCCCGTGAAACTATTGCTAATAATCTTCTAGCACCAATTCCTTTTGTTTCCATACAAGCTACATTTTGCCGCAAGTCAGGACGGTTTTGGATAAACCATTCCAACCGCTTCTTAAAGCCAGGAAGCATCTTTAACGTTTCTGGTTCCATGCTTTCAATAGCAAATAGGGGGATTAATCCCACCATTGACCGGACTTTTAAGGTAATCTGCTGTTCATGTAAATGTAGCACATCGTAGTAAAATCCATCTGATTCATTCCACAAACTGGCTTCCATTTCGCCAATTTTATTCATTGCATCGGCTATGTACAGAAAATGCTCAAAGAATTTAGTAGCAATATCTTCATAAACAGGATTAGTTTTGGCTAATTCTAGAGCGATCGCTAACATATTTAAACAATACATCCCCATCCAACTAGTACCATCAGATTGGTCGATATGTCCGCCTGTAGGAAGGGCTGCACTGCGGTCAAATACCCCAATATTATCTAATCCTAGAAATCCCCCTTGAAAGACATTATTACCCTCAGCATCTTTACGATTTACCCACCAGGTAAAGTTGAGCATCAGCTTTTGAAAAACCCGTTCTAAAAACTGTCGGTCTGTGCGTCCATAAATCTTCTGTTCAATTTTATAAATGCGCCAAGTTGCCCAAGCATGAACAGGGGGATTAACATCACTAAATGCCCATTCATAGGCAGGAATTTGACCATTGGGATGCATATACCATTCCCTTGTTAAAACATCCAATTGGTACTTAGCAAAATCTGGATCGATTATTGCTAAAGGAATGGTATGGAATGCTAAATCCCAAGCCGCAAACCAGGGATATTCCCACTTATCAGGCATAGAGAGAATATCTTCATTATAGAGATGAAACCACTCTTGATTTCTACCATTTTGCCGTTCTGCTGGCGGTGTTGGTGTGTTGCGATCGCCTTTCAACCAATCCTCTACAATATAGTGATAAAATTGCTTGCTCCATAGCATCCCGGCAAATGCTTGGCGCTGCACATTCCGCATATCTTCACTCAGAGGATATGGAGTAATACGTTGATAAAATTCATCAGCTTCTTGTTGTCGCCGACTAAAAATTAAATCAAATTCCTTACCAAATGGCTCAACTAAATTGGCTGCATTGCTGAGGCGTAATTTGATAGTTTTAGTTTCACTGGCTCCAACTGTTAATACATAATCAGCAGATGCTTTTGTCCCAATTTTATCGGGATTAACTGCTGATTTATGACCATTTACGATATAGTCATTAATGCCATCCTTAACATAAGCAGAGGTGTTGGGAGAACCAAATAATAGCTGATAATTTGTCTCGTTGTCTGTAAAGAGAACCTCTGTCACTTCCTGACAATACAGCCACCTATTTCCTAAACTTGGGTGAGATGCTTCAATGATATTGAAGCTACGATCTGATTTAATCTCTTTTAAAGTAGGTTTATCTACATCTTCATTCCAAGACCAAGTATTGCGAAACCAAATGGTAGGTAACAGGTGCAATGTCTTAGCTTCTGTACCTTGGTTGACTATTGTTATTTGAATGAGAATATCTTCCGCAGAATGCTTGGCATATTCCACAAAAACATCAAAATAGTGATTATCATCAAACACGCCTGTATCTAGTAGTTCAAATTCTGGCTCTTGACGATTTCGGCGTTGATTTTCTGCAACTAATTGAGAATAGGGAAAGGCTGCATGAGGATATTTATACAGCGCTTTCATATATGAATGGGTGGGAGTATTGTCTAAATAAAAGTAATATTCCTTAACATCTTCACCGTGATTACCTTCACTACCAGTTAGACCAAAAATTCTTTCTTTGAGAATAGAATCTTCACCATTCCAAAGAGCGATCGCAAAACAAAGCCGTTGATGATTATCAGAAATACCAAAAATTCCATCTTCACCCCAACGGTAAGCGCGAGAACGGGCTTGATCGTGGGTGAAATAGTCCCAGGCTGTACCGTTGGGGCTGTAGTCTTCGCGTACTGTTCCCCATTGGCGATCGCTTAAATAAGGCCCCCATCTGCGCCAATGGGCTATGTGATTTTGGGTTTCTGCTAATCTGATTTCTTCTTGGGTTGGAGTTGTTATCATCTCACCCTCTGCATATCTGCACTTAATTTTAATTAATTTGTTATATCGAGTATCACGTTTTTATCAAAGATGCATCTGATATTTTGATTAAAATTTGCTAGGTGAACTGATAAATAAAAATCTAGGATAAACTCAGGCAAAATTAATATTAACTTTTATTGTCAAAATAATTGATATTGATATATATCTATAAAAAACTCCACCCACAAGGGGATGGAGTTTCTCGCTGCTTTCAATGAAAAAGTATTAAATCAATCAGAGCAAGAGTACTCATTTGTGCATCAGCTTCACTGTTATGCATCTAAAACAGGTTTTCACCTTCGGCGAACAGTTAAATTAGATCCTGTTGCAGAATTGTTTATTTATAATCTGATTTATAGAAATAGAAAAACTTTTCGCTCTGATTTTCGTAAGACGATTAATCTCCTACATAAATTTATAAAAATAAAATAATTGATACATAGAATGGGTTACAGCTTTATGTTCTAACATTAATGAAATTCATCTTTTCAACTTCTCGATTTGCTGCTGAAAATAATCTCGCCAACCTGTAGGTAAAGCCTCAACTTGTACGGCGCGGTGTAACAGTTCTAAGTCATGTATTTCCCGTGCATAAAGTCGGGTGATGTCAGCAACAGTAACATTGTTTGAGTCTCGACTGATTAACGAAAAAGTATCACCATTTCCGACTTTACCCTCTTGCAGCACCGAAAAGTAGAATCCAGTTAGGCGGCTATCTAAAAACTGTTTAACTATATCAGCCCGTCCAAACTTGACTCCCAGTTTATAACAAGGCATTCGAGGTTGAGTCACCATTACCTCTGCGCTACCAATCCCAAAGCGATCGCCAATATTAACCTCATCCTCTAACAGCCCAACTGTGGTAAGATTTTCACCAAACATTCCCCAGGGTAAATCCATCTCAGGTAACTTGCGCCGCCAATAGTCGTAATGCTCGAATGGATAAGCATAAACTGCTTTGTCTTTACCTCCGTGGACACTCAAATCAGCTTGTCTATCTCCATCTAAGTTAAGCGATCGCATCATTACCCGTCCCTCAACGGGTTCTTTAAAAATCCCAGTTGTAACTGTTTTGCCTTTCCAAAGTACTTCACGGGGAAGTCCTACATTGACTGATATAACTTGCACAATTTCATACCTCCTCTAAGAAAATTTTCTACCGATATTAAGCCTGATAGATAACATGCTTAATATTACTTGATTATCAGAGGATGAATCTGACATAGTTTTTTCTCCCTACTGTTCTTGATAGTTCCAAAGTAGTCCACCATCCACAAAGAAAGTGCTACCTGTAATGTAATCAGCATCATCAGAAGCCAGAAACGCCACTAAAGAAGCAACATCTTGTGGTTGACCCAAGCGACCAAGCGGAATATTTTTTAATAGCGCACCCAACTTTTCTGGGTCATTCAATAGCTTAGTATTAATTGGAGTTTCTATTGCTCCTGGTGCAACATTATTAATCGTGATTCCCAAAGCACCTAACTCAACAGCTAAGTTACGAGCGAGCATTTTCATTCCGCCTTTGCTAGCACAGTAAGCTGTAAAATTGGGAAATGGTAGTTCTTCATGTACCGAACTAATATTAATAATTTTTCCAGTTCGTTTAGTTTCAATCAAGTGTTTTACAAAGGCTTGAGTGGCAAAGAAAACACCTTTTAAATTGACATTCATTACAGCATCATAATCTGCTTCTGTGACATCCCAAAATGGTGCGTGTTTTTCAATGCCAGCATTATTTACCAAAATATCTAGCTTGCCGAAATGGTGAATACTTTCTGCAATCAATTGATGCACCTCATCAACACTGCCTAAATCTGCCTGAAGTGTATAACCATGAGATTTTGGACATTGAGCCATGTGACAATTACCACCAATCGCCTCCACCTTTGCTAAAGTATCCTCTGCTCCTTCGGGGTGAGAACGATAGTTAATGACCACATTTGCCCCTGCTTGAGCTAGACCGAGAACGATTCCCTGTCCAATTCCTTGACTGCTCCCAGTTACTAGGGCAACTTTTCCTTCTAGTTTCATAAATTTTCTCCTGATGATTGATTTTTCAGTTGTTGGTTAATCTTTACAGCTATGGAACTTTCATTAGCCTGGTTCTTTGATACTTCAGGGACGTAGCTAATCATGAAAAGAGAAGACAAGCCCAGTATTAATAAATGTCTTAACTTCATGATTTCAATGTCTCAGTGCATCAATCAGCGATATAGCTCTTGGCTTTAACTTTAAACTGATTATTGCTTAAATAATTTATCTAATAATTATGAATATATAAGGATTGATATCTAAAAAACTGATATTTGCCTGAGAAATTTCTTACAGATTTCTCAGCAAAATTTAAATTTTTAGGTTATGGGTGATTTTAAAGGCAAACAAATAGTGAAAGTTGCACCTTGATTAGGACTGCTAATGGCTGTAATACTACCTTGATGCGCTTCAATAATCCGCTTGGCGATCGCTAGCCCCAGACCGTTACCTTTACCTTTACGTGCAGGGTCGGTTGTATAAAATTGCTCAAAAATTCTGGGTAAATCGCCTTCCTTGATACCTTTACCCTGGTCTTGAATTTGAATAATTGCTTGTTTTCCTTTGCTGTATCCAGTAATAAATACTTGCGAGTTGGCTGGTGAATGTTTAATCGCATTATCTAACAAATTGAGAATTGCCTGTAATAATCGTTCAGGATCTCCTTGGATCGTGAGGGGATCTACATTCAGTTGTAGAGAAATTTTCACAGTTTGCATTCGCGGTTCTATTGCATTGACAGCACGGTTAATCAACCCCGCTAGGGAAATGCTTTGCTGTTCAAGTTGTGTGACTCCCGCTTCTAAACGTCCTAAATCTAGGAGGTCATGAATCAATCGTGCTAAACGTTTAATTTCACTATCGATAGTTGCAAAAAAGCGATCGCGTAATTCTGCTTCTTCATAAGCTCCTCCTTTAAGTGCGTCTACTGTCACCTGAACGTTACTTATAGGAGTACGCAGTTCGTGGGAGACATTGGCTAAAAATACCCGTCTTTCTTGGTCTAGGGAAGCTAACCGCTCACTCATCCGGTTGAGTTCTGCGGCTAATTGATCCAACTCATTATTTTCATGGATTGTTAGCTTATCGCCAAAATGACCGCTACCCAAGCGAATAGCAAAGTTCTGCATAATCTCAATTGGCTTTGCAAGACTACGCGCAAAGCGACTGCTAATTAATGCACACAGTAGAATTGTCAGAGCTAACGTCCCCAAAACGCTCCAAAACACCCTAGCAAACTGTCGCTGAAACTGCTCCAAAGTAATCGACATTCGCAACACACCCAAAAATTGACCGTTACGTTCAATGGGTCTAGCAATGTAGAGCCGATCCTCATTTGATAAGACTCCTTTAGCAATTCCTTGTTCTACATTATTTTTTAGAGCTGCGTGCATTCCTGGAACCTGAGACCAGTCTTTGATATGAGAGTCTAGCTTTGGGTCAGAAGTGGCTATTAGATTACCTTTTTGACTAAAAACACGTAGTGTCACATTTTGCGGTGCGCCGTAACGTTGCACTAGCAATTTTACCCGGGGAATATCTTTTTCTTCTAGTCCATCGGCAACACTTTCACTCAACGCACTCGTCCAGTTATCCAAATCTACTTGTCGCATTCGCATGAAATAATCAGCGAACGACCACAGAATATAACCTGCTAGCAGTGAAGTTCCAAAAGCTGTCAGCATCAGGTATGTGCTTAACAGCTTGGCATGAATCGTATTTAATTTAATCCGAGAAAAGAAGCCTCTCATGAAGGCTGCTCCTCCAAACGACGACGCAATACAGCTTTGATTCGTGCTAGTAATTCGCGAGTATTAAAGGGCTTAGTCACATAATCGTCTGCTCCCGCTTCTAAGCCCCAAATTTTATCGACATCCTGATCTTTAGCTGTGAGCATGACGATGGGTACATTGGAAAAAGCTCGAATGCGCCAACACACTTCCATGCCACTGACTTCCGGTAACATCAAGTCAAGTAAAATTATATCTGGTACTTGCTTGTGGAACTGTTTGATTGCATGATGCCCATCGACGGCTGTACTCACTGTATAGCCCTCTTTTTGTAATGTATATGTGAGACTGTCGCGCAGGGCTGCTTCATCATCCACGAGTAAGACGTGTGGCATTTTACATTGTAAATTTGAGACAACTTTTTGTAATTATAAGATGTATTAGTTTTTGTATATTTGACATCTATCTAGAGAAATAAATTAAGTTAATTGATAGTAAATAAAAGCTAAAATAAAAGATTTAATTTATCAAAAAGATGGCATTAATGACTAGAAAATCATAAACTTGTTTAAAAAAATTGAAAATCAATTAATTTTGGTTATCTTTTATAAAAATACTTTTGAAGTTTCTCAGAGTAGAATTTCTATTTGAGTTTGGCAAAAAAATCTATAAACCTGAACTTCGTGAAATTTAGAAGATATCAGAGATGACAAAATACTCCGTTAGTTAGAGAGCTGAGTTGTCTGTAATGCGAGATGGTTAGTAGGAGGAGGGTGCTATGCGTCAGCTTATTATCCAAGTACCACATGGCTGCGGACAACAGGTTCTCGATATTGCAGAGTCTCATAATGGCACAAACCTGTCACAAATTGAGGCGAAAAGCAGTGACGAAGCAATTGATCTGGTGATTGTTCACCTTTCTAATCACAAGGTGGGGCAATTTATAGAGGAGTTGCAAGATTTACCGAAAGTACACATCACCCTGATCCCTACAGGAGTGTTGGCTTTAAAACCGCCGCCAGAAGAAGCAGCACAGCAAGTAAAGGATGTAGAAGAACGTAGCCCGATTGAAGTTTTTCTCTCTAGTTTGCAAAGTGTTGGTTCTTGGCGTGGTTTTCTTGGTTATGCCGCATTAGCAGGAGTAGTAGTCTGGATTGGTTTGTATACCAATACTACTTATTTATTGGTAGCAGCAATGCTGATTGCACCCTTTGCAGGCCCAGCAATGAATACTGCGATCGCTACCGCAAGAGGCGATCGCCAACTGCTGAAGCGGAGTCTATTACGTTATTTTGCCGCATTAGCAGTGACGATTGCGATTGCATGGTTACTGAGTCTAGTTCTGGGCCAGCAAATCGCTACCAGCTTGATGATTGAACGTAGTCAGCTTTCAGCTGTCGCAGTACTACTACCCCTAGCGGCTGGTGCAGCAGGCGCGCTCAACCTCATGCAATCTGAGCGTAGTAGTTTAGTCTCAGGTGCAGCAACAGGAATGTTAGTAGCTGCTTCTTTAGCTCCACCTGCGGGAATTGTGGGTATGGCTAGTGCAATCGGTCGCTGGGAGATGGTAACGACTGGGCTATTCTTGCTCTTACTGCAACTATGCGGCATCAATTTATCGGGGAAAGGCAGAGGGCAGGAGGCAGAAGGCAGAAGGGAATTCTGGCTCCTGTCCTCTGTCCGTGACCGAAGGGAACAAGGGTTTAAGACCCCCACTGAACGGAGGTTCAGTGGCTCTCGTTCAGGTGGGGTTGAATCCCCATCTGAACGAAACCTTCTGCCCTCTGCCTTCGTACTTCTGCCTTCTTCAACAGCCTCCCTCTTATTCCGCACCTTCGGACTATCTACTCAAGCAACTCGCTATCAGCGTGGTAAAAAAGGAGTATTTCGCTTTTCTATGGCAATTACAGTCATAGCACTTGTAGGTCTATTAACTTGGCAGTTTTCTAATTCTCCCAATTTAGAACAATCTAGTCGCGCCCAACGTGCAAATGCTGAAGTTCAAAAGGCTGTGGAGCAAGTTGGTTTAGCAAAATTAGTCGAATCAAATGTTCGCTTTACCCGTGCCAACATTTCTGGACAAAATACGCTGTTATCTGTTGTTTATGTTCAACGTCAACCAGGAGTTAGTGAATCATCTGAGGAAATTCGTTCTCGCCTCACCCAAGCAATTCAAACTCATTTATTAAACCAAGGCTTTAATGTTACACCATTAGTTGATGTTAGTGTCTTAGAATTACCTACTAATAAGAAATAAGTAGATTTTTCCCTAATATGAATACCTCATGAGGAACCTAAATTTTTCCGATCAACAAGCCCTAGAACAAGAGCGCAACGAAGTTTTACAACAACTTGAAGATTTGCTAGAAATGCCGATGTTGATATTGGCATTTGGCTGGCTAGCACTATTTATTATCGAGTTGACTTGGGGGCTAAATCCTCTTCTGGAGGTTGTCAGTACAACTATTTGGATTGTATTTATTCTAGATTTTGCAATTAAATTTATCCTAGCTCCGCGCAAACTTCCATATCTAAAAAGTAACTGGCTAACTGCATTTTCCTTGCTATTACCTGCTTTACGTACTTTTCGCATTGTCCGAATTGTCAGAAGTCTCTCATCATTACGGGCAGTACGAGGGTTGCGGTTGTTGCGAGTAATGACCCGTGCCAACGGAGGAATGCGGGCTTTAGCAGCCAGTGTTAAGCGTCGAGGGTTTGGTTATGTAGTGTCGCTGACCACAATTGTCACTTTGGTAGGCGCTGCTGGGATGTATGCTTTTGAAAGCGATATTCCCGATGGTTCTGGTTTAAATAACTACGGCACATCTTTATGGTGGACGGCAATGCTGATGACAACAATGGGTTCTGAGTATTGGCCCAAAACACCTGAAGGTCGAGTGCTGTGTTTGATTCTGGCGATGTATGCTTTTGCAGTATTTGGCTATGTTACAGCAACACTAGCAACATTTTTTATCGGTCGTGATGCAGATGATGACAAAGCAGAGTTAGTCGGTGCAAAATCAATTGCAGAACTTCACACAGAAATTGCTGCATTAAGGACTGAGATCCAAGCACTCCTGCATCAACATATAGAGCCAAAACAAGATGGGAAAAATTAGCGGTCTTATTTAAGCTGTGGCACTCCGTACCAAAATAACTGTGCAATTACTTCTACGAGAAATATTTTCGGGAATATTGCCGTGAATCGCCTGCTTAAGAAGACTTTCACGACTAGCGCCCAGGATAATCACATCACTTTTGTCTTGTTGGGCACAATCAATGACAGCCTCAGGAACCGAACTAGCACAGACTGGAGTAGCAGTCACTTGACCGCTAACTCTCGGCTGAAGAAAACGAACACAGTTGTCGAGCAATGTTGTATCAGGTTGAGATTCAGTAGGTTTGAAAACCTGATATAGCTTAATCGCAGGTGATGAACTTAGGGAAGTCAGCGCAGGTAATAACTGAATTGCTTGGCTGGAGTTGGGGCCACCTGCCATTGGTAGCAACCAACGCTCAAAACCTTTTTGATCGTTTAATTTCACTAAGACAACATCACAAGCAGCCTGGCGAATGACAGTATCTACCACTCGGCTAAAAACTCTACCCGGAGTAGAAGTATTGCCTTTCCAACCCATGAGTACTAAATCTATATGTCGCTCTTTGACAGTCTCTAATATTGCCCCTGCAACATCATGGGCAACTCGAATCTGTGTATGCACAGGAATGCGCCAATCTTTTCCTAACTGTACAGCCTGCTGCAACAGACGATGACTTTTGACAGTTGACACTGGCGTTTCCGAGGGAGTGCGATCGCGTGGCACGATAATCACTTGCAGACATTCAATTTCGTAATTCTTTTCTTTAGCGATCGCTGCTGCCATTTCGAGTAAAGTCTCGGCTGTCTGTGGATGGGATAATGGCACTAACAACCTGCCTTTTCTAATAGCGGGAGCGCGAGTTTGGTAAATTACATAAGAAGGTTCTAATGTCTTCGTCGGCTCAATTTTGTCTACATTACCATTGAGTCGCTCGGCTTCAACGCGGATAATATCAGTGCGTGTAATAATGCCTACAAGTTTTCGACCTTCTGTAACAGGTAAACATCTCAAGTTATAACGGTTGAGTAGATGCAAAACATAAGCCAGGGTAGCTGTGGGGCTGACTGTAACTGGCTCTGGTGTCATAATTCGATTGATAGGTGTATCACTAGTTAACTGCTGTGAGCCAGTATTTACCACATCCTTTTGAGTCACAATACCAACAATTTTACCATTATCGACTACTGGGAAATTGCGATGATGAGAATGGGAAAATGCCTGTACTGCCTCATCAATACTCATTTTGCTTGAGAGAGTTTCGACACGGCGCTGCATAACATCTGCGGCAGTTAACTGTGCTAAAAGTCCCTCGGCAACGGGTTCTTTTTTAATATGAATGCCTTTCCATTCTAGTAGCAAATCGTAAAGTGACCTACTGTCAATCTTTTCTGCAACTAAATAGGCAACCACAGACACAATCATCAACGGTAGCACTAGGTTAAAATCTGTGGTCATCTCGAACACAATGACAACAGCAGTAATTGGCACCTTAGAAACAGCGCTAAAAAATGCCGCCATGCCTACATGGGCATAGGTTGTGGCTGCACTCATGCCCAGCAAACTCTCTTGGGTAGCACCGACTAAGTAGCCAAGAGCAGCACCTAAGACTAAGGTGGGAACTAGTAAACCTCCTGGCGCTCCAGAACCGTAAGTTAAAATAATTAGGCTAAATTGAACAACAAAAGCGATCGCCGCCAATAATGAATTACCGCTACCTGTAAGTAACATATCTCGCAACCCAGCATGATTACGAAAGGCTACGGGTAAAAGCGCGATCGCAATACCAGTAATTAACCCAACAATTCCAATTCGCCAGGGTAAACTCAGGCGTAGCAGGCGGCGGTTAACTGCCAAACTAGCAATCACACTTTTATTAAATAGAATTCCTAGTAACCCAGCCAGAATTCCCAAAATTACGTAGAAAGGAATTTCCTGAGCAAAGAATGTTGTATGTGTAACCGCTAAATTAACGTTCAGATCTAGGCTATGACTGCCATAAAGCCGAGAGATAACTGAAGCAATAAAAGAAGCCAGAATTGCAGTGCCAAGGGTAATACCTGAGACATCTTGGAGTAGCTCTTCCACTACAAATAAGACACCTGCAATCGGAGCATTAAAAGCTGCGGCTAAACCTGCGCCAGCCCCGGCGGCGATTAATTGACGACGATGTTCTGGGGAAGTCGGCACCCAATTACTCAGTTGATTGGCTAAAGCCGCCCCAATTTGCACAGTCGGCCCTTCCCTTCCTAAAGGCATTCCCGAACCCAGTACTAGGGTAGCGCTGACTAACTTAACTAAAGCAATCCGCAAATTCAACGGCATCGGTACACGAGCTAATACCGCCTTCACTTCCGACATCCCACTACCTGATGCTTCCGGTGCAAAGCGCTCTACTAGCCAACCTGCTAAAATTCCGCCTATTAGTCCAATAGCAGGTAAAACCAAATAGGCAGGCCAAAGGTAGGAAACATGGACTCGCCATGCTCCTGCCCAGTCCACCGCTTGTCCTAACACAACTGCCGCTAGCCCAGAAACTAAACCAATCACGCAAGCTTCAAAAAAAGCCAAGCGTCTTGGTTGCAGCATCTGGCGGTAAAGCCTCAACCACAGAATTTTTCCCCTGATGAACATAATTTTTAGCGATCGCTTTTAAGCAGCGATCGTCTTAGAAATACTTAAAATGTTTTTTCTACTATCAATAGCGTTTCATGAAAAAATGAAAATCAAATGAAATTTCTATATATCAAAAGATAGATATAAAAGTAAATTTATAGTTATAGAGGCAGGCGGACTGTAAATGTACTACCAAGTCCAGGTTGACTTTGAAGATGAATACTGCCTTTGTGTGCAAGCGCGATCGCCAATGCTATAGCTAAACCTAACCCTGAACCCCCAGAGGTGCGAGAGCGATTGCGATCGACTCGATAGAAGCGATCAAAAATTCGCGCTTGATGTTCGGCAGCAATGCCAATTCCTGTATCTTGAACTTTGATAATCGCGTAATGCTCGCTATTTTCTAAAAAAACGGTAACTTTTCCTCCACTAGGTGTTGCCTGAATTGCATTTATAATTAAGTTAGAAATTAACCGATAAAGCTGTTCTTCATTACCCATCACATATATTTTTTTGGCAACTAGCATCTGCTGAGAAAGATGTACCTGAGTCTCTACAGCTAAAAATGCTAATTCCTCAATTAAGTCGCTAATTAAATCATTTAAACAGCAAGATTTATATTCTCCTGTGATTTGTTTTTGGTCTATCCTTGTTAACAACAATAAATCTCCAACCAATTGCGACAGGCGACGATTTTGACGTTTGAGAACATCTAAAATTCTACTATTTGATTTTGGTTCTTCCTGTAACTTAATAGCAGCTTCAATAGTAGAATACATCGCGGCTAAAGGTGTGCGAAACTCATGGGCAGCATCAGCAGTAAATTGTTGCATTTGTTGATAGGTATGATATACAGGCTGTATTGCTCTCCCTGCCAACCACCAACTGGATAAACCGACGAAAATCATGGAAATTGGTAATCCCAAAATTAAAGTTAATCTTAAATAATTAAGATGTTGGTCTAAGTCTGTGAGGCTGCGTGCCACCTGCAGATAACCCGAAAGCTGGTTTTGAGTATATAAAGGTAAAGTTATTTGACGGTATCTAGTACCAGAAGAATCTGTGAGAATTTGCCATTGTTTTGTCGGTGAAGTCATTGGTAAATCATTAAATGACATACCTGCAATGGCAAATAGTTTTTCTGAACGATCCAATAAGCGTATATAGTAATTAACTGAATTAGCTGCCTCTGCGATTGGTTGTTTAATAATAGTTTTTTTCGGCAAACAATTTGTTGGAGTTAAACATAATTCTAAGGAAAGTTCTTGAGCAAGTTGCTCTAAATGTCCAGGTTGCTGCCAAGCGGGTTCAATACTTTTATGCAGTGCCTTTGCTACTGATTCCAATCCCTGGTCTATGGTTTCATAGTAGGTATGAGCAACCACACTATACACACTCAATCCAGATAGCCCTAAAATACCACCCATCACGAGAGTATACCAAGCTGCTAAACGTAAACGAGTCTGGTAAAAAATGGGATTGCGTTGCATATTTATGTAACTTTACTCAAAGTGCAGTTTGTTTGTCAGCATGAATGTTGAGGCGATAGCCCACACCATAAATAGTTTCTATTAAAGATTCGCTCTCCTCTTCTCCTAATTTGCGTCTTAATAAGCGAATTTGTGCAGCCACTACATTGCTACATGGTTCTGCACCAATTTCCCACAGTTGATTAATAATTTGGTCGCGACTGATAATTTGCTGAGGATGGCGCATGAAATATTCTAATAATTGGAATTCTTTGGCAGTTAAAGATAATAATTGCTGCTCCCCATTTGGATAATGTCGAGTCAGTTCATGGGTAATGTAATTAAGAGTTAGACAACCTACTTGTAAGCGTCGGGGTTGAATTTGCGGTGTAAATGTTGTGCCTACATAAGAAGCTCGGCGTTGCAAAGCCCTTAATCTTGCTAGTAGTTCTGCCATATCAAATGGTTTCACCAAATAATCATCAGCACCGCTATCTAGACCAATAATTTTTTCCTCCATGCGGTCTTTTGCCGTTAACATCAAAACAGGCAGAATTGATTGGCGCGTTAGCGAAGCTCCTCCCTTGGAGGCTCGCAACCATCTACACAACTCTATCCCCGAAATTCCTGGTAGCATCCAATCAAAAATCCCTAGCGTATACTCAGTCCATCCGGTTTCGAGATATTGCCACGCTTGAGTCCCATCCAGAAACCAATCAACTACATAAGCCTCATGAGTTAGGACTTCTTTGATTGCTGCGCCTAAATCTGCTTCATCCTCAACTAATATCAGCCGCATAGTTAACCCAGGTGTAAAAGCCTTCTTTAATTACGCTGGCACAAAAAAATGAAATCACTATGAAATTTCTATGCTACTTCAGATATAGCGATCGCTATAGCCCGCTTTTGTCACTCTCCGGGAGGGTAATCCCTAGAAGCCTCATCAGGCAATCAATACAAGCTATGCTATTAGAAAAAAATAGGTGTTGTATTTGTTATTATAAAAAAATCGTGTTAACCCTTGGTAGATAAAAGCTCTAGAATTCAGAAATGGCAAATGTTTTCGGAGAGTGACAGAACAGGGATAGGATAGGCTTTAGCCCAAGTACTAATGTGAGCATAATGCATCTTGTTAGACAGTACGCAAATTGCCAAACCAAGCGTCACGATCCCGTTCAATCTGTTTGGCTGCTTTTAGGTTGAACCGCCAGATTCCGATACAGGCAACGGCTTGAATCAAAAGTGGTATGATTACAGCACCGGAAGATGCGTCGTAAACGCTCAACAAATAGATAAAAAGTCCCAAGAATAAAGGCAGAAGATACCATAGCCAAACGAGCCTGAGCTAAGGACGCAAACAACAAACGCTGGCGGCTTAATACCTCCACTAAGGCTAACACGCCCAATATCACTGCTGTTGGGGCAGTCGCTAATGCCAATTCACCCTTCCAATTAAGGCGGCGACGGAGCGATCGATTTGCACCTTCTAAAGGCTTTAAGCTGGAACGATGGGATTTCATCGTCTACTCCTATCAAGTTCTGGCTCTTTTTAGCGACGTTGTTCTCCCTGCTGAATCTCCCGTTCTAAGAAATAATTCAGCAAAGTTCGCAGCAAGACGATCGCTCCTAAATTTAAAATATCCTGGCGTGTAGGTGCTACTGCTGTCCGCAGAATATCGCTAGCAACAGTAAATTCCAACCCCAATGCTAAAACTCGCCCTAATTGCAAACGCACTCCTTCAGTCGCATCAAAATGCTGTTTGGCACGAGAAAACAACAAGCGCAAATAGGTAATAATCCCCCGAATCACTGCTGTGCCAATCACAACGGCGGCGGCAATTTCTGTGCCTGCAGCCAAATAACCGACAATGACTTTCAGCCCTATCTCTAAAGGAGTAGTTTCTCTGCCTTCTCCCCCACCTTCTATATTCAAACTCAACAGCAGAACTAGCCCAAAGATGAGTGCTATGGGCAATATCAAACTAATTAAAGAATCCTGTGATGTCTCTCTTCTCATAGCTGTTTCTACTGCAATCGTTCAGCTATGCAATCCCCTACGCGCAAAGCATTAGCCATAATTGTCAGCGTGGGATTAACGCCCGAATTTGATGGAAAGAAACTACTATCTACAACATAAAGATTCTCAACATCATGGTCAGTCACCAAGTTAAATAACAGGAGATTCCTATGGCTCGTGCAATTGAGATTTATGACGATCGCCTGCGTGCTATTGTACCTCCAGAAACTTCACTGCAAAAGCTAGCCAACGGTGCCGCCCATAGTGAAGGCCCTGTTTACATCCAAGAAGACGACAGTGTTGTGTGGAGTGATGCTCATGGCAATCGTTTGTTGCAATGGAGTCCTACGGATAATGTCTCCATCCTACGTGACCCATCTGATTACCAAAGCGGTAACTACCGCGACTTAGAGGGTCGTCTGGTCGCCTGTTCTTCTGGCTTGCGTGCCAATATCAAGGCCCTTTAGGAAAAGGTGAACCGCCTAGTTGGGAAAAAGCCTTGATGTACTGCATTATGTTGATTGCGATCGCAGTTTTAGGCCCTGGTGCATATTCCCTAGATGCTCTCATTTTTGCTCGATGAACAAGAACTTAGAATCACAAAGATGGGACATAACTATAGCCACATACTGCATGAATACTAAGCTGGCGGCTAAAATCGCGCTTTATTCTGTATAGATCTCAATGTATGGTTTGTAATTTATGCATAGTTGTTGACACTCGCTAGCTCCCGGATTACAGAGCCAGCGAGCATTGACAATTACTTATGCAGTGGCCATTGACATTTGCCGACAAGATTCAGCACAGCGACGGCACATATCAGCGCAAGCTTTCATTTGAGCATCATTACCCATGCGATCGCAATTTTCCGCGCAGCGCTGACACACTTCTGCACAAACCCCACAAGTACGAGCGTGTAACTGGGAAGTCCGCAGCATAAAATTAGCACTAGTTTCACAAATTTCAGCGCAATCAAGCAGTAAGCGAATATGAGCTTGTTCCGCATGATTACCGCCCTTTTGTAAGCAGTAAGTTACAGTATTCAAGCAAATACTATGACAATCCAAACAGTTTTGAATGCACTGCTGCATTTCTTGGTTAACTTGATTCAAGGTCAGTTGTTGTATAGCCAAGATTTTTACCTCCATATTTACTTAGTTACAGGCAAAATTGCCTATAGCCATACCTTATAAATTCAGAAATGCAAATACGTCTACCATTAGTTATAAGGCATATTTATTACTAATGATTTATCAGCATTTCACCCTAATTTCATATATGTATTTATCATGTTGATTGGCTTGCATTCTAAAGAATTAGGATAAATTTGTATACTCTACGAAGTGTGAAAATAACATAAATTTAGTCTGTAGCAAACATTAAAAATTGAAAGATTTTTATCAGGAGATGTTGAAGAGTTATCACCAGATAATTTGTTCCGGCAACTACCTGTGTTTTAGATAACTACCTGATTACTGCCCGATTTTTACCCGTTATTTTTACAACGGATTGTTAGATTTATAGTTGTACTTATCTTAGACTCATACTTTAAATAAGTATCTTGGTATTCGAGGCAAACTCATCTTATTTCTGAATTAGCCAGTTTTGGGCTGTTGAAGTTTATTAGATAAATCTTCTTACTTCAGATAGTAGAAGTCATCTTGACGGAAATAATATTCTTGACATAGCTAAAAGGACAGGCTTAATTCGTGGCTACAAGAGAAATAGTAATTTTTGCCTGATTAAGAAAATAGGCAGAGTTCCTAATAGGATTTTAGGTGAGTTTAACGAAATAAGTTGTTAAGGGAGAAAAATTATGAATATTCTAGCTTGGATCGTTTTAGGACTGATTGCAGGTGCGATCGCAAAAATGATTTATCCTGGACATCAAGGGGGTAACATTTTCGGCACAATACTCCTGGGAATAATTGGTGCGCTCATTGGTGGGAGCATATACACCTTGTTAACCACAGGAACGTTAACCTTGACTTCAGCAGGATTTAGTATCGGCGGTATTATTGTCTCAATCATTGGTGCCATTATTGGTCTATGGCTTTACTACACTTTTACCCGCAGAGCCTACTAAACCAATAGCCTCTGTTGAGAAGTTGTGAAACATCGACCGTAAAGCAGAGAATGAGTGACACTGCTACTTAGCAGAGGCTTTTAAAGATGCACCCTATGAATCAGTAAGCTTGTAAGATAAGCGATCGCTTATTATTTAGTACCATGAAAGTTAATTGGAAATGGGTTGCGATCGCCAGCTATTAGGGAATGGCAAAATATTAAAATAAACCAGTCCTTCCAAAATACCAGCAGCATTAGGATAATGAGTTAAATAGTGCCAAGGGTAATGAGTCTTGAAGTGCCATTGAAGCAGTTCTGTCTGGGCATTACTAACTATAATGCCTGGCGATGACAATTGAAATAAGCTAATATCATTTCCTGAACCTCCACAGATAATTGTTGTCTGGGGTTCTACTTTTAGTAATTGTTGCAAATATGCAGTAGCTTTACCCTTATTACAATTGTTGGGTACGATATCCACATCCCGTCCATTACTGAAAATTACCTGAGCCGATAGTCCACAAAATTTTAATAAATCCTGTAAATCATCAATAACATCAAGTGAGGCTTGTGCATCTAGGCTAAAACTGATTTTCCAGCGAGTTTGTTCGCTTTTAGGGCGGAGCTTCAATCCCGAAAATTGGCTACAAATTGCCCAAACTGTATCTTTATTCCAGTCTTTCGATATGTAATTTGCCCAATTTTTTTCTAAAATTGCACCTTGTTGAACATAAACCAGCACTGTCAATGAAAGTTACTTGAGCGAGATTGACTATTACATAGCAATTGATTTGAGAAATACATTCTTGTAATTTCATTTTTAATTGCCAAGATGTGCTAATGTCTAGGCGAATCTTAGGTTGCAATATAATTACTGTATTTCCATCTTTGGTTATATGTTTCCTTTCCTCAATTTCCATCTCTATATCTGCCGCTTATCAGCATGAAGTTAAATTTTGCATTTACATTACTCAACTTACATTAAATTAAAAAAATGCCAATTACAGCTTAATTCTTGACCCACTGCACAGTACCCTTAGAAAAGGAGTCAACTAATTTCTCAAGAGCTTTAATTTCGTTTGGCTTTAAAGCTTTTGACTTCAATAAAGTTTGAATTTGCTTTTCTAAGTTCGGAGTAACATTATGAGTTTGTATTACTTCTTGAACAAATGTAGAAAGTGTTAGTGATTGATAGAGTTCGTAAACTTGATTGGCGACTCCTTGAGTGCTAAAACGAGACTGAACCCAATGATGTGCAGCATTACTATAAAACTGCCTCAGACTAGGATTTTCTAACAAATTATTCATAGCTCTGGTTAAATCATGATGATTACCAGGAGGAACTAACAGCCCGGTTTTACCATGCACAACTGTATGCTGCAATCCGCCGACATTACTAGCAATTACAGGTGTTCCTGCTGCCATTGCTTCAATTGCAACTAAACCAAAAGGCTCGTAATAACTGGGAACAACACAAACATTTGCTGCTGCATAGTAAGCAGGTAACTGCGCTTGTGAAATGCGTCCTGTAAACACTGTAACTGCTTCTAAACTAAGCTTCTTGACTAAGGCTTGAATACGTTGTTGTTCTTGAAAGTCTGCACCATCTTCACGACTACCACCAACCAAATAAAGTTGAAAGGAATTAGGTAAAGCAGCACAAGCCTTAACTAAAGTTTCAATTCCTTTACGAGGGTCAAAGCGTCCTACATACAAAATTATTTGAGCATTTGGGCTAATTCCCAATTTTTGACGGGCAATTTTCTGGCTGACAGAACTAAAATGTTCAGTATTAATGCCGCAGGGAATAACTTTAATTCTTCCTTTTTGCGAAATTAATTGGCGCAGGTCGTCAACTTCTTGGGGACTGGTAGAAATCACACAATCTGTTTGCTCTAAAATTGCTTTTTCGACACAATGGCGAATCTCAGCAATCTTTGGTGGATTTTGCTCATCATGGTATTTAACTGCACCGATGGAATGATAGGTATGAACTTGGGGTAATCCTAGTTGAGTTTTCAGTTGTAATCCTACCCAACCAGAAAGCCAGTAATTAGTATGAATTAGTGCATAATTACGCCCCGTTCTTTGTTGAAAATCCAGCCAAGATTCCACAAATTTTGGTACATGCTCAAATAACTCGGTTCTGGGAATAAATTTTGCTGGCCCTGCGTTCAGACGAATAGTGCGACACCCTGGTGCTAGTTCGACAATTTCTGCTTGGTTAGGATGTTCGCGTCGGGTAAACATATCCACCTGACATCCTTTTTTTGCTAATGCTAATCCCAATTCTCGCACGTAGATATTTTGTCCACCTGCTCCTTCTTTACCAATTTCAGCCGTAGGGTCACCATGAACTGAAATTAATGCATAAGTGGGTTGAGAATGTGTTTCGGAAGTATGATTTTCTCCAGACCCTACTAAACTCAAATGAACAAGATTATTCATGGTCAAATTTCTACCTAAAAAACTAAAATATGGTTAATTAGTTGTTATTTTTTTAATTTAAATTATTGAATTTAAAAAAAGTATGCAAAAACTTTCTAGATAGTAAAAATGGATTAATTTGATCTATTTTTTGACTGGCTCTGGAGGGTTCTGGAAGAGAATCAATAAGCAATCGGATTGCATCATGAACTGATATTTGATGAGTATCTGCATGGATTCTGAGCTTAAGATACTGCTCGCTAGTGAGAACGATGTTGGCAATATTTACTGAAAATTGCGACATAGGAATTTAAATCAAAACGGAAATTATGTGGCAAAATTGTGAGTCTTCTGAAGATGTTACTTCTTAGAAGTTAAAATATTGGGTATTAATCGGGCAGAAATCGGTGATTAATAAAAATCAGTACTCTAGAATTAATTCAGGCAGAAGGCAGTCCCAATGAAAAAATTGCATTACTATGTATGAAAGTCTCAATGGGATTTTTATTCAGTACTCAGCAATTTCAAGCTACCAGTCTTTCAAGCTAAAAGGCAGTTTGCCAAAAATAAAGCCCACTAACCCTTGATTAAAGCGAAGGATAGGTGAGCTTTATTGATATAAATGCACCCTTAAACTTGTTGGCGCTCAAATTAGAATGCTACAAATCTAATTTGGATAAGTACTTCTGATGTTTTTTGTAGTTCAGGAAAAGGATAAGGGTAAAGGATGAACTCAAACCTTTCCCTTTTTCCTATGAACCAAACTGCACCAGGAATACTCCTATCGCTACATACTTTAGCCTGATTGATGAATAATTAAATCTCCAAACGAAATCATGAAAATGGTTTGGAGAAATTGTGGTGTTCCAAAGGAGTTATTCTTTGTAGAACTTTAACAATTAGTTGTGGAGCTAACGGGTAAATATCGGGTAGAAATCGGGTATTTTCCTAAAGCTGCTTTAAGCGATAGCCGAGTCCATGAACGGTTTCAATCAAATCATCAGGAGCGCCTGCTTCTCTAAGTTTATTTCTGAGACTCTTAATGTGAGATTTCACAGTTTCTTCGCTGGGTGGATCGTTCAGTGACCAGATGCGTTCTATAATGCCGGTGCGGCTGAGTACCCGCCGACCGCTAGAAACCATAAGTTCTAAAAGGGCAAATTCTTTGGGTGTCAGATGTAGAGGATATTCAGCATAGGTGACTTCATAAGTGCTGGAATTTAAATGCAAATCGCCCCAACTCAAGCCACAGGAAGTTGCACCGCTTTGATTGCGGCGTAACAATGCGCGAATGCGAGCCATTAATTCTGGCATTTCAAAAGGTTTCACCATATAGTCATCTGCGCCTGCATCTAAGCCAGTAACTTTATCAGCTAGGGTATCGCGTGCTGTTAACATCAAGACAGGCAGACTGCGGTGATGCGATCGCAAGCGTTGACAAAAACTAACACCGTCTAATTTAGGTAAGGTAATATCTAGCACCACTAAGTCATATTCCAAGCCCTTGATACAATCCCATGCTGCTTCACCGTCTTGGGCTATATCCACCACATATTGGCGATCGCTCAGGGCTTCCATTAGCATTTCAGCTAGCTGGACATCATCTTCAACTACCAAAATCCGCATTTCTCAAATAATTTATTGATACCTAATCTCACCTTAATATTTTCAATTGGCTTTAGGCCGAGGAAACTTAGAAGGTGACCGAAATCTTTCTACTGGTACATCTTTAAGTGCCTGCTGCATAAAATCACGCCAGACAGGAGCCACTGTACCACCACCTGTGGCGCTATGCGCTAATTGTCGGTTGTCGTCTCTCCCTACCCAGATAGCAGTCGTTAACTGCGGTACAGTGCCAATAAACCAAATATCCTTTTCTGAAGAAGTTGTACCAGTTTTGCCTGCGACTGGACGACCAATAGCTGCACCTCTACCAGTTCCTTCATTTACTACCGATTGCATCACATCTAAAGTTGCTGCTGATGCCCAAGGGTCAAGAACTAGTTGCGGTTTTGGAGTATTATCTAGTAACACATTACCACTGCTATCAGTCACGCGGGCAATAATCGTCGCTGGTGATTGCCAGCCATAATTAGCAAATGTTGCATAAGCACTAGCCATTTCCAGTGGTGTCACACCAATTGCACCCAATGGCAGAGAACTTACGGGAATCATGGGACTCATAATTCCCAAAGTACGGCAAGTTTCAATCACTTTATTCATCCCTACAGCTTTACCAAGCTTGATGGCGGGAATATTCCGCGACAGGGATAGAGCAGTACGAATTGATATTGCCCCCATAAAGCTATTATCGTAGTTGCGCGGATAATACCAACCGCTACCATCTCGATAACTAACTGGGGTATCTAATATGGTTGAATTAGGCGTGAATTTCCCACTGGCAAAAGCGGTATAGTAGACGAACGGCTTAAAAGAAGATCCCGGCTGGCGCTGTGCTTGAGTGGCGCGGTTGAATTCACTAGTTTTGGCATCAATACCACCAACGAGTGCTTTAACAAAATGTGTGCGCGGATCGATAGCCACCAAAGCCATTTGATTTTTATATATTCCTTGATTTTCCAGGTTTCGATGCCACTTCTTAATTGTTTTTTCTGCCATTAATTGGAAGTTGGTATCTACTGTAGTTTGTATCCGCATTCCTCCTTTGAGTAGTGATTCCCGCCCAAACTTTTTAATAATTTCCTGGGCTACGCTATTGGTAACATAAGGCAAAGCGCTACCTTGAAAAGATTTAATTTGACCTAGTTTGATTGGTTGTTTGATGGCATCATTATATTCTTTTTGGCTAATCCAATTTAATTCCAACATCCGCGCCAGTACGTCTTTTTGCTTTTGTTTAGCCAATTTCATGTTGACAAATGGGCTATATTCTTCTGGCGCGGGAATTAATCCTGCCATCATTGCTGATTCAGCTAGAGTTAAATTGGCGGCTGATTTTTTAAAGTAAGTGCGTGCTGCTGTTTGCACGCCATAATTATTGTGTCCCCAATAAACTTGGTTGAGGTACATTTCTAAAATTTGGTCTTTAGTCAGAACTTGCTCTAACCTAATTGCTAATACTGCTTCGGCGATTTTTCTGCTAATAGCACGTTTTTGAGATAAAAAGATATTTTTCACTAACTGCATGGTGATTGTCGAACCACCTTCTCGCACACCTCCAGCTACCCAGTTAGCGATCGCAGCTCGTCCAATACCTACAGGATTAATACCGTGATGTTCGTAGAAATTACTGTCTTCGCTAGCTAATACAGCTCGTTTTAAATGGGGAGAAATGACATCTAAAGCTACTACTTGCCGATTAGCTTCACCATGTATGCGTGCTAAAAGCTTGCCTTTAATATCATATATATATGTTGTTTCTGAAGGAAAGAAGTTGCGTAATTGCCTCACATCTGGTAAATCTCGAAAACTGATGGCTAAACCAACTAATCCTCCCGATATCACAGCAGTTGATAATGCCATAATTGCTAGGAGCGTACCTCCAGTTATCTGACCAACTCCTTGCCAAAATTCACGACCGGGTAAATTGTGAATTTGTGATGATTTATTATCAATAATTTTAGATGAAGACACGGTAATTTCACTTCCTCATTTGTAAATTCAACTCAATTAAAGTCTTCGAGAATACCAAGTTGCTTTATAAATAATTGAATTCAGAGATTAGTTCTGAAAATTTTTAATTCTTCGATGATTTGTAGTTGCGTTACAAAATAATTTAGCACCCTAAGCTTTAGGATAAATTAAGAGCGATCGCCAAAACAATCTTCCCAATGCCAGATATTTAGTTGACTCCTTGACTAGGGGGAATTTGCTCTAGGGGAATCAGTGCATTGATGACAGATTTGACAATTGGTGCGGCGACAGTACCACCGTAAGCATTGCTTCCTTGGGCTTCATCTACCAATGCTAAAACTACATAATGGGGAGATTGTGCTGGTAATATCCCCAAGAAACTGGTGATATAAGCGCCTGTTTGATAACCACCACGAGAATTGGCTTTTTGCGCTGTACCGGTTTTACCTGCTATGCGATAACCAGAAATCTTTGATGCTTTTCCAGTTCCTTTGTCTACCACAGTTTCCATCATTTTTATTACCTGGTGAGTTGTCATAGGTGAGAAAATTTGCCTTGGTATGGGGAGAGTGGGAGAATAATGCATCTGTCCTTGACTATCCATCAGTCCTTTAATTACATGAGGTGTCACTAATTTACCTCCGTTAGCTAAAGCACCATGTAATTGCACTAGTTGTAGTGCTGTTAGAGAAAAGCCTTGTCCAAAGGAAGCTGTCGCTTTCTCAATGGGTGAAGCCATAAATTTTTCTTGACTTTTTAATTGACTAGTAACTGCAAATGGTAAATCTGTATTGATAGATTGTCCTAGCCCTAAGCGTTGCAACCATTGATAATAGATGTAAGTTGGCAATCGCTGCATAATTTTTACCATGCCAACATTACTAGAGTGTTGTAAAATTTGTGCAATATCGATTGTGCGATCGCGGTTTTGCTCGGCATTTTTGATGGTGCGATCGGCTACTCTCATAAAACCGGGATCGTCAAACATATCATCTGGTTTAATTACACCAGTCTCTAATGCGATCGCCACATTTAAAGGCTTGAAAGTCGATCCTGGTTCATATAAATCTGCTACTGTCCAATTTTTAAATAAAGAAATATCAGCTTGAGAATATTTATTAGGGTTATAACTGGGTACAGAGACTAAAGCGAGCAATGAACCATCCCATGCATCCATGACAATGACAGCACCGCGTTTTGCCCTAAACTTTTCCACTTGTTGTTGGAGTGCAGTCTGCGCTATTCTTTGAATGCGGCTATCAATAGTTAGTTGTAGTCGTAAGTCATCAAGATTGAGAAATCCTGTTGGCGTACCATCAGGTAGCAATGCTCCGTTTCCTTGTCGCCTGAGTTTTACAGTTTGTGCAGAACGCGCCAGTAAATTTTCTTGGCTGTATTCTACACCAGCTTGACCTTGACGTTCTGTATTAATGTAACCCACCACATCTGCAGTTAAATCTGCTTCTGGATAAAATCGCAAGTATTTTTGAGTTAGTTCCAAGCCATTAAGATGTAATGCAAATATTTGAGTAGCAATTTCTTCTGGGACAGCAGAATCAAGTAAAATCCCACTTTTTTGACCTTGAAAAATTTTGACTAATTCATCAGCATTTTTATTAAGAATTACAGCTAGGCGTTTTGCTATTTCTTCTGGTTTTTTTTGAAACAGTCGAGGATGGGCGTATAAAGTATACACAATCCGGTCAAAAGCTAAGACATAATTATTGCGATCTACAATCATGCGCCGAGGGGTAAAAGGTCGCAAACTCACTGTTTGCTGGTTTCTAGCTCTTTTGGTCAGGTTTTCTCCCTGGACAATTTGTAATTGATACAAATTGATCGCCAATCTTAATCCAGCTAAGATTAATATGCACCAAACTACAAATAATCTGTTTCTATTAGGCGATATTTGCTTTTCGCTATTGGTGAATAGCTTATTGCTAATATATTGTCTAAAACCCTGTCTCTTTTTGAATACAGTGCGATCGGAAAATTTTGACTTTGTTCTACTAGTAGATTTATGCATAGCTAATTTTGAATACCCTAAAAGCTTGGCAAAAATTTTCTAGACGATAACATGGAACTTCTATTATTAAAAATTTTGCTGCTCTGAGAAAATTTTAGTAAAGAATCAATCAGCAAGATAATTGCTTTATGAAGGGATAGATAATTGCTGACTGTATTAAAGCTGCACTGATGATACTGTTTATTAGTCAGTACAAGGTTAGCAATATTAACTAAAAGATGAGACATAAAATTGTCACAAAGAATAAAATAGTCTTGTGGATTTTTCTTTATGTTTAACTGTACACCTTATATACCAAAAAAATGGGGAGAAATCGGTGAGAAATCGGTGAGAAATTGGGTAATTAGCGTATGGATATCAAAGACACAGGATTTGGGGAAGAAGCTACCTTCGCCACAAGCACCAAGCGCCGGGCAAAACAACCTCGTTCATGCACGGATCGGAGTTGGTTGTACCTTTCAATGAATTCAAGTTGACTAATATTATCAGCTATTTAGTTAAGATATATCAAAATTAAAATTCTCCAAACTAAATAATTAAAATAGTTTGAAGAATGTATAGTGTAAAAGAGGTTAATTCAATTATTAGCCTAACAATAAATTGTCGAGATAAGGGGCAGATATCGGGTAAAAATAGGGGAATTTAAAGGTAGCATGATGAAATGGTCGCTGGAAAAAAAATGGATTGCCTCTGGTTTTGGTTTATCTTTGCTACTCATGGGTATAGTGAGTCTGATTTCTTACCAAAATGCCACTCAGTTAATTGCAAGTAGTAATAAAGTAAAGCATACACATGAAGTAATGAAAAGCCTGATCGATATCTTTGCTACCTTGACTGATGCCGAAGCAGGACGTAGAGGGTATATTCTGTTTGGAGAACAATCGGAACTCAAACGTTATGAACAGGCAATGCAAAGTCTAGATACCAAAGTCAAAAACTTGCAACAACAACTTGCTGATGATACTTCTCAACAGCAACAACTCATGAAGCTGAAAGTCTTAATTTCTCAAAGAGTTGAACTTTCTCAACAGTCGCTCAAACTTCAGGAATTAGGCAAATCAACCGTTGCACTGCAAGCTACGAAAATTAACCAAACTCGTGGTGAAATTCGCCAAACTCTGGCTCAGTTGCAAGCAAGAGAAGAACAATTACTAGAAATATCGGTGAAACATTCCCAGCAAAATATTCATAACAGAATGTTAATTGAATTTCTGGGTACAGTCCTGAGTTTTGCTATTTTACTGGCTGTTTACGCTTTGCTTTATCAACAATTGGTGAAGCGTCAGCAAGCAGAAGCTTTGCAACGAACATTAGCTCAAGAAAAAGAACTCAGTGAATTAAAACTAAGGTTTTTTTCGATGGTTTCTCATGAATTTCGTACCCCTTTGAGTATTATTTTAGGTTCGGCTCAATTATTAGCTCAAAGCAATCAGCAGTGGACAGAAGAAAAGAAAGTTAAAAATTTACATCGGATTCAATCTTCAGCTCGGTCAATGAACCAATTGTTAACCGATATTCTGACTCTGACTAGGGCAGAAGCTGGTAAACTAGAATTTCATCCCGAACTTTTAGATTTAGAAGCATTTTGTCTTAACTTAATTGAAGATATTCAATTTTGCAATCAACCACAACATCCAATTAAATTTATTACAAAAAATAACTGTACCCATGCTCAGTTAGATGAAAATTTGCTGTACTCTACTCTCAGTAATTTACTTTCCAATGCCATTAAATACTCGCCAGCAGAGGCAGATATATTGTTAATCCTTAGTTGTGAAGCAGACACCATTATTTTCCAAGTTAAAGATTCTGGCATAGGTATACCATCAGAATTTCAGCCGCATTTATTTGAGCCTTTTCACCGTGCAGATAATGTGGGTAAAATTGTTGGAACCGGACTAGGACTAGCTGTAGTTAAAAAGTGTGTGGAATTGCATCGAGGCGAAATTTACGTAGAAAGTGAGGTAGGTGTTGGCACTACTTTCACAGTAAAAATTCCCCAATCTCACAGCCAAATCAAGAAGTGAATAGAATGAATTTTCTGATGCTCCGGATCGGAAATGACAGGTTATAAATTAGAGTCGCCTAGATTTGTAAACATTACCTTTATAAGAAAGGCTAGCTGAAAACCCTTGAGGATGTGACTCGTAGCGTGGCGAAGAGACACATCCGTACTTTAGGCAAGGGGACGGCAGTTGCTTCAAGCCGGGGAACCCGTCCAACGCACTGCCTCATGAAAGCTGCCGGGAGGCGTTTACGCCTCATTGATGTTATCAATCACGCTGTTGTGCAATATATCGTTTTACTGTCTCTGTACAAATATTGCCAGCAGTGGACACAAAGTAACTGGGTGTCCACAAAGTTGGGAGCTTGAGTAATTCTGGAAATTCTTTTCTTAAGTGATGACTTGCCCTTCCTTTAATCCTGTTCATCATTTGAGCAGGATTATCTGTAGGCTTTGCGTTCAAAAATAAATGTACATGGTCAGGCATAATTTCCATTGCAATGATTCTCCATCTATTCTCATTGCATACCTCACATATAATTTCCTGTAATCGTTCTGCTATTGTGCCAACTAAAACTTTCTTCCTGCGCTTTGGAATAAAAACAAAGTGATAGTTAAGCAAAGATATCGCGTTACCTTCGTGTCTGTATTCATCCGGCGAAAAACTAGCCATCTTAATTTTCTCTATTGTTTATAGTTTATTTGTATTGTAGAATTAACATAGTCTATAAACAAGAAGGGGGTGATTAAGTAGTGCTGGTATTGGAGTACAAAGTTAAGGCAAGGCAATCACAGTATCAAGCTATTAATGAAGCTATTCGTACAACGCAGTTCATTAGAAATAAGGCTATTAGATACTGGATGGATTCACTCAAAGACTCGAAAATTAATAAAATTGCTTTAAACAATTACTCAACAGCACTACGCAAAGAGTTTAAGTTTGTGGAAGAACTAAATTCAATGGCTTGTCAATCTGCTACCGAGAGAGCTTGGAGTGCTATTGACAGATTTTATAGTAACTGCAAGAAAAATGTTCCTCTTAAGAAGGGATCTCCACGCTTCCAGAAAGATAATCGCTCTGTTGAGTATAAGACTTCTGGATGGTCGCTGCATCCCACTAAAAGACGCATCACTTTTACCGACAAAAAAGGTATTGGTGAAGTCAAGCTACTTGGGAAATGGGATATTCATGCATACCCAGCTAAATCAATAAAGCGTGTCCGGTTAGTCAAAAAAGCTGATGGGTATTACTGTCAATTTGCAGTTGATATTGAAGTCTCAACAGAATCCAGAATTGCTGATGGTGAATTAGGTTTAGATGTTGGTCTAGAATTTTTCTACTCAGACTCTAACGGACACCATGAAGAAAATCCTAGATTTTTAAGGAAAGCACAGAAAGCAATTAAACACGCTCAACGTCAGATATACAAAAAGGAGAAAGGCAAAAATCAACGACGCAAAGCTAGACAGAGATATGCACGGAAGCATTTAAAAGTAAGTAGGCAACGTAATGAGCATTCTAAGAGACTAGGACGCTGCGTATGCAAGGCTAACGCCTTAGTAGCCTATGAAGATTTAAATGTTAAAGGCATGGTAAAAAATCATTGTTTAGCCAAAAGTATTAATGACGCTTCATGGTCATTGTTCCGTCATTGGCTAGAATATTTTGCGGTTAAATTCAACTCACAAGCTGTTGCTGTCAATCCGAGAATGACATCTCAAAAATGTTCAGATTGTGGTGCAATTGTGAAAAAATCGCTCTCTACTCGTTCCCATGTTTGTGGATGCGGATGTGAGTTACAGCGCGACCATAACGCAGCAATAAATATTCTGAATCTTGCAAAAGCTAGCTTGGGACACAAGCAAAGTAACGCTACAGGACTAGTAACCTCTACTCTGCTTGGGGAAACCCTGGTAGAGCAAGTAACTAGGGTGAATGTAGAATCCCCGACCCTTTAGGGCGGGGAGTGTCAAAGCACTTAGTAGTAACAAAACTCCAAAAAATCTTGCCACAACTACATTAGATAATCCGATTCCTATTTTTGCTCCCAACCAACCACCCAATAAAAAACCTACACATAACAACGCTGCTGTTCTTATATCCACATAGCCTTGCTTGTAATAAGTCCATGCAGTCAAGATATCAATAGGAGGAACCAACAAGGCTAATGTTGTTCCCTGAGCTTGGTGTTGAGAGAAACCAAGCACAAAAATTAAGGCGGGTAGAATAATTATACCACCACCAATTCCAGTAATTCCGCTGACTATTCCGGCTATTAATCCCAAAATTAAACAAAGTATTGTGCGATCCATAAGCTGGGAAGTATTTGAAAATATTTCTTGATCCTTGATGCCATGCTGGAGAATTGCAACCTAAAATGAACTGCGATCGCACGCAATTATCACACCAGCGAAACTCTCAAAAAGCATAGTTAGAGAACTATCTATTCAGCAAACATCTACAATATAGCTGGTATTTTTGACAAAGATATGACCCAATTGTGGCATCAATATGAAATTTATCTAACTACTACAACTTGATAATTTTACAGTATTTAAATTTATTTAATTAAGATTAGGTTAACTTGAGAAATATGTCAGCTTTTATGTGTAAAGTAATATATTTATTGCCGATTTTCTGAAGTATGAAGTCACGATATGGTTCAATATTTATATGATGTAGATCATAAAAAAGGGCTGCTTTGAGAAGCAATCGATTTTTAAGTCAATCAACTAAAAATTACCAAAATAATCGGTGTTTTCAAGTATAAAGCTCAACGATGGAGAATTAACCTTGAATACTCTAGATTTTTCGTTAATAGTATGGTTTGGCTCCTTAACTGCTGGTTTTTTAGGAGCTTTGACAGGTTTAGGTGGAGGGGTAGTAATTATTCCCTTCTTAGCTATAGTTTGTGGAGTAGATATTCATTATGCAATTGGTGCTTCTTTAGTATCTGTAATTGCTACATCTAGTGGAGCCGCATCAGCTTATGTCAAGGAAGGCTACACTAATCTGCGATTAGGAATGTTATTAGAAGTGGCAACAACATTTGGTGCAATAGCTGGAGCAATGGTAGCAGCGAAAATTTCTACAGCAACAATCGCTGTTGTATTTGGAATTGTATTACTTTATAGTGCCTACTTGTCTCGTCAAGCTCATTGTGAAAATACCGATATTTTACCGCCAGATCCACTAGCAACGCGCTTGAAACTCAATAGTACATATCCAACTCCCACAGGAGAAAAGTCTTATAACGTGCGTGGTGTTCCTTGGGGGTTTGGATTAATGTTTACGGCTGGTGTACTTTCTGGCTTGCTGGGCATTGGTTCAGGAGCGCTGAAAGTGCTAGCAATGGATCAAGTCATGCAGATCCCGTTCAAAGTTTCTACAACTACTAGCAATTTCATGATTGGAGTGACGGCTGCTGCTAGTGCTGGAATTTACCTGAATCGAGGATATATTGATCCCGGACTAACAATGCCAGTCATGTTGGGAGTTCTGCTTGGTGCTGTATTAGGGGCGCGGCTATTAATCAAGGCTAATGTAGGGCTTTTACGAAATATTAGCGATCGCACTATGATCTATTCCTAAAAATAAGCGAGAGCGATGTCTATCGACAAGCCGCTTTGCGTCTACGCTGTTTTGATGCCATTTATTTTCTCCTTTATCAGAGGGAAACCAAATTAACTCTAAATCATGACCATCAGGATCTTTAAATTTAAAAGAGCGAACGCCACCAGAGGCTTGATTTTCCGGTGGTATGGTTTGCGGTGCTACTGAAATTGGTTGTATGGGAAATGAACTCACTTGTGCATAAGCTCGATCCATATCGCTCACCACAATCGCTAGATGTTGAAACCACAGATCATTACTTTGAGAATCATTAGGTATGGGTTGAGAGTGAATATCCAGATATTCCCTCAATTCAATGATTTCATCTCCTAATCGCAAGGTGACAATGCGAATTTTCGCCCCAGGTAAAGCTTCTAACTCGTTATAATCCTTTCCCGCAACAGTGATGTCAGAAACGAGTTCAAAATCAAGAGCTTTTGTATAGAAATTCAAAGAGCGAACACAGCTAGTTACCGTTAAGCCAATAGCTCGAATTCTCTTTGCCTGTACTATATTAGTGCTACTAAAAGAATTCATAAATTATATTACCTTAACTCATAATTACTGTTTTTATGCTTGCCAAAGATAGAGAAGTAATCTCCCCTGATGCTGAGATTGCTTCCCTAAATTCGTTTCGGTAGCAATGACATTATCGGCGTTGCGTAAGTCCTATTGAGAATATCCAAAAATTAAATTACCCGATTTCTGCATTCATATGACTATTAATTATGTTCTTCCGTATTTTACTTTTTATAATTTATTAAAAAACAACTTTTTTAACCATATTTCTTAACAATTTCATTTAATAATGAAAATTAAATGAAATTTTTATAGACCTTAAGATAGAAGTGTTAATTCTGCCACTAGTTGGAAGTAATCGCCACAGTAAACCTCTAAATTTATGCCAGAATCAACCATAACAGTCAAACATTTAATACATACCCATGTTATTTATGGCACATCTTTAGCAATCATTTGATTAGGAAATATACCAATTGTTAAATTGTATGTTAAATCTTGAAGCTTGAATTTCATACATATTTATCAACAAAAAAACAATAATGATAGCATTTTTCAGCATTAGCAACATGAATGTTTTATATTTTCAAGAAACACTATGAGCTATTCTCCTTACCTGCTCAAAGGTCAAAAAGCACTCGTCACCGGTGCTAGTTCTGGCATCGGTGAAGCTATAGCTCGTTATTTAGCTTTATCCGGTGCAGCAGTGGCGATTAACTACCATTCTGAAGCCGAAGAAGCCCAAAAACTTGTTGATGATATTAAAGCCAATAACGGTGAAGCTTTTGCTATTCAAGCTGATGTCAGCAAAGAAGACCAAGTAAAAGCAATGTTTCAGCAGATAATCCAAGAATTTGGAACTATTCACATCTTAGTAAACAATGCAGGTCTGCAAAAAGATTCACCTTTTGTAGATATGACTCTCGACCATTGGAATACAGTGATTGGAGTGAATCTTACAGGACAATTTTTGTGCGCTAGAGAAGCTACCAAGGAATTCTTACGTCGAGGAGTGCAACCACAGATTTCATCTGCCGCAGGTAAGATTATCTGCATGAGTTCTGTGCATCAGGTAATTCCTTGGGCGGGACATGTCAATTATGCTGCTAGTAAAGGCGGTATTAATATGATGATGCAAAGTATTGCCCAAGAACTAGCTCCTCATAAAATTCGTGTTAATAGCATTGCTCCTGGTGCCATCAAAACCCCTATTAATAAATCAGCTTGGGATACCCCACAAGCCGAAGCAAAGTTATTACAACTGATTCCCGCCAAACGAGTTGGTGAGGTAGACGATATAGCCAAAGCCGCAGTTTGGTTAGCTTCTGATGATTCTGATTATGTCAACGGTACAACTCTGTTTGTAGATGGTGGTATGACTTTATATCCAGGTTTTACCGAGAATGGTTAGAAAAGGGATAGGGGATGAGGCAAGGGGGCAGGGAGCAGGGGAGAAATAATTAATGACAAACCCCAAACACCAATTACCCATTACCAATGCCCCATGCCCAATGCCCAATGTCCCATATCCAATACTTATGCCTACACAAGTTACTGTCAACCCTGGTGTAGTTACAATTAATGATGGTTCCTCATTTTTGGTAACCGCTAGTGACGCTTCTATCGACGATAATCAAGCACAAGGTTTTTTTGTTCGTGACACACGCTTAATTTCTTATTACGAAATTTCTCTCAATCGCTACCGACTGGTACTGTTAGCTTCTAGCAATCTCAATCATCACACTGCCATCTATCAATTTACCAATCCGCAAATTTCTACGGTTAAAGGCAACTTACCCCCTGGTAGTTTGCTCTTAACTATTCGACGCGACATTGTAGGAGGAATGCACGAGGATATCGACATCACCAACTATCACTCAGAACCAGTTGAGTTTCAACTCATGTTGGCGATTCGTTCTGACTTTGCAGATATTTTTGAGGTCAAAGCCAAGAACATCATCATGCGGGGTAATACTGAAACAGTATGGCAAGACGGTGTACTCACTACTAAGTACCGTAACAGTTCTTTTATTCGTGGCATCGTGACTGAACCAGTCTGTTCTAGTTCACAAGCTAGTTATGCCAACGGTCGTTTGATGTTTAATGTAGTGATTACTCCTGGTAAAACATGGCACAGTTGTATCAACTTTACAGCTTTAGCTAATGGAGATGTCCTTAAACCTCAACAAACTTGTGCGATGTCTCACGCTACAGCAGCCGGAAAAGTCAGCGATGAATTTTTGACTAAGGCGACAAAATTGCGATCGTCTAATGCCGATATTAAAGGATTTTATCAGCAGGCGATCGTTGATATGGGAGCGTTGCGGATTGAGGTAGATGATAATGGGCATCAATTTTGGATGCCTGCGGCTGGGATTCCTTGGTTTATGGCTGTTTTTGGTCGTGACTCTGTAATTACCAGCTTGCAAACAATGGCAGTTTATCACGAATTTGCCCGTGGTACGCTTGTTCGGTTAGCCCAGTTACAAGCAACACAGTTAGATGATTGGCACGATGCTCAACCTGGCAAGATGCTGCATGAACTGAGGCGTGATGAATTAACCAAACTCAATCAACTCCCGTACAATCCCTATTATGGAACAGTAGATACCACGATTCTCTGGATTGTGACTTTAGCTGAGGCTTATAGCTGGAATGCTGACCTGAGTATGCTTGATGAGTGTCAATCGCCGATCAAGAATTTATCAAAGAAAGCACACAAGCTAATAGGGAGGATGTGACAAGTCTCCAAAGTGCTTCTCAAAAATTTAATAACCCAGGTGTTCAAAACTTTGTTTCCCAATTTTTACCAGTACAACAGCAGCATCTGCAAATTGCCACAGCACTCAATAATGGCGATCGCACTAATAGCTCTAGAACACCGATTCAGTATTCGGAATCATGACAAAAAACCAGGTTTTGTGAGTTGTAACCAGGAATATTTTGTTGTCAGAGACTTTAAAACGAGGGTTTTCAGTCTCGTCTCTTATTAGTGAATCGGTGTTCTAGTTCATCAGGTCAATAATTTAATGTAAATAGATTATGGCATAAGGGCGAAATTTGCCTTTATGCCTCAAGTCATTAAGTTAACAGAGATTTCTTTTGCTTTATCTCTATGCAGGAGGCTGTACTGCTGTACCCACACCGTATTCATATACTAATTCTCCGCCATAGTGGGAGCCATAGATAATTGCACCAACTGCGATCGCAGTAATGACAAGATAAATAATCGCAAATTTAGGAATACCTTCCCTTGTGATACTACGCCAGATCCACAATACTACAAAAACTACTGTAGAAGTTATTTGGAAATGTTCGTGCTTCTCTAGAATCTCATGGGCTTCTCCACTCACTTTAACTGTATGTTCGGCTTGCATTCCCGTAAAGACAGTGACAATTGCTGATAGCACACCTAAAGAAAAACACCACCATCCGGCACTAGATAAAGATGACTTTTTCAACAAATAACCCAGAATATCAAATAACAAACCTACAGAAAGTAATGCTAAGGGAAAATGAACAAACATCGGGTGGACATTTTGCATAATTTATCTCAACTTTTAAAGTAATTAATGTATTGAAAGGTTAAAAGAGTTTTTCTGTTTCTCCTTTAACCTGATTCATAACTTAAAAATTGGCATTGGAAAGACAGAATTCCATGCTTGGTTGTGTCAAAACCTAGCATTAATAGCTGAATAAATTCTAGGAATTACTCACAGTTGGATGAGTAATGTATCTAAAATTAGGTTCAGAATTCCAAGGGCCGCGTCGATCAACTTGGACGTTATCTTGATTCCCTTGAGTGTATGTAGAAAGATTGTAGTAAATATCTACAGTATCGTCTGGCTGAATATTGCCAAACATGGGATCAGTCAGTTTACCCAACGACTCAAGTGCTTTCATAAACATTTGAGTATGGGAAATTTCGCGGGTTAGCAGGTGTACTAATGTTTTCTTCGTACCTTCGTCTGGCGCTAGTTTAATTAACTGTTCATAAGTTTGACGCGCTCCTGCTTCTGCACCAATATTTGCTCACAAGTCCCTGACAATATCCCCTCCTTCGTTGATATAGTTCGCTGTCCAAGCAGAACCCTGACTATCTAAGAAGTGTGGCCCGGCACCACGAACTGCAAATAATGTACTTTTATAAGCTTCTGTTTGGTCAACATTTTTGGTATGCGCTTCGATGAGTTTACCTACCATTTCCAAATGGCTAAACTCTTCAATAGCAATATCTTGCAGCATATCTCGAATCGCTGTGTTTTCACAATGGAAAGACTGCACCCAATATTGTAAAGCTGCTGTCAGTTCGCCTGTTGCTCCGCCAAATTGTTCTAATAACAATTGGGCAAAACGTGGATGTGCATCACTAATTTTTACTGCATGAATTGGTTCTTTTTTATGGAAAAACATGAGGACTTACCTATGAAGTAGTTAAATTACATTGTTTTACTAGCTTAAAAATTAATAACCGACTTAAAACCTATCTTTAGTAATAAAAAATTAATATAGGAATTTTATAGATAATTTTATTCAAGATAAAATTCAATATCTTGTCGCTCAATAAATCGTTTGATTTTGGTTGTCAATTTTAACTTAATTTGGATTTTAGATGAAGTTATTATGACTTTAATATGACAAAGCTATTATGATTAAGTAATTCAACAATCATTTGGTAAAAGATGTATATTTTGACTCTATTTATATAGAGATGTTGCATAAAAAATAAAATCTTTCGGCAGATAGAGAATATATTTAAAAAAATTGCGATCGCCACCGATAGGACACTGATCAAGCTTTGTGCAGAATCGTAGCAGTGTCTTATGAACAAGTGTGGTATGACTGTACTTTAAATCTATTTATCTGATAGGACTATCCACACTCTCTACAATTTATCTCCTTCTAGAGGACGATAAGAAACTATAGCAATATCGATACTATAGTTTCTAAGTGCGTATGTTATCGACATTAAAATCAACTCATCTTTTTGATTTAGTCATTAGAAAGTTTAATTTCGATAGCAGTTTCCTCACTGTATTACATAAAGAATTCATCAAATCTCGTAGTAGCCAAACTTTCCAGCTACTAGTACACCACGGCATCAATAAATATTCTCTTCCCAATAGTGCAAAAGCCGAGAATATAATTTTGACTTCACGGCGGTACTAGTTTTTTGAGATGCAACCTTCATAAATTAGGAACATTCAACATGAAAGCAGTGGTTTTTCACGGAATCGGAGATATTCGCTTAGATAACGTACCAGAGCCGAAAATTAAAGAACCAACAGATGCCATAATTAGATTGACTTCCAGTGCAATTTGTGGCACAGATTTACACATGATTCGGGGTACATTCACAGGGATGAAACCCGGTACAATTCTGGGGCATGAAGGTGTTGGCATTATTGAAGAAATTGGTTCCAATGTGCGGAATTTGAAGGCGGGCGATCGCGTCGTCGTTCCCTCAACAATTGCCTGTGGCTACTGCTCTTACTGCCGTACTGGATATCACGCTCAATGCGATAACGCCAATCCTCACGGCCATACTGCTGGCACAGCCTTTTTCGGAGGCCCAGAAGCAGCCGGCCCCTTCGATGGATTGCAAGCTGAATATGCGCGGATTCCTTACGCCAATGCAGGGTTAGTCAAACTACCAAAAGAGGTTACAGACGACCAAGCAATTCTGTTGTCTGACATCTTCCCTACGGCATACTTTGGAGCCGATATTGCAGAGATTACACCAGGAGATACAGTAGCTATATTTGGTTGTGGCCCCGTTGGACAGTTTGCGATCGTCAGCGCCAAGCTATTTGGTGCAGGACGCATCATTGCAGTGGATACAATTCCCTCACGATTGGAAATGGCGCGTGATTTGGGTGCAGAAATCATTGATTACAATGCTGAAGATCCGATTGAGGCGATCCGCGAACTAACGGGAGGAATTGGTGTAGATAGAGTCATTGATGCAGTCGGTGTAGATGCGAATGCGCCTGATAGCGGCCCAGCTGCGGAAAAAGCACGTAAAGAAGCACAACAATTTCAGCAGCAGTTACAACAAATTGCTCCTAAAACCAATCCGCAAAATGGCAATTGGCATCCCGGTAATGCGCCTTCTCAAGTCTTGGAATGGGCAGTTCAGGCTTTAGCCAAAGCCGGTACACTCTCAATTATCGGAGTTTATCCACCAAGCCACAATTTCTTCCCTATTGGCATGGCGATGAACAAAAATCTGACTATAAACATGGGGAATTGTAATCATCGCAAGTATATTCCTACTTTGGTGGATTTGGTTAGTAATGGCACAGTAGACCCCACAAAAGTCTTAACTCAAATTGAACCGCTAATGTCAGTTCTTGATGCATACAAAGCGTTTGACAAACGGCAACCAGGCTGGGTGAAGGTAGAATTAGTTCCAGGAAAAGCTTTAGCTAATGTTTAGAGTTTTTATCAGTACTGTGTTATAAACCAAAAATTTTACATCAGCAAGTTACCCAACTTGCTGATAGTTTTTGCTTTTGAGCATAGGAGCAGGACTTACGCATTGACAAATGGGATAATAAATGCAGTAGAGAAAATCAGAAAAGAATAGGCGATCGCTAATCAGCAAGGGACTGGAAAGACGGATAATTTACGCTGTGTGTATTGAGGATATGGGCAATCAGAGTAACTACCAAGCCATCGACCGCAAAGTGTGACCTCAACACTTACACGCTCTTTTTACTGGCAGAATCAAAGTATCCAGGCTGCACCCGTTTGGCAGATATCATGGAAGATTTGTCTCATGATAGTGTCAACAGATTTTTGCTGCGTGAGCGGTATGAACCGAAAGATTTATTTGATGAAGCTAGGCTGCACATCAATTTAGTAGGCGGCACATTAAGCGGAGATGACACGGTAATTGATAAGCCTCATAGCGACCCACAATTAACAGAATTAATTGGTTACTATTATTCTGGAAGACATCATCGTATAGTCAAAGGAATTCAGTTAATTACTTTGTATTACACAGACTTATCTCTTAAGTCTGTACCGATAAATTATCGCATTTATAACAAACAGGATGGTCAGACTAAAAATGATTATCTACGAGACATGATTACTGAGGTTTTGGTTTGGGGATTGCAACCTCATACAGTGACTACTGATGCTTGGTATTCGAGTCATAAAAACCTGAAGTTCTTTAAAAACAAGGAATTAAAGTTTTTAACTGGTATAGCAAAAAATCGCTCGTGTTCAGTTGATGGTAAAAATTTTACCCAAATCCAAAATCTAGAAATTCCAGAGACTGGCTTAATGGTGTATCTGAAAAAGTTTGGACAAGTGAAAGTATTTCGGAGAAGTTTCAAAAACGAAACTTATAGATATTACATCATGTACCTGCCTGATAAAGATGCATTATTTTTAGTTTCTCTGGCAGATTTTCAGGAATTACACTCAATTCATTGGGGAATTGAATGTTACCACAGAGCTATCAAACAAGTGTGTGGCATTCAACGATTTATGGTGAGAACATCTGAGGCTATTAAAACTCATTTCTTCAGTGCCATTCGTGCGTTTACACAGTTAGAATTAATGCGATCTGAAGAATTAATTGAAAACTGGTATGAACTCCAAAGAAATTTATCTCTTCAGGTGGCTCGTGACTTCATTCTGGAACATCTTAAACAAAAGGTGGGCTTGAATGCACATGGTCAACTTCCTGTCAATGCGTAAGTCCTGTGATCTACAACTGGAAGGCCTTCATACCGTTTCACTTTAAGTTTGATACAAATAGATTGCAGGGGGGCAGGGGTAAAGAAGTAAAAACCATTGGATTTGTATCAAGATTTTCGTGAAATGGTATCACTATCCACATCTAACTCTTCGCGCCTAACTGTATCACTAGCCTCAACTGTATCTGTATCTACAACCTTATTCACTCGAACTTCCTCACGCAAAACAGCTTCTTTGGAAATATCAGGCGTTTCTTCGTAAATTTCCATGCGAGCGAATTCACTATCTTGGAAGGCGTGTTCAGGATTGCTTGGTGTTGTCTCTGTGGGATTAACACGCTCAATTACTACACGCTCTTTTTCTACGGGAACTGCTACACGAGCCTTTTGTGTTTCTACGTGTTTACCAATTTTTACTTCCCCGGCTTTGCGACGTTGTTTGTTGGCTATTAACCGTTCTTCGTACAGTTTTAGGCTTTGTTTATCTTGGTTATCAATGTTGTAAAGTGAAGGTTCTTGGTCGTAGTTGTAATTGTTGCGATCGTACATGGCAGGCTGTATTACATCAGAAGTAGTCACAGAGCCTCGATACACGCCGCGAACTCTCTCTTCATAGTCGTAATCAACCTTTTCTAATTCATCAAAATTAGGCAGATTTTCTACTTGTTCCCTAGTTAAGCCTTTGGCATAAATGTGCTTTTCAGTGTAATGAATATCAGCTAGTCCAACAGGTAACATGACTTTTTTACCAAAAATCCAGAAACCTGTATCTACCACAAAATAGCGGAAGTTACCTGTTTGCTCATCAACTAAAATATCCGATAATAAGCCTACTCTTTCATTACGGTTAGCATAAACATCAAATTTTTTGATGTCATCTAATTCAAAGGAATCTTCTCGGTAGTTTGGATAAAAATCTTCAAGCTTTACGAGTGCCATATTATTTGCCTCCGAGTTAAACATTTTGACTTATCAGTATTGTAGTTATTACCTACTTAAACCTGTATAGGCTATGCACCTTAAATCATCAATCCTGATTAATATTTCTCAGATGATTATGATTGGCGCTCAATATAGGACATGAGAAAAGTTTTATCGGAGATGACCTCCGATAAAAGCTGTGGGGACAATCTTCAACAAAAATCTATAGCAAATCTCACAATTGTGATGTGATTTTTATATTTTCATACTTTAGAAGAGAAAAGTGGAAAACTAGTGGAGAAATCAATTTTATTTTTGATGGATAATACTGAATATATAAGTTCACAGTCTACTAATCATTTTTCTAATATCTGAATATACCAAGAGGTAGAAAAAAATAGAGATGAGGGAGGTTAAGCTTAGAGATAAAAAGATTCCAAGTAATTAGGAGAATTATTGTGTCTAGCTGTATTAATAAATCATCATTAACTACAACTTCACTCTTTTTAGGGCTGATAGCTTTAACCTGTGTCGTAGAACCTTTGATTTTTGCAAATCCGCAAGCAGCAGTGGCTCAAAACTCAGGAGCTAACTTTCCCGACACCAAAAATCACTGGGCACAACCATTCATTGAAAGGCTAGCAGAACGCAACATTATTACCGGATATCCAGATGGTACTTATAGACCCAATGAATCTGTCGATCGCGATGAATTTGCGGCAATTATTCGTCAAGCTTTCAACCAAAATCAAGAGCGAAAAATAGCCAGTGGTAGTGTTTATAAAGATGTTCCTACTGGCTATTGGGCGGCTCCAGCGATTGAAGAAGCTTATGAAATGGGATTTATGCACGGTTATCCGGGGGAATATTTTCGCCCCAAACAGCCAGTCTCTAGGGTTGAAGCGTTAGTATCTTTGGCGCAAAACTTAAATTTGACAACGCCAGTCACAACTCAAATTAGCACTCCTCAAACCAAGAGAAAACAGTTGTTGTTTCCTATAGGAATGACCAATTTAATGCAGCCTCTAATGAGTGCTCAAGCTGTATATAAAACTGCTGCTGCTTCTTCCCCACCAGTCCCGGCTTCTGGTGTAGTGAGTTATTATCAGGATGCTCAAAATATTCCTCAGTATGCGGTTGATGAAGTGGCAGAAGCAACGAAAGCAGGTATAGTTGTTAATTATCCCAATCCCAAAGTTCTCAATCCTACTAAACCAGCTACTCGTGGGGCGATCGCAGCTTTTATCTACCAAGCATTGGTTAATCAAGGAAGACTTCAACCATTACCTAGCAATATACAGGCTGCTAACTATATTGTTCGTCCGACTGAAATTAGTAGTAATACTCGCTGAGAAGCGCAACAGGAACAACCTCGCTAGAAAATAAATATGCGATCGCATATATTGCAATTTAGTTAACCCGAAGTCAAGAAAGATAATCTCAGCACTTAGTTGAGCGTTAAAAGGGGCCAGGTAGAGGTGCTGCATTAGTGTGATCGCGTAATGCTTGCCAGGTTAGCGCACCTACTCTACCATCACCCACCAATCTTTGCGATCGCTGAAATGCTGTAACAGCCCTAGCGGTTCTCAGTCCATAAATACCGTCAATTGCTCCTTGATAAAAGCCTAAATTTTGCAGAACAGCTTGCACATCTGTTACCGCCTGTCCACGAGATCCAACCCTAAGAAAGGGAGCATTCAGGGGATTGTATCTAGAAAGCCTACCTGTAATTGAGCTATTACTATTTACTTGTGCTTGAGCAGGTGCCAAATTAAAGGGTAATATCCCCAAAAAGAATGCAGAAATCAAGCCAAATCGGAAAATTTTTGAGCTGATAAATTGAGGATTCATATATTTATATTCCTCCAAAAATAAATCCAAATAACAGATTTTTATGGTTGTGCCTCCCAATGGTATGTTCTTGCCTATGCCCCATGCCCTTGTGGGTGGAGTTTTTTATATTTTTGTTCTGTTTAAATATCTTCTATTTCTCATATTTTCCTCATAAGTTCTGAAGTAGGGATCGGTAAGCTCGTAAAAATAATGCTCCATTCCGTAGTCGTAGATCCCAGGAGTAGGAAATAAACCGGGAATCACTGGGGTTACTAAAGGGCGATAAACTCCTCTAACTTGCTCTTCGTAATCATGATCAATTGCTAAACCTTCGCTAAATTCCGGGAGATTTTCTACTTGCTCTTTAGTTAGCCCAGATACAAATAAATGTTGCTTCTCATAGTTCAAACGAGCTAAACCAACAGGAAGCAGCACTTTTTTACCAAAAACCCAAAAGCCTGTATCAATGATGAAATACCGGAACCGACCGTCATTTTCATCAACTAGAATGTTTTTAACTGAACCAACTTTTTCATCATCGGCGTAAACATCAAAATTCTTGATGTCATTACAACCAAAATTTTCTTGAGCATAGTGATGGTTGTATTCATCAAGTTTGTACAAAGCCATGTTTTTGACTCCAATAAAATATATATAAATTGATTAATAATTAACTTAATGGTTGAATTTTTTCTCGATATATAGAATTATTTAAACCGCCACTCAAATTAGTTTGTTGTCGAGCAAGTTCACGTTTTAAAGCAGCAATACGGTCAGTTGTTGCTGGGTGGGTACTCAAAAATGTTGGCAGAGTTGGCTGATTGAGTAGCTTTTGCATAAACGCAATCATGGCAGACTGAGCATAACCCGCACGTCCTAAAGTTCTTAATCCCCGTTGATCGGCTTCAAATTCGTCTTGGCGACTATTAGGACGTTGTAGCGCCAAATCTACACCAATCTGAACGGCGGTACTGCGATCTAACCCAGTTGCACTAGCCAAACCACGAGCGATCGCTGTTTGTCGCATCTGTTCTATTGCATGGCGACTAGCAATATGACCAATTTCGTGCGCGATCACGCTGGCTAATTGCGCTTCATTATCTGCGGCTTCCAACAATCCAGTTGTGACATAAACATAGCCTCCCATTGTGGCAAAGGCGTTGATGCTGTTATCTTGAACTACCTGAAATTTATAGGGAATATTAGGACGAGTACTATTTGCTGCTAACCATTGACCAATTTGATTAACGTAATTATTTACATTTGAATTGCGGTAAAGCTGAATCTGATTGCTGCTAACAAGCTGCTGATTTATCTCCCTACCTAACTCGACTTCTTCAGCACCGGATATGTTAGATAACTGATAAATTTGCACTCCTTGACGCAAGAGGTCAAGCAACGAAATTGCCTCGCTTTTTTGGGGTGAAGCTACACCAATACTAACCGCCACTACACCCGACACTAATAAATACAGAAGTTTAATTTTTCGGAGGTTGAGAGATGCTTTTTTCAAAATATCCATAAAAACACCATGAGCAACTGAGAATTCCTAAGAAGGGTATACAGTTTCCGCAATTAAAACAGGTTGATTAGCGTACTCAGCATCTAACTTTTTTTTCGTATCAAGACTCCAAGTAAAGTTGTAGTCTCGCTCAATTTCAGCAGCAACAAACCGACGCACTTCACCCATTGCTGATACTGTCTGACCTTGATTTATTGCTACTTGCGGTGGTGCTGTTAATAAAACTAGTAAATCTTGCCCACCAAACAATTGATTTTCATCTAATGTTAATAAAATCGCACTGCGGATATTTGCCACTTTTCCCGTTAATGTAACCTTACGACCATAGTATTTTTCAGGACTTTGAGTTATTTGAGCGGGTTCGGGTGATAGCGCAAGATAATGAGCAATAATCGCAGGTTTATTGCTGTAATCTCTATAATATTCATCCTCTAGATTCAGATTAAATTCTCGCTCAATTTTGCCAATTACCAAATTGCGAACTTGACCAGTAACTTGAACTTCTATATTTTGGTCAACTGGTAGATCAAAAGGCACGCCTGAAGCATTCACAACTAAAATAGGTTCGCCATTAAAGAATCGTGCATCCTTGACAGTGAAGGAACTCAAACCGATTTTCAGAATTGCTTTGCTTCTAATAGTTACAGATTTTCCAAGAAATACATCTGTAACTTTAGCAACTTCAGATGTATTAGTTAAAGTTGTTTTTGAATTAAAAAAGCTACCTCCTCTCACTAGCAAAGCCAACAACAGCAAGAAAATTAACACTGATACATTACCAAGCCATTCTAATAAACTTCGCCTTTGGGAGTTGTCCTTGCTTTTATTTTGGTTAGTCTTCAGGCTATTCATGGTAAAAAAGCTGTCTCTATTTAACGGTTTTTCAAGTTTTGATACTTGTGAAAAGCCTAATTTTTATCAACACTCAACACACCTCTTTTTCTTTTTTCTTTTTTATTCTCTATTGCGGAATTGCTGAAGGATAAACTTCATTTGCAACTAACACAGGTTTATTACTGTATTCTGCTTCCAGTTGCTTCTGCAAAGTCAAATCCCAGTTCAGGTTATAATCCCGTTCTAGTTCAGCGACAACAAATGGACGCAATACACCTGTGACTGCAACTTTTTCACCTTTGTTTACAGTTCCTTGGGGAGTACCAGCGCGGATCACTAACAAGTCTTGTCCACCAAATAACTTGTCTTCATCTAAGGTAAAGGAACTGGCATTTCTGATATTTTCTACTTCACCTGTTACTGCCAGATTCTTGCCGTAGTATAAATTGGGATTTGTGGTAATTTCACCTGGTTTAGGAGCCAGTGCAATTGATTGAGCGATAATCGCAGGTTGGCTCTCGTATTCTTTATACAAGTTTGGATCTAAACCCAAGTTGTAGTTGCGATTAATATCTGCAATGACAAATTTATTAACTTGACCTGTCACTTGAATAGGCGTATTTGGATCGGTAGGTAAATTAAAAACTCTACCTGAAGCATTGACAACTATTATTGGTTCAGTCCCAAAGAATTGTTTATCGCTAACTGTAAATGTTGAAGGGCCTAGTTTTCTGATGGGTGTACTTCTAACCGTTACTGTTTTACCGATTAGTTGGTTTGTATTGTCTGCAACTTCTTCTGTAGTAACGTTATTTTCTGGTACTGCGGCCTCGCGCTCTAAGTTGTTAGTACAGGCTCCCAGCAACGCTGTAGAAAGTGCTAAAACAATAGCTGCTTTAGAACTCCAGTTAGTCTGAAGAACATTAATCATTTCTAAATCTCCATGAAAGTTAACTACAATATCAGGCTCATTTGATGAATGATTATTCGGAAATACTCATGTTATTACTGAAGTTATAGTGGTGAGTTATCAAAGGAACCTGACGTTTTTGGTAATCTCCAAATTAGTGAGAAAAATTCCATTAATTCAAAAAGACTTGACCATCTCTTTGAATTCTTAAGACACCTTGGTCATTATTAAAATTAGTCGTTTCATCTAAGGAGACTGCAAGTGTTCCTTGAGAGGTAGACATAGGTATAACTTTTAGTAGTCCACCATCTTGACGTACCAAAGTAATACTGACGGGTGTTGGTAAGTCTTGGAGAACAAACTCTTGTCCACCTGCAAGATAGCGAGGTTCTGTATAACCAATGGCTTGATAAGAAATACCAGCGTTAGTGTTATTTTTCAATTTCACATTCACTGTACCTGCTGTTGGTCTCACAGTTGCGTAGACACGAAGTGGCTTGTCGCCAGACATCGCACTTTGGCGATTTTCTGGAATCGGCGGTTGTATAGGTCTGACACCTGGACGAATAGGAACCACTATAATAGTTGGTTGACCTAATGTTTGTCTTTGCTGTTGCATTCTTAAAGTTGCAGCATTCGGCGGACATCCGGCGGGAACCATCACGCGATCGCGGTGTGGTTCTTCGTAGAAAATACTGGGACAAGGATTAACTTTAGGAGTTTGTTGTTGTGCTACTGCTGATGAAGTCATTGTAGACAAACCGATTAATAAACTCCCAAAAGCTGTACCTGCTAATCCAATTTTCTGCCTAGTAAAATAATTTAAATTGTACATAAATACCTCCTGATGATTTCATTGTTTAACTGCTTGTTGGAAAATTTTCATATATGTTATTAGCGCCAAAGTTTAACTATCATTTAGGAAAATATCTCAATATTCCCAATTTAATCTAGATAAGATTGAGCTGCTCAACCAAAAGAGGAGACATGAAAACAGACTGTATTTTGAGACTAAATCTCAATAGTGGAAAAATCGAGGAGAATTCGAGTTGATTTAGAGAATATGACTTGAGTATGAGAACTAGTATGTCAATAGTAGTAGCGAGGTAATTCTTTAATCTTCTACCCAATAGAGGAGTCCTAGAGAAGTAACTCCACCAAAAAAGTGAGCGCCAATCAAATTCACGTTGGCTAACATGACAAAAACATCTAGTGAACGAATCACGTTTTCTGGTTGGTAAATTGCCACACCTTGAGGTTGTGCTAAGGCTTTACCTAAAATGATTGCAACTGTTTCTTCAGAAGCAATAAAAGCTATTAATATTCCTACCAAACTCACGATAAATCCAATGCGTAAATTTTGAATTACATCTTCTTTCTTGGGATGGTTTTGAGGATTTGGTGTTTGTAAAAGTTGTGCTAATTTTCTGTAACGGAAAGCCCAATATACCCGAAAGCACAGTAATAAAATACCAACAATAGCTAAGAATATGCCAAATCCTATACCTGCATTGTTTGTTTGGGTAGTAATGTTACGGCTAAAGTAAGCCAATAACACAGCAATACCAGAAATTAAGCCTAGAACTAACTGTACCCAAAAACTAATTTTGCTTACTAAACGAAAGGTAGTAGCAAATTCTTGTTTGCTTGGTGTATTTGAAAAAGGTTCTAAATTATTTAACATTTGCACCTCATAATATGTGTTTCATAAATAGCTCAGAGTAGATATTCTCAAAATATTGCTGAATTTTGTAATTTAGATGATTGACAAGATTTTATTAATTCAGCCTCAACTCAAAGCCAAAAATGAACTATTTATAAATTAAATATAAAAGGTGGAAAACTAGTGGAGAATATATATATATTCAGATTAAATTACTACTTCAGAAATACTTTTACTAACTAAAGATAGATTATTTTTTAGCAAATATGCCATAAATTTCACACAAAATAATTTATATTTTCCGGCTAAGAATGGCTAAATATTGAATAATGTCTCTGATTTATTATGTATTTATTTCAAAGCTGATGCGACTTGAACAGCTAATTTCTGAGGATTGAATGGCTTACTGATGATGCCTCTAATGCCCATTTGAATAAATAAATGCTGCTCAGATGTACGTCCTTTAGCTGTTAATAAAATTACCGGGATATGTTTAGTTAGTTGATTAGCTTGTAGCTTTTGGAAAGTTGTCAAACCATCCATCTCAGGCATCATTAAATCCAACAGGATGGCATCGGGTTGAGATGACTGAGCTAAGAGTAATCCTTGACTACCTGAAGTAGCTGTCAAAACATTCCAGCCCCCCATGATTTCTAGACAAGTCTGAATCAATTGACGGATGTCATCTTCATCATCAATGACTAAAATTTGTTGAGTTTTCATCGTTAAGATTTTCGTTGCTGTTAGAATTTATTATTTCTGACTACTTTGATTCTTAAGAGCGAATATTGAGAATTACCATACTCTTAAGATTGATTTCTAAGGTAAAACTTGAAAGTGGAAAACTCGTGTAGAAACTAAATCTACCTAAGGGCACAACTTGAATTAATCAAAAATGCAGAGATTGACGCGACATTAATATCTGCATTGCCAGAGCGGTCAAGATTTAGCATAATAAATGCCAAAGCTGTAGCCGCTACCGCCATAACTGCGGGAATAAACCAGTAGCTTGAGTGCAGTTGATCCCAAAGCTTGCTTAACTTAACGTTTTTCATTGTTCGTCAAATTGAGAATCTATGTTGCCATTCCCATCATGAGAAGAATGTTTTTGCGCCAGTAACCTTAGAGAATCGCTGATGCGGCGAGGTTTTGGCACTTTCCGATTCCCAGCCGGCCAACCTTCACGCTGAAGGGCGCGATCGCCATCTGTTTCTTCAGTTTGGTCGTGAAATAAAATTTGTTGGGTGGGGAAAGGTAGATCTATACCATTGGCGGTGAGGGTTTTCTTGATTGCAGTTAAGACGCGATCGCGTGAAGTCAGATCGTCGGCTCTTCTGGGTGGTTTAATCCACCAACGAGCGCGGATATTCACAGTACTTTCAGCTAATTCCATTACCAATACATCAGGCGCAGGGTCTGACAACACCTCATCGACACTCTGCATTGCTTCCATAATTAATTGCTTGGCTCGGTCGATATCATCACCATAACCAATGCCGACATCATACTCTAAACGACGGTTTTCAAAGGCAGTGTTTACAGTTACAGAATTGGTGAATAATTCCGAATTAGGAATCACAATCCGCCGACCATCATATGTTCTAATTGTGGTGGCACGTGTTTCAATATTTTCTACAGTTCCTTCAAAGTTTTTAAAGACTATTTGGTCATTAATTTGAAAAGGTTCAGTGAGTAAAATTAAAATTCCTGCTAAAAAGTTCTGTAAAATATCACGGAAGGCAAAACCAATTGCTACCCCACTGATTCCTAAAAGTTGTACTAAATCACCTGCTCTAAATGTGGGGATGACAATTGATAGAGCGATGAATAGTCCTATTAGAATTGTTGTCCCCTGTGCTAAACGCCCCAGTACTAATCCTAAGTTGCGGGCTTGACGGCGGTTTCTTGTGACTCGTTTGACAACTTTCTTAATTGACCTAGCAATCAGAAAGAAGATGACAAAGACAATTAATGCCAACACCATATTTGGAAGCAGTGCAATAAATCCATTGAGCATGTCTTGAATTTGCTTCCAAACTACGGATATTTCTGCATTCATGTTACTTACTATGACTGGTAAACTAAAGATGAAAATTCCAGCGTTGATGAGTGACACTGGTAGTAAATAGCCAAAAAGACTAGTACAAAGCCTACCAGCAATAAAAGACTATTTATTGCTGGTGGACATCCACAAATTTCTTAATCAATGGATTTGCGATCTGCAAAATTGCACTGAAATTAGCGCATCTGTTGACGCTTATCAACAATTTCTACTGGGGAATCATTGCTGGTAGCGGGAGTATCTACAGTTCTTTGGCGATCACCCACCATACATCTCATCGGCTCTCGAAGGAGTGCTACCTGTTAGTATGACACCAGCTAGAGGACAAACAAGCTCTACACTTACCAACATCATAGCTGATGGTAAACTCACTGAATACTCATCATCAACTGCACCTATACTTGTTCGTGGTACTGTCACACCAGCAGTCAGAGATGTACAAACCTTCCTGAAGCAGCAAGGGTTCTACAATGGATCGATTGATGGCATATATGGGCCTAATACATATTCTGCCGTAGTCACATTTCAGCGATCACGTAATTTAACTGCTGATGGTCGAATTGGCCAAAATACTTGGGAGGCATTGCTGGATGCCTATAATCGCAACACTCCTGTCAATTCTAATAACCTCAGCCAATACTCGCCAAACACTGCACCTATTCTGACAATTGGTAGCCAGGGTCAAGCTGTTAAGGATATCCAAGCATTTTTGAAACAGCAAGGGTATTATACAGGTGCAGTTGATGGCATATATGGTTCTGCAACTGCTGCATCTGTAGAAGCATTCCAGCAACGTGATGCCAATTTACAAAATGATGGCATTGTGGGTCGAAATACTTGGAGTACCATCCTAGATACTGTAAGTTAGTCTCAACAGTAGCGATCGCACTATTCTCATAACAATAATATGGCGGTCGCTGTTACCGCCATAACAAAAAAGACAGATTGTTTCATTGCCTTACGCACAGGCAATGAAACAATCTGTCCACAGTGCTGGAAGATAGACCTTTGACTTAGACTGAGCCTAAATATTTGGTTGGGTGTAAAATGGGTGTAAAGATTGTGAGCGAGCCTGAAAGCATTGAAAAATGAAGGTTAATGTCACCTTCCCAAGGTGAACGTCGTGGGTTCGAGTCCCATCGCCCGCTTTTGATTTAAATTCTTACATTCTAAGCTTTTCAAGGTTTTTAATTCTTGCCCATTCTCCTTTATCATCCCAATTATACCCTTTATCGGGTGCTTTTATTAGGTCATTAAAAGTCTTTTTGGGTGGAAAACTGGTGTAAGGGGTCAATATAGCCTATCTGACACCAGGGGAAAGACGCACTTTCAACTATGGTGCTGGTTATCAACTTAATACGGTTGTTGAAACTGGGGAAACTAAAATCGAAGGTTGACGCTGATTTGCAGGGATGGAAAGACGCTGGATTGAGAACATGATGCGCTAACTATCCCTAACTATAGTCGAGAACGAAACCACAGGGGAAACGACTCAGTACATCTACGATGGCAATGGTAACAATATTAAACTTTGGCTGTATATATAGCCCTCTAAGTACGCAAGAGCCAGAAACTTTGCGATTTACTGAATTGGGATTTCTTATAGATTCTATAAGAGGTTTAAATGATATTTTTTAGCTTAATTCGATATTTTATGAATATCATGTTAAGATAATTCACATCTGTTTACTTAAGTAAAAATACGTACTCAATCCCACAAAATAGTTTATCTTTTTTAAAAGGGATCACAACAGAAGAGCTATTTCAGCGTGTAGTATTTAGTACTAAATTACTAAATAGAAATTTACTTTTGACTATACCTGTGCGAGCTATTGGATTATATTTTTTTCATCACTCTTAAGTAAATCCACTCAGACTAAATCATTTGTAAAAATTCATCTTGCACAGATGCAGCAATGCTATCTCTTGTCTGCAACGGTGGGTTGTGTGTTCACAACTCATCTGCGATCGCTTGAGGCTGAGGAATAAAACCAAATTCTCAGAGGTTGTATCCTTTACCCGGATTTCTCACAAAGTTTTAAGAACGAAAAGCATTTTTTTGAATAGCAAATTCAGGGGTTAATCATGACTACTAATATTATTTTCGCTAACAATCTGGTAATCGATCGCACAATTCAACAGGAATGGTTGGATATTTTGGATGTAGTGCGAAACGATGCCTATTATTATCTCAGCAGTTTCCGAAATAATGCAGGGTATACAGAGAAGTTACAGACTGCTTTTGGTAATGATTTTGATGGGGAAGTAGCTAATCAATTATTTGATAGTTTTGCTCAAGGGAATTTTAGTGCTGTTCCTACTATCGAAATTGTGAATCGTAATGATATTAATGGTGCAAATGGTGCATTTTCTATCACTACAGGTAAGATTTATTTAGCTGCTGATTTTATTAGTCAAAATTCTCAGAATCTTGATGCAATCGCGGCTGTATTGCTGGAAGAAACTGGGCATTTTGTTGATGCACAGATTAATAAAACTGATTCATTTGGGGATGAAGGTGATATTTTTGCGCGATTGGTACAAGGAAAGAGTTTAAGTGAACAAGAGTTAGCTGTTTTGCGGGCTGAGGATGATACAGCTACAGTTGTGCTAGATGGTCAGGCGATTAAAATTGAGCAGAATATTAACACTATTACCTTCAATGCAAGCACTTTCCAATTCGATACACCTAGTTTTTCAATTGATCCGACCCAAAAAACTATCTTCTTAATTCATGGATGGAATTCAGATCCAGGTTCATTCGGAGTGAATAATGGGGGCTTATATGGGATATTAGATTCTCAAGATACAAAAGCAAATATAATCGCAGTTAATTGGTCAAGTATCAGTAAAAATTTGTCTTATCCCACGGTTGTAGCACAGACAGATGATGTAGCCAGGGCTTTATCAGATATATTCAAAACTTTAAATATTGATCCAAATAATACTGAACTTATTGGACATAGTTTAGGCGCACACGTTTCAGGGATAGCTGGTAAAGAATATAACCGAACTACTGGGAAATTGTTAGATCGGATAATTGGTTTAGATGCCGCAGGGGTGGGTTATGGTGATCCTATATTAACTCCGCCAGATATGCGTTTAGTCCAAGGCGATGCTAAGAAAGTAGTTGGTATTTATAGTAGTAATGCTTATCATTTGTATGGCGCTATCGTTGGGCTTTATTATGGCCCTATCTATGAGGGGACTGAGGCTTTGGGTTGGTATAATCAGTATGCTGACCTAAACATATATCTTTATACCAATAACTTTACAAGTGGAGGAAATGGTCCAGGGCAGCTATTAGGCTCTGGTCCTGGTAATTACAGTAATAATCACGCTTTTGCTAGAGATTTTTATCAAATGTTAGCGCGAGGTGATAAATACGGTTCTACTACAGGATGGTATTGGGATGAATGGAGATTTACAAATCCGTTTAATTTTGATAGTCTATCGTCTGCTCAGGGTCAATATACAGTCAGTGTTGAGCATCCTTTTCGTTCTGGAAGGTCTATTATTGGCACTTCTGGAGATAATAGACTTCAAGTACCCACCAACAATGGTGATTACACACTCATAGGTCTTGATGGCAATGACACGCTAATTGGAGGTGTTGGGGCTGATACTCTAGATGGTGGCTTAGGTGAAGATACTGGGGACTACTCAAGTGCAACACAAGGGATAAATGTCACACTTGGAGGTTCAGGATTTGCTACTAATGATGGTTTCGGTAATCAAGACAGTTTGAGTGGAATTGACCATATTATTGGTAGCCAATTCAACGACACTATTGTTGGTGATAATTTTTGGGCTAATACGCTGCAAGGTGGTGCTGGTAATGATAGCCTGAATGGACTTGGTGGCAATGACACACTAATTGGTGGTGCTGGTGATGACACACTAATCGGTGGTGCTGGTAATGACACCCTACTTGGTGGTGATGGTGAAGATACTGGGGACTACTCAAGTGCAACACAAGGAATAAATGTCACACTTGGAGGTTCGGGATTTGCTACTAATGATGGCTTCGGTAATCAAGACAGTTTGAGCGGAATTGACCATATTATTGGTAGCCAATTCAACGACACTATTGTTGGTGATAATTTTTGGGCTAATACACTGCAAGGTGGTGCTGGTAATGATAGCCTGAATGGACTTGGTGGCAATGACACACTAATTGGTGGTGCTGGCAATGACACTCTTTGGGGTCATGAAGGTAATGATTTACTCAATGGCGAACAAGGTAATGATTGGTTAACTGGTGAATGGGGTCGAGATATAGTCCGAGGTGGTGATGGTGACGATGTAGTCTTAGGAGGTGCGGAAGCAAATGATGATTCGGCAAATGATACGCTATTTGGTGGTGCTGGTAATGATTTTCTCGATGGCGAACAAGGTAATGATGTGTTAACTGGTGATGCTGGTGCTGATAGATTTTCATTCAGAAATGCATACTACGGAAATGATACGATTACAGATTTCAATCGTTCGCAAGGAGATAGAATTGATATCCGCTTTGGCGCAACTTCCCTAAGCCAGTTTAATTACAACATCAGTAATGGTGCTTTGATGTTTGAGGTTAATGGTAATTTCGTTAATGGTGATCCCATTCAATTTGCTACTTTGCAAAACAATCCTAATTTCATTGTTGCCCAAGACATCATACTTGGATAAGTGAATTTAAAGTTGAGTTGCACAGGTTAGCTGCCGCTTAATCTGTGCAACTCAGCATTAACGTATCCACATACAACATTCCGGGTAGCATCCAATCAAAAATCCCCAGCCTGTACTCAGTCCATCCGGTTTCAAGATATTGCCACGCCTAAGTTCCATCCAGAAACCAATCAAGGTCTGCCGAAGATGTGGGGCAAAACTTGGGATGAGGCGATCGAGCGACCACGGCGTATTTGAAGACTTGGGTGCTGCTCAATACTTGCTCAATACTATAGTTAGATAAATTTGAAGCATAATGTACTGAGAAATTAAAAAATATCAGTATGAAACTAAACCAAGCGATCGCTGTTATTCAAACGATTAAAGAAGATTCGCGCAAGCGGCGGACAGAAATCTATCATCTGTTGCAAAAGCCAGAATTGTTTGATGGATTGTCGAGGACGTATGAACCGTCGGAAGAAGAGGGGTTTGTTTATCCTGCTGAATCCAAGGTTTTGCAATTCAAAGCAGAGGATCTCTTAAAGCAGTACGAGCAAGCGGCTAAAGACCTATTTGATTTCGCTGCTACCCAAGACTTTGCCAATACTCAAGCAAAAGCTGACGTAGTCATCAATGGTACCGCCATCCTCAAAGATGTGCCTGTAACTTACCTGCTGTTCTTAGAAAAGCAAATCGAAGATATCAGAGCGCTAGTTGCTAAATTACCTATCCTGGACACAAGCGAGGAATGGCATTTAGATCAACAGCAAGACTGTTGGGCATCTTCCCCCAAAAGGACAACCAAAACCAAGCAGATATTAAAGCCAGTGGTGCTTTATGAAGCTACAGATAAACATCCGGCTCAAGTCAAAGAATCATCCGAGCAAGTGCCTGAGGGGATTTGGAAGAGTGTAAAATTCTCCGGTGCTTTATCGCGATCGCGGGTTAATCAGCTTAAAGAGCGCTTGGATACCCTGGAACGAGCAGTGATTTTTGCCAGAGAACAGGCCAATGCAATTGAAGTAGAGAAAAAATCTGTTTCAGATGCTATTTTTAGCTATTTATTTGCGCCATAATTAAATTGGAGTACAGACTGAAGTTAAAAAGATGGGGAGTTTGTAGGTTCAAATCCTACCCCTTGGACTATCCAAGGGTAGCCAAATTGGTATAGGCACCCCAGTTAATTTAATTATCAAGCTTAGATTATTACTCCAGCTTTCATGTGAGAAGCGTCTGCCAGTATCACTCGCTTTGGTCTATGCTGTTGCAACACGGGTTCAAATCCTGTTCTCGGCTTCTTGGAAAATCGCTCCACTTGGCTTTGTGCCAAGTCCGCGTTTTCTGCTTTATCGTGCCGAGATGGTCTAGTGGCAAGACTGCAAAGCTTTAATCTGAACCACTGCGATCGGAAATAAAAAGACTGTGTGGGACGTAAAAACATCAACTGACCCCGGAGCAAGGATATCGCTCTGGGGTTTTTAACTGACAACTCTCATGTATAATGAAAAATTAAAGTAAGTCAGTAATGGCAATAAGTAAATGATTTACATCACTATTACCATTACGACAATCAGGTATTTCCAATTCAAAAAATATTCCATTCTTATTGCTGACATTCAACAGTCAACGACTTTAAGCGGAATAATTGATTTTTTGGAGTTCCCTAAAATTTAACCTAGTTGGAAGGCATCATTAAACGCTGAGGACTAGGAGGAGAAGAAAGGTTTAAGAAGGTGATTAGTTTCAGTGTGCGACGGCTAATTTTCCAACGCCCATTTTGTTGGATAACTTCATCTTCATAAGTACCATTAGCAACATCAATGCTAGTTTCAGAACGTTTGTGAGTCGCATGGAGATAGGAAGTCATTGTTGCCTTATTACCATTAACGTTAATGTTGACTGTACCTATCAAGTGTTGGGTAGCTACATAGCCATTTCCTTGGAATACAGCATTGACAAAATCTGCCCAAGCATTTGTGCCGATATATGTCTGAGTGTCGCCATTAGGAAAAACTGCTGTAATCGTTGCATTCGGTGTAAAGCAGTCAGTATAAATATTCTTTCCTCCTATGAGATCTCCTCTGCCAATTGCATCTGTTCCCAAAGCGTAGCAAACCGTCAATTTTTCAATATCTGATTGAGCATTAGGTTGCGACGCAAAAGCAAATTCAAATGTCCCTCCCAGTAGTACAAGTACAGTAGCAACTACTGCTATTAAGGTTGTCATACCCGGAAAACTCATCAATCTCTGATATTTGTTTTTTTTCATTTAATTTGGCTACCCTACGTAAGTCATTACCAATTGTTCTACCTAGAATTGCGCATCTAAATATAGATGTCAATGTTTTTACACCAATGCTAAATACTGTTGCATATTTGGGAATACTAAATGCGAAACTCGCAAATATACAATGAGTATGGTTAGCACTCTAGTTAGTATTCCCGGATATCAAGTCAAAGAAATCATTTATGATGGTTCCAAGACTTTGGTATATCGAGCAATCCGAGAACAAGATTCCTTCAGAGTAGTCATCAAACTGCTGAAAAATTCTTATCCTAGCTTTAGCGAACTGGTACAATTTCGTAATCAATATACTATTGCTAAAAATCTTGACTTCCCAGGAATCATCCAAACCTATAGCTTAGAAACTTACCAAAATGGTTATATATTGGTGATGGAAGACTTTGGGGGAATTTCCCTCAAGGATTATTTTACTCATCATAATTTACATATAAAGCCTGTACAGGAATTCTTACCAATTGCTATATCTCTGTGCGATACCTTAGATTTTCTCTATCATCAGAAAATTATTCATAAAGATATTAAACCCGCCAATATTTTAATTAATCCCAATACAAAACAAGTTAAATTAATAGATTTTAGTATTGCTTCCTTACTACCCAGAGAAACAGAATCTCTAAAACATCCTCAAGTTTTGGAAGGAACAATATTCTATCTATCACCCGAACAAACGGGGAGAATGAATCGGGTAATTGACTATCGCACTGATTTTTATTCTTTAGGCGTAACTTTTTACGAATTATTAACTGGTCAATTACCATTTCAATCAGCAGATCTGATGGAGTTGGTACATAGTCATATTGCTAAAATGCCTGTCGTATTAGGGAACAGGGAAGAGATGCCGCCAGTACTGTCAGATATTGTGATGAAACTGATGGCGAAAAATGCGGAAGACCGTTATCAGAGTGCATTAGGATTAAAGCATGATTTAGAAAAATGTTTAGCACAAATTACAGAAACCGGGGAAATTCATGATTTTGAAATTGGTAAGCGGGATATTTGCGATCGCTTTCTCATCCCGGAAAAATTATATGGTAGAGAAAAGGAAGTTGAGCAGCTATTAGCAGCATTTGCTAGGGTTTCTCAAGGTGATAGCGAACTTATGTTAGTTGCGGGGTTTTCTGGTATTGGTAAAACTGTCGTAGTTAACGAAGTTCATAAACCCATTGTTAAACAACGGGGATATTTTATTAAAGGCAAATTTGACCAGTTTAATCGAAATATTCCTTTTTCAGCTTTTGTGCAAGCATTTCGGGATTTGATGTCGCAATTACTCGCTGAAAGTGATGCTCAAATCCAACAATGGAAAAGTAAAATTATTCAGGTATTAGGAAACGATGGACAGGTAATTATTGATGTTATTCCCGAATTAGAAAGAATTATTGGTCAACAACCACCTGCAACAGAATTATCTGGGACTGCGGCTCAAAATAGATTTAATTTATTATTCCAGAATTTTCTGCAACTATTTACCAGCAAAGAGCATCCTTTAGTCATATTTTTAGATGATTTACAATGGGCTGATTTTGCTTCATTGAAGTTAATTCAATTATTAATAGCAGAAACTAATCAAGGATATTTACTCTTAATTGGTGCATATCGAGATAATGAAGTCTCGCCAGCACATCCGTTGATTATGGCTTTAGATGGGATTAGCAACGCGGGTGCGATTGTAAATACACTCACCCTCCAACCTCTGAGTCAATTACACTTGAATCAACTCGTAGTTGAGACATTAAAGTGTGCAGAAAATTTAGCATTCCCTCTTTCGCAGTTGATTTATCGCAAAACTCAAGGTAATCCTTTTTTTGCTACACAATTTCTCAAGTCATTACATGAAGATGGATTAATTATTTTTAATTGGCGAGAGGGATGCTGGGAATGTGATATTGCTCAAATCAATCAGCAAACACTCACTTCAGATGTTGTTGAGTTTATGGTATTTCAATTACAAAAATTACCAGAATTGACTCAACAAGTATTAAAGCTTGCTGCTTGTATTGGCAACTCTTTTGATTTAAATACATTGGCGATTGTTTGCCAATTATCGGTAGTAGAAACGGCTGCATCTTTATGGAAAGCCTTGCAGTCAGATTTTATTTTGCCCCAAAGTGCAGTTTATAAGTTTTATCAAGATACTGAAGAACAAACTCAACTGACAATTAGCGATAAGCACAGCTTAACGCCTTTGGCGTATCACCACACAGCTAAATATAAATTCTTACATGACCGCATTCAACAAGCAGCTTATTCTCTGATTCTGGAAGTAAACAGACAAAAAACACATTTACAAATCGGGCGATTGCTTTTACAAAGTATTCCCACAGCCAAACAAGGAGAACAGATTTTTGATATTGTCAACCAGTTAAATATTGGTAGGGTATTAATTGACGATATCCAAGAACTAAATCAATTAGCGCAATTAAATTTGATTGCTGGAACAAAAGCTAAAGCTGCGACTGCTTATACTGCATCTGTGGAATATTCTTTGGTTGGGTTAGAATTACTTAACGAAGATAGCTGGGAAAAGCAATATCAATTAACATTAGAATTACATACATTAGTTGCTGAAGCTGCTTACTTAAATGGTAATTTTGAGCAGATGCAACATTTTACAACAATTATTCTGCAAAATGCCAAAACATTATTAGATAAAGTTTCTATCTACGAAATTCAGATTACTGCTTGCATTATGCAAAGCAAACAAATAGAAGGAATCCAAATTGCCCGCTCAATTCTGCAACAATTAGGCATTACTTTTCCCGAACAACCAACACCCTTAGATATTCAACAAGGTTTACAGCAAGTTATTGACAATTTACAGGGTAAAGCCATTGCGGAATTAGTTCATTTACCGATAATGACAAAACCCGAAAACATCGCAGCAATGAAAATTTTAATGCGAGTGCTTCCTGCGGCTTTTCAAAGCGATCCGGTAATGGTTCCCTTAATCACTTTTGCAATGGTTCAGTTATCGATTAAATACGGCAATACATCAGTTTCTGCCTATGGTTATAGTTTGTATGGATTGCTGCTTTGTGGAGCCTTCAATGAGATTAACGCTGGCTGTGAATTTGGTAAATTAGCTTTGGGCATATTAGCCAAATTTAATTCCTCAGAACTAAAAGCGAAGATATTAACTGTGGTTAATGCCCACATAGCCCATTGGCAACAGCATATTAAGGACACATTAGCACCTGCGATTGAAGGTTATTCTACAGGGCTAGAAACAGGAGATCTAGAATATGCTGGTTATTGTGCTTATATTTATCCAGTTCATTCTTTTTGGTTAGGCAAAGAACTAGAAATTTTAGAGAAAGACTTTAGTATTTATGTTAATTCTTTGAAAAAAATCAAGCAGCAAGTCGCTTTCTATTGGAGTTCAATTTATTACCAGACTGTGTTAAATCTCCAGGGTAAGTCTGGAAATTTATATAAGCTAGTTGGCACAGCATATGATGAAGAAACTATGTTAATTACGCATCAAAAAGCCAATGACTTGTATACAATTAATCACCTGTTTATTAATAAACTATTCATCAGTTATTTATTTTATGATTATGACCAAGCATTAAACAATGCGGAAATGGCAGAACAGTCTCTAGGAGGAGTTACTGGGTTGGTTGTTGTGCCTCTGTTTTATTTTTACGATTCTTTGGTACGATTAGCTTTGTATTCTAGAGTTCCAGTTTCTGAACAACAAGCAATTTTAGAAAAAGTCCAAACTAATCAGGAAAAAATGGAAGTTTGGGCTAATCATGCGCCGATGAACTATTTACATAAATTCAACCTAGTCAATGCAGAAAAATATCGAGTTTTAGAAAGAAAATATGAAGCTGGAGATTGGTACGATCGCGCTATTTTTCTTGCCAAAACTAACGGTTACACTCAAGAAGAAGCCTTAGCCAACGAACTAGCGGCTAAATTTTACCTTGATTGGGGAAAAGAAACTGTCGCCGCAGGATATATGCAACAAGCCTATTATTGTTATACCCGTTGGGGCAGTTTAGCCAAAACTGATGACTTAGAAACAAGCTATCCCCAACTACTAAAACCCATCCTGCAACAAAGACGAATTAACCCCAATCCCTGGGAAACAATTTCCACTATTGTCTTTCGTAAAACATCTTCGTCTGCCCATAGTTCCACGGCTAGTACCAGCAATATTTCTGAAATTCTAGATTTTACCAGTGTACTCAAAGCGGCTCAAACTATTTCTAGCAGTATCGAATTAGATGAACTCCTCACCAGTCTCACCAAAATTATCTTAGAAAACTCCGGTGCTAAAAAATCTGTATTAATTCTTCCCCAAGAAGATACTTGGAAAATTCGAGCAATCACTTCTATTAATTCTCAAGGTGCAATCCAAACAATCCTTGACTTACAATTACTAGATATCTGTCAAGATGTACCCATAAAAATCATCAATTATGTCAAAAATACCCAATCATCTATTGTTATAGATAATTGTCAAATAGATATTCCTGGGCTAATTAGCGAATATATACTTACACATCAACCAAAAAGTATATTATGCACGCCAATTATTAACCAAGGAAATTTAGTGGGTATTCTCTATCTAGAAAATCAAATCACAAGCGGAGTATTTACCCAAGAACGCTTGCAAGTCATTAATCTACTTTCCTCCCAAGCAGCTATTTCTTTAGAAAATGCTCGACTTTATCAAAAAGTCCAACAAACACTAGAAGATTTACAACAAGTTCAATTACAAATTGTCCAAAGTGAAAAAATGTCAGCTTTGGGAAATTTAGTAGCAGGTGTAGCCCATGAAATGAATAATCCTCTCGGTTTTATTTCTGCTAGTCTTAAACAAGCTAAACCTACAATTGCTGATATTAGCGAACATCTAAAATTATATCAGCAAACTCTACCTCATCCAACTGAAGAAATTATTGAGCACGCCGCAGAAATTGACCTAGATTACATCCAAGAAGACTTACCAAAGATGATTGATGCAATGGTTATGGCTTGCGATCGCCTGAAAAATATCAGCACTAGTCTTCGCACTTTTTCACGAGCAGACAAAGATTACAAAGTACCTTTTAATATTCATGAAGGTATCGATAGCACCATTTTAATTCTGAAACATCGTCTCAAAGCTAACGAACAACGTCCAGCTATTGAGGTAGTTATTGACTATGGTAATTTACCACGGGTTGAATGCTTTCCTGGACAATTAAATCAGGTATTTATGAATATTTTAGCCAATGCCATTGATGCTTTAGAAGAAGCAAATAATGGTCGGAGTTTTGCAGAAATTCTAGCAAATCCCAACCAAATTAACATTAAAACTTCATTACAAGGGAAGCAAGTAAAGATTTCTATTGCTGATAATGCTCAAGGGATGAGTGCAGAAGTAAAACAGCAGATATTCGACCATTTATTTACTACGAAAGCTGTAGGTAAAGGAACAGGATTAGGATTGGCGATCGCTCGGCAAATTGTAGTAGATAAACACGCTGGGTTACTAGAATGCAATTCCTCTTTAGGAAAAGGCACTGAGTTTATCATTCAAATACCTATAGCGAGCCTAAATGAGTTGTAAAATTTTTCGTTGAGGCAGGAAACAGCCTTGAAAATTGTGCGTTTCGCTATTGTGAAGTGGATATTTGAGTGGTTGATTCGACACACTAGCACCTCTAAAACTGAAATGCAATGTCTCAGTCTTGATAACAGCGTAAACGTTGCAGTAATTGTTCGCGTTCTGGTGATGGTGTGACATTCTCAGCAATGGCGATCGCAGTTTTAGTATCTCCTGTACGCACTAGATTTAAAGCAATCCGCTCCCAAATACGAGAACGTTCTGCAATCGGTGGTAAGGAAGACTCTGAGCCATTGCGGAGGGTTTGGATGGGAATATTGAGGAGCGATCGCGCTTTTGTCAAATTACCTTGAGTCAGATTCAGTTCCACAACTCGTAAACCAAAGTCCAACTTTTCCCTAGGATTTCTCCCAGCATAACCAATGAAACGGGATGCTTCCTCTGGCTGACGATTGGCGATCGCTTGATTACCAGCTAAGGTAGCAAAATCTACTTGCTGAAGTAACTTTAATCTTTCTGCCAGTGTAAAATAAGTTGATGGCGTTGCGGCAAATTCGGAACTAATTGATAGCAATAATTGTGCTTGCTGTGGCAATGCTGTTTCTGTTTGTATCAATGTGACAATTCGATTCAATAGTTGATCGGCTGGACGATTGGTGGAAATCAAAGCATTGGCGATCGCCGCATGAGTTGTGATGGCGGTGGGTAAAGCAGAAATGCTATTAGCTATTACTTGGCTACGACTGAATAATTGATCGGCAACAGCAACATTACCACGGCGATGGAAAGCTTGAGCAAACCGCAGCAATCGCCGCACATCGGTTTTTTCCCCAGCAATTCTAGCTTCTGCATCCTGGGTTTGTCCGGCTTCAAGGGCGGCTATGGCAATATTATCTAGCCAGCGATCGCTTTCATCGAAATAGCCTGCATCTATCTGTACGATCATCGGACGTGGTACCATTTGCCGCGCAGTTGTAAACTGCTTATTAGCAATCAAATCTTGCAAAACAATTCCCAAGACATTCACCGCACGCAGTTCAGAAATCAGGGCTTTGAGTTCTGGGTGATAGCCGCGAGTTTGAGATAAATTTGACATCTCGCCATACCATTCATTATCGAAGCGTCCACCAAACTGATCGGCTATTTTAGCGGCTTTGGCATCAGCAACTAAACGGGCGATCGCAGATTTGCGGATTTCTGGCTGGTTAAATTTGCGACTTTCTGCGGCGATTGTTAACCAACTTCTAGCCCGGAAAGAATTAGGGCGTTTCATTAGGGAAACAATTTGCTGCGATCGCCCTAAATCTCCACTGGGGGCATAGTGTAGCACCAAAGTCATTAATTTAATTTCCCGTTGTTCCACATCTTTAATTGCTAGTGCTGCTTTGAGCAATGGATCTAGTAATTTCTTTGCTTTTACTGGGTCTCTAGCTTGAAAGTAGGTAGCAGCAATCTGAGTGACGGTAATATCAGGATCGTAATCTTGCGGAGAAAGTTGCTTTAGCACCTCTAAAGCTTTTGTGGGTTGGTAATTTTGGAGATATAAATTAACTATTTGTGATAACGACTCACGTTGTGCGTAGGTATCTTTCAGATTTTTGATAGTTTGCTCAAACCCATAGTTGAGAGAAGATGCAGCTTCCGTCGGTTGGTCGAGAGCAATCCACCCTTCTGCAAGACGAATGTAAGCCGCAACTAAATCTTTAGGAGTATTGCGAATTCCTGATACCGACTCAGACGCAATCTGTAGCGTTTGTTTTCCTATGGTAAAGTGTCCAATTTTTCCATAGGCGATCGCAGATTCTGTCAAGATATGAGTTTTGCCTAAACTATACCCACTCGGTAAAGGTTTAGCTAAGACCACGATTTGATCGAGAATGGTAGGAAGTTTTGGATTATCCTTATATGTCAGTGATTGTACTTGAGTAGCAATTGCCTTGAGCGCAAAATCTAATGTCTGGATTGTAAAAGTTGTATCTCCTCGCCGTTCAGCATTTTCTAGCTCTCTGATAATTACGGGGAGCCTATCAGTCGGGGACATTCCAGAAATTTCGTTCCAGCGTCGGGTACTTTCACCAGTTAGCTCTACACGGCAAGCTTTAGAAATAGTTATCCTAGCATCTGCCGCATAAATGGGAACAGAGTAAATTAGTTGAGAAGCAATAATCAAAGCGAGCGATCGCGTTAGTATCATAAGTTTGAATCTATAAGAAAATTTTTATACCAATCCACATTCTGATACGTAATCAATATTTTGGTAGGGGCGGGGTTTCCCCCATTGGTGTCAACTTAACGTGAAACCCGCTTGGCGACAAGGTTATGCCCTCACCCCCAGCCCCTCTCCCTCAGGGAGAGGGGAGTAAGAGATTCAATTCCCCTTCTCCCTGAGGGAGAAGGGGTAAGGGTGAGGGTTTTTGTACAACACGCGCAGTATATAGCTTTTAGCTTAAGTTGACACGTATGGGTTTCCCCGCCCTTGTATTGCAGTTTGGTTTTAAGAGTCGTTTAAAAGTAAGTTGAACAATTTAATATTTGTAGTACGGGTATCTTGTCCGCACTAGTTGTTTTTACTTGATGCCTGAGAAAGGATAATAAACCTATTTTTTGCTCAGAATCTTGCCACTGAGATTAACAGTGTAAGTCAGTGATTTCTGAAAATTTGTCACCGTGACATTCCAACCGTCAAGGCGTTGCGTTGGTATGCAAGGTTCATTAGGTGCAGCCGTGGGACTGCGGAAACAAGAGAATCTTGGTGCAACTTGGGAAATGCTAAGATTGGCAATGGGTTTTTTCAAGTCTGATTTGGCGGCGTTAAAGACTGTGCGAGCGATCGCAGTTGGTAACTCATCAGTGCGAGTAGGAAGTCCGGCGATCGCTTCGGTGCGAAGATAAACTTTATCATTGCTAATCCGGTATATTTGCCGTGCTTGGGACTTTCCCGCCACCGTTACCCGATAGCCCCGGATTGTTTGTTGAGCGCAGGATTCGGCTAAATTCCCCAATCCTAAACAGCTATCCGTAAAGGTTTGAGGCTCGATTTTAGTAATCAGAACAACTGAGGGTAAAATTTGCAAGTGTTTGCTGGCGATGCCCTTGATTTCGTTAACCACCGGAATCGGTAAACCGCTTTCCATCACAGGATTAGTACGTGCAATCAATTGTAAATCGTCGGCTGTTTCACCTCGAAATACCCAACTTTGGCGTTGGTGGGGAATGGTAATTTTCCAGCCTCGGCTAAGAAAGGGATCGCAAGGATTAGGGGCAGAAACATTTTCACAACCGCTTGCCCAAGTTGCCTTTTCAGATGAAATATTAGCTAATAAAGGTTGTCCAGGATAGCCCCATTCTTTCGCCTGTTGAATCGCTGCTGTGATCATTGCCGTTGGCGGAATTTCTTGAGCAGGTTTTCCTAGAGAATGGATGTTTTGCCCATTCTTTTGCATCAAGACTCTAAAGTTACCATTATCAGTGGTGAAATAGACCAAATTTTTATGCTGATCGGCGATCGCAATTTTCCAGTAAGGTACAGGATTGTACATCCAGGTATCGCCCTTAGCAATTCGAGCAACTTCAACGACTTTTGCAGTATTATCGAGTTTCTCTTTAGCGATCGCATCTTGAAGCACTTGTTGAGCGATCGTTTTTGTTTGTGGTGTAGTCAAAATTTGCGGATTAGCAACGCTAGATTGTAAGGGAATTAGGGAACTAGAAAAAAGCAGACATCCGATAATAGTTGATTTTACTAAAGCTTGGTGGGAAAAGTGTTGCAGCATAGAATATTGATTGAAAAATAACAGTAAATCTTGCAGTCTCAAGTTAGCTAATAAATACTCAGACTCAGGATTGAGTGACAGATTTGGAAACAAAATACATATTTCACATGTAGGTTGGGTTGAGGCTTTGCGAAACCCAACCAAACGACGGAAATGTTGGGTTTCGTTCCTCAACCTAACCTACAATTTTCTCAGGTTCAGGATTGAGTGACAGATTTGGAAACAAAATACATATTTCAGTAGTTGCACTCATATTTGTATGATGCTTGACGCTTACTATCATTGTCAGCCGGAAGAAGTCCGGTTGTTTGAGCGCGTAAATTCCGGTTTTTTCCGGAAAAATCCTGGTAACTATTCCCCATTGCTAAGTAATAACGGTTTGTTCTGGTTATTTAAGTATTGGGAAGAATTATTGAGAAATCCTATGTTAGAAGATAAACATCGCTTTCTAATTTAGGGTTATGAGCTTAGACGCTGGATTTCAATGGAATGCTGCTCAACAACTCGTTGATCAGTTAATGCTACAGACTACGCAAAAGCATCTGAGTGATGTTGAAATCCAAGTTTTGCAGGGTGCATGGGAAGGTAAAACCTATGAAGCGATCGCGGCTGAGTCTTATCTTACCGTGAAGTATGTTAGTGAAGTCGGCGGGCGGTTATGGCAATTGCTTTCAGAAGCACTCCAAGAAGAGGTGAAAAAAACCAATTTTCGCCAAGCCCTTCAGCGACGATGGCAAACCCATCAGCCCCAATCTTACCAGGGAATTCAGCATCAACCATCTCGATGGGAATTTTGTTGTGCAGAGATTGATAAACCAGGGGCATTACTCCGTATTAAAGCACCAATTCAGTTTGGTAAAACCACACTTATGGCGCAAGTTCTCAAGTATGCTCAACAACAAGGATATCGGGCGATCGCTATCAATTTGCGGGATGCGGTTGTTGATGATTTTGGCAGTTTAGATAGTTTCTTACAGTGGTTTATTGCTAGTGTTACTTATGCGCTGAATTTAACGGTTGATATCGAAACTCATTGGCGCAAAAGTTTAGGCAATAGCAAAATCAAATGTAGAACTTATTTACAAAAATATCTCTTAACTGATGATATCCCTTTAGTCATTGCCTTAGATGAAGTAGATCGCCTATTTACTCATCAATTAATTGCTGGTGAATTTCTCGGAATGTTGAGAACTTGGCATGAAGATGCTAAAACCAAATTGCTTTGGACTCAGTTACGTCTGATAGTTCTACACACTGAAGTTTACACCCAAATTGACATTAACCAATCACCATTTAACGCAGGTACAGAAATTCAACTAACAGAACTAAATGCCACAGAAATCCTCACTTTACTAAATCAGTATCAATTGCACTGGAGTCAGCAAGAGATAAAAAAATTAACTGCAATTGTTGGCGGACATCCTTACCTTGTCACCTTGACTTTACAATTTCTGGCTCAAAACCCAACTTCCCTTGAGCAATTGCTCAATACCGCAGCAACTCCCAATAGTATCTACCGCAGCCATCTAGAAAGACAATGGCATAAGCTACAAACGCATTCTCATTTACTTGCACCATTGAAAGCGATCGCCTCAGATGATGCTGCTATTCCCATTCAACCACACTTCCATCTCGATGATGTGGTGAAACTGTATGACTTAGGATTAATCCAGCTACAGCAACACCAAATATCTATACGCTACGAACTTTACCGTCAATATTTTCGTGAACGTTTGGGAATTCAAACATGAACAATTACAACCATTATCAAGTCGGTGGTAGTTTACGAGAAGGTACTGAAATTTACGTTCATCGTCAAGCCGATAGTGATTTATATACAGGACTAAAAGCGGGAATATTTTGCTATGTTCTCAACTCTAGACAAATGGGAAAATCGAGTTTACGAGTGCGTACAATGTCGCGCTTACAGTCAGAAGGATTTGTTTGTATTGCCTTTGAAATGCGCGAACTCTGCGTTTATCAAGTGAGTGCAGATGAATTCTATGGGGGATTTGTCAGCCATTTTGCTAGTGAACTCAATATTGAAATTGATTTGGAATCTTGGTGGTCTCAAAATACTTTGCTGCATCCATTTTTGCGGTTGAGTAAATTTGTGGAAGAAGTTTTACTAGCAAATATCTCTCAGCAAATTATCGTTTTTGTAGATGAAATTGACAGTATCCTCAATCTAGAATTTAAGGATGATTTTTTTGCTTTTGTAAGATCCTGCTACAACAAACGCGCTGATAAACCCCAATTTCAAAGGTTAACCTTTGCCCTATTTGGTGTGGCTACACCCACTGATTTAATCGCCGATAATAAATTTACACCACTAAATGTAGATAGTCGCGCCATCGAACTTACAGGTTTTCAATTGTCTGAAGCTAAACCTCTGGAACAAGGCTTAATTGAGGTGGCTGCAAATCCTACCAAGGTGATGGCAGAAATTTTAACTTGGACTGGTGGACAACCATTTTTAACTCAATGGTTATGTCAACTAATTAATACAGCTAATACTTTTATTGCATCGGGATGGGAAACTTCAGCAGTAGAAGCGATTGTGCGATCGCAAATGATTGAACATTGGCTAGCAAATGATAGACAGCAGCATTTTCAAACAATTCGCGATCGCATTCTCCACAATAAATCTTTGGCTTGTTGGTCATTAGGACTTTATCAGCAATTGCTCAATCAAGGCGAACTTTCGGCTGAAGATAGCTGGGAGTTGATGCAGTTGTGTCTTTCTGGTTTGGTTGTCAAACGTCAAGGCAAATTGAGTATCTATAACCGCATCTACGCCACCGTGTTTGATTATACTTGGACAGAACAAGCTTTGCGTGCTATTCGTCCCTATGGTGCAGAACTCGCCGCTTGGGAAATTTCTCAAGATGCTCAATATTTACTGCAAAATGAAGCCTTGCAGTGGGCGTTAGTTTGGGCAAAAGGATTAAGTTTGAGTCATAGTGATTATCAATTTTTATCCGCCAGCCAAGCCCAAGAATTAGCGATCGCCCAATCCAAAACCCAAACAGCAATACAACAAGAAACTCAAGCAATTGAGCGATTAAAAACCGTCCAACATCAAACCAAAAAACGATTGCGAATTGGGGCGATCGCGCTTTCTGCGGCTGTAATTAGCACCATCGGCACGTTTTTTTACTTCCAGCAATCAGAACAAAAACTTAGAACCAATGCAGATATCTTAAATCTAGAACGAGAAGGAAGCCGAATTTTGCAAGTGCGTGCAGATGGCAATCAACTGAAGGATTTGCTAGGGGCGATGAAATCAGCGCAAAGGCTTAAACAATTGACCAAACAGCATTCTTTTAAACATTTACCCACCCACACGCCTTTATTTGCCCTACAAGCTGTTCTGTCCACGATTAATGAGCAAAATCGTTGGCATTTAGAAAGCCCGGCGGTAGCGATCGCCTTTAGCCGTGATGGACAAAAACTAGCAACTGGAGGAGAAGACGGGGCGATAACTCTTTGGACAATACAGGGAAAGAAAATTCAGACGATTAAAACTCACAAAACTAAAACTCTCCAGGGCTTCCCAATTTCCATTTCTTCTTTGAGTTTTAGTCCCGATGGTCAGTATATTTTATCTGCTGACTCCGACTATGAAATCCAGGTTTGGCATCTCAAAACAGGTACTCTTGTCAATAAGCTAAAACTCGATCAAGAAACTCTTAGTGATGTCCAATTCACAAATGACAACAATATTGTGATAGTCAACGCCTTTGGCAAAGTTGCAGTCTTGAATTTGCAATGGAAATTACTTTACACCAGGCAGATAGCTCCACCTCAACAGGGTATTGACCTTACTATTAGTTTAGAAGGCGATGCGATTGTGTTTATCAATGCCCAAGGAAAACCGGAAGTTAGAGATATTAAAACTGGTGCGTTGATCAAAACCTATCCTAACATTACCCATAATTTAGGGAATAACCTTTGGCACAGTTTCCGCCAAAAAGATGGTACTTACATTTCTGCCAATCTCAACACCCTTAAATTATGGCATCCAGACGGAACTTTACAAGCAGAAATCAAAACTCATCAATTGCTGGTTTCTGGTTTTAGTTCTAGCTTTGATGGTTCTATCATCGCCACGAGTCACCCAGATGGGATGCTAAAACTCTGGAAAATCCATCCTCAAAAAATCTCCACTCCATTGACACCACCAATACAAACTCCCCGTGTAGTTATGGGAAATCAACAACGCATCAACCGCATACAAATACCAGGCGAGAAACTAAAAATTGCTGGGGCAAAATCTGATGCCCAAAATAGAATTATGGATGCAACTCTGAGTCCTGATGGACAGACAATTGCTGCCACAAAATTCAATGGAGAAATGACATTATATCAGGCAGATGGCAGCGAACTCAGAACAATACAAACTAATCTCCCGGAAAGTGTGATTAAATTTAGTCCCGATGGTTCGCGTTTAGTTCTGTTATCAATTCGTCAGCAAAAAATACAATTCAGGTTAGCAAATGGGGATTTAATTCAAGAGATGGATGCGGCTCATTATAAGCCAGGAATCGAATTTAGTCCTGATGGCAAAGAATTGGCACTTGCTGGTAATCAACCCGATAAAATCCAACTTTGGAGTAGGGAAGGTAAATTTTTAAAGACTATCAAAGATGCCGATTCGCTCTACTTTAGCCCCAAAAATCAAACCTATATCACAGTAACTTCTGGTAATACCCCCACACGCACCTTGCGCCTGTGGAGAAGAGACGGAAAACTGCTCAAAACCCTATCAGGACAACCAAATGAAATCACAGCAATGGGATTTTCTCCCAGTGGACAGTTTATAGTTGGCGATCGCTTTGGTAAACTGGTAGTCTGGTCGGCTGAGGGTAATCTCATCCAAACCCTCAATCATGGCGCAGCGATTATTGATATCGCTCACCGTAACGATGGACAGCAGTTGGCGACAGTGGGAATTGATCAAAATATCAAACTTTGGCGTTCTGATGGTACGCTCATTCGCACACTTGAAACCAATCAAATCGGTCGCTTTCAATTTAGCCCAGACGGGCAATTGTTAATTGCTAAGACTATTGATAGCACAATCCATGTCTGGCAAGCCGACGGCACACCGATTACTCGCATCCCTATGGGTGGTGCCTTTAATACATTCCTCAATTTTACCCCAGATGGCAACCGTTTGATTTCTAGTAGTGGGTCAATGCTCTATTCTTGGAACCTGAATCTTGACGATCTCCTCACCCAAGGTTGCAATTGGCTGGGCGACTATTTCCAAAACCATCCCCAGGAGTTGCAGCAACTTCCATCTTGTCGTCACTTACCAAATTAGATGAGCTTACCCTGCTATAACCATTTACTATCTTCCCTAACTTCCACCCATAGAATTGGAATTGATCCCTAATGCTTTTCTTAATAAAATTTGGTCTTCTAACTTAGCTTGAAACCGCCCGTTTTCAATATCCCGAATCCAACTCTGACTTTTACCTGTTAATTGAGCCAAATCTCTTTGACTTAAACCTAGTTTTTTTCTCGCCTCAAGAATATATTCGGTAGAAAGAACTATTTGCTGTTTTATCTGAGTCTTACTCTTAGTAGTTCGCGATTTTTTCGGTTTTGATTTGCTCAATTGTTTTTTCCAATCTGAAGGCATTTCAAAATCTAAAATCCGCGCATTCATTAATCTAGTCCACTTACCACGCGGTGCTGCATCAGTTAATCGTGTACTATTACTACCATCATCAATCCAAAATTCTAATGCTGCTTCTGCATCTTCGGGAATATTTACTAATTTCGCCCATAAAGGTTGAATTTCTTCAGGGTAAGTAACGGGATCGAATATTGGTTTGAGTCCAAAATGATGAAGTACTTCTAAATCGCTTTCAAATATTCTTAATAAACGTTGGCGCTGTTCTGGTTGCAAGGCTACATGGCTTAATTTTCCCTCACCGTAAGCTATTCTCATTAAGGTAGGAATGGTTACGCGCTGTTCTTTACCCATTTTGGTTTTAAATAATAACCACAGCATCATCCTGGCTGCACCTTCATGCTGTTGCCAAATACTCATAACTGTATTCAGTAAAACTTTGGGTAAAGTACCATATTGATAAAAAGCTTTCCTTTCTTTACAAGCTTGGCGATTTAAAAAATACTGCGCCCAATCCCCAGCTTTAATTTTAAAAGTTAATCCTACCAGATGTTTACATCCTAAATCATCTTCTTGGAAATGGTGTTGAATTGCTAATAAATGCCAGACTCGACTGTTTTCTAATTTCACTTCCTGAATTTTACCTTTTGCAGGTAAATTAATTGAAGCTATCAGTTGACAAGGTTGCTGTACTAATTCTTTAATTAAAGCCAGTTTGGTAGATTTATTTAAATCTTTGCGCTTATCTAGCCCTAAATAATCTTCAATTTGTTTGTCATTAATGATAAATTCTTCTGCCCAAGGCTGCTCTAAATTAGTCGCATAAGCAGCATAGATTAAGTGCAAACAAGCAGATCTCAGATCGAATTTCTCAATTGCAGAAACAGCTTCTGCACCTTTAAGCGCTACTGCTGCGGTAGAATCAACACTATCTGTCACCCGAAACGCGATCGCACCTTTACCGCCATTAATTTGTCGTTGATAATATAACTCTCCTTCTGCATCCATATCCCACACAAGAGATTGGCGTTGCGCTAAAACGTTGCACAATTCCCAAATTACAATCGCTGAAGCAAAAGGATGGCTGTTTGCGTTAGTAAACAGCTTCGGACTCGCAACAGTGTTGGCGTCAACCTTGCATCTGCCCTTTTTCGCCTGATAAGGTATAGGTGAATCAACAGGACAGGAAAACACACACTGTGGTGTCATATAACCTTCGCAGTCATTACACACAGTTGGGTCAATCCAGTAATCACCATCTATCACTTGGATAGCGCCTTGAGGACAATGAGGAAGGCAATTATCGCACTGAATACAGCGCTTAGTAATGGCGTAGGGCATGGTTTTGTCAGAGTTGTTTTTAGATGGAAATACTAAATAAAGCTGTAAATATCTCCTAATTACAGCTTGTTTTGATTACTCTTGCTGGCAAAGATGCCGAATTTACTAGAACTTTGTTAATAAGCGATCGCTAAAAATTTCTATTAATTAAAACTGATTGCGCAGGATTCAATAATTCTGGGAATATCCGCATTCCTCCAGCTTCACATTAGTAACTTTTTTAACCAAAAACTCATGGGATTTTTGTTCGTCTTGAACCATTATATGAATCTTCATATTTCCCAAAAAATTATTATCTAGATTCGCTAACTCTAAACTTTAGTTAGCAATTTTAACATGACTATAACAAAATTACCCCTTATGCTTATGGGATTTGAGTAACGGCACAAAATCTAATTAACTGCTATAAAAACATGAGTTTTTTAAGAATTAAACCAAAGCGGCAAAATTCCAGCTTGACAAGAGTTTATCAACCATAAAATCAGGAAATCTTGACCAAACAAGGCAAAAGTAAAAAGTTAAAAGGTAAAAGAAAGAAAAAGAATAATGCTCACAGAGCAACTAAATTCATTTATGGAACGAAATAGAAACATTTATTTCTCGCGCTATGCGTCTCGAAATAATAATTCCTTGGGAGCATTCCAAATGTGCAAAAACGCCCTCACCCTATAAGGGTGGGGCTAGAAATACGAAGCCTGCCTACCCTTCGGGAACGTCTTCGACGAACGCAGGCTATCAAACTTTTAGCAAAAGAAGGCAGGCTTTGTTGTTATAGCAATACCCTAGAAGGGTATTGCGTCAAAATTGGGATGCTCCCAAGTCCTTATTAAATCCCCTAAATTTATTTATGGGGATTATCTTTTTACTTTTTACTTCTTAAATTATATTCGCGAGATAAATCTAGCTAGTAGCCGTAATAATAGACGCTGTTTATCTCGTCAATTTTTTAAATAATTTGATTCATGAAGATGTGTTAATAAAATTAAGCTTCGCTGATGAATCAATGAGATGGATTTCCTCAAATAACTTAACAAATAGCTGCCAAAATTACCTCAGTAGACCTGGGTATGGCTGAGAAAAACCCTAGTACCTATAACTGTCAGTAAATATTCTTAACATTAGAGAAATACTAGTACCCCAACAGAAAAATACTTTGAAGCTCTTATGGTGCAAGGATTTACACAGTTGAGTACATTCTTAATTATCCGCGATGAAGAAATCAAGTAGCTGATATAACACTTCTGATATACAGGTCGAATAGGAGTGTCCTTAGTATTCTCTAGCAGTTCCCTTTTGATATATGAACCAATAAATACAGAAAAAGCATCAGGAGGATTGGGCGAAGACCTATTGGCGATAGTTGAAAATGCTCTCAATAGTTAAGAAAATCTAAAATATCTAGGTATTCTCAACTATTAAGAAATCCTAAAAAATACTGCCGAACTGAGGGGATTTTACCCATATAATCTTTTTTCGTGATATATACACAAAATATAGGTAACAAAATATAAGTAACAAAGGAAGAAAGATTTTTATTCCTTGGTTGTGAGATTGTCTCGGTATTGGCTGACTTTACTTTTTCATCTTCATATCCCAATTGCTCAGAAGCAGGTTAAAGCAGATTTTCATATATCAAAGAGATTCGCTGTAATTTGTCAGAATTATTGACATTTACACATTGAATTAACCGGATTGAAAATGCAGTACCTATATCGCCGCATTCATGAGAATATGCGGTTTTACCGTGATGCCTATGCAACCGAAGACATTAAAAATTATCACAGTAATTTTATTAACCTTAGTAGTGCTTTCTCCAGCTTTAGTAGCCATAATAGTAGTTTGGCAAGAACATCTAAATTTTCTGGCAAGACAAAATTTATTGTTGGGCATAAAAGAAAGCCAGGAATTAATTAATTATGGAATAAATCCCCGAATTTATGGATTATTATGGGCGATCATTTTAGCTCCTATAGGTTTTTGTTTAGGAGTTAATTTCCATAATAGCTATGTTGCTTATCGGGCGGCGATGAGACAAAGAAAAATCAAAATGTTGCAAAGAATGTGGCAGCAGAATCCTTATCCAGAGGAAATTATTTTATGAAACAAATACCCGTTGGCATCGTAACTTTAATCGCAGGTATTTTAATTACTCTCATTAGCTTGTGGGTAGGACAAAATAATCATCTACTTCCAGAACAAGCTTCTTTGCAAGCGCCTTTAGTAGATAATTTTTTTAACGTGATGGTAGCCATTGGGACTGCTTTATTTTTAGTAGTACAAGGAGCGATACTCATTGCTGTAATTAAGTTTCGCCGCCGTCGTGGCGATAACAGCGATGGCGAACCCATTGAAGGTAGTTTTCCTTTAGAAATTTTGTGGACTATCATTCCCGGAATCATCGTTATTGGCTTAGGAATCTACAGTGTTGATGTTTACACAGAAATGGGCGGGATGGATGCCATAGCCCATCACGGGATGAGTCACGAATCGATGATGACAGAAGCAAAATCTAACCCGATTGGTATTGGTTCCACACCTGTAAACGAAGGAAAACCACCAGCTTTAGTAGTCAACGTCACGGGAATGCAATATGCTTGGCTGTTCAACTATCCCGATAAAAATGTTGATACTGGCGAATTGCACGTTCCTGTAGATCAAGATGTATTACTAAACATCTCTGCAAATGATGTGATTCACTCATTTTGGGTACCCCAGTTTCGCTTGAAACAAGATGCAATTCCCGGACAAGCCACACAGTTACGCTTCACCGCCACAAAAACCGGAACCTACCCCATAGTTTGCGCCGAACTTTGTGGTGGCTATCACGGTAGTATGCGTAGTTCCGTAGTTGTCCACACCCCCGAAGAATACGATCGCTGGTTAGCAGAAAATCAAGTTAGTCAGTAGTCAGTAGTCATTTGTCCTCCTTGTCTTCCTTGTCCCCCTTGTCCTCCTTGTCCCCCTTGTCCTCCTTGTCCCCCTTGTCCTCCTTGTCTTCCTTGTCCCCCTTGTCCTCCTTCCCTAGCCCCTAGCCCCTAGCCCCTGTTTCTATGACACAATTACAAAATTCGCAAACTACAGCAGTCGTTACCGCCCACGAATTACCCCATAGTTGGAAATGGTACGACTACTTTACGTTTAATATCGACCACAAAGTCATTGGCATTCAATATCTGGTAACAGCTTTTATCTTTTACCTGATTGGGGGATTGATGGCTATGGCTATTCGCATCGAATTAAATACGCCAGATGCAGATTTTCTCGACCCCAATCTTTATAACGCCTTCATGACGAATCACGGCACATTGATGATTTTTATGTGGATTGTACCAGCCGCCATTGGTGGATTTGGTAACTTTCTGATTCCGTTGATGGTGGGGGCGCGAGATATGGCGTTTCCGAAATTAAATGCGATCGCTTTTTGGTTGAATCCGCCAGCCGGTGCATTACTTTTAGGTAGTTTCTTTTTTGGTGGTTCCCAAAGCGGCTGGACTGCTTACCCACCATTGAGTTTAATCACCGCTAATACTGCCCAAACAATGTGGATTTTAGCGATCGTTTTGGTGGGAACTTCCTCAATTTTGGGGGCGTTAAACTTTGTCGTCACCATCTTGAAAATGAAAGTACCCAGTATGCAATGGACGCAAATGCCATTATTTTGCTGGGCAATTTTAGCAACTTCCGTTTTAGCCCTGCTGTCTACCCCAGTGCTAGCGGCGGGATTGGTGCTGTTATTATTTGATATTAACTTTGGTACTTCTTTCTTTAAGCCAGACGCAGGCGGAAACGTGGTGCTGTATCAGCATTTATTCTGGTTTTATTCCCATCCTGCCGTATATTTAATGATTTTGCCCATCTTCGGCATCATGTCCGAGGTGATTCCCGTTCACGCCCGCAAACCGATATTTGGCTATAAAGCGATCGCTTATTCTAGCTTGGCAATTTGCATTATCGGTTTATTCGTATGGGTACACCACATGTTTACCAGTGGTACGCCTCCTTGGATGCGGATGTTCTTCACCATCTCTACCCTAATTGTCGCCGTTCCCACAGGCGTGAAAATTTTTGGCTGGGTAGCAACCCTGTGGGGTGGTAAAATTCGCTTCACCAGCGCCATGCTATTTGCCATTGGCTTGTTATCCATGTTCGTTGTTGGTGGATTGGGTGGTGTAACTTTAGGCACAGCACCTTTTGATATCCACGTTCACGATACTTATTATGTAGTCGGTCATTTTCATTACGTCTTATTTGGCGGTTCTGTATTTGGTATCTATGCGGGAATTTATCATTGGTTTCCCAAAATTACCGGCAGAATGATGAATGAAACCTGGGGAAGAGTTCACTTCGCCCTCACTTTTGTGGGTACTCACCTCACCTTCCTACCCATGCACCAGTTGGGATTACAAGGAATGCCCCGCAGAGTCGCCATGTATGACCCGCAATTTGCCGGAATCAATCATATTTGTACCATTGGCGCGATGATTCTCGGCATATCTGTATTACCCTTCTTCTTCAACGCCATTTGGAGTTGGATGTATGGTACCAAAGCCACAGATAATCCTTGGGAGGCGCTGACTTTAGAATGGACAACCGCTTCCCCACCAGCAATTGAAAATTGGGAAGTATTACCTGTAGTCACTCATGGCCCCTATGATTACGGGCGCAATGTTGAAGTTGCCGAAACAGCCCAAACCGCAGCCTAAATTTAAACAGTCTTTGCGGTACATCAATATATTTTAGAGGGCATGGCATTGCCATGCCCCTACCATCTGTCCTATTCTTTTTTCAAAGTAACCTCTTAACTCTGCGTTCTCTGTGTCTCTGTGGTTTTATTATTTAACCGCAGAGAACGTAGAGAAGCCAGTGCGTTGCGCGGGTTCCCCGCGTTGTAGCAACTGGCGTGACACAGAGAGAAAAAAATTATTGAGACTACACCGTCCAATTATTTATCTAGAAATTGGAATTTATGCAGGATTCAACTTTGAACGCCCCAGAAATAGCCTTGACTTCAGCCGCTTCTCACGAACACCATCCAGACTTGCGGGTGTTTGGGCTGCTGACGTTTCTGGTTTCCGAGTCTTTAATGTTCGCTGGTTTTTTCGCCACTTACTTAATTTTACGTGGTGGCGCTGAAGTCTGGCCGCCAGAAGGTACAGAAGTAGAATTACTCGTACCCACGATTAACACCATCATCCTAGTTTCTAGCAGCTTTGTCATTCATTTGGGCGATACAGCGATTAAAAAGAACAATATCGCCGGAATGCGCTTGTGGTATGGAATTACGGCGCTAATGGGAGCCATTTTCTTAGGCGGTCAAGTATATGAGTATTTAACACTGGGATATGGCTTAACTACCAACGTGTTTGCCAACTGCTTTTACTTGATGACCGGATTTCATGGTTTACACGTATTTATTGGGTTATTGTTAATACTTGGCGTGCTGTGGCGATCGCGCCGTCTCGGTCATTACTCTGCAACTAAACATACTGGTATTGAAATGGCGGAAATCTACTGGCATTTTGTAGATATCATCTGGATTATTCTATTTTCGCTGCTGTATCTCCTAACTTTGTTCTAGATTGCCGCTAAATGTGAAAATAATTAGCTTTAAAGGGTATTTCTGTACATTCAGAAATACCCTTTTTGAATTTATGTATCCCACTTCATACCAATTTAAATAGCTTTTGCGGCACATCAATATATTCTAGAGGCAATGCCATGCCCCTACTATCTGTCAGATTCTTTTTTAACCTTCCTTGCGGGAAGTCCCCAGGTGGAGTCTTCGGAACCTGGGGATGAAAGCAAGGGCAGGTGAAGCGTCAGAAACCTCGGACGTAGCACAGCGAAGTCCGTAGGTAGTTCATTTTGCTGGTTATTTTCTGACTCAAGCGGTGATGATCGATCATGGCATGTATTGTGTCATCAAGCAGAGCGATCGCTCTTTCGCGACGAGACTGGGAAATTAAATTCTGACTCATGGAAAGATTCTCCATTAAGAACTAGGTTAAAATACGAGTAAAGCTCACTTTTAAGATATGACAATTGCTCATATTGTGTCAAGATAAATGTGAGTAATCCTCATTTATTCCCTCAAGCCAGGGAGGTAACGATGACCAACGAAAGCCCATCAACCGCAGGCGGAATGCGCCGCAAACCACGCCAAGCGCGCAGTCAGGAGCGAGTTAACCGTATTATTGATGTAGCAGAAGAACTGTTTATTTCTCAGGGCTATAACGCAACCACAACTAATGCGATCGCGGCTGGTGCAAAGATACCCATCGGCTCACTATACCAATTTTTTCCCGACAAGACAGCGATTATGCAGGCTTTGGCCTTGCGCTATGAGGAACGTCTGCATCAAAAATTGGCAATACTCAATAATCCCGATCTGGTAAAATTGCCCTTATCTGTCCTGGTTGACCAGTTAATTGACATTACCGAGCAGCATTTCTCAGAGAATCCCGGCTACTACGCGATTTTCATGGAAGTTCAGGGTGCTTTACCAGAAATACAAGCAGTCGGAGACACTGCTGATGCTGAACTGATTCGAGATCTTGTAACCTTACTCGCCCAAAGGGAAGCAGGGTTAGAGACAGCAGACTACGAAGCGATCGCCTTTGTGCTAGTTAAAGCGATCGGTACCTTAATGTGGCTTTCCCTCAGTCAGGAGCAAGCATTTCGGCAGCGACTAGTAGCAGAAACGAAACGGTTTGCTTTAAACTATCTACAAAGTTATTTCCCATCGGATTCAGTTCCAGCTAACAAATAACGTTCCAACGGAGAATAGGCAAAGAACAGCAACAGCCAAAAATAGTCCCATAACTCTTGGTTAAGATATGCTACGCCAATGGAAATCAAGGCACATATCGGTTCAATTAAAGCTTTGATTTTCATGGAGCGAATTGTCGCCGCATCTAAATCGCTATCTACTAATTTGCGATCGCCTGTCGCATACCACCAACTGATCCAAGAAACAAAGCCGATTGCAGCAATATTCAAACTAAACCAAACTTTTACCAGAAAATTATCTGGAAATGTCATAACTAAATCATTAGATAAAGGCACTAAAAATAAGACCATTAAATAGCCTACAGAAATCCACAGATGGGTTTCATCTGTTATTCGCAAATACTTTAATTGTCGGGAATGGGAAATCCAATAGGTTGCAACTAAAACAAAGGTGATAGCATAAGTTAATAAAGGTTTTAACTGACTAAACAAAAATGCATTAATATCACCATCAGTCATGGCTTTAACATCTTCTGGTAAGTCAAATGCAATCACCATTAAAGCCATTGCAAAAGCAAAAATAGAATCACTCAACCGCGCCAAAGAAGAAATATTTTCCGAATAATTTTTACTGCTTTGAATAAACTTATCTTGCTCTATTAATTCCTTCATAATTTCATCTCCTGCACAACATTAGAGTCAAATAGATCCCCGACTTCTTCAAGAAGTCGGGGATCTGACCGCAACCAACTTCTGATATCTGGAAGTACATTCTATGCAGCTGCTTTCAAGACAAATTGAATACCATGTCTAGCGCGGAGGGTAATAGATATCTGAAGTTCGATGTTTTGCTCGCTCACAAGATCCAGTTGAAATTTTTGAGCGATCGTTGCTAGTAATAATACTGCTTCCATCAGGGCGAAACTCTTACCAATACAAACACGCGGCCCATCACCAAAGGGGAAATACACGCCACGAGGTAATTGTTTTTCCATATCATTAGCCCACCGTTCAGGCTGAAACAATTCTGGTTGGGAAAAATAACGCCCATCGCGGTGCATAGCCCATTGACTAATAAGGAAGTTTGTTCCTTTGGGAATAAAATAGCCACCAATTTCACAATCTTGGGTTGCTTCCCGTGAAATTTCGGTAACAGGAGGATACAGCCGCATAGATTCTTTAATCACCCAATTGGTGTAAGTTAACTGGGGTAAATCAGCTAGAGTGGGTGTGCGTCCGTTCAACACTGTTTTCAGTTCTGCACTGAGTTTTTCGCGGACATCAGGATTTTGCGCCAATTGCATGAATGTCCAAGACAGGGCGTTAGCGGTGGTTTCATGTCCTGCCAAAATTAATGTTACGGCTTCATCTCGCAATTGTTTATCAGTCATGCGGCTACCATCATCCGCATCTTCGACTTGCATCAGCATTCCCAATAAATCTTTGCCTGTTGTCCCACTGGCGCGACGCTGTTTAATGATGGCATAGATTGTTTCATCAAATAAGGCGATCGCTTTTTGATAACGTTGTTCCATCTCCTCAGCACTCATTTCTTGGGTATTTTGTTTTATGTCTCCAATTTCCGACAGCGCAGACATGACATCTTTAGCTGCTTGATATTCAAACCAGTTCATTGTTTCATCCAGCGCATTACCAACACTACCTGCGGCTGTATCCTGTAAATTCTGATCAAATAGGGTTTTCATGACGATGTTGAGGGTGAGGCGCATCATGGCTGCTTGTATATCTTTCACCTCCCCATCTTGCCAAGTTTTTAACATTTGCTCGGCATAATCCACCATCACCGCACCATAGCTGTTAATCTGCTGTTGGTGAAAAACGGGTTGGGCTAGTCGTCGTTGTCGCAACCAAAAATCACCTTCACTGACTAACAAGCCATTACCTAGCACTTCATGTATTAGTTGCAGGTCTTTTGTTTTGACAAACAAGAGTCTGTCTTTTAACACTTCAGTAATATAGTCGGGATTGGTTAACAGACAAAACCATTGATCATCAAATTTCAGAGGAACGATACCTTCATACTCTTGGGTGCAGCGTTGCATAAATCCCAGGTGATCGCAGCTGTATTCTTCTAATGCGGTTACAGGATTGGGATGGGGTAGGGTCTGTAAATTTTTGCTCATTGTCAGAGACTCCATTTTCGTTGCGGGTTTATGTGAGCTTCGCTCATATTTCGATAATATGAGCATCATTCATGTTTGTCAACAAAAATGTGAGTAATCCTCGTTTATTGATTTTTGCTATGGAGGTCAGACCAATTTAAATAGCGATCGCTATAATCTAGAGATATCCTCAGTCTGTACCAAAGTATCTATTGATCGTGATTAACAGGGTGTGTTGTTGAACAACTTCAAATTCTATGCGTACAATCTCGCTTATATAGTTAATGTATAAGTACTAAGTACTACATCCGACCTTCTGTAATAGCCATCAAAAGCTTGAGCTAAAACAGACTGCGCTTGAAGGCTAGACTCTATAAGAATCAAGCGTCAGGAATTGAAGAATATTTTCAGGACTGGCGGATAGCTAGTATTTTTATTTTTATCGTGTTTAAATATCGGGAACTACTTGTTCTCTATTGTCGTAATTAATAATTATCCTCTGGAAAATGCATATTTGATTGTGGAGATAAACTTGGCTTGGTTACAGCATAGAGTTAAACTTGCGCTGAACATAACGCTAATTTTATCAAAAATCCCACTGCATTTATAAATGACACCTAGCAGTAATCTTTTTCTTTACCCAACCCTTGATTAATTACCTTCAAGCAGCTGTGTTGGCTTAAAGTACAAGCAGTGATGCTCGTCTTAGGTTACTATTACTTTTTAGTAGAAAGCGCTCAATTTGTCTCTATGGATACAATGAATATGATATTCTATTCAGCTTCATCAATACTTCAGAGAATTTACTTCTCTGAAATAAGCTGTTCTTCGAGATGAAAATTTGCAAATGATTAAGCGAATCTTAGCATAATTATTTCTAATTACACCGAAAAATTATGCTCGTCATAGCATTCCATCCTCCAAGCATTTTTGTCACCAAAGGACTATATACTAGACTAGAATTTAAGCGATTTGAGATTTTTGTTAATTGTGATACCGTAGACTATTAATTTTTAGAGGAAATACTAGCTAAAAAACAGTTCTTAATGTTTAGTAAAAATTAGATCAAGTATCATCAAAAAACCGAAAACTTCATGTGGTGTGACAATCAAGAGAGGAGTGAAAACATGGATTTACGTAGAGATGCACTGCAAATCCTGAAAGAAACTAGTCGAACTTTTTACATTCCAATTAGCATTTTACCGTCAGGGTTACAAGAGGCAGTTGCATCAGCATACTTGTGTATGCGCGCTATTGATGAAATTGAAGATCATCCAGAACTGGATAACCCAACTAAAGCACAGTTGTTGCGCACAATTAGCTTGACATTACAAGCAGGGGTTGATGGTTTTGCCGTTGATGCTTTTTCCTCAGGATTTAATGGTTATGAAAATACTTTACCAGAAGTTACCCTTGGCATTAGGGAATGGTCAATTTTAGCACCGGAAGCGATCGCCCCGCGAATTTGGGATGCCACTGCTGCAATGGCAGACAGAATGGCATATTGGGCAGAAACCAACTGGAAAATCACCACAGAATCAGATTTAGATCGTTATACATTTGGGGTTGCAGGCGCGGTGGGGTTGTTATTGTCTGATTTATGGGCTTGGCATGATGGTACCCAAACAAACCGTACCCAAGCCATCGGCTTTGGCAGAGGTTTACAAGCAGTGAATATTTTACGTAACCACACTGAAGACCTAAAACGGGGTGTAGAATTTTATCCTGAAGGCTGGACTGCTGCCAACATGCACGAATATGCAAGGCGCAACCTAGCCTTAGCAGACGCTTACACTCAAAGTCTAGGTGCGGGGCCAGCCTTAGACTTTTGCCAAATTCCCCTCACCTTGGCACATGGAACCCTAGACGCCCTAGCCAACGGCAAAGAAAAACTCAGCCGCAACGATGTTTTGGCATTACTGAAGCAATTTATTGATGTGAACATTAAAGCTAGTTAGTTTGAAAAGGCAGAGGGTAGAGGGATGAGGCAGGGAAGGGGGACAAGGGGGACAAGGAGGACAAGGAAGAAAATGACCAATCCCAATGCCCCATGCCCAATGCCCAATGCCCAATGCCCAATGCCCAATGCCCCATGCCCAATGCCCAATTATTATTGACTATTGACCAAGGAGCGCTATCAATGAAGAAAACTTTGTTCCTCAGTCCTCCTTCCTTTGATGGATTTGACGGTGGTGCAGGTTCTAGATATCAAGCCAAGCGGGAAATTACTTCTTTTTGGTATCCTACATGGCTAGCCCAACCTGCGGCACTGGTACCAGGGAGTAAGCTGGTGGATGCGCCGCCACATGGACAAACTGTCGAAGATGTGCTGAAAATTGCTAGGGATTACGAATTGGTAATTATGCACACCAGTACACCATCATTGGCTAATGATGTGAAATGTGCAGAAGCGATTAGAGCTACAAATCCAGACGTAAAGATAGGCTTTGTCGGTGCCCATGTGGCAGTATTACCAGAGGAAACACTGCGGGATCACCCAGTCATTGACTTTGTATGTCGTAACGAATTTGACTACACCTGTAAGGAATTAGCCGAAGGTGTAGCTTGGGAAGATATTAAAGGTTTGAGCTATCGTGACCAGTTTTCTAACGTGCGTCACAATGAAGAGCGCCCCTTAATTCACGATTGGGATGCTATGCCCAGCGTGTTGCCTACCTATGCCCGCGATTTAGATATTAATAAATACTTCATCGGCTACCTGCTGCATCCCTACATTTCCTTTTATACCGGGCGCGGTTGTCCGGCGAAATGTACCTTTTGCCTGTGGCCGCAAACCATAGGCGGACATTTATATCGCCATAAAAGCCCGGAAGTTGTCGGGCGGGAGATGGAAGAAGCCAAAGCCATCTTCGGTGACAAAGTGCGGGAGTATATGTTTGACGATGATACCTTTACCATCGACAAACATCGCGCGATCGCAATTAGCGAACACATGAAGCGTCTCAAACTCACCTGGAGTTGTAACGCCCGCGCTAACCTAGACTATGACACCCTCAAAACCCTGCGCGACAACGGCTTACGCCTGCTACTTGTCGGTTTTGAATCTGGTAACCAAGATATTCTTAACCGAATTAAAAAAGGCATCAAGCTAGAAGTGGCGCGAGAATTCATGAAAAACTGCCACAAACTCGGTATCACCGTTCACGGTACTTTTATTATTGGTCTACCAATTGAAACTCAAGAAACCGTAGAAGAGACAATTCGCTTCGCCTGCGAACTCAGTCCCCATACAATTCAAGTTTCCATTGCTGCACCATACCCCGGCACAGAACTTTACGAACAAGCCAAAGCTAATGGCTGGTTTACCAATCAATCCCTAGTAGCAAACTCTGGTATTCAAACCTCAACCCTGCAATATCCCACCCTTTCCAGCGAGGAAATTGAGGATGCAGTTGAGCGCATGTACCGAAAATTCTACTTCCGTCCCAAAGCCATCATCCCCATTGTCAAAGAAATGCTCACAGACCGGCAAATGATGGTACGCCGTCTACGCGAAGGCGGAGAGTTCTTCACCTACCTCAAAGAACGCCGCAATCAGCAAACTGCTGCACACGCAGGGAATTAGGCACAGGGGACAAGGGGGACAAGGGAGACAAGGGGGACAAGGGAGACAATTGTACAGACAAGGGTTCATCGCGTCTCTAACCAATGACAAATGACCAATATCAAACCCCGCTTTGCCATAATTAATGGTGATGACTTTGGCTTTTCTGCTGGAGTCAATCAGGCAATTATCCAAGCTCACGAACAAGGTGTGCTAACTAGTACCAGTTTAATGGTAACAGGAGATGCTGCCGCAGATGCGATCGCCTGGGCACGCGATCGCCCCAGTTTGGCAGTTGGTCTGCATTTGGTATTAGTTTGCGGTCGTTCTGTCCTGCCTCCCTCCCAAATTCCCCATTTAGTAGACTCAGTCGGCAATTTTTCTGATAGTCCTCTGGTAGCTGGCTTACGTTATCAATTTCACCCAGATGCCCGTGAGGAATTACGCCAAGAAATCCGCGCCCAGTTGGAAAAATTTCGCCAATCTGGGCTGCCCCTTTCTCATGTTGATGGGCATTTACATTTACATGTACATCCTGTAATATTACGGATATTAGTAGAATTAGCTCCTGAATTTAACATCCAAGTCATCCGTCTGCCATCGGAAGAATTGCAAATGAGCCTCAAAGTTGACCGGAGTGCTTTACTAACTAAATTAGTTTGGTCAGGAGTATTTGGCAGACTGCGCAGTTATGGCGAAAGCTTACTCACCGCACATGGTATAAAGTTTGCACAGCGAGTATACGGTTTGCTGCAAACTGGCAATATGAGCGAACAATACTTACTTGGTCTTATACCCCAAATTCAAGCAGACTTAGTAGAAATTTATTCCCATCCCGCCGTAGTTAAATCAGGAGAACCGCTTAATGGATTACCCGGTGCAGGTGAAATAGAACTTGCTGCTTTATTAAGCGAACAAGTCCGTCAGGTTTTAAGTGTAAATGGATTTGAATTAACTAATTATCACCAGCTTGAATAGTCAACCGTCAACCGTCAACCGTCAACCGTCAATGCGTATTTTTTCAAATCCTCCAAATTACAAACTTCCAACGCTCTTGCGTGGGTGGCTTCCAATACAACTGGGGGAGCAAAACCCGCTTCTAGGGCTTCTTGCCAACGAGCTGCACATAAACACCAGCGATCGCCTTCTCTCAATCCAGGAAAATTATACTCAGGGACAGCTGTACTTAAATCATTTCCTCGCGATTTGGTAAATTGCAGGAATTCTGCTGTCATTTGCGCACATACAACATGCATACCAAAATCTTGACCACCTGTGTTGCAGAATCCATCACGATAATAACCAGTCATCGGAGCAGTACAGCAACTCTCCAAAGTAGTACCAAGTACGTTTTTAGCTTCTGCCATAAACACCTTACCTTAAGTTCACCCGTATTGTTGTACGGCTAATAACTAGAGTGAACTTTATCATTTTTCTCGAAGTTTCAGAGTAGTTTACACATTATATCTCTAACAAAATTGCTAATTTTCGCGTTCTTCTTTGCAACTTTGTGACAACATTCACCACAACGGGGACAATCCTGCAACGCGCTATCTTTTGTTTGTGTGAGCTTTTCAGACTATTATTCAACAACGCCACAATATTTATCTAATAATTCTCTTGAAATTAGAAAAAGTGAACAGTTTTCTTATGAAGATTTCTTGACAACCAATCTAAGTTTTTTATCTGGCGAAATTGTCCGCTAAAAAATTACTAATGTCATACCGATTAATTCCGTAATTCCACCGTAGCAGAAAGCTCTAATGCCCGTGTAATCTGGAGCGCAACGTCTTTTGATAAGCTCAGTAGTTGTGAAATCTATTCTTCAGACTTATTTAGAACAAGAAATCTGGATATTAATAAGAGATAAGTGGTATTTCGCCACAGTAATCGGAGTTTGGGATGATTTGTTATGGTTTAAACACAGAACTTATAACAAAGAAACAGAAGAGGATACTCTGTGGGAAATGATTGTCAAAATCAGTGAAGTAATTGCCATTGATAAAGTCAAGTCTGTTGTCAGTAGAAAACCAGACGTATTTATTTCACGGCTACAAGAAAGTGAGACAAGTACAGGTCATCACCCAGAGCAAGAAAATTAACTAACTTCATCAAAATATTGGCTTCTTGCACGATAAATGAACACCAGCGAGCGTCTCGCTCGCACTACAAATTGATTGGGTATTTAAAAAATTGGATGTCCCTTGTATCCATAGTTAACATTGGATATTCGTTAATGAGTATCAAAGACTGATTAATCAGTATTAAAGACTCATTCACGAGTATCAAAGACTGGTTAATGAGTATCAAAGACTGGTTAATGAGGATAAAAGACTCATTCACGAGTATTAAAGACTCATTAATCAGTATCTAAGACTGGTTAATGAGGATAAAAGACTCATTCACGAGTATTAAAGACTCATTAATCAGTATCAAAGACTCATTCACGAGTATCAAAGACTGGTTAATGAGGATAAAAGACTCATTCACGAGTATGTGAATAGCAATTCAATATGAAGATGCATATAATACCAATTTAAATAGTGTTTGCGGCACATCAATATATTCTAGAGGGCATGGCAGTGCCAGTGCCCCTACAATCAACGATATAATCTGTACTTCACCAACTAGCAATCGGCTGTAACTAATTACTAACGTCCGAGCATTTTATCCCGCAGATGCTTGATGCGATCGCGCAAATTTGCAGCTTCTTCAAATTCTAGTTTTTTTGCTGCTTCTTTCATCTGCGCTTCGAGTTTGACAATTAAGTCGGGAATGTCTTCTAGGGGTAGTTCATCGATATGTTCGTCTACAACTTTTAAGTCTGTTGCATTTAACCGTCGCGAAACTTCTAAAAAGGACAAAATCGCATTACTGGATTTTTTGACAATTGGTTGCGGCGTAATTCCATGCATTTTGTTATACGCCGTTTGAATTCCTCGCCTTCTATCGGTTTCTTCAATGGCTTTAATCATGCTATCTGTGAGATTATCAGCATACATGATTGCTTGCCCTTTGACATGGCGGGCGGCTCTACCAATGGTTTGAATTAAAGAACGTTCGGCGCGTAAAAAGCCTTCTTTATCTGCATCCATAATTGCGACTAAAGAAACTTCTGGTAAATCCAAACCTTCTCGCAGTAAGTTAACTCCTACTAATACATCAAATTTCCCTGCACGCAAATCTTGCAAAATTTCAATTCGTTCAATGGAGTTAATTTCCGAGTGCAAATAGCGCACGCGAATACCGTTATCTTCTAGATATTCGGTTAAATCTTCCGCCATCCGCTTAGTTAATGTGGTGACTAAAACTCTTTCTTGGCGGTCTACTCTGTCTTTGATTTCTCCTAATAAATCATCAATTTGTCCTTCAGTGGGACGGACAAATATTTCTGGATCGATGACACCTGTGGGGCGAATTACTTGCTCGACTATATGATTTTCGGAAATTTCTAATTCCCAATTTCCCGGTGTAGCGGAAACGAAAATACACTGATTAACTTTTTCCCAAAATTCATCAGCTTTTAAGGGACGATTATCAGCCGCGCTAGGAAGTCTAAAGCCATGTTCAATTAAAACTTTCTTCCTAGCTTGGTCACCATTATACATGCCGCGAATTTGCGGTACTGTTACATGAGATTCATCAATCACTAATAGCCAATCTTTAGGAAAATAATCAATTAAACATTCTGGTGGTTCTCCAGCTTGTCTCCCAGCCAGGTGGCGCGAATAGTTTTCGACGCCGTTACAATAGCCAACTTCGCGTAACATTTCTAAATCGTATCTTGTACGCTGATCTATGCGTTGCGCTTCTAATAATTTCCCGGCTGCTTCTAAGTCGGCTTTTTGTTGTTTTAATTCGGCTGCAATATCATCACAAGCAATTTCTAAGCGTTCTTCTGGGGTAACAAAGTGACGCGCCGGGTAGATATTTACAGCTTGCAAACTGTTAATAATTTCCCCAGTTACAGGATCGATATAACGAATAGCGTCAATTTCATCGCCAAAAAATTCAACGCGAATAATTCTATCTTCGTAAGCAGGGCCAATTTCTAAAACATCACCGCGAACGCGAAACTTTCCCCGACCCATTTCTAAGTCGTTGCGGCTATACTGCACAGATGCTAAGTCTCGTAAAATTTGGCGTTGGTTGACTTCCATGCCAATTTTTAAGGGAATTGCAGCTTTGAGGTATTCTGCGGGAATCCCCAAGCCATAGATACAGCTAATGGAAGCAACGACGATGACATCACGACGTTCAAAAAGCGATCGCGTCGCTGAATGTCGCAGCATATCTATTTCATCATTAATCGAAGCTGTCTTCTCAATATAAGTATCCGTAACCGGAATATACGCTTCTGGCTGATAATAGTCGTAATAACTCACGAAATATTCAACGGCGTTATGGGGAAAGAATTCCCGCAACTCATTGCAAAGCTGTGCAGCCAAGGTTTTATTATGCGCTAGTACCAAAGTTGGTTTACCAACCTTCTCAATTACCGCAGCTACTGAAAATGTCTTACCGGTTCCCGTAGCACCAAGCAAAGTTTGGTAGCGGTTTCCAGCTTGGATACTACTTACTAGTTGTGCGATCGCGTTTGGTTGATCGCCTGTCGGACTAAAGGGAGCTTGCAGACTAAATTCTGTCATACAGTTGTGCCAGAAATACCCTCTCCCATAGTAACGATCTCGCCGCCCACTCGTAGCAGCATATCCGTGCAGCTTATCATTAGCAATAGCAATCTTTATTTATAAAATTTTACTGATTGCATTTACTTATGTGTACATTTTGAAGATAATTATACATGTCTCAGGTTTTTTAAGGTTAAACTCTCACTATATACAAAAAAATTCACGCCAGTTTAATTATTGTAAAAACCAGTTAACAAATCGGAGGGATTTAAGTTATGAGCATTAATAGCACTGGCAAAGCTGTCAGTCCACGACAAAAGCGTGCCAAGCTCAAAGGAGAAAGTACAGTGGAAGTAGAAAATAATCAGGGTAATAGCTTGAATACAGATAAAGTAGAAGCAGGTAAAGAACAACCAGTGCAACAAGATGCTCAAGGAACACTTGCAATCTCTGGAATCCGTCCCATAGGTAGCAGCGATTTACAAGTTGCAGAAACCGTCTCTATTGCAGGTGTACGTCCGATTAGCGCTGGTGGATTACAAGTAGTTGAGACATATAACGTTATGGGAATTCGTCCCATAGGTGCCAATACAATCCAAGTGGTTGATAGTATTAACCTCTCTGGTATTCGTCCCATTGCCTCCAGCTCTCTGGTAATTTCTGAAAGCTATTCAGTGTTCGGGAACCGTCCAATGGCATCTAATGAGATTGATGATTCTGATGGTTTGATGGGTTTTCTCGATTAAACACAAAAATATTTTCCTCAATTTATCAACCCGGTTCTCGACAGAATCGGGTCTATTTTTTTGTATTTAATAATCACTAATTTACTCAAATCTCCACTCAGATCCCCGACTTCTTTAAGAAGTCGGGGATCTAGCAACTCATAATTTTTAATATAGCAATCCTCAATTATTCATAAATACCTATCTTCCTTGTCCTCCTTGTCCTTTTGTTCGCATCTCAAATATATATCTTCTCTGTCTATTAGCATAGATAACTAATATATCTTGTGACAGAAGGCTAATAGGAAAACTTTAAGCTACTTTGTAGGAGTAATAACAAAAGGTTTCGCAGTTGTTCTTGAACTTTGAAACCCCATGAATTATTAAAACTAGGAGTAGAATATGAGCATAGAAGATCGGGCAAAAGCTGTAGGTAAAAATATTGAAGGTAAAGCTCAAGAAGCTTTAGGAAAAGTCACCGGCGATCCAGAAGATAAAGCTGAAGGCAAAGCAAAACAAGCTGAAAGCGAAGTGCGTCACGGTATTGAAGATGTGAAAGATAACATCAAGAAAAAAATTGACTAGCACTAAGTCAACATATTAGTAATTGTATGGTGGGCATTGCCTACCATACTTGCAGGGTGCATCCCAGTTTTTAAAACGCCCGCAGGCTGGAAGCCTGGGGCTATAAAGACGAAGCCTGCCTCCGCAGGCTATAAGTTTTTGAAGCCTGCGGAGGCAGGCTTTGTTTGTGTAGCAATACCCTTCTAGGGTATTGATTAAAAAATTGGGATGCTCCCTACTTGCATAAATAAAACAATAAATTTAAATAGCATAAATACACCAGCTATTTAATGATTATTCCCTGTTTTTTAGGAGGTGAAACATGATTCTGCTTCAGCAGAGTCGGAAAATCTTGATGGCTGGCATCTTGATTTTAGTCTTAACAATTACCACTGCCTGTGGTGGTAGTAATGTAGCACAAGTTGACCGCCCAACCAACGCCCCAGCCATTGGTCGCGATGTTACCTATACGCAATTAGAAAGAGGTAATACCTCTTCAGGACAAAATTTTGGCAACTGGGTTGTACAAACATCTAAAGGCTTAGTTAAAGACGCCTATGTACGCGATAACAATAAATTAGGCGTGGTTATTTCCCAACAAGTACGTCCGAATGAAGTGCGACCTTTAGCTAAATCTTTAGTAGAAGGATTTCGGAAGAATTTCCCCAATCAAGATTTAACAGTTTTGGTTTATGCTCCCGATAAAAAGCTGATTTTAACTGCTAAATACGACACTCAAAGTAGCCAAGTTCAGTACAGCTAATTGCTGATTTACGGAGAAAATTCCCACAATTCCCAGAATATCAGGTAATAGCAACAATAACCTGAAAAGGAGAGAACCAAAGTGACAAGCAGCGAACAATACAAGCGCGAAATCATGCGAGATTTGGCGCAGGGAAATGTCGAATCTTTAAATGATGTAAACACAGATTCTGGTAACGAATACGAAAACTTTGACGATTTTGCTCAACGCACCACAACAGATCAGCGTCGTCAATTATTCGGTCGTTCTTTACATCCTGACAGAATTCCCCCCAGCCAAATGGAGCCGGAATTACAAAATGCGATCGCGCAAATCAAACCCAACGAACGAGATGATGTCGCACGCGCCTTTTTCAAAAACCTCAAGGAAAGAGGACTAGATGAGCGCCATCTAGAACAACAACTAAGTCTTTCTACTCATCACGCTAGCCGGATGAGTGCTGATGATGTCAGCAAACTAGCATCCTTTGTCTATCACAATCATCCAGATATTTTCCGTGAAGTGTTAGCTGAACAACCAGCTATTATTAAGTTCCTCAGCAATCCAGTAGTTGCTGGTATTGTTGGTATCGCCGCAGCTAAGTGGTTAGGTAGACACAAGTAAATTTTCTATTTTCAACATCAACACATACTGACAACGAGGTGGGTAATACCCACCCTTTTTTTGGCTTTACGTAAGTTTACGTGAAAAATTTACCACACTTTACTACTGTGATAGAAAATTTCTGGATAAATTACCTTAAGTTTAAGTAAATTTTATATTCACTGGCGTTCGTTAACCCTCTCTTAACCTATACTTATCCAGCTTTGTAATATTTTTGGCGAAAAAATTGCCTTAAAGTTTTCATAAACTTCGAGATAAGTAGTTGATTTTACTGATTATTTTATATTAAAAAATACTGATTACTGGTGAATTGTAGAAGTCTGGTTTGACTATTTTCAAAGTACATACATATCGAATAGCCTTTTTTAGAGGCTGTTGGAAAAGTACTTGAATGTGATTTTAGGCTATTGATTCCCTCTACCAATAGGGTGCAAAAAAATTAAATTCTCCTGCATACAAGGAGATAAACAACAAACATTTGGCTAACGACAATCAGATGTGGATTTCATCCTCATCAAGTCGCTAGCTCATCGATAAATAGTGCAAAAGTTTTTGTTGTAGAGCTAATTGGTACCCAAAAGTACATTTAGCAGCCAACTTGATAATTTCGTGATGAGCAAAAGTGTAATGACTAAATTTAAAATCAGAAAAAAATTGTGGAAAGTTGCAACAATAACTATTCTCGGTTGTGCCACTTTCCAAGTAGCAAATTCAGCACAAGCTGCAACTTTAGATCTTAGCTCACCCACCAGTAAAGGCGTTCTACCTACAGAAATTACTTCAGTAGGTGGAGTAGTTTTGGATCTTGTTGGTCAGAATAATACAAGGGTAACTAGCCAATTGGGAGCCAGTCAATTATTCAGAGGTTATTATCATACTGGTAATCCCAAGGCATATCGAGGTAATCCTGGTACTATTGGTATCGACAACAATTTTACCTCATCAATTATCGACAAACTTGGGGGAGGAATTAAAGAACTGGCTGTTCGTTTCACCCTTTTTGATGGTGACTCAGGTCCAAAAGAAAAAGATCCGGATACACAAAATGCACTGCTATTAAACAACATTGATTTTGGTTATTTTGGTCAAGTTAGTACTAAACAAACTGATGCTTCAGGAAATGTAAATCCTGGCGATCCAGGCGGTATTGGTTTCCGGAATAATAAATTGGATACAGGCTGGTTCTATGTTACTAATACATCAACTCTGAGTAACTTTTATACTAGCCTTTTGAATAACCAAAAAGTTGTTTATCAACTGCGTGATACCGACCCTTACGACAACTTTTACGACTTTAAACAGGGAATTGATTCTACTTTTATTAAAGTTACCTCAGCGCAATCTGTCCCAGAACCTATGACTATTTTTGGTACATTGACAGCTGGTGCTTTTGGTGTGACATTGCGTCGCAAACAAAAGCAGCAACAAAAAACCACAACTAATACATAGTTGTATTTACATTACCTATGTATTCACATACAGCAGATTGCAAGTTGGTGAGTACAGATAATCGTTGATTGTAGGTGTATGCTACCTGCATACCTCATTTACCTGAAATAGGCTGTATGTGATGGGTGGCGGAATATTAAGTATAAGATTTTAAATTTTGTGCTGAATATTCCCGCCCATCTTTTTTTAGTAGCAAGTAATTTACGTATAAAATAATACAGACAACCTTGTATTGTTCAAGTTTATCCAGATTTTATATAAATTTATCGAAAATTTATCCAAATTTATCCGTAAAATCTCTTGTTTGTGTGTTGTAACTCTTATGTCAGGCGGATTGAGCATGTATATCCAGTAGATTGATCGCTACCAATAAAATTAAAGATTGTATTAATATTCCGCAAAATTCTTGATTAGAAATAGGGAATTACGTAAGAATAATTACAGGTCAGCTAGCATACATACTTATAATAATTACCACAACCAAGATAAAACAAAGATGAAGTACTTCACTAGGTGTTATCAATGGCTGTATCCTCAAGAAACAGAATTATAGTATCAGGGCTTTGAGGCGGTAAAACGTTGATTGGTGATTAAAGACTGTCATTAGCTTTTATAGTTTTTACTCTAGGGCTTTTTACGCTAGAGCGATCGCAGTGCTGATTTTGGTGTCATACTACCTGTTCCTGCTTTTGTAGTAGGGATGAACTAATTTATGATGTTGCGGAGTTTTAAAGGTGATGGCTCTGTGGAAACAACTGCGAATTATGTTTTTGGCTCTAACTTTAGGTAGTGTCCTCTTCGTTTTAGTGAAGATTTTTTTGACAAAACCAGTTACTAAGCCAAAACCAGAACAGTCTCAACGCGAATCTCGGAATGTTGCGTTGTGTAAAGACCACCTATGCATAGCTTCAAACTCTCAGACAGACAATAATGCTTTTCCTCCTAGCTACAGCTAGGAGCATCAAGAGGTAAGAACTACTCAATGGTTACCAAAAAAAATGGTATATTGCTAATTTTGATGACGCAAATGTGTTATTGAAATTAATATCGGCAAAACCTGCTTAAAAAACCTGAGTTTTTCCTCTTTTCAGAGTTTTATTTTACTACATTAGGAACATGACAAAATCAAGTAATGATAAATTCATTCCCGCTTTAGTACAAGAGTTACAGGAGTTTGCTTTTAGCCAAACAGGCTCAACCAAGATTTTGCGAATGCTAGGTTACAGCTTACTTTTATTAGCCTTGTTCGATGTTGTTGAGATGTTGGTTCCACCGAGTTTTATGAATCCTGTTTGGGAGTTTCAAACTTTCGGTTCACTCGTTGAACGAGTACCCGTACCTTTAATTGGTTTCGCACTGGTATTTTATGGAGAAATGTATTCCCGCAGCAAATGGGAATTTCTCACACTGAAACTTTTTTCTTGGTTAACTTTATTATTAGCGGTAATATTTCTCTTACTAATACCTTTGGGAATTGGTAATACAGTTCGTCTGAGCAAACAAAGTGCAGTGCAAATTACCACTGCTTCCCAACAGCAATTACTCCAAGCAACACAGGTAGAACAGCAACTAAATCAAGCAACACCAGAACAAATAGGTGAGTTTTTAAAGTCACAAGGACGTTCATTAGACGGTAAAAGTCCTCAGGAAGTAAAATCTCAAATATTGTCAGATGTTTCTAAGGCGAAAGCTCAAATTAAGAATCAAGCAGACAAGACTCAATCCTCTCAACGTCTAAATTTATTCAAGAATTCTGTTAAATGGAATTTAGGAGCTTTAGTGTCAGCAGCTTTATTTTTTAGCTTCTGGAAAGCAACTAATTGGGCAAGAATGGGTAGATGATTTAGGAATTCATTTTGATTTTTAATTTATTCAAAAATCAAATAGGACTTTGATAGGAATTGGCTGAGTTTAAAAAATAGGGTAGGCATGATTATGCGCTACCCTATCAGTGTTTTTATGGTCTAGTTCAACTCAGTTTAATTCCCACAGAATTAAACTTTAGCTAATTCTGGAGATGGACGCTTGCTGTTACGAATAGCTGTAATTGCTTCAGCATAATCTGGAGCGTTAAATACAGCTGATCCAGCAACGATCGCATTAGCGCCAGCTTCTAAAACTTGCCAAGTATTATTAGCTTTGAGTCCGCCGTCTACTTCAATCCAAGGATCGAGTCCGCGTTCGTCACACATTTGACGCAGCTGACGAATTTTGGGTACGACGCCAGGAATAAAACTTTGACCGCCAAAACCAGGGTTGACGCTCATAATGAGGATTAAATCGCAGAGTTCCAATACATACTCAATAAATTCCAAAGGTGTGGAAGGATTGAGTACAACGCCTGCTTTTTTACCGAGTTCTTTGATTTGTCCAAGAGTGCGGTGTAAGTGGGGTGAAGCATTATGTTCAGCATGTACGGAGATAATATCAGCACCTGCTTTAGCGAAACCCTCTACATACTTTTCTGGTTCCACAATCATTAAGTGGACATCTAATGGCTTTGTGGTCACCGGACGAATCGCCTCCACCACTAGAGGGCCTATCGTAATATTAGGTACAAAACGACCGTCCATTACATCAACGTGAATCCAATCTGCTCCAGCTGCATCTACAGCGCGAATTTCGTCTCCCAGACGACTAAAATCGGCTGATAGGATAGATGGAGAGATAACAATGGGCTTTTGAGATAGGTTTTGGGTCATGGCTAGTGGGTTTTGAAGCATCCTCGTCTGTAAGCATTGTAACAAAATATTTAGCGATCGCTCATAAATTTGATCCCAGGTTTATGGGCAGGGAGCAGGGAGCAGGGAGGACAAGGAAGACAAGGAGGACAAAGGAGACAAGGAGGAAAAATGACTATTGACAACTGACAACTGACAACTGACAACTAACTATTGACTATTGACTATTGACTATTGACTATTGACAAATGACTAAAAAACTAACTTGGCTATTTTGGGGACTGGGTGCGGCTTGCTTGAGTGCGCCAGTACTAGCTTCTGTATTACAAAGTTCTTTGGGAACTAATGGTATTGATGCTTTAAGGCTACACCAACCTCCTTATAATTTACGCGGTCGAAAAATTGCTATTGGTCAAGTGGAAATTGGCCGTCCGGGAATGTTTGGCTGGGATAAAGCAGTATCGAAAAATCGTGCTGTATCCATAGCTGCGGTTTTCTTACGCAATGGCCCAGCTAAATCCAATAGTGGTGTTGACCCTCATGCTTATAATGTAGCTGGTGTGATGGTGAGTAAAGACAAAGCTTGGCCGGGGGTAGCGCCAGAAGCACGACTGTATTCTTCGGCTGTTGGCTCGACTAAGAATATGGGTCAACCAGAAGAATGTTTATCGGCACAACATATTGCTTTACAAAATGGTGGTGATGTTCGCGCCATAAATTTTAGCTTTGGCGAACCACTCAACCGCGATCCGCGCCCAGAAGCTATTTTAGATGGCAATGCTTTACTGACTTTGTGTATTGACTGGTCAAGTCGCGTGCATGATGTTGTGTATGCGATCGCAGGCAACCAGGGTAAAGGCGGTATTCCTATTCCTACAGATAATTTTAATGCAATTAACGTGGCTTTTTCATCCCGCCGCGAAGGGATTTTTAATAAAGTAGATGTTTCTAATCTGGCGGGTGCTTACCAAGGGGTTAGCGGTAGATTGGCGGGGAAAGAATTTAATATTGGCGGGCGACGGGCTATTGGTTTAGTGGCACCTGGTAGTAATATTGTCATGTTCAATCCCGATGGCAAAGTTAATCAAGTTACAGGTACAAGCTTTGCCGCACCCCATGTTACAGCCACCGTGGCGTTGTTACAGGAATTTGGCGATCGCCAGTTGCGGACAAAACAACCTAACTGGAGTATCAATTCTCGCAATCATCAAGTAATGAAAGCTGTATTACTTAATTCCGCAGACAAGGTTAAAGATAGCGGCGATGGCTTGCGCTTAGGAATGACTAGGACGCTGATTGATAAACAAAATCAAGACTGGCTAGCTTCTGAGGCTTATCTAGATGACAAAATTCCCTTAGATTCCCAAATGGGAGCAGGTCATTTAAATGCATTTAGAGCTTATCAACAATTTAGCGCAGGTCAATGGCTACCGACTAATCCCGTACCTGCGATGGGTTGGGATTACCACACAGTAAATACCCTTGCCCCTGTAGAATATGTGCTAGCACAACCCTTAAAACAAGGCAGTTTTGTGGCGATGACTTTGACTTGGGATAGGTTGGTAGAACTCAACGATCGCAATAAAAATGACCTTTATGATATTGGCGATAATTTTCGCGATCGCGGTTTAAATAACCTCGACCTGTATTTAGTCAAAACTGATGCCCAAAATACAGATGGTGGTACAGTTTGCTCATCTATCAGCCAAATTGATAGCGTAGAACACATTTTCTGCCCGATTCCTGCTGATGGAAATTACAAAATTCGTGTCCAGATGCGCCAACAAGTTAATGAACCCAATCAAGCCTATGGGTTAGCTTGGTGGACTGTACCTAAGAAGTAGGCAGAAGGGGGTAGGGGGGACAAGGGGGACAAGGAAGACAAGGGGGACAAATGACAATTGACTATTGACTAATGACAAATGACAAATGACCAATGACCAAATAGTAACTGAAATAACTTTTCTACAATTCTGGAAATTATTTACTGTTACCAAAACTGTAACCACCAAATTCTGCTGGTTTTGAAATGCCATAGTTAACAATTAATAGGTCACGAGCGTCCTACTTGAAAGACGACTAAATAAATATATGGCGAGTGAGGTGGCAGAATGAATCGGCAGAAATTTAGTGGTATGAAAGATACTTTCTTACAACGACGTTACGGGGTGAGATTAGGAAGACGTTACGTGCTAACGGCAGCTAGTGTTGTCCTTTTGGGTGTATTGGGCTGTTCTCAGGTTAATGGTGATAAGAGTGCCTTGGCTCAATCTCCTTTGCCTAATTCCGAATCTATCCTGCCAAAAAAAACAGCAACTACTGATACAAAATTAGTCAAAGCCAATAATAAATTTGGCTTTAAATTATTTTCAGAAGTTCTGAAAAATGAAAGTAGCGACAAGAACATTTTTCTTTCTCCTTCAAGTGTGGCGATCGCTCTAGCCATGACTTATAACGGAGCCAGTGGATCTACTCAAGAAGCAATGGCGAAAACCCTGGAATTACAGGGAATGAATTTAGCAGAAATTAATTCAGCTTACGCAGACTTAAAACAGCTATTAGAAAATCCTAATAGCGATGTCAGATTGAATATTGCTAACTCACTATGGGCGAATAAAAATGCTAAATTTCAATCAGATTTCATTCAGAAAAACAAGGATTACTATAAAGCCCAGGTAACCAACTTAGATTTTCAAGATGCGTCAGCACCAAATATTATCAATAATTGGGTTAAAGATAATACCCAAGGCAAAATCAACAAAATAGTTGATAATATCGATCCAAATCAGATGTTGTTTCTGATTAATGCGATATATTTTAAAGGTAAATGGAGCAATGAATTTGATAAAAGTCAGACTGCTACATTGCCATTTAACCTAGCATCTGGTCAACAAAAAAATCATCCGATGATGTCGCAAGATGGCGACTATAGATATCAAGAAAACGAGCAATTTCAGGCAGTAAGTTTACCTTATGGTAAAGACGGTAAATTCAGCCTATATATCTTTTTACCTAAACAAAATTCCAGCCTCAAATCTTTTTATCAAAACCTAAATGCTGAGAACTGGGAACAATGGATGACTCAGTTTCGCAAGCGGGAAGGCTCGATTCGCTTACCCCGGTTTAAAACCGACTATGAAGTTACCCTCAACGATGCACTGAAAGCTTTAGGTATGGGAGAGGCTTTTAGCGACAAAGCAAATTTCTCAGGCATCGGTAAAAACCTCACCATTAGCCAGGTAAAGCATAAAACCTTTGTAGAAGTGAATGAAGAAGGAACTGAAGCCGCCGCATCAACTTCAGTCTCCATTGTGGCAACATCTGCCGTACAAAAGCCTGAACCATTCAAAATGATTGTTGACCGTCCCTTCTTTTGCGCTATCCGGGATAATCAAACAGGTAGCGTTTTATTTATGGGTTCAATTATGGAACCGCAATAGGATTTGGGCATGGGGCATTGGGCATGGGGCATTGGGCATTGAAACAATTTTGGATTTTGGATTTTAGATTTTAGATTGAAATCCAAAAGACGCTTGCGGACTCGCTCTAAGCGAAGCTATGCCGAAGGCTTTACGCTGCGCTATCGCAAATCTAAAATCTAAAATTCCTTGTCTCCCTTGTCTCCCTTGTCTTCCTTGTCTCCCTTGTCCTCCTTGTCCTCCTTGTCCCCCAACCCATTGCCCAGCTTAGGGTGATGTAGCTTCTGATACGCTCAGGGGATTATTCGCTTCAACTGTTGGAGTGACTTCTGGTGTAACGGGTGTAGTAATTTCCCCAGAATTGGCATACTCATGAGGATCGCTGCTCAGTGATTTTGGACGGATAACACTGATAGCGGTTTTAATCACTACAGCCGTGGGTACTGCCACAATTACACCCAGAAGTCCGCCAATTCTCGCCCCTGTGAGTACAGAAATTACTACCAAAGCTGGGTTTAAACCTGTAAAGCTCCCTAAAATCCGGGGGGCGATTAAATTTTCGAGAATTTGCTGAACGATAACTGCGGCCATTAAAACTCTTGCGCCCATCCAGAAATCTTGTAGGGATACCAATAAGGTAGTCAAGGCGATGCCTACAGAACCCCCAAAGGGGACGAGAGCCATGATACCAATGGTTAAGCCAAATAATAGACCAAATGGCACTTTTAGCCACAAAAATGCGGGAATTAGGGCTGATGCCATGCAGGTAGATAAAATTAGCTGGGTGATAAAGAAATTTTGAAAGCTGAGGCGTACTGTTTGGGAGAAAGGCTCGCGCACTTTTGTAGGTAGCCATTCTACCAAACTTTGCCAGAGTTCACCGCCATGTTGTAATAGATAGAAAGTCAAAATCATCGTTAAGACAAAATCTAGCAAGCTAGTGACTGTAACTACCGCTAGATTGAGAACTTTGCCAGCAATCGCTTGTAATTGTCCCTTAACGCGATCGTTAATTTGCGCGACTAGGGCATCAAGATTAATTGGTAAGCCGAAAACCTCTGCTTTTTCGTTTAACATCATTAACTGGGAACGTCCAGAGTCGATTAACTCCGGGATGCGTGCCACTAGTTGCTGCGCTTGGGTGAGGGCTAGGGGAAACAGAGTTACACCCAAGGCTAATAAAATTGACAAAGCCAAAAGAAATACTAAGATAGCAACCGGCTCTCGCTTTAGCCCATGATGCTCCATCCAGCTAACGGGATAATTGAGCAGAAATGCTAATACCGAGGCTCCGACTAAAATAACTATTAAGGAATGGAAATAATTAAAAATTGAGGAAATAGCCCAACCATTTAACACTACCAACGGAATGAATAACGCGATCGCTCCGATCCGCGCTATGGGTGTTAGTGTGTCCCACCAGTCTAGTAGCTTGCGTGTCTGCATCTTTAGCCGATTACAGGATAAAACTAAATAAAATCTTTCTTTACAGCTTATTATCTCTAACTAAATCACTTTTATTCATCCTCCTAGTTTAGGATTAGAATCAACCAAATGGAAAATTTTCCACTAAATCATAATTCACCTGCATCTGATTCTGAGGATTGGGGACAAGGAGAGAAGTCTGATCGGAGGAAACCTCCGATGGCTTCGCCAACGTCTTCGACGAACAGAACTTCGGAGGAACAAAGGGAAGGGGGACAAGGGAGACAAGGGAGACAAAGGAAAGGGAGACAAGAAGAAAATATGAACGATCAATTCCCAATGCCCAATGACGCCACTTGCTTTAAGCCGGGAAACCCGTCCAACGCAGTGGCTCCCCCATGCCCCATGCCCCATGCCCCATGCCCCATGCCCGATTTCGACTCTACTACCCCAAAAACCCAGCTACTTATATATTTAATTCCCGTGGTTGGCGTTTTCCCCTCTTTGTGGACTCTTTACCGTCGGCAGGGAAACCGGGAACAAATAGCTACTAGTCGGCTGTCTATTACTTTGGCATTTACCTGGTTTCTGGCATACCTCTTATTAGCAACCGGGGCTGAAACTTCAGAATTTTTGGGTTTACGCCTATTAATCCTCAATAGCTTTCTAACTTCCGGTTATTTTTTGGTGAGTCTCTGGTTGATGTTGCGCGTCATTCAAAGAAAGTCTCGCAGATTACCGGGCTTTAGTCGATTGGCTGAACGAGTCTTGGGCAAGTATTGATAGTTTTAAGTAATAATTAAGTCAGTACTTTTACTTAATTTTTTCGCAAATTAAAGATTATATCATTAAGGATCTGGTCAAATTCCTTTATTGTTGTCATACTGCAATAACACATCATCATAATTTGTCGAAAAAAATAAAAAAGACTGCTATAAGTGTTGTGGTTAACACAGCAATCAACAAGTTAGCACTAATAATTAAGAATTAGCTAATATGGTTTGATTTGTCTGAATATTTATTAGTCTGCCAATGTACCGAATTTGATCAGTAAGTGTGAGGATGTCTGTGACCATTCAAAGAACTTCAGCAGAAGAAAACCAGTCAGGAAACGTTGCTAAAAACAGCAATAGAAAGATACCAAACTCTAAAACTGGGCGTTGGTTGTGGTTTTGGGTAGGGATGAGCGGAATTGCAATGGTTTCAGCCACAGCCGGGGCGCTGTTGGCCGTTTCTTTGACGAGTACGCCTTTACAACAAGCCCAACTAAGCCCCCAAGAAGAAGCTGTCTTCGATGGCGATCGCATTTCTGGAAGTGGGTTTAAGTTTTCCCAGTTAACTCGTCCTGTGAATATCTTATTGATGGGGATGAGTGTACTGCCACCAGATGTCGACAATCCTCCAGCCGAAACTAAAAATCTCGGCTACCAAGCCCAAGTAAACTCCTTTGATGGTCTTTCGGATGTCATGCTCTTGATCAAATTTGATCCAGAGACTAAAAAAATTATCATGCTTTCTGTTCCCAGAGATACCCGAACGGAAATTGAAGGGCTGGGCATCAAAAAAATCAATTATGCCAATGTTAAAGGAGGGCCTGCCTTAACTGCCAAAACTGTGAGTAATCTCTTAGATGGGGTAGCAATCGATCGCTATGTTCGGATTAACGTTCTGGGAGTTGCTAAATTAATTGATGCTTTAGGTGGAGTCACAGTCTACGTCCCTAAAGATATGAAGTATCAAGATGAATCCCAGCATTTATATATCAATTTGAAGGCAGGTAAACAACATCTTAATGGCGATCAGGCGTTGCAATTATTACGCTTTCGCCATGATGCTTTAGGAGATATTGGGCGGATTCAGCGACAACAAATGGTGCTGCGAGCTTTGATGGATCAATCACTCAACCCAGCGACTGTAGCACAATTACCGAAAGTGCTGGATGTGGTTAAAGAACACATTGATACTAACTTGACTGTTGAAGAATTAGTCGCGTTAGTGGGTTTTGGTGTGCGCACCAATCGCTCAAATATGCAGATGTTAATGGTACCCGGTCGCTTTAGCGAAAAAAATGAATATGATGCTAGCTATTGGTTACCAAATAAACAGGGTATTGCCAAGTTAATGGCGCAAAACTTTGGTGTAGAATCACAACAAGCGCAAGAACAGCAAACAACTGAACCAGGTTCTTTACGTGTAGCGATTCAAGATAGCACGGGTAGCGATTACAATACCTTGCGTCCTTTAATTAGAACTTTGGAAAAAGCGGGATATCGCAATGTCTATGTATCTAAGCCTTTGAGCCAAGAACCTCTAGATGTCAGTAAATTTGTGGCACAACAAGGTGATGGTAATAGCGCCGCCTCAATTCGCGATTTGTTAGGATTTGGCGAAGTCAGCGTAGAAAGTACTGGCAATATCGCTTCTGATGTTAGCATCCAAATAGGTAAGGATTGGTTACAACAAAAAGCGCTACTAGAAAAATCTGGTCAGCCTTGAGTAGGACTATAAGGTCTAATTATGAATTAGCGATCGCTCTTTAACGATCGAGTTGCTCTACTTAAATTAACATTGATTTTTGTTAAGCTCAGATTAAACTTCAGCAAAATGCAAACAGAGGATTTTGATTTTTAGGTTTTACCATACTTAATATTTGTATCCTCAAATAAACAGGCGTGGGTCAGAACCTCACGCCTTTAGTTTATTAATATTAAAATTGTCATCTCAGGCTCATCTCGTTACCAATAGTCTGCCATGCCTTTCTTGTAAGGATCGCCCGTAAACGGTTGAACACCAATTTCTGGATAAGCATCATCATTAGGGCCAAATATCCGCATTGCGGCTTCAGAAATAAACTGAGTAATGCTAGCAATGATTCTAGTAATAGACATAATGTGAGACTCCTGTTTTCCGAGTCGCTTTCTTTGGTTATGTCTATACTTTAATTCTGATATTCTGCCTTTGCTTAAATTCTCAATATATCAACAATCTCTGCAATTCTTGTTCAGATATGTTTGCAATACTTTAGCTTATTTGCTGTTGCTACTTATGTAATTAATTCTAATTGTAAATTAGCTTTTTATCTCAGCCTTTACATAGCAAGATGCTGCTAATTTTTGCCGAAGAGCTATCTTTACATTTCATTATACTTCCAAAGGATAACTTTCGATATATTGCGCAAAAACTATTAATAAATATGAATTTAATGACGAAAATTAAATTAATTAGCGGCTAAAGCTTCGGTTTTGTGTAGATAAATTGAAGACATGCTCTAAGGCTTGACAAGATTTATGGTAGATTTTACCATAAATATCACAAGCATTCTTGTAAGGACGCTCCGGTATGACGACTTTCCCGGACTTGGAAAGATATACAAACAATCAACAACAGCCAGAACTGAATGTAGCTGCGGTTGATTACAGCCTGCTGACTGATCTTTATCAACTAACAATGGCGGCTTGTTATGTAGGTGAAGGCGTGGAACACAAACCAGCCAGCTTCGAGTTATTTGTGCGGCGGTTACCAGAGGGGTTTGGCTATTTAATTGCGATGGGGTTAGCCCAAGCTTTGGAATATTTACAAAAATTACGTTTTAGCGAATCTCAGATTGCGGCTTTGCAAAGAACGGGGATTTTTGCTCATGCAAGCGATCGCTTTTGGGCGTTGTTAGCTGATGGCTGTTTTACTGGCGATGTTTGGGCGGTACCGGAAGGAACAGCTATCTTTGCTAATCAGCCGATATTACGGATTGAAGCGCCCCTTTGGCAAGCACAGTTAGTAGAAACCTATCTCTTAAATACAATTAATTATCAAACTTTAATTGCCACCAGAGCCGCCAGACTCAGGGATGTAGCGGGAAAACAAGCCACTCTTTTAGAATTTGGTACCAGACGGGCATTTAGCCCCCAAGGCTCACTGTGGGCGGCGCGGGCGGCTTTAGCTGGCGGGTTGGATGCGACTTCTAATGTGTTAGCGGCGCTACAACTCGATCAACAACCAAGTGGTACGATGGCTCACGCCTTGGTGATGGCACTGTCAGCAATGGCAGGAACTGAAGAACAAGCTTTTACAGCCTTTCATCGGTATTTTCCGGGTGCGCCCTTGTTAATTGATACTTACGATACCATCGCGGCGGCGGAACAATTAGCAGCAAAAGTCAATTCCGGAGAGATGCATTTGACGGGAGTCAGGTTAGATTCGGGAGATTTATTGAGTTTGTCCAAAGCAGTGCGATCGCTCCTGCCGGATGTGACAATTTTTGCTAGCGGCGACTTGGATGAGTGGGAAATTGCTCGCTTACAAGCCGAAGGTGCGCAAATTGATGGCTATGGCTTGGGTACAAAGCTAGTTACGGGTGCGCCTGTGAATGGTGTTTACAAACTTGTAGAAATTGATGGTATCCCAGTCATGAAAGAATCCCGTGACAAAGCTACCTATCCCGGACGCAAGCAAATATTTCGCTCCTTTGCTGGAGGGAAAATTCAACTCGATAGATTAGGATTAGCGGCGGAAAGTCCTGCAGGGGAAGAAGCGCTGCTGCAATTGGTAATGAAAGCCGGGAAGCAACTACAACCAATTGAATCTATAGAAAGAATTCGCCAGCGAACTGCGGCATCGGTTGCCAGTTTACCAGAGGAAACAAGGCAATTAAAGCATCCTGTATCAGTGAATGTAAAAATTTCTGCCGAGTTGCAGGAGTTGACACAGAAGACGAAAAAACAAACCGCGAAGAACGCGAAGGAAGCAAAGTAGGATGCAGAGAATTGCTTTGTTTGGAACTAGTGCCGATCCGCCAACTGCGGGACATCAGGCGATTTTGAGTTGGTTGTCGGAACGTTACGATCGCGTGGCGGTTTGGGCGGCGGATAATCCGTTTAAATCTCATCAAACCGCATTATTGCATCGGGCGGCGATGTTACGCTTGTTGATTGCGGATATTGCCACATCACGCCACAATATTGGTTTGGAACAAGAGTTAAGTAGCTATCGCACCCTAGAAACTTTGGAAAAAGCTAAAGTTCGTTGGGGAGAAGATACCGACTATACCTTGGTAATTGGTTCTGACTTGCTCAATCAACTACCCCGTTGGTATCAAGTTGAAGATTTGTTGCGGCAAGTGCAATTATTAGTAGTGCCGCGACCGGGATATGCGATAGATGAGTCTAGTTTAGAGGGAGTGCAAAAGCTAGGCGGGAAAATTGCGATCGCCAGCTTAACTGGACTAGATATTTCTTCCACAGCTTACCGCGAACATGGAGATTCCCATGCCCTCACCCCCCCTGTAGTCGCCTATATTAATCGAGAGCATTTGTACAAATGCCAGGACGAAACCACAAAAAGTTTCCAACTCCGGTAAATCAACAACCTTTGGCTGATTTCAAGGTTGGCGTTGATAATGTAATTTTTTCTGTAGATACTGCCCAAAATCGACTGCTCGTGCTGTTGATTATGCGTCAGCAAGAGCCATTTTTAAATCGTTGGAGTCTTCCTGGTACCTTGGTGCGTCAAGGAGAATCTTTAGAAGATGCAGCCTATAGGATTATGGCTGAAAAAATTAGAGTGAATAATCTCTATTTAGAACAGTTATATACCTTTGGCGGCCCCGAGCGCGACCCCAGAGAAGCTAACGATAGTTACAATGTGCGTTATCTATCGGTAAGTTATTTTGCCCTGGTGCGGTTTGAAGAAGCAGAATTAATTGCTGATGGCGTCACGGGAATAGCTTGGTATCCAGTTAAACAATTACCCCAATTAGCTTTTGATCACGATCAAATTTTGGCTTACGGACACAGACGTTTGCGCAATAAATTGGAGTATAGCCCCGTGGCGTTTGAAGTATTACCAGAAATGTTTACATTAAATGATTTATATCAGTTATACACCACAGTGTTAGGCGAAAACTTCTCCGATTATTCTAATTTTCGTTCTCGTCTACTCAAATTAGGTTTTTTATGCGATACCGGAATTAAAGTATCCCGTGGTGCAGGTCGTCCCGCTAGTTTATATAAGTTTGACGCCGAAGCTTTTGCGCCATTTAAAGATAAGCCCTTGGTATTTATTTAATTGCAGAGTCAAGAGTCAAGAGTCAAGAGTCAATAGTCAATAGTCCAAAGTCAATAGACAACTGACAACTGACAACTGACAACTGACAACTGACAACTGACAACTGACAACTGACAACTGACCACTGACCACTGACTAAAATGAAAATAGCGATCGCTCAACTCAATCCGAAAATTGGTGATTTAACCGCAAATGCGCAACAAATTCTCCAAGCTGCACAAAAAGCTGTAGCCTCTGGTGCGCGGTTATTATTAACGCCAGAATTGTCTTTGTGTGGCTATCCGCCTAGAGATTTATTGTTAAATCCTAGTTTTGTCGCCGCTATGGGTAATACCCTAAAAAAATTGGCGCGAGATTTACCGCCGAATTTAGCTGTTTTGGTGGGAACCGTAGACGAAAATCTCAAAGTCCATACTACAGGCGGTAAACCTTTATTTAATAGTATCGCTTTGTTAATTGGCGGACAGGTAAAGCAAATTTTCTACAAGCGGCTATTACCTACTTATGATGTCTTTGATGAAAACCGCTATTTTGAACCAGGTTTACAAGCCAACTATTTCACCTTAGATGATCTGCATATTGGCGTGACTGTTTGCGAAGACTTATGGAATGATGAGGAATTTTGGGGTAAACGCACTTATGCAGTTAACCCGATCGCGGATTTAGCAATTTTAGGTGTAGATTTAATTGTGAATTTGTCCGCTTCTCCTTACAGTGTCGGTAAGCAACAGTTTAGAGAATTGATGCTCAAGCATAGTGCGGTGCGGTTTCAGCAACCAATGATTTATGCTAACCAAGTCGGCGGTAATGATGACTTGATATTTGATGGTTGCAGCTTTGCTTTGAGTCGTCAAGGTGAAATTGTCTCCCGCGCCCGTGGCTTTGACACTGATTTGCTCGTGGTGGAATTTGATGAAAAACAACGAGATTTTAAGCCAGGGAAAGTTGCGCCTATACAAGAGTCGTCAGATGCAGAAATTTGGCAAGCTTTGGTTTTAGGCGTTAAAGACTATTCCAGGAAGTGTGGTTTCTCGAAAGTTGTACTCGGTTTAAGCGGGGGAATTGACTCTTCCTTAGTCGCCGCGATCGCAGTTGCTGCACTAGGTAAAGAAAATGTCTTCGGTGTACTGATGCCATCTCCCTACAGTTCCGAGCATTCTATTAGCGATGCCTTAGATTTAGGGGAAAAATTAGGTATAAAAACGACCATTTTACCCATTGCCGAACCGATGCAAACCTTTGATAACTCCTTAGCAGAGTTATTTGCAGGGACGGAATTTGGGATTGCCGAAGAAAATCTGCAATCGCGGATTCGAGGTAACTTATTAATGGCGATCGCCAATAAATTTGGTTATCTTCTGTTATCCACTGGTAATAAATCGGAAATGGCGGTAGGTTACTGTACTTTATATGGTGACATGAATGGCGGGTTAGCGGTTATAGCCGACGTTCCCAAAACCCGTGTATATTCAATTTGCCATTGGTTAAATCGTCAGGGCGAAATCATTCCCCAAAATGTTCTCACCAAAGCACCCAGCGCCGAACTCAAACCGGGACAAGTCGATCAAGATTCGCTCCCACCTTACGAAATTTTAGATGATATTTTAGAACGGCTGATTCACAAACACGAAGCCGCCGCCGAAATTGTCAGCGCCGGACACGATCCAGTGATTGTAGATCGGATCATTCAAATGCTAGCCCGTGCCGAATTTAAACGCCGCCAAGCACCTCCCGGCTTAAAAATTACCGATCGCGCCTTTGGTACTGGTTGGCGAATGCCCATTGCTAGTAGCTGGGCGGCGTTAAAAAATACTCCTCAAGTTCAAACCAAACCTATCCCGACAGTGTAGCAATCAAAGGGAGATAAGGGAGACAAGGAGGACAAGGAGGACAAGGGGGATAGGTCTAACAGGTTGCTGTAGTAGCCAAACATAATATAGATGGTAATGTGAGAATTCAGTAAAAAATTGTTTTTGGTAGCCAATAAAACTCTGACAAAACTCAAAATGTCAGATAATAAGAAACCACAGATTAATGCAGATAAAAATTAATACCCCATGCCCTATGCCCTATGCCCAATATCCAATGCCCCATTTTCAACTAAGACATGCTATAAACATCAGAACACTCTTAAATAAATAAGAGACTATAGAATCAGGAAAAGATTGTCAAACCAGTGAGTCAACCAGACCCGATCTTAGCAAAAATCCTAGCGGGGACTGCTGATACAGCAATTCCTTTCGCTCAACTCTGGCAACTGTTAAACAGACTAGGCTTTGATGAGCAAATTCGTGGCGGACATTATATTCTTACCAAAAAAGGTATTGCAGAAATATTAAATCTCCAACACAAAAACGGAAAAGCTAAAGCCTATCAAGTGAAACTAGTGCGCTCAGTCATTCTTAAGTACCAGATAGGAATTAAACATGAAATTTCGGTATGAAATAATTCTTTACTGGAGCGAAGAAGACCAAGCATTTATCGCCGAAGTTCCAGACTTACCCGGTTGCATTGCTGATGGGGAAACCTATCAAGAAGCACTGCAATATGTAGAAGTCATCATGAAGGAATGGGTGGAAATTGCCCAAAGATTAAAGCGACCAATTCCCGAACCGAAACAACGTCCGGTAACTGCCTATAATTAGCCAAAATGGCGTCAATAATTAAAGGTTTGTATTGTTCGCGCAGCGTCTCGTAGAGAGGAATTTAGTCTTCAAATCAGGATTAAATTCCTCATATTAATTAAACAAAAGAATGGGATAGATTGTAGGGGCATGGCAATGCCATGCCCTCTAGAATATATTGAGCCGCTACAGATACAATATCGCAGTGAAAACCGCACGGACATTAATAGGGAACAAAATTCATGAATTGATTTGAGATTTTGAATTTATACCAAAATTTAAAATCTCAAATTTGCAGAAGGAACATTAATAGGGAAGAAAACAAACTATAGTCTAATTTTAAGAAGGGGGCGGGTTTACCCCACCCTAACTGCAAAAGAGCATTGAAAACTAGATTAATTAGACAAGAAAGTTACTAGCATTTAAGCGAGAGGCGTTGACGTTTTCTAACACAACAAGTTTATCAAAGCCGCCTGCTTTAGTTTTACCATCCATGTCTAATTTGACAATAGTATCGCTACCAACTTGCTGGAATTGGAGGAAATCAGCGAATTTATTTTGGCTTTGGTAAGCTGAACTCGCCATAATTTGACGCAAGTCAATCTTATCTTCAGCGACGTTAAAGTCTGTGATGGTATCGCCTTTTTCTCCTAAGCTTTTATAAGCGAAGGTATCTAGTCCCGCACCACCTGTGAGTTTATCTATACCTAAACCACCAATTAGGCGATCGTTACCACCACCACCATTGATGATATCGTTACCTTTACCGCCCCAAATCCTATCATTACCAGAACTACCAGTTAGGACATCGTTACCGTTTCCACCTCTAATTTCCCTCGCAAATACATTATTGGTTGGGGGTGTATTGATTGGGGGTGTGGGTGGAGTACCGGAATTAGATCCAGAATTGGGAATGTTAGTGGTGGGATCGAGATCGTCACTACCAAAGTTTTGTACCCAATATCTTTTATCCTCCCCTACACCGAGTTGAGTGTACCTGGGATTGAGGATATTAGCGCGATGTCCGGGACTATCCATCCAGGCTTTGACGACTGCTTCGGGTGTTTGTTGGCCGAAAGCGATATTTTCTCCCATTGTTTGAGCTTGAAAGCCAACTGCTTTCATTCTGTCCCAAGGTGTGGAACCATCGGGGCCTATGTGATTAAAGTAATTTTTAGCAGACATCAACTCTGCATATTTGTCAGCTGCATAGTTGAGTTCTCTATTGGCTTTGAATGGTGAAAGACCGTTCTCAATTCGGATATCGTTGGTTAGTTTGAGAACTTGTTCTTCAAAGGTCAATGTAGCCATCTCAAAAATCCTCATAACGATTTGTTCGCATGAACTCCACAGCAAAACGCATTCTGCTGCAACTTTTGGTAGAGCAAACCTGAGGAGGTGTCAATTAGGTGTCAATTCAGGTCGTGAGAGTATTGTGAAAATCTTGGATCAGAAACTTCAAAGTTACTGATGGGAGGGTTGTTTTTCTGTTGCGACTTCCATAATTCGAGGTCTGTGGGTAGATTTGAGCGCTAGTGATTTAATTCAGACCCGTAGGGTAAATGGAAAATGATGTAAGCAGTAATACATCCGTCGCTTTCCCTCAGCATAAAAGACACTTGAGCGCGATCGCTCCTTGCCTTGTGCCGGACGATAAACTGTCACATTAAGTATAAAGAAAATTTTATACTTGAAAATTTAATCTGTATTGATGGCTGAAATATTGATTTTTCCTAGAAAAAATATATCTTCACGAAAAGGCAGAGGGCAGAAGGCAGAGGGCAGAAGAAAAGAGGTTTTAGTTACGTTATATACTTTGGGTTATTTGCACTGTTCTACTTAGTTTTGAAACTACAACATTCTCGGTATGTAAAGTGTATTAGTTTACTAAAAATTTAATAAAATTTCAGTGTCGTTAATATAACCTTGTCAAAAATTACTCTGATAACGATATATAATGTGAAGTTTTAGCTAAGGTGTCTACAATCAAGGTAAAAATTTCATCAAGAATTTTGCAAAAAGTTCCGGATGTCATCAAAATTTCTTGCACAGAGAAAGAAGATACTAGTTAAATATTGGTATCTTTCAATACTCTCAGGCGAGAGATGATACAGATTTCTGCCCCAAATTTAGAGTGCTGAACGTGCTAGTCAGGAATTATGACGACACAAAAATTACAACTGGGTAACGAAAATCTCCAGACAGAACAATTGCTGTCTTTGTTAAATCGTTATCAACTGTTACCACAGGTATTACGTGCCAAAGTGATAGACGAAGCGATCGCATCTTTTTCTTGTACTGAAGCAGAATCTCAAGAAGCGATCGCCAATTTTCGGGAATATCACCAACTTACTTCACCAGAGAAAGAACAAGCATGGTTGCAAAAAAACCTTGTAACTCCACCAATTATGAGGGAGTTGGCGATTCGTCCCCGATTAATCCAAAAATTCCAACTTGCAATCTGGGGTAACAAACTGGAGTCTTATTTCTTGCAGCGTAAAGCAGATTTAGACCGGGTAACATATTCCATGATTCGTACTCAAGATGAAGGTCTAGCCCAAGAGTTATATTTTCGGATTGTTGAGGGAGAACATCCTTTTGCAACTATAGCTCAACAATATTCTCAAGGCTCGGAAGCCCAAACCGGGGGCTTAATTGGGCCAGTTCCCCTATCGCAACCGCACCCAACAATTCAGCAAATTCTTTCTGTCAGTCAACCCGGTCAAATCTGGAAACCTCATCTGATAGCGGATTGGTATGTGATTATTCGTCTAGAACAATTCATACCAATCGAGTTCAATGAAAATACGCAGCAATATCTACTAAACGAACTGTTTGAAGCTTGGATCGAAGAAGAAATTAAAACTCGTCTAGAATCTGCTAACTATTGTGTGGAGTATCTTTTGGCATGACGCCAATTATCACCCAGACCGAAATTGTTGAATTTCTCAGCGTAACTCCCCCATTTAATATAATGGGATTTGATACCGTAAAAACCCTGGCCGATCGCTGTCAATTGTTGCAATATCGCCCCGGACAATGGATGCTGGTAAAAGACAGAATGCCAGCTCAAGTCATGGTGATTTATCAAGGACAAGCGCGGGTATTGGCTGAGGAGCGGTGGACTAACTCGCAAGTTAGTTTAACAGTTCTCGAACCTGGAGAGTTTGTCGGCTGGTTAGGCTTGGTGCGGGGGGAAAGTTGCGAAGCGGTAATGGCTTCGACGGAAGTAATTGCGATTACTCTGGAAGCGGGAGAATTTCAGCGTTTGCTGGAGCGAGAACCAGAATTTGCAGTATCTGTGCGATCGCGATCGCATATTAGCGAAGTTTTTGAACTCCTCAGTCGGGAAATCCAACGTCACGCTGATGCAACTACCGATATTAAAGATTTAGCTCGGCAAGTTTGGCAAGATACACAGGTAGTCAATTTACCACCTGGTTCAGTGAATTCCCAGGATTTTGACGAGGAGCGTTTATGGTTAGTCAGTACAGGTAGTATTGAAGGTATCGGGGGGAGCGATCGCTTACCTTTAAGCGACAAGCCACAAACTTGGCAAAACTCCACCCCAGTGCGCTTATTGGGGATTCCCTGGAATTATCCCCCAGAACATATCGCTAGTATCAAAATTGCCCCGGCTCCCGAATATCCTCCCGATCCAATAGCCGAAAATCTCGCCCCAGCACAAACTATTTTTGTAGCGGGGAAAGGTAAAATTGATACCCCCTTAGCTTGTTTTCAGATGTTGCATCAGATATTGGGGGGTACTTTTCGCCGCGATTTAATTCGCAAAGTTGTCACCAATCAATTAAAAGCCAATCAGCAGATTACCTTACAAGTAGCTGGTGCAGTGGTAGAAATGATGGGTTTGCAAGCCCATTTAGTGAAAGTTCCGGTTCATGTAATTAACCGCTTGAATGCGCCAGCGATCATTTATTGGCAAGAAAATCTCGCGCTGCTGTACAAAATTACAGAGCGAGAAATTGTAGTTGCTGCCCCGGAAATAGGGGTAAATTGCTATCATCCGGCAGAATTTGCGCAAATTTGGGGAGAATCAGGACAAGTATTAACGGTAGAAACAACAGAAAGCGATCGCCCGGAGAAATTCAGTCTGCGTTGGTTTATCCCTTCTATCTTGAAATATCGTCTGGTACTGTTTGAAGTTCTGGTAGCTTCCTTTTTTGTGCAGATATTTGGCTTGGCAAATCCTATTGTTACCCAAATTATCATCGATACTGTCTTAATTCAAAAAAGCCTCGACACTCTCGATATTTTAGGGATTTTCTTGTTAGTAATTGGTGTATTTGAGGCGGCTTTGACGAGTTTGCGGATTTATTTATTTGCGGATACCACCAACCGTATTGATATCCGCTTAGGTTCAGAAGTGATTGAACATTTACTGCGCCTACCTTTGAGTTATTTTGAACGTCGTCGGGTGGGTGAGTTAGCGGGAAGAATTAACGAATTAGAGAATATTCGCCAATTTCTCACGGGAACAGCATTAACAGTAGTTCTCGATGCGATATTTTCGGTAATTTATATCGGCATTATGCTGTTTTACAGTTGGATGCTCACCCTGGTGGCTTTAGCGACTGTACCATTATTTGCGATTCTCACTACCTTTGTAGTACCGATTGTGCAGCAACAGTTACGCAAAAAAGCCGAACGCTATGCGGATACTCAATCCTATTTAGTGGAGATACTCACCGGCATTCAAACAGTTAAAGCTCAGAATATTGAATTAAAATCTCGTTGGCAATGGCGCGATCGCTATACTCGTTACATCAGCGCCGGCTTTAAAAATGTCCTCACTTCTAGCACAGCTAACTCTATTAGCGGATTTTTAAATCAATTTTCCAGTTTTGTCTTGTTGTGGGCAGGCGCGCATTTAGTTATATCCAATCAACTGAGTTTAGGACAATTAATCGCCTTCCGGATTATCGCCGGTTATGTCACCAGTCCCCTACTGCGGTTAATTCAACTTTCCCAAAGCTTCCAAGAAGTCGCCTTATCCATTGAACGGCTTGGTGATATTTTAGACTCCGAACCCGAAGTTAAAGCTAGCGATCGCCAAAATATTCAACTCCCAGAAATTGCTGGTGCAATTAAATACAATGGCGTTTCCTTTGGTTTTCACCCGGAAGATAGCTTAAAACTGATCAATATCAATCTGGAAATTCCCTCCGGTACCTTTGTTGGGATAGTTGGACAAAGCGGTTCCGGGAAAAGTACTTTGACAAAATTATTACCCCGACTATACGAACCTGTCGCCGGACAAATTCAAATTGATGGTTATGATATAAGGAAAGTAGAGTTAAACTCCTTGCGTCGCCAAATTGGTATAGTGCTACAAGATACCCTTTTGTTTGAAGGCACAATTCAAGATAATATAGCTTTGATTCGACCAGAAGCAACTACCGAAGAAATCATCGCCGCAGCCAAAACTGCTGCTGCACATGATTTCATCATGGCACTACCGGATGGCTACAATACCATAGTTGGAGAACGAGGTTCCGCCCTTTCTGGGGGACAACGCCAACGGATTGCGATCGCGCGTACCGTTTTACAAAATCCCCGACTACTGATTCTCGATGAAGCCACCAGTGCTTTAGATTACGAATCAGAACAACAAGTCTGTCGGAATTTAATGGAGTTTTTTCAGGGGCGTACCGTTTTATTTATTACCCACAGACTAAACACGGTGAAAAACGCCGATACAATCATCATCATGGATCGCGGTGTAATTGCGGAGCAAGGAACACACGCTCAACTGATGACGATGCGAGGGCGGTATTACTGCCTGTTTCAACAACAAGAATCGCAGTTATGAGAAGACAAGGGAAGGGGGACAAGGGGGACAAGGAGGACAAGGAGGACAAGGAGGTTAGAAATGGATCAGCTATTTATTGCGATTGTTAATTAGGTGTAGTAGTCTACTGAAAACTTGGTTATGTGTTATGTATAGTTCTCGCCCTTGTTCTACCTCAACAAGAATGGCAGTTATGAAGGAATAAGGGAAGGAGGAATGAGGTTAGAAATGGATGATCCATTTATTGGGATTGTTAATCATGTGTACTAGTCCACTTAAAACTTGGTTATATGTTCTGTATAGTTCTCGTCCTTGTTCTACTTCTAAATAACCACATTTGACGGCAAACTTTATCCACACTTGAGTTTCACTAGCCTCAGCCTCGCAATCATTTAATTTAGCTATGAACGCAGCTTTATATCTACGTTTTCTCCAAGCTTCTGCTAAATTGGCACATACAGAACGTGATGAACGGCGCATTTGGTCTATCAAAGCATATCTTTCTTCTACAGGAAACCTTTTTGAAAGTTCAAAGATTGTCATAGCTGTATTAAATGCCAAATTAAATATTGCTAAATCTTCATGGCTTTTAAATGATTCCTTCACTGCCTAACCCCCGTATCCTTTACGTCATTTTAAATACCATTCTCACCCACTTTTCCCCAACCCACCAGTCCTCCTTGTCCTCCTTGTCTTCCTTGTCCCCCTTGTCTTCCTTGTCCCCCTTGTCCTTCTTCCCTTCTGTTCCCTACTATATAGATCGAGAAAACCACCATGCCAGATTTATCTTTGCTGCTAGCTTGCACACAATGTTCCGATGTTCCAGCAAAACTTACTCAGCACTGTCAAGATATTCGGATTGATGAGACTACTCCAGCAAAATCTGATATGGGTGATTGTGTTAGCAAACCAGAAAGCATGGAGTTAGCTTTTTCACCACCTGTGAATCAGGAAACGAGTCCCAAGAAACCGCAGGAAGTAGAGCAAAAAAATTTACAAAACCAACAATTACTAACAGAAAATAACGATTATCATAATAATTATGCCGAAGCTGTAGAATATCGTCCCGTAAATATGGAAATGCTCCTATCTACGGGCGGTTTTTTATGTTTGTTTGCTATTGGCGGCATATTTTTAGTTTGGAAACGCTTCCCCGAAGCCCAGCGTCAATGGCAACTTATGTTACAAGGTGATGCGGGTATTTTCGGTTCTGGATTACCGATACCCAAAGAGAAGGAAGCAAAAAAAGAAGAGTTCGATCAACCCGTCATCCTCCAACAATCTCGCGCTTGGTCTCATGCTATTGTGTGGAGCATAGTTGGAGTCAGTACTTTTGCTGTCGTTTGGGCTTCTACTGCCAAAATTGACGAATCTGTTCCCGTACAAGGGAAACTCGAACCTAAAGGTTTTGTCAAAGATATTCAAGCGCCAGTCGGCGGAGTCATTGACAAAATCCACGTTCAAGAAGGACAAAGAGTCAAAAAAGGCGATTTATTGGTTAGCTTCGATCGCACTACAACGCAGGCGAAGTTAAAATCCCTGGAAGCAGTTCGCGCCAGCTTGTTAGCAGAAAATCAGTTTTATCAATCGCAGATGCGATCGCCTACAACTAATTCTAGTACCGCGCAATTAAAAGCATTACCGGAATTAGCAGCGCTAACAGAAAATCGTGCGGCATTAATTCAAGAAAATCAACTTTTTCGTGCTGAATTAAACGAAGGTTCAGGAATCCGCGACTTAAATCCCCGTTACCGCCAACGTTTAATGACTAGACAATTAGAAAGAGAGACGCGGATTGAGTCGGTACGCTTGGATAGAGAACAGTTAACTCGTCAGTTAAATCAAGTTCAAGTGCAACTGATTAACGCCAGAGGTAGCCTGAGAACTAATTCAGAAATTGCCAATAACCTGGAAAATTTAGTAGAAAAAGGCGCATTTGCCCGTTTACCCTACCTAGAAAAACGCCAAGCCGCCGATGCTAGCCAAGCCGAAGTCAATCGCCTTGTACAAGAACAAGAACGGTTAAAATTAGCGATCGCTCAAGGACAAAAGAAACTCGAAAATGCGATCGCCCTTTCCCAAGAAGATTTACTTAGCCGAATCGCCGACAACGAAAAACGCATCGCTGATATAGATAGTCAACTTACCAAAGTAATCATTGAAAACCAGAAAAAAGTCCAAGAAATTAACAGCCAAATCAGCGAACTTCAGTTAAATATGAAATATCAAGAACTGCGCGCTGCCGATGATGGGATTGTTTTTGATTTAAAACCTCGTAGTTCTGGATATGTTTATAACAGCAGCGAAACCATTTTAAAAATTGTCCCGCCAGACAATCTAGTCGCCCAAGTTTATATCACCAATAATGATATCGGTTTTGTCAAAGCCGGAATGCCTGTTGATGTGAGAATTGATTCCTTCCCTTACACCGAATTTAGTGATATTAAAGGGCAATTAGTCAGGATTGGTTCTGATGCTTTACCTCCCGATCAAACCCATCCTTATTATCGTTTCTCTGCCGAAATTCGTTTAGATAAACAATCATTGAATGTGAACGGTACAGAAGTACCTCTACAATCAGGTATGTCTTTAAATGCTAATATTAACCTGCGCAAACGGACTGTCATGAGCATTTTTACAGACAAGTTTTTAGGCAAAGTTGAAAGTTTAAAATATACACGTTAATTGTTTACCAGATAAGATTTTTGTCGGGGTACAGCATTGCCCATTGGTGTTAACTAATGTAGTAAATGTAGGTTGGGTTGAACAGAGTGAAACCCAACAATACCAAAATTTTCGGGTGTTGGGTTTCTTCGCGTTAAGTTGACACCAATGAACAATACTTTACCCTAAGTATTGCGTTCATTAGCGAAAAATATTTAACAAGCGATGAATGGCATTCGTTCCTTCATTAATAGTACCTGTGGTTTGATTAATTACATTAATACCTTGGTGGACATCAGCTAAAACATTATTAACATCATCAATGACATCACGACTATCGGGTTGTGCTGAAGGCGTATAGGCTACAGCCGTATTTGCTGCCTTTTGAGAATCTAATTTTAAGGCTAACTTTAATTTTTGTTGAGCAGCCAAAGTTAAAAAAGTATTGATAGGAATTGCATAATTAAACCCAGGTTTAATTAAACTAGCAATGTTTTCCGCAGCATCGGCGCTGAGTTGTCCTTGTCTAGTTAATAAATCGGGGTCTTCTGTATCTCCTAATCCGTGAATCCCCACTACACGACCGCCACCATCAAATACCGGGCCTCCACTCATCCCCTTACGAGTAACATTGGTGTAAATCATTTGGTAGCCTTCTATCGGTTGGTCTAATGTTCCTGATATTTGTCCAGATGTAAATTGACGGACTAATTGTTTAGTGCTTCCAGGTGCAGGCCATCCAGAAATAAACACTGAGTTACCAACAACAGCTTGTTGAGAGTTCGCAATTTTCGCTACTTTGTAGTTTTGATTGCTACTAAACTGTACAACAGCCATATCAACATTTGGTAAGCGGGTAATGTTAGTTAATTGATAGGCTTTTTTATCAGAAGTGACTACTTTATAATTATCCTGTTGGGCAACAACATGATAAGCAGTCAACACATGATAAGTATTCTTATCTTGAGAAATAATTACTCCCGAACCATGTCCTTGTTCTCCTTTAATTAAAACTGTAACTTCACGAGCTATATTATTAATTTCCTCTCCAGTCATTGCCATAGCAGCTACTGGTTGCATGATTACAATAGCGCTAACAACAGTTGTACCAGCTAAAATTGCTGCAAGATTATCTTGATATTTCATGATTTTTCCTCTAAGAAGTCTAAATTTTCAACATTCAATTAATGAAAAGATAGTTAACAAAATATTAACCATCATTTATGAACACCCTTGACTAATAATTGACTTTGGTGCCATTTTCAAAAAAGTTTCTATGGGCACAGCCCAACTTAGTGCGCTCATTTGTTCTTCTAGAGATTTACTAGGAATTTCCTGATTTTGAAATATATAGGGATTACCCCACAATGGATAAGCATGTCTGGCATTAATCCCTATAACTTGACCTTGACGATTTAAAACTGGGCCGCCACTCATACCTTTTTGAATTTCATTGGTATATCCAATTTGCAAACCTCCTTTTAGCGGTTGGTTTAATAAGAGTTTGATTCTACCTGTAGTGAATAAAAAATTTGGTGATTCTAAAGGAAAACCAGCCGCAAATACTTCATTGTCTACTGATAATTTTCCCGAATTGCGCAATGAGGCTACTTGATAGTTTTTAGTTTGGCTGCGAAATCTTAATAAAGCTAAATCCTGCCCAGAAAAGTTAGCCGTTTCCACAACGAAAGCATGATAAATCTGACTATCAGGCGTTTGAATGCGATATGCTTTTCCTTGTCCTGAGATTAATACATGGTCGTTAGTTAAAACTGTATAATCTTGTCCTTGCTTATGAATTACAATTCCCGAACCCCAAGCATCTCCTGAAAAAACTTTAACGGTAATTGATTTGGCATATTTATGCAATTGCACTGTTGATAGTTCTGGTGCAATGCAGGAATTAGCTCCTGTTAAAGTCGTGTTTTCAGCTAATATCTGTTCAGGGAAGTTAGCTAAGTAAAAGTTCAGACAGATTGTCAGTATTAACAAACCTTTATTCATCTCTCATCAAGTGTTGGTATTTGCAAAACTACCAAACTCTTTCGGGAGAGATAACTTCAGGTTGAGCGCTAGGGGTAGGAGCGGATGTTGATTCTTCTGAGGTAATATTCAACAACTGATTAACATCAATATAATTAGTATCAGTTGGAGTATTCCTTGACGAACTAAAACTTTCATAGACAACAGTATTACTTTTACCTTCACTAATATCAAATAATTGTTGTAAGACACGACTAGCATTTGCACCTGGTTTGAGAGTAAATAACAAACCTTGACAACCACCACCTTTGGTGCTGCTGACACAAACTACAGATTGGCGATTCATAATACCTGTGGTGATGTAATTTAACATCCCATTATTTTTGTAGGTTTGAAACCTACTAGAGACTTCTTGACAACGTTGTTCTGGAGTATAACCAGCTGCTGCAAAATCCCAGGACTTCCAACGAATTACCGGGACATTACGAGATTTAGTCTGTGCATAAGTAGTGAGTACTCCTTGCGAGTTGCGATCGCAAAAGAAGGTAGTACTTTGAGCTAAACTTGGTTGATGGCAACTCAAAACAGCCGCTAAACTCGTAAATACAGTCAAACTCAAGGCTTTGGCGCTGGATTTTACAGTTGTATTCATATCTTGCCTGAATAACGCTACTAATCCTTTATCGGGTTAACTTTGAAAAACCATGCATTGAAGATTTAAACTTATTTTTGTGGAAGACTATTTGACTAAACCTAAATAGACTTGAAACCCTTACCAATGACAAATGACAGCCTTTTCCAGCTATCTTGAATTGCACCATTTTAGGGATAATTATCTGCCAAATGCGCCTATACCGTAGTAACAATAATTTGCTCTACATGTTGCCATTGTGACTTTAATTTGAAATTTACCACTCCAACGAGGACGGACTCTGACAGCTGGGTAATCATCGTAGCCAGTGTCAGAATCGATGAGGTTTCCATCTTCGTCGTAAAGTCGCAAATCTATATCTCGACAATCTTGGTCACATACTCCAAGGATCGCATAATCGACACCTCGACGCAGATTTAGAGTTATATAATTACCTTGATTGCTACTGAGTTGATCGACAAAAGGATCGTGTGTAAGTTCGTAATTACCGCCCAAGTTTAAACTTACAGCCGCACGGATGAGTTGATCGCGGACACTATTTAGCCAATACTCATTGTTAGCAAGTGCGATCGCTGGCGTAAAAACCATAGCAGTAGACACTAACCCCATTATCCAGTATTTTGAGCCTAAAATCGCCTGATTAACTTTATTTGTATAAAACATCGTTTCCCTTATGGTGTTTTTACTTCTGTATCTATATCGGGATAAATACAGATTTCCATGCACACACACTTCCAGGAAAACCCCCCGTATCCGTAGTTCCCCCATACGTATCAACTTAAGCTAAAAGCTATATACTGCGCGTGTTGTACAAAAACCCTCACCCTCATCCCCTCACCCCTTCTCCCCCAGGAGAAGGGGAATTTACTCCCCTCTCCTGAGGGAGAGGGGCTGGGGGTGAGGGCATAACCTTGTCGCCAAGCGGGTTTCACGTTAAATTGATACCAATGGGTTTCCCCGCCCTTCTTCCGGAATTACGAATTACGAATTACGAATTACGAATTACGAATTACAACCAATTACCCACAAGAACATAAGGGGCCCATTGGAATGGAGAACTTTCTAATTCCGCAAAAACGCTAAGTTGGGCGCGTCGCAATGCTTCAGCTTTACTTACGCCTGTCTTTAATTGCTTATAAAATTCACGCATAATTTTTTTCGCTGATGGATCGTCTGCTACCCAAAGAGATGCTAAAGTACTACGTGCCCCAGATTTAACTGCAACCCCGGCTAACCCTAAAGCAGCTTGTTTATCACCTTTAGCAGTTTTGCAAGCACTCAAAACCAGTAATTCTATACTCTCTGGTTTGGTATTATCTCTGGTTCTTAATAAATTATCTAGCTCATTAATTTTCAATAAATCATTCCAGGTGAGAATGTAAGTTTCGTCAGGGTTAGAACTAAACTGTCCGTGGGTGGCTAGATGCACTACTGAAAAAGGATCGGATTTTACCTTTGTTTCTAAGTTAGTTTTAGTAAAACTTGCATTATAAAGTTCTTGGTTTTGCGCAAGTTCGCTGCGAATTTCCGCGATTTCATTTTTAACATTTGGTAGAGAACTAAAAGTTTTACCAGCTACTTTAATTTCTTCACTGACTCCGCCAATTAAGGCATTTAATTTCACCTTTTTTAATGGCTTGGGTTCAACTAGCTGTAAACTGGGAGCCAACGCTATAGCATAATTTTGAATTAAATATTTTTGCTGCTCTCTATCGTACAAAATCGACATTGGGATATTTCGCAAAGCACCATCTAAGACAAATACTAAGGTTTTGATTTGATTAGTTTCTAACTCGGCTTTAGCAGGTCGAATTAACCAATCATAAATCTGTTCGGATAATTCTTTAACTTCATATTTGCGATTATCTATCGCTAAATTCCCTCTTAGCTGGTTAATGGTTTCTTCAACTTGAATTTTAGAGATACTAGTTGTGTAATATTTGATTTTTTCTTGAGATAATTTAACAATCGTTTCCACGCGATCGCCTAAAATAATGGGATAGATAATGGCGGTAGCTGGCTCATTGTTTGCTAATTGATCAATTGGTGTAATCGGGCGTTGACATGGTGTACGTAAAAAGTTATCAATTTCAGCAACTTGCAAAGATTCTATGACTTCGCGGGCACGGTTTAAATTATCAGCTTGAGAATTTTTTTCCTGCAAGAGTAAGTCAACAAAATCTCGATACACAGGTTCTATATTCTCGCGGAATGAAAACTGAGTACTTTGATTCATCGCGATTAAATCAGTACGCAGTAATTGTAAAATCTCCCATGATTTCTCATATAATTTCATGGCAGTTTCTCTATCTTCAATTTTTAGATAATTTCCTAGATGCCATAACCATTGATAGGTAATATCTGGTGCATTAATACTTTGAGAAATTGATAATGCTTGCTGAGTGAGTTTTTTAGCTTGTGTTAAATCTCCGGTTTTTTGGTATGTAATTCCTAAAGTACCAAGGGCGTAAGATTCGCCGCGCTTATCTTTGAGGCTTTGTGCTTCTTTAATTGCTTGCTGTAAGATTTCAATAGCAGATTGAAGAGTTAACGGTTCCTGCTCGCTATATTTAATGAGACTTTGAGCAAAATTAATCTTGGCGTATACAGATGTTCGGCTAACTGGTAACTTTGCAAGCTGAGATTTAATTTGTGGTAATAATTGCCCTACTTGCTGCCAATCTTTTTCATCTATCAGCAAACTGAGTAAATTTAATTGGGCGTTAATTCTGGTAGTTGGGGTTGCTGAGGGGTTGATGGCTTGTTGATAAGATGTAATTGCTTTTTCTGTATAGCTTTTGATGCTATTTTTAATTTCTTTATTTTCTAAATTAATTGGGTTATCTCTTTGATTGCGGTATGTGTTTCCTTGGCTGAGGCGAATATCACTAATAATTTGTGCTGATTTGATGCGTTCTGCGACTTGCAAAGCTGCTGTTAATTTTTGTTCGGATTGTTGAAAATTACCCACTAGGCGGCGAATATTTCCTAAGTTGAGTAATCCGGCAGCTTTGACGGGAGAATCTGGTAATTTATTCAAGCTGTCTGCAACGGCAATTAAGGTTTTATCTGCTTGCAAATATAAGCCTAAATTTTGCATTGCTTGGGCTTGATTAATTTGATTGCGAATTAAGGATTCTTCATCTTTTAATTGTTGATAAATCTTGGCTGCGGCTTGCCAATTATTTAAGGCTGCTTCTGGATTTCCTTGAGATAATTGTAGCCGTCCTTGAATATCTAAAGCTTGAGCGAGGATTTGTGAGCTTTCTGGGGTGGAAAGTTTTGCTAGTAAATCTAGGCTTTGAGTAATGGCTGTTTCTGCTTGTTGCCACTGTCCTAATTGTTGGTAGGCTAAGGATAGGTTACTCAATGTCATGGCTGCATTGAGTTTATTTCCTTGGCGATTAAATGTAGCTAATGTCTGTTTTAAAATGTCTATGGCTTCGGCATATTTTCCGGCTTGATAGAGGATTTGGGCTGGGGTTTGTTGGGGTGGATTAATGGCGAAGCTGGGGGAGAGGAAGATACAGAGTGATGCTGTTAATAGGGTGAGGAGGAGATGTTTGAGTATTTTCATTGTGGAGTTGGGGAGGGGAGTTTTAAACGCAGAGGTACGCGAAGTTCGCGCAAAGGTACGCGGAGGGTTGGGGGATTTAATAAACTTCTTGCATAAATATTTTGGCTTTGTTGAGTATTCGTTTAAAAAGCTCACGCATACCGCCAAAGGCGGAACTCGCAGAGTAGGCGCAAAGTCGCAAAGAAGAACGCGAAAATTAGTACTTTTATCAGAGGTTTAATTTTTTGGGTTGTTTAGTGCTGTGTTGCAAGTTGCTGGTTGTTGGGAATGATGATTGGAGTTGGTGGTGGGGAGGTTGGCGCTGAGGGTGAGTTGTCCTTTTTCGTTGACTAACCAACCTGTGGCTTCGATGAGGGGTTGGGGGATTGTGGAAATTGCGGTTTGGTTATTGATGGATGCTGTGGGAGAATTTTCGGTTTTGGGTTTGAGTCTTACCCAATCGACTTGAACGGTGTCGGGATTTAAAATGTCTGTGGGGTTGCTGGGTAAACCACCTCGTCCTGTGATGATAAATTTACCTTGGGTTTGGGTAGGACTGTAACAACCTTCAGCGATTTGGGAATCTACGGGTACTTGTGGTAAGGCGGCTAAACCTCGGCTGGGGTCGATACTATTGATGACGACTTCACCATTTTGTCCGAGACGGGAATCGGCGGAAATATCAACTTCTCCATTCCCGCGAAATTGGGAAAAGTCGCCGGGGTTTCGACCGGAGGGGGAAAATTGGGCGATAAATGCCGGGGCGTTAATTGTAATATTACCTCCAGGCCCAGCATCGGCGTTGGCGAGGATGTCGCTATCTTCTAGAACCACAAATACTTGCGATCGCACATCAATATTACCACCGCCGCCAGTACCGTTAAAAACGCTGGTTGTGATTTCACTGCTGTTGCGCAGGCGGATATCTGTGGCTTTGATGTTGATATTTCCACCACCAGAAAGGATGGAGGTGGCTGTGATTTGTCCTTGGTTTCCTTGGATTTGGTCGGTAATATCAATAAAGATATCGCCGGCGTTACCTGTTCCCTCGCTAAGACTATTTAGCCTGCCGGTGTTGGTAAGGAATAGGGAATTGGCTTGTACTTGAATATCGCCGCCTTGTCCTGAGCCAAGTGTGGCGGATGATACATCAGCCCTATCTATAATTGCTAAATTATCGGTTTGTAGGAGGATTCCGCCGGCGTTACCAGTACTATCTCGTTGGGCTACAGTATAAATCTTACTGTTACCACTGGCTGTGATGGCATCTGAGGCGCGGATATGTAAAAATCCTGCATTTCCAGAACCCAGGATATTAGTAAAGATATTAGCTTGATTTTGGAGATTTAGTTGGCGAGTGTCTATAAAAAGTGTGCCTCCAGAAGCTTTACCTGCACCGGCTGTAGATATTCCGCCTGTATTAGCTATATTGACTGATTCTGTGGCGCGTATGGTCAAATTACCAGAGTTACCTTGAATACCGCTTTGTTGATTAGCTGCATCAAGACTTTCAAAGAAAAACTGAAGACTATTTATAGGTAATACTGATATTAATTTTGCAACCTCGGATTCTGGATCATTTTGTAAACTTTGATATAGGGTTGCAACATCACTACTAATAGTAGATATTGAACTGTTTCCATCTACAATATTCAAATTTTTAGTTTCAATGTAAAGGTTCCCAGCACTACCTGTACCAAAACTAGATGTAGATATAATTCCACCCTGAATTAAATTGACAGAATTATCAGCATATATATTCAGATTTTCTGCACTGGCTGTGCCTACATTTTGGGAAGTGACAGCACCTTTATTGCCAATTGTTAAGGTTCCCGTAAATAGATTTAATTCTCCTGCATTACCAGAACCAATAGAGCTGCTTGAAAGTTGGCTAAAATTGTCTATATTAACAGATTCTTGAGCGCGGACTGTGAGTTTACCACTAGGATTTTGAGAACCAACAGAGCTAGAAGTAATTAACGATTGATTTTGCAAGTTCAATTTTTTTGTATCAATTAAAACGTCTCCTGCTGCTCCATTAAGCTGAATTGCCAGTGAAGTTATAGTTCCTTTATTGATTACATCTATAGATTCCCTAGCTTGAATAAACAAATTACCAGCTTTAGCCTGATTGCCTAATGTAATAATACCACCAGCATCCTGTACTAATAATTTTTCTGTAAATATAGAAAGGTTACCTCCATTTTTTGTTCCTCTATTTTGGGTACTTATGCTAGAAGCACGAGTACCATCTTTACCAATAACATTAATAGAGTTTCTGGCATTAATTATCAGATTACCTGCTGTTTCTTGATTGATAGTTTGCAGCCCCAGAAATCCTCCATTTAAAATATTGAGTGTTCCTGTTTCAATTTCTATATTACTTCCTGTAGCAGAACCAGAACTGATGCTAAGTAAATTACTTTTTGCACCGATAATATTGATATTTTCTGAAGCATTGACTTTGATATTACTAACGGTAGGAGAATTAATATTTTGAGTGGCGATAGTTCCTTTATTTATGGTAAAATTTTTAGTAGAAATTGCTATATTGGCTTCAAAAGAACTCACATTCGAGTTAATCTCTATATCACCTTTTTCAGCATTTAACTGAATTTGACCGCCATTACTGAGAATTTGAGCGTTGACGAAAATATTCTTACCAGCTTCGGCTGTTATTCCCACACCTGGGAAATAAGTAATTACTGGCGCAGAGAAGGTGATATTTTCTGTGGCTTGTAAGGTGACGTTAGCTAAGGCAAAATTAAAGGCATTCGCTAATATTTTCGTGTTACCATCACCACCAATATCATTATCACTAAAAGCATCAGCATCAGTTAAATCGAAAGTTTCTCCACCAGCAGCGACAATTTCAATATTTGTTGGATCTAATAATAAAGTGCCAATATTACCGTTAGTAGCATTGGTATTAACTAAGCCGTTGTAATCTAAAGATTGTTTACCAGAAACTTCGACAAAGCCTCCATCACCAGAATTTACACCACCACGAGCGCTGATATTACCGTAAAATCTGGTATTGTTATCGCTCCAGACTATGACTCTACCACCATTTCCGTTATCAATTGCATCGGCGTTGATGCTGGTATTTTTACCAATAAATGTGCTTGCGGCGTTGGGAACTGTACCTTTTCCTTGAAAATCTCCGCCAATTAAGACTGTACCACCACCACCAACGGCAGAAACCTCTATTTTGGCATTATCTAATAAGCCGATGCGATCGCCAAATATTTCTACTCTCCCACCAGGCGCAGTTATGGTTCCTGTGCTGGTAACTGTGTTTGCTAATAATGTTAAACTTTGTCCGGTACCTACTGTTAAGTTCCCGGCGTTGCTAATATTCCCCTGTATCCCATTCTGCAAACCAGGACGGATTTTTAATGTGAGTAGGGGTGGTGCTTCGGGGTTGGTAGTATTGAATTCTAAGCCGTTGTCAAATACTAAGCTTTTGGCGGTACTGGCGAAAAAGGAACCGCTAATATCTAGACGCGCATTTTCACCAAAAATAATGCCGTTGGGATTGAGCAAAAATAAGTTAGCATTGCCCAATACGCCAAGTGTACCGAAAATCTGCGAGGGGTTGTTTCCGGTAATGCGCGTCAGAATGTTGCTAACGCTGTGGGGATTTTGGAAGTAAACACCCCTACCCGCATCAATGTTAAATTCCGAGAAGCTGTGAAACAGGTTTGTCCCTCTGAGGGAACCGCCTGTAATTTGATCGATTTGGGGGTTGAGGGATTCTACTTTGGTTCCTAAACTATTATCGGGGATGACTTGGGCAAAAGTGCTATCGCTGATTGTAAATATTATCCCCAGAAAAGTTAAAAGGGCGATGATTAAAGGACTTTTTAGCATGGGTAATAGGGGGTTAGTATTTTTTGCACGCACCAGACGCAAAGATTTAAAAGTGAGATTTATTAAGCCCCTTCGGGGCGGGAACAGGGAACGGAGTTGAGGGAACAGTGGAAAAACCTAGCCCCAAAGTAAGGTTTAAAAGCGAGTGGAATTGTGGGCGAAAAAATCCTTGTTCCCTGTTCCCTGTTCCCTGTTTCCTTTCATTCGGTAAATTTGTAAGTTTCGCGAAATTTAGCGTTAGAAATATCCGCTAAATTCACGGTTTTTAATAATTCCCACCAGTCTTGATGAATGATTTCATCCTTGGGGCGATCGCGGTGGAATTCTGCTAATATAGTCAGGCTGTCATACCAGAGATTATTTTCTGCCAAAGTTAAATAATCATCTGGTTTAATATTCTGTTTTAATCCTACCTGTTGAATATAACCATCTACGGAAATATATTCTTCAGATATGGCTGGTTCTTCATTACAATAAACTGTCAAGATCCACTGATATCTATTACCATTTTTTAAGGCATATTCTGGCTTATTTGGCAATTGCAAGTTGATAATACCAGCTTGACCGGAAAGGATTAATTTTTGGCGAAAAAATTTCTTTTGATTATCTATATCTTGGATTGTAAATTCAGCAAATCTGGCATTAGTTGGTAATTCGGGAACGTAAACCCAAAAAGTAGGAAATTGAGATAAAGTTCTTTCTATAGTAGATTTTTCCATTCCTTCTTCTGTAAATGCTGGTACTAAAGCAGTAATTTGACTCAATTCTTGAGGACATTCACTACGTCCGCCGATTCCCCTCCTTCTCCCCTTTGGTGCGCCGTTGTTGGGTAATTTTCGTCTTTGAAATGTCTGTAATTGTTGGCGATTATTGGTTTGTTGAGTAACTGAATTATTCTCGGCTTGGGCTAAATTTGGTATGATTGTTAAGGGAATACCTAATAAAGGTAAGCAACATAAAAATCTAATTATTGGCAAATTTAAATTTTGCATATTCATGATATTTTATTTTGGTTAATGAGGGTAATTAAAGGTGGGTGTCAATGCTTATAGACGCGATTCATCGCGTCTCTACAATTTTCCTGCTTGTCCTCCTCTTTGAGGCTGATTTAATAAATAACTAACTAAAAAGTGAGTAATTATAAATACCAATAATGCCGGGATAAATGGTATCCATCCTGCTGAGAAAAAAATTCGTAAACAGATAGCCCATAAGCTGAAAATGCCGATGGATACTAGAAATATTCTTTGAATAAATGTAAAATTACATATAGCTAACCAAGCTGCAAAAACTGACCATAACCACACCCATATTGCTTCTATTTTTAAAGTCCACCACCACAATAAAGGTCTTTCTTTTAAAGCTGCACTGATAATTTGACTGATCATCTGTGCTTGAATAAATACTCCTGGTGTTTCTGCTATTAATGGTTGTGTAGAATTACTAAATGGCGTTTTCCATAAATCCTCATTGGCATTAATTTTGTTACGTGCAGTAATCCCAATGAGTATCAAGCGATTTTTGAGTTCATCAATAGGGATGCGATCGCGTAAAATATCTTTAAGAGAAATTTTTTTAGCAATATTATCTGGCGTTTCTTGGGCACGATAATTTAGTAATATTTGATAACCTAGATAAGGTTGCACATCTAAATCTTGATAACCGCTACTGTGGTTGGTTAATTTGGGAAATACCACATCACCAATTTTTAATTCCCCGGTTGGGGTTACTTCATATTGTTGATTTTGTGGATTTAAATAGTGCAATGCTAATTTGAGTGCAAAAGCATCTTCAGCTTGACATAAAGATGTTTTGTCTTGAGTCATATTCATTAGCTGACGACGAATTGTATGATGTGCATCTTCTACAGCATCACTAAAACCAATTCTTGTGTCTGGAACATTGGGTGCTGGTGCTATTCCATAGGTAATACCATCATCTTGAGTTGCGCCTTTACAGATAGTATGTAAACGATTGTCTTTTTGAAATCGCGTGGCTATATCTATATATTTAGGATCTGGGGGAATATCGCGATAAATATCTAAGCCAATTGCTTTTGGTTGATAGCGATCGAGTTTTTGTAATAGTTCAGCTAATGCGCGATCTGATAGCGACCATCGCATATCCATTTTCTCATTTTCTTGATAAGTAATATCTTCGTCACCAATAGTTACAATTAAAAGGCGATTGTCTGGTTGTTCTGGTAAGATGTGCGATCGCATTTGCATAAAATGGTCAAATGCATGTAATTCTGAAGGTTGCAATAAGCCGATGTAACGCACTCCCATAACTAAGTTGGTGACGATGAAACTTATCAAAATCATCGTTATCAAAGTACGTTTGCGGTTTGGAGTTGTTTGTCTGGTTGGTTGTTGAGGTGGTTGCCAAGTTGATAATTCAGTTGGAGAATTTTGACAAATTACTGGTAACCAACTAGCGCAAGGATGCTCGTTTTCTAATCCTTGCAGTCTTTCCCTGGCTCTGCGTACCGCTAGCGTCAAAGATTCACCCTGGGCTAATTCTGCTAAAAAATACTTGAGGAATTCCTGTGCGACTATATTCGGTACATCCTCGCGCATGACGATAATTTGCGGGATGTATAATTTAGCCAATTGTCGCGCCAAGCCTAAACCATCGCAGGAATTGAAAATTGCTAGCTGTAAACCCTGCTGAATTGCTTGAGATAAGGCATACTCTAAGTCAGGGATGTTTAAACTGTGATTTTCTGGATTTTGATTAATGTAAATCTTGGCTTTGCTGTCTTCTGCTTGACTAGAACTATGTCCAGCAAAAAATAAAATATCCCAACTTTGCTGCCATAATTTATCATTAATAGTTTTGCGATCGGGTTCTAATAAGAATGTGGGTGTGATATTCGGAAGTTGGCTTAAGAGATTTTTGTCTGTATTAATATCTATTCCCCGACTATCTCCCAAAATAGCCAGTACCCGCAATTGATTGCTAGATGTTGGCGATTTACCTGCTACCCGCTTTGATTCCAGCAAACTTAAAACTACTTCTGATTGGGGATAATCAGCGACAAATTCCCATAAATGCCAAGGTAAGCGCCACAATAAATCATCACTAGCTTCTATGACAATCCGTATCTCTGCTGTATAATTTAGCAATGTCCGCAATTTTCTCTCTATATCGCGGAAGCTTTCAGCATTTAGCCAAGAGTTAATTTCTCTTCGTAAGCGCTCACATAAAGTATATAAATCATCTTGGGAAATATTAGTTAAACTGGCGCTGTCAATTTCAATTCTGCTACTACGATTTAAACGTTGAGCTAAAGCGCTGTATAAATGTTTCCAATCACGATAACAGGTAATAATTTCTGGTGCTGGTGGTAAACTGCCAAATAGTTGTTGCAATCGCACGCCATCAGTTTCCCATAATTCAGCAGTAATTGAGGGAAATCCCGCCTTAAAACTACCTAGTCCAAAATTGAAGACAACGCGCTTACTCATTGCTAGCTCACTATGCAGCTTCAGATTTACCACACATAAATTCAGTGTTAACAATGAGAATTAAAGTAATAAATATTCTCGATTATTTGCTAACCCTAATTTCCTGTGAGATACTTTTAACCTATACAAGTATATATACGGGTTTTTGGTCGAGAATTTCATGAAGAATAAAAGGCATTACATGAAGATTTCGTCAAATTGCCGAAAAATTAGGACTATATAGAGAAAAGCCTGATAAATCACTACTTGCAGCCTAATTATCATCATCAATCGCGAATTCTTCTACAAAACTGACATCAGCGATCGCAAGTTGAATGTAAAAATTTGTTCCTTTATCACAGCGAAAATACGGTAATTGAATATAGCTATCTCGTTCTCTAGAAGTCACCGCATGAAGCTGTTGTGATGAATCTGACAGTAAAGCCAAAGTTAAAAAAGCCGGTAATTGTTTTTCGCTTCCATAAGGATGCGCTTGTACCAAAACCCCAACCCTACCATCTGCTTCCGGAGTTAGCGCTACTAACAAAATTACAGATTGCTCTTTGATTTGCAACTGCAAATTTAACAGCTTGGCTTGTTTAATATGTGCGGTATTCCTCACAGTCACTAATTTTGGTTCTGTGGTGAAAAATTCACTCACCGAACACCATCCAGCTTTCATAGACTCGGTAAAATCATTGTTTAACCAATGATGGAGATTTACTAACATCTTTTTGGCTGTTGTCGCAGTGCGATTTATATAAAGTTGTTCTCGCCATTCATCATTTGCTAATAATACACCCCACTGGGTAAAGGGAATATCTAAACGGGGAGAATAAGGCGATGGCTGACTTAATTTATCGATCAGCGATGCGGCTATTGTTGGCGATAATAAAGGTAAAGATGGTATATTTGCTGTCTCTGCACCACAAATTTCTCGCGCCAACAATATAATATCTAAATCAGGAATCAAATCATGACTATTAACTGAGTAGGTGCGATAAATTGGATCGTGTACAGCTTTTTCTTTGAGAGTTTTATGCGTGATATAACCCCAAAGTCGCAGCCAATTCTGTTCTAAGTTGATTTGTACAGGTAAATAATAACTAGCGACAAAATTAGGAATATCAACCCATTCTTGCGGTACAGAAAATTCTGCTGTATCTACCGCATCGTGAGGAATTAATACCAATCGTCTTTCCCCAATATTTAAAGCCGTACCATTAACTAATTCCCAAATACTCGCTAATTCTCTCGCGCTGGGAACTATGTAACTAGAGTCTAACTCCCAATTTTCTTTTAACCAACGTAAAAAGCCATGCAAACAAAGATGATTAATATAAGCATAATGACGAGCGGTTTGATTACTTTGTAAATTTGTTGCAGCTTCTGCTTGTTTAAGTTCAGTTTCTTGACAATCTAGCCAGATATTGTCATCTGTGTAAAGTTGAAATGTTTTCCAGTTGCTATTCATTGTTAATTTCCTGAATAAATATAAAATTCTAATTATTACCAAAATCAGCAGTCTTTAGCCAGTCATCCATTAAATATCCCACTTGCTTGGATGCTATTCCTTCATTAGCTAAAGGCATATTAATTCTAACGGCAATTTGTGTGATTATATCTAAATTCAGAGTTTCTTTGCCTAATTTTAACTGATGCTCAACTTCTAGCAACGATAAATTGCTTAACTTAGCTATTTGCTCTACATGCATTTGTTGCAGCCAAAATAAGCGCATAATTTCTCGCAATGGAGATGCTAAGGCTTGGAGAGAATTATTCAAGAAATTATGCATTAAGCTGTAATAAAAGCCATCCAGATATTCTTGTAAATAAGTTTTTAAATCATTGAGCTTTTCGGAACTTAAATCTATTTTTAAATATTCCTTAGCCCATGTTCCTAAATGACTTAACAATTCCCACAAAGTTTTTTTGTAACGCCGCCCAACAGTAGATTGATTAGCACCAATTTCTACACCGATTTTTTCTTGAGATAAATTTAATCCATGTAAAAATAGAGGAATTCTTTGTGCTTCTGGTTGCAAACGATCAATTTGGTAAGAAATTTGTTCTCTTAATTGGTGAAGATACTCCCTAATTTCATAACGCAGGCTATCATTTCCTTGAATAATTGAATTTTCATCGGGGACTAAATCTAACCGTGTTAAAGTTTCTGCATCCTGAGAAATTGGTTCATCTAAAGAAACTTGAGCGAAATCAATATAATTACGAATTGCTTTCCCAATTTCTTGTAGCCATTGCTGAATAACTGTTCCATCTACTGTTTGTGGCTCGGGTAATAACTGTGGTAATTGACAAGAAAACTGCTGATAACGGCTACAAATAGCATCAAAAGCTTGAGGTTGGGGAGAGCTAAAATTAATCAATCCTCCATCCTTAGCTTCTTGAAAACATTGCCAAACTAAAGTGTAATGTAAAATAGTCACTTCATTAAGTCCCAGACGTTGTAAAACCGTAACTACTCGCGTTTTAGTCACCCTAGCCGCTAATCCTAAATCACTTCTTTGAAATGTTCTTAAGCCTTCGATTTCGCGCAATTTATCGCAGAGAAAGCCTGTCATTCTCTTATTAACATATTTGGCGAATTTGTAATACCATATATGTAATTCTAAATTTTCATATTCTGGATATTTCCATAAATTATCTAAACATTTTTCTGGCGCTAAAGCACTAGTTAAAGAAATTTGCAATAATTCATGGAATAAAGTATCACGATCTAAATCAACTCTCGCCGATATTTTGACGATATTTGTCCTAATTTCCCAAGCCGCTTTATAGCTAAATCTTGATAAAAAAGCGCTCCAAACTCTTCTATTTAACTTTTTTTTAGGATCATTTTGAAAATTATGTAAAATAATTCTCACCAATTCGGGTTTACTAATATTAGGTTTTTGGTTAACTAAACTATGAATATATTGTTGTAATTGTTGATCTACTTGCCAAAAAATATATTTTTGTCCTTTTGCATCTTCTTTTAGCAAAGGAAATGTAAAAAATTCTGCAAATATCATTTAACCTGTCTCCTGTTAACCAAAGTAAAGTAATATATATCTTTTTACCTAAATTTACAGACGATTTCCTGCATAATTAACTATAAATGCCAATTATGCCTTAATCACTATATTGGGACAGAAACCAAAAATCATGCACTGCGATCGCAAAATTGGGTCATCACGCGCACATCCGGGACAAGGGAGACTCTATACTAAAATTAGCGATCGCTAGATTATGCCTATACAGGAAGTGTTGTTATGAGCATCCCAGTTGTAGAGCAATTCACCGCAGAAAAACTGGTAACTCTCAAGGATGTTTCGTGGGAGCAATTTAAAGGAATTGAAGCACAGTTACAGGACAACCGCAATGTCCGACTGTCTTATTTGTCAGGGATATTAGAAATTATGGCTCCGATTGGTGAGAAGCATGAGAAAGTGAAAAGAACTTTTGGCTATCTGCTAGAAGCTTACATGAAATACAAAGGAATCCGGTTTTACGGTCGGGGTGGGTTTACACTGGAAGAACCAGGGTATGCTTCTGGTACACCGGATGAGTCTTACAGTATTGGTACAGAAAAAGAAGTACCTGATATTGTCATTGAAGTTATTGTATCTAGCGGTACAATTAACAGAACAGATTTATATAAACCAAAAAAAGTGCCTGAGGTTTGGTTTTGGAAATCTCACGAAATTAAAATATTTCGTCTAACTGAAGATGGAGAATATCAAGAAGTCAACCGGAGTGGGTTTTTTCCTGATTTAGACCCTGCATTACTGCTACAATATATTGCTATGCCCGATCAATATGATGCGATCGCAGAATTTGAGAAGGTGATTCGCAATCAATTAGCTTGAAAATGGGCATTGGCTGATTTGAAATTCTGTCTGCTTGTCTTTACTTCCAAACTAATTGCAAATTTAAAATAAATCCAGGTAAGACATCTTCTCCTGATAATTCTGTTGGTGATTCTAATAATTCTTTTGCTTTACCCAAACGATAAATTTCCACCTGACGCATTTTGGGATTAATTAACCATCCTAATCTCACGCCATTATCTATATATTCTTGCATTTTTGTTTGCGTTTCTGACAAACTATCGCTTGGTGACATTAACTCTAAAACAAAATCTGGTGCAATCGGTGGGAACTTTTCTTTCTCTTCCGGTGTAAGTGTGTTCCATCTATCTTTTTGAATCCAAGCAACATCGGGAGAACGATTAGCACCATTTGCAAGTTTAAAACAGGTGGAGGAATCAAAACATATTCCTAGTTGAGTTTGGCGATTCCAAATTACAAAATCAGCATTAATTTCTGAGTTACAATTTCCAGTTTCTCCACCTGTCGGTGACATAATCAGAATTTCTCCGTTGGCGTTGCGCTCAAATTTAACCTCAGGGTTTTCTCGACAAAGTTCATAAAATTGATTGTCGGTAAGTTGAATGATGCGGTTTAAGTTGACGGTGATAGCTGACATAGCGCTGATATGGGTGATGATACCAACATTTTAGAATAGACTTCTTGCCTAAATATTGTTGCTGTGTTGATTAGGAGTTTGAAAAGCTCACGCAGAGCCGCAGAGCCGCAGAGAAGAATGAGAAAATTAGGACTTTTGCAAGAGGTCTAATATAGAATTATAGAGCGATCGCTCTTGGTAAATTCCAGATTCGGTTTGCTTTTCTGGAGAGCGATCGCTTAAATTAAACTGATGTGAGCAAAGATAATCAGAATCAACCTGGCATCATGAACTTACCACAGGTGTTCTTTTTAAAGGATACAGTGGCTCAGATCCATTTAATTGCCAAATCCTCAATACTAATACAGCAGCGACAGTCAGCCACACACAAGAAAATGATAAAATCATCCCCGCTACTGGATTAGTTTGCCAATAAATTGCTGTTACCACTAAAGCCGATAACCAAGGGCCGAAAATAACTACAGGAACAGCTGCGCCTAATCTGCGTTCTACAGTAAAAATTGTATTCCAAGTATCACCAAAAGCCAGATGTACGACAAATAAAATGAACGGTAAAACTAAAAATTGGTGGTTCATTTCTTGCCAAACTAAAACAGAAGAAATTACCCGCAACACTGCAATTATCATCCAGACTATCGGAAATACTAACGGTGCAGGAGACCATTTTGGTCTAATTACTTGGTCGTAAGTCTGACGAGAACGGGTATTATCTAAAAGCGAAAAAATGCGCGAACGGAGACTGAATACAGCAAATAATAAGCTAGTCAATACAGTACTAACCCAACTAGGAACAGCAGAATTACTATCAATGAGATTAACTAATTTTTCCATTCCTAGTAACACCAACAGCATAGTTACTATTTGTAAGATAGTCCCTAGTTTATAAACTACAACTGCTTTGATATCTAGTTCTTGTGTATTAGCTATTGCTGTATTTGTAGGTTGTTGATTTACAGTTTTTACCCCCATCACTGTATTCACAAATTTTTCTAGTATTCCCATGTTATTTGATTGATTCATCGCCAAATCCCTAACTTCTATCTCTGCGCATGGATGTAATCTACAAAGTAAAACTTCGGAGTCAGCCAGAATTTTAACCAAGCATAAGCTCCTAAACTCAGCACTGCTGTGACAATTAGAGGTAAACCCAGCTGCAGTTTTACTGAATCTTCCAACAACGCCACAGCGCAAACAGTAATAGCAAAGTAAATTAACATTCCTATCTGCAAGCGTTGTATAACTTTCAGCGCTCGCCGACAACTACTGCAATGCTGGGTATGCTGTTTGTAACGATCTAAAACTTGTTCTCGATTGTCATTGATTTGCCTAATTTCGGGAATGCTAATCCCTACTTCATTCCAAGGTAACTGTCCCTGACAATATTTATCAAACCAATTGCGATATTCAATTACTAACCTATCTGCACTTGTGGGTAGGTTAAAAGCAGTTTTCCAGCTTTGGGACGATCGCGTTTGTTGAAGAAAATACTCTTGCTGTTGTAACAGTATCATATCTCCATCAATTAATTCATTGCGTACAGTAATATGATCCCACCAGCGAGGGCGCAGACGGTGAAGTTTTTGGGCAAAGTTTCGGGGAGATTGGGCAATAAGCCGAGATTTACCTGGAGATAAGGGTATGCAATAGGTGACAAGTCCTACTTGCTTTCCATCGTTACCAAACTTGGTTGTATACTCTAAGCGACAAGGCGGTTCAAAGATAATTTTGGTTTCAAACCTTCCCTCAGCACTAGCTTCAATCAAATTGGGAGTAGATTGCACAATTGTAATCGGTATTGGTCTAGCTTTAGCGCGATCGCCTAGTACGCCGTGATGGGCAAATGGTGCATGACTAGGATCTGCTAAATTTTCAATTAGGATTTGCCAGTCATATTCTAAATCTCGCACGTAAGAATACCACACAAAACCTTTAGTAGCATCTACTTGTGGTGATAAAGGTAAAGGTGTATTAGCCGCTTGTTCTCTAGATTTTACATCAGGCCAAACCCAAAGTAAACCCTGTTCTTGACGTACTGGTAGGGTGACAGCACATAAATTTTCGAGATTTTTGCTCAACAATTCCGGATTTTCTGCTTGGGGAATATGAGTGCATATTCCTTGCGCATCAAATTGCCAACCATGATAGCTACACATTAAATTTCCCGTTTTCTCATCAATGCGTCCCTCACTTAGAGGCGCAAGGCGATGGGGACATTTATCTAAAAAGACGCGGAAAGTTGCAGATGATTTGGGTTTCCAGATAACTAAACGCAGTCCCAAAAGTGTAACCGCAGTTGGTTTTTCTCCAAATAAATCTTCAATTGGTGAGAGTGGATACCACTGTTGAAAAAAGTTAAATTCAGGTTCCATTTGACTCATACTTTGATTAAAGTTTGGCTGTTGACTGGTGACTGTTGACTTTCAACGATTAACAGTCAACAACCATTTATGTCATCTTTCACAAATCATTTAAGATTGCTATAGTTCAATCACAACTTTACCAAAGTGAGCGCCACTTTTGAGATAATTATATGCAGCTTTGGCTTCAGAAAAGGGAAAAACTCTATCAATAACTGGCTGTAATTGATTTTCTTGAATGGCGTGATTCATCGCCTCAAACATTTTGCGACTGCCAACATAAATGCCTTGAACTGTTATACTTTTAACGAGTATGGGCATCGGGTCAATCGCATCATTTCTTCCTGAGAGTACGCCAATTAAGCTGACGCGCCCGCCAATACGCACTGCTTGTAAAGACTTTGGTAAAGTACCTGTACCGCCTACTTCCACAACATGATCTACACCTGTGCGATTAGTCAGTTCGTAAACTTGCTTTTCCCAATCTGGGGTTATTTTAGTATTAATTGTTTCGTCTGCGCCTAAATTTTTAGCTTTGGCTAATTTGCCATCGCTACTGGAAGTTATAATGACTCTGGCACCGTATAATTTAGCAAACAACAGCGCAAAAATAGAGACTCCACCTGTACCCAATAATAAGACGGTGTTACCTTCGGTAATATTACCTTTGGTAACTAGGGCGTGCCAAGCTGTCACGGCTGCACAAGGTAAAGTTGCACCTTGAATATAGGAGAGATGGTCAGGTAAGATAACTAAGCCATCTTGGTGTAAAACGACATATTCAGCCAACATTCCATCGATAGCACCGCCTAAATCAGACTTCATCGCTACTCTGGTTAAAGCGCCAGCAATCCAATCTTGAAAGAAAATACCGGCGACGCGATCGCCGATTTTGACTCTGGTGACTCCTGGTGCGATCGCCACAACTTCCCCCGCGCCATCAGATAGGGGAATTAAAGGATATTTTACCCCCGTACCATAAGCCCCTTCAGCCACCAGTAAATCACGGTAATTCAGAGATACAGCTTTAACTTTAATTAAAACTTGTCCCACACTTAGCTGAGGTTCTGGGCGATCGCTGAATGTGAGTGCATCAATTCCCGTATTACTTGCTAGTACATAAGCTTTCATCATAATACTCCTGGGTAAAAATCACAAAAAAAGATAATTTGGCTAACTTTTCGTAACTACTACAAATAACCCTGTATATACACAGCATCGATTATCTAAAACTTAAAACTAAAATTTCTACTATGAGTATTGCCGATTGACAGTTTATAGTTCTGACACTCTCATATACGATATTAATAAGTGCTGTCAGCGTTTCCTTTTCAACAGCGCCGCGAGCCACAAGAGCAGAAATTATTAGAATAAATTAATATTCTCGATGCCTTAATTGCCGAAGATAATCCTGAGAGTTAGACTGAGAAAAAAATTTGGCAACTGCTGCAAATTCTACATAATTCTCGAAAAATTGCCAATTCGGAATTTAGTTTAACTCTACTTGATCTTATTATCAACACTGACGATAAATATAACAGTGCAAATCAAGCGAACTATGTAACAAAAAATAAATTTACTTAGTTGTTAGGGAAAGTAATTAATCGAGTAGAACCACAGCACAAAAAGTCAGCAACAAAATCAAAACTTAATTGTCCCGATTTGCTTATAAATGTCTCAATGTGCTATAGTTCAGATAAGAATGGAAAATCCGTCCTACATCTCCTAAAAAACTATGCTCAGAAACTAATTAGGAGATTTAAGTACAAGTACGAAGTAAGCTAGATATAGCTAATTCAGGGGAATTACGAGCGTTCCTACTAGATAATCTCTGCCACAAAATTTAAACAATCTTTAAAGCATGGCTTGAGTCTTTTTTGAACTATGGGCAACTTAGACTGTGAAAGTTGAAAAACGGCCTCATGCCTTTAGAGGTTGTTTAAAAGGTAGTTAGCGGCAATTTTACGCACCGATCAATCCCTCCTATCCCACTGAAAAAGAGGGGCTAGGGGTTAGGGGCTAGAGACTAGGGGCTAGGAGAGAGGTTTTCATGTTTGGTTCTCATACCAATCCGTGTTCTGATACGTAATAAAGATTGTGGTAGGGGTGGGGTTTCCCCGCCCTTGTGAGGGTTTCAATGTTACGTTTTAGATTGCAGTTTGGTATAAATTGAAAATCATGACTATACCCGGATTTCTAACCCCTAAAGCTTTCAGAAGCTATAAGCACAAAGCCCATTTAGATGGGATAACCTCAAAGGCTTATTTAGCGACAACAAGCAATTCTGAAAATCCAGGAAATTACCGATGTTTGCAGCAAATAGTACAAATATGCAGCCTTTAGACGCTAAAAATAGCAGTCTTGTTAATCCCACTTCAGCAAGTATATTAGACTCCAGCTTGGATCTGAGCGTCCTCAGTACAGACAATCTATTTACTAGCAAGTCTAGCAGTAGTGATGCCAGCTTATCAGATTTGACAATCTATCAAAAATCATCGCCGTTTCAAGGTAGTGAATATACTCAAGAAAACTCCAACGATAGCTTGAAAATATACAATGCTGATGATGTCCTCATCACTAGCAACGGCGATGATAACCTTATGGGTACCAGCAGTAATGAGACCCTCGAAGGTGCTAACGGTAATGACACCCTCATAGGTATGGGTGGTAACGATCTTTTGTATGGTGGAAATGGTAGCGATCGCCTCGACGGCTATGCAACTAGTGGCACAGAATATGACACTCTAGTTGGTGGTGCTGGATCTGATACCTTCATTCTTGGTGGTGGCTGGGGAGTTTCATACCAAGGCGATGGTTTTGCCATTATTAGTGACTGGAATTGGCAGAGCGATTATATTGAAGCTATTGGTAATTCTAGTCAATATAGACTAGTCTCAGAAAACTGGTCTGGTAGTTTAGCCTCTGATACGGCGGTTTACTTTGGTGATGATTTGATTTGTGTGATCCAAGACTCAACCGATGTAAACTTCAGTCGGGATTTCCGATTTGTCTAAAGGGGTTAGGGGCTAGAGGCTAGGAGAGAGGTTTTCATGTTTGGTTCTCATACCAATCCGCGTTCTGATATGTAATAAAGGTAGGGGCGGGGTTTCCCCACCCTTATGAGGGTTTCAATGTTACGTTTTAGATTGCAGTTTGGTATAAATTGAAAATCAGGACTATACCGGATTTCTAACTCCTAAAGCTTTCAGCCGCTATAAGCACAAAGCCCATTTAGATGGGATAACCTCAAAGGCTTATTTAGCGAAAACAAGCAATTCTGAAAACTTAGGAGATTACCCATGTTTGCAGCAGATAGGACAAACATTCATCCTTTAGATGCTAAAAATACCAGTTTTATTAATGGCATTCCAGCAAGTGTACCTGACTCCAGGTTAAATCTGAGCATCCTCAGTACAGACAATGGATTTATTAGCAAGTCTAGCAGTAGTGCCTCAAGCTTAACAGACTTGACTGTACCTCAACAATCATCGCACTTTTCAGTTGGTGAGTATGGCATAGAAAATACCACTTACAGCTTCAAAGATGACAATACCAATGCTATCCTCAGTAGCGGCGATGACAACCTCACTGGTACCAGTGGCAATGATACCCTAGACGGTGGGGGCGGCGATGACATCCTCATAGGTTTGAGTGGTGATGATATTTTGTTTGGTGGAGATGGAGACGATCGCCTTGATGGTTATGGAACTAGTGGCATAGAGTATGACACTCTAGTTGGTGGTGCTGGATCTGATACTTTCGTGATTGGTGGTGACTGGGGAGTTTCATACCAAGACTTTGGTTATGCCACTATTACTGACTGGGATTTCCAGAGAGATTTGATCGAAGCTGTTGGTGATGCTAGTCAATATACACTCGTCTCAGAAGACTTGTCTGGTAGTTCCGCTCTCGATACGGCGATTTACTTTGGTGATGATTTAATTTGTGTTGTAGAAGACTCAACCAACGTAAACTTCAGTCGAGATTTCATCTTTGTCTAAAGGGGCTAGGGGCTAGAGGCTAGGGGCTAGGGGCTAGCAGAGAGAAGTTATCATGTTTGGTTCTCATACCAATCCGCGTTCTAATACGTAATAAAGTAGGGGTGGGGTTTCCACACCCTTGTGAGGGTTTCAATGCTACGTTTTAGATTGTAGTAAAAAGTCTCACTTCTTGTAGTCTGCGCCCCCGTATTCAGAGGTGACAAACCAGCCCTAGCCCCTATCCCCTATCCTCTAATTCTAAAATTTCTGTGGTTGCTGTTAATAATTTTTCTAATTCCACTGGCTTAGATAGGTGCATTTGAAAGCCGGCTGCAATTGCTTGTTTTTGATTGATTTCCCCGGCGAAAGCTGTCAGCGCGATCGCGGGAATTTTTCCTCCTTGTTCTGGTGGCATAGCCCGAATTAAACGAATTAACATATAGCCATCTATTCCCGGCATACTAATATCGCTTAACAGTAAATCTGGGCGAGATTGGGCAATAATTTCTAAAGCTTCGCCGGCGGAAGTGACAGCCGTGACTGATGCGCCTAAATTTTCCAGCATAATGGTGATAAATTCACCTGTATCGCGATCGTCATCTACTACTAAAATTCGTAAACCTGCCAAATTTTCATGATTATTGAATGCTCGTTGATTGGCTGATATTTGTGATTGTTTGGGCATTAATGGTAAATTTACAGTAAATGTTGCCCCTGTACCTTCTCCTTGGCTTTCTACTTGCACTGTTCCGCCATGCAATTCTGTGAGATGGCGCACAATTGCTAGTCCTAATCCTAAGCCGCCAAATTCTCTGGTAATTGTGCCATCAGCTTGGCGGAAATATTCAAATACATGGGGGAGAAAATCTAAGCTAATACCTTTACCATTATCTTTAACTTGAATTACAGCATGGCTATCTACTTTTTCTAGCCTTACTTCTATTTGTCCTCCTGATGGTGTAAATTTTACGGCGTTAGATAGAAGATTCCAAAATATTTGTTGCAAGCGAGCGACATCACCAGCTACTAAGCCAACATGACTATCTAAACTAGTTTTTAGTTGAATATTTTTCGCTTCTAATGCTAAGTGCATTGTCTCCAAAGCTGCTGAAATTGTCTTAATTAAATTCACTGGCTGAATATTTAACACCATTTTGCCTTGTTGAATGCGAGAAACATCTAACAAATCTTCAATTAGTTGAATTTGTAACTTAGCATTGCGCTCGATAATTTCTAAGCCCCGAAATAATTTTTCTCCCTCATATTTATACATTTTAATTAAGGATACCCAACCTAAAATCGGGTTGAGGGGAGTACGTAATTCATGGGAAAGTACGGCTAAAAATTCATCTTTGAGGCGGTTGGCTTTTTCCGCTTCCGCCCTTGCAGCTTGCTCTCTAGTTAATAATTGTTCTCGTTCTACTTCTGCTTGCTTGCGTCTAGTAATATTTCTAAAAAAGATACCTAAACCATCTTCTGAGGGGTAAGCATGGGCTTCAAACCATTTACAATCTCGTTCGCAAAAAGCCTCAAAATGTACGGGTATTCCCTCAGCTAATGCGCGACGATATTCGCGCTCAAATGGTGTACCGTGACTGTCTGGCCATTGTTCCCAAAAGTTATTTCCTACTATTCTATCTGCATCTACGCCGATAATTTTCACTGCTTGTTGATTAATATAAGTAATTTGCCAATCTTGATTAACGGCGATAAAGGCATCAGTCATGCTTTCAAGAATATTGGCTAAACGTTGCCGCAGAGATTTTTCGCGCTTGAGTAATCCATCTTTTTCCCGGTTAGATTCCTCTAAGCAAATATTAGTAGCAACTAAAGAATCATTGAGATAAATAAGTTTTTCTGAAAGTTTAGCACGGGCTTGATATTCACCAAGTTTGACTCTTTCCACGGCTAATGTTACTTGGGTATTAGCTCTTTCTGTAATTGCCGTTCCTACTAGTAAAGCCACAGCACATTGTACTAATAAACTTAGTTTATGAACGTGTAAAACTTCACCAGGAAGCATAAACTTGTCTATTAAAATTGTATCTGGGTAGACAATGAGATAACAAAATAAAGTAACTAATACGCAGAATGTAGAGATTAACATTCCACTGGTAACACCAAAGCGACTAGCAGCCCATAAAACGGGAACAAAGCTTAAAAAAGATAATTGTTGGAAGCGAAAATGTGTTTGCTGAGTTTGGGTAACAGTTAAAATTGCGATCGCAATACACAAGAAAATAATCGTGCTAATTTCCAGAATATATCGCCGCGATTGTCGAAAGTTGACAGCATTAAAGCTAGAATCTGCACCTTCGTCATTATCTATCCAGCCCATAGACTGAAAAAATGGCGTGAATACTAATAAAGCAGTTGGTGTAATTGCCATCACTCCCATAGCATTACCTAACCACCAATTAGGGATAGTTTGCGCCAAGCTAGCCAAAGATATTTTCCCCGCAGCTAACCAAATTAAGCTACCAATCACAGCTAAAGTAGCGGAGGCTGCTATGGGTACGGTTAAGGTAAAAATTGCAGCATCTCTGAGATTATTTAATCGCAGCGAACCTTGTTTGAGACGACGATAGAGTAACCAAGCAATCAAAGGCTCTATACCATCAGTAAAACCAATGAGTTGTTCCCAACCATGCAAGCCCCAAAATGGTGCCATCAAAAATGATGCCAATCCTGTCAGCAGGATACCATCAGTCCCTAACCAAAAAGTGAGCGCGATCGCCACACCTGATGGCGGAAACCATAAAGAGATTCCTGGCTGAATTTGGTAGATGAGAGCCATTTGATGAGCCAGAACTAAGGCTAATAACCCTAAAACTGTAATTACAAGCCTTCTACGCATAGGCTTAAGCAGCAAATTTCCTAATTTTTAGCTCAAACGTTGTTGCAACCACAAACCTAATAACGGCAAAGCTAGTTTATAACCTTGCTCTGCATTGTAAATTAAACCCTTATGCTGTAATCCAGTCAATGCACCTTGTAGGCTGCCGCCTCTTGATAGTCCATGTTTTTGAATATACTCTTTACTCTGGGGTTTTGCTGTGGGATCTAAAGCTAAACATTCCAGCAAGTGTACCTGATTTGCAGGTAATAGCATCAGTAATGATTCAAAAGTAATCGATAAATCTTTGAGTAATCCGGCAATTGCTTGTTGTACATGTTCTTCTGTAATTAATTCATCAGCAGGACACAAAGTTTGCAAGCGGCGAATCAACGCCATTGCATCGCCTATATGTCCTTGTACTGCATCTAAGAAGAGTTGTAAAGCACAAGAACGAGAATCAAATTTCAATCCTTGCGTATGTAACATCTCCCTTGCCCACAATCCTAAAACATCTTTAGCTAAGGGGGGTAACTGTATAGTTTCTAAAGGATAATGCGCCTCATCTGTGTGCTGACTTGTCTCGGCAATAGTCGCAATTAAAACATAACTAACTTCCGTTTGCGCCTTAATTTCTCTGCGGAATGTTGCTTCCCACAAATTATTTCGATCCCAAGAGCGAATGTGGGGAAAACTATGCAAAATTAATACTACTCGTTGCTGTAAATCTACGGCGATAATTTGTGTTAATTGCAACAATAATTCAAATGCTTGCCATAACTGTTTTTGGTTAAGGGAAGGTAATATTTTTAGTTTTCCTTCAGGATTCCCAATAAAAAACTCACTAGCATTCTGAGCTACCCAACTTTGGATTTTTTCTAGTTGCCAATTTTGGCTAATCGCCTCCGCCAACAATTGCACAAATCGCTGCCCATCGATAGCGCGGATACAATCGATTTCCAATGCGATCGCACCTACTTCTTGAGCTGCACCTCGCACTAAAGTACGCCTCCCACTCCCCGGTACTCCCGTAATCAGCAAATCACCATCTCGCGCCAGCACTTCGACAACATGCTGAAATTCCACCGATCGCCCAATTAATTGTAAAGGAGTAGCCAAGTCCAAAATATACCCGCCTGCTGAATGCTGCCCTATCTGTAACGTCAGCATACTAAGTTGTGGGAGTAGTGGGCAACCGTGGAATTGGTTGACGGTTGACGGTTGACGGTTGACTGTTGTTCTATGCCCAATAACTATGATTATTATTGAAATATTTTAGTGTTTATCTAATTTGGACACTAAATTTTCGTGTTATATAAAATATAACACTTTAAAAAAAAGGGAATAAAGAGTTATGGCTCCAGCTGTATCTACCATCGCTCCAGAAGATAAGCAGCTGACTGTTTGGCATGGCTTGGATATTGGGGAAGCGATCGCGCGTTTACAAACTGATGCTGAATATGGGTTGAATGAGGCTACTGCACAACGATTGTTGAGTGAATTGGGTGCAAATGAATTGGCGGCGAAGCCGGGTAAACCTTGGTGGTTGAAGTTTCTGCTGCAATTTAACCAACCACTACTGATTATTTTGTTGTGTGCGGGGTTGGTGAAGGCGGTAACAGGTAGTTTTGTCAACGCTGGGGTGATTTGGGGTGTGACGACTACCAACGCCATCATTGGCTTTATTCAAGAGTCAAAAGCCGAAAGTGCGATCGCCGCTTTAGCTAAAGCCATTACTACGGAAGCCACAATTATCCGTGACGGTCAAAAAATTCGCATCCCTTCCCGCGAGTTAGTCCCTGGAGATATTGTATTACTCACTTCTGGCGATAAAGTCCCAGCAGATTTACGGTTAATTAAAGTAAAAAATCTGCAAATCGATGAATCTGCGTTAACTGGGGAATCAATAGCCATAGAAAAACATACCGCAACCTTAAACCCAGACACCGCCCTAGCCGAACGAAAAAACATGGCTTACGCAGGTGGTTTTGTTACCTTTGGACAAGGTACGGGAATTGTCGTGGCTACAGGAAATGACACGGAAACCGGGCGCATTTCCCAGCTAATGGAGCAGCATACCAATCTTTCCACACCTTTAACTAGAAAATTTGATAAATTCAGTCAAAATTGGTTGTATATGGTGCTAGGATTGGCTACCCTGTGCTTTTTCGTCGGCTTAAGTTCCCGCAGTTTTCAAGATGCGTTAGAAGCGGCGGTAGCGTTAACAGTCAGCGCCATTCCCGAAGGTTTACCAGCAGTTGTCACAGTTACCCTCGCCATTGGCGTTTCCCGGATGGCGCGACGCAATGCAATTATCCGCAAATTACCGGCGGTAGAAACCTTGGGTAGTGCAACTGTCATTTGTTCCGATAAAACTGGAACTTTGACAGAAAACCAAATGACAGTACAAGCCATCTATGCAGGGGGACATCAATATACTGTCACTGGTGTAGGTTATGTACCAGACGGGGAAATTCTCAACGATGAGAAACCTGTAGATTTGAATAGCGATAAGGGTTTACAAGAATGCTTAATCGCTGGCTTACTCTGCAATGATTCCCACCTAGAGACGAAAAATGGTAGATGGGTAGTCATGGGAGATCCCACCGAAGGCGCATTAATTACAGCTGCAAACAAAGTCGGTTTTAGCCAGCCAACTTTAATCAAGCAAATGCCTAAATTAGATGGGATACCCTTTGAATCAGACTATCAATACATGGCGACTTTACACGCCACACCCAAGGGTAAAACCATCTATATCAAGGGTTCCGTCGAGGCGATATTACAGCGCTGCACCTTGATGTTAAACACAAATGGACAACCTCGTCCCCTCGATTGTGTCGAGACATTAAAACAAACTTCCATCGAACGGGAAGTGAATATTATGGCGCGACAAGGCTTGCGGGTGTTGGCGTTAGCGAAAAAGCCTGTTAGCGATGGGCAAAATACAGTAGATCGTGCAGATATTGAAGATGGCTTGATATTCTTAGGCTTACAGGGAATGATCGATCCGCCCCGTGAGAGTGCAATTAAAGCCGTGCAAGCCTGTCAATCAGCCGGAATTCAGGTAAAGATGATTACTGGAGATCATGCTATCACAGCTGGGGCGATCGCGCGTCGTATGGGCATTAACAACAACGGTTCAGTTCTCGCCTTCACAGGTGCAGAACTAGCAAAAATGGAACCAACAGAACTCGCCCAAGTAGCCGAAGAAGGCGTAGTCTTCGCCCGTGTCGCCCCCGAACAAAAGCTGCGTTTAGTCGAAGCCTTACAATCAAAAGGCGAAATCGTCGCCATGACAGGAGATGGTGTCAACGACGCACCCGCCTTAAAACAAGCAGATATCGGGATTGCGATGGGTGGCGCAGGTACAGAAGTTGCTAAGGAAGCCGCAGATATGCTGCTTACCGACGATAACTTTGCTTCTATTGAAGCTGCAGTAGAAGAAGGAAGGGCGGTTTATAAAAACCTCATCAAAGCGATTTGCTTTATTTTGCCTGTTAACGGTGGGGAATCAATGACAATTTTGATTAGCACATTATTAGCCAGAGATTTACCGATTTTATCCTTACAAGTACTCTGGTTAAATATGCTCAACTCCATCACCATGACAGTACCCTTAGCCTTTGAACCCAAAGCGCAAAACGTCATGGAACAAGCACCACGCCATCCCAACGAACCCTTATTATCGGCAAGTAGGTTAAAGCGGATTTTAGCAATTTCATTGTTTAACTGGATTGTGATATTTGGCGTATTTGAATATATCCGGCAAACCACAGGCGATTTAAATTTGGCGCGGACAATGGCGATTAATTCCTTAATTGCGGGGCGAATATTTTACCTGTTGAGTATTAGCCAATTAATCCCCAATTTAATTGCCAAAATGGACGGTACAATTCAAGAAAATGTGGATGTTCCGGCTATTGCTTTTGGGATTTTAGGGGCGATTATTTTGCAAATTATCTTTGCCCATGTGCCGTTGATTAATTATGTGTTTGAAACAGCGCCTTTAAGTTGGCAGCAGTGGTTATTCTGTTTAGGTGTCGGTTCACCGATGATTCTTTGGGCAGCCTTTGTTAATCGTATCGATCCGCCTAATTAATACCAATTCGCAAAAATCCTGATAAAAATAAATTTTTCGTAGGGGTTTAGCATTGCTAAACCCTCTATCAACTTCTTTGTATCTTATTAAGACAAACTAGTTTAAGAGGAAAAACTCACGCAAAGGCGCAGAGGCGCAAAGAGAGAAAGGGTAAGTATAATCTGGTTACTTTGTTTTAAGAAAGTTTCTCTTATTTTTAATTACATTGTTTTCTTTGCTACTCCAACTCTGACGCTATGAGACCATTTATCAATATGCCATACTTGGTAAGTGTCGTTTCCATCCTTTACATATTTAAACCTCATCCAATGTTTATCGTCTCTTGCTTGTAATAATGATGCAGCTTTAACTCGAATATCATCATGCCATGTATCATCAATTCTCCAGACTTGTAAACAATGATGATTGACACTATCAAGTTCACGGAATCTTATCCAATTCTTCTCATCTTTACCACGTAGCATTAAAGCTTTTTGTGCAACAATCGAACCATCTTCAATACCAGCTTTAACAGATTTTATTTTTGCAATAGCAGAGTCAGCTTGCTTTTGGGTTTTTATTAATGAATCTTCAAATTCTTGTTTTATCTTTTGTAACTCTACTTTGGTATTATCCAATTCTTCTTTAGTAGCTTTCAGATCTCCTTGTGTTATTGCTAGTTCTTGTTTAGTAGCTTGAAGTTCAGATTTTAAATTTGCATAATCAGACTGAATTTTTCTAATATTCTCTAATTCTGCTTGTAATTCTTCCTGTGTACGTCTTAATTCCTCTATCGCCGTTTCATAATATCCTAAAGGTGTTTTCCAGTCTCTTGAATCAGTTTTATTCATAAAAGAACCTATATTTAATTTATTTACCTGTCAAAAACTTATGTGACTGCTTAGGCTTTAATAAGTAATTTTCGGTATGAGAATAATCACTCATCGTTTTTCTCCAAAACTCACACAGTAAGCCATACTTGAGCCAGTCTTCGATAGCTCGTCTTTTCAATTCTGGGGATCTGTTCACTAAAACAGCCATTCTCGCTGCATTTAGTTGAAGTTGTCCATAAGTTTTTAACACATCATCTATTGAACTATTCTCACTTAATTTACTTAGTTCATAACATTCTCCTAATTCATAAAGCTCAACGTCACATAGCATAGCACCAGACTTCATACCTATATTTAACCTCTGCCTACATTTATCAAAAGGGTTTGGTATAGCATGAGCCGTATACTTTTTGAATTCATTACTAATTGCTTCTCTATTTCTCTCTATCATTATGTCGATTTTATCCACTAATTGATTAGCATCTTCAAAAAAAATGTCTTCTAAAATGTTAATTTCAGTAATGATTTTTTGAACACTTGCTTCGGTTTGACTCAAAGCTCTCATTACAGCCAAAGAGATTTGATTTATTCTATTTTCTAGATAAGCATCAACTTCACCAATAGTTTTTCTTACATCACTGAGAGCCAATTTACGTATCTCATCGATTTCTTTGAGATTCTCCTTAACTTTATGATCGGCATGATTTATCAGAGTGCCAATATCATCTGTAAACTTATCTTCTAATTTCTCAATATCATCTGTAAACTTATGTTCTAATCTCTTAATTTCTTTGATCCGTTCTTTAGCTATATAGTCCATCTTGTTAGCTAAAGGGTTAAGTTCTTTACTGATCGATTTCCCAAAATCTCGTGAAACCTTCTTTCCTGAACGCTCTAATTTTTTAACGAAACCACTAAAAACCCATCCCAGCATTTTGTATCATCCTTGAAGTGATTATTTACTGGTATACAGTTTCAAAAATAACACTGCAAAAAGAATGTGTCGAGTTATTAAATAATTAAGTAAAATTGCGGTTGCAATTCACAGTGAAGATTATTAAAAGTTAGTAGATGGTATGGCGCGATCGCGTGAATTTTATAAAATGCATCATTAGTCAACTTACTCTCTGTTAACAATTCTCATTTATTTAGCTGTCAGCAAAAATTTATTTTTCTATCAGCATAACAAAACTACTGAATTTGACTTAAGTTTTCATTTACCAGTATCTGCATTTACAGATTTATCTTCAGCTAATTGCTTTAAACACTGGGCAAATTCTGCTAAAGAGTCGTTTCTCCTAATTGTTTGATTTGTAATTTCTATCACTTTAGCGATTTCTGGAGATTGTTTTTCATCATATTGCAGTTCTTTTAAATTTCGGGGTTTATCTCTGAGGTTAGGATTTTTCTTAATTAATATCTCCTTAGAAAGTTCTTCAAGATATTCTTTGGCATTTTTACCACCTGGTGTAGCTTCTGCTATTAAATTAGTTTTACCCAATTGTTTGCGATTAGCAAAATCTATCCATTGTCGGTTAGCTCTATTCTCAATATTTTTGGTAAAGTAGCAGCATATACAAAGGCAATCAACTAAAAGCCAAGCCTCGACTTCTTGCAGGATGAGAATTAATTTAGCTCTACCTCCAGATGAATGAACTACTTCTAAAATTCTGTTATATAAAGAATTTCTTTCCTTCAACCTTTGCGCTTGAGATTGTATACCATCAGCATCTATAAGAAAAATGACTAAATCGTCTCTTTTCAGATAAATATCAACTGCTTTCTTCAAGCCATTGGGTTTACGTGCTACATCATTGTATCCTTGCTTAGTTGCATATTCAATTTTTAAGTCACATTCATAATATTCGACTATTTTTTTAGCAATACAGCAGACTGCATCTCTATCATAGTCAGACTCTGGAGTCCAAATCCGAACACTAGGCATATTAAGCAGCTAAAATTTCTTCAATTAAGTGACTATGATAAATGGCGCTACCTAGTCCAAAATCAGTCATCCAATCTAAAAGATCGTCTCGATTTTCAGCTAGTTTATCTAATAAACAAGCTTTAGTTCCTAAGTCTCCTTTTTTATTTAAAAGTATGACTGAAATATCCGCAGATATTTCTTCTGGTGAAAAGCAATCAAGTAGTTGCGAACTATGAGTAGTAAAAATAACTTGAGTTTTTTTAGATAATCTTCTCATGATAGAAGCAACATCTTTAAGAATTCCTGGATGAAAATTGCGTTCTGGTTCTTCAATACCAATCAAGGTAGGCATATCTGAATCTGATTGATAAAGTAGGATTAAATAAGCAATTAATCTCAAAGTCCCATCTGACATACTAGACAAAGGCATTGTTTGACTATCGCCTTCTTGTACTTTGACAATAGGCTCTTTTGTTCCAACTACAGTTAAACTTATATTTAGGCTAGCTTGAAGTTCTTTACTAATTGCATCCAGTTTTTCTTTCTCATATTTAGCCCAATAGTTTAAAACCTCCTGCACCTCACTAGCTTCGTTATCCAAGCTTGGTATAGTCTCTCCTTCTGAGGTTTTCACAAATTTGACTACTTCTAGAAGTACAACATTTTTCCTAATATCATCAGGATCTATATTGTAAAACTGCCAATTTCTGAAATAGTTGGCTAATTTTTTAGTAAAGGGTTTATTTCCAAAGTTACCCGATGAACGTAATGCCAGATTTTCGATAATCTCAGGTTCTGATTTATATTTTTGAATATTTTGTCCATCTTCATCATGGACTTCACCTTCACCATTGATAATTTTAATTACTTCATTACCATTGATTAACAGCTTTTCTTGAGTAATCTGAACATTTTTTTTGTTGGCGGCAATAGATACAGTATACTCAGCTTTATGTTCATCATCTTCTACAGCAATATTTGTATAAATATTTTGATTGCCAAATCTTACCAATCTCTGCATAGATTCTACTGGTAACGCATCAGAAACTAACAGATTTTTGATAAAATTAAGTGATTCTAGGCAATTTGATTTACCGCTAGAATTTGAGCCTACTATGATAGTCAAATTTCTCAAGTTTAATTCAACATCTACTAAGCTTTTAAAGTTTTGAATTTTTGCTGTTGTGAGTTTCATTGTCATAAATTAACTGGCTTGGCTGATAGTTTCTCTTTTAAGATATCAATTAACTATAGGCAATAAAGCTAAAATTTATATTATAAAGCTTAACTAATTTCTTACAGAACTTAATGAATAGGGTAATACAAAGCCGTTTCTCTAGCATGGCGCGTTCGTCGAAGACGTTGCCGAAGGCATCGCGTAGATTTGATATGATTGAGCATCAATTAACACATCGCCTCCGATCGATGCTCAATTATGCGCCTGTCAGCAAAATTTAATCTATCTCGGTTCCTCAAGTTAGTCATCAGTTCCATAGTCTTATCAGTATTGTTATTCCTCTGTCAGCGAGTTTGGGCACAAGATTGGCTACCTGTGCGCGGTGGTATCCCATTTGGTATCAGTGGAATAGCGCTGATTGAACAACAAAGTGATTCCCTAAGTTTTCTTATTGTCCATGACAATAAAAAACCAAATCAAGGTCGTCTAGCAATTATTAATATTAAAGGTAAGCAGCAACCTGAATATTTAGAGTTAAACTGGCCTAGTAAGGCACAATTACCGGAAGATTTAGAAGCTTTAACATCTATTCCTGGGACAAATAATACTGCTTTTATCGCTTTAACTAGTTTAGGGAAAGCTTATTATCTTAAATTAGAGTCAGATAAAAAAACTATTTCTTTAGTTAAAGAGTTTAATTTACCACCATATCCAAAAGGTAGTAATTTTGAAGCATTTGCTCTACAAGATATAGATGAAAAATTAGTTGCAGTTTGGGCACATCGCGGCGAAGCAGAACAACCAGCAACTCTTTATTGGGGATTGCTGGATTTGAATAAATATCAAATTGTTCCCACAGGTTATAACAATTTATTAGTACCCTTTCCCTCTGGGAATGTACGCCATATTTCCGATCTAAAAATAGATGCAGCAGGAGTTGTATATATTAGCGCAGCTAGCGATCCTGGTGATAACGGGCCATTTCAATCGGCTGTATATGTTGCAGGTTCTTTGGGATATCGTAATAATAAAATAGTCTTCAAGCAAAACTTTCATTTTGTGCCAATTTACCGGAATAATTATCACAAAATTGAAGCGTTAGAGCTTGTTTCTGGTGCTAAAGGCGGTATTTTTGTTGGTACTGATGATGAGAATTTTGGTTCTGCTGTGTATATTGTGGGTGGAGAATAAAAAATATCCTAATTATTAACTTACTAAGCCCGCAACTCGTAGGGGCGGGGTTACCCCCATTGGTGTCAACTTAAGGCGAAACCCTTGCCAATAAGTGATGAGAGAATTTGATCGCTTACCAATAACGAAAAGCGTTACCCCACCCCGGCTTTGCTGTCGCAAAACCTCCCCTCCCCGTAAACGGGGAGGGGATTGAGGGGTGGGGTAAAAGGCTTGTGGGGTAAGCATTTGAACTTAAGTTGACACGTATGGGTTACCCCGCCCCTACAATTTGGAAAAATTTATTGTTTGGATTTCCCTTATTTTGAAGGGCATAACGTGCATTATTTTTGCAAATTATTATTATTTATTCGGTTGAGCAATCCGGGCTTCGATATCTTCTAATGTTTGCAATAATAGACGCTTCGCTTGTAATTGCCAACCCCATTTTTGAATTCTAAAAGCAGCGATAGAACCAGCGACGGCTCCTAATAATCCGATGGGTTGATTTAAAGAAATTCCTAATAATAAACCTAAGCCGGCAATTCCCCAAAAGGGTAAGGCTACTACTTGTCTTTGTTCTTCGACAATTTGGGCTATTTGATTGGGTTGCATTATTGCCAATAATTCGGACTTGATTTGGCGTTGCTCGGCTAAAGATACTGATAAACCAATTTTGCGTCGTAGCTTTTCAATTTTACGAGCGTCAGTACTGTACTCTGTTAGCTCGTCTTCCGCCATTTTTAGGAGATTTTCTAATTGCGCCATCTTCAATTATATCTTTAATTTCCAATTTGTCTCAATAAAGCGATTATCTCAAATTATTGTTAATCTTTCTTGACTATATCTTGGTATTTTTATTACACAATCCCAAATTTAATCTTTAAAATTGAACATAGGCAAAAGATACTAGCACGCCAAGGCGCAAATAAAAGTCCTAGACAAACTTAGGAGAATTTCTGTGACGCTTGTTGTTCTCCTTGATCCCTGATGATTGCTGCTTGACTCTTATCCCCGGATGCGTAGGAGTACTAGCAATTTTGCACTTATAACCAGAGCATTTACTTGTGAGGTAATTCTGATGGTAACAGTAGCGAAGAATACTTTATCTGTGGATACCAAAGAGCGATCGCTAATTCTTTGGTTTGATGAGGTGGGAATTGCGGATATTCCCTTAGTGGGTGGGAAAAATGCGTCACTAGGGGAGATGATTCGTCAGTTGACACCTAAAGGCGTGAATGTTCCTACAGGGTTTGCAACTACGGCTTATGCTTATCGTTATTTCATCGAGTCTGCGGGGTTAGACGCCCAGCTAAGAGAACTGTTTGCAGACTTGGATGTGGAGGATATGAAAAATTTACAAGAACGGGGTAAAAAAGCACGCGCCTTATTAATGCACACGCCATTTCCCCCAGAACTGCGTCAGGCGATCGCATCTGCTTACGAAACTCTCTGCGAACCTTATAATGCAGATACAGATGTTGCCGTCCGTTCTAGCGCCACAGCTGAAGATTTACCCGATGCTAGTTTTGCGGGACAACAGGAAACTTACCTGAATGTTGTTAGCGTTTCTGGCGTGTTATCAGCTTGTCATCGTTGCTTTGCTTCTTTATTTACCGATCGCGCTATTTCTTACCGTCATACCAAAGGCTTTGACCATTTTAGCGTTGCTTTAGCTGTGGGCGTGCAAAAAATGGTGCGTTCTGATTTAGCCTCTGCTGGGGTAATGTTCTCTATAGAAACAGAAACGGGTTTTAAAGATGCAGCTTTAATTACCGCCGCCTATGGTTTAGGTGAAAATGTCGTGCAAGGTAATATTAATCCTGATGAATATTATGTATTTAAACCGACTTTAAAAGCTGGGTTTCGCCCAATTATTGATAAAAAATTGGGTAGCAAAGAACTGAAAATGGTTTATGATGATGGCTCTAAATTTACGAAAAATATTTTAGTTCCTCAAGGCGAAAGAGGTAAATTTGTTTTAAGCGATGACGAGATATTACAGTTAGCAGATTGGGCTTGTGTCATTGAAGATCATTATTCGCGAGTCAATGGTTATTACACCCCAATGGATATTGAATGGGCAAAAGATGGGATTACCAATCAACTATTTATAGTCCAAGCTAGACCAGAAACAGTACAATCGCAAAAGCGGGGAAATATACTGCGGAGTTATCGCTTAGTTAAAACAGAAGAAGCTGCAAAATCTCCCCAGCCGCTTGTTACCGGGCGGGCTATTGGCGAAGCTATTAGTCAAGGAAAAGTCCGGTTAATTTTAGATGTCAATAAAATTGACCAATTCCAACCAGGGGAAGTATTAGTTACAGATAGAACTGACCCTGATTGGGAACCAATTATGAAACGGGCGAGTGCAATTATTACTAATTCTGGCGGACGCACTTGTCACGCGGCGATTATTGCCAGAGAATTAGGTGTACCGGCAATTGTTGGTTGTAATAAAGCTACAGAAATTCTAACAACTGGTCAAGAGGTAACAGTATCTTGTGCGGAAGGCGATGAAGGACTAGTTTACCCCGGTTTATTACCTTTTGAAGTCCAAGAAGTTCTGTTAGAAAATCTACCCCGCACCCGCACGCAAATTTTAATGAATGTGGGTAATCCTCAAGAAGCATTTAGTTTATCTGCTATCCCTAATGATGGGGTTGGTTTGGCGAGAACAGAATTTATTATCGCTAATCAAATTCAAATTCATCCAATGGCGTTAGTTCACTATGATGACTTAAAAGATGAATTTGTCAAAGAGAAAATTTGCGAAATTACTGCACTTTATGAAGATAAACCGCAATATTTTGTTGATAGATTAGCCCAAGGTATTGGCAGAATTGCAGCAGCATTTTATCCCAAACCTGTGATTGTGCGGATGTCAGATTTTAAAAGTAATGAATATGCCAATCTTTTAGGCGGTAAACAATTTGAACCTGATGAAGAAAACCCAATGCTAGGCTGGCGCGGTGCTGGACGTTACTACGATCCAGGTTATCGGGAAGCGTTTGCTTTAGAATGTCATGCGATTAAGCGAGTGCGGGAAAAAATGGGTTTAACTAATGTAATTCCCATGATTCCTTTCTGTCGTACTCCCGATGAGGGACGGTTAGTGTTAGCAGAAATGGCAAAGAATGGTTTACACCAAGGCGCGAATGGGTTGCAAGTTTATGTGATGTGCGAATTGCCTAATAATGTGATTATGGCGGAAGAATTTGCAGAAGTATTTGATGGCTTTTCTATCGGTTCTAATGACCTGACACAGTTAACATTAGGACTAGATAGGGATTCTGCATTGGTGGCGCGGTTATTTGATGAACGCAGCCAAGGCGTTAAACGCATGGTAAAAATGGCTATCCAAACCGCGAAAAAATGCGATCGCAAAATTGGTATTTGTGGACAAGCACCCAGCGATTACCCAGAATTTGCCCAATTTTTGGTAGAAGAGGGTATCGACTCTATTAGTTTAAATCCCGATTCAGTCCTCAAAACAATGTTAGAAATCGCCAAAGTTGAGGAGAATCAAGTTAAAAAATCTCTCTTTTAATCCCTAATCACTAGGATTCACCATAATAATTCTCAGGGGTAACAGATCCCCGACTTCTTTGAGAAGTCGGGGATCTAAACACCTGCAACCAGTCAAAATTAAGTCTAATCCCTAGCCCATTGCATTCTTTCTGGAGATATATAGACAGAATAAGTAATTTGACGCAAATATGATTATGGACTTATTTTTATTCCCAGAATGACAGATAAAAGTTAATATTACCCACAATTAGCCTGGGAGGAAAATGTGCTGGCAACCAGTTCCCTGTTGCAATGAAGCAAATTGACGCGAACAAACACCCTGATTCATCGTCTGACTTTTCGGAAGTTCAGTCAAAATGACGGTTAATGAGCAAAAATTGATGAGCAGAGATTCTGGTGGGCGGAGGTGATATGAGACAGCTGATGCGATCGCTTGATTGGTCAACTACTCCTATAGGCGATGTGGATACTTGGCCTAAAAGCTTAAAAACGGCGGTTCAAATTATCTTAGGTTCCCGTTACCCGATGTTTGTTTGGTGGGGGCCGCAAATGATTAATTTTTATAACGATGCTTACGCCCCTATTCTTGGTCAGCGTCACCCAAAAGCTTTAGGTAAACCAGCTTATGAAGTCTGGGCGGATGTTTGGGATGTTGTCGGGCCGCAAGCTGAAGCTGTTTTAAATGCTGGGCAGTCATCTTGGAATGAAGATTTACTGTTAATTATGGAGCGGAACGGCTACCCAGAGGAAACTTACTTTACATTTTCTTACAGTCCAGTACCCGATGATGAAGGTCACCGGGGTGGTGTATTTTGTGCGGTGACAGAAGAAACTCAACGGGTAATTAGCGATCGCCGTTTGCGCATTTTACGAGAACTAGCTGCAAATACCGCAGAGGCGAAAACCGTTGAAGATGCTTGCGAAATTGCTGCCCAGACTTTAGATAATAATCCCTATGATGTCCCCTTTGCCTTGCTGTATTTGTTAGATGACAGCCAAACCACAGCCAGGTTGATGGGTACAACCAGATTAGCGCCAGGAACCCCAGCCAGTCCCCCAGAAATTGAAATCGGATCGTCAATCTGCGATCGCTGGTTGCTGTCATCTGTTCTAGATGAGGGGAAAAGTCAGTTAATCCAGGATTTACAAGCTAAATTTGGTGATTTACCTGGTGGTGCTTGGCCGGAGTCGCCAAACACGGCTATAGTCTTACCCCTCACCAACCCAGCACAAGACAGCAAAAGCGGATTTTTAATTGCAGGTATCAGCCCCCGTCGCCAGTTTGACGATGATTATCAAGGATTTTGGGATTTAGTCGCCGGACAAATTACTACTGCGATCGCAAATACTCGCGCCTACGAAGCCGAACGCCTGCGCGCCGAAGCACTCGCAGAAATCGATCGCGCCAAAACCGAGTTTTTTAGTAATGTTTCTCACGAATTTCGTACCCCGTTAACTTTAATGTTAGGGCCGACAGAAGACGCCTTAACCGATACCATCACCCCGCTACCAGAAGTACAACGCCAACGTATTGAAATTGTTCAGCGCAATGGACTGCGGTTATTAAAATTAGTCAACACCTTACTCGATTTTTCTCGCATTGAAGCCGGGCGCATTCAAGCAGTATATGAGCCGACAGATTTAGCCACCTTTACGGCTGAACTAGCTAGCGTATTTCGCTCCACAATTGAACAGGCGGGAATGCAGCTAATTGTCGATTGTCCCCCATTACCCACAGAAATTTATGTAGACCAGGAAATGTGGGAAAAAATCATATTTAATCTGTTATCCAATGCTTTTAAATTTGCATTTTCTGGTACAATTACAGTTAAATTACAATATTTTCCCAATTACGTTGAATTAATTATTCAAGATACAGGTATTGGCATTCCTACAGCAGAAATTCCCCATTTATTTCAGCGATTTCATCGGGTAACAGGTGCGAAAGGGCGCAGCTTTGAAGGTTCGGGTATTGGGTTATCGCTGGTGCAAGAATTTGTTAAACTGCATGGCGGTACAGTTAGCGTTAGTAGTGTTCTTGGTGCGGGGAGTTGCTTTACTATTACCATTCCCACAGGTTACGAGCATTTACCACAGGCAGCTATCAGGAAAAATAATACAGAAAAATCGATTAATTTACGTGCAAATCCTTATATAGAAGAGTCTCAGCGATGGTTACCAACATCAGAATCTACAGATGTAAATCATCTATTACCCCCCAATACTCGGATTCTCGTAGCTGATGATAACGCTGATATGCGCGATTATCTCCAGCGATTGTTGAGTGCGACTTATCAGGTAGAAACCGTAGCAGATGGCAATGTAGCTTTAAATACAGCGCGACAAAATCCCCCAGATTTGCTGTTAACTGATGTGATGATGCCGGGAATGGATGGCTTTGAATTATTGCGATCGCTACGTAGCGATCCACAAACCCAAGATATCCCGATTATTTTATTATCAGCTAGGGCGGGAGAAGAATCGCGGATTGAAGGTTTAACAGCCGGAGCCGATGATTATATCGTCAAGCCATTTTCTGCCAGAGAATTACTCGCCCGTGTAGAAGCTAGTCTTAAATTAGCTCAACTGCGGCAAGCGGCACAAGTGCGGGAACAAAGCTTACGCCAGCAAGCAGAAGCTGCATTACGCGATCGCCAGCAAATTGAAGTATCTCTGCGTGCTAGCGAAGAACGCTTTCGGCAAATGGCGGAAACAATTGAAAGCGTTTTTTGGCTATATGACCCAATTTTACAAGAAATACTGTATGTTAACCCTGCATATGAGCAAATTTGGGGGCGTTCCTGCGCCAGTCTTTATCAAGATTTTAGCAAATGGCTAGAGACGATTCACCCCGATGACCAAGATATAGTTAAAAATAGTACCCAGCAATGCATAGATACAGGTAATCATACGGTAGAATATCGGATTATTCGCCCTGATGGCAAGATGCGCTGGATACGCGATCGCGGTTTTTTAGTTCGGGATGGTAACGGGCAACCATACCGCATTGCTGGCGTAGCTGAAGATATTAGCGATATCAAACAAGCCGAACAAGAGCGAGAACAATTACTCATGGGCGAACGTACCGCCAGAGAAGCCGCAGAACGAGCCAGCCGCATCAAAGATGAATTTCTCGCCGTTCTTTCCCATGAATTGCGATCGCCCCTGAATCCGATTCTGGGTTGGTCAAAATTATTACAAAATGGTAAACTTAATCCCAGCAAAACAGCAGAAGGATTAGCAACCATTGAGCGCAACGCCAAGTTACAAGTACAGCTAATTGACGATTTGCTAGATATCTCCCGGATTATCAGGGGAAAATTAGTTTTAAATGCCGTACCCCTCGATTTAGCTAACATTGTCTTATCAGCCTTAGAGACAGTGCGATTAGCGGCTGAGGCGAAATCTTTAAAAATTCATACCCATATTACCCCAATGGTAAGCGTTATCGGTGACGCCACGCGATTACAGCAAATAGTTTGGAATCTGTTAACCAACGCCGTCAAATTTACCCCAACAGGGGGACAAATTGCAGTTAATTTAACTTGTGTTGGTAATCAGGCGCAAATTCAGGTGCAAGACACAGGTAAAGGTATTAGTGCTGAATTTCTACCCTTCGTCTTTGAACATTTTCAGCAACAAGACGGCTCAACCACTCGTCAATTTGGGGGATTAGGTTTAGGATTAGCGATCGCTCGTCAACTTGTAGAATTACATGGTGGTACTGTAGCAGTAGATAGTCCTGGTGAAGGACAAGGTGCAACATTTACCGTACAAATTCCCCTATGCTTAGATATGTTACCCCCAGCAACTTTATCACCAACAGTTGAGCCAGCCTTAAATCTTCAGGGTATGCATATTTTTGTTGTCGATGACAATCCAGACTCTCGCAACTTGCTCGCCTTTATCCTTAAAAAACACCAAGCAAAAGTTACCACCTTAGCATCAGCCAAAGCCACACTAGAGGCTTTAGCACAAACAGTGCCAGACTTAATTATTAGTGATATTGGGATGCCAGAAATCGATGGCTACATGCTCATGGAACAAATTCGCCGCCTACCCCAAGCCAAATCTATTCCCGCGATCGCCTTAACTGCTTATGCTGGAGAGGTGAACCAGCAAAAAGCGATCGCAGTCGGTTTCCAAAGACATATCGTCAAACCCATCGATCCTCACGCTGTCGTCGCTTTAGTTAACGAATTAGTTCGCCAAAACGAAAAATTGTACAGACGCGATTCATCGCGTCTCTGTAAAGATGCAATTCATCGCGTCTCTGACAACTGACAACTGACAACTGACTAATGACTAATGACAAAAAATTGGTTTCGTATTGGACTTTTAGCTATATTTATTTTCTCATTTACCTTGCGTTTTTGGGGTTTGAATCGATTCAATACCCTAGTATTTGATGAAGTTTACTTCGCCAAATTTGGCAATAACTATCTTACCCATACTCCCTTTTTTAACGCTCATCCTCCCTTAAGTCAATATATTATTGGTATTGGCATTTGGCTAGGCGAACATGTTCCTTTTTGGCAACAACCGGTTAATGGTTTAACAGGTTCTTTATTATCGCCTTGGAATTATCGCTGGATAAATGCTCTCACTGGTTCATTTATTCCCGTAGTAGTAGCTGCTGTTGCTTATCAAATTAGTCATCGTCGGACTTTTGCTTTACTCGCCGGATTTTTTACCGCTTGCGATGGCTTATTTTTGGTTGAATCTCGCTATGCTTTGAATAATATTTATATTGTCATTTTTGGTTTATTAGGGCAGTGGTTTTTATTATTAGCTTTAGAAAACCAAAAACAACGCCGTGCATTATGGTTAATTGCATCCGGTATTGGTTTTGGTGCTTCAATTGGCACAAAATGGAATGGTTTATGGTTTCTTTTAGGAACTTATTTAATTTGGGTTACTGCTTGGTTATTGCGATTGTTACATACTTATTTAAACAAGCAACCAATTAATAAAACAGATGACAAACCACTCACACCCCTAGAAAAGTTAACAGAGATAAATATTTTGCAAATGGGGTTTTATTTAGGCATAATTCCCGCCTTAATCTATAGCTTAATTTGGATTCCCCACCTGCGATTAGATACAAGTTATGGTTTTATCGAAGTACATCGACAAATTTTAAACTTTCACCTACACATGGGTGGTAATACCCCCGATGTACATCCTTATTGCGCAGCTTGGTACAAATGGCCGTTGATGACTCGACCAATGGCTTATTATTATCAAACCACTCGTCATTTTAGCGATCCTCTACCTGTAATGGGGCCGAATTTACCTGCTGCTGATGGCTTGGTAATTTATGATGTTCATGCAATGGGTAATCCATTTTTGTGGTGGTCGGGAATGGGTGCTATGTTATTTTTAGCAGGATGGCTATTATTTAAAGTCGTCACACCTTTAATTAAAAATCAGCGCTTATCTGTACCTGCAACTCTTTCCCTTGACACTTGGATTGCTATATTTATCATTTTCAATTATGCCGCTAATTTATTACCTTGGGTAAAAGTCACTAGGTGCGTATTTATTTACCATTATATGTGTGCTGTCGTGTATGTCTTTTTAGCGATCGCTTGGTTTGTCGATCAATCTCTGCGCAGCTATCATAAGGAATTACGCGCTATTGGCGTGACTGTGAGTTTTTTAATTTTAGTTGGTTTTATCTTCTGGATGCCAATTTATTTAGGTTTACCCCTCACTTCTGAAGGTTATAAATTGCGAATGTGGTTTAATACTTGGATTTAAAACCAATACATACCCACAGGATTCACAGATCCCCGACTTCTTGAAGAAGTCGGGGATCTAAACATCAGTGTTGCGTTGAGATGTATTTCTACCTATATTTATGGGAAAATTGGGATTGATCAGATTTATGTTGTCGCTAAATATTTACATAAATTAGGCATGAATTTAGTTAGCGATCGCTCAATTCACAACTGTTGTTAAAAATCATGTACTTTTCTCCTTCCTAAGCGCTTATCTGTTGAGCAATTAATCCAACGTACTCAGCAATTATCAGCCAAAATAGCTTTACATTGTTGCTGATTAAATTTGATTTAATTTACTAACTGGAAACTTAATTTAATACAACTACATATTTACCAGTTGATTTAATCACTGGGTTTTTATATATCTTATCCCTAGATGATGTAGCTGCCTGTTAAACTGTAAATTGCCAAGCAGAAAAGGGAGATACTGCGTATTGCTACTGAAAATTGCCAATTCCCAACATCAGAAATCATCAAGCTAGCGCAGTCAATAGGGCAAGAATTAGCAATTAACGTTCGATAAATCGTAATTGATAAATTTGTCACTTTTGTCTCTTAAGTAAGTCAAATAAACCAAGCAATATGACGCAACTTAAGGAAAGTTTGACCAATGACTAATGACAGCCCTAACTAGTTATCTGAAAACTCCCGCCAAGTACTAAACTATCTTAAAATTAAGGAAAAAATTTCCACTCAGGTATTTATCTCACTCCCTGCAAATGAATTGTTAACATCATCAGTAATTTGGAAATTTCAGTAAGTAATTTACACTAATTGCTACTTTACTTTTGATGCTCCCGCCCTATAGAGGAGAAGTCTCATGGTAGCCGAATTTGAAGTTAAAGGTATTAATGTTAGCAGCTTGAAAGAAGCAGCAATACATAATTCTAGCCGCATTCAGCCTCATGGCGTGCTGTTTGTGCTGCAAGAACCAGAGTTAAAGATTATCCAAGTTAGTAATAATACATGGAGCGTTTTCGGCATTGCTGCTGAAGATGTTCTGCACAAAAAATTAGAAGAATTACTCGATCCCTTCCAAATTGAGAGAATTAAATCAGGACTATTACAAGGTAATCTCGATTATATTAACCCTACTAAAGTATGGGTGAGAAAAAAAGGCGATGATTATGTGGTATTTGACGCAGTTTTTCATCGCAACCCCGAAGGAATTTTAATTTTAGAATTAGAACCAGCTATTTCTCAAGAAAGTATTCCTTTTTTGAGTTTTTATCATTTAGCGCGAGCTTCCATTAACCAGTTAGAAAAAACCACAAATCTGCACGATTTCTGTCAAATTATTGTCCAAGAAGTCAGGAAAGTGACGGGATTTGACAGAGTCATGCTGTATAAATTTGATGATGACGGACATGGCTCTGTGATTGCAGAAGAAAAATTAGATAATATGGAACCTTACTTAGGGTTACATTATCCAGAGTCAGATATTCCTAAACCAGCGCGAAAATTATTTGCTTCTAATTTTATCCGCTTAATTCCCGATGCTTATTCTGAACCTATCCAAGTTATTCCGGCAGAAAATCCAGTTAGTAAACGTCCAATTGATTTAACTAATTCGATTCTCAGAAGTGCAGCTTCATGTCATTTAGAGTATTTACATAACATGGGTGTAGGTGCTTCTTTGACAATTTCTTTAATCAAAGACGGTAAACTCTGGGGTTTAATTGCTTGTCACCATCAATCGCCAAAATATGTTTCCTATGAATTGCGCAAAGCCTGCGAATTTTTAGGCAGAGTGATATTTACAGAAATTTCTGCAAGAGAAGAAACAGAAGATTACGATTACCGCATGAGTTTGGCATATATTCAATCAGTTTTGATGGAATATATGTCTCAAGAAGAAAACTTTATTGATGGGTTAATCAAACACCAACCAAATCTTTTAGATTTAACTAGCGCCCAAGGTGCAGCCGTCTGTTTTGGCGATAATTGCACAGTAATTGGCGAAACTCCCAATGAAGAAGACTTGAATTTTTTAGTCCAATGGCTGAAGAATAATGTTAAGGAAGAAGTATTTTATACAAATTCCTTACCGCAAATTTATCCAGATGCCGAAAAATTTAAAAATGTAGCTAGCGGTTTATTAGCTATTCCCATTTCTAAACGCAATTATGTGTTGTGGTTTAGACCAGAAGTGATTCAAACGGTAAACTGGGGCGGTAACCCTAATGAAGCTTTTGAAGTTAACCAATCAGCAGGAAATTTGCGCTTAGTTCCCCGCAAATCTTTTGAATTGTGGAAAGAAACGGTGCAATTAACTTCTTTACCTTGGCAATTTGCGGAAATTAAAGCTGCATTAGAACTGCGCAAAGCGATCATTAATATTGTTTTACGCCAAGCCGATGAACTAGCGCAATTAGCCCATGATTTAGAACGTTCTAACGCCGAATTGAAAAAGTTTGCTTATGTTGCTTCCCATGATTTACAAGAACCGTTAAATCAAGTAGCAAACTACGTACAGCTATTAGAGATGCGCTACGAAACCGAACTCGACGAAGATGCAAAGGAATTTATTAACTTTGCCGTTGAAGGCGTGAGTTTAATGCAAACGCTAATCGATGATGTATTAGCGTACTCCAAAGTAGACATGCAAGCGATCGCATTTGGGCTAACTGAGGTAGAAACCCCCCTAAATCGTGCCCTCAGTAATTTACGTGGACGCATCCACGAAACTGGAGCCATAATAAAACACGATCCTTTACCAACAGTGATGGCTGATAGTACACAACTAATGCAGCTATTTCAAAACCTCATCGGTAACGCCATCAAATTCCGCAGCAACAACACACCACAAATCCACATCGGCGCAGAACGTTTAGATGATGAGTGGTTATTCTCCGTGCGGGATAACGGTATCGGTATCGATCCCAGATTTAGCGATCGCATTTTCGTCATCTTTCAACGCCTACACACCAGAGAAGAATATCCCGGCACAGGCATGGGCCTAGCAATCTGTAAGAAAATTATAGAATGCCATCGGGGACGAATCTGGGTAGAGTCGCAGTTAGGTGCGGGTGCAAGCTTCTACTTTACGATTCCAGTCGGAGGCCGCGAGCGTGAGCGTAGAAACGGAAGAAAAACACAAAACAATCTTTTTGGTCGAGGATAATAAAGCCGATATCCGCTTAATCCAAGAAGCGCTAAAAAATAGCACCGTACCACACCAAGTGGTAACCGTCAGGGATGGTATGGACGCAATGGCTTATTTACGCCAAGAAGGTGAATATGCTGATGCTCCCAGACCTGACCTGATTCTCTTGGATTTAAACCTACCCAAAAAAGACGGACGGGAGGTACTAGCAGAAATCAAAACCGACCCCACACTCAAACGAATCCCAGTAGTCGTGCTGACGACATCCCACAACGAAGATGATATTTTTCATAGTTACGATTTGCATGTAAATTGCTACATCACCAAATCTCGTAACCTGAGCCAGCTATTTCAAATCGTCAAAGGTATTGAAGAGTTTTGGCTCTCTACTGCCACATTGCCGACGGAGTAGGCGTGTGTGAGGCAAGGGGGCAGGGAGCAGGGGGACAAGGGGGACAAGGAGGACAAGGAGGACAAGGAGGACAAGGAGGACAAGGGGGACAAGGAGGACAATTGTAGAGACGCGATTCATCGCGTCTTTGCCCCATGCCCAATGCCCAATGCCCCATGCCCACTCGCCTTGAGCGAAGTCGAAAGGATGCCCCATACCTAATGCCCATTTTCAAAGAGGAGGTAGAACCAGAAAATGATGGCGACAGACTCAGTAAAAATCTTGTTAATTGAAGATAACTTAGCAGAAGCGAGATTGTTACAAGAGTTTCTGAAGCAAGCTCAATCTCAAGACTTTATTGTAGTTCACGTACAACGCTTACAGAATGCGCTCCAGGAATTAACTCAAGACCACGGATTATACTCCTATAATGCCATTTTGTTAGATTTGACTCTCCCAGATAGCGACGGATTATCATCTTTACCCAAGTTAATTGATTCTGCCCCTAGTGTACCGATTGTTGTCTTAACTAACACCAATGACGAAGCCCTAGCAATTGAAGCAGTAAGACAAGGGGCACAAGATTACTTAGTGAAACGACAGGTAAATGTTGGTGTGTTGGTGCGCTCTCTACATTATGCGATCGCCCGCAAGCAAGTTTTAGAATCATTACGGACAACTAATAAAACTTTAGAAACTCGCGTTGAAGAACGCACGGCTGAACTGGTCAAAGCTAAAGAAATTAACCAGTTCAAATCAGAATTTGTTTCCATGATTTCCCATGACATCCGCAATCCTTTAAATACGATTCTCCTAGCGGCTGGGTTACTCCAAGATAGCGGTGATAAATTAACCAAAGAGAAAAAAAGCTCTCACTTTCAAATGATTCGCTCGGCGATTAAAAACATGGCGCAACTATTGGATGAAGTGTCGTTAATCGGTCAAGCAGATTCAGGTAAATTGCAATGCGAACTCATCTCCCTAGATTTACAGAGCTTTTGCCGACAACTTATTGATGAAGCACAATTAAATCTCAAAGATAAGCAAATCAATCTGGTGTTTACCAGTGTCGGAGAATTTAGAAATGCTCTGTGGGATGAAAGTTTATTGCGGCATATTTTGGGCAATTTGCTGACAAATGCCATTAAATATTCACGCCCAGGTGGTACAGTCAAATTTGAACTTATTGGTCAAGAACAAGCGATCGCATTTCGGATTGCAGATGAAGGCATAGGTATACCCGCAGCAGATCAACAGCGCTTATTTCAACCATTCCAGCGTGCAGAAAATGTTGGTTCTATTCCTGGTACAGGTTTAGGTTTAGCAATTGTGAAAAAATGTGTTGACGCACATGGCGGTGAAATCTTCGTCAATAGCCAAGTGGGAGTAGGTTCAACCTTTACGGTGATTTTACCATTGCTAGAATTTTAACTGCTGCGCGATCGCTTCCGGTTCATTGAATTGAAGCTGTCGTTTTTTGATAGCAAGCATCTAACGATTGGTGAGATGCCAAATTATACACAGCAAATTGCCAGTTGGTGAGGTAGAAACTATCGTTGATTTTAGGGGTACTGGAACTGCCATGCCCCAAAGCCTGTACCTCATTTACCGGAAATATGCTGTATCCATTAAAAAATCATTTGGGGGTGAATTAATGTATATCCAGCATCTTTAATTTTCTGATTCGATACCCAAACATTATATGGGCGATTACTTTCTTGGGAAGCATCCCAACTAATTGGCGGTAAGTTGTGTTTTGCAAATAACAGGGCAAAAAATTCTCGATTAATTAAATGTGCATCATCTACCACATTATAAATACCTTGCCAGTTATGTTCCCGTGCAAAGTCAATTACACCTACAATATCATCAAGATGAATCCAATTAGCGATATCATCACCAGTACCAGGACGAGTTGTACCCGCAACGCGCCCAAATATTTTAATCAGTTCTCTACCAGCGCCATAAATACCGCCTAAACGTAAAATACAAACCCGAAGATTTTCAGTAGCTGCTGATAGTAATACTTCTTCAGTTTGCCGCATTATAATACTATTAGGGTTGCTAGGATTCACGATTGTTTCTTCATCAACAACCGCACCATTTCTATTACCATACACAGAATAAGAGCCTGTATATATAACTTGCCGAATAGTAGAAATTTCTGGTAAAATAGCCGCTAAAGTTTTAGCAGTTTGTAAATAGGCTGTTTCATAATCACCACCTTTAGCAGAAACAGTTAACAGCACTACCTCTTGATTTTTTAATCCTGCTTTTAACCCCTCATAATCGTTGCCTTTGGTCACAATCACTTTTTGGGATACTGTTTCTAATTCTGAGATTCTTGCAGGTGTAGTTGTAGTTGCAGTCACGACAAAGTTATTTTTTTCTTGCCAATATTTAGCAACTGCACAACCAACATAACCACAACCAATAATTGCAATATTCATAAAAATAGGGGCTAGGGGCTAGGGGCTAGGGATTAGGGATGAGAAAAGAAAGATTTTTATTGTTTTTAGGAATTACGCAAAATTATATGGAACTGGTAATCAATTTTAATAAATCCGCGATCGTCTAGCTCAATCCCATCCTCCTTTAATGCTTCTGCTAAGACTTCGCTGACATCAGATTCTTCCTGCCCAAGCACGCGATCGCCTCGCACAATTAAGTGGGTTTGACTACCCAAACGCGCTAGTCCTTGTCCCAATTCCAAGCCAATTGAGTTATAGCATGTTCAAGTGCAGAAAATTTACACCTCCAGAATCTTTATTTAATACCCAAAACAAACCGCTAGATAGAGGAATCATAGGAAAACTGATGATAGCTTGAGATGATGGCAGAAAATAACAAGCAAAAGCGTGAATAAGTCAGTATTAATTGCCCTTACTCTTATCCTATGGTCTACCCTGTTGCCAGTCAGCATTGCTGATACTACCCCGCTTTCAAGCAATCAAGCTATCAAAATCTCTTCATTGGAAGTCGGCGGGAAACTCCATCCCCTTGTGGGTGGAGTTTTTCATTCTTTGGAAGTCCCTTATCTAATTTGTCAAGCAACTAGTTGGGTTGAACCCAGAACTATGAGGAGTTGTGACTGGTGATTGTGCTGTCAATAATATCTCTCCTTGAGGAGTTATTATAAGTCCCTGAGCTTCTACAATTCTCTGGGAAGTTTGCAATGGTAAATTTTCAGAACTAGGAGTTACCAAAGAGCGATCGCTCTTTATTGCAACTGGAAGTGTTTGGATATCTTCTAAAACTGTGTCACTCTCCAATGCTACCTCTGGATTTTGGGGTAAACCACCTTGTCCAGTCACAATGAAGCGGTTAAATTCACTAGGTTGTTTCTGTCCACAACCTTGAGTAATTAATGATGAAACATCTTTTGGCTCAACAGGTAATGCCACAATTCCTTTACTAGGATCGACTGCCAAAGTTTTAATTTCTACACCACCATTTAGCCCAAATATAGAACTAACTGTAATATCGCTTTTAGCAGTCAGTTGCGGACGTAATTCCAGACCGAATATACCTTGAGTTGTAATTTGAACGTTTCCACCTTGACCTTGAAATGCATTGGCGATAATATCGCTATTTTCTAATCCAACAATCACTGATGCATGAATTGACAAGTTACCACCATTACCTTGACCTCCAGCATTGGCCGCAATCAGGCTATTGTGACGCATTAGCAAATTATCTTGTAAGTTTAATTTGATATTGCCTCCATTTCCAGAAATAGTTGAGGCGCTAATTGTGCCTTGGTTATCCAGAAAAATCGAGTTGCTATTAATCTGTAAATCTCCTGCATTACCTGGCCCATCAGTTTTGACAGTTACCTGTGCCCCATTAGTAATACTTAATAATGGGGTGTTAATTGTCAAAGCACTCGCATCTCCAGTGGGAATGAGTGGTACTCCATAAATAGCTTGAACAACTGCGTCAGTAATCTCAGATGTAGAAGCAATCCGACTAGAGGCGATCGATCCAGGGGCCCGACCACTGACTTCTATTAAATCTAAAGCATTAACCGTCACCTTCCCTGATGAACCTTGATTCACGCTGACAGATCCTAAAGTGCCGCCATCTCGAATGACTAATCTCGATGTTGTAACTACGACATCAGCAGCATTACCAGTACTCAAGGTTGTCGAAGTGATGGTGCTAGGTGTGAGCGTCATGGGGTTATTACCAGCAATTTCAATCGAGTCTTTGACATCGATATGTACCCTTGCAGCTTGTCCAGAACTCACAGTCAGAGAACTCAGACTACCTCCATTGCGAATTTTGAGGTTTGCCGATGAAACATTAATATCACCTGCATTACCAGAGTTAAGTGTCAGCGTTGCAATTGAGGAGGGAATAGAAGGATTACCAGGAACAAAACCATTCAGGTCAATCAAGCCTTGAGCATTGACTAGAATATTGCCACTGGGTGCTGGAGTGAAAGTCCCAGTTTCAATTTGTCCACCATCTTGCAGGGTAAGTTGATTAGCCCAAACCACAATATCGCCTGTGCGCCCTAATCCCAAGTTTTCCAGTTTGATTATACTGCCCAGCTTTTTGTCAGATGTATTGCCTATCAAATTTAAAGATTCTGTAGCGTAGATGGTAATTCCTTGTGATTGTCTTCCTAGGTTTTGAATCGCCACCATAGATCCGTCACTCAAGTTGATATTTTGCCCCTGTAGTTGAATTGAGCCATTAGTACCACTGGCATTTAGCAGAGATTTTTGTGCTAAATAAATATTATTAAATTGCTGCACTTTGGAATAGTTTCCCTCCCATCCGGTAACTGTGGGATTGATACTAACTTCCCCCTTTTGGACACTCCCTAATTCTAGATGTCCACCACCATCAACTTCTACAAGTCCACCAGAAAAATTTACTTTATTACCAATCAGTGCCAAGGTATTGTTTGCTTGAATTTGTAACCCCGTATGATTGTTAATTAGTTGGGGATATCCAAAGATTTCACTGTTATTTTTAATTTGATGACCCGCCCCTTCAACAGCAATTAACCCCGAATTTTGTCCCATTTGCAAGCCTATTGGTAAACTGACTGTCAATAGGGGCGAAGTATGAGGATTAGTAGCGCTAAATTCCACACCATCAGCAAACTTAATGCTATTTGCTGTAGTTCCTACAAAGGAACCGCCAATATTCAATGAGGCATTTTCTCGAAACACAATACCCGCAGGATTGATCAAGAACAAACTCACAGGATGATTACTGTTAAGAGTTTGAATTAACCCATTAATATCAGAGATTTTGCCACCTGTAACTCGACTAAATATAGTTTTAATATTTGGCGTATTAATTAAATCGAAAGTAGCGGAACCATTCTGAGGAATCGAAAAATTACTGAAGCTGTGAAATAAATTATTACCTTTTTCAATACCATTGAGGATTGTGAAATTGTTCCCATTTTGCTGAACTAAGGTGTTAGTAGTACCATCTGATGTCACCTGCGCGATCGCCACTTGGTTATTCTCTGGATTAAATAACACACTTATTAATATCAATAGCAACGGTACTACTTTCATCAGCGATCGCTTTCTTTACCTGACTGTAGTTATTGTTCCCATTCTCTGATTCAATATATGCATCTTGAGGAACTAGTCATAAATCTCGCTCATACTTTCACTGAAGCTTAACAGAAGCCTCACACACAATTTATCTCCAGAGCCGATCCGGTCAGCTTGTGAGCTTTCTTGCTGTTAAATAATTTTCCTAAAAATCCATTTTCTCTAGTCCCTAGCTCCTATATCCTCACCCCTATTTTTAACCATAAGCACCGTTGGGTAAAAATCCTAAAAGTTGCTTCAATCTCTGATCTGCTCCTTCATAACAGTGGCTAGGCATTTGATAATTCATAAATGGTGCGTATTTATGACCAACTAGTCTCTTTGCATAGGTAATTTGGGTAATGTAACGAGTGATAGAAGAAGAGTTTCTAGAGCCTCTATGCCATACCTGATTGTTAAAACAAACCGCAGTACCCATTGCACCCAAGCAGCTATAAATTTTGTCTTCATCCCCGGAAATATCGCCATTGCATAACTTACCAAATAAATGAGAACCGGGAATTACCTGAGTAGGGCCATTTTCGACAAACAATACATCCGTTAAATAGTAATTAACTGTAAATGCTAAAACATTTAAGCGAATGTTAGTTAAAGGTTTACCATCAAGTGAGATAACATGTGGTGTATCGTCTTGATGCCATGCGTTTTTAGCCAATCCGTCAGTTTCTGGAGGAATTTTAAATGAGTTATTATGAATAACATGAATTACATTAGCATTAGGAATACCATCATTCATTGAGTAGCTTTCCCCATTGGCTCCCCCAATTAAATGTTCGGCAAAGGTGACGATTGGCTCTAAAGCAAAAAGATTTAAATTATGCTGAGAATGCTCAAACATTCTCTTCATAATTCTTTTGGATTTTTGATAATTCTTACCTTCAGTTTGCTTGAGAGCTTCGTCTAAATCATTTCTTAATAGCTGACATTGTTCTGGTGTTAACACATTGTTAATTACCAAAAAGCCATTAGTATGAAAATAATCAATCCATTCATGAAGTTGCTCTGTGCTTGGCTGACGATTGGCTAGATATTCAGACATTTTTCTTTACCAGAATGTATAAAGTAGAAACTAGTATTGCTACGCGGAAGTCAAAAGGTTAATACATCAAGGCTTATGACTGTATGAAATGGTAGCTTGATTTACGCCGTTTTGTCCTAAGCTAATCTGCTTTTAAGTTGCACAATTCATTGTGAAGGCTGTTGACAGTTGACAGCCCTTATTAGTAGTTATGTAATTTAGATGCGCATTAGCTTAGTCTCAGTTCAGTCTGATATTTTTGCCTACTAAGCAGCAACTAAGCTGTTCTACAACTATTTGAGAATATTTATTGATATTTTAGTTTTCAAATTGCAATAAGTTGAAAAAATATTCTAATAAGGATAAAGTATAGCTTGAAACTTTTTGCTGACATAAGGCTCTATATACCTTGCTTAACTATGCTCTCAATTTAGATTAATTCTCAATTAAAATGTCTAACAGGTAAATTTTATAGCTGGAATAAGTCTCTTAGATAAATGATTATAATTTGCAATTAGTTAGAAGATAATGACAAGAGTAACCACAGCTTCGCCGAAAAACTGGAACAAACCGACAATATCACCATTAGTGGGTTTGCTTTTGGGCATACTGATTTTGCTAATTTGCTTAGTGTACAGTGTGACATTGGGTACTGCGGAAATACCGTTATATAAAATTCTGCAATCCTTAATTGCATTTGATGGTTCTTATGAACATTTAGTAATTCAGACGGTGAGATTACCGCGATCGCTCGTTGCGTTACTGGTAGGATCTTCCTTGGCGGTAGCCGGTGCATTAATGCAAGGTTTGACACGTAACCCCCTAGCAGATCCCGGTATTTTAGGTATTGAGTCAGGAGCCGCATTAGCTGTAGTCACAACAATTTTTGTCTTTGGTAGCTCCTCTGTAAATGTGTTGACGATGGTAGCCTTTTTGGGTGCAGGGGTGACAGCAATTTTAGTCTACCTGCTTGGTTCTTTAGGAAAGGGAGGCGCTACCCCACTGAATTTGACAGTCGCCGGTGCGGCGTTGACGGCGCTAATTTCTGCCCTCACCACTGCGATTTTGATTGTGAGTCAACGCACCTTAGAAGAAATTAGATTTTGGTTAGCAGGTTCTTTGGCTGGACGGGATTTTAATATCTTATTGTCAGCATTACCCTTCGTCGTCATTGGTTTATTAGTAGCCTTTGTTGTGGGTAGACAAATTACAACTATGAGTTTGGGTGAAGATGTCGCTCAAGGTTTGGGTCAAAACAAAATTTTAGTCAAAATAATTACATTTGTCAGCGTAGTTTTACTAGCAGGAAGTTCCGTTTCTCTAGCGGGGCCAATCGGTTTTATTGGCTTAATTGTTCCCCAGATAGTGAAATTTTATATTAAAGCTGATTACCGTTGGATTTTGCCTTATTCAGCAGTAGTTGGTGCAACTTTATTGTTAATTGCAGATGTCGCAGCGCGTGTCTTACTTAAACCCCAAGAATTACCAGTAGGAGTTATGACAGCCTTGGTTGGCGCACCTTTTTTTGTCTACTTGGCTAAATCGAAGGTAAAAAGATGAAATTGGACTGGCTTGTTCTGCGTTCGCAAACAATATCTTTGCGCATTGACCGCCGTTTACCACCAATCTTGCTATGTTTGACAGTGGTAGTGGTGGTGGGGATGGTGATGAATTTAGGACGGGGTGAATATCCGATTTCACCCTGGGATATTGTCAAAACTGTGTTGGGTATAGATACAGGTAACCCAGATCATGGGTTTGTCATTTATAGTCTGCGTCTACCTCGTACCCTGGTGGCTTTTATGGTAGGAATGGCTTTGGCGGTTGCGGGAACTATCTTTCAAGGCATCACGCGCAACCCATTAGCCGACCCCAGTATTATTGGTATTAATGCGGGAGCAAGTTTAGCAGCAGTTTCAGTAATTGTACTATTTCCATCAGCACCTATTTACACTTTGCCGTTATCAGCCTTTGTTGGTGCTTTATTAATGGCTGGTATAATTTATTTCTTAGCCTGGAATCATGGTAGTTCCCCGGTTTTATTTATTTTAATGGGCGTGGGATTGTCTGCGATCGCCGGAGCTTTCACCAGTCTATTAATTACCTTTGGTGATATTTATAATGTTAGTGATGCCCTTGTGTGGTTAGCTGGTAGTGTCTACGGACGCACTTGGGAACAAGTCTTTTCTTTTTTACCTTGGTTAATCGTTTCTATGCCGATGGCGTTAATACTCGCCAGACATTTAAATGCCTTAAATTTGGGGGATGATGTCGCCAAAGGCTTAGGTACTCCCGTGGAATTTCAACGGGGTTTACTGGTGCTAGTGGGTGTCGCATTAGCCGGTGCAGGAGTAGCTACCGCAGGCTCAATCGGTTTTGTCGGATTAATTGCACCCCATATAGGTAGACAGTTAGTAGGTACAAATCATCAAGGATTAATTCCTACCTCTGCATTGTTGGGTGGAATGCTAGTTGTAGTAGCAGATTTTCTCGGCAGAACCATGTTTGCACCTATTGAACTTCCTTGTGGAGTGGTGACAGCTGCTGTCGGTGCGCCTTATTTTCTCTATTTGTTAATTCGTAATCGGCAGAGATAGTCAACAGTCATTTGTTAGAGACGCGATTAATCGCGTCTGTACAACAGTCAACGGTCAACGGTTAATAATTAAAATAATAGGTGATATGAAAGGATTATCAACGAAAAATCTGTCTTTAGCTTACGATGGTGTCTCAATTATTCGCGATCTGAATTTAGCAATTCCTCCGGGAGAAATTACTGCTTTAGTAGGTGCAAATGGTTGTGGTAAATCAACTTTATTACGAGGTTTGGCTAGACTACTTAAACCCGCTAGTGGGACAGTTTATTTTGCAGGAAAATCTATTTTTAATCTTTCTACAAAAGAAGTAGCACAACAATTAGGAATTTTACCTCAAAGTCCAGTTGCACCAGAAGGATTAACAGTCAAAGATTTAGTAGCGCAAGGACGTTATCCTTATCAAAATTGGTGGCAACAATGGTCAGAAAAAGATGAAAAAATCGTTCAACAAGCATTAGAGATTACAGATTTGTTGATATTGGCAGATAGAGCCTTAGATACTTTATCTGGTGGACAACGCCAACGTGCTTGGATTGCAATGGCATTGGCACAGGATACAGAAATTTTACTCTTAGATGAACCAACTACTTTTTTAGATTTGGCGCATCAAATAGAAGTTTTAGATTTGTTATACGAACTGAATCAGCATCAACAAAGAACTATTGTTATGGTGCTGCATGATTTAAATCAGGCTTGTCGTTATGCAGATTATTTGGTTGCGGTAAAACAAGGGAGAATTTTTACTGCGGGAAAACCAACACAGGTGATGACAGAGGAAATGGTAAAAGAGGTTTTTGGTTTAGAATGTCGTATTGTTGCCGATCCAGTTGTGGGAACACCGATGTGTGTACCTATAGGACGCAAGGGAGAACAGCAATTAGGGATTTGTTGATTGTTGACTGTTGATTGTTGACTGTTGACTGTTGATTGTTGACCGCGCCAATTTTAGATTTTAGATTTTAGATTATTTCGGTTCATGCCCCGCCTCCGAAGTTCAGAGCGCCGGCTTCCGGCGCTCTGACTTCTCTCCTTGTGGGTGGAACAAATCCAAAATCGTCAATTTAAAATCCCCAAGCTGCATCCCTTTATGGGTGCAGTAAATCCAAAATCGTAAATCCAAAATCCAAAATTGATTGACTGTTGACTGTTGACTGTTGACTGTTGACGGCAATAATTTATTTTTTAGATTTCCTTAACTAGTTGAAAACTAAAAAGATTTGCTCAGATTAGCTTTTGGTTAAGAGTTGATTGCGGAAAATTTAAAGTATTCTCTCATAGAGAATTTATCGCGATTCTCTAAAATAGAGCAACGGATTCACAACCGGAAACCCATATACAGTCTGAATTTCTTAATTTTGAAATTTGAATTTTGAAATTTGAATTGGTATTAGATGTTCTATGTGATAGTCTTCTGTCAAAGCATCTATGAAAAATTAGCCTTTGTGTCTGGAATATTCTCTCTAAATCGGCAAAAAACCTATGTATAAATTCCAGGTTATTGCATACACGCAAACGGGTGAATCTATTGCTCTAGTGGGTTCTACTCCTGAATTGGGATTGTGGGATATTAGCAAATGTATTCGCCTTTGCACAAGTCGCGATCGCTATCCTTTATGGTGGACAGAAACAGAAATCGATATTCAGCCATCTTTGCCATCTAGCGCACAGCCGCAGGTAGAATATAAGTATGTCTGTCTCGATAGCAAAGGTAATGGGCGATGGGAGGCTCTAGGCGCAAATCGTTGGCTGCCGCTTAACTCTGACCATCAGTCTGGTACTATAGTTGTAGATGATGGCGCTTTCGGTTATTTGCAGCCTTATCCCTTTGGTTTCATTGAACAGTCTGCTGTGAAGAAGCCTTTAGAATCAGGTGATGCAGGTTTAAAAATTGTCGTTATTGGCAGTTCTGTAGCTGTAGGTCATAGAGCTTGGTTGTTAGAAGGTTGGGTTTGGCAATTAGAACAGGCTTTATCAGCAAAATACGGACACAGACTGGTAAATGTCTCTGAGGTAGGAGCGAATGTCAGCAGAACCATCGCGCGGTTTGGTTCAGTAGTCACCCCTGAACAACCAGATATTGTGATTATTAGCTTGTCTTTAGGTAACGAAGGGTTAGCTTACTGTCCCCCTCACGAACGGCGCGCGGTACAGCGACGCTTTGAAAGCGGCTTACAGCAGCTGGTGACAATGACGCGCGCATTGGGAGCAATTCCCATTCTCGGCGGAGTTTATCCCAATAATGACTATAATTCAGAACATCACTGGCTGTTGCAGGATACCCACAAGCGGATGTTGAACTGGGGTGTGCCTATAATCGATTGGTTAGCATTACTAGATAACGGACAGGGACGCTGGCGAGAGGGGATATCCTTTGATCCAGCCCATCCTAACACTATTGGTCATCGCCTGATGTATCAAGCGATCGATTTGAATTTGTTCCAAATTGACAAAGACGAACTCGCCAAACAAAAGCAAAGTTTTTGGCAACCGGATGAAGTACCGATTTATCTTAACAATGCAGGGTTTTATGTCTGTGCTTATATTGAGGAGAAGGGTTTGCGGATCGTTAATCCTTCAAAATATAGCTATACCATTGCTCCCTATTGGCAAGAACTACAAACTGTACTGCAAAGTAAAGCCGGATTGATTCCTGGAATCTACATTGCCAAAAATCCCCAGAAAGGAACGCTTCCCTTTTTTGCGGTGCAGGAAGATGGCGCGATCGCTACTTTGGTAGAAATTCCCCCTGGTGCTGAGGTAGAATATGTGGCGGCGTTTAATCTGTTTGCGCCCAACAACGCCCAAGTTTTATTTTATGACGGTCATCTGGGACTTTTGCAAGCCGACGAGCAGCAATTGTGGGCGATCAATGAATCAGACCATGAGTATAATATTCAACCCATGTGGCAGGAGGTACGGAGCGCTCTAAAAGCTCTGCCAACGGGTGTTTATGAAGACCCCCTACATGCCGATATTCCTTTCCGGACAATGATGATTGGCAATTACGGGTTAGAAAGTCGGGTGAAAATACCAGCTAAATCGGCTGTATTATTTCAATATAAATGTAAATTATCAGACATCAGCCGTGTAGGGATAATTCCCCTGGGCGATCGCTGTGCCGTGCGGATGATGCTGTATAAAATGGAGTATGACGGCCCTGCTTTTCCCTTTGATTTAACCCGCACTACCAAAATTGCAGATATTGCAGATATCATTGAAAATCGCTTTGCTGATATGTGGAATCCTCGCTTTCTGCATTACAATCCAGAAGCGGGTAGAATTTACCACAGCAAATGGACGGGTTTATCCTTTGCCCATGAAGTTGAGAATACAGACGATCCTGTAAATAATATGTCTCCCGTTCATGCAAGAATGCGCGATCGCTACCAGGCGCGATCGCAAAGATTTTGGTATAGTATTGAAAATTGCGACCAAGTGCTTTTTGTGCGTACAGGAATTAGCGATCGCGGTGGCGTGATTGATTTGCTTAACAAGCTAGAAAAACAATGTCAAGGTAAGCCATTTCAGTTACTCCTGCTTTCTCCCCAATCTAGCGATGAGTTTTTAGGCTTGCAGCGTGTGCTGCATTATAATGTGGAGTTCAATCCCGATCGCATGTATGACGACTTGGGACATTGGATGTACTGCACAGAAGTAATGCACCAAATTTTGGAATCCCTTGGTGTGTCCAGCAAAAATCTCTTTTGGTGTCCACCAAATCCTCCTAAGAATACTTTAAAAGGGTAGGGAAAAGCGAGCGCTCAAGCTCTTTGACTTATGGCGAACTGACAAGCTCAGGCAATATAGAAAGAAAAAAATGTATGAGTCAGCGGCTAGGTTCTGTGGTTTTCGGTGGGATATTTTTGCTCGTTGGCCTGTTATTTCTTTGGGAAGGGTTACCACATACTCATTCAGTCACTTGTAAGCATACACCAGCGAATCAAGTGGATTGTCAATGCCAGGAAAGAATCTTTTGGTGGATACCTATTAAAACAGTCCCTTTAAGGAATCTGCAAGCAGTTCGTATGGGAAAAGGGGAGAATGCTTATGATAGCACCGTGTACTTCATCTCTTTGAAAGGAGAAGGAAGCAATTTAATGTTTGGCAATACTTTAAATTTGGAAGACATTCAGGGGGATTTACTCAAAGCACAACAATTTCTCAAAGATGGCAAAACACAATCATTGACCTTAGAACGATATGAAGCACAGTATTTTTTTGCAATTATGGGATTTTTATTGAGTATATTGGGTTTTCAGATAATAACTTGGAAAGAAATAACTAAATCTAAGTATTCTTAAGTTATGGAAAAATTCCGGTAATTTGAGCCTTTCTGTGATTGGTTTTAGTTAAGCCAGATTGCCTACCCTCCTATTTCTCGATAGTAGAATTCGCGATCGCTTTCTCATTGCGAATTCTACTATCGAGATGCGCGAAATAGCTCAAGCACTGTCGGCTTAGTCACTTTTCCCATTGCGTTGCGGGGTAATTCTGCAACTGTCAAAATTCGGGTGGGGATTTTATATACTGCTAATTGCTCTTTTGCCCATATGCGAAAAGATTCTAATGTTAACTGGCGTTGGGGTTGCAATACTAAAGCCGCACAGACTCGTTCACCCCACTCTGGATCAGTAACTCCTACGACTGCACATTCTTGAATATCTGGATGGGTTCTTAATACTTCTTCAATTTCTAAGGCGGAAACTTTATATCCTCCGGTTTTGATGATATCTACGCTGATTCTGCCTAAAATGCGGTAGTTACCATTTTCAACTACGGCGAGATCTCCGGTACAAAACCAGCCATTTTGAAAAGCTTTGGCGGTTGCTTGGGGATTTTGCCAATATTCTAAAAATACTGTGGGGCCTTTGACTTGGATTTCTCCTGGTGTTCCTAGTGGTACTAATTCTCCACTTTCATCTACTAATCTTACTTCGACTTGGGGCAATGGTTGACCTACATATCCTGAGTATCGTTGAGCGTGTAAAGAGTTGGATAGCGCCATCCCAATTTCTGTCATTCCATAGCGTTCTAGCAAAAAATGGCTGCTGATGCTGCGCCACTTTTCTAAAACTTGAACTGGTAAAGCTGCGGAACCAGAAACCATGAGGCGCATTTTTTCACAACCTGCTGTCATGCTTTTTTGGCGTTCCTTCGTAGCGTTTTCCCAAGCAGCAATTAGTTTGACATAAATTGTCGGGACTGCCATAAATAAGGTGAAATCACCCTGAGAAATTCGGTTCCAAACAACTTCAGCATCAAACTTACTCAACATGTGACATTCTGCTCCAGCCCATAAAGCACAAGTCAGAACGTTAATAATTCCATGAATATGATGCAGAGGTAATATATGTAAAATGCGATCGTTGGATGTCCATTCCCAAGCAGTGATTAAGCTAGTTACTTGGGCTTGGATATTTTGATGAGTTGTCACCACACCTTTGGGTTTCCCTGTTGTGCCGCTAGTGTAGAGAATTAAGGCGCGTCTGGTAATATCGACATCAGGGAGAGGATTAACAGAATTTGGCAGAGTCTCTGAGGTGAGAATAAATCGCAAATTTTTTTCAGTGGCGATCGCGCGTAATATCTGCTCATAATTGGGATGAGCAATAATAATTGATGCGCCTGAATTTGTAATTACATAATCTAATTCTGGTTTTGGGTGAGAAATACATAAAGGTACAGCGATTCCGCCAGCACGCCAAATCCCCCATTGTGTAGCGACATACTCAAACCCTGGTGGAATCAGAAATGCAACTCGTTGCTCTTGTAAATCTGCTGTATTTTTGAGAAGATGTGTTGCTATTTGACTGGAAGTATGCAGCAAATCTCTATAGGTAAATGCTCCTTCATTGGTTGCGATCGCTATTTTCTCGTTATGTTCTTGAGCAAGAGTAATTAACTGGAGATTTACTGGCATAGCTTACATTCTCTTAGGGTAGATTGCAAATAGCAGCAGTCAAGATAATTGTAAGCTTACGCCGTGCGTTTCCCTGCTTTTCGATTTAATCACAAGAGGGTTTGCAATAATCAAGGAATGAAAATTAGAAATTTGCTGCACCTCTGTACCTCTGCGCCTCTGCGCCTCTGCGTGAAACACATCCCATCAATCAGCAACGCCCTATATTAAACCAGATCCTTTCACCAACTGACAACTGACAACTGACTTTTGACACGCGCAGTGTGATAAAAAATCTTTCGCCAACTGTTCTACAGTATCACTTGTACAATCAGCATTCAGATGCAAGCCTAACACTAAACGCCCTGTATTCTCCGTCTTTTGCACAGATGTCCAAGGTCTGACAAATATCCCAAGTTGCTCCAGCTGAATAATTAAACCAATAATGTAGCCTTCTAAAATACCGCAGCATTTTTCTAGCTCATGCTCATCTTGATTACTCACCTTTAATATCAAGAAAATTTCTGATTATTGATGTAAATCGATTGGCTCAAATAAAGTTGTCCATTTCTCCTCACCAGCTAAAATTCGCTTAGTCAATGTTGCGCCTCTAGCAAATTCACTGTGGATTATCTTGGCAGTAGAACGGGTGACATTACGAGCAGTATTTCGACATGGTTCTATTGATGTAATTATAGGTAGCCAGTCTCTTGGTAATTGTACCTGATATTGTCTACCAAAATCTGTAAGTGCAATTGCCTGTTGCCAATCATGATGATGCAAAAGTTGGAAAAAATTAGCCAGTAATTTCTCTATGCTTGGTTCTACTTCTTGGTCAAATGTACAACAAAAAGCACAAAGTAACGCCCAGGAAAAACCACCAAGAAAACCCGAAGCATTGCCGTAAATCTTTCTAACTTTAGCCCAGGCGCGTACTGCTCGCAATAACTGCCGAAAGGTGTCTAGAGATACATGCTTACTAACTATTTCAGTAATTACATCTGCTTCCCAACAACCTGTAATAGCTTTTAAGCTAATTGGGTCAAGGTTTTGCGGATGTTTTCTCGCCAATTCGGAGTTTTCTGCTCGTGCATAAAGTAAATCTAAGGATATTCCCTCTAATTTGAGGCGCAGTATCGGTACTCGTGCATCTAATACTAGTTGAGTGTGACACAATCCTTGTAACCGTTGTTGGACGCTAACTAAAAACGCTTCCCCAGATAGATAAGTGGGAATTACACACACAGCATCCAAATCGCTATCGGGACTTTGCACCCCAAGACGCGCCGAACCCAATAACTGCAATGATGTTTGAAAACCCAAACATTCTGCACAAGCTTGAGTCACCACTTCTAACACCGTATCGCGCTGTAATTGCTGTGCGGGAGTTAATTCAGGTTCCAGTTGCTTAATCAACTCCCCTAATTCACTTCCCCCCTTCCCTCCCTTATCCCCCTTGTCCCCCCTGTCCCCCTTGTCCCCCTTCCCCTGTCCCAAATACACAATATGTCTGACTTCAAAAGGCTCATCACCGCGACGGCTAATTAAGGCGATAGAGTTAACTGTAAAACTAACTGGATACCATTCTGGTAACTCAGCAAACGCTGCTTCCGGACTGGGGAATTGTCCGACGCTGAGGTGGGGTGTAAAACCTGCTTTGGTTTTGCTGCTTTGTTCGTTACATTGGGGAAATAGATTTTCCAGTACTGTCTGTAACTCATGTAATGCGGTTTCTGGCTCGACAACAGGACGCAACCATGCTGTAGAACTTTTGCGGTGTGTAAATGTTTGAAAATCGGCTAAGGTAATTTGAAATGGTTGTAGTTGAGCCAGTACAGGTGCAATAATTTCTACCGCTTCAGCAAAATAAGATTCTGGTAGAAAACCGTAGAGTAAATTAATATGAGCCATCCAACGCTCTACTCTGGCATCATAACGCTGACGAATGGCTTGGATAGCAGGTAAAACATTGTCTGGTGGAATTACAACTACAGCACTTTGATAAACTGGACGCACTGTACTTAATGTCGAACTTAATGCCGAACTTGGAAAAGACTTGGCAAATTTCACAACTGCGCGAATGCCAAAATGATCTGATGGATAAATTTTCTCTTCTGTATCTGCTATGGGTTCACAAGCGAACAAGTCAATTGACTGTGGTTGCCAATCTTGGTTTGGACTTCGTAGTAAAATGCGATCGAGTCTAACTGGTATTCCTTTTAAACTCATCAAGGCTGCTAAGGTGTTGTGTTGGGGGTCAAATGTATAACCTGCTGCATCTGGATGTAGTTTTTCCCAAATATCAATACATCCCGCACCGGTTAATATGTCTTGTTGTTCGTTACCTCGCGTATTGAAATCACCCGCTATCAAGCTATTTCCCGATAGCTTTTGCAGATATGCAATGATGGTAGCTAGTTGATGCTGGCGTTTTTCTAAAGCATTTTGCGCGTAATCGCTGGTTAAATGCAAAACTGCAACATGCAATAATTGACCGTTAATTTGACAACTTCCTACTAATACCCGCTTGTGTCCAGAAAATTGATGCTCAACGAGTGTAAAAGGTAGACGCGACAATAATAAATTACCGTAAGGTCGCACTGTTGCGGCTGTGCTGTTATCGGAGATGTAATAATTACGCACCCAATTTTGTGATAAAAGTAACTCTATTAAAGCTGGTGTTGCTTCTTGGATGGCAATAATATCTGCGTTACATTGACGTAATTGCTCAACAATTGCTGGTAATCTTTTTTCGGTAGCAATTTTCTCCTTTTCGTAGAGGTCGCAAAGGACGTTAAAACTAGCGATCGCCAAATTGTCTAATTTGACATCTGCGACTTTTTGTGTATCTGCTTGCCAACCTTGGATATCGTATTTATAAACTTGTCGCGGAGTGAATATTGCTGTGCTATCTAATACAGTGACAACTTTCTCCTCTAAATTTTCTCTAGTCTCGCTTTTCCAAGCCGCCGCAGGTAATTCTCCAGAGGAAATTAAATCTAAATGCTGTTCTCGATCCCAAACTAGCACATCTTGACAACGGATATAGCGGATGCGATGAAATGGAATATCTCCATCTGTCGTCCATTGTGCGAGAGGTTTTTCACGGATTCCTGTAGATGAAAGACGTTCTTGATAACCGACTATAAAAGCGCTGCTATTAAGACGTACATCCCAGATGATACGATGGTAAACTTCGCGACTGGTTGCCATTTTTTTCTTTTCTGGTTTTGACATTTTCAGTTTTTCTGGAGATATGTTGACAATGCAAAATTAAGAAAATGAAACAATGTGTCTTCATTTTCAAATTGCGATCGCGAATCCTGAATATGATGGATACGCAGATAGTTATAAATTTTTTCCCGACTTTATACCTTAGCGATTGCAATCAAATAATTTCGCGACGAACTGAAACGAATCAGTCAGTTAACATTCGCCGCTTGAACCGAATTTGATTGCAACCAGGGACTACATATACTTTTACCGTAGTTTTTTTTGAGTATTACTTACATAATACATTATATTTCATCCGCAAGGAACTATCTAATTTAAGGAAAAGTAGCTGAGATATCTTGCAAATCAGCCAATTTACCAGTAAAAAGCTCATAGACTCAATCCAAGTTAGTTAATTAACTGCATGAAAAAAATCTTGTTCCTTTGTACTGGTAACTACTACCGCAGCCGTTTTGCAGAACATCTATTTAATAGGTTGGCGAGTAAAAAGGGGTTAGATTGGCAAGCTGATTCACGGGGGTTAGCAGTTGAACGGGGTATAAACAATGTAGGGCCGATTTCTCGATATGCACTTGAAGCTTTAGCTGTGCGCTTAGTGAATTTACCTGACAATGAACGGTTTCCACTCCCAGCTAGGGAGCTTGATTTTCAATCAGCTATGAAAATTATCGCCTTAGATGAATTTGAACACCGAGCGCTGATGATTGAGCGTTTTCCTCAATGGGTGGATGTGATTGAATATTGGCTGGTTCACGATATCGATAAAACTCCTCCTTTGGAAGCTTTGGGGGAAATTGAGAAAAAGCTGATGCAACTGGTAGAAGAATTAAGACAAGTTTAAACGCAAAGTAGCGCTAAGGTAAGCGCAGAGGTACGCAAAGAATGAGCTAAGAATTAATGAGATGTTGTATTTAGTTGGGAATTATTATGTCTTGAGGTGGAGTATTATCAATACATCAGTTAGATGTTGTGGCTGCGAATTTTGAGATACATTCCTCAAAGATATCAGCATAATTACTGTAACTGATACGATGATAGATAATATTAAAAATACAAGAGAAATACTTGAGCAATTTCAGCAATTAGAATCTAAAGTTGGACTGAAGAACGAAGCCTGTCGTTCTAAATTTTTTGTGCATCCTCATAATACTTCTAAAGTTTGTTTGTTCTTGCATGGTTTTACAGCCGGGCCATACCAATTTGAACCGATTGGCAAAGCTTTCTTTAATAAAGGATACAATGTTTTAATTCCTTTACAACCAGGTCACGGACTTGCAGGTAATTGGCATCGTCAAAATCCACCGCCACTATCAACGGAGATTGAGACTTATCAAAATTTTGTGCTGGAGTGGTTGCAAATTGCCCAAACTTTAGGTGAACAAGTAATAGTGGGTGGATTATCCACAGGGGGAACTTTAGCGGGTTGGTTAGCGTTAGAACATCCCCAGAAAATCAATCGGGCGCTATTATTTGCACCTTTTTTAGGCAGTCATAATTTTTTATTTGATGGGTTGATTAAAACTTTGCCAATTTACTTTGAATGGTTTAATAAAGATGCACCAGGGAATTTTGGCTACAAAGGTTTTCGCATTCCTGGTTTGCGGATATTTCTGGAATTAGGACAGCATTTATTACAACAAGCTGCAAAGACTGTTTCTGCACCGATGTTGATAGTTGGTAGTGAAAGCGATCGCGCTGTGAGTTTATCTAAACAGCAAGACTTATTTAACATGGTACTCCAGCAACAACCAAAATCTTGGTATTACTGTTTCGATGATTCCCTACACATCGAACACCGGATGATGACGAAAATCGAAGATAATGACTATGAAGAGTTGGTAATTACCCTGGCTAAAGCTTTTGTTGATAGTGATTTAACTTGGTTGCAGTTTCAACAAATAGCAAAGCGAATTGTGCAGGGTGAAAGTTGCGATCGCATTCAGCAACAATTGAATTTAGATTTGCAAGCTTCGCAACAGCTATCAGCAATGGTAACTCAACGTTTAGGTTGCGAAGATTTCAAGTGTATTAATCCATCTGAGATGTAGGTGACGTAGGCGATTCAAAGACAAATGACAGCGAGTAGGTTGGGTAGAAGGTCGTGAAACCCAACAATTACAGAAATTTGCAGTGTTGGGTTTCGTTCCTCAACCCAACCTACATCCTTTATTTTCTTTCCTTCTGCCATCTGCCATCTGCCCTCTGCCTTAACTCTTACAAATTACCTTTCGATACTTTTTCAATTTGTTGCGTAAAGTAAGTTTCATCATACTTGAGTTGTTGCGCTATTTCTAAACCTTTTTGAAAGGCTGTAATTGCTTGGGGATATTGTTTTTGTTGTACATAAAGTTGTCCCATTTGGTCGTAAGCTTGCATAACGCCGTAATAGTTGCTAGCTTGAGTTTGCGCTGCAATTAAAATTTGACTAGTTTGCAAAGCATCTTCTACTTGTCCTTGAGAACGGTACAGCGCAATTAACTGCTGTAAAGCTTCCCCCGCATCAAAATATTGTTGCTGTTCCCAAGCTGTGGTGTAAGCTGCTTGATAATTTTTAAAGGCTTCCGGTAATAAAGCTGGGTTTTCCTTGGCTAATGCTTGATAATTTGCCGCGATCGCCATTTTTAATTTTGGTAATTGAGTCGTATTATTATCACTGGTGTAAATTTCTGCCAGTTTACTCAAAATATTGATGGATTCTTGGGGATTTTTCGCCTGTTCGTAAATATAAGCTAGCTGTTGCAAGTATGCTACCTGGTTTAATTTATCGCCTTGGGTAGTCGCCAGAGCTAATAATTCTTGATAAGTGGCTGCGGCTTGGGGATAATCGAACCAACCGAGATGTACTTCTCCGATGCTTTTGAGAGTATCGATAATAGCTGCGGTATTTTTTTGTTGCTTGACTGCTGTTAATAGGTTATTGTAAGCTTCTAAAGCTTGTTTTGGCGATCGCACTTTTTCATAAGCCGCACCAAGCGATCGCAGTAATTCTAAATCAATTAAAGGCTGAGATAAAGTTTGCTGTTGAATTACTTGCAAGCGTTGGGTAACATATTGCACCTGTTCGCGATTGTTTTGACTAAAAGCAATTCCTCCCACCCTTGATAAGGCTTGCACTTCAGTTAAGGAACCATATAAACGACGTAAGCGTAATTCCCGGTTCCAAGTATCAAAAGCTGCTTTTGTATCTCCAGCTTCCAGTTGCGCCGCAGCTTGTTGATTTAACTGTTCAAGTTGCGGTTCTAGCTGTTGGAGTTGTCCAGGAGTCAACTTTTTAGGATCGCCCAAAGGTGTTAATAATGGATCGGGAAGAATATTTTCTATCGGACTAGGGGGAAACTTATCTGGCGGTTGTGGCTTTTTACTCTGCGCCAAAGTCAAGGTACTGCTAAACTGCCAGACTATCGCTGTAGTCAGCATAACAAGTAAATAACGTAATTGCTGGCGATCGTTCCATTTTCTCATGCGCTAATCTCCCTACCCCATTACCTAAGTTACCAATTTGCAGGACGCATAAAGCAATGGGAATTCTCCCGAAGTAGGAAAAGGGGGAAAAGGGAAGGGAGACAAGGGGGACAAGGAGGACAAATAATTCAAAATTGTTTCTCTGCCCAATGCCCAATGCCCAATGCCCCATGCCCATCGCAAAGCCTTAAAATACTTCAAGAAGAATATTCAGCCATCATTTGATAATTTATAATGACTCACTCTACAGACATTGCTACCTTGGCGCGCTGGATGGCGGCTGATTTTAGCAATCAACAACAAGCCTTTGACAATCCGCCGCTTTATGCTCACATTCGCGTGTGTATGCGTCCCCTACCGTTAGAATTCTTATCGGGGGTGAGTTTGTTTGTGGAACAAGCTTATGATTTTGCGCTACACGATCCTTATCGGCTGCGGGTGTTGAAATTAATCGACGCAGGTGATCGCATCCACATTGAAAATTACACTGTTAAAGAAGAAACAAATTTTTACGGTGCTGCCCGTAATCTAGAAAAACTAGCAACATTAAAACCAGATGACTTAGAAAAGTTATCTGGCTGTAACATGATTGTTGAATGGACTGGCAACAGCTTTAAAGGTAAAGTTGAACCAGGTAAAGGCTGCATCGTCTTTCGCAAAGGAAACAAAACCTATCTCGACAATGAATTTGAAATCAACGAAGATATCTTTTTGAGTCTAGATCGCGGAAGAGATTTAGAAACCGATGAGCATCTATGGGGATCTTTAGCTGGGCCTTTTCAGTTTTTCCGGCGTCAAAGCTTCGCTGATGAAGTAAAAATCTAAAAAAATTGGGTTAGAAACTGTAAGCTAAATACTGCCCAAATATAGACAAAGCTTACTGATTGTTGACATTTTGAATTAATTCATCAACGTATTCTCTCAGCCGTTCTTGCCAATCAGGGACGGCTTTTAACTTTTCTCTTTGTCCAAATCTACCCTGAAAACAGATTGGTAATTTATCTAACTCTTCTTTAAGAATTTTTTTAGCCTCAATCTTATTATTTTTTGGAAATGGCATTTATACCAATTCAATATGAAGATGCATATAATCTAGCCTGCGTAGGCAGGCTTTGTAATTATAGCCCCACCCTTATAGGGTGAGGGCGTTAACGTGCAGCCTTAGATACAATGTACAAAAGTTTACAGCCAGTAATTTCTCGATAGTTGCTTATTCTTACCTATTACATATAGTATAAATACTGGAGTTTTAAATGATGCGTAACGGGCATAGCCCAGCGTCACAAGTTTTGATAGGCTATGCCCAATATACAGAAAGTACAGATACGGAAATAGCTGGAACGAGAATACAGCATATTTTAAGTAAATGAGGTACGCGCTTTGGGGCATGGCAGTGCCAGTGCCCCTACAATCACTGACAATCTGCTGTATTTGGCAAATTTACAATCAATAAAATCATAAGTTCATGGTCTTAGATTTACTGAAGTTCTTTCAAGCTACCGATCCCAGCCGCACATTATTTATTAATAATGAATTGGATGCTAAGTACTACATAGATTTTTCTGGGGTGCGAGGCGGTGATATTATTAACAAGCTGCAACAGAAAATTACCTTTTTCAAACCAAACGATCCTACCTGTACTTTATTTACTGGGCATATTGGTTGTGGAAAATCGACGGAGTTATTAAGGTTACAAGCGGAACTGGAAAAGCAAAGCTTTCATGTTGTGTATTTTGAGTCTAGCGAAGACTTAGAAATGACTGATGTTGATATTGCTGATGTATTATTAGCGATCGCGCGCCGTGTTAGTCAAAGTCTCGATAAAATTACTCTGGCGGAAACCAGCAAATTTAATGAATTGCTGCAAGGTGCTTGGCGAGTCTTAAACTCTGAGGTGACGGGAGTTAAAGCCAAGTCTCCCTTGGGGGATGTGGGTTACTCGACAGATAAAGAAAAGGTATCTTTATCCTTTGGGATTGGGGAAATTACCACCAAAATCAAAAACGATCCCACATTGCGAGAGAAACTCAATCAATATTTAGGGCCGCAGAAAACCCAATTACTCGAAGCGATTAACCGGGAACTGTTAGAACCTGCGATCGCTAAACTCAAGCAACAAGGTAAAAAAGGTTTAGTGGTAATTGTCGATAACCTCGACCGCATCGACAACCGCGTCAAATCTTGGGGGCGTCCGCAACAGGAATATCTATTTGTCGATCAGGGAGAATTTTTAACTAAGTTAAATTGTCACTTAGTTTATACAATGCCCCTATCGCTGAAATTCTCTAATGATTATGGCACCTTAACCCAGCGATTCCCCGAAGACCCGAAAGTTTTGCCGATGGTTCCCATACTGTGGCCTGATGGTAGCATCCATGAAAAGGGAATGGAATTAATGCAGCAGATGGTATTAGCCAGAGCCTTTCCTGACCTAGCACCAGCAGAGCGCTTAAGTAATATTACAGAAATATTTGACGATGGAAGTAGCTTAAACCGCTTATGTCAGATGAGTGGCGGTCATGTGCGCGACTTGCTGCGACTGCTAAACACCTGGATTATGGAAGAAATGGCGCTTCCCCTATCCCGCGACACCTTAGAACAAGTCATACGTTCTCGCCGCAACGAAATGACAATGCCAATTTCTGATGATGAGTGGCAATTATTACGCCATGTCAAGCAGAAAAAACGAGTTAGCGACGATCAAGGATATCAAAAATTAATTCGCAGTCGCTTTGTCTTTGAATATCGCGATCGCGGCGAGTCTTGGTTTGATGTTAACCCAATTTTGACCGAAGCCAAAGAATTAATTTCCTAACCCGTAACCATTGCCCACCATATTATAGTTTTGGTAGGCAATGCCCCATGCCCATACGTGTCAATTTAAGGTGAAACCCGCTTTGTAGCAAGGTTTTTGCCCTCACCCCCAACCCCTCTCCCAACGGGAGAGGGGAGCAAGAGATTTAATTCCCCTTCTCCTGGGGGAGAAGGGGTTAGGGGATGAGGGCGAAAGTTTTTGTACAATGCCCGCCCTATATAGCTTTTAGCTTAAGTTGACACCAATGCCCAATAACAAATGACAAATGACAAATGACAAATGACAAATGACAAATGACAAATGACAAATGACAAACAACGATCGCTCTTTACAACAACTAGCTTGGGCTATACAAGCTTCTGTAGGGCAGTTTAAGCTGATTTTGGCTAAGTGTAATTATGTGCAACAGCGCGATCGCTTAATTGCCGAATTACAAAAAATTTCTCCTGTCCAAATTAGCGTTTTAACTCTCAAACCATCCCAAAGGACACTTTACACCGCCATTCGGGAGGAATTTGGGGATAATGTCCAGGCTTTAACGATTGTGGGGTTAGATAAATTGCACGACTTACCCCAAATGTTAACGGCGGCGAATCAGGTGCGGGAAGAATTTCGCAAAAGTTTTCCTTTCCCGATTGTGTTGTGGATTAACAATGAAATTCACCAGCAATTGATGCAAATCGCGCCAGATTTAGAGAGTTGGACAACTACGAGAAATTTTGCGATCGCTGTTGATGATTTAACTCAGTTTCTCCAAAATACAGCAGCACAATTATTTGCTAATGTTTTAAATATAAATTTACAAAATATCACAGAAATTCAATCGGCTTGGCAAGAATTACAAAATCAGGGACAAGATTTAGCACCAGAGTTAAAAGCTAACTGTGATTTTGTTTTGGGATTGGTTGAATATATTCATAAAAATCTTGATGGCGCGATTAAGTATTACCATCAAAGTTTAGTTTATTGGCAGACTGTTAATAATTATCAAAATCAAGGAAAGATACTTGCGCAAATTGCCATTTGCTATTACGAAAAAGCGAGAGCAGACCAAAGAAATCGCCCGATAAATCGCCCGCAGGCTAGAAGCCTGGGGCTAACGGAACAAAGCCTGCCTTCGCAGGCTGGAGATATTGAAGCGGATGATGGGGAAAATCGCCCGCAGGCTAGAAGCCTGGGGCTAACAGCACAAAGCCTGCCTTCGCAGGCTGGAGATATTGAGGCTGCAAAGGCAGCCTTGGTTGATGTAGCCGCACCCTTTAGGGTGTCGGCGGTTAATCGGGAGACAATTACCAATTATCTCCAACAAGCTATAACCGCATTTCAAATTGCCCAACGCCCGGATTTAATTGCCAATTCTCTGGAACAATTCGGGATTATCCTCAGCTATTTAGAAGATTGGCAACAACTCAAAACCATAGCCCAACAAGCTTTAACTGTCCATGAAGCGGAGAATAATCCTTTAAGAATATCCCAGGATTATGGTTTTTTGGCAGAAACAGAATTAGCACAAAATAACTGGGAAAAAGCACAAGAATTTGCACAAACAGCATTAAAATTTGTCGCCACCACTCATCAGCCCGTACCGCCGGAATTATCTCAGTTAAATATCATTGCTCACCGCCAGAAATTATTATTAATTATTGCCGAAGCTCAAGAAAATTTAGCACAACAGCCAGCAGCCATTAATTATCTAGAACGAGCTAGAGAATTAAGTATCGCAGACAACGATTCCCAGATTTATTTGACTATTCTTGATAAATTAAAAAGCTTATATTTTCAACAACAGCAATATCTCAAAGCATTTGATGCCAAACTAGAAGCACGTTCTATTGAGCAGCAATTTGGTTTGCGGGCGTTTATTGGTGCAGGGAGATTGCAAGCGACAAAACAGTTAGATACCCAAGTTTTAACAGCAGTACTAGCAGATAATCAAGGTAATATTGCTCCAGAAATTGCCGCATCTGGTCGTCAATTGGATGTAGAACGGTTAATAGAACGCATCGGTCGCTCAGATTATAAATTAATCGTCATTCATGGGCAATCGGGTGTGGGTAAAAGTTCCTTAGTTAATGCGGGATTAGTCCCAGCTTTGAAACAAAAAGCAATCGGCGTGCAAGATAATTTAGTTGTTTGCACTCGCGTATATACCAATTGGGCGGAAGAGTTGGGGCGGGAGTTGTTGGGGGACAAGGGGGACAAGGGGGACAAGGAGGACAAGGGGGAGTTCAGAGGTGACAGTTTGAGTTTAGAACGTGACAATTCTAGTTCAGAACACGATACTCCGAGTTCAGAAGGCGACAATTCTAGTTTTTTACTCAATACTCCGAGTTCGGAACATGATAATTCGAGTTCAGAAGGTGACAATTCCACCTTTTTACTTGACACTTCGAGTTCCGAACACGACACTCCGAGTTCGGAACATGATAATTCGAGTTCAGAAGGTGACAATTCCACTTTTTTACTCAACACTCCCAGAGCAAAACCTCAACCCTCCCATTCCTCCTTGTCTCCCTTGTCTCCCTTGTCTCCCTTGTCCCCCTCACTTCCCGCTCTTATCACTCAACTGCGGGAAAATGAACAACGCAACCTGCGAACTGTGCTAATTTTTGACCAATTTGAAGAATTTTTCTTCGTTTACCCAGAACCAAAACAAAGACGGCAGTTTTTTGAGTTCTTGGGAGAATGTCTGAATATCCTCTCTGTCAAAGTGATTTTGTCACTGCGGATAGATTACTTACATTATTTACTGGAATGCAATCGCCTTGAGAGTCTGAAGATTATTGGCAATGATATTCTCAGCAATAATGTGCTTTATGAATTGGGGAATTTTTCGCCGAGTGATACTAAGGCAATTATTCAGCGCTTAACTCAACATACTACCTTTTATTTAGAACCTGCATTAATTGATCAGCTAGTTCAAGATTTAGCTGGGGAACTGGGAGAAGTGCGCCCAATTGAGTTGCAGGTGGTAGGGGCGCAACTGCAAACTGAGAATATTACAACTTTGGCGAAGTACCAAGAATTAGGGGGTAACGCTAAAGAAGAATTAGTGAAGCGTTACTTAGCTGAAGTGGTTGATGACTGCGGTGCAGAAAATCAACAAGCCGCAGAATTGTTACTTTATTTACTCACTGATGAAAAAGGGACTCGTCCCTTGAAGACTCGCGTTGAAATAGAAAGGGATTTACAAGCATTAGTGGCAGATTTCGCCGCAGATAGCCATAAATTAGATTTAATATTAGAGATTTTTGTTAAATCTGGCTTAGTTGTTTTATTACCAGAAAAACCAGCAGACCGTTATCAACTGGTGCATGATTATTTAGCCGCCTTTATCCGCCAGCAACAGGAACCGAAGTTAAAGCAGGTGATGGCGGAACTGGAAGAGGAAAGAAAACAAAGAAAAATTAGCGAAGCCAAACTTAATAAGTTACTTAAACGCGCCTTGATGGGTTCAGTTGCAGCCGGATTGGTATTGGCTGGGTTAGCAGTTACCGCCTGGGATGCAGCACGTAGGGCACAAGAGCAAAAAAAACAAGCAGATGTGAGTGAAATTAACGCCCTGACAAATTCTAGTGAAGCGTTTTTTGTTTCAGAGCAAAACTTTGATGCCTTGAGAGAAGGCTTAAAGGCAGCAGGAAACCTCAAAAATGCAGAATTGGCATCCCCAAGCACCCGAATGCAAACAATTGCAACATTACGGCAGGCAGTATATTTACAACCAGACGAAAATAAATTCAGAGAACGTAATATCTTAGAAGGGCATAGCGGTTCTGTCAATAGTGTGAGTTTCAGTCCCGACGGCAAGACCATTGCCACAGCAAGTTCTGACAGCACAGTCAAACTCTGGGACATCTCTGGCAAACTACTCAAAACACTCAACGGGCATAGCAGTAGTATCAATAGTGTGAGTTTCAGTCCTGATGGCAAAACCATTGCCAGTGCTAGTGATGACAGAACAGTCAAACTCTGGGATATCTCTGGCAAACTACTCAAAACACTCAACGGGCATAGCGATTCTGTCTTAAGTGTGAGTTTCAGTCCCGACGGCAAGACCATTGCCACTGCTAGTGATCACAGCACAGTCAAACTTTGGGACATCTCCGGTAAACCACTCAAAACTCTCCAGGTGCACAGCAGTTATGTCTTAAGTGTGAGTTTCAGTCCCAATGGCAAGACCATTGCCATTGGGACTGATGACAGGACAGTCAAACTCTGGGACATAAATGGCAAACTACTCAAAACACTCAACGGGCATAGCGGTGATGTCAGGGATGTGAGTTTCAGTCCCGATGGCAAGACCATTGCCACTGCAAATAATGACAGCACAGTCAAACTCTGGAACATCTCCGGCAAACCACTCAAAACTCTCAAGGGGCATAGCGGTGGTGTCAGGGGTGTGAGTTTCAGTCTCGACGGCAAGACCATTGCCAGTGCTAGTGATGACGGGACAGTCAAACTCTGGGATATCTGGGGCAAACCACTCAAAACACTCCAGGGACATAGTGGTGCTGTCAGAGGTGTGAGTTTCAGTCCCGACGGCAAGACCATTGCCAGTGCTAGTGATGACGGGACAGTCCAACTCTGGGACGCAAATAGCAAACTACTCAAAACTCTTAAGGGGCATAGCGGTTATGCCTTAAGTGTGAGTTTCAGTCCTGATGGCAAGACCATTGCCACTGCAAGTTCTGACACAACAGTCAAACTCTGGAATACAAATAGCAAACTACTCAAAACTTTCAAAGGCAATGGTGATATAAGCAATAAGATCAGTTTTAGTCCCGACGGTAAAACCTATGTCTCTTTTTCTGGTTTTTATTTAAGTCCAGATGGCAGTTACCTTATGCTTCCAAATAATGACGGCATAGTCAAACTCTGGGACATAAATGGCAAACTACTCAGAACCTTCAAAGGGGATAGCAGTTCTGTCTGGAGCGTAATTTTCAGCCCCGACGGCAAGACCATTGGCACTGCTAGTGATGACAGCACAGTCAAACTCTGGGACATCTCTGGTAAACTACTCACAACCCTCAAGAGTAAGAGTGGCAATATCTTAAGTTTGAGTTTCAGTCCCGACGGCAAGACCATTGCCACTGCCAGTGATGACACAACAGTGAAACTCTGGGACATCTCCGGCAAACTACTCAAAACCCTCAAGGGGCATAACGCTTGGGTCATAGGTGTAAGTTTTAGTCCCAACGGCAACACCATTGCCACTGCAAGTGCTGACAGTACAGTCAAACTCTGGGACACCTTCGGCAAACACCTCAAAACACTCAAGGGACATAGCGGTGCTGTCTCTAGTGTGAGTTTCAGTCCCGACGGTAAGACTATTGCCACTGCAAGTTTTGACAAAACAGTCAAACTCTGGGACACCTTCGGCAAACAACTCAAAACACTCAAGGGGCATAGCGGTGCTGTCTCTAGTGTGAGTTTCAGTCCCGACGGCAAGACTATTGCCACTGCAAGTTATGACAGTACAGTTATTTTATGGGATTTAGATTTAGATAATTTATTAGCCAGTGGTTGTCAACGCCTGAATAATTACCTAGCTACCCATCCAGATGTATTGAAAGATCTCAAGGTGTGCCAAACTCCAGCTATTAAACAAGCAGCCGCACCAGCATTAGTTACCCAAGGTGAAGAATTAGCCCGGAAAGAAGATATTAATCTTGCGGTTGCCAAGTTCCGCCAAGCATTAGAATGGAATCCCAGCTTAAAATTTGACCCCCAAGCAAAAGCTAAACAATTGGCAGATGCTTCAGCCTTAGTGGAAAAAGGTGAGAGCCTAGTACAAGCAGGCAATGTTGACGGTGCAGTTGCTAATTTCCAGCAAGCATTACAACTAGACCCCAGTTTAGACTTTAAACCAAAGGCAAAAGCAGCTACTTTATTAGTTGAGCAAGGAGCAAGCCTTGTGAGAGAAGACAAGTTTAAGGAAGCATTAGCAGCTTATACCAACGCCCAAAAGTTAGATCCAAAAGTCGAAATTTCTGCTGATGATTGGTATACATTATGCCGCAAAGGTAGTTTGCAAAAACAAGCCGCAGATGTGATGTTTGCCTGTAACCAAGCCGTGAAACTTGCCCCTAAAGAGAGCTATATTCGTGATAGCCGTGGCTTGGCGCGGGCGTTAACAGGCGACTATCAAGGGGCAATTGCTGATTTTGAAGCCTACATCGCCCAGACTGACGATAAAGATGTCAAAGCACAACGGCAAAGCTGGGTGAAAGACCTCAAAGCCGGGAAAAATCCTTTTACAGATGATGTGTTGGAAAAATTGCGGGATTCGTGGTTTGTAATTCGTAATTAAGAAAGTCGTTACATGAAAAATGCGATCGCAATTACAGCCTAATTCAAAAAGTGCGATCGCTTTTTCACCACACCAATTTTAAAATGCGATCGCCATGAAAATGAATGCATTTATTGTGTAGCAACTTCAGGGTTCCCGGAATCAACTTCAGGGTTCCCGAAATCAGCTTCAGGGTTCTTTGAATTAACTTCAGGCTTCCCGTTTCCGTGTTTCGCGTAGTCTGAATCAACTTCAGGGTTCCTTGAATCAACTTCAGGCTTCCCATTTCCGTGTTTCGCGTAGTCTGAATCAACTTCAGGGTTCTTGCAATGACTGTCAAGGGTAATGTTTAGGTGTTTTCCTCAGACATAAAAAAATGTAGAGACTGCGGAACAATCTCTACAAATTATAGGGTTGTAGGAGTAAACTTGTTTTACCGAAATGCAAAAAATGCGATCGCTTTAACTATCTAACAAACTTGTCCCCGCAAAGCTTCGGTATCAATGGGTTTAATCAAGTAAAGTAGCAATAGATTCCAAACAATCGCCGTAATAAACGGTATTTTCCGCATGAATTTGACAAACTTAGGCTGAGAACTGCGCTCAATTTCCATCATTTTGAAGTTGTAATCCGAGCAGCGATGCAACCGGGAGAAAAATTTGGGATGTTCTGTATTTAACATCACCGGGAAAGCGCGTCCAGCCGTTTCATTAGTATTACACACTACTTGACGGTCAAATTCCGTCGCATCCAGCCCCAATGAATGATAAAATCCAGCGCGTTCGTGAACTGTTAAAGTGTGGGTAGCAAACACCGATAACAAGAAAAAGCGACTCAACAGTCTAGATTTCCAGGTTTTCCACAATTGAGGTTGAGAGCGTAATAAAGCTTTGAAAATATCCCCATGACGGTTTTCATCCTGACACCAGCTTTCAAAATAGCGGAATATGGGGTAAAACTGGTTTTCTGGGTGCTGTTGTAAATGACGATAAATAATAATGTAACGCCAATAGCCGATTTTTTCTGAAAGATATACTGTGTAAATTACCCACTCAATCGGGAAAAATGTATAAGTGCGTCTTTTAGTAATATCAGCCAAATCCAGCGATAATTTAAAATCGCCCATAGCTTTATTTAAAAATCCTGCATGACGGGCTTCATCACGCGCCATCAAATTAAATATTTCCGACAACAGGGGACTGCGATTTTTCAGCTTGCGTGACAGTTCCTTAAACAGCAAAAACCCAGAGAACTCGGAAATACAAGAACGTTCCAAATACTCAATAAAAGACTGACGTGCTTGGGCTTCAATATGTTCCCAAGACTGCTCAAACGCCTCATCCCGCACAAAATGGTGGCGGTTGTAATCTGCCCGCATTTCTGCTAGCATCGCCTGCAACTCTGTTTCCTGAGCAGACAAATCTAGGCTAGCCGCAGTTTCAAAATCTGTAGTGTAAAACCGGGGAGTCAGTACCGTTTCTTTGCTTGGTGCTTTAATTCCCGGCTTTGGTTCTTTAGGGGCAGACTGGGATAAGGTATTTACCATGAGTTCTCCGGTAGTTAGCTTAACAATTACATAGCCATTAAGTTATGATTAGTGTAATTTGTAGACCAGCCTTTTTTGCAAAAAGATTTACAATCCTTTAATTTTGCAACTCGAAGGGGGACAAGGAGGACAAGGGGGACAAGGGGGACAAGGGGGACAAGGGGGACAAGGAGGATGGGTAAAAATTGTAGAGACGCGATTCATCGCGTCTGCCCCATGCCCCATGCCCAATGCCCCACATCCAATTTATTAAGTTTTGAAACATACTTATCATAAATAAACTAAATAACCATAGAGTGATTTACGAAGGTAATCACGCTTACTAAGAGTTTAAGAGATATTCAGTATGGGTCGTCATTCAGACAATCGTTCTCAAGAAAACAACAATCACACAGCATTGCTCACACCTCCCATCAATGCAGCAAACCTACCACCCGCAGATTCACGCCAACGGGTGAAGCAGTTTATGCAGAATATCCAAGATGAAATTTGCAGTGGCTTAGAACAGCTGGATGGCGAAGCCAAATTTCGTGAGGATCATTGGGAACGCAAAGCTGGTGGTGAAGGACGTACCCGTGTAATTCGGGAAGGGCGAGTGTTTGAACAAGGTGGCGTCAACTTTTCGGAAGTTTGGGGTGATACCTTACCGCCAGCAATTTTAACTCAACGCCCAGAAGCAGCAGGACATCAGTTTTTTGCCACGGGAACCTCAATGGTACTGCATCCTCGCAATCCCTATGTACCCACAGTACACCTTAACTATCGCTACTTTGAAGCAGGCCCGATTTGGTGGTTTGGCGGCGGTGCAGATTTAACACCTTACTATCCTTTTGCTGAGGATGCGATTCATTTTCACCAAACTTTTAAATCTGCTTGCGATGCGCACCATCCAGAATATTACCCCACCTTTAAACGCTGGTGTGATGAATACTTTTACCTGCGCCATCGCCAAGAACAAAGGGGTATAGGTGGTATCTTCTTTGACTATCAAGATGCCAGTGGAAATCTTTATGTGGCTTCCCAGACGGATACACCCGCAGCAGTTTACAGTCAACAGGTAGGAAAAGTTACACGGAATTGGGAAGATTTATTTGCTTTTGTGCAGAGTTGTGGTAAGGCGTTTTTACCAGCTTACTTACCAATTGTAAATCGCCGCCAAGATATTGAATATAGCGATCGCCAGCGCCAATTCCAATTATACCGTCGCGGTCGTTACGTAGAATTTAACTTGGTATATGACAGAGGCACAGTATTCGGGCTGCAAACCGATGGGAGAGCGGAATCTATATTAATGTCCCTACCGCCGCTAACACGCTGGGAGTACTGCTACCAGCCAGAACCCGGCACACCGGAAGCGCAACTCACTGAAGTTTTCCTGCAACCGCAAGATTGGGTGTAGGGCATGGGGCATGGGGCATGGGGCATGGGGCATTGGGCATTGGGCAGACGCGATGAATCGCGTCTCTACAATTGTAATTTCTTTCGCCCTGCTCCCTGCTCCCTGCTCCCTTGCCTTGTTATTGTGAGGATGTATTTGTGAGATTGAAATTACAAAATTTTCCGGAAAAAGATGAGCCTTTGCGTCTGGATTGGCTAACGGTGCTGTTTTTTGGGGCTATTCATGGATTAGCTTTATTAGCTCCTTGGTTTTTTTCTTGGTCGGCTGTAGGGGTTATGCTGTTACTGCATTGGCTATTTGGTAGCATTGGCGTTTGCTTGGGCTATCACCGACTTCTTAGCCATCGTAGTTTTAAAGTACCGCGATTTTTAGAATATGCGATCGCTATTTTGGGTGCTTTATCATTACAAGGCGGGCCGATATTTTGGGCGGCTGGACATCGCTTGCACCACGCACATACCGAAGACGAAAATAAAGATCCCTACTCTGCCCGCAAAGGTTTCTGGTGGAGTCACATGCTATGGATATTCTATCCCCGTGCAGAGTTCTTTAATTATGACTATTACCAGCGATATGCGCCCGATTTGGTGCGAGATCCCTTTTATCGCTGGCTAAATACTAACTTTCTCTGGTTGCAAATTCCCGTTGCATTATTATTGTATGCTTTGGGCGGTTGGTCGTTTGTGGTGTATGGCGTATTTGTCAGGGCTGTGATTCTCTGGCATACAACTTGGCTGATTAACTCAGTCACCCACATGTGGGGTTACCGCACCTTTGAAATTAACGATAACTCCCGCAATCTGTGGTGGGCGGCTTTACTTACTTACGGCGAAGGCTGGCATAATAATCACCATGCTTATCCCCATGTAGCTAAGTGTGGTTGGCGTTGGTGGGAAATTGATATTACTTGGTGGGCGATTTGGTGTTTAAAAACCGTTGGCTTGGCGAAGGATTTAAATCTGCCACCTGCGAAGGGTTAAGTGCGGGAAATTTAAACGCAAAGGGGCGCAAAGGTAACCGCAGAGGTACGCGGAGGGTAAATGCTCATTCTTTTTCCTCTGTGTTCTCTGTGCCTCTGCGGTTAAAGACACTCTACTAATTCTTGGCGTTCTTGGCGTCTTGGCGGTTCAAAAAATTATGGATTTGGGAAATTTTTCACTACGCACTCAAAGCCTCAAATTGCTGCCAGCAGAGATACAGCGCACGCGGTACGTGAAAGCAGCCTTTCCATTTACCGCCTTTGAGGTTTAATAGCACTTCCCCACGCCGATTGAGATAGCCAAACCATTCACCATGCTGGGGATCTGCAAAATGCGCCCAAGCATAATCATGCACTTTTTGATACCATTCCCAGCAAATGTCACGCCCTGTTAAACGATAACCCATTGCTAAGGCAACCAAAGTCTCTAAATGAACCCACCACAATTTTTGATCCCATTCTAATTGTTGTGGGGGATGTCCTTTTGCATCCATAAAGTAATATAGTCCGCCATATTCGCTATCCCAAGCAAAATTGAGAATATTAATCACCACATCTACAGCTTGGTTGATTGTTTGGGTATCGTTGCGGCGACGGGCTATATCCATAATGAACCACATTGCCTCAATTCCATGACCTGGGTTAATCACTCTACCTTCAAAACAATCTATGTGGGAACCATCAGGAGCTACATTTTCATACATTAAACCCTGTTTTTTGTCAAGAAAATCGTTCATCACTTCCTGAACAGTCATATCCAATACTTGCTCTAAGGTTTCGTTGGGAAGTAACCAAGCCATTTCTAGAGTCAGGTTGGCTAAAATCATCGGTACAGCCAGGGATTTCATCGGGCGCGTACCGGGGTAAGTTTTAGTATATTTACCTTTTGGGTTATCCTTACGGCGTAAAACATTGTTATAAGCTTGCATGGCTACATCCCTAGCCCAATCTTCACCACAGGCGAGGGCGTATTGACTAAAAGCCATTGCGGCAAAACAATCGGAAAAGATATTGTAAGGCTGGACTAAGGGTTGTCCTTCACGGGTGAGGGAAAAGTACCAGTTACCATCAGCATCTCTGCCATGTTGGGAAAGAAAATTTGCGCCATTGGTGGCAATTTGTAGCCAATTTTCCCGCTTTTCTAGCTGGTTGTACAGCATCGAGAAAGTCCAGACTTGACGGTTTTGTAACCAGATAAATTTATCTGTATCATATACATTACCCTTACGGTCGAGACAAGTAAAATAGCCGCCTTGCTCCCAATCAATTGAGTGTTGTTCCCAAAAGGGGAGTACATCGTTGAGCAGTGCGTTTTTGTAGAGTTGAGCGAGTTCTTGAAATTCCTGTCTCATGTAATGTACCCCTATTTTGTGTCAAACAGCGTCAATTATCACCTGAGCGTCAGCCAATTGCGAGCTTTTTACTGCGGCATCAGTGCAAAATGGAAGATAAAGAGCTATTAAAATTCAGAGTTTGTATATGAGTGCTGATATAACATCTAAGACTACACCTGATTTTGCGATCGCATTATCGCAAGCTGCGGCTACTTATCGCGGTGAAGGTGGTAAACTTCCCAATCCGGCGGTGCTAGTGGATGCATTGCTAGCAGCAGAAACAGCAGCCAAGCAGCAACGGTTAGTTTATAACTTTGAGTCACTGTTAGGTGAATGGCGGCTTTGCTTTGCTACGGGAACTCGTAAGGTAAGACAGCGTGGGGGAATTGTCTTAGGTAAGGGTGTATATCTGCCCAAATTTGCCGCCGCGCAGATTTCTTTTAGTGCAACTTCCGAACAAGATTTAGGTAAAGGTGAAATTGGCAATCAGGTAAAAGTAGGCCCGGTATTATTAAAGTTAACAGGGCCAGCTAAATATTTAAATAAGAAGAATCTCTTGGCGTTTGACTTTACGCAGATGCAAATTAACTTAGCTAATTTGACTGTTTACAATGGTAAGATTCGCTCTGGTAAAGTGGAATCAGGGGATTTTTACAGTCAACCGATTGCAAAATTACCGTTTTTTGCTTTCTTTTTGATTACAGAAGATTTTATCGCAGCTCGCGGTCGTGGCGGTGGATTGGCTTTGTGGATTCGGGAGAAGAGTTAGTAGTCAACTGTCAATAGTCAATAGTCAATAGTCAATAGTCAATAGTCAACAGTCCACAGTCCACAGTCAACTGTCAATAGTCAATAGTCCACAGTCAACAGTCAACAGTCAATAGTCCACAGTCAACAGTCAATAGTCTTATCTTTGTTACAACCCAATGCCCAATGCCCAATGCCCAATGCCCAATGCCCATAGGGGCTATTATGCCCCTACTGAGTTTATTCTGAATATAAGAGATTTTTATACCAAGATAATGTCAGTTGTTGTCGAGAAGCCTGTTGGCTTGTTCTCAAGAATAGCGAACTGAGTACCTTGGAAGGATAACGCACCAGAAGAACTGTCATACTGGAACTGGGAAAGGGAACTAGCACCAAATCCAACTTTGCTGATTTCAATTTTGTCTGATAAGCTTGGTTGCGACCAGTTTTTCTGGAAATCTTTGATGATATCAATGCCTTCAGCTACATAGGTAAAGGCAAATTTATCTGCACCAGCACCGCCATAAAGTGTGTCAGCACCGTAACCACCTACGATATAATCATTACCATTGCCACCGGAAAGCAGATCGTTACCACCCTTGCCATAGAGTTTGTCATCACCGTCGCCACCATTGAGGGTGTCATAAGCGCTACCACCAATCAGCAAGTCATTGCCGGCATCGCCATTACCTAATAGTCGAGTACTGCTATCGCTACCATCTAGGGTGTCATTGCCGGAACCACCGGAGAAGCTTACCCAGTTGACGCCGGTGTAGCTTAAGTTGTTGACATCTAAAGAGTCATTACCACCTTCACCAGAGATAGAAAATTGCTCGGCGGTATCTACGGTGAGTTTAAATGGTACTAGGTTAACTCTATCAAAAATGGCGAGATTTCCTTGTTGACCAAGAACAAATTTGTCACCTAAAGTAACTGAGCCATCAACTTCAATTGTATCAATACCATCATTACCGCTAATGCGATCGCTTCCATCACCATCATCCCAAGCCAGGGTATCATTCCCCGCACCACCAATCATGGTGTCGTTGCCTTTTTCCCCTTGAACAAAGTCATTACCATCGCCACCATTGAGAGTATCACTGGCACTGCTACCACTTAGCAAGTCATTACCTGCATCGCCATAACCTAATAGGCGAGTACTGCTATCGCTACCATCTAGGGTGTCATTGCCGGAACCACCGGAGAAGCTTACCCAGTTGACGCCGGTGTAGCTTAAGTTGTTGACATCTAAAGAGTCATTACCACCTTCACCAGAGATAGAAAATTGCTCGGCGGTATCTACGGTGAGTTTAAATGGTACTAGGTTAACTCTATCAAAAATGGCGAGATTTCCTTGTTGACCAAGAACAAATTTGTCACCTAAAGTAACTGAGCCATCAACTTCAATTGTATCAATACCATCATTACCGCTAATGCGATCGCTTCCATCACCATCATCCCAAGCCAGGGTATCATTACCCGCACCACCAATCATGGTGTCGTTGCCTTTCTCTCCTTGAACAAAGTCATTACCATCGCCACCATTGAGAGTATCATTGGCACTGCTACCAGTTAGCAAGTCATTACCTGCATCACCTTTGGCAAATATTCGGGTACTGCTATCGCTAGCATTGAGAGTATCATTACCCTCACCGCCTGAGAATTCTACTAAATCTACACCAGTACCAGCCAGATTATTGACATCTAAAATGTCATCGCCACCTAAACCATTAATCTGGAATTTTTCTGCTGAGTCTACGGTTAAGGTAAATGGTACCAAGTTGAGGCGGTCAAATACAGCTTGTCCTTGGGCATTGCTTTGCAAGCGGAAGTTATCGCCAACACCTGCGCCATTAACTTGAACTGTATCATAGCCTGTTTCACCACTGATTCTATCGGAACCATCACCGTTATTCCAAATCAGTAAATCGTTACCAGCGCCACCAAGGAATCTATCTGCACCGCGATTACCAACTAAGGTATCGTTACCATCACCACCGGATAAATAATCGTTACCATCTCCACCAAGTAACAAATCATTTCCTTTATCTCCATAAAGGCTGTCATTACCAGCGCCACCATCTAGAATATCATTGCCTGCTAATCCATAAATTTGATCGTCGCCATTAGTACCTGTGAGGATAGGGTAATATATTCCATTTTGAGTTGTGCCGTTGTCGTTGTAAATAGTGCCGTTTTTAGTAGCCATGTCAGTTTCTCAATAAAATTTAATACAAATTTTGACTCTATGCTTGTTGAACAAAGGTGAGTTGAATAATGGATAAACCTCGTCCATTTTGAAACCTGGAGCGCGGGCATCTTGCCCGCTAAGAAGCGCAGGGAGCAAGATGCTCCCACTACTTTTAAAACTATGGTTTTCAAAATAAATGTGGTTTAAAAGGAAGATTAAATTAAATTTGTATCTCGATAAACTTGATATAAACTATTTGGAAATATCCCGTTTATTGATTAATCTTCCTGGTGTCGTTCGCATCTCCTTTGTGCCGTTGTTATTATTTAGAATCTCCTATAAATCCCAAAAGATAAATGTGGATAATTTAAGGAGTTTCTCTGGCTCAATTTGGCTACTAAAAAACTAAGGTAAGGTTAGGTAAGGAAAGGTAAGGCTAGGAGGGGGACAAGGGAGACAAATGACTATGGACTATTGACTATTGACCATTGACCATTGACCATTGACAACAATCTACTAGCGGTTCTGAAGTAATATTATTTAAGCCGATGGATTGTAAGATTTTAGACCAATTATTTTGTTTAGGGTCTTGGCGGTGCAGTTCTGCCGAAGTAGTTAAGTAATCGTACCAAATACCGTTAGTGCTATAAATAGCAGCGCGTTGGTTAAGTGTGGCTTTATTTAATTGATTTTTTGCTGTAGCGTTGAGTTCTACTCTTTTAATCCAACCATCAACATAAACAGGTGGCTGTTGGCGATCGCAGTATACATCTAAATACCAATGATAACGCTTGCCAATTTCTAAGGAGTAATCTTTTGATGGTACAGACAGCTTGATAATTCCGGGTTTTCCTGACAGTGACACTGGTTTTTTATATACAGTTTCTCCAGCTTCATTCTGCAAACTGAACTCTGCATTAGCTGTGGTGACATAAGGAACGTAAAACCAAAAGGTAGGATGGGAAAGCGTTGTTAATCCAAAGACTACTTGTGGGTTTGCAGAACCATAAACCGGAACTAAGGCTGTAAGCTGCTTTTCTTCGCCTGTAGCAAGCTGTTCTGTCATCACGGAACAACCGCGTTTTCCGCCGGCTGTGCGATTACCGGGTGCGCCAAGCCCTGGTGGTGGTGGGGGTGCGTTAAATATTTGTGTTGCGGGGATTTGCGAGTTTACGGGTAGGGTGCAGCAAAGCGATAATAAAGCGATCGCACAAGCTATTTTACCTGTTTTGGAAAGAGCGTTGACGGTTGACTGTTGACGGTTGACTGTTGACGGTTGACTGTTGACGGTTGACTGTTGATTCTTAAGAGAGATTTTCATGGCAAGATTTGTGTGATTTTCTCGTGAATCGCTGATTTGTCAAGATTCTTAATTAAGAGAGTCAGATTTAATCGATGTTTTCTTTTAAATAATCAACATCATGAGATATATTTGTGCAATTATTTCTGTCTTCATATTGGGTTAATTTAGGCATTACTACTAATACGCTAGTGCCTGTAAATACCAAATTTATAGCAGCAGGAATTAGCGGTATCCAAATCCCCTTTAATAGCAGAATCATGCTGGTTGCTGAGATGACGACAATTACAGCAACTCCGACTAATCCTAAAACTAGGTAATTACGAATACGCAACGAGATAATTGCGCCGAAAATAGACCAGAAAAATATCCATACAACTTCGCCCCAAATCGGCCAAACCCCTAACAAACTGCGCCCATCTAAAACTGCACTGAGAATTTGACTCGCCATTTGTGCATGAATAATTACACCAGGAATTTCTTGCTTTTGCTGTGTGGTGTAAGGTGTGGGGAAATAATCGCCAGCACTTTGAGCAGTAACACCGATAATAATGATACGATTTTTGACTTTATCGGGAGCGATCGCACCTTGAAGTGCATCTTTCAGGGTAATTTGCTCTATCGCTTTTAAGGGAGAGCCAGAGGAACGGTAATTGAGTAAGATTTGATAGCCTTGATCGTCTAATTGCTGATAACCACCCATGCGCGATCGCAAACGTTTAAATATCACTTTACCAATCTGCAATTCCTGATTTTTGGTGTACTGTGCAGAGATACCCTCAGCTTTTAAGTAACGAAATACTAATTGCATACTAATACTGTAGGGTGTAGTACAAGGGGATGATGTGTTGGGTGCTATGGCAATTAACTGGCGGCGCAGGATACTATCTGTGTCTTGGGTAAAATCGCTAAAACCTTGACGTTCTACGGGAATTTCTGGCGCTGCTGCAATACCTGGCTCGTTAATTTCTGGTTCACTCGCTCGACAAATTGTAAAAAATTTATCGCTGCGTCGCATCCAATCGCCTAAAGGTGCTTGTTGAGAATTAACGGGGAAATCTCGGTAAATATCTAAACCAATGGCGCGTGGTTGCAATTTTTCGAGTTTTTCCACCAATAAAGCCAATGCGCGATCTGATAGGGAGCCTTTTCTGTCTTGCTGTTCTGGTAGCTTAAAATCATTTTCTGCGATCGCTATGACTAACAATCGAGAATCTATCGGTTCTTGAGGACGCAAGCGCATGATTCGATCGAAAGCTTTTAACTCCGCACCTTGTAATAATCCTAGATGACGCACGCCTAATAATAAAGCGGTGACAATCACAGGTAAAATTAACACAGTTTGCAGTTGGCGCTTGCTGGATAAGGTTTGCAGTGGTTTATCGCCTGGTTTTAAAGTAAATAAAGCTTTATCCAGCCAATTCTGATTAAAAATAGCAGCATAAATCCGGTTATAAATCCTTAAACAACCTTGCTGCTTGACTACCAATCCTGATAACCTTAATTCCATTTGCTCAAGGCTGTTATTGGCTGCGATTTGCCCTCTGCGTAAAATTTGCTGATAAAGTTTGAGTAACTTGTGAATGCGCTGTTCGTTTCTCAAGCTATCATCACTGCAACGATAAATTAAGCGATCGCGAATTGTTCTTAAATGCTGCGGTTCATCTTGAGATTCCCAGTTGTCAATGATTTGCGATCGCACGAGTTTCGCAACATAATCTGCTTCATTATCTAGGGGAATCATCCCAGCAGATGCAATCGCTAATTGACACAGCTTTTGCGTCAAAAAAGGTTGACCGCCAGTCCAAGCTAAAATTTCTTGTAAAATCCTCTCAGGACGAGCAAATTTACCCGCTAATCCCTTGACTAACGGTTGCGCTTCCAAAAATTGAAACCCGTTGAGTTCAATTGCGCGTCCAATATTAAAAGGTGTGCGGTGTTTATCTTGAATTAAATCATAGGGAGTAGTTACCCCTAACAAAGCAAAAGTCAGACGTTGGTAAGCGGGATTATCGGCGCGTTTGTTATAACAAGCGCGAATCAAAGCTAAAAAATCATCTTTAAAGCTGATTTGGAGAATGCTATCGATTTCATCTACAAAAATCACGATATTTTGCGCAACTTCTACCAATAGCACCGACTCGATAAATTCACTCAAGCATTCTACAGGTGAAAGTCCAGTGCGATCACTCCACCAATTTAATACTTTAAATTTCGGAATAAAACTCCGCGCCAGTCGCCGCAACACCCCTAAATACCACTCAGATTGAGTAATATCCTGACTGCCGATAGCTGTAATATCTATCACACCACAAGCCACACCTTCTGCCTGCAACTTGCGCATAGTTTGCACCCGCAGACTAGACTTACCCATCTGGCGCGAATTAAACACATAACAAAATTCCCCAGCCTTCAGCGCCGCATAAAAATCCCGATCCGCTTGGCGCTGCACATAACTGGGAGCATCAATTTGTAGACTCCCACCAACTTGAAATTTATAAGCTGAGTGTTCTGGATTGCTCAATGGTCAATAGTCAGTAGTCAGTAGTCAGTAGTCAATAGTCAGTAGGGGCGGGTTTATTTAGATATTTGTGAATCAATGAGGATATCGGTGAACCCGCCCCTACAGTTTTCATTTCTCCTCCTTGTCTTCCTTGTCTCCCTTGTCCCCCTTGTCCCCCTTGTCTCCCTTGTCTCCCTCTAGCTAAGCCGATTCTGAAAATACTGGCGGTACAAGTCGCAACTTGGTATCACTTTATTTTCATGAGAATATACTACCAAACCCATACTATGCAATTTAAAGGCTGATTCTGAATCTAGTTCTATTGGTAAAGAACTATTAACAACTTGGTTAAAGGCTGTGGCTAAATTGGCATGGGGTTCGAGATTGCGTAAGTGCGATCGCAAATGATCGCTATAAATTCCCGCTTCTGTTGGGGCTGTTTGTAACAACTGCTCTAGGGTAATATCTTGCTGTTGCAAGTGATAAAGGGCGAGCCTGACTAAATAAGGATGTCCCCCTACCATTTCCATCAGCTTTGTTACTTGGGCATCCGTCCAATTTAGCCTCTGATGCCGCTCAACGAGAATTTTTACCTGTTCTGAGGTAAATTCTGGTAATTCCACGCTCAAGCCGACGTTAAAGGGCGATTGATTGATATTTAAGGGAATATATACTTCCTTAGAATGTACTAAAACTAAGCGGAGTTTTTGCCAAAGTTCGCTACTGCGATCGCCATATTTAGCATATTCATACCAAGCGCGTAACAAGCTAAAAAAGTCTTCGGCTATGTCGCGATGGGGAAAAATGCGATCGACACCATCTAAACTAATCACTAAGGGGCTATCAATTTCTTCTAATAAACATTCTTCAAAATAAGCAGTAGCTTTATCTTTACTGCCATAAATACTCCAATAATCATCTAATTGATGCAGTTGTTTTAATTTTCGTCCCACGCTTTCACAAAACCAGCGTAAAAATATATCTAAGCTGGTAAAAACTGCTTTATCTGCTAAATGAAAACTTAAAGATACTGTTTGATAACCATGCTTTCGCGCTTCATCTAACATCCTCGCCATCAGGGAAGTTTTACCCATCTGTCCCGGTGCTTTTATCCTAACTAAAGCGCCTGGCTGCAAAATTTCTTGATAACAACGTTCTTCAATCGGCGGACGTTCAATATAAAATTTAGAAGCTAAAGGTACTTGACCTGCTGGGAATTCTAACTCTGTATTTATTTGAGTTTCAGCATTGCTATTTACAGCGATTAATTCTGGTGCATTGCTGGTAGAACCTGGATAATTTGATGTTGTTATTTCCACTGTTAACGGTGAAGATAATATTACATCAGATTGTATAACTGTCTCTAATTGCTTTGTTATCGCCCCATTGCGTAACAGTCTTTGTCGCTCGATTGCTGCTTGAAAATTCTTTTTACTGACCTTTTCACCAAATGCTTCTGACAACATTTGCCACAGCTTAGGGCCTACATCATGTTGGAGATATTCAGTAGTGTAGCCATAAGTTTGGGCAATCTCATCATATTTCTTCCCTTGCCAAGAACTACGAAGTATTGCGACTTCAATATCTTTCAAGTGTCTTTTAGTCTGGGCAACAACTGCTGCATCTAAGATTTTGAATGCTGTTTCAAAGTCCATTGCTCAGGGATAAATTACAACTATTTGCTTATTCAGCTACAACTCGAATTTTTAACTTTCCAGATTTTTTCTTTAACAAATGATAATCTTATTATTTAGTCAGGGCAAGCGTCAGGAATACAGCAGCCGCAAAGGAAGCAATTGTGCGGATATGATTCCACAATGTCCAGTTTATCAGATATCTAGCCCAGATATTTGCCCCCTCTGTGCTATCTGGATTAGCGATCGCTAAGGCATCATTCAGGGGTACATTGAAGGCGATCGTGACTAAAATCGTACCAATTAAGTAAATTAAACTACCTATAATCAAGTAAATATTACCAGGTCGAGCCAAATTTGTGCAAGAAGCGATCGCTATCCATAGACAAGCCAAAGCCGTACCAAACAGCGCCAGCATAAACCAGGGATTGATCGCGGTAATATTAACCGATTGCATAGCGATTATGCCTTCTTTTGGTTGCAGTCGCCCCAACGCACTCATCACAAAAGTCGAGAAAGCAAAAAAGACTCCCGCTACCAACCCGCAGCCTAAAGCCGCGACAAGTTTTAATGCAAACGGCATAAAACCCTCCTACAAATGCATTTCCTGTAGTTTCAGGAATTATGCAACTAGCATATAAGATTACTATTTGATTTTCAAACTAACACCAATTGAAAAAAGAATCAGACAGATTGTGTTGTTACAACAATACTTTAAATTCTCAATTAGATGATTATAACTTTGGTAGTAAATAGGAACCTAACTAGAGACAGTCAAGAATGATCGCTTTATCTAAATAGGATGATGAAGAAATCAAGCAATTGATAATACAATGCTTAGTAGATATATTCCTCAAGAAATAGATGGTGATTTCCAACTGGAGTCTTCCACTTCCTTTAGAACAATACCTCAATCACAGAGTGGTCATATATTTCTTCTCCGATGGACAATGGATACCGATTAAGTACTGTCGTTTAGCAAAAGCAATCGAAGTTTCTCAACAAGCCCAGCAAGAGTCAGCCAGTGAAACCTTGTTATTTCCTGTAGATTTAAATCCAAACTTTTTTAATCAACAACTTTTTTGAATTAATTGAAATACTCCCGCCAAATACAGGTTGACGGGAGAGTTTTTTTATGTGAGGTACATCAGTAGATTTCCTACTTTAGACCGATTATTTTTGATTTATCCCAATTGCAAAAAAGAATGCACCAGATTGTAGGGGCACTGGCAATGCCATGCCCTCTAGAATATTTTAATGTGTCACTTTACCGTACTTAATTTTATGTCAATACCGTTGAGTTAGTGTCAAAAACCTTCGCGTCAAGTAATCTTACCCCCTGGGAATTGGTATAGTTTTTGGGATGATACCGTCTTTGCAGGTGGAAAACAGGTAACACTTTCCGCACCATTAGAAAATATTCCTGTATTGGTGAAAGCTGGAAGTATCTTACCTATGGAGGAACATAAACAACTCACCCTACATATTTACCCATCTGGGGAAGGTGAAAGCTTAACTCAGCTATACAGCGATGCGGGTGATGGCTATGGTTCATCCCCATTAGATACATTACATCTGGTAAGATTTGCAGATAATTTAGAACTGAGACGGGAAGAACAAGGCGATTATCCTTTCCTCTATACCAGCGTCAAACTGCATTTACACGGGCTAAAAATTCAGCAAGCTTGGGTAGATGATGTAGATGTGACATCTCAGGGACAAGAATTAGATTATATAGAATGCGATCGCTTTTTCAAAATTCGGTTGCAAATAGATTGAAAATGGGCATTGGGCACTTGTACTGAGCGAAGCCGAAGTATTGCGCATTGGGCATGGGGGACAAAAGAAGAGGAACAAGGAGGACAAGGAAAACTAATGACAAATGACAAATGACAAATAAAGCAATAATTACGGAGTTTCTGATATTAGATATAACTTGTCAAGATAGCAAGACAATCAAGAGATTTGTTGTAAATTTAACTCTTTGGCATTTTGGCAACTATCCCCAAAACTTAGTTGATATATTGCAATTATTACCAAGATGTTTACACTCATATACAGAAGACGGGGCCGCACCCGTCTTTTTGCTTTTTTACATTTTTACTATTTGGCATTTTGGCAACTTACCAAAATTTAGCTATGCTATTTTCATAAAGCTTGTCAGGAATAAACTGGGGTTTAAACAGGAAATAATGAACAACTAATGGTTATTTATGTTTGCACCCTTAATAATTCTGGCAACCTATTGAATTCGCTGTGTATTTTTTCAGAGTCCAAGGTGTATTACCTCTTTCAAGCTATCTTGGCGGGATAATTCCCGTCTTTTATTTTGCGTAATTTCTTGGAGATTCCTTTGATATCAATCTAGTACGACAAGGCAAAAGTCAAAAGTCAAAAGAAAGAACTATTATCTTACAAGATTTTTACCTACAGCAGATTATCGTTGATTGTAGGGGCACTGGCACTGCCATGCCCCGAAGTGCGTACCTTATTTACCTGAAATATGTTGTATTTTAAACGTTCTGTTGATTTCCGCCAACTTGTACTAGTTAAAATTTAGTTAATTGTCGAATTAGCATAGGTAATATTATTTACATATTCTGAATAATGCGATTTTATTTTCGTTTGTCAATTTCTCGACAATCTCAGGATAATGATGCATGAAAATATCTTTCTCCTAGTACCTATTGTAATTTTGATTTAGGTACTATCATCTGTTTTTGGATTTGAACACATCCTAGAGGAAGATGTCAAACCTAAAAATAAACAGTAGATTAAATCGGGATGTTGTTATGCACTGGATTTATATAGAGGTCTGGTAACCAGCCAAACCTTTTTTTTATTTGCACATTAAAAATAGCAGTTTGCATAGTTAAGGGATGAATTGAAAGAATTGATACACACACTTAATGCAAGCAGTAGGATGATTTACAGATTAAGAGCCAATTATTCACAAATATCTGGCTTAATCCACTTTTATATGCTGTGAATATCTTTCTCTTTAACACTTGCACTCTGCAACCCTACCTTTACGGCTGAATTCATCAGCTTTTCTTCGGTTTCCGCAACTTTTGGGAAACGATGGGGCCGAGAATTTGGTTGAGACTACGCAATTGTTCGGCTGTACCCATGCAAATGAGGGTATCACCAGGCATTAATACTGTATCGCCAGTGGGGCCGCCAATCAAATTACCATCGGTGCGGCGAATTGCTAAAACTAAAGCACCGGTTTGCGATCGCAATTTGGCTTTTTGTAGAGTTTGTCCGACAAAAGGGCAGTAAGCTGGTTCTAGAAGAAATTCTTCCATGTACAATTGGCGGTCTGAACCAGAAAGTATACCATCAACAAAATCTAAAATTTGCGGTCTCAGGGCTGCGGCTGCCATTCGCTTTCCGCCAGTAATATAAGGAGAAATGACAGCATCAGCCCCACCGCGTTGTAACTTTTGTAACGCTTCTTCCGTACTAGCTCTGGCGATCGCTCTAATGCCAGGATTAAGTGTTTTTGCTGATAAAACAGTGTATAAATTTTCAGCATCAGAAGGAAGTGCGGCAACAATACAAATCGCACGTTCTATGCCAACTCTTAACAGCGATTCATCTAAAGTGGCATCACCTTGGTATACTATATAACCTTCTACTTGTGCCCTTTGCACAGATTCTAGCTCGGAATCAATGACGATGAAAGATACACCTTCCGCCCGAAATTCTTTGGCGATTTGGCGTCCCGTCCGACTAAATCCACAAATAATATAATGTCCCGATAAGGATTCCATTAACCGCCTCTGTTGCCTGATGCGAATTCCTTCTTGAAAGTAGCCTTCAATAACTGCTTGTGTAAATAAATTGACAATGTAACCAATATTGATTACACCCATCAAAATTAAAGCAATGGTAAATAATCTGCCACGACTGCCGAGGGGATTAGTCTCACCATATCCGACTGTAGCCAAGGTAATCACCGTCATGTAAGCAGCATCTTCCCATGACCAACCCTCAACCAGAGAGTACCATAAAGTCCCAAGCAAGAAAACACAGCAAAGCGCGATCGTTGCTAGTATCAACTCCTTTTGAATACGTTGATATTTTTGCTCAGGTATTAAGTACACAATTTTTTTACCTCTGCGATTGATGAGAAAATGTTAATGGTCAATGGTCAATGGTCAATGGTCAATAGTCATTTGTCATACCAATCCGCGTTTTGATAGGTAATTAATATTTTGGTAGGGGCGGGGTAACCCCGCCCTTCCTTGTGTGGGTTTCAAGGGCACTTAAGGTTAGGCATTGTCTAAAAAGTGTGGGAAAATCAAGTTTGAATACTTAAATTGCTTAACCATATTTTAAGATTTTTGTCAATCTGAAAATCATAAAATCATGAGTTCTAGAAAATAGTCGAAATTTTTGAGAAATTTCTACGACACTAGTAGATAACTATACGATTAAAGATTTTCTTAAGGAGCGGTAGTGAGCATACAAAGTTTAGTTGAAGCAGCCACCAACCCCCCAAAGCCAGATTCGTTGTCATCAAGCCCTTTTGATGCCAACAGCTTTGATGAAGCGGTGATGTCTACTTATGCTCGATTTCCCCTAGCCTTAGAACGGGGTGCAGGATGCCGGGTTTGGGATAGCGAAGGGCGAGAATACCTCGACTTTGTAGCCGGAATTGCCACTTGTACATTGGGACATGCCCACCCAGCTATGGTAGAAGCAGTGACGCGGCAAATTCAAAAGCTGCATCACGTCTCTAATTTGTACTACATTCGCGAACAGGGTGAATTGGCGCAATGGCTAATTCAACATTCCTGTGCCGATCGCGTATTTTTCTGTAATTCTGGTGCGGAAGCTAACGAAGCAGCAATTAAACTGGCGCGGAAATACGCCCATACTGTCTTAGAAATTGAACGACCAATTATTTTAACCGCTAATGCTAGTTTTCACGGGCGGACTTTAGCCACAATTACGGCTACAGGACAACCCAAGTATCAAAAATACTTCGATCCCTTGGTTCCTGGGTTTCATTATGTGCCTTACAACGATATTGGCGCTATAGAAGCAGCAATTAGCGAACTCGATGAAGGCGATTACCGGGTAGCAGCAATATTATTAGAACCATTACAAGGAGAAGGCGGCGTGCGTCCAGGCGATCGCGCTTACTTCCAAAAACTGCGGCAAATTTGCGACGAAACCGGCGTTTTGTTGATTTTTGACGAAGTGCAAGTAGGAATGGGACGCACCGGTAAATTATGGGGTTATGAAACTCTTGGCGTAGAACCGGATATTTTCACCAGCGCTAAAGGATTAGGTGGTGGTATCCCCATCGGTGCCATGATGAGTAAGAAATTCTGCGATGTTTTCCAACCAGGAGAACACGCCAGCACCTTTGGCGGTAATCCCTTTGCTTGCGGAGTCGCCCTGAGTGTTTGTCAGACTTTAGAGAAAGAAAATATTTTAGAGAATGTGCAACAGCGAGGCGAACAACTGCGTGAGGGCTTAAATGCGATCGCTGCTAAAAATCCTCATCTGATCGCCGATGTTCGTGGCTGGGGCTTAATTAATGGCATGGAATTGCAAGCGGATATTCAGCTAACAGCAGCTGAAATTGTCAAAGTTGCGATCGCTGAAGGTGTATTGCTTGTACCAGCAGGGCCAAAAGTTCTGCGGTTTGTACCACCATTAATTGTCACAGAAGCAGAAGTCAACACAGCCTTACAAGCTGTAGAAAAAGCACTAGCAACGTTGACAGTTTAGGGCATGGGGCATTGGGCATTGGGCATTGGGCATTGGGCATTGGGCAAAGACGCGATGAATCGCGTCTCTACAATTGTTGTCATTCGTCTCCCTTCCCTAGCCCCTAGCCCCTAGCCCCTAACCCCTAACCCCTATTCACTTGTGAAGACTATCAAAACTTCTGCACGTAAATCAAAAACAGGAGAGCATAATAACCAAGTAGCACAACATAGCTGGGAGATATGGCAATGGTGGACGATAATGGCTCAATTCGCACTCTATCAGTAGATATTGGTGGTAGTGGTGTCAAAGCTTTGGTTTTAGATGTTACAGGACAACCTGTAACCGAAAGGGGACGTTTAGAAACACCCCAACCAGCAAAACCAGACACAGTAATTAATGCCATTGCTGTTTTAGCAGCTAATCAAGGTGAATTTCATCGCGTTTCTGTGGGTTTTCCTGGTGTGGTGCGTCATGGAGTCACGGAAACGGCAGTAAATTTAGATCGAGATTGGATTGGTTTTGATTTTCAAACAGCTTTAGCCAATAAATTAAATAAACCTGTACGGGTAATTAATGATGCCGATATGCAAGGGCTAGGCGCGATCGCAGGTAAAGGTGTGGAATTAGTAATTACCTTGGGTACAGGGTTTGGTTCCGCCTTATTTGTCGATGGTAAGCTAGTCCCGAATATGGAAATGGGGCATCATAAGTTCCGTAAAGGCGAGACTTACGAAGAACAACTAGGGCGGGCAGCGTTAGAAAAAATTGGCGATAAAAAATGGAATCGACGCTTACAAAAAGCGATCGCATCTCTCGAACATTTATTTAATTATGATTGCCTTTATGTCGGCGGTGGTGAAGCCGTCCGCGTCAATCTCCAGCTACCTTTAAATGTCAAACTAATTCCGAATATTACGGGTTTATTAGGCGGCATAGCTTTGTGGAGAGATTAGTTATTAGTCAGAGACGCGATTAATCGCGTCTCTCACAAATGACCGAAGCAATTTTATACCAATTGGAAAAAATAATGCGACAGATTGTAGGGGCACTGGCACTGCCATGCCCTCTAGAATATTTTGATGTGTCGCAAAGATTATTTGAATTGGTATTAGATTTTAGATTTTGGATTTTGGATTAAATAAAAATTTGAAATCTAAAATATTTGGTCTCAATCCTCTGGGTTAACCCAGAAGAAAAACAAAAAATTTTCAATATTTAAGCCTATTCTTTATAAGGAGAGGTTAATCCAAAATCGTAAATCCAAAATCCAAAATTGAATGACACCCCCCGCCATTTATCTTCAAATTGCACCGCTATACGGAGAAATATTCTGATATTATCAATTTTGTCTAATTAATCCAAAATTGATTATGCAAGCAAGCTTTTTTACTGCTGTTGCTTTACCTGTTGCCTTAGCAATTATCATGCTAGGAATGGGTTTGTCTCTGGTACCCGAAGATTTCCAACGTGTAAAGAAGTATCCAAAAGCTGTTTTAATTGGCTTAATTAGTCAGTTAATTTTCTTACCTGTTATCGGTTTTCTCATAGCTACACTCGTACCCATGCAACCTACCATTGCTATGGGGTTAATGGTAATCGCACTTTGTCCTGGTGGCGTATCTTCAAATGTGATTACATTTTTGGCTAAAGGTGATGTTGCTCTCTCAGTTACTTTGACAGCTTTTAGCAGTGTAATTACAGTATTTACAATTCCCATATTAGGAAATCTCGCTTACCAACACTTTATTGGCAAAACTGCGGCGATCGCATTACCCATTGGTGCCACAATATTACAAGTTTTCTTGATGACACTTTTGCCCATTGGCTTGGGAATGACTGTGCGGCAAATATTTCCCGAAATCGCCCGTCGTCTAGAAAAAGTCACTAACCGCCTAGCAGTTGGCTTTCTGGCGCTAATTATTCTGATATTGATTATTCGTGAGTGGAGTAATCTTCCTGGCTTTATTATGCAAGTTGGCGTGGGTGTAGTGTTGTTAAATACTATCGGTATGATAGTCGGATATTATATCAGCAAATTATTTAACCTCAATTCTGCCCAGCAAATCTGCATTGCTATTGAAGTGGGGATTCAAAATGGTACACTTGCGATCGCCATTACCGCAGGCTTACTCAACAATCCCGATATGGCAATACCTGCGGCGATTTACAGTTTGTTTATGAATATCACAGGTTTAATCGCAATTAACTATGGCAGAAAGTTAGCCGCATCCACTGTTGTGCAAGAACCTGTAGAGAGTAAAGTTTAGCTAGTTTCTCTGTTTTCTTGCCAAATCAAAAACCAAGAATTAAGATTCAATGGCAAAGCAAGTACAAGGTAATGCTTGAATTTAGTAATTGCTCTAGAAAATCAACTCTACTGTCTGTAATTACCTATTTTTAAGCATTTTGTACTTTTTTGAGGCAAAACAATGAGAATTTTAGCATTGACGAGGAGCTAGCTAGCATGGGTGAATCGAAGCGAAGAAAACAGCAAGATTCCAACTACGGGACAGTTAAAAATCCGGTGAAAAAGCTAATGAAGATTTTTTGCCCGTTTTTTGAGGATTACGAGAATTTTCAGCATCGCGATCCTGATGATATATCATTAGCGATCGCTAAAGAAGGGTACAAAGAAACAGGCTTAAGAGGCATCATTTTAAAAGGATATCTAGCCGAACGGTTAGTCAAGGATTATCCGCCAGAAGCTGAAGCCATCGCCGGGTTCAAACAACATGGCAACATTTATGTCACTTCCACATTAGCTTTAACTTATTTAGAAAATTCTCACAATCGAGCAGAAAATCTCCAAAATTTTGATATATACAATCCATTAACCGAATTTATCCGCATTGAAAGCGATGCTGAACAGTACCAGATCAATTTGGTAACAGCAGCTTAGAGTGGTGCTTCAGGAATTAGTTACAAATTGAACTAGGTTACAAGTAGGCGATCGCATTTATCAGCCTTTAACAGATTTTTAGCGATCGCTTGTTTTTACCCAACCTCACAAAATCGCGTCACTAGGTAACCTCTCACTGACTGCATCAGATTTGACGATCCAAATTTGATGAGGATTAAGAAAGTCTTTCTCGCCAACTGCTAAATTTATCTACATACAAGCGTAGGTGCAGCCTGTAGTCATCGCAGATGTCAAATCTGCGATCGCCTAGAAGCTCGCTCAAAAATCTACGTAAAATATATAGTAGAAAATCAAAAAACATAGCAATGGCTAAAAATTATTCAAAATCAAGTAAATTTGCGCTTAAATTTAGGAAACAGAAACCAATTACCACACAGGTAAAACAAATTCTTTCCTTCTTCCTTCTTCCTTCTATCCTCTGGCTTTCTTCAGCCACCGCCTATCCCAAACCGACACCCTCAACTCCTCAACTTCCAAACCAAACTAACACCCCAGACAGCAACCGCGCAGCAGCCGAAAAAGCAGAAGCAGAAGCCAAAAAGTTAGACATAAAAACAACACCCATTACTCAAGTCATTGCTAAATACGAAGAAGTCCTCAAATATTGGCGTTTAGCAAAAGAACGCAATAAAGAAGCCAAAACTCTCAATAAAATTGCTACACTTTACTGGGGTCGGGGAGAATATCCCAAAGCTGTGGAGTATGCTCAAAAAGCACTGCCTATTTGTCAAGCTTTAGAAGATCATAAATGTGAGGAATCAGCCATTGAGTTAACTGGCGGGAGCTACGAGGGCATGGGAGAATATCAAAAGGCGATTGATAACGATCTGCAAGCTGTATCAGTTTCTCCTAACTCTCCCAATTTACGACCTAGCGCTTTAACGAAAATTGGGCAAATTTACGCTAATCATTTAGGTGAAACACAGAAAGCTCTTGATTATTACAACCAAGCTTTAGCTTTTTGGCAAGAAAAAGGTGATGTAGTCAAACAAGCTGAAACACTCGAACAAATTGCAGGTTTTTATACCCACTTAGGTGAAATAAATAAAAGCGTTGAAATCTACAAGCAAGCAAATAATCTCGATCCAGAATTTAAAAGAGATAGAACAGTATCTGATTTGCAGTACAACTTGTTATCATTTTCAATTTGTACAGATAAATTAGCATCATTAAAAAAACGTCCCCAAATTGAGCCACCAAAGAATTCGTCAAATAAATCTGCAACCGCTAATTCTCATGCAGATACCTATAATCTAATCGAAAAATCGCAACGAGAAGCTGAAAATTATCGTAAACAAGGATATCTTAATTTTGAAGCGAGTGAGCGAGTATTTATTGGCGATAAATACAAACATATCGGTGAGTATCCAAAAACCCTAAAGGTTTATCAACAAGCACTAACATTGAGACGAAGTATGGGTGATAAACCCAACGAGGCAGAGACACTGACGAATATTGCTGATATTCTCAACAAGCAAGGTAAAAAACAAGAAGCGATTAATTACCTCAACCAAGCATTAGAAATTCAACGCCAGATTAAAACTCTGCCAGATGAAGCAGATACTTTAGATACTCTTGGTGATGTTTACTTATCTTTAGGGGCGTATCCTGAGAGTTTAAATGCTCATAATCAAGCATTATCTATATGGAAAAAGATTGGTAATCACAGCAGTGAAATTAGTACTTTGTGGGATATTGGTTATGTATATCGAAAATTGCAAAATTACCCACAAGCCCTGAATTATTATCAGCAAGCCTTGTCTACATCTCGAACAACGGGAAACTGTTATTATGAAGCCTTATCATTAGAGCGTATAAGTCCAACTTACCTTGATTCGGGAGATGATCAACAAGCAATTAGTTTTGCCAATCAGGCTCTAGATTTATCTTGGAATTTAGAGGTAGTTGAGTTTAAATCAGCCATAAAAGCAAATATGCTGAATATTCGCGCTCATGTTGAGAGTAAACAAGGGAATTATTCTCAAGCTTTAGAAGACTCTCAAAAAGCCAGAAAATTGGCACAAGAAATAGGCGCTAGGGAGATAGAAGGTGAAGCTTACACCCGAATAGCTGAAGCTTACGCCGCCCTCAAACAACCCGAAAAAGCCATACAAAGCTATCAAGAACAACTGGCTCTATATGCTCAAATGGGCTTACTTCCAGAACAAGCCCAAAGTCTCTACAATATCGCTAAATTGCAAAGCCAAAATAAGCAATTATTAGAAGCTCTCAGCGTAATAGATCAAGCAATTGAAAAAATCGAAAATATCCGCAAAGAAGTAGTGAGTGAAGATTTAAAAACTTCCTTTTTTGCTACTGTACAAGATTATTATCAATTGAAAATTAATATCCTGATGGAACTGCACAAACAAGACCCATCAAAAGGATATAATGCTCAAGCTATCGAAACAAGCGATCGCTCTCGCGCTCGCGGACTTGTAGAACTATTAACCGAAGCCCACGCCAATATCCGCAAAGGTGCAAATCCAGAACTATTAGCAGAAGAAAACCACTTACAAGGCTTAATTGATGCTAAAGAAAAACTGCGTTTTGAAATAGTTAATAGTAATAAAATTCAAGACCCCAATTATAAAGCCAACGCTGATAATTTACAAACAGAAATTAATCAACTCCTCACTCAGCAAAAAGAATTAGAAATAAAAATTCGTCAAAGTAGCCCAAAATACGCTAACCTGAAATATCCCCAACCCCTAACTTTACCCCAAATTCAGCAACAACTCGATAAAGATACTCTGCTATTACAATATTCCTTGGGTGATGAACGCAGCTTTTTATGGGTAGTTTCGCCCGATTCTATCGATACTTACGAACTTCCTAAAAAACAAGAAATAGAAAAAAGCGCTATTAATTTATTTTGCCTAATTAGCAACTATAGTTCTAAACCACCTTCTGCAACTAATAAAGAGAATCCTTGTGCTGGTATCAAAACTCTGCGGATTGATTTAGCCACAAAAGAACTTAGTCAACTAATTCTTTCACCTGTAAAAGATAAATTGGGGACAAAACGTTTAGTTGTTGTCGCTGATGGTGCTTTGCAATATATTCCCTTTGCGGCTTTAGCTGATTTAAATTCGCCACCAATTTCTGCACCCCAACAACCGAAAGAAAAACCAACAGATATTTCCTGTTCTCAAAGGGGTGGTATTATTCCCTGTTCATCAACTTCGCCGCAGAATTTTAATTACCAACCTTTATTAGTGAACCACGAAATTGTGAGTCTGCCATCTGCAAGTGCGATCGCAATTCAACGCCAAGAAAATACCACACGCAAAGCAGCCCCTAAAGCCTTAGCTATCCTCGCCGATCCAGTATACAGCCCTAATGATACAAGAGTTACCAACGCCCAAAGTAAACAACCTCAGAAGCAAAATTCCCTCGATTTGGAGCTAGAACGCTCTGCTCTCAAGCGTTCTGCTGATAGTTTCAATTACCAAACTTGGCCGCGACTTTTAAGTACTCGCACAGAAGCTCAGACAATTTTTAAACTAGTACCTGACTCCACAGGTATGGAACTTTTAGATTTTGCTGCTAACTACAAAGCAGCTACCAGCAGTCTCAATCAATTCCGAATTTTACATTTTGCTACCCACGGCTTTGTGAATGATGCTAACCCAGAGTTATCAGGTATTGTGCTGTCTTTGGTAGATCAACAAGGTAAAGATATTCGCGGATATCTGCGGTTAGCAGACTTGTTTAACCTCGATTATCCAGCAGATTTAATTGTTTTGAGTGCTTGCGAAACCGGATTAGGTAAGGAAATCCAAGGTGAAGGCTTGGTAGGCTTGACAAGAGGATTAATGTATGCAGGTGCAGAAAGATTAGTAGTTTCCTTGTGGCAAGTTAGCGATGAAGGTACGGCTGAGTTTATGCAAGAATTTTACAAGCAAATGTGGCAGCAAGGCAAGCCAGCGAATCAAGCATTGCGGGCGGCGCAGTTAAAAATGTGGCAACAAGAGAAATGGCGTAATCCCAATTATTGGGCGGCGTTTACCTTTTTGGGAGAGTGGAGATAGTTGATTGCTATTGGTTTTTGCTTGTTTGATTGATGAGAGGCTATATCAAAGCTTCATTATGAGGTTCAAAGAGAATCTGCAAGGATTGGTCTTAAACCCTTGCAAATACTTGCTGACAAATTTTAGGACGAGTCTAATGGTGATGCTGTCATGCTTGTGAACTACTTCCTTGTTCTCTTCCCCTACTCCTCTCACTCAGGCTTTCTGGCCACAATAGTCCGATGGCGAGGATCGCTAGGTATGGTAACTGGTGGCGCGAAACCTACAGCTTGCAATGTAGCTTCAATATCAAAGGTGTAGTAATCATCACTCCAAGGTTCGGTGCTTTTCATTAATGTAAATAGCACTGGTGGCAGGTTTTGGATTACCTGGGATTTGGGATTATTATCTACAATTGCGATCGCACCACCAGGTCGTAGTAATCTTAAAGCTTCGGCGAAAATTGCTTGACTAGCATACCCTGGCAATTCATGGGTGACAAACTGAAGCGTTACCAAATCAAAAGAATTATCAGGTAATTTTGTATTCTCAGCTTGTGCGTGAATCCACTGAGCTATTTCACCTTTAACATCAAGATTGCGTGCAACAGTTAGCATATAGGGTGATAAATCTAACCCTACTGTACGCACAGGATGACTCTGCTTTTGTTGATAATAGCGGTGTAAGGCTAAAGTAGAAACCCCTACCGAGCAACCAATATCTAAAATATCTCGGACTTCCTGAGGTGCATAAGTAGCGACAACTTCATGAAAACTACCTCTGAGGCGTGCATGGGCGACTTCCCAAGTTAAGTTTTCTTTCGGCCATACTCGTAACGCCATTGAATAAGTAGCTGACTCAGTTTCAAAAGCCGCATCCCAGCACAGATTACCTTCACTGTAGGCGTGGAAGGGTACTTTATAATAGTCAGGATAAACAACATCGGGGTTAGTCATCTTGGTAATTTGCGCTGTAATTCCCGATGATTTCAGCGTTTGATAGTTTTTGCGCCAGGGAACGCCGTTTTTTTCAGCAGTGTTGATGAGTACTTTCCTGGCTTGCTGCTTCATCAATTGATAGATGGGTTTAGTCTGTATCAGGAGATTGACAAACTTGGAAAGCGTATCTTCTCCAGCCCAGTCGGGTTTTAGCTTGGTGTTCATCGGCTTGCAAAAATCAAGGCAAGATAACTAATGTATATAGGTCGAAACCAAGATTATTATCAGGTGTATCTGTTGCCGATTCTCATTAAATTAAAATGAGCAACCTCAATCCTCAAAGCGATCGCCTGAAGTTAAATCGTTTTATTCCTATATATTGATATAGTACAGGAATTAATGCCCCAACAACTGACAACTGACAACTGACAACTGACCAATGACAAAAAAGCGATCGCACCAGAAGAAATGCGATCGCTCATTATGAGATTAAGGAGTGAAACTAAATTAAGCAGTCTGTTCTAACAACTGAATATTAGAGAAGATAAATTCCTGAGTTGTAACTTTTCCTTCAATCTCAGTCTTAATTTCCCGGCGATTGAGAATGAAATACTGACCAACTTTTTCATATTCATCGGTAAACTCACTTCTACCACCCTTTTGTTCGCCTGTTGCCGGGTCATGGTATACCGAGTCGTAGGTGTGAGACAAATAGCCTTCGCCAGTTTGGTGACTGCTAAAGGTATCAATGGTCACAAAAGTACCGTGAACCAAACGATGAACGTGGCTAACTTCATTATTGCGGACTTTATATTTATCGCCCTCAGCCTTACCACCAACTAAAATTTCTACAGAACCATCGGCTGCGGTAGCACCATAGCTGAAAGTATTAGCACTGTGGGTATCTTCAAAAGCACGGCGGACACGGTGAATCGCGATTTCCCAAGCTTGATATTGAATTGCTTGCTTGGCTTGATCGTCCGATGCATCTGAAACTTCCGCCTTGAGATTAGCGCTAACGACTACCTTCGCTGTAGCCACTTGACCGTCATTTTTCAAGGTAACATCAGCTGTATAGCCAGGAAAATCCTTGTCCCAAGTGTAACGATTTTCATAAGCAGCCCGGAAAAGTTCCTGAGCAGAAATTTGTGTAACTGTCATGTGTTTACCTATAGCCAGTAGTGATATTAGCGTTTTTGCTTTGCTTGGTATTAGCATAGAAGTAATTGTGAAGCTCCGCATAGTCCCCAACTGGGTACACTTTTCACTAACCCCGCTCTAAAAGGTGCGGGGATTGCTTAGACCAATCTCGGCAACGCAAGAAGTGAATACCGCACCATCGACACAGTTTAGTACGCACTTCCAGATACTTCCCTAGTCTGGAATATCTGCAAGCCTAATTGGTTTAGGCGTTGGGTAAAGCCAAGACATCTTAGCTGTGTTGCGGGAAGGGACTTAAACAAGTAATTGGGTTATACCAAAAAAATGCGAGTACCTGTAGTAGACAAAGATCACCAACCACTAATGCCCACGACATCCGCAAGGGCGAGAAAATGGGTCGCATCCGGTAAAGCGATAAAACGCTGGTCAGATTGTGGACAATTATATGTCCAACTGACTTGTGTTCCATCTGGACGGGAAACCCAAGATATTGTCATTGGGATTGACCCTGGCAAGAAGTTTTCTGGGATTGGTGTTCAATCTGCCAAGTTTACTCTTTATACAGCACATCTAATTTTGCCATTTCAGGCAGTGCGCGATCGCATGGACGCAAGGCGATTAATGCGGCGTGGTCGCAGAGGAAGAAGAATCAACCGCAAGGTTGATTTTTCAAAACGCGCACACCGCCAAAAACGCTTTGATAATCGTCGCCAAGGTAAACTCCCACCTTCAATTCGCGCCAATCGTCAACTTGAACTCAGAATTGTCTGTGAACTATGTCAACTCTACCCAGTTTCAGAAATACGGTACGAATATGTCCGGGCTGATGTAGACCTCACCAGTGGACGTAAAAAAGCGAAATCCGGTAAAGGCTTTTCACCTGTAATGGTCGGGCAGAAATGGATGTTAAGTCAGCTAGAACTGTTTGCCCCAGTAGCTAAAGTTGAAGGATACCAAACTGCATTGACTCGTAAATACTTGGGTCTAGTCAAAAACAAGGTAGACAAATCCAAGTCAGAGTTTAACACTCATGCAGTTGATGGTGTAGCAATCGCCGCATCAGCTTTTGTGAAGTATCGAGAATATCACAAAGCTCATGTTGATGGTGCTGATTGGTTTGGGAGGGTCGTGATTACGCCTGCGGTTTTTAAGGTGATTCGTCGTACTCCCTACTCTCGTCGCCAACTTCATCTAATGCTTCCGACAAAGGGTGGGCTACGTCGTAAATACGGCGGATCTACAACCCGTCATGGTTTACGCAAGGGTGATTTAGTTTACTCGCCCAAGGGAATCGGGTATGTGTCAGGAGACACTGAAAAACAAATATCTGTCAGCGACGCTAACTGGAAACGGTTAGGGCAGATTGTTTCTAGAAAAGTACAGTTAATTCGTCGTTCCAACGGATTAATTGTTGCCTAGAAGTATTGTAAAGCCGCCCTCCGCGTTGCTAAAGGGCGGGGTTTTCAACCCATTTTTCTGATGACTAATTCTCTTCATGCTGCATTTGCTGCGATCGCTAACGTCGGCAATGAGCAAGAGCTAAAACTCGCGCTCACGGACAAAATTAGCGAACATTTTGGCGTGCAACATTGGGGTATCTCTTTCATAGATGACCAGTCAAAGACTGAGATTGATGTTTCCGATATTCCCGCCGTCTGCTTACAAGGTAATCCCATCGGACGCTACGTAGTTGAGCGTCATGCACCCGCGCACGAGCAATTAATCCTATCAGAACAAGATTGGAAGCATATTTGTCCGCGTCACGATCACGAACATGTAATGACAGGCCCCATAGTCTGTGACGGTCGTTTGGTAGGAACCCTCAACCTAGCTCGCGCTCAAGGTAGTCCACCCTTTGACGGTAACGATTTAGCCGATTTGAGTGCTTTATGCATTCACATTTCCGCAAAAATTGCCACCTTGCGGGCAAAACCCCAAATTATCAAACCCTCATTACCTAACCCCCTCACACCAAGGGAGTTAGAAATTGCTGAATTAGTCGCTCAAGGCTTAACCAATGGGGAAATCGCCGCTCGGCTGTGGATTAGCCAAAATTCTGTCAAGCAAGCCCTCAAACGCATGTTTCGTAAGCTTGGGGTGTCAGCGCGGACAGAAATGGTGACAAAGCTGCATTCAATATCTTCCCCTCAGAGCAAACAGATTAATTAAATTCCTAGCAACTTAGCAGTTTCCTTTGTTTGTTGTAAGGATGCGGCTATTAGCTGTTCCCCAATGTTTTGTACCTGCTGAACTAAGTTTCCTACCTGCACAAATGAGCAGCAATTACTATTAGTCCAAAATCAATACCAGCAGTCACACCACCGCCAGTAATTCGGTTGCGATCAATAACGACTCTTTCATGTACTACCTCAACTCCCAAAATTGCTAACTGATCGCGAAAAGCTTAATGACAAGCAGCGCGATCGCCTGATTCAGGACTTAGGGTAAACGCCAACTCAGTGTGACTCGCACTCCTCCATTAGGTAAAGTTAAGATTTTCCATGCGCCATTTGGAAGTTCAGCAGCGATCGCATCCATTATCTTATTGCCATAGCCACCTTTTTTGCGTCCATTGGTAGTAGATTCTACAATTGAGCCATCATTTGCAATTACCAGAGTACATCTGTCTCCCTGTTGTCCTAAACTAATACAAACTTGGGTAGCAATACCGTGAGGTGGTTGAGCGTGTTGGATTACATTATTTAGTGCTTCCCGGAAAAAGCGGTAAATTTCCTCTCGCTGTTCAATCCAAACACTGTTTAGTGCTGGTTCTTGGAGAGGCTGAAGTTCTTTAATCACTGTGAGAGTTAACTTTCCAGAATTGACTAAATCTAGCAGCGTGGCGCTAATTCCTACATCTAACCCTTGTCGTAATGCTGGAGTGACCTTCATTTTCTCAGCTAAACCACGAATGTTAGACAATTTATCCCTAATTTCCTGCCCTAAAGCTGTCAATTTGTCTAGAATTGAATCGACATCTAAATCAGGCTCTAATTCAATTTTGTCCATCACCAGCTTTAACTCTTGCAAAGGCCCGTCATGGATATCAGAAGCAATACGATGGAGGATTTTGCGAGTGCGAGAAAGAATCGCTTCTTGTTCAGCCGCCTTTAGTTGTGTAATTTGGTAGTTTTGCAGAGTAATAACTTTTTTTTGTTGTCCAAAAATCCAATAGATCAAAACAGATATTCCTGTTGTTGTCCATACCAACAAAGGCAGAATAATTGATAATATCCATTTATATTTCCAGAAGATTAAACATCCTCCCAAATAACCGATGAATATTCCTAAAACTAGTCCTATTGAAGAAGGCAGAAGGCAGAGGGCAGAGGGCAGAAGGTTTTGTTTAGAAGGGGATTCTGACCCCTCCTAAACAAGAGCCACCAAATTGAAAATTTGGTGGGGGTCTTAAACCCTTACTCCCTTCGGTCGTGGCAGAGGGCAGGAATCAGAATTCCCTTCTGCCTTCTGCCTCCTGCCCTCTGCCTTTCTTGATAAACGCAAATCTTGATACTTGTAAACACCTGAACTGATTAAAACTGCCCCGAAAATAACGATGATCAACTCGAGCCATTGCGGCGGAATTTGTAAAAATGAATCTGTCATCAAACTGGCCATAAGGTTGGCCTGAATTTCTACGCCGCCCATGCTGTCGCCGAAAGGCGACAGCATGGGCATTGTGTGTATGTTGTTCCCTTCTGCAAAACCAATGAAAACGACCTTATGACGTACTTTTTGCGAGAGTTTGACAGGAGAAGCAACCAAACATTTTTGTTCTTTATTCGGCTGACAAATAGATGTTAATTCTAGAGAAGGAAAAGTTCCCGCCTTACCCCAAAAATTAATCTCTACCTGAGTTGAAATTTTAGCAAGTCGTGAGGATAAATAAACTTTTTGCTCTTGCTGTTCAAACTTTTCTAAAGCGAGAAGCGCAGCAGATTTAAAAGTTTTAACTTTATTGATTTCTTCCGAGACAAAGAACTGACCAACCAAATGAGTGCGGCGAGCAGTGCTACTTAAATTTATAGGCAATTCCGCCTCTGGTTCGTATTCAAAAAAACCCTGAATTGTCTCAGGGTTAATTAAAGGACGAAGTTGCTCACTATCAAAAGGCAGAAGATGATTGTAGATTAAAATTCTGGGTTTTTTATAATTGTCAATAGAATTGATGCGCGTCACTAAAACAATTTGCCCGCCATGATTTTGCACCAAATTTTTTAGAGGTCTATTTATTGGCTCAGTAATATTGATTGGGTACTCAAACCCTGATGCTTCTCGCCAGTCATTGCGCAAGTTCAATACGACAACAGATGCACCAGCTTCTAACAGATTTTTGGCTAAATCTGCATAGAACATTCGCCCTAAAGATAGCTGTTGATTTGCTAAATCCTTGCTTTGAATTTTCACCAAAATAATTTCTTGAGGCGGAGGTTTTGGGTGATGCAATCTCAGCAAAGTATCTTGAAGCTGTAACTCCAATTTCTGAACTAAAGGAATTTGGGAGAAAATGAAATTGTAAAATACACCGCAACCAATTCCTAAGCTGAGAAATTTAATTTGCCGACTTTTGCGCCACATTTGGTTACAGTTTGGGAAAAAGACGATAACGAATAATCCGATAGGGATTATTTTGAGACAAGCTGACTCCTAACTCATTCCCTGTTTGGACAAATTGCCAAGTTCCAGCATTCATCGTTACAGTTTCATTGAGATCAGTAGATTTATTTAGCTGGTATGGGGGTTCATTTTTCGAGGGGCCAGAGAGGAATTGCAGATTGTAATCTATTATACTCAAGCTTAACTCAACTGTCCCCCCTTCACCAGCACCACTGACAATTTTGCCTGTTCCTGACCAAATTTGTTGAGCAAAGGCGGGTGAACTGATTCCCCATAGTAAAGAGGCTGTGGTGAGGATAATATGCAGTCTTTGTATAGGGAATTTCATCATTGGAGCGTGGATAAAGATGATCTCACACTTACCAGGATTGGGTTTTTAGATGGGTTCGTAAGTCTGCAAATTAATTTGCGGGAGTTCGCACGGTTTTCTGCGGTGATACTCGTAGATTTTTTTTGTGGGTAAAAATACTATAAGCAACAGGTTAGCCCTCAATAGCGATCGCTTTCTCGAACTAATAATTTGGTAATTCACAGTATTTTCGGAAAAACAAGTATATGAAACTGTTAAAAACTCTTTTCTTTGTTGGAGCTATCTCTGTTCTGACTATAAGCTCTTTAAATGTTTTGATGCCTTCAACTGCCAAAGCAGAAGTTCCTGCCGGTCGGTATGAGGCTCAATCAAATGGTCAGATTTTCTTTTATCCCGCAGATCGCACCAGGAACCCAGTAGTTGTCTACAACGGAAAACAGCGTGCTTTAACTATTGTTCAATACGGTGGAGCGCTCTATACAGCTTTTGACGGGGGTGGAATCTACCGTAGCCCGGATGGACAAGACCTTGGTGGTGGTAGAAGTGGAAACACTACGCGAGTCTATCCGGGATCACAGACAGTCAGAGCTATGCTAGTTTGCCAAAATGCTATCTTCACTGCATTTAGTGGAGGTGGGATTTACCGTAGCATAGATGGTCAAAATCTTGGTGGAGGTGGAAGTACTACTAGGGTATACGGTGGGAATCAACTTGTAACAGATATGCAGTGCCGTACAGATAGCGTAGTTACATCTTTTAGTGGTGGCGGTGTATATGAAAGCCCAGACGGCAATAATCTTGGTGGTGGTGGAAGGACAGTTAGGCTAAACCGCTAGTAAGGTAATAGATATTCATATTGTACTACACGTCTTTCAGATCCCCGACTTCTTGAAGAAGTCGGGGATCTAGTCTCCCACGACAGCATTATGATTTCATGCGATCGCACTGTTTAATTACGCTTAATTTTAGAGAGCGATCGCAGATGAATCAATAACTTAGCAATTCACAGTAATTTTTTTTGGAGCAATAAATAAGTAAATGATTAAAAATCTTAAGTCACCGAAGAAATTATTTATCTTGTCTGGACTGTCAGTAGTTTTATCAACTTGTTTTTTAGGCACAGCTTCTACTCTACTACCACCTTCCATCAGCTCAAGCGCCTTCGCTCAAAACTCTAAGGTATCAAAAACAAAAACCGTTCTTTATGTACGTCCCTTTGATGGTAGAAATTTGGGAGCAGTATCATCAAGCCTAACCCTATCGAGTGGAACTGGAAGGGATCAATGGCTTGGTTGGAGTTGGGATGGTACTACAGCTTCATACATCGTTAATGAGGGACAAAAAACCGTTCTTTATGCACGTCCCTTTGATGGTAGAAATTTGGGAGCAGTATCATCAAGCCTAACCCTATCGAGTGGAACTGGAAGGGATCAATGGCTTGGTTGGATTTGGGATGGTACTACAGCTTCATACATCGTTAATGAGGGACAAAAAACCGTTCTTTATGTACGTCCCTTTGATGGTCTAAGTTTGGGAGCAGTATCGTCAAGCCTAACCCTATCAAGTGGAACTGGAAGGGATCAATGGCTTGGTTGGAATTGGGATGGTACTACAGCTTCATACATCGTTAATCAGGACGAAAACACCGTTCTTTATGTACGTCCCTTTGATGGTCGAAGTTTTGGAGCAGTATCGTCAAGGCTAATCTTATCGACTGGAACCGGAAGGGATCAATGGCTTGGTTGGAGTTGGGATGGCAAAACTGCTTCATACGTCGTTAATGAGTAACTAGGGAAGCGATCGCACTTTTGATAACACGATGATTTTAGGCGATCGCATTTCTATACCAAGTAAATAATAACTTGTAAAGTTTTTTTTAATGCAATACTTAATTAAACTTTTGTCCAGCTTGATTATTGTACAAATACTTTTTAGAGCTAAAGACTAGACAATATGAAAAAAAGTTATTTAGAAAAGTGACTACTTTAATCTGCACTCATCCTTAATTTCAGCCATGCTTACGAACAAATCGCCCAAAATATGAAAACCAAGCCACTGCTGTTTCTCGTTGTAGAAGATCACCCGGAGGTAGCCCAAAATAACTGTGATTTTTTGAGAAAATTCGACCCCTCTGCTGTTTGTGTCATTGCCAACAATCCCCAAGAAGCACTACAGTACTTACAGATAGAGACACCAGATTTAATTGTCCTCGATTTACAATTTATTACACCTTCTGGTTCTCAATCAGCTAAATCTGCTTTCCAACTATTAGAGTTAATTTTTAATGCTTATTCCTCTCTAAATATTCTCATATATAGTAGTGAACCTAGTTGGCTGATAAAACTTGTCACATCTGTTAATCATCACTCAGGTGGGTTTGTAGTGGTAAACAAAATGGAACGACGCAAGGCTTTTTTAGAGGGGGTTGAAAGTGCGCTGAATGGAGAATTGAAAATACCTAGAGAGTTACGTCAAGAATTAGACTTGAATAATACGGAATTAGAAGTCCTCAGACTTTTGTGTCATGAATCTTTGACAGACCAAGCGATCGCTCATCATCTTCACATATCTCTCAGATCTGTTCAAAATCATATCCAACGCCTCAAAGTAAAATTGGGTATTGATGAAGTTGAGCAAAAAGACATCAATTCTCGTATCGCACTTTGTATGACAGCATTTCAGAAAAAATTATTATTGTTTTAATTTATCTTTTAGTATTCGGTTGACCAAGTTGGATGTTCTCTAATTATCTCTCTACGTAAAAACCGAACAATATTTATGCCTACTACCACTTGGAATCGTCATCACATTCTTTCCCTTAACGACTTTACTACCGTTGAATACGATGCTGTATTGCAAACAGCCGCGAGTTTCCAAGAAGTGCTATCGCGACGCACGAAGAAAGTACCAACTTTACAGGGACAGGTGGTGGCGAATTTGTTCTTTGAACCTTCTACCCGCACTCGCAGTAGTTTTGAAATCGCTGCTAAACGCCTTAGCGCAGATACCCTCAATTTTGCCGCCGCTACTTCTTCCATGACAAAGGGCGAGACAATTTTAGATACAGCGAAAACTTATTTGGCGATGGGAACTGATATTATGGTGATTCGCCATCGAGAAGCTGGAGTACCAAATGCGATCGCACAAGAAATGGATCGTTTAGGTGTAAAAGTTAGCGTACTCAATGCCGGTGATGGTCAACACGAGCATCCATCCCAAGCACTGCTAGACTTATTCACCATCTGTACTTTAATCGATCCAGCCAATCCCCGTCTAGAATTGTTAAAAGGTAAAAAAATTGCCATTGTTGGCGATATTCTTCATTCTCGTGTAGCGCGATCGAATATTTGGAGTTTAACAGCAAGCGGTGCGGAAGTTCATTTAGCCGCACCCCCAACCCTTTTACCCAAAATCTTTGCCGAGTATTTCTCAGAAGAAACAACCTCTCCCCAGCGTCAGCTATTTTTACATTGGGAACTAGAACCTGCTTTACGCGACGCTGATTTTGTCATGACTTTGCGTCTGCAAAAAGAACGCATGACTGCCCATTTATTACCTAGTTTACGAGAATATCATCAATTATTTGGCATTACCCGCGATAAATTACAACTTTGCCAGCCTAATGTTAAAGTATTGCATCCAGGGCCAGTTAATCGCGGTGTGGAAATTAGCTCCGATTTAATGGACGATCCAGAATTTAGCTTAATTCAAGCACAAGTTACCAGTGGTGTAGCCGTGCGCATGGCTTTGTTATATCTCATTGGTAGCGGTAAAGTCTCAGCCTAATCATAAAACACACCCGTAGGGGCGGGGTTTCCCCGCCCTTTATTGTGAGGATATTTTTTCAGTTTACAAAACTATTATTTCGATTATTTCATAGCAATCCTATCTGAGTTGTGAAAATATTTTTTTTGATGAACCGCCCTTCGGGTTCGCCACTTTGCCATCGTGACGGGAACCGCCAAGACGGCAAGTGGACTCACCAAGACGCCAAGTACGCCAAGGTTCAGAGAAAAAACTGAGAGTTAGCAAATTTCATAAATGATTTAGGATTGCTATATACTCTCAGCATTAGCCTTAAGTTAACTGTATCTTTTGTTCGACACCCGAAAAATTATATTCATCTCTATCTCACACCTTAAACCTCAACATCCATTAAACAGAGATTTTTCGGGTGTTTTACTCTAACTCAGGTATGAGTACGTAGAAAATATTCGCGTAGTAAATTACGCCCATTGTATGAAGACTTAATTTGAGGATTTGGGAAAATGATATTGTACGATTAACGGGAGAAAATAATCATGAGACAGACATTGTTGACAGCAGTAGCCTTATTCAGCACCCTCGCTTTAGCTGCACCAATTTCTGCTCAAGCTAGCGAGAACCAAGCGCAAGTAAAACGCTTGTTAGAAACTGGAGTATGTGCTGGATGTGATTTAACTGGTGTTAATCTTAGCGGTGCGCACTTAATTGGCGCAGATTTAAGAAACGCTAATTTAAAAGGTGCAAATTTAGCAGGTGCAAATTTAGAAGGTGCAGATTTAGCTGGCGCTAATTTAGAAGCTGCTAATTTAAAACAAGCTTTCGCCACTGGTGCTAGCTTCAATAACGCTAATTTAACTAATGCTAATTTAAGCGAAGCTAGTTTACACAATGCTCAAGTAGATGGCGCTGTGATGATTGGGACTAATCTTAATGGTGCTGAGGGATTTGAGATTAATCTGGGTATTGGCGGTGAAGAATAATAGTTAAGAGTTAGAAACTAGGATTAACTCTAATTTCTAACCCCTAAGGCTTAAATCTTAATCACCAGTAATCGAAAGTTCATTTACCCAAATTCGGGGACAAACACCACCTGGTGTTAACTCAGGCTCTTTTTCTACGCAAATAATTGACTGCAAAACTTCTAAGAAATCGCCGGCGACTGTTGCAGATTCAATACTGGTTTTCTCACCTTTATTAATTAACCAACCATCAAAAGGTAGAGAAAACGAACCTTGTAAAGCTTTGACACCTGCATGTAAAGCTTGTAAATCATCAATCAAAATTACATTCTCAGCAGTTTCTAAGCTTAATTCTTGCTCAGGTTCAGCAGATCTAAATACATGAAAAAAGTTAGGACTAACACTAACTTTTGCACCAATACTTGCATTACCTGTTGGTTGAGCGTTCATTCTTTTCGCAGTTCCCGCACTGTGAAGAAAGCCCGCTAAAACGCCCTTTTCAATCAGAGAAACTTTGCGGGTAGGCGTACCTTCACCATCAAAAGTTTCTGCACCAATATTAGCAGGGTGTAATGCATCATCAACTACAGAAAGTAGCGGCGAAGCAATTTGCTTACCGATATCATCAGCAGTCGATAAACTTTGATTATCGAGAATATTTTGGGCATTATATAAATTAGAAAAAGCACCCAACAAACTCAAGAAAGCTTCCGGTGAGAACACAACTAAATATTTACCAGACTTGATTTTTTCATAGTTCAAGTGACTGATAGTTTTCTCAACAGTTTCTTGAATACAACCATTGATGTCTAATTTTTCTACACCCCGGTTGACTCTAAAAGCTCCAGCACTGCGAGGTTTTCTTCCTTCCTCTTCGGTTTTACTGTAAAGATATACCGAGGCGATAGAGTGTGATTCTGTTCTGACTGCACCTGCACTATTGAGATAAAATCTGTCAATATCTCTTTGCGCCAAACCGTTATAAGGTACACCATTAATTGCTGGATGGGCTGAGAGTAATTCTTTTTCAGCTACCAATAATTTTTCGATAAGTTCTGAAACAGGTGCTTGAGGTACTTTGTCATGAGGCGTATTTTCAATAGGAACAGTAGCCTCTGGACTAAAATCAGGAACATTTTCCTTCACACCAAAAAAACTAGCTTCATAGGCAGTTTTTAAAGCTAATTCTAATCCCTTGGGGTCTACATCTGTAGTGCTGGTGACACCCATTGTATTCTCTTCATTCCAGACACGAACTGTCACACCAGAACGATTAGAAGCTTTAACTTGTTTTGGTTCACCTTGGTCTACTTGGACGCTAGTTTCATCTACAGTAGAACCATAAATATCGAATTTTTGAATGCCAAGTTTTTCAGCATTTTCCTTGGCATAATTTGCAATCTCATTGATAGTTGGCATAGTCAATTTTGGATTTTTGATGTTTAACTCTCAATAGACACAGACAAATTATTCATCCTTGTTCATCTGCGCCTCTCATAAATATGTCTCACCACAAGAACACCTCAATAAAATCTGGCTGTAATAAATCACAACTTTTCCTTTTCAAACCTCCGCGTACCTTTGCGATCGCCTCCGCGTACCTTTGCGTTTAAAAACTCTCAATTAAACCAAGTACAAAGGATACAAAGTAAGACATAAAAAGGCTCTCTTGTAGTGAGAAATAAGTACTAGCGTCCGCCTACGGTAATAGAATCAACCTTAATATGAGGCTGTCCTACTGTAGTGTAAATACTGCCGCTAACAGAACCACAAAAACCAGGTGCAAGTTCTAAATCTTGGGAACACATAGAAATTTTATTCATAATTTCCTTAGCTTCCCCAATCAAAATTGCGCCTTTTAATGGCTTAGTAATCTTGCCATTTTCAATTAAATAAGCTTCATCAACGCCAAAGTTAAATTGACCTGTAGCACCAACACTACCACCACCCATTTTTTTACAGTAAATGCCTTTATCAATGGAGGCAAATAAATCATCAACACTGTATTCGCCAGGTGCAATATAAGTATTCCGCATCCGGCTAGCAGCAGCATAGGTATAATTTTGGCGGCGTCCGCTACCGGTTCTGGGGTGTCCAGTGCGTGAAGAACCTGTTCTATCGGCTAAAAAGTTCTTAAGAACGCCTTTCTCAATTAATAATGTTCTTTGCGCCGGCATACCTTCATCATCCATATCTATGGTACCAAAGGCATTTTCGGCTCGTCCTTCATCCCAAGCTGTCAGGCTTTCGTGGGCAATTTTTTCGCCTTTTTTATCAGCAAAGGGTGTGGTATTTTTTTCGATTTGCGTGGTTTCTAATAAATGTCCGCAAGCTTCGTGGAAAATCACGCCACCAAAGTGATTCGCCATGATAATCGGGTAAGTGCCAGATTCCACATAATCTGCATAAAGCATTTTACCAGCAGATTCGGATATTTGCTCGGCGGCTTGTTGGTAATCCCAAGTTCTCAAGAAATTAGCATCGCTGGTATTACCTGCACGTTCGCCAATGGAGGCGCGATTAGCACCATCGGCACATAATAAGTTAAAGCCTACAGATTGGGTGAGGCGGATGTCACGGGCAAAAGTTCCATCACTGGCGGCGACTAATACTTCTTGCCAATCGCGGAAATAGCTGGCACGACGGGATTGTACGTGGCTGGCTTTTTTCTGAAGTTGGGCAGTACCATCAAGTAAAACTTCTCCCATTTCGCGGATGGAACTACACAGTGGTAACCAGCCATCTTTACCACGTTTTGTGGCGTAGTCTCTAAGTAGTTCGAGGTTGATTTCGGGGATAAAAGCGGTGGGTGCGGGTAATTGCAATCCCAGGATAGAAAGACCTTTTTCTAAGGCGGCTTTCAAGCCTGAGAAGGAAAGGTTATTGGTGCTGACATAGCAATCAGCTTTACCGCGAAATACTCTTACCCCTGCACCTGTGGCGAGACTGGGTGAAATACTGGTGATGGCGTCATCTTCAGCTAGACAGCTGATATAGTTGCGACGTTCTAGGTAAAATTCGATAAAGTCGGCACCTGCGGCGCGTCCTAATCCCAAAAGGGTAGCCAGAGGGGCTTCCCAAGTGTCATCGAATCGTTCCGATGTGGAAGAATATTGTAAGGTGGGGAGCTGGTTCGAGAGAAGAAGGGTACTTGTAAGCATGAATAGCCTCGTCTACGGGCGTGTTCAGAGATTTGACCGAAAATTCCTAGTGTGATTAGTCTAACAAATCAGTAAAAGCCACAGTTGGTGGTAAATTGGTAGGGTTTTCCACCATTTAGCTTTTGTTTTTGGGTTAAAATTGACGCGACCAGTTGCTAGGCCAGCGTTCGACTACGACTTTAGTTTGGGTAAAAAATTCGACGGCGTGATGGCTTTGACCGTGTAAATCGCCAAAAAAGCTTTCTTTCCAACCGCTAAAGGGAAAAAATGCCATTGGTGCGGCTACACCAATATTGATGCCAATATTACCAGCTTCGGCTTCGTAGCGGAATTTACGTGCAGCTGCGCCACTGCTGGTGAATAGACAAGCCATGTTACCATATTGACCGCTATTAACTAAGGCGATCGCATCTTCAATACTATCTAAATGAATTAAGCTCAGTACAGGGCCAAAAATCTCTGTACGGGCGATTTCGCCTGCGGGATTGACGTTTTCTAAAATTGTCGGGCGGATAAAATTACCTTGTTCGTAACCCAATATCTGAGGTTTGCGCCCATCAACTAACAAATTTGCCCCTTCTTCTACCCCTTGCTGAATTAATCCCTCAATTCTATTTTTACTCCTCACATCAATTACTGGCCCCATTTCTACGCCTTTGTCTAAACCGTTACCTACCACGCGATTTTTGGCAGTTGCGGCGATGGCTTCCGTAAACGAGTTACGTGCATCAGCAACGGTAATGGCTATCGATGCAGCTAAACAGCGTTGTCCCGCACAACCAAAGGCGCTATCTGCTGCAATGCGTGTAGTCATGTCTATATCTGCATCTGGTAAAACAATCAGGGGGTTTTTCGCCCCACCTTGACATTGCACTCGTTTACCATTGGCGGCGGCGCGGCTATATATATATTTAGCCACCGGTGTGGAACCAACAAAACTAATGGCTTTGATTTGCGGATGATCTAAAATGGCATCGACAGCTTCTTTACCGCCATTAACTAGATTTATTACCCCTTTGGGTAAACCTGTTTTATCTAGCAGGTGGAAGATTTTTTGCATGGTTAGGGGTACCTTTTCTGAAGGCTTGACAATGTAGGTATTGCCAGTTGCGATCGCATAAGGTAAAAACCAAAAAGGAATCATCCCCGGAAAATTAAACGGACAAATCACCGCCGCTACTCCTAAAGGTTGACGAATCATCATCTCATCAATTCCTTTGGCGATATCTTCCAAATTTGTCCCTTGCATCATCATGGGAATTCCGCAAGCAACTTCCACATTTTCAATCGCCCGTCGCATTTCCCCCTGAGACTCAGCTAAAGTCTTACCGCACTCTCTGGTGATGGTTCTTGCCAAATCTGCAAAATCTTCTTCCAACAGATTTTTCAGCTTAAATAAATACTGTACCCTTTCCGTCGGTGGAGTACGCCGCCATATCGCAAAAGCCGCCACCGCCGCCGCAACTGCTTGATTTACCTCAGTCGCAGGTGATAAAGGTACTTGCGCTAATATTTCTGTGGTTGCTGGATTGATGACATCTAAATATTCTGTAGCGTTTGTTGATGTACACCACTGACCATTGATGTAGTTGGGTAAGATTGGCATTGTACTCATGGGGCAAATTGAGATTTTTCGGTGAATAGATGCAGCAATATGGCTATCTTATTGTGCATTTCATTAAAAGGGGCTAGGGGCTAGAGGCTAGGGACTAGGAAAAAGGATTTTCATGTTTGGTTGTGGGGTTTTTCCATAAGGGACTAGTAGGGTAAGCTTCTTACCCGATAACAAACTGAATAATTTATTTCTTAATTATTTCTAAATATTTGCGAATTTGAGATTTTTGCTGTTTTTGCTTCACTTGTATCTATTTATATGTTTGACAATAGGTAGCTGTTTGAGTCAAAGCTGCTACTCTCTTCAGCGCAGCAAGTTGATGACTATGTATTCATCACCCAGCATTTTGTCAAAAATACTGCTTCTTCAGAATTTCCTCAGAATTATCTTTTAGTCTTTGATGCTAGAGAGTGACGAACTCAGGTATTAACTTTTTTGTTTCTACTCTTGCAAGTGGATATGCACTCTCGCTTTGACTTAATAACAAACGAATAGAAATCAGTTCAACAAAGCAATAAATAGCTTATCAATTCTTTTACAAGGTAGATAAATTTATGTCAGTTCAACTTGGAGTTCAAAAACTCGAAAATAGCTACTCTCTACCATATAAAAACTTGGGTTTGCTCAATCAAAAACAACCAACTTTTGCCAAGCAGACAATGAATTGCCCTCTATGTGGCTATGCCCGCACTCGCAAGCACGGTAAGACAAGTAAAGGCAGTCAGCGCTTTTTCTGCCCCAGTTGTCGCCAAACTTTTAGTGAAACATTAAATACCCTTTATTATCGCCGCCAAGTTAATAAAGAAGACATCCAAATTGTCCTGCAATCCTATGCAGAAGGGATGAGCTTTAGAGGCATTAGTCGGATTAGTGGTTTAGCTTACAACACTGTAGTCAGAATTATTCAGGCTGCTAACCAAAAGGCAAATGCTGCTAATACAGAAGAGTAATTATTAACTAATAATTATTCAACCACAGCGTCAATAAACTACCTGTTCTTAACCAAAGGAAACGCTTAGGCTGTATATCTGTTTGAATTTTGGATTCCGCGAAGCGGTACTAGTGGCTCATCGTCAAAGTTTTGATGATTTGGCTGCCAACACAAAACGTGTTGGGTAAATTCATCGGCTGAGTTCTGCAATCAGAAATCATTCTCCCCATGAAATTAATGCGATGAACCACTAGGCTTATTCCCAATTTCAGAGATTTCTTGATTGAGCGTTCAGATCCCTCGCAGTTTGGCTAATAATGAAGAAAGATTAAGTTTTATTTAGCAAACTCACAATGAGCCAAACTGCCCTGAATTTGATTGCCATATCTATTTTTTTGATGACTCTCTCGGCGTTGTTGGGGCCATTACTAAACATTTCGCCAACATTACCAGCGATCGCCACCTTTACAATCTTAGGAATAGCAACCTTCGATAGTTTCAGTTTGCAGGGAAGGGGTGGTTCGCTGCTGTTAGATTGGATTGCTGGTTTTTCTCCTTCCCATCGCGATCGCATTATCCACCATGAAGCTGGTCATTTTCTCGTCGCCCACCTGTTAGCTATTCCCGTTACTGGCTATACTCTCAGCGCCTGGGAAGCATGGAAACAGGGACAATCCGGACAAGGTGGTGTCAGCTTTGATGATAGTGAATTAGCGTCAGAATTGGAATTAGGTAAAATTAGCGCTCAAAGCTTGGATCGCTACTGTACTGTATGGATGGCTGGAATTGCTGCCGAAAATTTAGTTTTCCAAAATGCTGAAGGTGGTGCTGACGATCGCCTCAAGCTCGCAGAGGTGTTGACAAAATTAGGCTTTTCTGGTAATGTTATCCAACAAAAACAGCGTTTTCATGCACTACAAGCCAAAACTCTGTTACAAGAAAATTGGTCAAGTTACCAAGCTTTAGTCACAGCTTTGCAGCAACGTGCCTCAGTGGCTGATTGTCAAAAGGTAATTGGTTAATGGTCAGTTGTCAGTTGTCAGTTGTCATTTGTTATAAATGCCCCATGCCCCATGCCCAATGCCCCATTATGATGACGCAGCTTTGAGATAGGGCATATTAGATAAATCATAGGAGCAAATCACTTTATTTCTGCCTGTAGATTTAGCTTCTAGGAGACATTGATCGGCACGATGCAATAAACTGATACCTTGCTCATCATCATCGCTTTGTAGACAAGCTGTGCCTAGACTAATGGTGACGTTAATAGTCTGATGGTTGTTAATGGCAAAAGGTTGTTCGCTGACTATGCGATTGAGACGCTTGGCGACAATGAAGGCTTCCTCTCCAGTTGTATTGGCTAGAAGAATCACAAATTCTTCGCCGCCATAACGGAAGGGTGTATCTTGAAAGCGTAAATTATGTTTTAACCGAACACATAATAACTGTAAAAGGCGATCGCCTACTAAATGCCCGTAGGTATCATTAACTTTTTTAAAGAAATCTACATCTAAAATAATTAAACTAAAAGGAAGGGTTTGCTCGCGGGCTTTTTTAATTTGTCTGGGTAAGTCCCATTCTAAAGCACGACGGTTATTGATTTCGGTCAAAGAGTCAGCTAGAGCGATCGCGGAAAGTAAATCGTTGGTGCGAATTAAATCGCGGTACTTTTTCGCTTTGCGCAAACCAACTGTTAATTGCGCCAGAATCAGGCGATGATTAGCAGTCACCTCGGCTAATGTATAGTCTGTTTTGCTTTCTGGAAGTTGCCAAATATAAGCATCAGCGCCTTGTTTTAAGGCTGAGGAAGTCATTTCTAATTCCCACTCCCAGCCATATTGATCTCTATCAGTTATCTGCTGACAACGATCTTCTAAAAGAATACAGTATATCCAAGATAACTTTGGCTGGTCTTTCAACCAACTGCACAGATCCATACTCCCATCTCGGCTTGCCTGGACAAATATAATGTCTGGCGGTGATGCTTGAATATAAGAGATTGCTCGATCGAGATCGCCAATTATTTCTACACTAAAAGCGGTTGCATAACGGATCTGATCTGGAAGCGTAGAGATAAATTTATGACTCCCAAAGACCAGAAGGGAAATATTCATTGCTTTGCTTTTTGCCCTATTTCAATTTTCAAGATATGAACCTGTTAAACTAAGCGCTTACTTAATTAATACTGAATACGTCCGTATTTTTGGCTAGGGAAGATTCCCCTGCGATTAATTGTTGTACTGCAAAATACATAATTGATTGACAATTTTAATCTCCTTTTAAGGATTGACCTCAACTTCAGTTACTTGCTGATTAACTTCTGACCCTACTTTCTGCTTTTCTATATTTTTTTTAAAACAGTAAAAATACTGAATCTTATTGTTGTAGACAAAAGGTTTTCTGTATTTTCCTGGTATGAGACATTGGGAATAATGATGATAACTATAATTTTCTAATAACCAGCATATATTAAATAAAAAATTTTACTGACATTGAATATTTAAAATTTTATAAATTTTATATTTCCCCGTAAAAACCGCGATCTTCACTGAATTTCCATAATTCTACCTCCCTTAAAACACGCAATTAAACCCCTGAAAACCCCTACAATCTAAAGGCGATCGCTATAGCTTAACCTTGGACAGCAAGGTTTAAGGGGTCGGTTTCAATATAGCAAACATCAGTTTTGTGGTCATATATTATTTATTAGTTATTCATCAATTTTTCAAAAAGACTTCAGTAAATATACATAAATCCTGGCTCCGTACCTTGACCAAAAGCCAGATTATATTATTTCAATACACAATCGTCCGCCCCAATTAAGGACGGACGATCGCAACCAGGATTTATGTAAATCTCATCAGATTTCAATCTAGTTTTGGCAACAAGTGTGGTAATGATTAATAACCAGCTATGTTGTAACCAGCAGCAACAATTATTTGCTTAATGGATTCCTCAGAAGCTGCGGATTCTACGCTGACAGTTTTAGCTTGGACATCCACATTTACTTTTGCATCTGGTTCCATCACATGAATAGAATTCTCAATTTTTGCGGCACAGTCTTCACAAACTATGTCCGGTACATTCAGTTTTAATGCCATTGCTGACCTCAGAAACAAAACTTAATCTCTTTTTAATAATTAATCTTAGCCTTGACATTGTGCTGACTCATCGTCCTCAAGTTAGGTGCTTGTATGGGACGGAGGGTATAGATTTTTTGGCGTGGTGTACTGTTGACAGTTGACTGAAGAAAGGCAGTCTCTATGGCAAAATAGGAAAGAGGGACAAGGGAGACAGGGAGGACAAGGGAGAAGTAAACCAAACTATGTTGCGCAATGTAAATATGCTTGAAACCCTTACCAATGACTATTGTACAGACAAGGGTTATCGCGTCTCTAACAAATGACTATTGACAGATGACTATTGACAGATCTCGCCAGTTGTCTTTAATTGCGCCGACCTACTTAAAATAGGAATTGATTTATCTGTCGGCTTTACTTAAGGCTAAACTCGTAAGCAAAAACCTGTAGTAGCAATCCCCTGCTGTCTAGGCGTGGGGATTGTGAATGGGGCATACTTTCTCTGTAGAAGAAACGATCCTTTGTCGGCCTTCCCAATTTTATTGAGATTATTTTTGTAAAACCCATGTCTTCTAATCCCCAGTCCCTCAGTGGTAACGAAATTCGCACCTTATTCTTGAACTTCTTTGCTGAAAGAGGACACCAGATTCTCCCAAGTGCTTCTCTTGTACCTGAAGATCCGACGGTGCTGCTGACGATCGCGGGGATGCTACCATTTAAACCGATATTCTTAGGGCAACGTACGCCAGAATTTAATCGCGCTACCACATCGCAAAAGTGTATCCGCACCAATGATATTGAAAATGTCGGACGCACCAAACGCCACCATACATTTTTTGAGATGTTGGGTAACTTCAGCTTTGGTGATTATTTTAAAGCACAAGCGATCGCATGGGGATGGGAAATCTCTACCCAAGTCTTTGGTTTTTCCCCCAACAACCTTGTCGTCAGCGTGTTTGAGGAAGATGACGAAGCTTTTGCCATTTGGCGGGATCAAATCGGCGTTCCTGTCGCTAGAATTAAGCGCATGGGTGCAGATGATAACTTTTGGGTATCCGGCCCCACTGGCCCTTGCGGCCCTTGTTCAGAAATATACTATGATTTCCACCCAGAACGGGGTGATGAAAACATTGATTTAGAAGATGATTCCCGGTTTATTGAGTTTTATAACTTGGTATTCATGCAATATAACCGGGATGCAGAAGGGAATTTAACACCCCTGCAAAATAAGAACATCGATACGGGCATGGGTTTGGAAAGAATGGCGCAAATCCTGCAAAAAGTCCCGAATAATTACGAAACTGATTTAATATTGCCAATTATCGAAACAGCAGCCAAAATTGCGGGAATTGACTACCATAAAAGCGATGAGAAAACCAAAGTCTCCCTGAAAGTCATCGGGGATCACGTGCGTGCTGTAGTTCACATGATCGCTGATGAAATTCGCGCTTCCAATGTGGGACGGGGTTACATATTGCGGCGCTTAATTCGTCGGGTAGTGCGTCACGGACGATTGATTGGCATTTCTGGTGAATTTATTACCCAAGTGGCAGAAACTGCGATCGCGCTTTCGGAATCAGCTTATCCTAATGTCAGACAACGGGAAGCAGCAATTAAAGCCGAATTGCAACGGGAAGAAAGCAATTTCTTAAGAACTCTCGACAGAGGCGAAAAACTGCTTGAGGAAATTATTCAACAGGTAAAACAGCAAGGAAAAACCGTAATTAGCGGCGAAAGTGCTTTTACCCTGTATGATACCTACGGTTTCCCCCTAGAATTAACGCAAGAAGTCGCTGAGGAAAACAACCTTACCGTTGATGAAGCAGGGTTTGATGTGGAAATGCAAAAGCAGGTGGAACGCGCTAAAGCAGCCCATGAAACCATCGATTTAACTGTCCAGGGTTCTTTGGATAAACTTGCAGAACATATCCACGCGACGGAGTTTTTAGGTTATACCCAGCCAGCAGCCACAGCGAAAGTGGAAGTATTGCTAGTGGGTGGTGTGGCGCAAGAAGCAGCCGAAGCGGGTACAGATGTGCAAATTGTCCTGAATCAGACGCCATTTTATGCTGAATCTGGGGGACAAATTGGCGATCGCGGTTATATCACTGGCGATGGTGTGGTAATTCGCATTGATGATGTGAAAAAAGAATCTGATTTCTTTGTTCACTTCGGACGCATCGAACGCGGTACAATCCGAGTAGGAGATACTGTAACTGCACAAATCGACCGCGCTTGTCGTCGTCGTTTGCAAGCTAACCATACAGCAACTCACCTGTTACAAGCAGCGTTAAAGAAAATTGTCGATGAGGGTATATCTCAAGCAGGTTCCTTAGTTTCCTTCGATAGATTGCGCTTTGACTTCAACTGTCCCCGTGCGTTGACAGCAGAAGAAGTCCAGCAAGTTGAAGAACAGGTAAATACTTGGATTGCCGAGGCGCACAGTGCCAAGATAGAAATATTACCTTTAGCAGAAGCCAAAGCTAGAGGCGCTGTGGCTATGTTTGGCGAAAAATATGGCGAAGAAGTGCGCGTGATTGACTTTCCTAGCATATCAATGGAACTGTGCGGTGGGACTCATGTAAGTAATACTGCGGAGATTGGCGTTCTCAAGGTAATTTCTGAGGCTGGTGTAGCTTCGGGAGTGCGGCGGATTGAAGCCGTTTCCGGCCCGGCGGTGTTGGATTACCTGAATTTGCGGGATAAAGTGGTTAAAGATTTAAGCGATCGCTTTAAAGTCAAACCCGAAGAACTACCAGAGAGAATTACAACTCTGCAAAACGAACTGCGAACCAGCCAAAAACAACTGGATGTATTGAAAGGACAATTAGCGATCGCAAAATCTGACAGCTTGCTGCAAACAGCTGAATCTGTAGGCGATTATAAAATCATCGTCGCCCAATTAGATGATGTCGATGCCGAATCCTTGAAAACCGCAGCCGAAAGGTTATTACAAAAACTAGGTAACGGTGCGGTAGTGCTAGGTTCAGTTCCCGAAGCTGGGAAGGTGAGTATAGTAGCAGCCTTTAGTGCAGAGGTGAACAAGAAAGGTTTGCAAGCAGGTAAATTTGTCGGTGCTGTCGCCAAAATTTGCGGCGGTGGCGGTGGTGGAAGACCAAATTTAGCCCAAGCTGGCGGACGTGATGCGAGTAAGTTACCAGAGGCTTTAACACAAGCGCTGAGTGATTTAAAATCCGCCTTGGGTTAATTGCTTGTATAACAGACATCTTGTCTGTATCAAAAATGCTAATACAATGGTGGGTTAAGTGTATCAATAACTCACCATTTATTTTTTGCTGGTAATTTACAGGTTCGCTGTCAAATAATTTATTCAGTTCAATTTATAAATAATGGCAAATAAAGTTCATCTCAAAAAACTTGCAGAGGGCGTTTTAGCTTGGAATGAGTGGCGAGCAGAAAATCCAAATATAAATGTAGATCTGAGCGGAGTTTATCTAGTTCATGAAGTAGCCAGAAGAAACCAATTAAAGGCTTGGAGAAGCCTAGCACCTTTTATATCTTTATTAGTTACTCTTCTTTTACAACAGACAAAAATAACAGATTATATTGTCATTTTTTTTGAGAAAATCGCATTTTTAAATATTAATTATTTTCCATTTACAGAACTGATATTATATACAATAATCCGGTTATTTATATTCTTTTTAGTTATGCTCACTTTATTCTCAGGATTGGAATTTTTGCTGAATTATTCCCGAGGAAAATTAAATTTAAGAAATATCAATATGAAAGAAGTAAATCTATGTGGATCAGATTTAGAAGGAGTTGATTTAAGGAATGCTGATTTAAGGAATGCTGATTTAATAAATTCTAATTTGAGTTACCTAGAGGCAATTGGTGTAAATTTTACTGATGCTGATTTAACAGGAGCATGTATAGCAAATTGGAATATTAATCATACTACCGTTTTAGAAAATGTTAAGTGTGATTATATTTATATTCACATTAACGAAGATACAGGTAAGTTTGAACAACGTCGTCCTCTCAATTCAAATAATATTTTTACAACTGGCGAGTTTACACAACGCTTTAAAGTATTTGAAAAGGCATTAGAAACTATAGATTTGACTTTTACTGATGGTATCGATTGGAAAGCATTTTTTCAATCATTTCAAGAAGTACGTGAAAATTACTCTCAATACAAACTTGCTATTCAAAAAATAGAAGACAAAGATAGCGCTTTGATTATTGGATTAAAATTTAATGTTGAGACAGATATAAATATTGACGAAATTAAACGTATGATTGAAGTTCAATTGAAAGAAAGGTATGAAAATAAGCTCAAGTTATTAGAATTCCAATATCGAACAGAAATAAATGCAAAAGATCATGAAATAGCACTGTATCGTCAGCAAAATGCTGATTTAAGCGAAATTGCAAAAAATCTAGCAAGTAAAAATATTAATGTTATATTACAGGCAACTGGATCAGGATCTATTCATAATCTGGAGGGTGTAATGTCAGAAAATTATAACAATGAATTTCAGAGAGTAAATATTGCTAATTTTGCTAACAAAGTAGCAGACAACGCACGCCAGCAAGCAAACCAACATATTCAGATATCTGAACAAAAGCAAATTCTTGCTGAAGCTGCTGCGGTAATACAAAGATTACTCAAACAGTTGGAACAGAATAATCCTATGGCGACTGAAGCTGAAATAATTAATTATGTAAATGATGAAACTACTCCTAGCTTTAAGCGTCGTGTTATTGGTGCATTACAAGGATTTAGTGAAGCTGCAATTGAAGAGTTTTTGGATAATTCTTACATAAATATTGCTAAAGCTATTATCAAAGGTTGGATTAAACCAGACTAAAGAGTGAATAATAGGTAGCGTTAAACAAAACAGAACCAAGGTAATTATTGAACTAAATCGAAAGGAAAATTCTCATTTGCATAAAACTTAGTCATGTTATACTTCTTCGGCTATAACTTGGTCAATTTCCTGTGGATGTTCTTTATAATACGACCAAGCTGCCGCTAAATCTTCAATTGTTAACGTTGGGTAATTCCTCAATAATTCTTCGTCGGAAGCGCCTTGCTGACGCAAAGAAACTAGAGTCCAAACAGCAATATGAGTATCGCGGATGCGTGCATTACCTCCGCAAATTCCGGGAGTTTTTTGAATAAAAGATTTTTGAATCTTGGGAGACATAAATTAGTAAATAAGCAATCTGTATATATTTTATTTTAAATTCAGATTTAGTTTTGTAATGTTTGCAAAGCGCGATCGCTATTTTCATAAAATTATGATATTACCAAATAAAACACCTATCATATTAGAGGTTAAAGATGTTCATGTTATCTGGGTATAATCAAAAAAATTAACAATTAAATAAACTCATCATGCGGCGAGATACCATTTTTTACAAATTATTCAAGCAATTTCCTGGCTTATTGTTTGAATTAGTAGACGAACCACCCATAGAAGCAGACAATTATCAGTTTGAATCGGTAGAAGTGAAAGAAACCGCATTCCGAATTGATGGAGTATTTCTACCTCCAGCTAACGCAGCTTCTCAAGTAGTATTTTTTGCCGAAGTGCAGTTTCAAAAAGATGAAGATTTATATTTTCGCTTCTTTTCGGAAGTATCTTTATTTTTACACCGCCACCCCATCCGTTATGATGACTGGATGGGAGTCATAATTTTTGGCTCTCGTAACTTAGAACCGTCAAATTTAAGGATTCATCGTTCTTTATTAGCAGGCGATCAAGTTCAGCGAATATATCTAGATGAATTGGGCGATGTACAACAGCAACCATTAGGATTAGGCTTGATGTTGCTGACAATTAAAGAAGGAACAGAAGCCATAGAAACAGCTAGGTTTCTACTGGAACAAGCGCAGGAACAATCAGAAATAGCGATAATAGATTTAATTGCGACTATTATTGTTTACAAATTTAGCAACCTCAGTCGAGAGGAGATTATAACTATGCTAGGACTAGATGTAGAAGAACCAAGAGCTTTGCGAGAAGCGAAAGAAGAAGGGCGAAAACAAGAAGGTACATCCCTGGTAATCAGACAGTTAAATCGACGTTTGGGTGGAATTCCTGAGCAGTATTTGTCACAAGTTCAACAGTTGCCTTTATCACAAATTGAGGCTTTAGGTGAGGAGTTGTTAGATTTTTCGACTGTGGCGGATTTGGAAAGATGGTTACAGTCTAATTTAGCTTGAAAATGAGCATTGGGCATCGGCGAGCCAGATTTTCACGTTTGGTTGTGAGATTTTCTCACGCTCGTGTAGCTTGAAAATAGGGAATAGGGGCTAGTGTTTCTTTAATCACTGCCCTTACAGCATTTTTTGCTAATTAGATTTTAATCATATTAGAGACTGCATGGATATAATATATCGAAATACTTAAATGCAAAAAGTCACAGTTGAGGAAATCCAACAAGACCCATTAAAGTACCTCAACCAAGTTGAGGCTGGTAAAAGCTTTATCATTATGCAAGAAGATAAAGCAATTGCGGAACTAAAACCTATTCAAAATCATCACAAGCAACAGCGACCATTTGGTTTATGTGCAGGAGAATTTTCTGTACCTGATGATTTTGATGCACCTTTACCTGAAGAGATTCTGAGTGCATTTGAGGGCGGATGAAAATTCTTCTAGACACTCATATTTTTTTATGGTTTATTAGTGGCGATCCGCAGCTATCAACAGATGTTAGAGATGCAATTTGCGATCTAGATAACAAGGTATATCTGAGTGTTGTTTCAATATGGGAGTGCATTGTCAAATATCAGTTGGGAAAACTACCATTACCAGAATCTCCAGAAATCTATCTTCCCAAACAACGCGATCGCCATCAAATTGCAAATCTCGATCTAGATGAAGGTAGTGTTATTCAACTTGTTAGTCTACCCCCATTACATAAAGATCCTTTTGATAGAATGCTTATCTGTCAAGCCTTAAAACATAACTTAACAATTGCCACAGTGGATAGCGAAATTATTAAATACCCGGTCGCTCTCATTTAACAACATCATTCCCCGCAGTGCAAATAGCTGACTTTTGCATAAGCTATCAAACATGAGATATATATCTCAGTAAATCTTCGCAGACAATCTGCATTGTAGCTATGCGTCGTCGTTATCGCCCAATCGCTTCTAGTCTCCAAAGTCTGAGTGTTGCGTCTTTGGCGCTGTACCTGACATTTCCCTTGGGAACATTCATCGCGCCATTGAGAATATCGCCGGTATTGGCGCAAAATTCTAGCGATCGCCAAATCGAAGTTGATAAACTACTCAAACAAGGTGAAGATTTAGTCAATCGCAATCAATCTCAAGCAGCTTTACCAGTGTTTGAGCAAGCTTTGACAATTTATCGTCAAATCCAAAATCGACAGGGAGAAGGAAGAACTCTCAAGGGGATAGGGAATGTTTACTATGATTTGGGCGACTACAAACAAGCAATTACCTATCAACAACAAGCTTTAGACATCGCTCAAGCTATCAGCGATCGCGATTTAGCAGCTAGAGCCTTGAATAATCTTGGTAGTAACTATAGAGCTTTGGGGGATTTGCCGCAAGCGATCGCCTATTATCAACAAGCATTAGCGATCGCGCGTCAAATCCAGGATCGCGAACCAGAAACCAATACCCTGGAAAATCTTGGTTATGTCTATGCTACCGTCGATCTGACTCAGGCGATTGATTTTTTAGCACAAGCTTTGGTAGTGTTACGCAAACAATCGGCTGATTCTCCACAAAAGCAGCTAAATCTCCGCAAACAGGAAACGGATATTCTCATCGCTTTGGCTAGGAATTATTATCTGTTTGGTGTTTACAAAGGTATAGGTGAAGGAAAATCACCTGATGAAGCTTTCAATAAAGCAATTGAGATTTATCAACAAGCGGTGAGTCTAGGGAAACAAACAGGCGATCGCTCTCAACTTGCAGACGCACTCTTAGGGCTTGGTAATATGTATAATGCCAAGAGTAAGTATAACGAAGCTGTCGCCACACTCCAGCAAGCTTTGCAGATTTTCCAAACAGATAAAAAATCACCAATTAAGCTGCGCGATACTTTATCTAAATTAGGTGAAGTTTATCAAGGTTTGCGTCAACCAGAACAAGCATTAACATATTATCAACAGGCGTTAGAAATTGCCAAACAAATTACAGCTAATTCTCCTTTTGCGAATCTAGAAAGAGATAAAGAGCAAGGATTAATCATAATTAATATTGCTAATATTTATGCAGAAACCGGGAAGTATGAGAAAGCGATTCAAAATTATCAAGATGGGTTAGTAATTTTACAATCAAGTCTCAAGCAAGCTGAACGAATTACCGATTCTGGAAACAAATTTGTCGTAGATTTAGCTAAGAAACAACTCAATCAAGTAATTAAATTTAGCTATGTGCGCATGTGTGCTACTTATAAAAATTTAGGTCAATCAGCAGAAGCTAAACAAGCTTGTGCTGAAACTTCTCCTAATGTTAAAAGCCTCACGGTTGCAAATAAAACTTCGCCAGAATTAGAAGCGGCACTGAAGAAATTAAATGCAGCACAAGCATTAGGTAAGCCGGAAATGATAGCCTATGCTTTAGCTGAAATTGCTGATGCTTACGCCAATTTACAAGAAAGCGATCGCGCTTGGGAATACTATCAAAAAGCTATTGCATTAGCTGAAGAATATCCGCAATTTCAGCAATACATATATTTTAAAGTTGGTGGTTTTTACGAAAATCAGAAAAAATACGATTTAGCGATAAGTTTTTACAAAAAAGCGGCATTATCTGCGAGAAAAGCGCAGCAAAAAGTTGATGAAGCTATTATGTTAAATCAAGTTGCAAATACTAGCTACACAGCAGGTAAGCTAACAGAAGCAACAGAGGCTTTATATGAGGCGATTAAAGTTTATGAAAGTCTGCGTATAGACCTCACAGATAAAAGTCAAATCTCTATTTTTGAAACCCAAGCTCAAACTTATAGTTTATTACAGAAAATTCTGATTACACAAAATAAAGTTAACGAAGCTTTAGAAGTTGCTGAACGCAGTCGCGCTAGAGCATTTGTGAATTTATTAACTTCACGACTTTCCGCAACCCAAAATCGCCAATTAACTGCGGATTTACCGACAATTGAGAAAATTAAAAAAATTGCTCAAGTGCAAAATGCAACAATTGTGTCATATTCGCTGGTTAATTTTGCCCAAAATAACGATAAAAAAAAACCGGAGACATCAGAAATATATATTTGGGTAATTAAACCTCATGGTGAAATCACTTTTAAATCAGTTAATTTGCAATCTCTCAATCAACCTCTGACAGATATTATCAATCAAAGCCGCGTCTCCCTTGGTGCAGGTGGTAGGGGAATTAAAATCGAACCTAATGATGAATCTTTGCAAACACAATACTTACAAGAATTATATCAGATACTCATTGCTCCAATTGCGTCATTATTGCCCAATAACCCCAATGAAAGAGTAATTTTCATTCCTCATCAAGCGCTTTTTTTAGTTCCCTTTCCCGCATTGCAAGCCAAAAACGATAAATATTTAATTGAAAAACATACTATTTTAACTGCACCCGCAATTCAAGTTTTAGAATTGACTCATCAACAAAGACAAAAAGTCAAAGGTAAAGATGTATTAGTGATGGGCAATCCTACCATGCCAAAAGTGGGAATTCCATCGGTGCAATTACAACCATTGTCGGGTGCAGAAACAGAAGCTGTAACAATTGCTAATTTACTCAAAACTCAAGCTATTACTGGCGAACAAGCCACAAAAACCGCTTTCAAACACAAGTTAGCTTCGGCAAGAATTATTCATTTAGCAACACATGGATTACTCGACGATCCTAGCAAAGGAATTAAAACTGCGATCGCACTTGCTCCAACTGCAAATGATGACGGTTTACTCACCCCTGCGGAAATCGTCAATTTACCCATCAATGCAGAATTGGTAGTTTTGAGTGCTTGTGACACCGGTAGAGGCACAATTACAGGTGATGGCGTCATTGGTTTATCCCGTTCCTTAATTACTGCTGGTGCTACCAGTGTAATTGTCTCCTTATGGTCAGTTCCCGATTCACCCACCTCAGAATTAATGACTCAATTTTATCAACAATGGCAGCAAAATCCTGATAAAGCCGTTGCATTGCGCAACGCTATGCTAGACACCATGAAAAAACACCCCAATCCTGTCAATTGGGCTGCATTTACCTTAATCGGTGAAGCGATTTAAAAATTGGGCATGGGGCATTGGGCATTGGGCATTGGGCATGGGGGAGCCAGTGCGTTGCGGAGGTTCCCCCCGTTGTAGCGACTGGCGTCATTGGGCATGGAAGGGGGACAAATGACAATTGTACAGACAAGGGTTCATCGTGTCTCCAACAAATGACAAATGACAAATGACAAATGACAAATGACCATTGACCACCCCAAAGATAGATAAAATATTTGCAAATTTTAGTCACAATTAATATATAATCATGCACCATTGCTTATCAATATCATAATTGATATTTTTTGCGCAAAAAATTTAGTAAATAGCTATAAATTGCCTAAAAATCTAGTTAATTCCCAGTTAATTAATCAACCACCATCAAGATAGCAGACTGATACTGCCATCTCAGCTTTTATTAATTAAATTAATAGCTTGATAATTGCCAGATGGTATGGTAGTTTTATTTTCCACCAAAGAAGTGGAACTAACAAAACCAGTACAGCAAAAATCTATCTGTTAAGGGTATAGATAAAAGCACAATACTTGATTTTGTGTCTCACCACAAGCTTACTACTAAAGTGGTAAATATTTTAACTGTGTAAAGTTTACTGGTAAATTTAACTATTAGCTTGACACAGATACTGACAGTAGTAAAATCTACTCTAAATAAACCAACAATCAGGGCGGTGAGTTAGTACTGGTGTGGAATGCCACAAATTCTGCACACTGAGTTTTGCATCTATTCGGATCACACATTTCCAGGATAGTATATATGACTTAGCGATGCCTGATTGGATATCCATATTGAATTTTTGAATGTTTATGGACCAGAGTCCACAAGACGGTAGTATTAACCTCCTCTGAGCTGGCGAGAAAGTCTCCCAGCGCGGGGGAGACCATTAGGAGGGAGGTATTATGCTCATGCAAGATTTGCGCAATTCTCTTGTTGAAGTTGCTGACTTAAACCAGCTCAAATGGGATTTGAATCATTTACAACCCGTTGATGTTGGTGAATATATTACAAAACTGCCGACAAATCAGCGAGCGATCGCCTTTCGCTTGCTCAATAAAGCCCAAGCAATTGATGTTTTTGAATATCTACCAACAGAGGTACAAGAAGAACTAATCAATTCGCTGCATGATGTCCAAGTAGTACAAATTGTTGAGGCGATGAGTCCTGATGAAAGGGCAGAATTATTTGATGAATTACCAGCAGGAGTAATTAAACGGTTACTACAAGAATTAAGCCCCGAACAAAGACAAGCAACTGCAACAATTCTCGGCTATCCTGAAGGCACAGCTGGGCGGGTAATGACTACAGAATATGTCCGGTTGCGGGAAGGATTAACTGTCGGTGAAGCCCTAAGTAAAATCCGCCGTCAGGATGAAGATAAAGAGACGATTTACTATGCTTATGTCACCGATGATAACCGCACTTTGGTGAGGGTAGTTTCCCTGCGGCAATTATTATTTACTTTTCCTGATGTCTTAATTAGAGATATAGCTAGCGATCGCGTCATTAAAGTCAGAACCGAAACCCCCCAAGAAGAAGTGGCGCAAATTATGAAGCGCTACGACTTAATCGCTATCCCGGTTGTTGATAGGGAAGATAGATTAGTGGGGATTATTACCATTGATGACGTAGTTGATATTTTAGAAGAAGAAGCTACAGAAGATATTCAAAAATTAGCCGGTGTGAGTGGTGATGAAGCCGCTTTATCTCCACCTTTACTGACAATTCGCAATCGCCTACCTTGGTTGTTGGGAATTATGGCTTTGTATATTGGTGCAGCCAGTGCGATCGCACCTTTTCAATCAGTAATTTCCGCCGTCCCTGTTCTCGCCGTGATCATGCCAATTTTTTCTAACACTGGCGGAACTGTGGGGATTCAAGCGTTGACTGTGACAATTCGCGGTTTAGGTGTCGGTGAAGTTACAGCCAAAGACACCCTGAAAATTCTCCGTAAAGAACTACTTGCAGGTGTAGGTACAGCCATAGCTTTAGCCATAACTATGATTATGCTTTCTTTAATTTGGGCACAACCGCAAGAACGATGGGTAGCGTTAATTGCTGGATCGGTGATGGCGACAAATACTCTAGTAGCAGTTACCCTGGGTACTTTACTACCGATGGGTTTGAAGCAGTTAAAGCTAGATCCGGCTTTAGTTAGCGGGCCATTAGTCACAACTATGTTAGATACAATAGGCTTTCTCACTTTCCTCTCCCTGATTTCTTTGGCTTTAAATGTCTTCCATTTACCAACTTAACTAGGGGTTAGGGGCTAGGGGCTAGGAAGGGGGACAAGGAGGACAAGGAATTTTAGATTTTAGATTTTAGATTTTAGATTCAAACCCAATCCAAAATCGCAAATCCAAAATCCAAAATTGAATTGCCCAATGCCCAATGCCCAATACCTAATGCCCCTTTCCGAAATTCATAAATGTGCAAGTGTATTCACTAATATCAGGTTTTTAAGTTGAAGACTTATGAATCGCTTTGCATCTTTGATTATCGCAGGAACAATCGCATCTATAGCCACCTTGGCGATCGCTCAAACTACCGACGCTAATACATGCACAATTTACCAAAATTGTCAATATCGTGCATTTGACACATATCAGCCTCAGATTCAAAGCAGTGTCAACAAAAATATCTACAAAACTAGTATTTTGAGCGTGTTTATCATTCTTGTCACTACAAAAATAGCTAATACTGCTTTAGAGTCTTGGCTGAAGAATTCATAAAGAGGGCATGGCAATGCCACTGCCCCTACAATCAACGATATCTGTACCTCACTAACTGGCAATTTACTGTATTTATTTCACAAATTAAGTATTAATCCTATATCTATCATCAACACTATTTAATTTGAGGCTATCTTTCATCGAATTTAGGAATAGTAAAGTAAAAAGTACTACCTTTAGCTAAAGCACTTTCTACCCAAATTTTGCCCCCATGCTGTTGAACGATACCGCGACAGATAGCTAATCCTAAACCTGTGCCACCTTTTTGTCGAGAATCGCTAGCATCAACCTGTTGAAATCGGCCAAAAATACTTTCTAGCATTGTCTCAGGAATTCCTCGACCTTGGTCTTGAACTTTAAATAAAACGCGATCGCTTAATTCATCTATACTCACAGTTACTTGGCTATTGATTGGAGAAAATTTGATCGCATTACCAATTAAGTTCACTAAAGTTTGGACAATTCGGTCTGAATCTACCCAAATTTGCACAGAAATAGGTACCATAACTAAAGAAATATCATTTTCTGTGGCTAGGGGCTTCACAGCTTCTACAGATTGGCGCAGAATTGTTGCAGTATCGCACCACTGCTTGACTAAATTAAATTTATTGGATTCTAAATGTTCTAAGTCTAAAATGTCATTGACCAACCGCACTAGGCGTTCTGTATCGTTGTAAGCAATATCTAACATTTGTTGAGCCGTTTCTGGTTGGGCTTTGAGAACTCCAGAGGATAGCAAACCTAAAGCACCACGAATAGAAGCTAAGGGTGTGCGTAATTCATGGCTGACAATGGAGATAAATTCTTTCTTTATTGTCTCAATTGCTCGACTTTCTGTAATATCTTCAATTGTGCCAACATAGCCCATTAGCTCATTGCTATCCGCTAGCAAGGGAACGATGGTAATCCGACAAAAACGCCAAGTTGCATCCCGCAGAATGTAACGAACTTCAGTATAGAATTCTTGATTTGCTGTGGTTAATGCATGTAACCGGGGTAAAAAGTCGGCTAAATCTTCTGGATGAATAAATTGCATCCAGCGATCGCCTAGAGATTCTGCAAAGCTCAAGCCGCAAATTGCTTGAAAACGGGGATTTGTATAAATATTTTTACCTTGAGCATCGGTTCTAAAAATCCCGATGGGTGCAGAATCGCTGAGAGTCCGGAATAAAGTTTCGTTTTGACGCACTGCTTCTTCTGCTCGTTTGCGATCGCTAATATCAATGCTGACACCAATAACTACCCAGCCATTACCAGTTTCTTGGCGATAAGCAGAATAAGTAGTAGAAATCCAGCGTAGAGAATTATCTTTGTGGCGGAATCGGTACTCTACAGTACAAGCACCTTCAGAAATACTCTGGAGAAATCGCGAATATCTGACTTTTTCCCGATCTTCCGGAAATACCCTGGAAAGCCACAGCATTTTGTCAGCTAGGAGTTCTGCGGGAGTATAACCAAAAATGATTTCGCTAGCTCTAGATTGATACTCATATTCCCACTCTTGGTTACTAGTCATGCGAAAACTAAAAATTGAAGCGCTAGCTGTGGAAAGAATATTATTTAACCGTTTTTCGGAAGTTTGCAAAGCTAGCTCTAAGCGTTTGCGATCGCTAATATCAACGCTAACGCCTGTAACAATCCAGCAATCAGCCGTTTCATCTCGATGGGAAGTGTAAGTTGCAGAAATCCAACGCAGAGAACCATCTTTATGGTAGAATCGATATTCTACATTAGTATTCCGTTCGGCAAAAATATCTGCGAACAAAGGATAAAGAACTGTATCCCGATCGTCGGGAAATACCTGTGACATCCACAGATGCTTATCAGAGATAATTTCTTCTGGGCTATAGCCAAATAGACTTTCGCTACCAATAGACTGATATTCATATTCCCAGTCATAATTTACAAAGGCGCGAAAACTGACAATAGAGGCGTTAGCTGTAGTCAGGATACTTTGTAAGCGGATTTCCGAAGCTCGTAAAGCTAGTTCTAATTTTTTGCGATCGCTAATATCAAAAGCAATACCTTGGAGAATTGGAGTTTTACCATCTGGCGCTAGCACTAAGCTAGCTTGATCGCGAACCCAAATGATTTGCCCATCGCGAGTTAACATGCGATACTCAGCCAGTAAAGGTTCTCCCGTCTTAATTGTATGTTCAAAACTATTTTTGACGCGATCGCGATCGTCGGGATATACATAATTTGACCAAGTATTTAAATGTCCCGCAACCCATTCTTCAGCAGGAATCTGCAATAACTGGTAAATTTGCGGACTGATGTAAGCAAATTCAGCCGTAGCTGTAATTGGTGCAGTATATACAACTCCGGGGATTTGTTCCAATAAATTTCTGTAGCGTAATTCCGCTTGTCTGAGTTTTTCTTCTGCTTGTTTGCGATCGCTAATTTCTATGCTGCTACCAATTATGCGATACACCCGCGATTGTTCATTAAATAAAGGCGTTAAACTACTAATCCACCAAGTATCTTCTCCTTGAAATGGTAAACATTCCTCATAGCTAATCGTTTTTCCTGCTGCAATACAAGCTTGATAATGCTGGCGAATTGATAATGCAATTTCCGCAGGAAAGATATTTTCTGGAGTTTTACCTTGAATCTCTAGAGAACTGATACCTGAAAGTCTTTCCGCCAGTGGATTCAACCCTGCAAAGCGAAAGTCATTATCTTCAAGAATATCCACCACAAAAATACATTGTTCAACACCGTTATAAATACTGCGTAAAAACTTTTCTTGTTCTTGTAAAGCTTTTTGTGCTAAGAATCTTTCTGTAATATCTTGAGCAGTACCATAAATCCGAATTACCTGCCCATCAGCGTTAAATTCTGCTTGTCCCGTACCTTCAATATAGCAGGCAGGCGTACCGGGTGCGGTGTTACGTCGCAGGATGAGTTTATAGGATTCCCCTGTGGTAATTGATATTTCCACAGCTTGATGCAGTCTTGCAGCAGATTCTGGGTGATACAATTCTAATAGATCCTCATAATTAGGTTCCCCTAATACTGGATCTCGCTCAAAGATATGAAATAATTCCTCTGTCCAAGTAATTTTTTGCCTAATTAGATCGAATTCCCAATTGCCAATTTTCGCTACTTTTTGGGCTTCTGTAAGTAAAGCTTTACTTTTACGCAGAGTTTCTTCAGTATTTTTTAGGTCAGTAATATCAAATCGGATACCATCCCAACAAATCCGCCCATCATCCATCCGACGAGGAGAGGAGCAGACGCGCACCCAACGGATCTCTCCCTCTGGGGAATATTCCCTCACCTGGATATCAAATACTGACATATTGTCTACAGACTCCTGCTGCTTCTGGAGCATGTAGGGAATATCATCTGGAACGATGATGTTAAATAGTAAGCTGGAATCAGCTAAGATGGCTTCGGGTTTCAAGCCGTTTGTTTGTTCAACTCCAGCACTGACATAATAAAAGCGATTGCTACCATCTAATTCTTGCACTAACTGGTAAATGTAGCCATTAGGAACGCGATCGCCAATTCCTCTTAGAAAAGCTTCTCGTTCTTGTAAAGCTAGTTCGGCGCGTTTGCGATCGCTAATATCGCGATGAATACCAATCATTCTTAATGGCTGACCGCAATTATCCCACATCACCACCTTGCCGTGGTTAGCAATCCATTTCCACTCGCCGGATTTGGTTTGCATTTGATATTCAAAGCTGTAGGGAATAGAACTATCCTGGAGGTGAGACTGTAAAACAGTCATCACCCAGGATCGATCGTCGGGATGAATCAATTGTTCCCAAGTACTCAAATTATGGGATAATTCGTCGGCGTTATAGCCAAGCATTTCACACCAGCGATCGCTCAGATAAACTTCTCCCGTCAACAAATTCCAATCCCACAGTCCATCTCCTGAAGCAGCTAAGGCTAATTGCAATCTTTCTTCACTTTCTCGCAAAGCTGCTGCTGTCTGCGCTTGCTGCTGGTGTTGTATTTCTACCAGTTGTTCGTAACGTGCAATTTTCTGGGGTAGCGCTTGTTGAATGCTTTGATGTGTAATCACACCTAAAAGTTGTCCTTGCTCATCCAAAACTGGGAGATAAGATAATTGCTGCTCTTGTAGTAAGGAAATAACGCTATATATATTGCCTAACTCTGATTCTTTCACAGTCATGACATTGTCTGTCATGACATCAGCTAGGGTAGTTACAGTCAAGTTTAACCCTGAAGCGATCGCCTTGACTAACTCCTGTGTGGTAAAAATTCCCAGAATTTGATGTTGCTCTACAACTAAAACATAGCTTGTGCTTTCCTGGCTCATCATTTGCACCGCAAACTCAACTGATGTCTCTGCTGCTAAGGTGATTGCACGCTTTTGGATAAACTGAGTTCGGGAAAATGGCGGCATAATACGGGAAATCGCAATGTGGGGAAATATTTTGTTTACAGCCAACTGTAGCTGTCATACAGAAAGCGGATATTTAATTTAAGCTCGACATTTAAGAACTGACAAACACATTTAAGCATTTCCCAGAGAGAATTTGAGTCCAGGCTCTTCAAACATGCTCAGGGGCGAGGGGCTAGGGGACAAGGAGGACAAGGGGGACAAATGACATTGTACAGACGTGATTAATCGCGTCTCTAACAAATGACCAATGACCAATGACCAATGACTATTTTTTCTTATACATTGTATTAGGCTTTCCTATGAAATGAATAATTAGCAAAGTCAACAATAAACTTTGCTTACCAAGCATGGATTTACGCAAATTCTGTATCTGCTGTAACAAAAATATTTGAGAAAAAGATTAAGTATAAGTAACTACAATACATAAAGTGTTTTAGTACCAAAATTAACCCTGGTCTGGATGTTGCTAGCAATTAACTGCGTATACCACGACAGAGTAATTACTTATTTAGGCATACGTATATAAATACGCTTAGATATTAATAATAATCAAATATTGATGCATTAACAGATCTATCAAACTGTATATTCTCAAAAGCCATATTTAATAGCGGTCGATCTATCGCAAGCATTAAAATTAAATATAACGAGAGACATATAAATAAATTAAATCTAAATAGTAAGAAAAAACTTTATTCCTCGCAGCAGATACATAAAACCATTTGACGTATTAATTTAGAATAAAGTTTAATTAAAGTCGTTAAATGATTCGCCTAAAACTGCTAGGCAAAAATGTTGGATTGATTTGTCTGAAACTTTTTTAAATTCAAGAACAACAACAAACTATGAACCCTACCTCTGAGAAACGCATTGCTTTAATTTCAGTTCACGGTGATCCAGCGATTGAAATTGGTAAAGAAGAAGCTGGCGGACAAAATGTTTATGTGCGCAAAGTTGGTGAGGCTCTAGGGCGCTTGGGATGGCAAGTTGATATGTTTACCCGCCAAGTAAGTGCAGACCAACAACAGATTGTCCAGCATAGTGAAAATTGTCGTACTATCCGCTTTCAAGCAGGCGCTTTAGAGTTTGTCCCCAGAGATAATCTATTTGATTATTTACCAGAATTTATTGAGCAGTTTTTAGCATTTCAAAGAGAAAATAACATCACCTATCAATTAATTCACACTAACTACTGGCTTTCTAGTTGGGTAGGAATGCAGTTGAAGAAGATTCAAGGAAGCAAGCAAGTTCACACATATCATTCTTTAGGAGCAGTTAAATACAACACTATTGAGAATATTCCCCCAATCGCCACGAAAAGATTAGCCGTAGAAAAAGAAGTTTTAGAGACAGCTGAAACAATTGTGGCGACGAGTCCCCAAGAAAAACAACACATGCGATCGCTCGTTTCCAAAAAAGGTAATATTGACATTATTCCTTGCGGTACAGATGTGCAGCAGTTTGGCTCGGTGGATAGAGAAACAGCAAGAGCGAAATTAAATATCGACCCAGAAGCGAAAGTTGTGCTGTATGTCGGCAGATTTGACCCCCGCAAAGGTATAGAAACAGTAGTGCGGGCGGTGGGTGCATCTCAGTTGCGCGAGTCGCAAAAACTGCACTTAATCATTGGTGGTGGTAGTACTCCAGGTAATAGCGATGGTATCGAACGCGATCGCATTGAAGGTATAATTAACGAATTAGGTATGAGCGACATTACCAGCTTACCCGGTCGTCTCTGTCAAACAGTTCTACCCACTTACTACGCTGCTGCTGATGTTTGCGTTGTTCCTAGTCACTATGAACCCTTTGGACTAGTAGCAATTGAAGCAATGGCGAGTGGAACCCCAGTAGTCGCCAGCGATGTCGGTGGGTTGCAATTTACCGTAGTTCCCGAAGTCACTGGTTTATTAGCACCACCGCAAGATGTTCCCGCCTTTACAAAGGCTATTGACCGAATTCTCATGGATCAACAATGGCGCAATGAATTAGGTCAAGCTGCTAGAGAACGAGTAATTAACAAGTTTAGCTGGGATGGTGTAGCAGCGCAACTGAGCGAACTCTACACCCAACTGTTAGCACAGCCTGTCACAAAATCCTTAGTGCAGACTTTAGAACAAACCTTAGAACAACCTGCTGTACCGCCTGCGGTGGAATCTACCAAGCAACCAGCTTTACTCAGCTAGGAATTTTCTCAGCAGTTGCTGCTAGTCAAGATCCCCCACTTCTTGAAGGATGCTGCTGGTGAATTAGTGGTAAAACCTATCGCTTATCCCAAAATCCCGCCGTCACCCTAGAAGGGTGCGGCTAACCGAACAAAGCCTGCCTCCGCAGGCTAGAGAAATACAGCCTGCGGAGGCAGGCTTTGTAGCCTTAGCCACAGGCTTATAGCCTGTGAGCGGTGTGTCGGGTAAGTGAGAGAACAGTTTATCTCAAGTATTGATGGGTCTGACCCCTAATTCGCTAGCTGTATCCTTGAAACAGTCGGGGATTTTGCAACTCAAGTAGATAATTGCCAACCTAAAGTTGTCGCCACTAAATGTGACAGACGCAAAGGATCGAATGGTTTAGAAATTACCCCTGCAACTCCCAACCGAGAAAATTCCTTTAAATCTACTTTTTGTACTTTAGCTGTTAGCAAAATTACTGGAATTTTTTTAGTAGCTAAATTAGCTTGTAATCGATTAAACAATGCCAAGCCATCAATGTCTGGCATCATTACATCTAAAAGAATGGCATCAGGATGTTCCTTGTCGGCTAAAGTCAAGCCTTCACTACCAGACTCAGCTATCAATACTTGCCAACGACCGATATTTTCTAAACAAGCTTTAATTACAGTACAGAGATTTTTTTCATCATCAATTACTAAGATGCGTTTTGCTGGCATATTCTTTAACAGACTCGTGCTGATTATTGATGTAATAACTTTTTACTTAAATGTGTTCTTTCTAACCTATTTAATATCCGGGCAACTAATTCTGGTTCGATAATTGGTTTTCTCACATAGTCATCGGCTCCCACTGCGTATACTTTATATAGTATTTCCGATTCAAAATGAGCGGAAAGAAATAATATTGGTAAATGGTTCCAATAGCTATCATTACGGATAACTTGGCATAAATCTATACCATTAAAATCTGGCATTTCAATATCTAATATCAATAAATCGGGTTTAGTCGATTCTAAAATTTCCCAAAAGCGTTGCGATTCTTGTAATGGTGTAACTTGTAGCCCCCAAGGAGATAGTAAAGTAGTTACTTGATGAAGAATCACCGGATCGTCATCCACAACTAAAACTTTGGCATCGGTGCTAGTTTGTTGGTTGAGGGCGACATTAACTGCTGTTAAGACTTCCACAGCAGACATCGTTTTATTTAAAAAACTATGTGCTCCTAAACGTGCAGCTTCTACTCTGTTAGGTAGTTGATTGCTGCTAGTCAAGACAAGAATGGGAATTTCTGGATAATTTTGAGTGATTTCTGCTAGCAAGGTAAAACCATTTTCCTCTTGGTCAGGAAATGACAAATCTAGTAAGATAACTTCGGGAGGATTTAAGGCTATCTTGGATCTAGCCGTTTTTGGCTCGCCTGCTACTTCTACTTGAAAACCCCAAAATACCGCTTCTAATTTAATTCTTTCAGTTAGGGTAGTATCGTCATCAACAATTAATAGTCTTGCTGATGTTATCGCCGTTTTGCTAGCACTAGCTGGTGAAGATGGTTGCTGTTGTAATGTCTGTTTCAACAATTTGACTAATTCGGTTAACTGCAAAGCTGTACTTTGCGGTTTATCGCTGTGGTTTTCTAACAACTGTTCGATTTCTCGCGCTACGTTGGAACCTTCTACATAGCCATAACAACCCAAGGAACCTGCAAGGCGGTGAGCTTCTGCTTGTGCTTGTTTAATTATACGTTTCTCTGGACTGTTAGTTGATAATTGAGCGATCGCCTGTTGCAATAAATCATACTTTTCCGCGAAACTTTTTTGAAACTCTTCCCGCATTTTGGCGACTACAGCCATAATCTTTGCTTCCGCTTGGCTATTATCTTGTAGCGGTTCGGAATTTACATTGGTTTTTAAGTCGGATTTTTTTTGTTCTTCCTTGACGCGATAACCCAAGCCATAAACTGTTTCGATTAAATCTACCTTCATCCCCACAGCTTTGAGCTTTTGACGCAAACCCTTAATGTGGGTTGTCACCGCTTCTTCGCCAGGAAATTCATCAGCTGACCAAATTCTATCTAATAGAACGCTTCTACTAAATATCCGCCGGGGATTTTCTAGGAAAAGTTCTAATAAGCCATATTCCTTCGGGGTAAGGTGTAGCCGTTTCCCCCCATAGGTAACTTCTTTACTATTAGGATCTAGCTGTAAATTCTCCCAAACTAACAATTTAGCTACAGTTGTCCTACCACGCCGCATTAACGCGCGAATTCTGGCGATTAGCTCTGGTAATTCAAATGGCTTAACAATATAATCATCAGCACCAGCTTCTAAGCCAATGACGCGGGCGCTAATGTCTTTGTTAGCCGTTAGCATCAGAATCGGCATTTCATAGCCAGCAAGGCGAATTTGCCGACAGAGATTGATTCCATCTAGTCTAGGAAGAATCACATCCAAGATTAGCAGGTCATATTCATAGGTTTTGACCAAATCTAAACCACTTTGACCGTCGTTAGTAGTCTCAATCTGGTAATTCAGAGTCGAAAAAGCCTCTACCAGCAACGAAGTTATCTGTTTGTCATCTTCTATTAACAGAATTTTCACAAAATTTTCCCTGAAACAGGTATTAAATTTTATAAGTAATAATTTTAACTAGGAAATAGGAAAATGACAGAACTTTAGTAGCTGTCTCCTGCATTAGCTTGTCTGTTGAGAATCTGCTGTTCTGTAACTTGGCTGTGTGATGATACCAAGGGTGTTCGCTCGGCACAAATCCTAGTATAATCATGCTTCTGTATGCAATCTTCTCAAGATGAGCGATCGCTAAACTATGAGTTAAATTTCTCGGTTAATAGCTCTGGGCAGAGAAAAATAAATTTTAGTAACTTTTAAAGATTTTTTTGGGCAGAATATGTGAATATGTGCTGCAAATTCCAAATCAGGTTTTATCACCTACTGTTCCTCCGATCGATGAATAAACTAGCCGAGTCATCGAATCATTGGACTAAACTTTGTCACTGGTTACAGCTAAAAACTAGCAACTTACTAACCGGCGACAACTTGAGAAATATTAATTTGCTTGTATATTTAATCAGATTTTTTCTATTTTTTATCAATACTTGTTGGCATTGCTTACAGGAATCCATGTTTAGTCAAGCAGGGAAACAGGTTTTTGCAGAAAAACTTATTTTTGATTACACAAAAACTGGACTCCTCCAGAGCAATGCACGCACAAGCAATAATCGCTTGACAACTCATCACATCACAAACATGCAAATTTAACTTGCATTTAGACAATTAAAAATTAAAAATCAGCTTTTTTGTGATTTTTAATTTTTAATTAGACTACTTGAGAGATTAATTTGTTGTTTGTGCAGCCAACATTTGTTTGAGCTTTTCTAATTCAGAAGCCCAACGGGGATCTGGACGAATCGCATCAGAATCAGATGTTGAGGTAGTTTCGCGTCCAGCATTGCTGCTACCACCGCGCCGAGACTTCTTAGAACTTTTCTCACGACGGCTACCTTCTTTTTGTGCTGGGGGAGCTGAGTTACCGCCACCAGCATGTTGTACTGGTTTGGGTGGTTGCTCTTCTCCCTCTTCTCCCTTATTGCGAGGTAATGCTTTTTCCAGCTTAATGGGAGTTTCTTTGAACAGCTGACCGTTATATTTTTCAATAATTTGATCGGCTTGTTCGTCATTATTCACCGTGAGAAAACCAAAGCCACGACATTTACCTGTCTTGCGGTCTTTGATCAGTTTAGTGGTGACTGCATCACCCTCAGCAGCAAAAACTGCTTGTAGTTCTTGACGATCTATTTCTTCTTTTGGCAAATTGCCTATATATAGGCGAACAGACATGAACTATACCTCCAGAGTTGAATGAAAATGGCAAGGTGATAAAACAATGAATTGGCTGTGGCTTGAAATCCATGCTATTCAGCAAAAAGTGCCATAACCCATTTTTTTACTCAAAACTGTCAACCTATACAATACAATTTTTCGTTGGGATCAAGCTTGCTTAATACAAAAGCGCACACAACGCTAATTTTACATACCACCTTAATTCTAAGAATTATAAATCTAATAGCTTACCACCCGATCGAGTAAACTTTTTTTGATGTGCACCTGTTTGCCGAATAAAATACCATTCCTTACATTATCATGGTATTTTCTACGTAGCTAGTTCAGTGCAGACATTTCTAGCATACTCGTCACGCAAATTGTAACAGAAATTACTTTTTTTTCTCAACATGGTGATATTTGGAAACAAAAACCAGCCAGTGGCTGGTTAGGTTACTGCTGTGTTGGGAGAATAACAAAGATAGATATATTGGCGCAAGGGTTGGCGATAAATAACTCAGCAATCTAGCTTAGTTATGTTTATGGGTTGGGATTATGTAAATAAATGTAACACTTGCAGAAAGATTTTGCAATGTTTCTTTACATTTTGGTCAACGGTCAACAGTCAACGGTCAACAGTCAACGGTCAACGGTCAACGGTCAACGGTCAACGGTCAACAGTCAACAGTCAACGGTCAACGGTCAACAGTCAACAGTCAACGGTCAACGGTCAACAGTTAATAATCTCCTTCACCCCTTGAGAAATATAAAAGCTCCCCAAGCTTGGGCGGCTACTGCGAGGATAGTTGACCAAATGGGATGGGCGCTGTTGATGATTTGACCATTTTGTGTTTGGATAGTTTGGATATCAATCCAAGGGGTTGCGCCGCGTCGGAACCAACCGACAATGGTAATTTGGCGGCCGATTAAGTCTTGGGGATTGATTGATTGTCCTAGCCAGGGGATATGATGCAATTTCACTAAACCAATGTGCGATTGCAGCATTAAGTCTTGTCCGAGGCTGTTACCTACACCCGGACGACCAATGAGTCTACCTGCAAGGCACACATTTATGCTATCGATGGGAATAGCAGATGGATTGGCTAAGAGGTTAGGTAAGCGATCGTCGGTTTGCAAATTAGCAGGTTTAATATCGGGAAATAAAGAATTCATCCGCAAAATCATGCCGATGCTAAAGCCGATGAGCAAAGAACCGATGACAAATGACCAATTTTCATAGATCCATTTCAGGTTTAAAATCTTCATGGCATAGGCTATTTGCCACACCAACCAAATTAAACTGGCAAATAATAAACCCAGAGGAATACCCAACCAAGGAGCTATTTGTAAGAGAAAAGGCTGATGGTTACCGCGTAAGGCTTGTTCGTTGACTAAATGTAGTTCGGTTTCTAAATGCCAATGGCGGGCGATTTTGCAGAGACGTTGAATGCGATCGCCAATTAAAGGGTGACTATTATTAAATGTAAACCAACGGCGATAGGGGTTAAAATTATCCCACATTAACAGGGATGTAAAGGGAATATGTCCGGCTAAACTCCCCATAGATATACTTTGTTGATAGCTGACAGGCGCTAGGAGATTCAAGCTTTCTAACTGCCAACTGGTGTGTTCTTGTTTGCCAATATCGCCAGCGACACCAATGGTAATTTTCAGTAAGGCGCGAATGAGGGCGTTAGGATTGCCAGTAATTTCCGCAGCCGTGCGATCGCTATAATAAACTCGCAACTTAGATAACCATAAAGCCGGGCCTGTGAGCAAACACCAAATACCGTAGGTGAAACTTGCTAAAATTATCCCTGGCCAGCGACCAAAACCAGAAAATTTATTACCCCACTCCGAAAATAGCTGATATAACCTGTAAACAGGCAAAGTTACCAGCAGCATCAAAGACATGACGAGATAATCTTTCTGGATAATTTGCCCTAGCTGGGTGGCGTAGATAACAGCAATTTCATCATCGGCTAATTGCTCTAATAATCCTTGACTGACGACTATTCGGGCATTACGGGCGAGATTACCATAAGTAAAAGCAATAGGGGCGTTTATGGGCAAAATTCGCAGTTTAGGAAATTGCCAACGGCGTTGTTGACAAGCACGCTGGAGTACGCGAATAGTTTCGCGACTATGACCATTTAAAACTTCTTTAGATAACTCGCGTTGCTGATAAAATTTTCCTAACAGCCAATCTAATAACCAAGGTGATAAAGCAATTGCGATCGCTAAAACCACAAGTACAAGTACAGTCGGATTGCGATTGAATAATGGTAATGGGCGTAAGTGAGCTAGCTTGATGAAAATTTGATTGGTTAAAGTCATTGTCAGCTGAAGCATTTCCCTGATGACCCAAAACAGAGCCATAAAGGTACCAGCTGCCAGTAATTTTAAAGGTAATAAATTAAGTTTATGCAGGGGTTGCCAAACTTTCGCCCTGGGAGCATGTCGCCAATAAATTTGAAATGATTTAGCTGGTGCGCGATAACCAGAGGCGACTAAACCATTGATGCCGATAGTTTCTACATGAGAATTTCTCAGACTACCTGGGGGAACGGCGGAACTATTGGTTTTTGTAATTATTTGCTGTGATGCATTAGTTCCATTACTATGGGTACTATTGGCAGCGACATGTCCATTGGCAGAATTTTTGGCTGTATTTTGCCGTTTTTGGCGGGTTTTTAAATGTCCAAGCGCGCGTTCTGCCCATTCTTGCACTTGGGGATTAGGACTATCAAGCAGATTTTGACACAGGGCGATCGCTTTAGAAACTTGACCCATGCGTGCATAAGCCATGACTAAACCAACTTGAGCCTGTAAGCCAGCAGTAGTATTTTTCTGACTACTAGCAACAGGCTCTAACTGGGCGATCGCCGTTTGATAATTCCCCTGCTTGAGAGCAACTAAACCAGCCTCCAAAGACAATTCGGCATGTGAAGGCATAGAAATTCTGGCACTCCCATCTGTTCTAATTAATCCAAGGTAACGCTTTAGCGCCTAAATTTAGATACCCTCTGTGGCAAATCGCATCCGGAATTATCCAGTGTTATCTTTCTATAGGTTGTTTACCTGCTCCGAAGGAACAGGTAACGAGTAACGGGCAATAGTAGACTGTCTAGACTAAAGTAGTGCATTAGTCAAACTCTTGTGGGGTGGACATCTTGTCCGCCCAGGACGGGCGAGACGCCCATCCCACAAGAAAATTATATTGCCACATTTTAGCCTAGACACGCTAATAGGCAAGATTTTTAGCGAGATGCGGAAATTGTTGATAGTTCTTTCCTTTCACGCCAGGTTTTGGCACAACCAAGCATGAAAATTTATTTTCCCTGTTCCCTGTTGCCCTTTAACCGGGAGCATCCCAAATGTGCAAAAACGCCCTCACCCTATAAGGGTGGGGCTAGAAATACGAAGCCTGCCTTTGCAGGCTAAAAGTTTGATAGCCTGCGTTCGTCGAAGACGTTCCCGAAGGGTAGGCAGGCTTTGTTGGTATAGCAATACCCTTCTAGGGTATTGCGTCAACATTGGGATGCTCCCCTTGTCACCCTGCCCCCTGCCCCTTTTCCTCTTGTTGACCGGAATAAACTGGGGCGATCGCGCTTAATGCCAACTCTGGATGATCGCCCTGTAATTGTTGACAATTCCATTCGTTGCGGAATAGCAATACCGGGCGTCCCATGCTGTCTTTAACGGTGGTGGTATTAAAAATACGTCCCACCTTATTTAAAGCTTCCCAGCCACCTTCTACCCAACGAGCGACGCTGTAGGGCAGCAAATCGAGGATGGTTTCCACCCCATACTCATTTTGTAAGCGAAACTGTACGACTTCAAACTGCAATTGACCGACAGCCGCTAAAATTGGGTCGCGTTTAGCTTCATCGGTGGAGTACATAATTTGTACTGCACCTTCTTCTCGCAATTCGGAAATGCCTTTTTGAAATTGCTTAAATTTAGAAGGGTTAGGATTTCTCAGGGTAGCAAACAATTCCGGGGAGAAGTAGGGAATGCCTTCATATTCCAGCTTTTGTCCGGTGTAAATTGTATCCCCGATCGCAAATACACCAGGATTATTTAAACCAATTACATCCCCAGGATAAGCTTCATCAATGGATTCCCGTTCTTGGGCAAATAATTTTTGCGGGCGAGACAGACGAACAACTTTACCAGTACGGGCGTGAGTTACCGTCATATCCTTTTCAAACCTACCCGTACAGACGCGGATAAATGCCACGCGATCGCGGTGTTTCGGGTCCATGTTAGCTTGGAGTTTGAAGACGAAGCCAGAAAACTCCGGGTAGGTAGGGGGAACTTCACCGACGCTGCTATTATGGCTACCGGGTTTGAGGGCGTATTCTAAGAAAGAATTTAAGAATAGCTCTACCCCGAAGTTAGTCATAGCACTACCAAAGAACACAGGCGTCATTTTGCCTTGATGTACCAAATCTAAATCTAGTTCTGGCCCGACACCTTCTAACAGTTCTAAGTCGTTTTTCAGTTGGAAGTAAAGATCCTGTTCTAGGAGTTCTTCAATTTTCGCATCGCCCAAATCGACTATGGTATCTCTAGCTTCGCGGCTACCGTGGGCGCTACGTTCAAACAAGTGAATTTGTTGTTTGTCGCGATCAAATACACCTTTAAAGCGATCGCCCATGCCAATCGGCCAATTTACCGCATAGGTCTGTAATCCCAATTCCTGCTCGATTTCGTCCAATAATTCTAAAGGTTCTCGCCCCGGACGGTCGAGTTTATTCACAAAGGTAAAAATGGGAATACCTCGTAACTTACAAACCTCAAATAACTTGCGGGTTTGCGGTTCCAAACCTTTCGCCACATCAATCAGCATCACCGCATTATCGGCGGCGGCGAGAGTGCGATAAGTATCTTCACTAAAATCTTGGTGTCCGGGGGTATCTAATAAATTTACCTGACAGTTACGATAGGCAAATTGCAGTACTGTAGATGTAATAGAAATACCCCGTTGCTGTTCCATTGCCATCCAGTCAGAGGTAGCTTTACGCTGCGCCCGTCGCGCCTTCACCGCTCCAGCTTCGTGAATTGCTCCTCCGTATAACAGTAACTTTTCTGTCAGCGTCGTTTTCCCTGCGTCTGGGTGAGAAATAATTGCAAAGTTGCGGCGAAGTTCAACTGCTTGTTGCAAATCTACCTGTAGTTCAGTTGACATATTTGTATTTGTCTGCTTCCTGTTAACTTAATGTAATTTTTTTTTAACTTGGTAAGTCTTTTAATCTTAGAACAAGGACGGACGCGATCGGGTCGATTGGGGAGGTAAGGGAGCAGGGGAGACAAGGGGGACAAGGGGGACAAGGGGGACAAGGGGGACAAGGGGGACAAGGGAGACAAGGGAGACAAGGGGGACAAAAGATATTATCCAATGCGCAATGCCCCATGCCCCATGCCCCATGCGCAATGCCCCATGCCCATCACCTAAAGAATCTATTAACTTACAGTTAAATGTAGAGGTTTATGGAAGAATATATGGCAGCATTGCTTTAGCTACACTTTGGATTTATAACTCCCCTAACAGTTATCGGGTATCTACTCAACTAAAGGCTGACTATTTGGCTCATTTTTGTGGTAATTAGCCCTAGTAAGTACTTCAAATATACAAAATTGATTGCTTGAAGTCTTGACTACAAACTGAATCACTCAATGAACCTTACCATTATTACGTTTTGTTTCAAAATCTTTTAACGTCAATAGTGGTAATTATAAGTGATTAATTTTCGTTTGGTAATTGACAATTGTTTGCTTATCTGTAAGGCAAATAATTCTTATTTATCCCTCTTCTTCAATTTAGTTAGTCATTAATCTCGATCAATGACAATTGTACAGACGCGATTCATCGCGTCTCTGACTAATGACAAATTCATGGCAGATATTTGAGGGGATTTGTAATCTTTTTTTTGTAGCTTGTCTAACAGATGTCTGCCACGCTGTACAATACGAAATTGCCCCACAGCTTCATCAACAGTAGGGCAAAGGACAGTTAAGCACTGCTCGTAGTCTGTCCTAGCTGAGTAAGGTTTTTCCTTGCTTTTGTGACGCTTTATTTTGTGTCCATTTGCGTTGTAATTCTTCATAAAACTTTATGTTTCCAACTCACCGCCCCCGCCGTCTGCGTACCCATCCCCAACTGCGCCGGATGGTACGAGAAAACAGTTTATCGACAAGTGATTTAATTTACCCCTTATTTGCAGTACCTGGTGAGGGAATTGCCAATGAAGTTAAATCAATGCCTGGAGTTTATCAACTTTCGGTAGATAAAATTGTCGAAGAGGCGAAGGAAGTTTATGACTTAGGAATTCCAGCAATTATTCTGTTTGGTATTCCTGCTGATAAAGATGTAGATGCTACTGGTGCTTGGCATGATTGCGGGATTGTACAAAAAGCAGCTACTGCGGTGAAGGAAGCAGTACCAGATTTAATTGTGATTGCTGATACTTGTCTGTGTGAATATACTAGTCATGGTCATTGCGGCTACTTAGAAGTAGGCGATTTGACGGGCAGAGTATTAAACGATCCAACTTTAGAATTACTCAAGAAAACAGCAGTTTCTCAAGCGAAAGCTGGCGCGGACATTATTGCACCTTCGGGGATGATGGACGGTTTTGTGCAAGCTATTCGTGCTGGATTAGATGAAGCTGGTTTCCAAGATACGCCGATTTTATCTTATGCGGCTAAATATGCCTCGGCTTATTATGGCCCATTTAGAGATGCTGCTGAGTCTACACCACAATTTGGCGATCGCAGAACTTACCAAATGGACCCTGGTAACGCCCGCGAAGCGATTAAAGAAATTGAATTGGATATCGCTGAAGGCGCTGATATGCTGATGGTGAAGCCAGCTTTAGCCTACATGGATGTCATTTGGCGGGTGAAAGAAGCTAGCAACCTACCAGTAGCGGCTTATAACGTTTCTGGCGAATATTCTATGGTGAAAGCTGCTGCCCTCAACGGCTGGGTTGACGAACAGCGCATAGTCATGGAAACTCTCACCGGCTTTAAACGTGCTGGTGCAGATTTAATTTTGACTTACCACGCCAAAGACGCAGCCCGTTGGTTAGAGTCTAGCAGGTAAATTAAAGAGAGCGATCGCTCTTTTGTAAACTAATCTCACGCATAGGTACAAAGGTGCTAATTAGATTGAGTATCTTGGTATCTAAGCGTGAGATTATTGTTGGTATATCTCAAAGGTTTTGTTGAAGAATAAACTTAAATTCTTGGTCAAACTTGCGTCAGGCTGAAAAAACTAAAAAAGCCCCATTAACTATACAGCTTGAGGGGCTAGTAAAACTTTTACTGGCATCACTTAACTACCAAACTTCCATAACTGATTCCAGATGCATTAAGTAATAAATCTCAACAATTAAAATGTTTAGGCGATCGCTGTCGATCAGTTAATAGAAATTTACCAACTGAAATCCTTACCTACAGAACATTTCTCACTACTAGAATATTTACGGAGATGAGCAATCACGGACATGAAAACAAGTCAAATATATCCGCGATAGTACATAAATATGGGGTGGTTTCATTTGCCAGAGACGTAGGCGATCGCTTATAAAAGAATATAGTTAATAAAATTTCCGTAATCGACATTTAATGTCAGCCGATTTAATAAATACAATCTAAGTTTTTCTAGGGAGCATGAGATATGGATATGCAAGTCCTGAGAGAACGCGCTGGCCTTAGCCGTGCAGAGGTTGCCTTCAGGCTTGCAATCAGTGAAACAAGTGTGCGCAACTGGGAAGCTGGGCGTACTGAACCGACAATGACACCGAAAAAATATTTAGATGCGTTGCGTCTATTTAAATGCACACCAGAAGAATTAGCAGCAGCTAGCGAAAAATCAATTAACCAACGCCATAAACGCAAACCAGGTAGACCAAAACGCTTCCCAGAAGTTGTCACGCAAGTAGCTGATTCGCCAGTTTGTACTTAGCTTAGGGGCTAGAAGGGACAAGGGGGACAAGGGAGACAAGGGGGACAAGGAAGACAAGGAAGATAATTGTACAGACGCGATGAATCGCGTCTCTGACAAATGCCCAATGCCCAATGCCCAATGCCCAATGCCCAATTACAAATGACTTTTTCAACTAGTGCGATCGCTGACGGTATTTGCCACGGCGGCGCGATAATATTCTAAAGCAACAGTTGTATTTAAGATTTAAATGGCAGAGACTCTTTTCTTTAACGCCCTCCGCGAAGCCATTGATGAAGAAATGGCGCGTGATTCTAGTGTATTTGTGCTAGGTGAAGACGTAGGACATTATGGCGGTTCCTACAAGGTTACCAAAGACCTGTATAAAAAGTATGGCGATTTGAGAGTTCTCGATACCCCCATCGCCGAAAATAGTTTTACAGGCTTGGCTGTGGGTGCAGCGATGACTGGCTTAAGACCAATCATCGAAGGTATGAATATGGGTTTTTTGCTGTTGGCATTCAACCAAATCTCCAACAACGCGGGAATGCTGCGTTATACTTCCGGCGGTAACTTTAAAATTCCGATGGTGATTCGTGGCCCTGGTGGTGTCGGTAGACAGCTAGGTGCAGAACATTCCCAACGCTTAGAAACCTACTTCCAAGCGGTTCCTGGGTTAAAAATTGTGGCTTGCTCTACACCTTACAACGCTAAAGGTTTATTGAAAGCAGCAATCCGCGATGATAACCCCGTATTGTTCTTTGAACATGTTCTGCTTTACAACTTAAAAGAAGACCTGCCAGAAGAAGAATATGTATTACCTTTAGATAAAGCAGAAGTTGTGCGTCGCGGTAAAGATGTCACAATTCTCACCTATTCACGGATGCGTCATCACGTGATGCAAGCTGTGAAAACTTTAGAAAAACAAGGTTACGACCCCGAAGTCATTGATTTAATATCACTGAAGCCTTTAGATTTTGATACCATCGGTGCTTCGATTCGCAAAACTCATCGTGTCATTGTTGTAGAAGAAGCTATGCGTACAGCAGGTATTGGCGCAGAAGTTATCGCTTCCATTAATGACCGCTTATTTGATGAGTTAGATGCGCCTGTATTGCGTCTTTCATCTCAAGATATTCCCACACCATACAACGGCAACCTCGAGCGTCTGACAATTGTTCAACCAGAACAAATCGTAGAAGCCGTACAAAAAATGGTGGCTATGCGCGTTTAATAATAAAGGCAGAGGGCAGGAGGCAGAAGCAATTAAACTAATCAGCATTCAATTTGCATCATCCCTAGCCTCAAAAAGATGCGGGGATGCAATTGGACGGATTATTTAGTCTCCTCTGTTTTGTGTAATAACCAATGGGAAATTTGCCGGCTCTAATTCAGATGTGAGGTGAAATTTCCAAGTGAACCAAACCTTCTGCCCTCTGCCCTCTGCCATCTGCCTTCTTTTACAATAAAAGTTACTACTCTTAACCAATAACTCATAACGATGAAAAAGAACGCTATTATAGCGTTTGTCAGTTGCGAGTGATGGTTATGGTATGCAAAAACAGCGATCGCTATTAGCTTTGATTGTCGTGTTGATTATCGCCGCGTTTGCGGTGATTTTCACAATTCCCATTCCCTTAGGATTGGATTTGCGCGGAGGTTCACAGCTAACAATTCAGGTGAAACCAACAGCAGAAATTAAGCAAATCACCGAAAAAGAATTAGAAGGTGTTAAGAAAGTTGTCGAAGGCCGGATTAACGGACTCGGCGTTTCCGAACCAGTAATTCAAACTGTAGGTACAGATAAAATCTTAGTGCAACTTCCAGGGGTAAACGATCCAGAACAAGCAGAAAAAATCCTTGGCGGTACAGCACAGTTAGAATTTCGCAAACAAAAACCGAGTACAGAAACTCAACTATTTGCTTTTAGAGCTTCGCGATTTGAGTTGAAGAAAAAGCAAGATGAATTGAGAACTAGCAAAGATGCGGCAGCGATCGCGAAAAATCAAGAAGAGTTGCAGAAAAATAATCAAGCGATCGCGGATTTATTTGAAAGTACCGATCCGCCCCTCATTGGTAAATATCTAGAAAATGCCTACGGTGAACCCACCCAACAAGGTAGTAATTGGAACGTGGCTATTCGCTTCAAACCCAAAGGTGGCGAACTGTTTGCCGAACTGACAAAAAGCCTCGCTGGTACTGGACGGGCAATCGGGATTTTTCTCGATAATGAATTAATCAGTTCTCCTAGTGTCGGGCCGGAATTTGCAGCTACGGGGATTACTGGTGGTTCAGCTGTAATTACAGGCACTTTTACCGCTCAAGAAGCTAATAACTTAGGCGTACAGCTACGTGGTGGTGCATTACCCGTACCCGTAGAAATCGCTGAACGGCGCACAGTCGGAGCTACCTTAGGTAAAGATAGCGTACAAAGCAGTATCTATGCAGGTGTTGGTGGTTTGAGTCTAGTATTAATATTTATGGTGGTGTACTATCGACTACCAGGACTAATTGCGGATATCGCACTGATCATTTACTCGTTGTTGACTTGGGCTAGCTTTGCTTTGTTGGGTGTAACTTTGACTTTGCCAGGAATTGCTGGTTTTATTTTGAGTATTGGGATGGCGGTTGATGCTAACGTCCTGATTTTTGAGCGCACCAGAGAAGAACTACGGGCGGGTAAATCATTGTATCGTTCTGTAGAATCTGGTTTTTACCGAGCATTTTCCAGTATTTTAGATAGCAACGTCACCACCTGGATTGCTTGTGCTGCTCTATTTTGGCTGGGTTCTGGGTTAGTCAAAGGCTTTGCCCTAACTCTGGCTTTAGGGGTAGCAGTGAGTATGTTTAGTGCAATTACCTGTAGTCGGACATTGTTGTTTTTAGCAATATCTATTCCCTCATTAAGAAAGACAGAACTTTACTGTCCTAATGTACCAGTTGCGAATAAGGCAGAGGTCGCAAAATGAAACTGAGTATTAACAAATCGCGATCGCTATGGTGGACTATTTCGGCTGCCTGTATCCTCAGTGGTATCATTGCAATGGTGATTTCTTGGCAAAACCCCAAGATACATGCACCAGTACGCCCTGGTTTAGATTTTGTCGGTGGTACCAGGTTACAATTTGAACGCGACTGTACCAAACCAGGAAACTGCGATAAACCCATTGATATTGGTGTTGTGCGCGATGTCGCCAAAGAACAAGGTTTAGGTGATAGCAGTATCCAAATTGTCGGTGAGAATGGAATTTTAATTCGCTCGAAAAACCTGGATGCCGAACAGCGTACCAAATTACGCAACACCTTAAGCGAAAAAATCGGTGATTTTGATGCCCAGAAAAACCAAATTGATTCTGTAGGCCCGACTTTGGGAGCCGAGTTATTTCGCTCGGGAATCATCGCCTTGATAGTTTCCTTTTTGGGAATCACCGTTTACATGGCCATCCGTTTTCAGTGGGACTATGCGATTTTTGCGATCGTTGCCCTATTCCACGATATTTTAATTACGGTAGGCTCTTTCTCAATTTTGGGACTGGTACTGGGTATTGAAGCCGATAGCTTATTTATCGTTGCTTTGTTAACAATTACAGGTTTCTCTGTCAACGATACAGTTGTAATTTACGATCGCATCCGCGAAACTATTAAAATTCATCCTGACAGACCAATTGCCGAAATTGTCGATGATGCAGTTAATCAAACTTTAACTCGGTCAATCAATACCACCTTAACTGTATTACTGACATTATTAGCCATATTTCTGTTTGGTGGGGAAACTCTGAGAAATTTCTCCCTAGCTTTAATTATTGGCTTCACAATGGGTGCTTATTCTAGTATTTTCATCGCCAGCACTCTATTAGCTTGGTGGCGAGAACGTACAGCTAAATCTTTAGTAACCACAAGCGCCAACACCACAGATACATCTGCTAGTTCCCCAGAGAGCTAGGTCTATGTATTTTTTATCTTTGGGTTAAAGCATTTTGAATTACTTATACCAAATGGCGAGTGATTATTTGATGCCAAAATTGGTGACAGATTTTCTAAATCAGTATTCCCAATCTCAATCTCAAATTTACAATCAAAAATTGGTATAATCCCCATTTTGCAGTTTTACGCCCTATGGATCAATCAGAACAACCGTCACTTAATGGCGATAACTTACATAATTCTGACCCAACTTTTGCTCAACAAGTGCAAAGGCTACATCAGCTGACAGTCTACGGTCGATGGTTGTTTGTCGGTTGCTTGTGGCTAACTATCGCGCCTGTTTGCTTGTGGAACCTACAAGCAGAAATTGCTTTATGGCAACAATACTTTACTTGGGTAGCAGTGAGGTATGGGCTTGCATACCATCCACTGTCTACCTTTGGTTTAGCCTTGTGTATTGGGATGACAGCAGCTGTTTTAATTTGGCAAAGTCGCAATATTCTTATGGGACTACCAGCTAAAGAAAAGCAACAATTAGAAAAGCAACTATTTCGCATTCGCCAACAAGGCTCCAGTCATCCTCTGTGGAAGTGGGTAGTAAAAGAAATTAAAGATTAATCATTGAATTCGGGTAGTCGTAGACTGTCAATTTACGGGGATTACAGTTATGCGATCGCTCCCCCATAACAACAGCCAAAATAGGCGCTGCATATTTAGCAAAATCTGTAAAAATAAGGTTGAAGGTAGTAAAAATACTGCTCTGGGTGTTGTCAATGAACTATTCTCAAATTCAATTTAGCGATCGCAAGTCGGATATCGATCTCGAACAACTGCAACAGCTATTTAATCTCTCGGCTTTTTGGGCGAGAGAACGGAGTATAGAAGATTTGAGTATAGCTATAGCCAATAGCGAACCTGTAATTTCTCTGTGGGATGAGCAAAGGCTCGTGGGCTTTGCGCGAGCTACTTCCGATGGCATCTATCGCGCGACAATTTGGGATGTGGTAATTCATCCAGAATATCGCGGTCGGGGATTGGGTAGCAAATTAGTCGAAACAGTTCTCAGCCATCCCCGCATGAGGTCAGTTGAGCGTGTATATTTGATGACAACTCACCAACAAGAATTTTATGAAAAGATTGGCTTTGAATGTAATAAAACCACGACTATGGTATTACACAACCAATCGGAGTTTAATTCTCTAACGACGGGAGAAATTCAACTTCAGCGATCGCGAGGGGTATAGATAGTTGTAATCTGGTAAATTCTGCGGTTTCTAACTCAGTGCTAGGAGGAACAATTTCTAATTTTCCTCCCATCGCTTCTAATAGTGTTTGATTGAGTAACAACTTCATTCCTGGTGACAAACTCGGTTGATTTTTTTGCATCAACACAGATTTGTCTTCTGTATCAATAAACTCTATGGATTTAATAAAATCAATAGATTCACTTCCCGGTAGCGCTTGAACTGGGACATCTAACCAAATGTATGCAATATTACCCGCAATTGCAGTAGTTAGAGAAATACTTCCTTCTTCCATCTGCGCGATCGCTGTATCTATTAAATTTACCAATATTTGCCGCAACCAACGCGGATCGGCTAAAACATAAGTTTCTGAATCGGGTGGGGAAATTTGCAAGGGATAATTGCGATTCGCCGCCAGCATGTGAGTTAATTTATCAACCTCTTGTAAAACTTCAGCTAATGACAGAGGTTGAATATCTAACTTATTAGTGCCATGCTCTACTCTGGCAACATTGAGAATTTCATCAATCAGCTTGAGTAATTTTAAGGCTCGTTCGTGAGCTTGCGCCACAAATTCCCGTTCTTCTTCGGGATTTTCACACAAATCAGACAAAATTAACTGATGTAAACCAATTAAACCATTCAGAGGCGATCTCAATTCATGGGTAGTTCGCGCTAAAAAACCCGCTTTAAATTGGCTCATCTCCTTAGCCATTGCATATGCTAGCTGAGTTTCTTGTAAGCTTTGGCGCAATTGTGTTAAAGATTCCGGCGCTATTTCTGGTTTCTGGGTAGTCTCAATTACAGTATCATCCACAGACTTTGGCTTTGTAGTTGCTACTAGGGATGAGCTAGTTATACCCTTGCTAGAACTTCCCCAGAACCGACGAAAACTCAATCCTATAGCTAGTCCTAGTCCTAAATATACCCAGTTACTCCAATTCATCATATTCGGCAATTATTCAATTAGATTCTTTGACCACAAAGATTCAAAATTAAGTTCCTGATTCTTAGTCTCAGACCTAGATATTGACAATGTAGCAATTTTATTATTCCCTGATGCGTTATCTAAACTCCAGTTATTCACTGCAATAGCAGATTCCAACTGAAAAAAGCAGGGGAGCAGGGCGCAGGGAGCAATACTGCTCGGTTAAGGAAAATTGTAGGTTGGGTTGAGGCTCTGCGAAACCCAACAGAGCTACCCAAATGTTGGGTTACCCTGCGGGAAGCCCCTTCGGGTCTACGTTCCTCAACCCAACCTACCGCGATTCATCACACAACGAATCGCACCCCTTGCCTAAATGTATAATTTATTTTGCACCACTACTTATTTAACTTGATATTGCCTTGGCGTAAAATTTGCCAATTATTTCCTGTCCATTTAGCGACAGTTGAAGGTACACCCCCTGTAGATGTATCTTGAGAAACTTCTGTGACGCTCAAAGTCAAAGCTTGGGAGAATTGAGACTCAATTTCTGCCATAGTTTGTAAAGGTGGCTGACCGGAAAGATTGGCGCTAGTGGTAGCTAAAGGGCCTGTTTGGGATAGAATGCGTTGAGCGATCGCGCTATCTGGTACTCTAATGCCAATTGTCGTTGGATCGGTAGGATTCATCACCTTGGGCACTAAATCGGAAGCGGGTAAAACTAAAGTTAGTCCTCCCGGCCAATATTTATTTGTAATTTCCTGCCAAATTTTATACTCATCTGCTTGACTTTGTACATAAGGCCATAAATCTTCAGCTTTCGCACCCATTAAAATCAACGGTTTATCCTGACTGCGTTGTTTAGCCGCAAAAATTAATTCTGCTTTTTCTGGTAAAGATGCCAGTGCTGGTACAGTATCCGTAGGAAAACTCACCAATAACCCAGCGCGTGCGCCATCTATTAGTTCTGCGAAGGAAACCTGCGTCATATTGCTAGTATTGGGTAGAGCTTGGTGTTAATTTTTCTAAAAATACATCAATCAATTTAAAATTCAAAATAAATTATGCCAAATTGTAGGGGTGGCATACGTATCAACTTAACGCGAAACCCCTATACCGCAAGGAACTGAAGTTCCTTGCTAATAGTCAAAGTCATCTCAAGATGACTAAATATCCTCAAAATCTTAAGTCTACTTCAGTAGGGGCGAGGTTTTGAACCTAGCTTTTTCTTATAAATTTGTAGTGCGAGCATCTTGCTCGCTGGTGTTCACTCATCGTGCAAGACTTCGGCGTGAGCGCTCAGTCGAACGCTGCTCGCACTACGAAATATGGGTAATTTATTTTTTTAAGTCCCTTAACAATCGCGATATTTTTTATTTTGAATTTTGAATTTTGAATTTTGAATTGATTCAATTGTAAGTTCCTAATCAACCTGAAACCTAGTCCGGTTTTACTTGCGCTTTTTTCCCGCAGAATTAGCAACTCTTGACTCAATGGTAAATTCTGGGATTTCTGCCAGTTCTACATCACTCAAGCTATACTGCTCGCATACCAGACTCAAGCGATAACCAGGGGTTTCCACAGCATTAACAGAATGGGTTAAATCGCCTTGAAAATAGAGTAAAGTATTTATTTGTGGTTTAATTTGCCCAAGCTGACGTTTTTGCGATCGCAATACCAATTCTCCCCCTTGCATATTCTCTGGTACGCGCACGTAAAGCACGCTGACAAACAACGGCGGCTCAATGCTTTTACAATAGGAACGCAAAGAGCGATCAATGTGCGGATCGACACGAGAACCTTCCTTGAGCAACAAAGGATTGAGGTAAAAAGCGTTACAGTTCTCTTTCAGCGCCAAATCCATATAAGGCTTAAAGTAGGGAAATTTTTGTTCTACCTTTGCTCTATGTGATTTTTGAAACACTACAGAAAATCCCTTCGTCCCCACAAAATCGCGGTTGAGATTGTTAACCGCAAAATAAGGACAAGCGTGGATTTCTCCCCATAAGTCGTTGAGATAATTGCTGGGGAAAGCATTGGTTTGTAATTGATAGTGTTTCACTGTGACGCGAATAACTCTGTTGAATCGGGAAGAACGATGACCAAGAAATCAATTATGCCATTGCTGTGTATGCAGGGAAAGCATTCGTAGTCAGGACTTTATTCTTCACATCGCCTAAATTCAAAATTTCTCTCGCATACCCGAAATAACGCCCACAGGCTGGAAGCCTGGGGCTATCATCACAAAGCCCACCTTTGTGGGCTAAAGATTTAGCCCACAAAGGTGGGCTTTGTACGATTAGCCGCACCCTTCTAGGGTGACGGCGGGATTTCGGGATAAAGGAGGGATCTTACCCCTGATTCAACAGCAGAATCCTCAAGGGTGGGGCTAGACAAACAGAACCTACCTGCGCAATGCAATGGCTCCCCTCAATTTAAATTTTTGAGTTGTAAATTAAGTTTGTGAATTGTATTTTAACTTTCGCGACTATTATTTTAGCTTTTGCGATTCGCAAACTAACTTTCTGACTCAGAAACTAACAATTACGATTCGCAAACTAACTTTCTGACTCGCAAACTAACAATTACGATTCGCAAACTAACTTTCTGACTCGCAAACTAACTTTCTGAATCGTATTTCAACTTCACGGATTATATAAGGACAAAAAAAAGAAAATAACCACAAAAATAGCTATATTTATTTTGTTTAATCTTGGATACGCTCTCAGATTGCTGTTATAGTTCATTAGCTTTAATACTCAATTTTAAGGTGTGGCGTTTAACGCAAAATCTGCTCAATCATCCGATTTGCTTGGGAAGCGTAACCACCGCCAAATAAATTGAAGTGATTCAGGATGTGATACAGGTTATAAAGTGTCTTTCTTTGCTCATAACCAGCATCTAAAGGAAAAACTTCGTTATAACCTTGATAAAATGCGGCGGGGAAACCACCAAATAATTCTGTCATAGCGATATCAACTTCGCGATCGCCAAAATAAGTCGCCGGATCAAATATCACTGGTTCCCCAGACACCGTACACCCCGCATTCCCACCCCATAAATCACCATGTACCAAGGAAGGTTCTACATCACGATTCCCTAATAATTCCGGGATAGCTGCTAATAACTTCTCTTCCTTGGGAAAACTCCCCCCGCGTCGCCTAGCTAACTGAAATTGATAATCTAAGCGATGTTTTGCATAAAATTCTACCCAATCTGCCGTCCAATTATTAATTTGGGGCGTGGAACCAATAGTATTGTTAATTTTCCAACCAAAACCTTGACTACTAGTCGCTTTATGCATTTGCGCTAGCTTTCGCCCCATTTCTTGAGAAGATTTGCTGTTACCGCCACCCATCTCTAACCATTCCAACACAATGTAGCCAGAATTCCCCACAGTTCCCCAGCACAAAGGTTGAGGAACGCGAATACTAGCCGTATTCAACATTTCCGCCAACCCCAGCGCCTCAGCTTCAAACATCGCCACCTGGGAAGCTTGATTGAGTTTGACAAAATAGGTACGTTCATGATCAGAGACAGCATAGCCTTGGTTAATGCACCCACCACTCACCGAGCGCCTTTGCTGACTCTGAAATTTTTCCCCCGTCACCCGGCTAATATGGGCATCAATTTCTGTCCACATTGTGTTTGTCATTAGTCAGTTGTCAGTTGTCAGTTGTCAGTTGTTCTTCCTTGTCCCCCTTGTCCCCCTTGTCCCCCTTGTCCCCCTTGTCCCCCTTGTCCCCCTTGTCCCCCTTGTCCCCCTTCCATGCCCCATGCCCAATGCCCTATTCTGGTTTAATTACAACTACACCATAAGCATCGGGAGAAAGATATTTTTGAGCGGCTTGCATTAAGTCGCTGGCTTCTTGAGCTTGGATATTGGCGGGGTAGTTGAAGGCTGGTTCTAAATCTCCCAGCATGGACTGATAATAACCATACAACCCAGCGCGATCGCTTGGGGTTTCATTGCCAAAAATAAATCTGTTGGCGACTCGGCGGCGTACTCGCGCAATTTCTGAGGATTTTACCAATTCTGTTTGTAACATGCGGATGTGTTGCGCGATCGCTTCTTCTACTGCGGCGACATTTTCCACTGGGCATTTAGCAGAAATATAAAATGTTCCTTGTAGCTGATTGCTCATATTGCTCACAGCAATCGAAGAAACTAAATTTCTTTCTTCCCGCAAATCATGTACCAGTCTGGATGTACGCCCATGTCCTAAAATTCCTGCTAAAACATCCAGCGCGTAGGTTTCCTCAATATATTTCAACCCCGGAACTCGCCACACTATCACCAGTCGCGCTTGTTGAAGACTTTCATCCACAAATTCTTGGCGCACAACTTCTGTAAACGCTGGTTCGGGATGGATTACCGATTCTACCCACAATTCCTGATTTTTGCTGGGAATCGTTTCATTAATACCTTGAGCCACAATATCAATTAATTCTTCCGTCGGTAAATTCCCCACAGCCACAGCCGCAATTGAGGAGGGTTGATACAAACTCCCGTGAAAATCGCGCATTTGCTGCGGTTTAAGTTGAGAAATCACCGATTCTGGCCCCAATACCGGACGACGATAAGGTAAGCGTTCAAAAGCCATTTCCATCGCCCGCCGAAAAGTCCGCCGTTGGGGACTGTCTTCGGAACGGCGAATTTCTTCCAATACTACCAAGCGTTCCCGTTCAAAAGCATCATCCTCAATACTGGGATTAAACACCACATCCATTTGTAGCGGCGCAAGTTCGGCAAAATCCTTGGGAGCAGTAGTTATATAGTAATGAGTATAATCTTGGCTAGTAGCGGCATTAGTTACCGCACCTCTTTCTTCAATGCGACGTTCAAATTCGCCACTAGCTAGGCGTTTTGTGCCCTTAAAAATCATATGCTCTAAAAAATGAGCCATGCCGTTAATAGTATCCGATTCTACCGCCGAGCCTACGTTAATCCACAAGCTGAGGTTTACAGCATCAATCGGCATTTGCTCCGCGACTATGGTTAAGCCGTTCGGTAACTGGTGCAGTTTTGGAGCATTGAGACGAGGAAATTTTATCAGGGTTGAGGTCATTGGTAGTAGTGAGTGGTGAGGTGAAAAACTGCCTTACTTCTTTAATCTTATCTAGGACTGGTGGGAAAATAGGGACTAGGGACTAGGGACTAGGGGCTAGGGGTTAGGAAAAAAAGATTCTCGTGAATGGCTAGCGTGAAAATAGCGTTGACAGTTGACTATTGACTATTGACTATTGACTCTTAAGCGATATTTTCTTGGTTGTGTGATTTTCCCATGATTGACTGTCTTGCATTAACACAAGCATTGATGAAAAAATTGATCCGCGAGTAGCTTCGCTGTTGCCAAGGGAAGTAAGAGGATATCCGTGAAAGTTTTAGTTGTTGGAAATGGGGGGCGCGAACACGCTCTGGCTTGGAAACTGCTGCAATCTAACCAAGTTGAGCAAGTTTTTTGTGTACCGGGTAATGGCGGTACGGCAAGTATGGCAAATTGCCAAAATATACCTCTGGCGGTAGATGATTTTCCGGGCATTGGTAATTATTGTCATAATAATGGGATAAATCTTGTCGTAGTGGGGCCGGAAGTACCCTTAGCGAAAGGAATTACAGATTTTCTTCATAATCAAGGTCTAAAGGTATTCGGCCCCACAAAAGCCGGGGCGCAAATTGAAGCAAGTAAGGCTTGGGCGAAGGCTTTAATGCAAGAAGCTGGTATTCCTACAGCGAAAGCCGCCGTATTTACTGAAGCCGCGGCTGCTAAATCCTACGTCACCGCCCAGGGCGCACCAATTGTAGTTAAAGCCGATGGCTTGGCGGCTGGTAAAGGCGTCACTGTAGCGGAAACTGTAGAACAGGCTCACGGTGCCATTGAGGCGATATTTCAAGGACAATTTGGCAGTGCTGGGGAATTTGTTGTTATTGAAGAATGTTTAATAGGGCAGGAAGTTTCGGTGTTAGCCTTAACTGACGGCTTAACAATTCGCCCCTTATTACCCGCTCAAGATCATAAACGTATAGGCGAAGGCGATACAGGCGATAATACCGGGGGAATGGGAGCCTACGCCCCTGCACCCATTGCCACACCAGAGATTATGGCGCGGGTGCAAACAGAAGTATTAGAAAGAGCGATCGCGACTTTAAAATCTAAAGGTATAGATTACCGAGGAGTACTTTACGCAGGCTTAATGATTGCTCCCAACGGCGACTTTAAGGTGTTGGAATTTAACTGTCGCTTTGGCGATCCAGAAACTCAGGTAATTCTCCCCCTGTTGGAAACCCCCTTAGAAGAGTTAATTTTAGCCTGTGTAGAACAACGTTTAGCCCAAACACCAATTACTTGGAAACCCGGAGCCGCCGCCACCGTTGTTGCTGCTGCTGGCGGTTATCCTGGAGAGTACGAAAAAGGACATGTAATTACGGGAATTACCCAAGCCACCGCCACCGGAGTCACCGTATTCCATGCAGGCACAACATTAAACCAGCAACAAGAAATCGTCACTAATGGCGGTAGAGTATTAAACGTCACTGGTACAGGGGCAAATTTTGCAGAAGCGATCGCCCAAGCCTACAGTGGTTTAGAATCAATTCACTTTACAGGCATATATTACCGTAGGGACATTGGGTATAGAGTGAAGAACCCATAGTCAACAGTCAACAGTCAACAGTCAACAGTCAACAGATAATTGACTTTGGACTCTGGACTATTGACTCTGGACTATTTACTCTTGCTTAACTTCTTCACATATTTGTTGAATTAACTGTTAATTTTTTAGTTGTTGGGGTTTAAAAGAAGAACTACTAACAACTTATATTTAAAATGCTGGCTCTTTTGAAAACAATCCGAGAAACGATCGCAAATTGGTGGTCAGATTTCACCCTCCAGACTAAGCTATTGGCTGCAGCTACATTAGTAGTGTCTTTAGCCATGAGTGGATTAACCTTCTGGGCGGTGAATACGATTCAGCAGGATGCACAAGTAAATGATACCCGCTTCGGTCGTGACCTTGGACTGCTGCTAGCTGCCAATGTGACACCGTTAATTGCTGAAGATAAACGCCAAGAAGTTGCCCAATTTTCCCAACGCTTCTACAGCAGCACCTCTAGCGTGCGTTATATGCTCTACGCTGATGAAACTGGGGAAATTTTTTATGGGATTCCTTTTTGGGAAACCGAGGTAGAAACCTCTTTAACCATTGAACGGCGCATCGAACTACCAGAAGATTACGCTAAAGAAAGCGATAAGCCAATGGTACGCCAACACATGACACCCGATGGTTCGGTGACTGATGTGTTTGTTCCCCTAATTGCCGATCACAAATATTTGGGTGTCTTAGCAATTGGCATTAATCCTAACCAAACTGCTGTTATCTCTACCAATTTTACCCGCGATGTCACCATTGCCGTATTTATAACTATCTGGGTCATGGTAATTTTGGCAGGGGTGGTAAATGCGCTCACCATTACCAAGCCGATTAAAGAACTGTTAGTAGGTGTCAAGCAAATCGCCACCGGGAACTTTAAGCAGCGAATTAACTTACCCCTGGGTGGCGAACTCGGAGAGTTAATTCTTAGCTTTAATGAAATGGCAGAGCGATTAGAAAGCTATGAAGAACAGAATATTGAAGAACTCACAGCCGAAAAAGCCAAGCTAGAAACTCTCGTTTCCACCATTGCCGATGGTGCGGTGTTGATTGACAATAACATGCAGGTAATCTTAGTCAATCCCACAGCCAAGCGAATTTTTGCTTGGGAAAGTGATGACGTAGTCGGTTGTAATGTGCTACATCACTTACCGCCAGCCGTGCAAATGGAAACTAGCCGTACCTTGTATGAAATGGCTGCTGGTGAATCGGAAAGTGCGGAATTTCGCATCGCTTTAAACCAACCTACCCAACGTACTATCCGCATTCTGTTAACCACAGTTTTGGATTTACAACGGGAAAGTGTCAAAGGTATCGCCATTACCGTCCAAGATATTACCAGAGAAGTTGAACTCAACGAAGCCAAAAGCCAATTTATCAGCAACGTATCTCACGAACTGCGCACGCCTTTGTTCAATATCAAATCGTTTATCGAAACTTTGCACGACTACGGCGAAGATTTAAGTACAGAACAACGCCAAGAGTTTCTGCAAACAGTTAACCATGAAACCGATCGCCTGACACGCCTAGTTAACGATGTTTTAGATTTATCGAAACTGGAATCTGGGCGGACTTACAATTTTGATGGTGTAGATTTAAGTCAAGCAATTGAACAAACTCTGCGGACTTACCAACTCAATGCTAAAGATAAAGGTATTGAATTAATTCAGGAAGTCACATCACCTGTACCTTTAGTTGTGGGTAACTACGATTTGTTACTGCAAGTATTAGCTAATTTAGTCGGTAATGCTCTTAAATTTACCCCCGCCGGTGGTAAAGTTGCGATCCGCGCCTATCAATTAAATCCTAAATCCGCAGAGCAAAAATCATCGCCACCAGTGCGCGTAGAAATATCTGATACTGGTATTGGCATTGCTAGCGAAGACCAACAAGCAATTTTTGATCGCTTCTTTCGCGTAGAAAATCGCGTGCATACCCTAGAAGGTACAGGATTAGGGTTATCAATTGTCCGCAATATTATGGAACGCCATCATAGTAAAGTTAACTTGGTGAGTGAAGTAGGAATTGGTACAACTTTTTGGTTTGATTTGTCCGTATTTGAGTAAAAACCTACCAAAGCTCAAATTTAGCAATCCTATTTCAGTTGTGAAAAATGTTGACGGTTGACGGTTGACTGTGAACGAATAAAAAAAGATTCCAATCATTAACTTACCAAATCCGCAACTCGTAGGGGCGGGGTAACCCATTGGTGTCAACTTAATGTGAAACCCGCTTGGTGACTAGGTTATGCCCTCACCCCAGCCCCTCTCCCCTGAGGGAGAGGGGAGCAAGAGATTTAATTCCCCTTCTCCTGGGGGAGAAGGGGTGAGGGGATGAGGGCGAGGGTTTTTGTACAACAGGCGCAGTATATAGCTTTTAGCTTAAGTTGGCACAGGCTGGGGTAACCGTAGCCCTACAATTTGACATAATTTATTTTTTGGAATTCCCTAATTGGATATAAATAAACCAAAATATATTACCAAAGGTCAATAGACTTGAAACCCTTACCAATGACTAATGACCAATGACAATCCTTACCAGTTATATTTAATTACACCAACCTACCTATTTTGAGAAATTTGGATTAGCATCTGTGGAAATTGTGGATAAATAATTGCTAATTGATTTTTTGGCTAGTTTCATAATTTGCTTTCTGTGGAAAACTTGTGGAAAAACCCCCTAAGTTTTCCACAAGGTAAATATACTTATATGAATTTTTTCCGAAAAACTATCAAGTTTTCCCCAAAATTTTCCCCAAATAATCATTTTTTTCCACAGGCGAATAAATTTTTAATATATTTTTATACTGACCTTAATATTTTTGGCAAACTAATGGCTGATAAAGCTGATGAGTAATAGTCAAGGCTGTGGAAAACTTTGAGGTAACCATCAAGTTGCTGGCGAAGAACGGCTATTCATATTGATACGATCGCTTAATTGACGTAGGGTATTTGCTAGAGTGCGATCGCTATCTCGCAATTGGGTAATCTTATCACAGCTGTAAATCACCGTTGTATGGTCTTTCCCGCCGAACTCTTCACCAATTCTCGGTAAACTTAAATCGGTATGTTGACGCATCAAATACATGCCGATTTGTCGCGCCCAGCTAATCTCTCGTCGGCGAGAATTACTTTTGAGGTCTTCAATGGAAACTTGATAAAAATCTGCGATCGCCTTTAAAATCAACTCTGGAGTCGCTGCTACATGCTGATTTGGAGTTTCTAACAGTGGGGCGAGACTAGCAACAGACATCGGTAAACCACAATAAGAAATATAAGCGATCGCCTTTGTTAAAGCTCCTTCCAATTCGCGAATATTAGAAGTGTAGTTAGCAGCAATATGTTCAATCACATCTAAAGACAGCTGAATTTTTTTATCCTCAGCTTTCTTTTGTAGAATCGCCATCCGCGTTTCTAAATCAGGCGGTTGAATATCAGCAATTAACCCCATCGAAAACCGCGAACATAATCTAGCTTGCAAACTGGGAATTTGGTTTGGTGGACGGTCGGAAGCAATTACCACTTGCTTACCAGCTTCATGTAAAGTATTAAAAGTATGGAAAAATTCTTCTTGAGTGTACTCTTTACCTTCCAAAAACTGAATATCATCAACTAACAACACATCAGCAGCGCGATAATGCTGGCGGAAACTTTGCATACTATCCTGGCGAATAGCTGTAATTAAATCATTAGTAAACTGCTCGGTAGAAACATAAAAGACTTTAGAATCCGGACAAATTTCCCGCCGATAATGTCCAATCGCCCGCATCAAGTGAGTTTTACCTAAACCGACACCACCACATAAAAATAATGGGTTAAACTCTCTTCCTGGCGATTCCGCTACAGCCAAAGACGCCGCATGAGCCATGCGATTGTTAGCACCAACAACAAATTTAGAAAATACATAATCGAGATTTAATTCATTAGTGCTGTGTTGATTGGGTACAATTGTCTGTTTGACATCACTTTGATCTGGTAATTTCCCATTAACTTGTGACTCGTGCAATTGTCCAACCTCATCACCTTTAGCCACAGTAATGTAAATTTCTACAGGATGCCCTACAATATCATGCACAACATCAGCAATAGTGTTGATGTAATATTTCTGTAACCAATTGCGAGCCAAAGGATCGGGAGTGCATACCACCAAGCAATTATTCTCTAATCGTTCTGCAGTTGCAGTTTTAATCCAAGTTTCAAAGGTGGGACGGGATAATTCTTTTTGCAATCGCTCTAGTACCTGACTCCACAAATGTTCTAAGAGAATTTCCATTTTTTACCACCTTTGCCGCTAATAGTCACAATAGAAGTTATAAGCCAGCACTAAGTTAGTATTCATAGACACTAGGCCTGAAAACAGCTTTTAAGTTGTCATCATTTTGGGGCATACCCGGTAGGCAATATCCTACCACCCACTGACTCACACGGAGACGCAACGACACATGAAGATAAACACCTGGATTTGTGCAGCCCAAAGTACTGTTACTCAAGGTTTACTCCAGCAACAGGGTAGAACCAATGTGATGTCGCTGCTATTGAAGATAAGTTTTGTAATATACCTTGGTGGCTGCTCTTTGCTACCGGGAAAAACTCTGGAAAGACAACAAAATAATTCAACTCCATCTCCGGTAGTCTCCCCAAACCCCATTGTTCCCGCACCAATTTTTTCTTCCTCTAATGGCGATCCTAATTTTGTCGTGGGAGTGGTACAAAAAGTAGGTGGGGCTGTGGTACGGATTGATTCTTCCAGAACCGTATCTTCCCAGTCAGAAGAATTTGAAGATCCATTTTTTCGACGATTTTTTGGCGATACTGCACCATCACAGCCTAGACAACGGGTAGAACGAGGTAGCGGTTCTGGGTTTATTATTAACTCCACTGGGCAAATTTTGACTAATTCCCACGTAGTAGACGGCGCTGATGATGTCACCGTCACCCTCAAAGATGGTCGCACTTTTAACGGTAAGGTGCTGGGTGAAGATCCAGTTACCGATGTGGCTGTGATTAAAATAGATGCTAATAATTTACCAACTTTAGGAATCGGCAACTCCGATGCTTTGCAACCAGGAGAAGCGGTGATTGCCATTGGTAATCCTTTAGGTTTAAACAATACTGTAACATCGGGCATTATTAGCGCTACAGGACGCTCTAGCAGCGATATTGGTGCTAGCGACAAGCGCGTAGATTATCTGCAAACTGATGCAGCGATTAACCCCGGTAACTCTGGGGGGCCATTATTAAATGTGAGGGGTCAAGTAATTGGGATGAATACGGCGATTATTCGCGGCGCGCAAGGCTTGGGCTTTGCGATTCCCATCAACACCGCCCAAAGAATCGCCCAAGAATTAATTGCTAACGGTAAAGTCGATCATCCTTATTTAGGGATTCAAATGGTGACACTCACGCCAGAATTGAAAGAAAGAATTAATAATCAATTAGGCGATCGCATTACCTTAACAACCAACGACGGCGTATTATTAGTCAATATTGTACCTCGTTCCCCCGCCGCCATTGCTGGTTTAAAAAGCGGTGATGTCATTCGCAGTATTAATAATCAACCTGTTACCAAAATCGAAGACGTACAAAAACTAGTAGAAAATAGCAAAATCGGCGAGCCTTTACAAATGCAGGTAGAACGCAACGGAAAAACTACCCAAGTAGCTGTTAAACCTGCGCCTTTACCCGTGCGGCGTGAAAGTTAGGGACTAGTTTATTATTTATAATCGTTGATTGTAGGGGCATGGCACTGCCATGCCCTCTTGAATATATTGATGTGCCGCAAACATTATTTAAATTGGTATTACGCACAATCTACAAATTCTTCTCCCTAGGAGAGACGCTGAGAGAAGGCGTACTTGGTGTCTCATGCGGTTCCATAAATTAAGGCTATTAGCTAGTAGGTTGGGTTGAGGAACGAAACCCAACATTTACGTCGCTTCGTTGCGTTGCTTTCACCTCAAGCAACCTACTAGTAGTCTGTCAGGGTTGAAATGAGGGACAGTAGTGTGAGCGTCTCGCTCACGCGGGCAAGACTTCGGCGTGAGCGCTCAGTCGAACGCTGCCCGCACTACCAAAAATTCCTCAAAACAAAATTGACAGACTACTAGATATCTATCTACAAAACTGCATCCCATCGATGACAGTTCATATCTGCCTGTAATATAATTGTAGTATTCAAGCTAATATCTAAATTTTGCTTGGTTTTGGGGTTTAACAAACTCCAACCAAGCTATGGAATACTACATAAAAATACGGACATTTTCCCCGAACAATGACACCAGCAGACCTCAAAGCCTACCTCGATAACCTGTTGAGTAAAAATATCTCTCTCAGTACGATGATTTGGGGCCCGCCGGGAATTGGTAAATCTAGCATCGTTGCCCAACTAGCGCGCAAACATCAAATTGATTTTGTCGATGTGCGCCTGTCTCAACTTGCGCCTACCGACTTACGCGGTTTACCTGTAGCTGAAGACGGTACTTCTAAATGGTATCCCCCAGAATTTTTACCTCGTGAAGGTAAGGGTATTCTCTTTCTCGATGAATTAAATATGGCTCCCCCAGCCATGCAAGGTGTAGCCCAGCAGTTAATTCTTGACCGTCGCGTCGGCTCATACGTAGTACCCGAAGGTTGGTTTGTCTGGGCGGCGGGAAACCGTAAAGAAGACCGTGCAGCAGTCTTTGATATGCCTTCGCCCCTAGCCAACCGCTTTTTACATCTACAAGTAGAAACTGATTTTGATAGTTTCAAAGCATACGCTTTATCTACGGGAGTTCACGAGCAAATTATCGCCTTTCTCTCCTTCCGTCCCAGCTTATTACATAAACTCGACCCGCAACAACCTTCATGGCCTTCGCCCCGTTCTTGGGTAATGGCGAGTCAATTACACGCCACTGGATTAGATATTACCCCCGCAGTTGGAGTAGGAACCACCGCAGAATTCAATGCCTTTATTAAGCTGTATCAAAACTTACCCGATTTAACTGAGATTCTCTTAGGTAAAGGCGAGCGAATTAAATTTCCCACAGAACCATCAGTTCGCTATGCAGTAACCATAGGTTTAGCGATTAACGCTCAATCTGCCAACCAAGCACATAACGCCTTTAATTGGATATCCCAAACAGCCGCAATGGAATGGGTGCAGTTATTTGCGACAGATTTATTTCGCAGTATGCGCAGCAAAAAGCAAATTGGCGCATTAGCCCAGCTAGTGCAAAAAGACCCAAAACTTCAGAAATTTATGCAGGAATTTCAGGAATTGATGGGAGTTTAAGAGGCAGGGGAGCAGGGGAGACAAGGAGGACAAGGAGGACAAGGGAGACAAGGAAGAAAAATTTCCCATGCCCAATGCCCAATGACAAATGACAAATGACAAATGACAAATGACCAATTAAACAAACTTATCAGTGCTTCGATGCTGCGGTTGCGGATGAAATCGCCGTTTTTTGCAACTTTGGCTTTGTTTGCACGAGTGTTAATTACCGAAAGCGTTCCCACTGCGGCGACGGATGGAGAGGATATTTTTATTAATGCAGATTTTTTGCGATCGCTCTCTTCTTCCCAACTTGATGGCTTAGTATTACACGAAGTCTTACACGCTGCACTTTTGCATGTTCCCCGCCGTGGTGCCAGAGAACGCAATCTTTGGAATGTGGCGGCTGATATTGTGGTTAATGGCATGATTGCCCAGCAGCAAAGTTTTGAATTACCTGCGGATGGCGTGCGCATCCAACAGCTAGAGCATTTGAGCGTGGAAGAAATTTATGAAATATTGCTAAAAGATGCTAAAAATTGTCCAAAATGCCAAGCTGACTTATTATATGAGCCAAAAAATGGGAAATCTGATGGTAGTTTAGATGCAACGCGCCAGAAAACTTTAGAAAATCATTGGCGCAATGCCATGCAACAGGCGATCGCAGTTGCTCACAGCTGCAATAATCAAGGTAGTATTCCCGCAGGAATTCAGCGAGAACTTACAGCCCTCACGGAAGGGCAATTAGATTGGCGTTCTTATCTGTGGCGCTACTTAGTGCGAACCCCTACAGATTTTACAGGCTTTGACCGTCGCTTTATCAGCCAGCGACTTTACCTAGAAGCACTCGAAGGCGAAAGCGTCAAAGTATTTGTGGCAGTTGACACCAGTGGTTCTGTAGGCGATGCCGAACTGCGGCTATTTTTCAGCGAAGTTATCGGAATTCTCAATTCTTACCCCCATATTCAGTGTCAACTTTATTACGCCGATGCTGAAGCTTACGGCCCTTACGAACTCACCACAGATAGCCCCTTTCCCAAACCAGTAGGTGGCGGTGGTACATCCTTCGTTCCTTTCTTCGACAAAGTTAACGAGCAAATTGACTGGTACAGTAATAGTGTTTGTGTATACCTCACAGATGGCTATGGCACATTTCCTGAACAAATGCCAAATTTCCCCGTATTGTGGGTAGTTACTCCCGGTGGACTAGACTTAAATCAATTCCCCTTTGGTGAAGCTGTAAGGCTGTTGTCAAATGGTAAATAGTCAATGGGCATTTGTCAGAGACGCGATGAATCGCGTCTGTACAATTGTCCTCCTTGTCTCCCCTGTCCCCCCTGTCCCCCCTGTCCCCCCTGCCCCCTGCTCCCTGCTCCCTGCCCCCTGCCTTCCTAGATTAATCTCCCTATGTCAGATATTCCTAATTCTTTAACTCAAACTGAAATGCTGTCCCTAATACAAAAAGGTGCAGGTTTTTGGAATGAATGGAGAGCAGAAAATTTAAAATTATTAGAGTATATATCTGAAGCAGAATTCAGCGAATATTTGGTGTTGAATTTAAGTGAAGTTAACCTCAGTGGAGCTAACTTAAAAAAATTCAACTTTCGCCAAGTAGATTTAAGTTGGGCAGATTTAAGCGGAGCCGATTTAAGTGGAGCTAAACTCTACAAAGCCAACCTGAGCGGCGCAAATTTGAGTGGTGCAAATTTAAGTAATGCAAATCTCAATGGTGCTAACTTAACGGCAGCGATTTTACAAGGAGCAAATCTTAGCGGTGCAAACCTGAGCCGTACTGATTTAAGTGAATTTGATTTTAGTCAAGCAACTTTAAATAAAGTAAATTTTTTCCGAGCCAATCTCAGCCAAGCTAACTTTAGAAAAGCTAATTTAAATAAATGTAAATTTACTGGCGCAAATTTAGCAGCAGCAGATTTCCGCGAAGCTGATATGACTGGCGTAAAACTGGGCAAAGCTAAATTAGTCAAAGCGGATTTGAGTGAATTAAATTTAGCTGGATTAAACTTAAGAAGAGCCGATTTAAAAGCCTCTAACCTGAGTAAAACAAATTTAACAGCCGCAAATTTGAGTGGAGCAAATTTGTATGAAGCAAAAATTAGTGGCGCAAAATTTCACAAAGCTAATTTATTTAATATTATTCTGCAAACAGTTAACCTCAATGAAGCTGATTTAAGTGGAGCTAATTGGAAAAACTCTCAACTTTGGGGATTTAATTTTAGTGGATTTAATCTTAGTGGTATTAACTTCAGTGGTACAAACCTTAGACAAGCAAACTTCCACAAAACAAATCTTATTGGTGCTGATTTCAGCAACACCAGCCTCCAAAGTGCAAATTTTCAAGAAGCAAACCTTTTAGGCGCAGACTTCAGCCAAGCTTATCTATATGATGCTAATTTCTCCGGTGCAAATATTTTAGGTGCTGACTTCAGTAGTGCTAAATTGTCAGGTGCAATTATGCCCAATGGAACGAAGTATAAATAAATTAGAACACAGTTGACTGTTGACTGTTGACTGTTGACTGTTGACTATTGCCCCATGCCCCATGCCCAATGCCCAAACAACAACGTTGCATCGTCTGCAAAGCAACTTTTTTACAAGAGCATAATTTTTACAATGGCGTTTGTGTTAATTGCGGTAATCTTAACTACAGCAAACGTCATCAAAGCTCTGATTTACAAGGGATGACGGCTATTGTCACCGGAGCTAGGGTAAAAATTGGCTATGCTGTAGCGTTAAAATTATTACGAGATGGTGCTGCTGTCATAGTCACAACGCGCTTTTCTCACGACGCTGCAAAACGTTACGCTGCTGAACCTGACTTTGAAAAATGGCGCAATCGCTTACAAATTTATGGGCTAGATTTGCGACATCTCCACAGTGTTGAGCAATTTACTCAACATATCCTCAAATTTTATCCGCGACTCGACATTATTATTAACAACGCTGCGCAAACGGTACGCCGTCCACCAGCGTTTTATCAGCATTTAATTGAGTTTGAATCATTACCCGTGCAAGATTTACCGCCAGAATTGCCAGGTTTGCTGAGTCAGACTCATAGTTTAAACGCGGCAGAAAGGGAGAATTGGCTGCCAAAAGTAGCTAGTGAAGATATTCAACCAGAAAATTCAGCTTTTCTCTCGCAAATTCCCCTAATTCCTGAAGATAAGTTAGATAATTCCGCTTTATTCCCAGCAGGAATGTATGGCGATGATGGACAACAGCTTGATTTGCGTCCGTTTAATAGCTGGCTGATGAAAGATGATGAAGTCAGCATTTTGGAATTATTGGAAGTGCATATCATTAATGCGATCGCACCTTTTGTCATTAATAGCAGACTCAAGCCGTTAATGAGCAACCAAAAAGAAACTGCCAAATACATTATCAACGTTTCTTCAATGGAAGGACGATTTAACGACGTTGATAAACCTTGGCGACATCCTCACACCAACATGGCAAAAGCTGCACTCAACCAAATGACTTGCACCTGCGCCAAAGAATATGCCAAACACCGAATTTTCATGAATGCAGTAGACCCCGGTTGGATTAGCTTTCAACATCCTTATCACCAAACCAAATCTATGCAAGAACGCGGCGTGAATCCCCCTTTTGATATTGTTGACGCAGCCGCGCGAATCTGCGATTTAATTTATTTGGGAATCAATCAAGGAAAGACCCCTTTTGGTAAATTATTTAAAGATTACATAGAGATAGACTGGTAGAGGAAAAAGGACAAGGAGGACAAGGGAGACAAGGAAGACAAGGAAGACAAGGAAGAAAAATTTCCCATGCCCAATGCCCAATGCCCAATGCCCAATGCCCAATGCCCATCACGGCAGTGTAGCTTAATGGTAAAGCGCGTGTCTGCTAAACACGAAGACAACCGTTTGATTCGGTTCACTGCCACAGCAACGTAGTTCAAACAACAGAATTCCTTGGAGTAGACCAGGAGATGCGGGTGTAAATCCTGCCGTTGCTATTTTTGTGCAAATGCGATAATATATGTATTAAGTCCGGGTAATTACTTATTATTAATTCTCCCCGCGTCCTCGCTTCCCCGCCGCCCCTAATCCCCAATCTGTGCGGTTCCCGAGTTCCCCGCGTCATCCCTAATAGTAAGTTTTAACCGGACACAATAATTAACTAAAGTAAATAACTAGGCAGTGTAGCTTAGTGGCAAAGTACCTACTCTTCAAGTAGGAGACGACCGTTTGATTCGGTTCACTGCCACCAGCAACGTAGTTCAAACAGCAGAATTCCTTGGAGTATACCAGGAGATGCGGGTGCGAATCCCGTCGTTGCTATCGAGAAACAATGATTTCGTCTACTGCAACACAAGCTTGATGGAAGCGTTCTTCCCAGGAACCGCTAATGAGGACGTAGGGTCTGTTTCTGGATTTTAATTCAAAAATACAGCGATCGCGAAATTCTATTCTTAAATGAGGTAAATATCTTTGCTTATCATCCACCCAAGGTACATCGACATCTAAAATTAAATACAAATCATAATGCCGCTGTTCCGCTTCCCCGTAAATCCACTGATAACACTTACCAAATAGCACATTACTCCAAATTGTCGTAGTTATCAGGTCAGTATCGCAGAACATCACGCGGTTAGCCTGTTTCGCTAATGCATCTTCAGAGGCGATTTGTCCTCTAGCAATCATTTCAATGTCTGTAAAATCACATCTCCCATCTTTAGGGTCTAACCAACCGCGAGCATATTCGCTGACGTAAACTGTGTTGTAATGTGCGGCTAAATTTTGCGCGAGAGTTGATTTCCCTGTGGATTCCGGGCCAAAAATGCAAACCCGACGCAGAAAATAAGGGCGGACACAAGGCGGGATATAATGCCAATAAGTAATGGGATTTTCCCGTACCTTAGTTCCAGAAATTGGTACTAAACTGCGCGCATAGTCTACAGGAATATAATTTGCGCCTAAAATTTCCGCCAGTTTCCAACCATAATCTTCCGATGCAAACACATAGTCAGGCCCTGTTGGTAGCACCCGGCGAATAGTATCATACCAAATTTGCCAAAAATCCGGGTGTTCCTTTGGTTCTTGGGGATTTTCATCAGTTACATGCACCACATTCACATCAGGAAACATCTCGCGCATCCAACCATAGCGGAGATATCCCGGAATTGGCTCAGATTGAATCGAACAAACTAGAACTGTCAGATGTTTAACATAGTTCCGAGCAAAATCAACCAGGTACTGATGTCCCAAATGTGGCGGCATAAATTTGCCGAGAATCATACCAGTAGCTGCTTTTTCCAAGCCTTGTTCCATGTCAAATATCCCAGCACCGCTAACGCCAGAAACACCGCATACAGTCCTGTTGTTGGGTAAAGTTTTTTAACTGCATAGACCCCAACAGCCAGTACATCTACTGTAATCCAAAGTAGCCAGCATTCCAAAATCTTCTTCGCCATCAACCACTGTGCTACTAAGCTAATTACAGTAATAGCAGCATCCCAATATGGTAAAGCTGCATCTGTGTAGCGATGCATGATAAAACCAAGGCTGAAACTACCAAAAATTGCTACTCCACCCCAAATAATTGCACCCAAGCGAGTGATGCGAGTTACATGGAGTTCTCCCTTATTTTTTCCCCCATGTAACCAAGCGTACCAACCGTAAATTTGTAAAAAGACATAAATAACTTGCAAAATTACATCTGAGTACAAACGGGCTTCATAGAAAATGAAGATGTACAGAAATACCATCACCAAGCCTGTAGGCCAACACCAGATATTTTCTTTAACAGTTAGCCAAACACTAATTAAACCAAAGACCGCAGCAATAATTTCAATTTGACTCATTTAAAGTCAGTTTTTCAACTGTGATAGTTTGCTGAGTCCAAATTTTAATTTAATACTTCTAAAACTTCCACTTCATGAGCAATGCTTGTCGGTTTGGGTATAGGTAAACCTGCTTCTAGGGTTTCACCAACAGCTAGACAACCTAGTAAATCGGGAATATAAGCACTTTAACTAGTGGTCTATCGCAAAGATGTAGAGGGGTAAAAACGAACCGCAAAGACACGAAGTGCGCTAAGGAAGAGAAAAGAAGAAGAAATTTACCCTAGATAATTAATGAGACAAAGCACTAGTTTCACCCTTTTCAATCACCACTAAATAATGCATATTCATTAGCCAATAGGATGATTACCTGGGTTTACAGCATGAATATACTCGCTACCAGAATGGGGTCGTCCGCGCTTATAATAAGCTTCTTGTGGTTGTCCCCAGCCTAACTGTAAAATAATTTCTAAAAAGTTAGAATTTTCCCATTTCCATAAACTAGCCCATTCTGTTCTTTGGGCAATTCTTTCGACATCAATTTTATGAATGCGTTCGTGTTGTTTGCTATTATTAAAACTCAGATATAAATCCATATCCGAAGTAACTTCATACCAAAATTCTAATATTGAATCTTTGGCGGATTGTAATATCTCTAAATCATGATTTAAAGCAATTAATTCACTATCTATTTTCGGATAATGTACAGTTTTTCCTTTGACATTTACTTCATGCCAAATTATACCTGACACGTGATTTTCTCTTTGATAGTCGTGAATAGCAGCTTTAAAATCTTGATAGGCAGTAAATTTTTGCAGTCCATCAGTTCTGATAAACTGGTCAATTATTGGATTGCCAGAAACTGTTACTTCTAATTTTAGGCGTTCCCCCTTCAAGCAAGCTTGACGTTCGGCTGCTAAAATTTGGATGAGTTCTTCGGTAGTATAAACCTTTGACATCAGAACACGCTCTAATTGGTCATTGGTCATTGGTCATTAGTCTTCTAATATGGACTATAGACTATGAAGTCAGTTTTTTTTGTTAAATCAAATTATTTACAGATTATCTCTTGACTAAATTGACAATGTAGTATCAGACATGACTAAAAATTAGGGCAGACCAAATTGGTCTACCCCTAAGGTTACTTACTTAACTCACTACTGAATTCATTGAAGGAACGCCGCTTTAACTGTACTGACTCTGCACGAGGTAGTAAATCAAACATATCACGAAAGCGATCGTCGATTTCTTCAAAAGGTACTTGACCTTGTTTATTTAAAACTACTTTACCTGATTGATCGAAGACGACAACTTGAGGTACTGCGCCAGAATAATAATATTTTGGATCGGTAGGGTCATCAGTTTTTTGAGACAAGAAGGTATCTATACTGATGGGGATAATTTCTGCAACTTTACCGTAAAATTCCTGTACTCGCGAAATTGTAATGGCATATTCCTTACAATCTTTGCTGTCATCGACATAAAAAGCCAAAAACACTGGTTTATGCTCTTGTAGAGACTGTGCTAATGTCTGTCTGGGAGGAATTAACGAACCATTACCAGCATAAACCACGAAAATGTTGCCATCATAATTGTCTTCCTTAATACCAGCAGATGCTGGTTGGATATTGAGAATCAACAAGCACGCAAGCAGCACCAAAGCTTTAGAAATCAATTTTTGCCAATGAGTTTTTTTCTGTAAAAAAGGAAACTTTAAGCCATTCATCAAAAGAAACCTTGTGAGCTACTATTTTGTGAGTTTTTGCTGAATTCAGCAAGTAGCGCTGGATATATGATTACGTCCTTGCACCATTTTTTAAGATAACGCCTATGGGGACTAGGGGCTAGGGGCTAGGGGCTAGGGTGCAGAGGAAGCAGAGGAAGCAGAGGAGGCAGAGGGGGTAAATAAATACTTAATGCCCCATGCCCAATGACAACTGACTATTGACTATTAACTATTGACCATTGACTATTAACTATTGACAAAATTAATTTAAGCTATTAATTACTGTGGCAAACAAATTACATCTTATAGATAGAATCAAACTAGGTTTGGCGGTGTCGGTGGCGAAAGGCGTGACTTTGATGGTGCGATCGCTCCGCCTTGGTGCTGCTAGTGTATTACCAGGCTCGATTGCGCGTAAAATTGAACCGAAGTTGTTGCAATTGTTGAGTCAGCAGGTAAAACAAGGGGCAATTCTCATTGCTGGGACTAATGGTAAAACTACCACATCCCTACTTTTACGAGAAATTTTAGAGCGCAAGGGCTATCGGGTGGCTCATAATTCCACAGGCGCGAATTTGGAAAATGGGTTGATGACGGCGCTGATGGATAACGCTAGCTTCACGGGTAGCTTGGATGTGGATTACGCGATTTTAGAAGTTGATGAGAATATCCTACCCAAGGTATTAGCACCAATTCAACCAAAGCTGATTCTGTGTTTAAATTTGTTCCGCGACCAACTCGATAGATACGGGGAAGTTGATACTATTAGTAAACGCTGGGGTAAAGCGATCGCAACTTTATCACCCCAAACTATCGTAGTTGCTAATGCTGACGATCCTACTATTTGCTATCTCGGTCAACAATTAACTCAACAGCGTGTCTCGTTTTTCGGTTTGAGCGAACCAGAACATTATTTAGAAGCGATTCCCCATGCTGTGGATTCTATCTATTGTCCCAGATGCGGACAAGCTCTCAACTACGAAGGCGTTTATTTGTCCCACATGGGCGAATATAGCTGTGGTAATTGCGGCTTTAGTCGCAGTCAACCCAGCCTCAATAGCAGCGAATGGCCGCAAATTCTTGTCGGGTTATATAACAAATACAATACCTTAGCTGCTGCCACTGCTGCCCAAGAATTAGGAGTTGATGCGGCGACTATCCGCGAGACTATTCCCAACTTCCAAGCAGCTTTTGGGCGTGCGGAAGAGTTGGAAATTAACGGGAAAAAAGTACGGATTTTATTATCCAAAAATCCTGTGGGGACAAATGAAACAATTCGCGTCGTTACTCAAAGCACAGATAAAACTACATTGCTGGTGTTAAACGACAGAGTGCAAGATGGTGAAGATGTATCTTGGATATGGGATGTCGATACAGAGAAATTAGTCCAGCGTGGAGGTACTTTAGTTGTGAGTGGCGATCGCGCTTATGACATGGCTTTACGTCTGCGTTACAGCGATCCTCAGACTAATCATAATTTTAACCTAATTGTGGAAGAAGATTTACGCGATGCCATTAACACCGCATTAGAGCGTACACCCAACAACGAAACCCTGCATATATTACCCACATATACAGCCATGTTGAGTGTACGTGAAGTTTTAACTGGGCGGAAGATTTTGTAATGGGGCATTGGGCATTGGGCATTGGGCATTGGGCATTGATAGTAAATCATTTATTCTCTCTGCCCCTGTTGCCAAGAGTAATATTCCTAGCTTATCCCGCAATAGCGCCGTCACCCTATAAGGGTGCGGCTATTTGAACAAAGCCTGCCGTTGCAGGCTCAAGAAATTCAGCCTGCAACGGCAGGCTTTGCAACATTAGCCCCAGGCTTCGAGCCTGCGGGCGTTATTTCGGGTATGCCAGAGAAATTGTTATCAAAAGTCTTAGCCTCTACCTTACTGCAACTTCACAGCTGCACGCTGAATTGGTAACACTTCTTCTAAAGTCATCTCATGGTCAGCTGTGAGATGACTACTACAGCAAATTGTACTAAAGAAAACTTTTTGACCAACTAATTCTGAAAAATACTGTTGTAAAAGTAAACGAGAAGTAATATCTCCTAATAATTCTCCCAAATCTTTGGTGAGTTGGTCTTTATCATCGCGGTGTACCATTCTATATTTAAAATTGGTTTCACCAACTAAATCTTTTACAGCAGAATCAAAATTATCTTTTTTACCTTGAACATAAGCAAAAGCTTGTTCTTGCAAAAAATGCCAAGCTTCTGGGAAAATCTCCCGAATTTTTTCGAGATGATTCTCTGTTTGGTAGACTAATGTAGCAGTTTTACAATCCATATAGTAATATTTCAGTTTGTTAAACAAACCTTCGACAATCTGTAATCTTACGACTCAACAGGAAATGTGAAACTGAACTTTTACAATTCCCTGATAACTCTCTTGGGATTATCGGCAAAATGTTACTGCAAAACTGTTACATAAAATACGAATAAACATAGCAATTAAAACCAATGTGCGATATGCTTACCCAAAATCTAGATATACACCGGATTAGGCAATCGTAAATTGAAAAATATATGAATGATTCATTTATTCAAGAAACATAACTCAGCATAAAAACTTTTTAGTTAAATGGTTATGTGCTATATCACACAACCAGGGTATTAACATCAATGCCCAATGCCCAATGCCCCATGCCCAATGCCCCATTTCCCAAATTATATGACTTCTCCAAAATTTGAAATTACAATTGGTTGGTTATATCCAACACTGATGAGTACCTATGGCGATCGCGGTAATGTAATTACTATAGAACGCCGCGCTCAATGGCGGGGATACAGTGTCAAAGTTTTACCGTTGGATCAAAATGCTACCGCCGATGAAATTAAATCTGTAGACTTGATTGTCGGTGGTGGTGCGCAAGACAGACAGCAGGAAATTGTCATGCGCGATTTGCAAGGTGCTAAAGCCGATGCTATGCGTGAAAAAATAGAAAATGGTACGCCAGGAGTCTTTACCTGCGGTTCACCCCAGTTACTCGGACATTATTACGAACCAGGATTAGGACAAAGGATTGAAGGTTTAGGAATTTTAGATTTAGTCTCAGTCCATCCTGGTGAAAATACTAAACGCTGCATCGGAAATTTGGTAATTGAAGTTACAGCCTCACGCCTAGCGCAGGATTTAAAAGCGATGACAGGTAGCACGCCTTATTTAGTCGGCTTTGAAAATCATGGCGGACGCACTAAGTTGGGGAAAGTAGAAGCTTTAGGAAAAGTCGTTTACGGTTTGGGCAATAATGGTGAGGATGGGACTGAGGGAGCATTTTATCAGAATGCGATCGCTACCTATTCCCACGGCCCTTTGTTACCCAAAAATCCCTTTGTTGCAGATTGGTTAATTCAAACAGCGTTGCGGCTAAAGTATCAACAGCCAATTACCCTAGAACCCTTGGATGATACCTTAGCAATGCAAGCACGGGAAGCCATGTTTAAGCGGTTGAAAGTAAATTTACCCACACCAGCAGCCGCGAAGGTTTAAAATTCCCCAAATATAGTCTTTAACGTAGGGTGTGTTAGGTATTACGCCATAACGCACCGACGACCATATCTAAAGCTACATCAAGAAGATATTACAACAAGCGATCGCTCCATACTCTATTTCTGTTCAGCCCTAAACTAGAACTATCTAAGCGGCGGCAATGTATTTATTATCACAATTAACTACCTAGTTTTATACGTATAAAAATCAGCTTTAAATTAAAAATGCAAAATCTTTATCAAATTAACACAGAACTTTATACCTAGAAAATGCTAGGTATTACTGTAAATAATCTTGGCTGCATCCCAATACAGTCATGTTTAAGGTAGTTAATATTCTGTAATACTTAACATGATAGAGGAAAATGAACAAAATCTTCAAAAGATTCTCCAGCAAAAACTCACACATTACCTGGAGAAGTTATCCCTGAGCCGACAAAGCCAAAATCAGCAAGAAGAACTGACTTGCTTAAGCCAGTTAGCAGCTATATATGAACAATTATTTGAGTTTTCTCAAGCTTTACAATATTATAAGCTTTTATTGGCGCTATCTCAGCAAATAGATGCTACAGATTGGCAAGAAGTTGCTCTCTACAACATCGGCAATTGTTACCTACAACTCTGCCAATATCAGGATGCAATTAAATATTTTACACAATTACAAAAAATTACTTACACAACAGGTAATAGAGTCTTACAAATATCAGCTATCTGGGGATTAGGAACTAATTATCAAAATCTTGGTAAGTATCCTCAAGCGATTGAATATTTTCAACAGCAGCTGGTAATTAGTTGTGAAATTAATGAACGGATTTATGAAAAAAGTGCTTTAGGTTCTTTAGCCAATGTTTATCAGTGTCTTGGAGATTATCAACAAGCACTGGATTATGCACAAAAGGCGCTCCTGATTGCTCAAGAAATAGAAGATATGCAAGCAATCGGCGATTTGTTTGCCAATATTGGCGGAATTTATCTGCAGTTAGAAAATTGGCAAAAAGCTATTATTTATTGTCATCAATCACTTTTGATTGCTAGAGAAATTTCCCACCAAAATCTTGTAATGATTAGTCTCCATACTCTCGGTCAAGCACATAAAGAGATTGGAGACTATGAAAAAGCAATGGAATTTTTGCGAACATCCCTAGAGATTTCTACAAAGATTGGCGAACAACGAGTCCGCAGTGCAATTTTGCAAGGTTTAAGTGATGTCTGTATTCAAATAAATTTACTACAGCAAGCAATTGAATACAATATAGAAGCTTTAAGCGTTACTCGCCAAACAGAAAATAAATTAGGCGAAGCCTCTGCACTAGCTAAGATAGGTGCTATATATCAAAAGTTAGAGAGAAACGATCGCGCTTTAATCTACTATCAACAATCTTTACAAATTGTGCAGGATCTGGGAGTTAAACACAGTCAGCAGAAATTACTATTTAAAATCGGTCTTATTTATTATAATGACAGTAAATTCTATGAATCTAGGGATTATTTACAATCTGCGCTTGTGATCGCTCAAGCTAGAAAAAATAATTATGAAGAAGCGCAAATATCCCTGATGCTTAGTGCAAATCTGCAACAGTTAAACCGTTATCAAGAAGCAATTTATTATGGCTATCAATCCTATAGACTTTATAAGTTTTTAGGAGACGAAATCCAAGCAGCACAAATGTGGCAATTTCTGCACAAATTAGGAGCTAAATTTTAATTTAGTTCATGCTAATGTCTATTTAAATTGCATAACTACTAATAAAGGCAGTCAACAGTCAACGGTCAACAGTCAACAGTCAACAACCCTCATAATGGATTGTGCAACTTAAAAGCAGAATAGCTGATTCAACTAAAAGTCTCCCTAGCAGTTTCTCGTAGCCGCTCCACATCGCGCATCGGTGGAGCACCAAACAGCCGCTTGTACTCCCGGTTGAAGTGGGAAGCATCCTCATAACCTACACGGTAAGCAGCACTGGTAGCATCCAAATTTTCTCCTAGCATCAGACGGCGAGCTTCCTGGAGCCGCAGTTGCTTCTGAAACTGCAAAGGACTCATTGCTGTGACAGACTTGAAATGATGGTGAAAGCCAGAAACACTCATTCCCATCTCTTTGGCGATATTTTCAATGCGAAGCGGCTCCTTAAAGTCTTTCCGCAGTCTCTCAATGGCTCTGGCGATGTGGTGCGTGTAGCCACCCAGAATTGCAATATGACGCAGCCTGTTACCTTGCTCTCCCATCAACAGTCGGTAAATAATTTCCCGCTTAATTAGTGGTGCGAGAACATGAGCTTCAGTAGGGGAATCTAAAAGCCTGACAAGCCGCACCACAGCATCCAACAGATTTGCATCCAAAGAACTTACGGCAATCGCTTTTACATCAGCACGGCTGCGCGATGAAGCATACCCAGCCTCAACCATGACGGAGCTGACAAGGGTGGGGTCGAGATCGAGGCGAAGGCTAAGATGGGGTTTTTCCGGAGAAGCTGCCAAAATTTGGCTGACAATCGGCAGTTCGACTGTAGCCAGTAGATAATGCATCGGATCGTACAGATAGCGATCGCTCCCTAAAAGCACTTCTTTACTACCTTGAGCAATTACACAAAACGCAGGGACAGAAACACCATGAATGCATTCCCCTGGGGAAGAAGAGCGTTTGAAGTGTAATCCTTTGAGTGGCTCAATCGTTCCATCGTGACAAATTGCCCGTGCAATAGCAACAGTCAGTTCCTCTCTGTTGGCTTGCGCTCTATCTGCCTCACGCTTTGCTTGCTGATTGTTAATTAAATCCACATCGAACTTTTCGCTCGTTTTGGCAGCTTTCATTTTTAAGTTTGCAGGATTATACAACAATTTTAGACGATTGTTCTATTGCTTGCCCTTGAAGATTCTTACAATAAAGCTAAAGCAATCAAAAATGATTCCGGCTTTTTGTAAACATTCTAGATTTTTATTCAAGATAAAACTCAGTTTTGATTGGCCAATAGACTTGCCTACTGAAAATCATGCAGGGTGTCAAAGCTAACCTTGCTTCTGAAAAAATCTCATCCCCACTGATAGAGGAGGCGATAAATGTTCAATCTCTACGATATGGATATCAAAAGAAGTGGCTCACAGCCTTGGTAGGAATAGTCTGGTTGGTGGAGTGCGATCCGACATGACCCAGTTCGAGGATGTGAAAGCAGCCCTCACCAACAGCATTGAGGCTTGCGGACGACCTTAAGCACAAACACAGGAGTTCAAAAAATGCACAAGCGCAAACTTGGAAACAGCGATTTAGAAGTTTCAGCGATCGGGCTGGGCTGTATGGGAATGAGCTTTTCCTATGGCCCGCCCAAAGACAAGCAGGAAATGACTGCTCTTCTGGGAGCTGCTGTTGATCGCGGTGTTACATTCTTTGACACAGCCGAGGTTTACGGCCCGTACTTGAATGAAGAGCTTGTAGGCGAAGCCCTTGCTCCTTTCCGCAACCAAGTAGCGATCGCCACCAAATTTGGGTTTGACATCAGTCCGAATTCCGATCCTCGTGGTATGAAGGGTTCGCCTGGACTGAATAGCCGACCAGAGCATATTCAGGAAGCCGTGGAAGGCTCGCTCAAGCGGCTCAAGGTCGAAACAATCGATTTGCTCTATCAGCACCGAGTTGACCCGAACGTGCCAATTGAAGATGTAGCTGGAGCAGTTAAGGAACTGATTCAAGCAGGTAAGGTGAAGCACTTTGGACTCTCGGAAGCAGGCGTACAAACGATTCGCCGCGCCCACGCCGTTCAACCAGTGACGGCACTTCAGAGCGAATACTCGCTGTGGTGGAGAAAGCCGGAAGCGGAAGTGATACCAACCCTTGAGGAGCTGGGCATTGGCTTTGTTCCATATAGCCCATTGGGCAAGGGCTTTCTCACGGGCAAGATTGATGAGAACGCCACCTTCGATAGCTCTGACTTTCGCAGCACCCTACCTCGCTTCACACCGGAGGCTCTTAAGGCGAATCAAGCTTTGATTAATCTCCTGGGCGCGATCGCACAACGAAAGCAGGCAACACCCGCTCAGATTGCACTTGCTTGGTTACTAGCTCAGAAGCCTTGGATTGTGCCAATTCCAGGCACCACAAAGTTGCATCGCCTGGACGAAAACATTGGTGCAGTCTCAGTTGAACTCACATCCGATGATTTGCTTGATATCGATGATGCCGCTGCCAAAATCGCAGTGCAAGGAGCTAGATACCCCGAAAAGCTGGAGCAAATGACCGGTCGCTGAACGATGAAAAATCATTCAAAGTCTGGATTATTCCTCAAGAGATTCCGGCAAACACCCCTCAGACTCGTAACTAACCAACAAAAATCAGTATCCGTTTTTTACAAGGAGATTGTCTGATGAAAGCAACCGTTTACTATGCCCCTGGTGATGTCCGAGTTGAAAATGTTCCTGATCCGGTGATTCAACAGCCTACAGATGCTATTGTCCGAATTACTCATGCTTGCATTTGCGGCTCCGATCTGTGGTTCTATCGGGGTGAGGAAGAGTGGCAACCTGGTTGGCGAACGGGACATGAATGGATGGGAATTGTCGAAGCAGTTGGATCTGAGGTTCGCACTGTGAAAAAAGGCGATCGCGTCCTTGCTCCCTTTGCTTTTTCCGATGGCACCTGTGAGTTCTGCCGTAAAGGTATCCAAACTTCTTGCCTACAAGGTAATTTTTGGGGAAGTACAAATGATGGTGGACAAGCCCAAGCTATCCGTTCGCCCTTAGCTGATGGCACATTAGTTGTCATTCCCCCGGCTGTTGAGAATGATGACGATCTCCTCACCGCCATTCTCCCCCTCACCGATGTGATGTCAACCGGACATCATGCTGCCGTTTCAGCACGTGTCCGCCCAGGGAATACAGTTGCAGTCGTTGGCGATGGGGCTGTGGGGTTATGTGGTGTGCTTGCTGCCAAACGACTAGGCGCTGAACGCATCATTATCTTGGGACGGCACAAATCGCGGTTAGAGATTGCGCGCCGTTTTGGTGCCACCGATGTTGTCAGCAGTCGAGGGGAAGAAGCGATCGCGGCTGTGCAAGAAATGACCCAAGGGGGTGTAGAGTCAGTATTGGAGTGTGTGGGCAATGAGTCAGCAATGACAACGGCCATCGGTATTGCCCGTCCCGGTGGCTCAATCGGCTATGTTGGTGTACCCCACGGTAGTGGGCATAATTTCAATTTGGGTCGTTTATTTCGGCAAAACATTACCTTACGAGGCGGTGTTGCACCCGCCCGTGCTTACATTCCCGAATTGCTAGCTGATACCGTATCTGGCAAACTCAACGCCTCTGCTGTTCTCGATTTAATCGTCGATCTCGATGGTGTTCCCAAAGGCTATGCGGCAATGGACAGTCGCGAAGCGATCAAGGTTATGGTACGTCCTTAAAGTAATTATTTGTAGGGTGGGCAATGCCTACCCAGCCCTTTCAACGCGAACAAATGAACTACTCACTCAAAGGCTGAAAGCCCTACCCAGGGTTGGGTGTCAAATTAAGGCTTGAGGCTATCGATGTAATTCCATGCGATCGCAACATCAAAGAAAACCAAAATATGATGTCTTTGATGAAGCATTTTTTGGCAGAAAATCTCGTAAGGACGATAGCGCCAGGATTCATAGAGAGGTAAAAAATCTAGTACAAGTGAACGCACTGAAATGGCTGGCATTGCCCACCTTACGAATTCTAATAATTGTAGCTACTGATATAAATTGAATCATTAATCTGACAAATAGAGTACTTGTATAGCGAAATAATTGATATTAATATTTGGTGATTTTGCATACATATTTTTTTAGCGTTTGTTAGCAATGAACTATAAAAAATAACGATGTATGTAATTATTGAATTGTAATTTTGCCAAGAGTTTATATGGATATATCTTCAAATGTCATTGTATTTGGCGCAGGAGGTTTTCTTGGTGAACATATTATTCAGGAATTAGCGAAAAAAAATTTTAATGTACATGCTGCTGTCAGAACTAAGCCTAAATACTCTAAAAATAACTTTAGTAATCAAATAACTTATTATGAAGGTGACCTAGAAGATTCTCAGTATATCCGGAAATGCTTAGAAGGGATGGATGCAGTCATCTATACAGCAGGATGTAATTGGCAGCCAGGTTTACCTATTACAGAATATTTTCGCGGCAATGTTCAACTTACAAAAAACTTTTTTAAAGCCCTAGATAATTATCCATATATTCGCGTAGTTTATACATCTTCTATGTCTGCTATTGCTGGTAGCAAGACACCAGTAATATTTACTGAAGAATCTGGGCGCAGTCAGGTCAGCAAAAGTTATCTAAGTCCTTATGATTGGGCGAAAATTGAATGTGAACAAATAGCACTCAATTACGCTAGCAAAAATCATAACGTTGTGATACTAAATCCAGGTTATATGTTGGGGCCTGGAGCTTCACGCAAATCAAAAGTTACTACATCTGGCATAGTTTTAAGGTTCTGTCAGAATGATTTTCCATTTTATGTAAATGGAGGACATTCAATTTGCGATGTTCGGGATGTTGCAAAAGCTCATATTGCAGCGATTAATAGTGGAAAAAGTGGCGATCGCTATATTGTTGCTGGATATAATCTGAGGATGGCAGAAATTTATCGTCTAATGGTGATGATAACTGGCTTCAGCATTCCTAAGGAGTTACCTGTTAGCGTAGCCTATTCCTTTTCGGTGCTGCTTGAGAAATTATCTTCGCTGTTTCCCAATCAAGTAAAAAGCTTACATCATCCAGATTTTGTCAAATCTTCTTGCCTTTATTATTACGGAGAATCACAAAAAAGCATCAGTGAGCTTGGCTATAATATAACTCCCCTCGCTACGACTGTCCTAGACACAATTAAATATTTTTATAACTTAGATTTGATATCTGAGGATCTGTCTTTTTTAGAAATTATGAATAATAGTAACTTGCAAGCGATCGCTTATATTCGAGAGATGGCTAAACGTCACTCATTTTCAGAGTTTCTTGTACCAAGAGTTTCGGAAATTTATAGAATTTGTGAATCCAATCATTATCTAAATAATTTCTTACTAAATTTAGTGGATGATAGCATATTCAGCTACAGAAAGGGCAAACTTCAGATAAAGCAAGCTGAGTATAAAAAATATCAGAAAACTTTTAACAAGCTTTTTGAATACCTGTATTTTGCGTCCAATGATTTTCTTGCAGAAGTATTGTGAGTGTGGATATGAGCCAAGATAATAATTTTTGGGAAACCAAATGGGATATTTGCATTGTCGGTACTGGTGCAGCAGGAGGAATATTAGCGCATCAGTTAGCAATGCATAATTTTTCAGTAATTTCCTTAGAGCATGGGGAAAAAATAGATAACAACTTCTTCTCAAATCACTTAAATCCGGAACAGGAGAAGAATTTTGGCATTGCTCCTGATATGCCTTGGCCTGTAAAGCAATCAGAATCATTTCACTATGATAACTGGCAGGCCAACCAACTATATGCTAAAAGTGACATATTATCGACTTCATCCCGTTCCGCAGAAGTTTTTCATAACCATCAGATTTTTCGACTTAATGGTAAACAGAATTTATGGAATGGTGTTTGTCTAAGATATTCAGAAAGAGATTTTCGCGGTCGAGATTACGGAGATTCTGATTCAAATTGGCCAATTGGCTACACAGATTTAGAAAATCACTACACAGAAGTTGAAAGATTAATAGGTGTTTGTGGTACTAAAGAAGGTCTCGATTGTTTACCTGATGGAGAATTTATTCCAGCTAAACCACTCCGTCCTGCCGATCAGCTTCTCATAGAAGGAGTCAAGAAAATTAGTGGCATAAATATTAAAGCTATACCCAATCGTAAAGCGATCGAAACACGTTCAGAAGCAGCTAATCAATGTCAAAGTTGTGGTGCTTGTCATTATGGCTGTAGTTTTGGAAGTATGTATAAGTTTTCTAGCCATTTATTACCCCGAATCGTCAACCGCAGTAACTACCAAATTATCTACAACTGCAAAGTCATACGTTTGCATAGAAAACAAGATTCTACACAAATTCATGCTGTCGAATGTATAGACACCAAAACATACCAAAAGTTCCAAGTTGAGGCTAAGATTTTTATCCTGGCGGCTGGTGCGCTGGAGACACCAAGAATACTATTTAATTCCGAGGACGATTTATTTCCCGAAGGATATGCAAATAGCTCCAACACTTTAGGATGTTACCTACAAGATAATATTAAGGCTAATATAGGTACTTCTTTACTGAAGCTGATTGGTAAGCGGGAAAAATATGATGTTGGCTTTGGAGACAATCTCATAATTCCTCGATTTTTGTTTGAGAATCAAGACTTTCGAGGTGGGTATATGGCGCAATACCATAACTCCTATCCTAAACGACCTTACTACTTAGATGGATTTGAAACTTGCCCAGATTGGCTGAAAAAGTGGATAGCGAAATTACTTTTTAGAAGCTATGCTGTTATCCTTTTTCAAGGCAAACCTGATGTTAAGAAATCAAACCGTGTTTTCCCCAGCCAAGAGCAAGATATTTATGGAATTCGGAAGATTGATGTTGAATATGAAATGACAGAAAATGACCGACAGATGCAGCAAAGTATGCTTTTATATGGCAAGCAGATCCTTAGCAAATGTTCAGGAACTTTGATGTTTACATATACATCAGAGCCAGGACACTCAATTCACTATGCTGGTACGTGCCGCATGGCAAACAATAGTCATGAAGGAGTAGTGAATCAAAATTTAAGGTCATTCGATCACGAAAATCTTTACGTTTGTGATGGCAGCGTCATACCGGAAATATCTGAAAAGAACTACACATTAACAATTATGGCTTTAGCTCATCGTCTGGCAACGTATGTAGCTAAAGAGTTAAGCTATTTTGCTGTTAATGTGTACAAATAGTATGGCGAATAAAGAAGTCGGGGATCTGAACCCTCACAACCCTGAGTAATTACGAGTTGATTACAACATGAATTTTCTCTCACGGATCTATCGATCGCGTTCTGTGGTTTCTGGAGAAGCATCTGTGCTCAGGGCGCGGGATTGACTGTGTTGGCTTCGACTTCGCTCAACCAACACCCCCTGCTATACTCTTTTCCAGAAATTGCCTAGTGCGTAGGGTGGGCAATGCCTACCTTACAGAAATATATTATTTTTGAGTCTGCTGTTGTTTTGGTAGTTGCTGTGGCTCTTCCGTGGTTTTAAATTGCGGAAATAAAGCAGGTGGTGTAGCTTGACGAAACGCTCCACAATAGTGCATAGTCATCACTGCTTTAAAAGCCCAATGATCTGAAGGTACATCGCTAAAAGGATTGGGTAAAGTCTCTGCTTTATTTTCAATGCAAGCATTAATTACTGGATTGGATTTAGCCGCTTCATTATTAATTGATTCTTGAGCTTGTACAGGTTTAAAAAAACCAAGATTAGCAACTAATAAAACTGATAACAAAAGTTTTTTATTCGTCATATAAAGCCTAAATAAATTTAGAATAAATCTGCTTGTTTATCTAACTTAGATTGATAAATTTTAACTGCGACCCCCCCAAATTATCGGGGTAACATAGAGTAATATCAAGGTTATTCCCGGCAAATCATTATTAAAACTCTATTAATTGTACCAAGCTTTACTATATGTCTATTGGTTACAAAATATCGTTCTTAAACTAGATGAACGATAGCTTATATTTAAGCTAATTCTAAACCATGAGCTAAGTAAATAAATTATGGTGCAACAAATTAGATTTCATCAACCACAATACGTTTGCATGATTCCGATTGAGAGCCTAACAGGTAACCAAGAAGAAGAAATTATGACTTTTGGTGTATCTCAGCATAAAGTTAAAAGAAAAGCTGAACAATTATTAGCATCTACCTATGGTTGTAATTCTGCGCAAGTTCAGGAATTGATGTTGCTAGCAAAAATTGAATTGATTACTCCCTGGTGTACGCCAACTCAACCAACACAAGATGAATTAGGTAGTTCCAACTAAATATACTATCGCTTTTTTGTCCAGGGGGCAGGGAGCAGGGAGAGAAGGAAAATATTATCTCCTAAATTGGATATTTTATTTTCTGGAAGTCCCTGATACTCAACTCGAAAAGCGATCGCTTAAGTTTAAACTTGAGGATAAAATTGTTGAGCTTGTTCTCCCACACTTTCACGAAAATTTTTAATTTTTCGCCATCATGCAAATATTTAAAACTCTCCTCCGGGTTCGTCACTACGAAATGGATGCTCTTGGACATGTCAACAATGCTGTCTACCAAAATTACCTAGAACAAGCTGCTATTGAACATTCAGAAGATTTGGGTTTAACCTTCGATGTCTACCGCGAATCAGGTGGTGTATTTGTGATGCGCCGAGTAGAAATTGATTATCTGCGTCCAGCCGTTGCAGGTGATACTTTAGAAGTCACAACATGGTTGCGGGAAATACGGGGTACTCGTGCTTTCCGCAAATACGAAATCCGCAAACAAGACCAAACAGATTTGTTAGTGACAGCCGAAGCACTTTGGGTATGGGTAGATGGCAAAACAATGCGTCCCAGACCAATTCCCAGTCTGATATTAGATAAATTTCAACAATCTTGCAATCAGGAGTTTAGCCCTACATTTCCGGGATAATTTAATTATATTTCTGGAAAAAATATTAGACTTTTTCTCCTTTACTATGTAAATTTGATACAGTTAGTAAAATCAATCCCGATAGTCGAGATAATGATGTGAAATATACAACATATCAACCTGTAGTCACACCACTCAAGATTATGCCAGTAAATTCAGATTTCCAGGTCAAGATGATGGAGCAAAACCAACAAGAAGAAAGAGAAACGGCGGCGCAAGAGTTTGAAGCAGCCTTGGATGAATTGGAGGAGATTTTACAAGACAAGCGTCCTGAAGATCAAACCAAGGGCAGTTTCTATGATGGCAGCGTTAGTGATGCCCAATTAGCGCAAGAAGAACAAGATTTAGCATCTATTGATATCGCCGCCTTTGAAGATGCAGTGGCAGATATTGAGCAATATTTAGCCGAACGCTATCGATAATCGCGCTATTCATGCATTTTTTGCCGTTGGGCTTCGTATAACATTAAAGCTGCTGCGATCGCCACATTCAAAGACTCTACGCCTGGACTTAGAGGAATGTTTACTTGCTGATCTGCCATTGCGGCGATTTCTGCTGATAAACCAGCGCCTTCATTGCCCAATAAAATCAAACTAGGTTTGCGCCAGTCTACTTCCCAGTAAGTTAAAGTTGCACTGGGTAAGGTAGCGATGACTTGCATACCCGCTTGCTGACTTGCTTGAATTGTCTGTTTTAAATTCTCTGTCACCGCCATTGCCAGACGAAACCATTGTCCAGCAGAAGCGCGTAAAACTTTTGGGTTATCTAAATCGACACTATCCCCACTCAGCCATAATCCTGAAGCTCCAGCTGCCGCCGCAGTGCGAATAATCGTCCCCAAATTACCGGGATCTTGCAAAGTTTCCACTGCCAGGACAATACCACTCACGGGTAATTGGGAAGTGCGATCGCTCTTTTTAGCTGTGGCGACTACACCATCTGGTTGCACTGTCGTAGCGATCGCGGCGAGAACTTCCGGACTGACAATTTCCGCGCGATCGCAGCGCCTACAAGCCTCCTCCCATAGTCCAAAATGATTTGCTTGCCATTCTGGCGTACAACACACCGCCACCAACGGATAATTCACCGCACAAGCTTCTTCCAGCAAATGCGTCCCTTCTAATAAAAATAGCTGCTGCTTGTGTCGCTCCTTCACGGAGTGCAATTTGCGAATTTGCTTGACTAAGGAATTTTGTAAACTGGTTAACACGATTTTAGATTTTAAATTTTGCAGCCATTGCATTCTGTCGCCAGACTCGAACCATCTGCAGTTAGCTTCTCTGGGCTTACAACTGGCGATATCTTAAGATTAATCCAAAATCGACAATCCGTCTTGAAAAGTGACGCTCCTCCGTCGCTCTAAGCGTTCGCCGTTGGGCGAAGCCCTTCCCGCAGGGTAGGCGTTCTCGTTCGACGAAGTCGTTCCCGTTCGCGTAGCGTCTCCGTCAGGAGAAGGGTAGAGTAGCTATGCCGTTCGCGTAGCGTCTCCGATAGGAGAAGGCTTTACGCTGCGCTAACAGATCTAAGGAAGCCTTATCTCCGACGCCAGTCGCCTCAAGTCGGCAAAGCCGCCCAAAGCGCTGGCTCGACTTTTCGCAAAATCCAAAATTCATATGCGGAACCCGGGACTTGAACCCGGAAGCCTTGCGGCACTAGAACCTGAATCTAGCGCGTCTGCCAATTCCGCCAGTTCCGCTGGCAATTATTTACAATCGACAATTCCTAACTATTACTCATTTATCTCTATTTGTCAAGTCATTGCTCCATCGCTTACCGAGTATAGAGTTTTGCCCCAGACAGAATTTCGTAGCGATATTGTCAGAATAATTTTTTAATTCCCCAAAAGCTTATCCTGAATAGTTTTTAACGTTCACCACCCAGGCAAAACCACCTTTTATTGACCCCCGATTCCCCTACAAAATGTAGACAAATCAAATCTTTACTGTAGAATCAAAACCAACTTCAACCCTTGAAAATTGACGTATTTATTCTGGAGGTAGGCTTATTAATTCTTCTAGCAGCTTACCAGATGCCAAGTCCCCCCTTGAAGCAGACTCCGCAGTCTTGCAAATTTGGGGAGGGCATCCTTTGCGAGGTCATGTAAAAATTAGTGGGGCAAAAAATTCAGCCTTGGTAATCATGGCTGGAACTTTGCTATGTTCAGGCGATTGCCGCATCCGTAATGTCCCATTATTAGCGGATGTGGAACGCATGGGTCAAGTTTTATCAGCTTTGGGCGTGGGCTTGAGCCGAGATGGTGATATTTTAGACATCAATGCTAGGGAAATTACTACCTCTAAAGCCCCCTACGAATTAGTTACCCAACTGCGGGCGAGCTTTTTTGCGATCGGCCCAATTTTGGCAAGGCTGGGAGTAGCTCAGATGCCATTACCAGGCGGTTGTGCCATTGGCGCTAGACCTGTAGATTTGCATGTCCGGGGACTACAAGCGATGGGAGCGGAAGTCCAAATTGAACATGGTATTTGTAATGCCTATGTTCCTGGCAGCAATGGCAGATTAAAAGGAGCCAGAATTTACCTGGATACTCCCAGTGTGGGCGCAACCGAAACATTGATGATGGCTGCTACCCTAGCGGATGGCGAAACCATCATCGAAAATGCAGCGCGGGAACCGGAAGTAGTCGATTTGGCTAATTTCTGTAACGCGATGGGAGCCAAAATTCAAGGTGCTGGTAGCAGTACAATTACCATCGTCGGCGTGAATAAGTTGCATTCAGTGGAATACAGCATTATTCCCGATCGCATTGAAGCTGGTACTTTTTTAGTCGCAGGCGCAATTACACGCTCAGAACTGACTCTCTCTAGCGTGTGTGCAGATCATCTAATTCCTGTAATTGCCAAATTACGCGATATTGGCGTGACTATTATCGAGGAAGGAGCGAATTCTTTACGGGTTCTCCCAGCCAGTAGCCTCAAAGCCACCGATATCGAAACTCTACCCCATCCCGGCTTTCCCACAGATATGCAAGCGCCGTTTATGGCCTTGCTGACTTTGGCAGAAGGTGACAGCCTGATCAACGAATCTGTGTTTGAAAATCGCTTACGTCATGCTTCTGAGCTAAACCGCTTAGGCGCAGATATTCGCGTCAAAGGCAATACAGCCTTTGTTAGAGGAGTGCCGATGTTATCAGGCGCACCAGTACTAGGTACAGATTTGCGGGCATCCGCAGCTTTAGTCTTAGCTGGTTTGGCAGCAGAAGGCACAACAATAATACAGGGATTGCACCACCTCGATCGCGGCTACGATCAACTGGATCTGAAGTTGCAGCAATTGGGCGCAAAAATCTTGCGAGTCCAGGAACCAAATACCAATACAGAACTGACTCCTAGCCCTAACAACTCTGCTGCATCGATAACGACATAGTTAGGTAGGTGGGCATTGCCCACCCTTACTTAATCGTTATACTAGCTTTAGGGAGGCTGTTTATCTAATGAGCAGCGTTCCATCATGCTATTATTTTCAAGCTCGTTACACCATGTCATTCTTCAAAACGCCGCTCATTGGTTTAAAAGCTGACTCCTTTCGTCATCCCTTAGACTTGGAAGCTACCAAAACTCTCAAGCAAATACCAGGTTTGGATATGATGGTACGGAATTGGCTCGGGCCAATGGCAGAGCAGGTTTTCTATGTAGAAAATATTGCTTCTAGCGTGCTGGTGGGTGAAAATCAACTGCCAGATTTACATAAACTGTTAGTAGAAGCTTGCAAAGTATTAGATATCGAGCCTCCCCAGTTGTACGTTAGGCAACATCCAGCCCCGAACGCCTACACTTTTGCTATGCGGGGTCAGCAACCATTTGTGGTATTGCATACCTCATTAATTGATATGCTAACACCAGAAGAAATTCAAGCAGTCATCGCCCATGAGTTAGGACACCTCAAATGTGACCACAGCGTTTACCTAACTCCAGTAAATTTATTAATCTTAGCCGCCGCCATTGTTCCCAATGTAGGCGCTGTAATTGCCCAAGCTATCCAAACACAGCTATTAGAATGGGTACGCTGTGCTGAGTTTACCTGCGATCGCGCCGCTTTACTAGCTACCCAAAATCCCAAAGTTGTCATGTCAGTCTTAATGAAGCTGGCTGGCGGTTCCCCCACCTTAGCACCCCAACTCAACCTTGATGCTTTCGTAGCCCAAGCCCGCGCCTACGATGATATTAGTAAAACAGAACTAGGCGAAATGGTCAAAGCCGCCCGCACCGCCCAATTAACTCACCCTGTACCAGTATTACGCGCCAGAGAAATCGACCGTTGGGCAAGTAGTAAAGAGTATCAAAATTTATTGCATAATCACGGGCAGAAGTCTAAAGAAATTACCTCTAAAGGGGGATGGCGGAATTGGTAAGTCAATAGTCAATAGTCAATAGTCAATAGTCAATAGTCCATAGCAGAAAACATCTTCTTTGCGTCTTTGCGCGCCAGTTGCTACAAGTCGGCGGAGCCGCCCAACGCACTGGCTTGCCTTGGCGTGAGATCCTAAAAATATTTCACATCTAGGCGAAAATCACTTGCAACCGATTAACCTTTTTGAATACGAACAGCTAGCAACCCAGCACCTCTCACAAATGGCGCTGGATTACTACAGTAGCGGCGCGTGGGATGAAATTACATTACGAGATAACCGCGCCGCTTTTGAGCGCTGGAAATTACGCCCGCGTATGTTAGTTGATGTAAGCGATCGCAATTTAACTACATCTATACTAGGACAGCAGCTAGCACTACCTTTACTCATCGCACCGATGGCTTTTCAATGTCTAGCCCATCCAGATGGAGAAATCGCCACAGCCAAAGCAGCCGCAAAAGCAGGTGTTGGGATGGTTTTGAGTACTTTAGCCACGAAAACTATTGAAGAAGTCGCAGCCGTGGGGCAAAATTTTCCCAACGCTCTGCAATGGTTTCAGCTATATATACATAAAGATAGAGGTTTAACTCGCGCTTTAGTCGAAAGAGCCTACGCCGCAGGTTACAAAGCATTATGTCTGACGGTAGATGCGCCTTTACTCGGACAAAGAGAACGCGATCGCCGTAACGAATTTTCTTTACCATTAGGTTTACAGGCTGCTAATATTGCAACTATCAAAGACTTAGATATTCCCCATGCCCAAGGGGAATCTGGCTTATTTACTTACTTTGCCGAACAACTCAACCCCGCCTTAACTTGGAAAGATTTAGCATGGTTGCAATCAATCTGTCCTCTACCCTTGGTCATAAAAGGTATCTTACGCGGAGATGATGCTATACGTGCAGTGGAGTGTGGAGTTAACGCCATTGTTGTCTCTAATCATGGTGGCAGACAATTAGATAGTGCGATCGCATCTTTAGATGCTTTAGCAGAGATTGTCATGGCTGTAGATAATCGATCTGAAATACTAGTAGATGGCGGTATTCGCCGGGGTACAGATATTCTCAAAGCTTTAGCATTAGGCGCAAAAGCAGTACTCATCGGCCGCCCAATTCTCTGGGGACTTGCGGTGGGTGGGGAAACTGGTGTATCTCATATTCTCACACTGTTAGAAACTGAATTCAGCCTAGCTATGGCTTTGAGCGGCTGTCAAAAGCTACAGGATATCGATTCTTCGTTAATGACTCTTCCTCATAGCTCTAAATAATTATGAAAGTACTTGTCAGAAACCAGATGAATATATTATGATAGGAAAGTTGCATCCAAGGGCGGGTGGCGAAACTGGTAGACGCACCACACTCAAAATGTGGCGACCTTGCGGTCATAGGAGTTCGATTCTCCTCCTGCCCACTGTTAACAAGTTAAGTTATTAGCTCAAAAGATTTTCCACTAAATCTAGTAATCTGCATTCTGTATATAGTAAAGATTTACGGTATACACCTATTAACCTTGGTTCCTTGATGCAGTTTTGGCAGTTGCTAAATATTTTTTCCTCAAAAGGAACTTAATTTCCGGGAAACGTGTCTATTGTCTTGTATGAAATAACATGAGTCCATATCCAAAGCTCAAACTGTAACTTTTAATATTCAGTAATTCGACAAAATTCCAGTTATGGTTGAGCAAATGGAAGATTTAACCAGTTAATCATCAGAGCTTGCAAAATGTGCCATCAGTTTTATTGAGGTGCTTTATATAGCGCTTAAGTAGTATATGCGTAGTTTTTTATACTATGATTTTTGTGCATAACAAATTTTGTTGTATAAAATTTACTTGCTTTGTGCGTATTAATACTTGAAAATTTTGATCGTTAAGGATGGGTTATATGTTCAAATTTGCTAATCAAGATATGAATAATGTATAATTGCAATTAATAATAAAAGGTGAAACTATGAGATTAAAAAGGTGGGAATCTCCGCGCAGAGAAGGAAGAAATGATAAGGGTAAAGGCGGATCGGCGAGAAAACGGCAACTGAAAAAACAAAGGCAGATGTTGCGGCAAAAGCTTAAGCAAGAGAAGAAAGCAGACGATACAAAAAATAATGGTAAGGGAGAAGATAAATCAATCTTCTCTTTTTTTATTCTTATCCAAGAAGAAAAATATTTATTTTAAATGTAAAGCGTTGCCCCGTTACATAAATAACAAATCATCGTTTAATATAACTTAATATTATTAATTTACTGTTGATAAATTCAACTTTTGATGACTTTATTTTATCCCCTTTAGGGTAGATGCCAATATTTAGTCAGGTATCGTAAAGAAATATTATCTGATTGTAAAATCCTGAAAAGTTAGTTTTCAAAATTCGCTATTGTGCGCTAAAACGCTTGCTATGTAAGGCTTTACGGTTTATATAGCCAAGATATATTAAAAATTATAGATATTAATTGTTCCAATTTCCAATCGAGTTTAGATGCAGAAATCTCTAGATAGAGATGAGATTTTTTGGTAAATATATTTTCTTGCTTGTAATTACAGCTTTTGCTAACTGGATTATTACCATCTGTACCCATACCTCAGTCAACAAATAGCCTTAATCATAATCAAAAATATTTAGCGATCGCTATTTCCATTAACCAAAATTTAACCTAATTGCCTCTTCTCTGGTATAAGGTAGATGGCTTAAGCAAATTTATAGATTTAACACACTTTGCTTAAAAGATTAAATATTGCTTCGCTCAATAACTAAGAAGTAATTAAGTAAATGAAATCATAAAATGCAATTTATTAAAAATATGAAGTTGATATCAAGACAAGATGAATCAAATATGAAGTAACTTTAAAGTTTGTTCTGAGTCTTGGGAAAATCCCGAGATCAGCGTGTAAGCTTATATACGGTGGTAATTTATTTTAAAATACCAGGGTTACCAGAATTTACTGATAAAGCTATTGCATCTCCATGTATGTGTGCCAGACCATGCCATAAGCTTAGGAAGAAAATCAGCAATAGTACCACCTAATTGTTCGCCAGTAGGAAATGTACTAGTTGATGTTGATAATTTTGTCTTTGACACTAGGAGGAATTTATGGGAGAGATAGCGATGTTGCCTACAAAAGAAGTTCTGGATTTTCCGATTACTGCCTTACGATTTAAAGAGCAGATGCAAGCCATCGTCAAATGGGCGATCGCTCGCGAGAGTAGAACAGTATGCGTAGCTAATGTCCACATGCTCATGGAAGCTCACTGGAATCCAGAGTTTGCTACTGTAGTAAGAAATGCAGATGTCGTTACTCCTGATGGTATGCCTTTAGTATGGATGATGCGATTGATGGGTGCGCGTTCCCAAGATCGCGTAGCGGGGATGGATATTCTCCAAGAATTATGTCAGCTAGCTCAAGCCAAAAATTTAAGCGTCTACTTTCTCGGTTCCCACACAGAAATCCTGTCGAGAATGCGAAAAAGATTAGAGCAAGAATTTCCTAAACTGAAAATAGCAGCGATGGAACCTTTACCTTTTCGTCCCCTGACGGAAGCTGAAGACGCTGCTTTGAATCAAAAAATAAATGCTAGCGGTGCAGGTTTGGTATTTGTCTCTTTAGGATGTCCCAAACAAGAAAAATGGATGGCTCAACATAAAGGGAAAATCCAGGCTGTGATGATTGGTATTGGGGGAGTATTCCCAGTGTACGCAGGTATCCACAAGCGAGCGCCAAGAATAGTCAGAGAATTAGGATTTGAGTGGCTTTATCGCTGGATTCAAGAACCGCGACGGTTATGGGGACGCTATATGACAACAATTCCGCCTTTTATGTGGCTGGCGATTAAACAAATACTCTCATCCAACCGTGCTACAGAAGTCTTAGTTGACAGCACTGGAGATTCATGAATGATATTTGCGCAACTATCCGCAGAAGTATTCGTCGTGCATAGCAGTTCTAAATGATTCAAAAACTGATTTTATTTTACTCTTGGCGCTCTACCATGCAGGCGAATCTTGGTGTTCGGCAATGGCTTCAAGTCAGCAAACCTGCTTAACGCAATACTTCACACTGCCTATCTAAAGCAACTTATTATTGCAATAATTTTCCTAACTCAAATCCGATGACTATGGAGTAGTGATTGTAGTTATAAAGAGTTCAAAGAAGCTAAATACGTTAGTAATCTACACATCATGAAAACAGATTGGCATAAAAAGCATTAGGAGCAAGAATTTTGACAATTAACAGAGATATCACGTTCTCAAAAAAGGAAGACATGAAGACATTAAGCTGTCCATTAAATTGTGAATCTGTATGATGCTGAAAAAAACCAGAGTTGTATACAGTCCAGAAAGTCGTATTAGGCATCCACTACAACTATTTCGGGAAATGTGGCACGATTTACTAGCATCGCGAGAATTAGCCTGGCGATTGTTAGTGCGCGATATTAGCGCTCAATACCGACAATCATTACTAGGAATTTTTTGGGCATTTATCCCACCAGTAATTACCGCAGCAGGTTTTACACTTGCTAAAAGTAGTGGTATTGTAAACATTGGTAACACAGAATTACCCTATGCAGCCTATGTAATGTTCAGCATGACGCTGTGGCAAACCTTTGTGGAAGCATTAAACGGCCCAGTCCAAGCTGTCACATCAGCTAAATCAATGTTAGCAAGGATTAACTTCCCTCGTGAAGCATTGATTATTTCTAAATTAGGTGAAGTATTTTTTAACTTTGGCATCAAGCTCATCTTAATTTTGGGCTTATTTATCTGGTATAAAATTCCAGTAACATTGAGTGTAATTCTTGCTCCAGTAGCATTAATTCACTTAGTTTTGTTAGGAACATTGATCGGGTTGCTATTTGCACCTCTGGGTATTTTGTATCAAGACTTTTCTAAAGGATTAACCTTATTTACAGGATTTTGGCTATTTATTACACCCGTAGTTTATCCAGTACCCAGTAATGGGCCATTTGGTAGCATTGTCAAACTAAATCCTGTGACTCCTTTATTAGTGACGACAAGAGAATTAGCAACAACAGGTGTAATATCTAACCCACAAGGTTTTTGGATAGCAAGTTTAATAGCAATACTAGGATTGCTATTAGCTTGGATTATTTATCGTCTAGCAATGCCCTTTGTAATTGAGAGGATTAGTTCATAATGACAATTAGCATCAATGAGCAAGAAATGGGAGTAAAAGCACAGGATAACAATAGTGATATTGTGCTGTCAGTTAATGGAGTTTCTAAAAAGTTTTGTCGCGATTTAAAGCGGTCTTTGATGTATGGTGTTCAGGATATTGCTTCTGAACTATTAGGTATTAGAGAAAAAAGTGATAAACTCCGAAAAAAAGAATTTTGGGCACTGGACAATGTCAGTTTCCAATTACGGCGAGGAGAAGCAGTAGGCTTAGTTGGAAAAAACGGTAGTGGTAAATCAACTTTGCTGCGAATTATTGCTGGTTTGATTAAGCCAGATACAGGATTTGTAGAAGTAAATGGTAGAGTAGCACCATTAATTGCCTTAGGAGCAGGATTTAATCCTATTTTGACAGGGCGGGAAAATATTTATGCCAATATGTCAATTTTGGGTTTGTCGAAGAAGGAAATTGATGAACGATATGATGAAGTTATAGAGTTTGCAGAAATTGGTGATGCAATTGATGCTCCTGTGCAAAGTTACAGTTCAGGGATGGCTGCAAGGTTAGGGTTTGCCAGTGCTATTCATACAAATCCTGATATTTTGTTGATAGATGAAGTATTGGCAGTGGGAGATGTTAAGTTCAGGGCAAAATGTGAACGGAGGCTGCATGAATTACGTCGTAATGGGACATCGTTTGTATTGGTTAGTCATCAACCTTCTGCAATATTGAATGTTTGCAATAGTGGAATTTACCTCTCAAAGGGTCAGTTAATAGCATCTGGTGATACATTCTCAATCATGAGCCAATATGAAGAAGATTTATTTTTTGGCAACATGAAGAGGACTAGAGGAGCAATGTACTTTCCTGAAAAAGATGTCAGTCAAAGTGCGGGAGTAGATATAATTTCTATATTTTTTAGAGATAAAGATGGAAATATTCTAGAAACACCTGTAACTGGAGAACCATGTGTTTTTTGCGTAGGATATAATTCTTATATAAAAAGTGATAATGCAGGTTTGAATTTTAGCATTCAAGAAATAGGTGGAGAAAGTAGCCATGTGTTACGAGTGAGTAGTTTTTTGGATAAAGAAGTATTAAAAATATTGCCAGGTAAGCATGAAATACAAGTTCATATGCCATATTTGGGAATAAAACCTGGTTCATATATGATGACTGTCAATATTAGAAAAGACGCACTTTATGTTTTTGATATAGTTGATTCTTTTAAATTTTCAGTAATAGCAAATGAGCCAATGTCTTATTGTTTATTCTATCAACCAAGAACTTGGGGGATGGTTAGTAAATAATCTAATAATCATGGCAGCACAGAAATATAAGCTTTTGTGGAATTTATCTGAATTAGCTTCCCTGTTAATTGAGAAAGTACTAAGTAAATTTGTGCTAAAACAAATTTTTAATTATGAAGGAGAATCGTAAATGGTTAATTTAAAGACTTTTTTGTATGCCAATAAAAACAGGTTTATACAGCAATTTAAAGTGAAGATTAACGCTATATATGTCTCAAGCTATATTGCACTGCAAAAATTGACTCGTAAGAACAGATTTGGCAGTGATAAATATTCATCAATCCTCATACTTCCTCCAGCACCACCAGGTAGTCTAGGTGATGAGGCCTTATTAACTGCCACCGTAGAATATTTTAAAATGCAGGGTGCCAAAAGAGTTGGTATAGTTACATATGGATCTGACAGAGATTGGGCAAATAGGAGTCTGGCTGGTGAAACTACGAACTTAAGCCATCATTACCTGCATAGCTCTTTGAATTCCTCAGAAGCTTTGTTGCACTTTGCTCATACAGTTAGCACTTATCAATGTTTTTATTGCATTGGAGCAGATGTAATGGATGGATATTATTCTGAGAAAGATACTATTCAAAGACTTAAATTTGTTTCAATAGCGAATGAGATGGGAGTTAAGGCTGCTGTTGTAAGTTTCAGCTTTAACGATAAACCAACACCCAATGTAATTAAATACTTGCAAGAATTGCCTTCCGATATTCGACTATGCACACGTGATTTAGTTTCATATCAGCGTCTAAATTATCATCTCAAGCGCCCAGTTGAACTTGGAGCAGATCTTGCGTTCCTTCTCAAACCTGATATGGACACAGAAATTGTTGATAGCATTTCTCAGTGGATATCTCAACAACATACTGGTAATCGTATTGTTGTTGGAATTAATGCTAATTACAAACTCATAGATCAACTTGAAATCAAAACACTTGATCAATTAATTAAAACTTTTGTTGATACTTTAATACAACTTTACTCCAAAAATGAAAAACTAAGTTTTTTATTGATACCGCATGATTTCCGCAATATTGGTGACAAAAACAGTGATGTATTCCTAAGTGATGCAATTCTGGATGTCCTTCCTTTAGAAATAAAGCCTTACTGTAATAAAGTGCCAACACCATGTAGCGCTAAAGATATAAAAGGCATATGCAGAAACTTGGATATTGTTCTCAGTGGTAGAATGCATCTTGCGATCGCTTGCTTGGGTCAGGAAACTCCAGCAGCATGTATTACCTATCAGGGCAAGTTTGAAGGTTTGTATAAACATTTCGATTTAGATGGAATGACAATTGAGCCACAAGAAGCTCTTCAACCTGGAAATTTAGTTGATTTTTTTATCCCTTTGATAGAAAAAAGAAACGATATTCGTCAACATATACGCTCAAAATTACCAGATGTACAAGAATTAGCTAAGTCTAACTTTGCCTAAACTGAATGTTTCATATTGCACCAAAAACTGGCAGGAGGCAAGTGTAAATATGGAGTTTGTTATTGTAGATAATCCTGGTAATCCTATAGATATAATTACGAATTCAGGCAAAGTAGATTATATCTTTCAAATGGGAAAACATCAAATTACTAATGCTCAATATGCAGAATTTTTAAATGCAGTTGCAGTTTATAGCGACCCTTATAACTTGTATAATGTGAATATGGAAAGAGGTCTCTTTGGTGGAATCCAACGCACCAAAAAAGATAGTTGCTATGTTTACAAGCCTTTGGAAGGCTATGATGATTTACCAGTAGTTTATGTATCTTGGTTCGATGCTGCTAGGTTTTGTAATTGGTTGCACTTTGGTAAGCCACAACTAGGGGAATCAGTCTTGGGTACTACTGAAAGTAATTCAGAAATAGGAGCATACAACACTTCTCTATTCTCCGATGGGCGTGATATCCAAAAAGTTAAAGAGCATAATGCTGAAGCAAGATATTGGATTCCTACTTTAGACGAGTGGAACAAAGCGGCATACTTTGATCCATCAAAAAATGGTAGCGGTGGATACTGGCTATATCCTACACGAAGCGATCAAAAACCTCAAGGAATTGCACCTCCAGGCGATCAATTTTCGGCTAACTATTATGATTTTAAATGGGCTGCTCCAGACCCATATTTAACGCCTGTTGGGAGTTATAAGTATGCAACTAGTTATTACGGCACTTACGATCAAGGTGGTAATGTATGGGAGTGGGTTGAAACCCTACGCAGTAACTATCATCGCTGGGTCAGAGGTGGGGGAGCGACAACTTTTGACCATGCTCTTAGTCGTCTAAATGTTGACTTTGAGTATAGCGATCATAAATTATATATTTTCGGTTTTAGAGTAGCTGGAAATTGTGAATAGAAACATAATTTTATTTTATTTTATTTTAATTTATTAGCTATTTATAGTTAATTTTTTCAAGGAAAATAAATGATATGGAATTTGTAGTTGTTGGTGAGGTGGGCAATAAAGAAGACCCAATTTATGGTTTTGGACATGTTCCTTATATTTATGAGATTGGTAAATTTGAAATTACAAATGAAGAATATGCAGAGTTTCTGAATGCAGTTGCTAAACATGATGATCCCTATTCGTTATATAGTCCTAGCATGACTACGGGATTATTTGGTGGAATCGATCGATTCAGCAGAGAAGGTATTTATATTTACCGTCCTAAAGACGGATGGATAAGAAAACCTGTCGTCTATATTTCTTGGTATGATATAGCTCGCTTGGCTAATTGGTATCATTATCAAAAACCATGTACAGGACGCTCAGAGTTAGGTACAACTGAAGGAACTAATAATGTTGGTGCTTATGATACAAGTCATTTTCCCAAAGATCATACAGAGATTGTTGATGTTCGCAAACTCCCACTAAGAAGAAACAAGAAAGCGCTATATTGGATTCCCAATGAGGATGAATGGTACAAAGCAGCTCATTATGATCCAACAATACAAGGTCAACGAAAATACTGGGATTATCCTGTTAAAACTAATAACGTGCCTAATAACTATGAACCACCAGGGGATAAATATTCAGTTAACTTCTTCAAAGACACTTTTTCAATTGGGAAGCCGTATTTTCTCACAGAGGTAGGAGCTTATGGCTTGGCTTGCAGCTACTTTGAGACCTACGATCAGGGCGGTAATGTATGGGAATGGCTAGAAAATTGGAGGCTGAAAAACCGAGGATCTGAAAAAGTACGTGCAGTGCGAGGTGGTTCTGCTACTTATAGTGAAATTGGTTTACACGCTCGCAATACCGATCCTGGTAACCCTTCACATGAAAAATTTATTTGGGGAGGTAGACTTGCAAGAGCACATATTACCAACTCAGGTAAAGTACTTTATAGCAAAGTCACTAATACAGCTTTCAATAGATATTTAAAGAAAATAGTTAGCAAGATTTTCCATAATAAAAAAATCAAAAAGATGTAAATATTTTTAATATATACTTTCATAAATAAATAAGTAGCTAATAATTTTGAAGAAAATGCATCTCGTTAAAAACAAATTTCTCAACATTAATTATGAAAATTTATTTCCGATAAAAGCTTCTAATTTTCAGCAAATAGGATACATAGCTGGTTTATTAAATTTTAGCAATTAAAAAGGATGTTATTAACAAAAGATATACTTGTAGTCGCTCCTACTCCATCCCATCCCCAAGATTCAGGTAATCGTAAAAGAATATACAGTCTTTTTAAATACTTGCAATCTCAATCTTTTAAAATACATTACGTCCTTTACAACGTCTACAATCAAGACTTTTATTGTAATCAGTCTAGCTATGATGAAATGACTCAAGAGTGGGACTACTTTGATTTTGTTTTACCAAGTCATGATAGTCATAAGGTATTAGCTAATTTGAGAAATCGCTTCCTTCGTTCTTCTTCTTATAAGAAGCTAACAAATCAAGGTATAAAATTACCTATTCAATATAGTATTGATGATTGGTGTAGTGATAATCTAACTAATTTTATTAGGTGGAAATGTAATAACTTTAGTTTTGCAGCAGTTTTTGTTGAATATGTATTTTTAAGCAATGTTATTAAATATGTACCAAAAAATACATTAAAAATAATTGATACCCATGATGTATTTGCTAATAGACATATTTCTTTAATCGAAAACAAAATGACAGCAAGCTTTTTTACTACTTCTATAAAAGAAGAAGTAAAAGGTTTAAATAGATCTGATTTAGTTTTGGCGATCCAAGAAGAGGAAAAAGAATATTTTGAAAGACATATAAATCCAGATGTGATTGAAGTATCACACCTAGAAGAGGAAAAATTTATTACTAGAGAATATCAATATGTTCAATCTGTTGGTGTTATTGCAAGTCGCAATGCTATTAATATTTCCTCAGTCAAAAAGTTTGTAGAAATAGTAAATAAGAAAGAAACTTTAAAAGATTTAAAAATATATATTGCTGGCAGTGTTTGTCAAGCAATTCGCCAAGATTATACAAATGTAGTATATCTAAATCATGTTGATTCTCTGGAAAAATTTTATAGCATAGCAGACATATTTGTAAATCCAATGTTGTCAGGAACAGGGATAAAAATTAAAACATTAGAAGCTTTTGCTTATGGCGTGCCTTTTCTGTCAACAACATCTGGTTCTTTAGGAACTGGTAGTATTTTTGATTTTCATAATTTTTTAACTCTGGAAGAACTAGTTAATTTTCTAGAGACTATATATACCGAAAAGATAAGTTTAACTTCTTTGCAGGAAGCTTCTAAGAAATGTTTCTATAATTATCAATCTAAACTAGAAATTCAACTAGAAGCATTAGTAAACCGTCTGGAGACATGGAACGCTTTATGAAAGTAATGAATATAGTAACTAAGAATGACAAAATAACTAATTTAAAAGTAGTATTTGCACCTTTATACACTCAGGGTAATCCATATCAAACACTATTAATTAAACATTTGACATCATTGGGTGTTCAAATAGATATGAATAGTTGTGATACTTTCAGTTTGTTATCCACAATTGAGGAGAGAAAAGCTAATATATTGCACATACATTGGTTAGATAGTTTTTTCTTAAGAGTTAGTTTTTTAAAATCATTATTTAATTTAATGATATTTCTTCTTCAATTAATATTTTTAAGATTGCTAAATGTAAAAATTATTTGGACTGTCCATAATCTTAAAAATCATAGAAATCAGCACTTAATATTAGACAAAATCGCTTCTATTTTTGTGTCTAGAATTGCACATGGACTTATAGTACATAGTGAGTCGGCAAGAAATGAGACTGTAAAAGCATTTCGTTTACATAAAAAAAATAATATTTTTATTGTACCGCATGGAAATTATATTGATGTTTACGAAAACAAGATTAGTCAGTTAGAAGCAAGAAAGCAATTAAATATTCCTAGTTCTAATTTAGTATTATTATTTTTTGGTTCAATTCATCCTTACAAAGGTATATCACAGTTAATAGAAGCATTTAAACAACTAAACCACGATGACATATGTCTTTTAATTGCGGGTAAACCATGTAGCGAATTGATGGCGACTCAACTTAACAAAGAGGTAAAAGATCATAAAAATATTATCTTTATACCTGGATTTGTCTCTGAAGAACAGATTCAGTTATACATGAATGCTTGCGATGTAGTAGCACTACCATATCAAGAATTTCTCACATCAGGCGCTGTAATTTTAGCGATGTCATTTGGTAAAGCTTGCATTGCTCCAGATAAAGGTTACATTGGTGAAGTTTTAAGCAAACAAGGAGGATTTTTATACGATCCAGAAAATGAAGACGGCTTATTAGAAGTTTTAAATTCTTTAATTCATAAACGAACTGTTATATCCAATATGGGAAAACATAATTATCAGTTAGCGACTCAATGGAATTGGAATTATGTTGCCAAGTTAACGCTGAAAGTTTACGAATATTACCTAAAAAATTAATTAAGTAATATTCACAAATATTTTGATATTAGATACTGAAGTAAATATTTTGACATATAGCATGATTAATTGTGTAACCATATGAAGCTGTCTTTTGTCTCAGTAATTATTCCCGTATTTAATAATTCTGAGCAATTAAAGCTTTGCCTAGAAGCTTTGGTAGAACAGACATATCCACGTAGCAGATACGAAATTATTGTTGTTGATAATGCTTCTGAAGAAGATACAAAAAGCGTAGTTGAACAATTTAAGCAAGTTGTCTTTGAACAAGAGAGTCAACCAGGCTCTTATGCAGCCCGAAATAAAGGAATTTCAATTGCAAAAGGAGACATTCTTGCTTTTACAGATTCAGATTGTATTCCTGCCTCAGATTGGATTGAAAACGGGGTAAATAGTCTGCTGAGTACATATAATTGTGGAATAGTAGGTGGCAGAATAGATATGTTCTTCCAAAATCCAGATAAGCTGACTCCTGTGGAGCTTTATGAAAAAATTGCGATGAATTTCCAGCAAGAGAAAAGCTTATACAAAAGCTGCTATGCTCTCACAGCAAATATGTTTACATTCAAACATATTATTGATGATGTTGGTTATTTTAATGATACTCTCAAGTCTGGGGGTGACAGGGAATGGGGACAGCGAGTTTACGCAGCAGGATACCAGCTAATTTATGCAGATAAGGCTTGTGTAGCTCACCCCGCTAGACATTCATTTTCCCAACTTGGCCAGCGAGTTGCTCGTTTTGCGGGAGGACGCCACGATCGCTTGATGAGTCAAAATCCTTCATTAAGGGAAATATTAGTAGATTTATTAGAAACTTTCAAGCCTCCCTTTAGAAGTTTTTATAGAATTTGGAACGATGAGAAACTGCATGGCGTTAGCCAAAAATTGCAGTTTACTTTAATCATGCTTTTTATAAGATCTGTAAATATTTCCGAAAAATTAAGATTATATATGGGAGGTAAATCTAAAAGAGCTTGAATTGGCTACAGCAATCCTATTTGATATATAAACAACCGAGAGAAGGAAAACAAGGAGGAATAGGTATTTGTAATTTATGTAAAATTGCTATGTTGACTTTAGTCTTAATTATTAAGGCTAATAATTTAATTGGTGAACAGGTAAGTTGCTTGGATATTTTTCTAGAGAATCTTTATATTTAAATGCACTTATCTAGAACTAAGAATAATTTCTAAATTATCTATATTTATAATTCACTTCTCTACTAATTCAAAAATATGACATCCTCCACTAACGTTTCATCTATCGAACCTAACCCGCTAGTTAGTATAGTTATAAATAACTATAATTATGAGCGCTTTTTGAAGGAATCCATAGATAGTGCTTTAAATCAAACATATCAAAATATTGAAGTTATTGTTGTTGATGATGGATCAAAAGACAACTCTCAAGCAATTATTGCTAGTTATGGCGATCGCATTGTGCCTATTTTCAAAGAAAATGGTGGACAATGTTCATGCTTTAACGCAGGTTTTGAAGCTAGTCATGGAGAAATTATTTGTTTTTTAGATGCTGATGATATTTATTTACCGGAAAAAGTAGCAGAAGTTGTGGAAATATTTAATATTTCTGAAAAAGTAGAATGGTGCTTTCACAATCTCCGGTGGGTAGATGAAAATGCTGAATTATTACCCCAATTAAGCACGCAACGTCCTACCGTTGAATGTGATTTTAGAGATAGCATAAAATCAGGTAAACTTCCCCCTCCTCTTCCCGCATCATCTGCTTTATGTTTCCGGCGATCGCTATTAGGAAAATATTTGCCTAAACCTATATCTAAAGCGGTACCTAATACTGATTTTTATGTCAAGTTTATGGCAGTTGCCCTTGGTAAAGGGTTCTTCCTGGGTAAGGTATTAGCATTGCATAGAATACATGGTAGCAATGCAGCTACTTTCAGTAATAAAAATGAATACCTTTGGGCGAGAAAATATATCATTAATGGTTCTTGGATTAAAGCAGAATTTCCTAGTTTGAAAAGATTTGCTAATAAGTTAGTTTCTGTAGGACTTTCTAAGAAATGGCAGAACAATAAAAAAGATGCTGTCACCCAGGAAATTCTAGAAAAATATATGAATGTTACTTCCTTCGGAGAACAACTGGAAATTAATTTAAGAGCAGCTTACTACTATATGAAATCTAAAGTTGTCAAAACTAATTAAAATTTTGTTTTGTTGTATACATGAGCTAAGTAGAAGATGAGTAAATGCATTGTTATCACGTATCCCCACTCTCTAAGTACTCCCGGTGGAGGAACCAGGAGTTGTCTGCAAATTGCTCATCAGCTACAACAGATGGGTAATGAAGTAATTATTGTTTCCGTTTCCTCTGATGCTGCTACCGATAAATTAAAAGGTAAGCCAGTACAGGTTTTACCAGCATCACCTAGCCCCTTACATCATTTTTTAGATTCTATTCCAGTTGCGAAGATTGTCAAAAAGCTGCTGGAAGAAAAGCAAGTTGATGCGGTTTTAAGTTGGGAACATGAAGCAGCATATTTACCGGAGGTATTAAAGTCGAAAAAAGTTGTATTTGGGATGATTGCGGCTCATCCTTCTTATACAACATGGGTACATAGACAAACGAAATTTCGTTTTATGAAGCAGTTGAGCGATCGCTGGTTTCGTTGGCGACTTTTTAAATGTGCGGATGTGATTTTTGTCTCCTCAAATTTTACGCGCCAAGAATTGCTGAATTTATTTGCAGTCAAGGCGGAAAAAATTAAAATTACTCATCGCGGAATAGATGATGAATTTAGCAAAGTAGTGCGATCGCCAAAACAATCAGTATCTAATTTGATTTTTTACGGTTCTTTCGCTCCTCCCAAGGGAGTTTTTGATGCGATCGCGGCTTTAGGTAAAGTCGCAGCTAAAGGTTACAAGCACTGGAATCTCAAATTAGCAGGCTGGGATTACGAACAAGAAGTTAAACAAGCGATCGCCGAAAATAACATTGAAAACCAAGTCTTGATGCTAGGACAGTTGAATTCGCGAGAACTGGTGCGAGAATTAGCTAATACTGAGTTAGCAATTTTACCTTCACGTATGGAATCTTTTGGTAGAGCGATCGCGGAAGCTCAAGCTTCGGGATTACCAGTAGTTTCCTATGATTGCGGTTCGATCCCGGAAATTGTGGATAATAAGGTAACAGGGTGGCTAGTACCAGGCGAAAGAGTAGATTTACTGGCTGATGCGATTATAGAAGCTATGGAAAATCCAGACAAGACTTTTCAAATGGGAATGGCGGGACGCGATCGCGTTATGCAAAAATTCTCTTGGGAACAAACTGCTACAGCAATCATCTCAGGTATTGAGAATGCACAGCAGCAAATAAAATCAGTGGCTCAATAGTTGCGAATTATTCATCTACCACCATCACAGAAATTCTATTTAATTGCTCGCCAAGTAAAAAATATTCCATTGCTATTTCACAGTCAACAGTCAACAGTCAATAGTCAACAGTCAACAGTCAACAGTCAACAGTCAACAGTCAACAGTCAACAGTCAACAGTCAACAGTCAACAGTCAACAGTCAACAGTCAACAGTCAACAGTCAATAGTCAAAAATATTCGGAGTTCACTAAGTTCATTGTGTAGTTAATTTTGTAGTCATAGTTACTGGAAATCTCAAGGAAAATGATGATTGATTTAAAGTCTCATAGTGGTATTCAAGAAACAAAATACTACTTGTCACAAATTGCCAAAAGTTGTATCTCAGCAGTCCAATCTCTTACCTATGCCGGACAAGAATATACTTGTCCTTGTTGTGAAAGCAGTTTTCGGACATTTTTAAAAGCTGGTATTAACAACAGACCAAATGCTGAATGTCCTAAATGCTTTTCTTTAGAAAGACATCGCCTGTTGTGGCTATATCTGAAAAACCGTACCAATTTATTATCGGAAAATTTGCAGGTGCTGCATTTTGCACCAGAATTTCAACTCTACAGATTGATTCGCAAATTACCCAATATTGATTACCTCACGGCTGACTTATCAGCGCCAAGGGTAATGATGAATATAGATATTACAAGTATACCTTTTCCTGATGCATCTTTTGATGCAATTCTTTGCAATCACGTATTAGAACATATCCCCGATGATGGCAAAGCAATGAGGGAACTTTACAGAGTACTCAAACCAAATGGTTGGGCAATTCTCCAAGTACCCCTAGATAATAATTTAGCAGAAACATTTGAAGATCCACAGATTACTTCTGAGTCAGATAGAATCAAATTTTACGGGCAAAAAGACCACGTGCGCTTGTACGGACGAGACTATAAAAATAGGTTAGAAGCAGCAGGTTTTCAAGTCCAAGTACATGATTACATTCAAGAAATAGGCACAGATTTAGCCGAGAAATATCGCTTGGTAAGTGAAGACACTAACACCGAGGATATTTATTTTTGTACTAAATAAAGGAGCGATCAGAACATGAAGCAAGCTATCGCCGAGAACGTGTCTGCACTCCGTGTACTGTTTATTAGCCATACCTATATGGTGGGCGTTAATCAAGGTAAATTAGATGCGATCGCATCCACCGGTCAAGCAGAAGTGGGTTTGCTCGCACCTATTACATGGCAAGCTTTTGCCTGGGGAAAGCGGATGCAATTGGAAATGCCTTTTCCCCGCATTCGCATGTTTCCTACTAAGGTGTTTTTTGACGGGCGCAGTACGGCATATTTTCATCCACCACTAGCGACTCTGCGCGCCATCCGCGATTTTCAACCAGATATTTTACAAGTCGAACAAGAAATACTGGCAGTATCTGCATTTGAGATGGCACTGTGGGCTAGACTCACAGGTAAAGCCTTGGTTGTATTTTGTTGGGAAAATATTGACCGTCGCTTGCCTTGGTATCGCGCTTTAATGTATAATTTTGTACTGAAATCAGCCAAGTTGATTATTGCTGGTAACCAAGAGGGTGCAGACATTATCCGCAAATGGGGCTATCAGGGTAAAATTGCCGTCATGCCCCAGCTGGGAGTAGATAACACGTTCTTTGCCCCCCAAGCAAACAAACAACCCGATCGGGAATTCCGTATAGGTTTTGTTGGTCGCTTGGTCTATGAAAAAGGCATTGATTTAATATTACAAGCTGCCAAACAACTGCGCGATCGCGGTTATGCATTCAAAGTTGTGTTGTGTGGAACTGGTACTTATGAAACAGAACTCCGCCAAGAAGCACAAAGACAACAAATAGAAGACTTGGTAGTTTGGCAAGGTGCAGTCCGCCACGATGAAGTACCCCAGGTGATGAATCAGTTTGATGTCCTGGTGTTACCCTCTCGCAATATCCCCACCTGGAAAGAACAATTTGGTCATGTACTGATTGAGGCAATGGCAATGGGAATTCCCGTAGTTGGCTCAACTTGCGGTGAAATTCCTAACGTAATTGGTCGTTCCGATTTAGTGTTTCCCCAAGGAGATGCAGCAGCCCTAGCTGCTATTTTAGAACGCATGATGCGCGAACCCAATTGGTGGCAAGCAGCAGGACAATACAGTTTGCAAAGAGTGGAACAACACTATACCCACGAAAGTATTGCCCAAAAATTAATTAACCTCTGGTATCAGATCGTCGATCTAGATCATCCACAGGTAGTACAACAAGATCCACAAAACCACGACCGAGCGACTGTTTGAGCAGTACAATACCTAAAATTAACCAGTAAGAGAATTAAAATGCGTGTAGTAATTGTCCGCAGACTACCTAAAGCCTCCTTTAGTATGGATGTTTATGCTGATGGTTTGGTGAGCGGACTGAAAGCTGTTCGCCCAGATTGGGAAATTATTGAATTAACTCCTAATTCTTATTCTCTGACTAACAAAAAAACTTCTTGGCTCCAAGGAATTGAGAAATATTATCAGCGTTATTGGCGCTATCCTGCCACAGTTAAACAACAGGTAGCTGATATTTTTCATATTATTGACCACAGTGATGCCCATATAGTCCAGTGGTTGCGGGGAAATCAGCAACCTGTAGTGGTTACTTGTCACGACCTGATAAATTTCATTGATCCAGAAAATATTCAAGATCAGGCCAAACTACCATTTGTGAGCATGACTGCTTGGAAGTATGCCATCAAAGGACTCAAACAGAGCGATCGCATTATTTGCGTCTCTAACCATACAGCCAAAGATGCAACGCAACTGTTACATACACCAACAGAACGCTTAAAAGTCGTACACAATGGGGTGGAGCCAGATTTTTATCCCTTACCAGCCGAAGAAATAGCCGCTTTTCGTCATCAGCAAGGATTAACACCAAATACCCTTTGTTTGCTCAACGTCGGCTCAAATCATCCCCGCAAAAATGTCACAACCATACTCCAAGTTTTAGAAATCTTGAATTCTCAAGGGATGGATGTTCATTTTTGGAAAACAGGCGCAGACTTTACCGACGAACAAAAAACATTTATCCAGAAACACAACCTTACCCCTTGTATCACCTACTTAGGTAAGCCAGATAAAAATACACTCAGACAAATTTATAATGCAGCTGACATCTTGTTAGCACCTTCAATATATGAAGGTTTTGGCATCACTATTTTAGAAGCAATGGCTTGCAAAACAGCCGTGATTAGCTCTAATGCGACTTCCTTACCAGAAGTAGTTGGGGATGCAGGAATTTTAGTTGAGCCTTTAGATGTACAAGCTATGGTTGAAGCCATACAACGCATTCAGCAAGATTCTCACTACCATCAACAACTGATTCAGCAAGGATTAGTCAGGGTAAAAAACTTTACTTGGGAAAAAGCAGCTGCTCAAGTTGCTGAAGTTTACGAAAGTTTGCTGGGCTTGCAGCGAGATGATTCTCTACAAAAATCTATAGTCTAAGTATGGAAAATCCACAAAAACCCTTAAAAGTTCTCCTTTCTGCCTATGCTTGTCGTCCCGATATGGGTTCGGAACCGGGTGTAGGTTGGAATATGGCAAGAGAATTGGTCAAAGATAACCAAATTTGGGTGATCACTCGTGCCGAAAATCGCCCCCCGATTGAGGCGGAACTGGCAGCAAATCCAATTCCCAATTTAACAGTACTTTACTACGATTTGCCAGCTTGGGCGCGTTGGTGGAAAAGCAACAGCCGAGGCGTACATTTGCATCATTACCTCTGGCAAATTGGCGTTTACTTCTTGGTACAAAATTTACATAGTCAAATTAATTTTGATTTGGTACATCATGTGACCTACGGTAGATATTCAGCTCCCAGTTTTCTCTCTTTACTACCCATACCATTTGTTTGGGGGCCTGTAGGCGGTGGTGAATCTGCACCAACTCCTTTCTGGCAAGATTTTAGCCCTGGTAATAAAATTTACGAGATTTTCCGCAATATTGCTGCCTGGGTAGGCGAGCGCGACCCCTTTGTCCATCTCACAGTTAAGCGCAGCCAAGTCGCAATTGTTGCCACACCAGAAACCTCCGCCCGCGTTAGTGCCCTTGGTGCCAAGCGGATTGAGGTAATTTACGGACAAACTGGTATTAATCAACAAGAAATTACACAGTTGGGACAGCTACCAGTAGGTTCATCGGCAACCGCAATTCGCTTTATTAGTATTGGCAGATTATTACATTGGAAAGGCTTTCACTTAGGTTTGCGGGCTTTTGCGCAAGCTAACCTAGCAGAAGGCGAATTTTGGATTGTTGGCGACGGGCCAGAAAGAAAGCGCTTAGAAGCCCTGTGTCAAGAATTGCAAATTAGCGATCGCGTGCGTTTTTTTGGCAACCAACCACGAGATTTAACCCTAGCTAAATTGGGCGAATGCGATGTTCTCGTACACCCCAGCTTGCATGATTTTTCCCCCACAGTTTGCCTAGAAGCAATGGCAGCCAATCGCCCAGTCATCTGTTTAGAATTAGGCGGCCCGGCAACTCAAATCACCGCCGAAACTGGATTTAAAATTCCCGCCCACAACCCCCAGCAAGCCGTTTTAGACATGGCCAAAGTCATGCAACGTTTAGCGGCAGAACCAGACTTAAGAGTGCGCATGGGCACAGCAGGTAGGCAAAGAGTCAACCAGCTTTACAGTTGGGAAATGAAAGGTAAGTTTTTCCGGAAAATCTATACAGAAATCATCCATCAGGGGGCTTAAATGCGGATTCTCAGCGTACACAACCGCTATCAAATTCGCGGTGGCGAAGATGAGTCTCGCCAAGCCGAGGAAAATATGCTGCGAGAAATGGGGCATCAGGTAACAGTCTATGAGGAACACAACGATCGCGTTGCCCAGATGAGTCAGTTGCAAGTAGCATCCCGGACAATTTGGTCGTCAGAAGCCTATCAAATTGTCCAAAGTCAACTTAAACAACAGCCCCACGATATCGTTCATGTCCAGAATTTTTTCCCCTTAATTTCTCCCTCAATTTATTATGCTGCCAAAGCTCTTGGTGTACCTGTAGTCCAAACCCTGCGGAACTATCGTTTACTTTGCCCTAATGGCTTATTTTTTCGCGATGGCCAGGTTTGTGAGGACTGTATGGGGAAATTTGTTCCGTTACCGGGCGTTATACATGGTTGTTACCGCGATAACCATCTCGCCAGTGCTACTGTAGCCACCATGCTAACAGTCCACCGGACGCTGGGGACTTGGACAAAAATGGTCGATGTGTTCATTACCTTAACAGAGTTTGCCCGCCAGAAATTTATTGCCGGGGGTTTACCAGCAGATAAAATCTTCGTCAAATCTAACTTTATTCATCCCGATCCCCAACCAGGCGAGGGTAAGGGAAACTATGCTGTCTTTGTCGGTAGGTTATCTGAAGAAAAAGGGTTAGATACCTTGCTAGCAGCTTGGCAGCAATTACCCGTAAAACTACCGCTAAAAATTATTGGCGACGGGCCTTTAACGGCAAAATTGACCGCAGATACCCAAAATATGCCGGAAATTGAGTTATTGGGACGCAAACCCATGTCAGAGGTTTATGACTTAATTGGCGAAGCAAAGTTTTTAATCTTTCCCTCCAATTGGTACGAAACCTTTGGTAGGGTAGCAGTTGAAGCCTTTGCTAAGGGAACCCCAGTAATTGCAGCTGATATTGGCGCGATCGCTGAATTAGTCGAACATAATCGTACCGGACTCAAGTTTATGCCCAGCAACTCAGCAGATTTAGCAGCTAAAGTTACTTGGCTCCTAGAACACCCCCAAGAATTAAATCAAATGCGCCAAGAAGTTAGAATAGAATACGAAACAAAATATACAATCAAGCAAAATTATCACAAACTCCTAGAAATTTACGATCTAGTTCGCAAAGTTTAAATAGTCGTCAGCAGATGCATCTAGCAGTCCTATTTTATCTGCGAATAAACGGGACAAGGAGGAGCTACTGCGTTGCGCGGGTTCCCCGCGTTGTAGCAAGTGGCGTGACAAGGAAGACAAGGAGGACAAGGAAGATAAATATTTGTAACTTCTAAATAGATTGCTATATACCAGGACGGATAAAAAACCTTTTTTCTAACCCCTAGCCCCTAGCCCCTAGTCCCTAACCTCTAGCCCCTCCTAATGCTGAAAAATTCTGTAATCATCGTGCTAGCCTATGCTAGTGCTTTTTTCCCAAGACTTCTAGATGCTGTTGGGTTCCCTGCATTAATAAATTTTGTTCACCTGCTATTAATTCCCTTAATTTCCTTCTACATAATTGCCAATACTCATACAAGATTGCGCGTGAATAGAGTCTTAGAAATGCTCTCAGGCTTGCTGGTATTATTCACTATTGTAGTTGCTAGCGCTTTCATCAACAAAGCAGGCTTGATCAACGTATTGCTCGACTTTCTTTTGCGTGCTGAATGGTTGATATTTTTGCTGGCAATAATCAGTATTAATCCCTCAGCCAAAAGTTTAAAAGCTTTACGTTTTTGGTTTTTATCATTTGCTTTTATCAATATCTTTTTTGGCTATGTCCAGAAATTTATCCTCCGTTGGGATGCAGGTAAAGCCGCAGGAGGTGACTATATAACCGGGGTGTTTTTGGGACAAGGGGCGGGTTGTGACGTATCATCTGGTGTTTCTATTATTTTTGCAATTTATTATTTTACAAGTGCGACTAAAAATCCCCTATGGATACGCCTAGCTGTATGCATAGCAGCCATTATTCATATTTTTATTACTGATGCGAAATCACACTTTTTGGTATTTTTAATTGCTTTTATATTATTAATGCTAACTAAAGTTAAATTAAGTATCAAAAGTATTACTGAAGTTGCTAAATATGGACTAATTACGGCGTTTGCTGCTGGTGGAATCTACGTAGCATCTCAAACTGTAGCTCGTTCGCTATTAATTTTTGCCGATCCTCAGAAAATGCAAGATGGTTGGAACCTAAAATCATGCGTATTCTGGATTATTCCCTCTCACTATGAAACAATTTTAAATTGGTTCTTTGGTTTGGGGCCGGGACACACTGTTGGCAGATTAGGAGGATGGTTTCTCAAAGACTATGCCTACTTATTATCTCCCTTAGGAGCCACAATATCTCCCGTCACCCAGCAAGTCTGGGATGCTGTTTGGTCTACTTGGATTGGCCCGAGAAGTCGTCTGTGGTCTCCATTCTTTGGTTGGGCTGGTATCTGGGGCGATTGGGGATTATTGGGTTTAGGGGCTTTTTTGTTGGTGATGTATATTGCTTGGCGCAGGTTTTGTGTAGATGATGCTTCTCGGCTGATTCTCCTGAGTGTTGCGAGTTTTGGCTTGATTTTTACGCAAATGGAAGAACCAGGATATGTCATCTCTGTAGCAGCAATTATTGGTCTACGATGGCAGGAAATACAAATTGCTACGCCCAAAGTTCAGTCAATGTCTAGTTTGGCTTTACGTACGAGAAGCTTACAACGCGGTTAATTCCTAGCAAATTAGGCATCTGGTTGCAGTAGAGGAAAAAATTGAGCTTTCTGCAAAAACAATGCTCAAACTACTTGACATCTACTGGGGAGTGACTGCTATATTATCTAGAGTGTTCAGTTTTGGGGCGTAGCCAAGTGGTAAGGCAGCGGGTTTTGGTCCCGCCATTCCTAGGTTCGAATCCTAGCGCCCCAGTTAAATATAAATGAAGATAACAAAAGCCTCAGATGGTTAGCTTTTAATCTTAAAATTCTTCAAACCCAGGCGATCAGCTAGGTTTAGTTTTTAATGGTGGCTAATTATATAAAGGTGTCGGTAAGACCCATTCCAATACTGCTCGGTTAAGCTCAAAAACCTTAACCCGCGTAGGTTGGGGAGCCACTGCGTTGGACGGGTTTCCCGGCTTGTTCGCCGGAGGCGTTCCCGCAGGGTAGCAAGTGGCGTTTGAGGAACGAAACCCAACATTTGGGTAGCTCTGTTGGGTTGAGGCTCTGCGAAACCCAACCTACAATTTTCCTTAACCGAGCAGTATTGAAACCCATTCCTGCTGGGGATGGGATGAAAAACACACCCACAGCCTTGACTGATGACTGATGACGGTTAACTGTCAACCGTCAACCGTCAAAATGAAATCCCATACCGTTCTAGGGGTGGGATGAGCTTAATCCGGCTTTTCACCTCTGTACTTTTGGGAAATGCTGAGTGCGGCTTGCGGAACACAATGTGGTGAAAGTGTATCTTGTACGTATATGTAGTTATGCGGAGATTGGCTACCTGCTCTAAAAAAAATTTATATACTAGTCTTAGATCGTAATTGTCAGCAGTTGATTCTACATCTTTTCGCCAACCTGATTCATGATTTATTTAATTTCACCAATCCGGTTTACGTGATGCTACTGTAGTAGTACTGAATTTATTTCAGTTGGGCTGCGTTTTCAATGGTGTAGCCCCAGATAAAAATCTGTCTGAGTAGTTTTTTGCTGATATTTTATATAACATTGTTAATATTAAACAATTATTCAGTAAATATATTGATGATTTACTAGGGTGCAGAGACAGACTAGCCAACTTCGGAGCAATCTAACTACCTATACCAAGATTGAATCGAAGAATTCACCTGTGTAAGGAATATAAGTAGTTTATTTGACAAATGCTATGCTGAAGTCAGAAAAGAATTCTCACCCGTTATCACAAGCAAACTTTACCCAATTCAATGATGATGAAGGGGGAGTAAATTTAGGTCAGGTTGGGGCTGTTCTGCGGCGCAGACTATTGTTAATTGGTGGTACCACAGCCTTAGTAGCGACAGCTGCAGTCCTGAAAGCAGAAACAGATCCCCCAGTATATCAAGGTACATTTGATATATTAACTAAGCCTGTGACCGGGGAAGATAAGGTAATCGCTAACATTCCCCAAACCATCAATGGCCAAGATGTAGCGGCTCCTGAGTCAACAAAGGAAGTTCAGACAACGATCGCGGTATTACGCAGCCCCAGAGTGTTGAATCCAATTGTGGAAAAACTGCAGGCCCAATATCCAGATATTACTTATGACTCGCTGGTTTACTATTTAGTAATTACATCCAATAAGCCAAATATCTTAAATATTCAATATACCAGTTCCGATCAAAAGTTTGTTAGCGATGTTTTAAAGCTGCTATCTGATGCTTATTTGCAATATAGTTTGCAGGAGCGACGAGCGGATGTAGAACAGGCAATTCAGTTTGTTGATCTACAAAAACAGCCACTGGAAAAGAGCTTAAAATATTGGCAAGACCAATTGCGCAATCTGCGGCTAGATAATAACTTGATTGAACCAGCACAAAAAGCGCAAGAATTATCGACTCAACTAGCTAGTTTAAGACAACAACGAGTTGAGAATCGAGTCCAGTTGGAACAAATGGTAGCTAGTTATGAAGAATTACAAAGAGAATTAGCGCAAGCACCTGGTGAGAGAGCAGGTAATTCTTTGCTGAGTGATAACGCTCGCTACCAAAAGATTTTAGACCAAATCCAAGCAGCAGATATTGCGGCTAAACAACAGTCAGCTGTATTTACAGATGAAAACCCAGCAATGGAGACTCTCAGACAAAAGAAAGAGTCTTTACTACCATTACTGGCGCAAGAAGAAGCACGGGTACAAAAAGATTATCAAAGCCGCATTCAACAACTTTCAGCGCGCGATCGCTCTTTGGATGAGAAAATCAACAATGTTTATGGCGAGATTAGAAAGTTAGCCACAATCAGCCGCAATTACGACAACATCCAGCGCGAATTACAAATTGCTAACGCCGCTCTCACCCAATTTACAACTAAACAACAGTCTCTACAAATCGAGAAAGCCCAAAAACAACAACCTTGGGTATTACTCGATCCCACACTCACTAAAGTTAATGAACCTCTAGCAATCTCCGATAGTGCTAAACGCAATTTAGCATTAGGTGGTCTTTTAGGTTTGTTATTGGGTGTAGGTACAGCTTTAGTGGTAGATAAACTCAGCAATATTTTCTACTCTTCTCAAGAACTCAAAGACGCTACCAGGCTACCTCTTTTGGGAATCGTTCCTTTAAGAAAAGAACTAGAAGCAGTCACGAAAGACAACTTCTCCAAAGGCGTGCAAAATACCGATGGAGCCTCTTTCTTTGAAGTTTTTCGTTCTCTTTACACCAATATTTTGCTGTTGGGTTCGGATACGCCGATTCGCTCTTTAGTTATTAGTTCCGCCCTTCAAGGAGACGGTAAATCAACAATTGCTACCCAGCTAGCGCAAGCAGCTGCGGCGATGGGACAAAGAGTATTGCTAGTAGATGCTAATTTACGCGCTCCCAGCTTACACAATCGCGTCGGACTGATGAACATTCAAGGCTTGACTGATGTGATTTCCCAAGACCTCGATTGGCATAATGTCATTGAGCCATCGCCTTTAGAGGATAATATGTTTGTCATGCCAGCAGGGCCAATTCCGCCAGATTCAGTCAGGTTACTTGCATCGCAAAAAATGCATAACTTGATGGAGGAATTACAAGTCAGCTTTGATTTGGTAATTTATGATACACCTCCTCTATTGGGATTTGCAGACGCTTATTTATTAGCGGCGAATACAGATGGTTTGGTACTGGTTGCTGGTTTAGGTAAGCTGAAGCGGACTGCACTACAGCAAGCATTAGAACAAATTCAGATTTCTGGTACTCCTTTATTAGGCTTAGTAGCGAATAAATCTAAAGATGCTGTACCTGTTTCTTACCAGTACTATCAGCAGTATTACAGACAGAGTCTCAGTGCTGAGAGGGTATCTGTAGATATCGCCAGTACCAATGGTAAATCATCAGGGATGGCCTCTACTATCAGTAAAAATCCAAAACGCTAAATGAGAGCATGAGCAGTCAATTTAGGGGTTATTAGGTCGCTTATCCCGCAATCCCGCCGTCACCCTCAAGGGTGCGGCTAATTGAACGAAGCCTGCCAAAAGCAGGCTCAATTTTTTTAGACTGCTTTGGCAGGCTTTGTAATGATAGCCACAGGCTTCTAGCCTGTAGGCGATATATCGGGTATGGGACAATACGGTTCAGTTAAGGATAAATGTAGGTTGCTATTGATCGGGTGATTTTAATGCTCGATCTAAAATTTGGCGTGCTTCTTCAGCTTTGCTTCGCGCTTCTTGGTAGCGTAAATTCGCTTGAGCAAAATTCTTCAATAATTTAAAACCTTCTTTGAGGCGAGAAATTTCCTCTTCTGTGACAGAATCATCTGAAAACAGTACATCTACCGCTTGGCGAATTTCTAAAGCTTCGGTACGCGACTCTTGAACCTTGAGCTTGAGTGTAGCCAAGTTACTGAGAACCTGAACAGCTTGAGTAATAGCATCTTCACCACTGCTAATCTCAGAGGTTGGTTCTTTCACCTCAATTAATTGTTGCGGGCCGAATCCCTCTTCAAGTTCTGTGGGTAACTGGCCAGCATCCATCAATTCCATCAGCCGATCCATTGCTTTATCACGGGCTTTGGCTGAATCTTTACCAGGAACAGTGATAATCAGGTCTGGACTTTGAGGGATAGTGTACTGAACCATATTCTAGGCAGATAAATTGCTGTTTAAACAAGCCAGGGATTAATTTTAACATGGATAGAGTTGCCAAAAATAGCGAACATTATTTCTAAATTTAATTGTCGAGCTACCACCCCAGCCACTGAAAATAAAACTTTATACTTGAGAAAGAGAGTAAAAAAAAGTTAACAGGAGGGGAGGACAATGGCTCCCAATCCCAGTATTATGCAAGCGGTGGAACAATTGGGTTATCGCGTCACTGTTGGTGATGTCGCCACTCAAGCTGGATTAAATATCGCAGAGGCGGGACAAGGTTTATTAGCTTTAGCATCTGATGCTGGCGGACATCTGCAAGTAGCAGAATCAGGTGATATTGTCTACCTATTTCCGCGTAATTTCCGGAATATTTTACGTAATAAATATCTGCAATTACGGCTTCAGGAATGGTGGCAAAAAATATGGGGTGTTTTATTTTACTTAATTCGCATTTCTTTTGGGGTATTTTTAATCGCTTCGATTGCCTTAATTACGATTAGCATCTTTATGATCATTACAGCGATGAACTCAGATCGCGATAATGACAATCGCAGCAGTAATTATGGGGGTGGCTTCTTTTATTTCCCCGATTTATTTTGGTATCTTAGCCCCAATTATCAAACTGAATATCAGGAAAGAAGACGCACCAGAAATGAAAGTAGTAATCTAAATTTCTTTGAAGCAGTATTTTCATTTTTATTTGGTGATGGTAACCCCAATAGCAAGCTAGAAGAACGACGGTGGCAAGAAATTGCGGCGGTAATTCGCAATCATGGCGGTGCAGTTGTTGCCGAACAAATAGCACCTTATTTAGATGATATTGGTGAAAAATATCAACAAGAATATGAAGATTATATGTTACCTGTGCTGTTAAGATTTAATGGAAAACCAGAGGTGAGTCCAGAAGGGCAAATTGTCTATTACTTCCCAGAATTACAGGTGCAAGCTAGCAAAAAATATCATCAATCTGTACCAGTATATTTAGAAGAATCTCTGTGGCGTTTTAGTGCAGCTAGTTCTGGGCAAAATCTACTGAGTGCTGGCTTAGGGGTAGTGAATTTTGTTGGCGCTTTAGTATTAGGAAGTTTGCTGAGAGATGGTACAGTAGCGGCTCAAATAGGTGGCTTGGTAGCTTTTGTCCAAGGAATTTATTGGCTATTGTTAGCTTATGGTATTGGTTTTTTGGGTGTACCCTTAGCCCGTTATTTCTGGATTCAATGGCGTAATAGTGAAATTTCTGCACGTAATCGCGATCGCCAGTCTCGCGCTAGGCTATTAACAGATGCAGGTACTAGCTTACAAAATAAACTGGATTACGCTCGTCAGTTTGCTTCTCAAAAGGTCATCGGCAAAGAAGATATAGTTTACTCTAGCGAGACTGACTTACTAGAACAGGAATTTGAGCGTTCAGCACAGATTGATGCAGAATGGCAAAAGCGATTGGATCAGTCCTAAGTAATTCAGACAAGAGCAAATTCACAAAATGGCTGGGCATCGCGCCCAGTCTAGTAAAATTCGAGAGAACCCATCGATACAATCAGTAAAACAGAAGGTTTTAATATTTACTCAAACTTTGAGTTACCCCGAAAGTCACGGATTGTGGCATAATAAGCCGACGCATACAATACTCGGCAACTAGTCGTGGAATATAACGAATCGATCAATGACCTTGCTGCAGCTTTACAACAGCCAGCCGATCTTAACTTTGAACTACCCGATCCAGAAGACGAACAGATTCCAGAGTCGGATTTTCAACAGCAGCTAGATGTAGCATGGCAGGTTTGCGATCGCTTTGATTTACAAACCGAAATTTGGCGCGGGCGAATTTTACGCGCCATCCGCGATCGCGAAAAGAAAGGCGGTGATAGTCGCGGTACTGGTTTTCTTAAATGGCTCAAAGAACGAGAAATTAGTAAAAGTCAAGCCTACGCCTGGATTCAGCTAGCTAACAGTGCGGATACGCTGCTAGAAGAAGGCAAACTTGACCCCAATGCAGTTAATAATTTTAGTAAACGTGCCTTTGTAGAAACTTCCAAAGCTTCCCCGGAAGTACAACAGATGGTGAGTGAAGCAGCGCAAAAAGGCGATCGCATCACTCGGCGCGAAGTTCGTCAACTCACCGACGAATGGACAGCGATGTCGTCAGAATTGCTACCCGAACCAGTCAAGATAAAAGCCGCAGATAACACCCTTCCCCCCCGCTACATCGCGCCATTGGTGAAGGAACTGGAAAAACTCCCTGAACCCCACCAAAAATATTTACAAAAAGAAATTGCTGCTAACCCAGATGTTGATACCTTAAAGCAGGTAACCAACGAAGCCCGCTATTTAGCAAAATATTTAAAATCTGCGGCGCAAGTCCAAGCCTTAACCCAAGCCGACATTGATATAGAAACCGCCTTAGAAGAAGCGCAACGAGTTGGCTGTTTAACCATAGCTGCTGACTTAGTCAATCAAGCATCGCAAATCGAACAAACCATCGCCAAGTTATACATGACTTGGAAGCGCATTAGTAATTTAGCCGATCGCTTATATGTAGATACAGGTGCAAGTACACCCAATTTGCGATCGCTTCTCAGCAGCATAGAACCTCTAGGTAGCGAAATCATGGAATTGCAACTGAGTGGCACTATCGAACATACCATTCGCTTGCAAATCCAGGAAATGAATTAGAGTCAAGAGTCCATAGTCAAGAGTCCATAGTCAAGAGTCCATAGTCAAAAGTTGAGAGTTTCTTAATTGTTGACTGTTGACTGTTGACTGTTGACTATTGACATATATTTATAACTTTAGTCCTGTATTGTACAGCACAGAAATCCTAACTTCCAACTTATATAAATTCACCCCCATAACTCTAAAAGTTAAGCCTTAAGCAAGTCAGTAGTAAATAAACCAAACTATATTCCCAAACTTCAATAGACTTAAAACTATTGACAAATGACCATTGACTATTGACCATTGACCAATGACTATTGACTATTGACCATTTATCTTTAATTACACCGACTTCCTAAGAACAGATTACAATCAGCCGGAGTGAATAATGTTAAAAAAAATACGTAAAATTAATTGTTTACCTGCTGTTATCTTTACTTTGACCATTGGAGTTGTTGGTTGTGGAAATCAAGCCACAAGTACCTCATTCAGTCAAAGCACCACTAGAGTTAATTATAATTTACCGCGAGTTGTTGCCACTACGAGTATCTTATGCGATTTAACTAAACAAATTGCTCAGAATACAATTAACCTAACTTGTTTAATTCCTCCAGGTACAGATCCTCACCTTTACCAACCAAAGCCGGAAGATACCACAGTATTAGAACAAGCAAATCTCATTTTGTATAACGGCTATAATTTAGAACCAGGATTAATTAAACTAATTAAATCAACTGACAGCCCAGCAGCGAAAATTCCTGTAGCGCAAATTGCTGTTCCGCAGCCACAAAAATTCCGCCAAGGTAAAAATATAGCCGCTGAACCTCACATTTGGCACAATGTCAAATATGGTATCAAAATGGTAGAAGTAATTAGTAATAATCTGACAAAAATTGAACCCAATAATAGCCAAACTTATAATAGTAATCAACAAAAAATTACTGCCGAACTAACTCAATTAGATAAATGGATTAAGGCGCGAATTGCTAGCATTCCAGAGGATAAACGTACATTAGTAACCCCTCATAATGCCATGAGTTATTATGCTAAAGCTTATGGTCTTTCATTACTGGGAACTTTACAAGGTGTTAGCACTAATGAAACACCAACATCTATACAAATAAAAAACTTAGCGAAAAAAATTAAGCAAGGGAAAGTATCAACAATATTTAACGAAACAGCAATTAATTCTAATGATATAGAATCAGTAGCCACAGTAGCCACAGTTAACGTTTCCGAGAGCAAGCTTTATACTGATGGTTTAGGAGAAGGTGGAACTGGGGTAGAAACCTATCAAACTATGATGACAGCTAATACGCGGACAATTGTTGAAGGTTTAGGTGGGACTTACTTGATATTTCAACCTAAGACTGCAAAATAAGACGAGAAAAGATGCGATCGCCTGCTTAACTTTCTCTACCTTTTTTGAGAAACTGCTGTAAAATCTCTGTAGGTGGGCGATCCCAAGTATCTATATGCTCGTATATCAAGCCATCTTGATTAAATTTATAAGTTGAATACCCATTAAAAAAGATTTTCGCTTTCCAAGGAACGCGCAAAACCCCACGCACTGTCCACTTGGCTAAAATCGTATCTTCTGCTGATTGATACACTTCATGTAAGTCAAAGTAAATTTGCGTAAAAAATAACTGAGCATGAAAGCGTAAAGTCCAAAATATAATTCGATAGTTAAATTTATATTTAAACTTATTTACCGGGTCGCGAAAATAAATATCCTGAGTATATATATCGTAAGAAATATCTTTTTCAAACAACGTCGGTAAATCATGTTTGAGAATTGTAATTACCTGTTCTATCTGCATTAATTTACCCTGCACCTGTTTAAAAAAGATTTCGCAAAAACCGTTCTAACTTTTGCCACAAAGATAAACTTCTTGGGCTATGTACCGCACCTACATGCAAATCAGCTAAAGTGGGAAATGATGCCGATTGTGCATACAGTTTATGACGCAGTACTTGAGCTAAAGCGCCATCATTTTCTCGCAAGCCTTCATAAAAAAAGAATACTTCTCCCTTAATTCCTCGTCTGCGATTACATTCAATTGCCTTAATTAAATATTCAGGACTAATACAATAAGAACCAAGTTTCATTAAAATTCCTGGTGCTAACTTGGCTAATGTTGCCTCTGTAAATTGTTCAGTTATCAAGCGATTAATCATACATTTATAACTAGAGAAATCGCGACGATAAATTTGCGGGTGAATCATATCGACTATTCCCCGCTTGAGCCAGGTAACTGAATCTTGCAAATATTCTTTAAATCCCCAATCATAAATATTGGGGGACATAGACACAATTAAATTTGGGTTAATGGCTTTCACTTCTTGATAAAGACGGGCTAAGAATTCAGTTAAAATATCTGCACGCCATTGTAACCATTGTCTATCTTGGGGGTTTACTGGTGGATCTTGGTGAAACTGTTGACGGTAAAGGGCGATAGTTTGCTCATCATAGCCACCTTCAGCAGGTAAAGCAGGTAAGCGATCGTCACCTTGAATGCCATCAACATCATAATTCTTGACAACTTCCAAGACTAAATTTAACAGAAATTCTTGCACTTGCGGATCGAGGGCGTTCATCCACTCAAAACCATTCTTTTGCAGTAGTTTACCATTGCGATCGCGCGCCGCCCACTCCGGTTTTGTCTGCAACAGCAACCCGCCATTAGCATTGTAGGAACTCGCAAAGCCATATTCAAACCAAGGTATAACTTTTAACCCTACCCGGCGCGCTTCGACAATTAATTCTCTTAAAGGATCTCGTCCAATAAAATTAGAGTTAATTTCTACACCAAATGTTTGCTGCATCAATTGGCTAGGGTAAAAAGTGACTCCCTGATTCCAAACTACAGGAAACACCACATTAAATCCTGTCTCCGCCAAAAAATTCATCGCCTCAGCAATGCGTTGCTGAGACTTTAGTACTTTACTATCGGTATTGGTTAACCAAACACCGCGTATTTCTATCAAGCTCATCTGCCGCAATTTTTAATTAACGACTAGCTGACTATACCGCGCTTTCACTACCATATAAATACCATAGACCACTAAACCTAGTGCCACAAAGTCTAAAAGCCATAAACTTGTTGCGCAATGGTTTGTAAAGCTCCTTGCTTATCCCTTGTTTACAAATTCATATTAAAAGCTACTTAAAATGCTGATAACCCAACGATACTGTAAACTACTCCTTTAGATGCATAAATAAATCTTGCTAATCTTTCTACCCATCCTTCAGGATGATGCATTAGATATTGTGTCATATTAATTGCCCATATAAATAATATTTTTTAGCAAGAGTTACTCGGTCTATACATCTATCTGTTGATTAATTTAGTAAATACTAAAGAAATTTTGACTGTACCAACTTTGATGATTTGGGGCGAAAACGATACGGCTTTAGGTAAGGAACTTACTTACGGTACAGAAACCTATGTTCAAGATTTGCAAATCAAATATATCCCCAATTTTAGTCATTGGGTTCAGCAAGAACAGTCAAAATTAGTCAATCATTATATGCGAGATTTTCTCAGGCTTTAAAAGCGCAAAAATGCTTGTTTTCCGCTAATAATCAGCAGTTGAATAAGTTATGTTAAAATATCCTAAAAAAATATATTAATTTAGGCAATTGCTTTACAAGAATTAACAGTAATTTAATAGGCGTCATTTTGCTAAAATTTCTGCGTCATCAAGCCGCCAAAACCTTGATAAATCTGCAGTTCATTGACAGCAAATAACTGGTTTACCCAAATCTCTTATGTACTCAATTAACATAATTGCAGAAAATTAGTGAGATAATAGAACTGTGAGGAAAAGAACGGATTTTACTTGAGTACCAAGGGGGAAATTATGAAACTCCAGCTATTAGCAGTTCTAGCCTTAGCCACTCCCCTCTTTTTCACTACCGCAGTCAAAGCTGATAACCCGCAAGACTTACAAAAGTTGTTAACAACTGGGGAATGTATTAACTGTAATTTAAGAGGTGCAAACCTCAGTAGCGCGCATTTAATTGGAGCCGATCTCAGAGGTGCAAATCTCCAAAATGCTAATCTCAGTGGAGCTAACCTTGAAGGTGCCGATCTCACTGGTGCTAACTTAACAGGAGCAAACTTAACTTCAGCTTACATAACCAATGTGAATTTGAAGCAAGCCAACCTCAATAACGCCAATTTAACTCGTGCCAAAGTTTACGATTCTAATGTTTATCGAGCATCAATGAATAATCTCACCATCACTGATGCCGAAATCTATCACACAGGAATCGGTATTGGTGGCGAAGATGCGGAAATTCCCGATTGGAAATAAGCTAAACTGATGAAGTATTAGCATAACTTGGAGTTTGTAGATTTAGGATAAGAAAAACTGAATCATATCTATCTGCATCCTAAATCTCTCTCCAAAAATGAGTAAAAGATTCTCAGAATTTTGTCGTTGACATGTAGACATTGAATTTTGCCAGCAAGGGCTAATCAACAGAAAATAGGTAGGAGTCCATAGTCAACAGATGACAGAAAATTCAGCCAAACTTATTTTTAGGCGATCGCTCAATCTACATGGCTGATATACCATAAAAAGAACTTTCTGTCTAGTCTATTTCAACACATAAAAACTTTTATTACAGATTAATATCACTAGCAATGGTTTAATTGACTCACACTGCTTAAGATAGCTTTAATATCCGGCTAAATCGGGTTTGAGGCTTGTATAAATAAGGAGTGGACTGACTTTTGCGTAATTTGTACTTGTAATTAAGTACCATAATGGGCAACTGACATGACATGGGATAATAGCAACCTGAGGATTCCAGTTGATTTAAAAACAGAACTCAGAAAGCTGACTTTTATAGTTCCTGCTACCATCTGACTTCTATCCTCCTACTTAATTGCTACCTGGTAGTCGATCGAGTAGTGGTTAAAGGACAATTATGGTGATAGGACACTAAAACCATTTTGAACCCAAACTCAGTTGTAACGATGCTCAAAAGCATCACCTAATCAACACCCTTGAGGTTGTAATTGTCCGGATTAGAGAAACTCAACTGTTACAATTTATGGAAGCGAAAATGCAAGAACCGGAATTCACAGAAACCAAGTCTTCAGAGACCACGATGACAGACATCAACAATCAAAGCGGAACCATCACTAAACTCCAGCCACCCGCACAGTCTCAAGAGCAATGGCTAAAATATGGAGAACAAATCTCAAGCTTTTTAGGGACGCTACCTGAATATCTAGGAAACTTCTTTAATCAGTATAAGCAGCCCCTAGTTTCCATCGGCTTAATCGTCGGAGCAGTTGTCGCCGTTAAGGTACTATTGGCAATCCTAGATTCTCTCAACGACATTCCTTTAGTAGCACCTACCTTTGAATTAATTGGTATCGGTTACTCCGCCTGGTTTGTTTATCGCTATCTACTCAAAGCATCCACCAGGAAAGAATTAACCAACGAAATCACCACACTCAAATCACAAGTTGTGGGCAAAAACGCTCCAGAGTAATGTATTGCTGAACACAGTTTTTCTGCCTAATGAACAGCCTTAGTGTTGTCATTAGTAAGAAAAATCAGGGAAACTGGTCACAATAAATTTTATTAAACTGTAGCCGCACCTTGATTGATAGCGGCTACATATCTAAGAATCCCCTGACTTTCTCCACAAATGAGCATCGCGAAATTTGTCCAGTCAGGGGATAGTTATTTAGGTAAGCGAACAATGTTATTCGAGGGAATTGCTTCCAATCTCCCCCGATAAACTAAAGCTTGATGAACCATCGCCGCCACTTCAGCTCTAGTAGCTTCTTGATTAGGTGCAAAAACTTCCAAATTAGGATAGTTGACAACCAAACCATTAGCTGTTGCCGAAGCTACCTTATCAGTTGCATATTGAGGAATATCTTTAGCATCTTTGTATATTTTTAACACCTGCTCTGGCGATGTAGGGGTTTTCAGATTCAACCCGCTAACCAAAGCCACTAACACTTGTACGCGGGAAATCTTTTGTTCTGGTTGAAAAGTTTGGTTAGGGTAACCTTTCAAAAATCCTGTACTAATAGCTTGGTTAATCGCCGGAGTTGCCCAGAATTTATCTTGAATATCCTTAAATTTGGGCGGATTTTGCACAGGTTTATCTTCAAAAGCTTGTTGTAATATTGCCGCAAATTCTGCACGGGTTACAGGCTGATTTGGTCTAAAAGTGTAATCGGGAAAACCCTTAATCGTACCGCGCGCAGAAAGAACATTAATAAACTTCTGACCCCAAAAATCATCAGGTACATCGTTAAAGGCGATTGGTGGTGGGATAGCTGACTTTTTCTTTGCCGGCGTTACCAAAGAGAATGGTGGTGTCAAGGGTTTGCTAGCAGACAAAGGTTCTTGTACTTGCGCCGGAGTAGTGGGAGCGATCGCAGTTGGTGGTAAAACAGAAGTAGAAGGTACCTCATCGATAGTTAATGGTGCCGTACTAGATTCAACATTAGGTGTCGGTACAGGTGATGGTACAGTCTCTGTTTCTGTATTAGGCTGGACTTGGGGAACAGGAGAAGGTAACCCTTGATTTTGCTGAATATTGGGTGAAGTAGCGGGAGATAAAGAAAATATCTCACCTACATTCCAGTCTGAATCCTTACGAGACAGCGACCAAAAAAGAATCACGCCAATCGTGCTAAAAGCAACCAGAACGGCGATAAATTCATCAAAGCCAAGGGGATTTTTTGAAGATGACTCAGGATCGGGAGGTGGCGTGTTTGTCATCGTAGCACCCTACTAGGGAGAAATAGGTATCTAAAATCTATTGAACAATCAAATCTTAATACCCAAATTAATTTTCAGGATCTTTTTGGCTGCATCATCTGCATAAAATGTTACCTTATCAGCAACAAGCCTGATCTTCCCCATCTCCCATCTAAACCCCCGGATTACTCCCGCCAACCTTTACGGGTGAGGAGGATAGCGGCGATACATTCACCCCAACAAAAGTTAAGCGCGGCTTAACTGTGGAGAGAGTGCGCAACAAATATATTCAGAACCTGCGGACAGCCATACAAATTACCAACTATTTCAAATCCAGCAATCCTTCTTCTTTCAACTTAGGATTAAAGCGGATTTGTGTTTGACAACCACGGGTTTCTAAAACAGCTAAAATCTCAGTCTCTACTCGCCGTGCTACATTTTTAAGAATTTTTATTTGTGTCACTTCATCATTGAGAGGATTTTGATATTTTTCTTGTTCTTCAGGTGTCATTTTTGCTTTAACATCAATGGCATTCGTCCATTGACTTTTATGTTCTCCATTACCTAAAGGCAAACTACCATTCTCAGCAATCCAAGCCTGCTCGATGTTTTCTAAAAGAGTGCGGTTTGGTCTGTCAATAGTTTGAACTTTTACCCAATAACATGTTTGTGGCTGACGGACTAAATGCTGTTTCAAACTAAGATAAACATCACGAGAATAACCTACAAATTGCAATACTTTGTCTTGGTCAAAGATAGCATATACTCCTATTTTTCCCTGAAATTGTTCAGGTAATTGTCCATCTTCGTCAATATAAGGAACATATTCCAGCATTTCTAATAAAGGAAGATTTATCTCATTACTCATAAATTAAATTCGTAATTTTATAGTCTAAGTTGGTCGGCGTAATTAAATATAACTGGACTTACGCACAAGTTACCGAAAATTGAACCGCAGAGGATACAGAGAAATCAGAGCTTTGGAGATTTCTCGCCTAAGTCCTCATTAATATGCTCTAAAATCAGTTTATGAGATTCAGGTACTTAATAGTAGTCCCCACAGCAATAAATTAAAAAATAATATAAAAAAGCGGCTCTAGCTGTTGCTAAAGCGCGCTTTGTGTTGACTAGAAGCTAAAATTATGGTCGTTCTGTAGTTGTAACTACAAGACTTGTAAAAGTTGTTTGATTTTGATGTCTTGGCGCTGCTTAAATTTATCCGGGAAATTCAACTCGATCGCAATTTTACCGTTAGGTTGTTCTTCTACCGAGGTAATTTCCGCCACAAATCGGCTAGATGAAAGCTCATCCCCATCCCGATTCAACAGCAATCCCACCAAAGGCTTGACTGTGCGCATAGTATGCCAATCATGCTCTCGTAATATGCGGTTAGAGGATACAGCTTTTGTATCTTCTAATTCCAAGCGTAAACCTGTTACCCCTAATTCTGTGGCGACTCCAGAGAAAAAGTGACCATCCCAATAAAGTTGACCGATAGTTTGGACTTGTTTGCGTACCTTTTTGCGACTGGGTTGTTTGATATCCCGTAAAGAACGCCGCAAGCTAGTCGCCAAAAATCCAAAGGAAGCCATTGGCCGATCTATATATTGGCGTTTTTGGGAATACCATTCTCGGACATCCGAGTACAACACCAAAGTCAAAGCATCCAGTTGAGCCGGAGTAATATTAATAAAATCAACTGCTAAATGGGTTTCTGTATCGTTATACGGAGAAATCCGGATAATTCTGGCTGTGAGGGTAGCGCTAGCAGTAAAGTCGCCCATGACCTCAATTTCGACTTCATCGGCTAAATTAGGCCAAGATTCCAAAGAAATTAACGCTCCAGTTTCGGAAATATTGATTGTTTCCCCCATTACTACTTGGTCGTTACTAGAAATAACCACATTTAGGCGTCGCTGTAATCGGTGTGCAGAACGGATTTGCGGTTGTTCAAAGCCAACTAACAAAGCAGCTACCAATAAAATCAGGTTTAAAATAGACCACATGGTATTGACTAGCACAGCTTGCCAATCTTCAGGCCGTAGCAATAGCCAATAGGGGATAGCCACTAAAGAAGCAACTACCACTAACGTCACTAATAACAGACTGCGCATTGATTGCCAGTCAAAGGTACGTTTATTAACAGATACACCTTTATCCGTAACGTTAAACGAACCCATCTTAGGATTAATTAGCGCCAACATAGTTACCCACCCAGCCTGGAAAGCCATTGCAAATTCAAAAATTTCATTCCAGAACGAGAAGCGGACTTGTTTGTAGATGATGTAATTGGCTGACAGGGAGAGAAGTATATGAGGGATAGCGTAAGCTAATGTTTCTAAACCTAAACCTTGGACGGAGTTAATGCCAAATAATAAAAATAGGGTAGGAGCGATCGCATATATTATTCGAGGATATCCATATAAAAAGTGCGAAGTGGCGCTGAAATAACAAATCCTTTGGGCTAATGTTAACTTCAGTTTCGGGTTAAATAAGGGGTTTTCCAACCGCAATATCTGTGCCATTCCCCGGGCCCAACGCACTTGTTGTCCCACATAAGAAGAAAAGGTTTCTGGTGCTAAACCAGCCACCATAATTTTGTCGTAGTATACCGACTTGTAACCCTTGGAATGCAACCGCAAAGCGGTATGACAGTCTTCTGTCACGGTTTCTACAGCAATTCCCCCAACTTCTAAAACATGGGTTTTGCGCATCAATGCTGCTGAACCGCAAAAGAAGGCAGCATTCCAAAAATCATTACCTTTTTGCAGTACTTTATAAAACAGTTCATTACCCACCGGAATTTTACCATCGGTGAGCAAATTCCGCTCAAAGGGATCGGGATTATAGAACCAGTGAGGTGTTTGCACAAAGGAGACTTTCGGGTCATAAAAGAAGCCTGTGGTGTGCAGTAGAAATTGGCGTGATGGAATGTGGTCACAGTCCAAAATCAGCACCAAATCCCCATCGGTTTTGTAAAACGCGGTATTAATATTACCCGCCTTGGCATGTTCGTTATTATTCCGCGTCATGTGGATGCAGCCGAGTTCTTGGCACATTTGCCTGATTTGTTCCCGTCTGGCGCGGAACTTTTCTCGACGCGGATCGCCTTCTGGATATCTTTCCGGACGACCATCATCCAGAATATAAACTTTCTTTTTCCCAGGAGCATATTCACAAGCCAAGGCTGCTAACGCCGTCTTGCGCACAATTTCCACATCTTCGTTGTAAGTCGGAATGTAGATATCAACGCTAAACCATTCAGCTTCTGGGATAGTAGATAAATTAACAGGTTGACGTTCTTTAATTTTCAGAGTTTGAAAATATGCCAATACCAATGTCAAAATGGCATAAAGTTCGGCTGCTAATAGCAGCAAACAAGCAATACTATTTACCCAACCGTCAAAATTCAGCGTATAGCTGAGACGGTAGTATAAATAACGCAGTGTTGTGACCAAACTCAGCCAGATCATAAATAAATGATAATACTGGCTGATTTCTGGAGAAGATTCTTCATTTTCTGCTTGGACAACTAACTGACCAAGCAATATTAAAAAGACAGCAACTGCACCTTGTTGCCAAACTTGTATTGGCGTAATAATTAACGGCACAGAAACTATTAATAGCAGCAGCGCCAGCCACTTTAACTGTTTAAGACCGACTTGCTCAAGATGACGATCAAAAAATCTAGGGGTAAGGTCAATCAGCCAGTTACCCAATTTAGGGCGCTGGCGATCGCCTGGTTTACGCGGTGGTCTATAGGAAGAAGAAGACATTATCTGATGTTAAATTTTGGATGTGAGATTTGAGAGAGGATTTGTCATTGCACGCAGAGAATTTTTAGTTTTTTCTGCGTGCATTAGGATTTTTTATTTCTTTTCTGAATTAGCTAGCCGCTTGATATACAACTGAGAAATGCCGTAAAGCAGCACCGATAAACCCACAATTCCTAGAGGTAGTAATAGCCAATTTTCTTGGATGAGCCGCGACACCTTACTCAAGAGCGTGGTCTTTTCGATCCGATTCACCTTTGGCGCGCTTTGGAAGAAATCTAGCTGGTAAGCATCAGCATCATAGGGATTGGGGTCTTTTTGATCGCTGCTAATCAGCACCGTGTCTTTTTTGAGTTGGAAGAACCACGGATCTTGATTGAAAACTTGACGCACTCTTTCTAAACCAGTATCTGATTGAGCTGTCAAAGCCAGAAGCACGCGCTCTTTATTCCAAGGGGAAATAATTTGCTTAATCATCCCTTGGGCGTCCTGTGGAGTTTGCACCGTTGCTTGGGCGGATAAGCGAGAAAATGCTTGGCTCAAATTTAAGCCACCAGATTGAAATACATCAGGAAGGGGAAACTTTTCTCTAGTACCAATTCCCACTAAATTGTTATTTTTGCGGACTGTTTCTGGTAATGAATCTGGAGTATAAACATCTAATTTGACAGCATCTGCTTGGCTGAGTCGTCCCAAGCGTTCGCTAACAGCCAGCAAAGTTAACACATCTGTAGCTGTGGGGTTTTGGGGTAGGACGATCGCGGTATTCGATAAATCTTGAGGTGCAGCCAATGGATAACCAAATTTCAATAGATTCAAATCTGGTAAATCTGCGGAAATTTCTCGGCGCAAGTCAAAACTAGTATCCGAATGCACCGTCCCTGTAAGTTGTTGATCCGGTGGTTGGAGACAGTTTTGTTTGTCAAATGGTTCTCGCGAATTCATCCGGAAAAACACTTGCAGTCGCGAGTTAGGCTTAACTAGGTTTTCTGGTAAATTAACTTTCAGGTTTTTGCGATTTGCACCAGATTCCGAATCTAGACGCGCACCACCGATGAATACCCCATCTAGCAGTACTTCTATGGCTGAGGTTCTGGGGTTCAGTTGCGGCCCATAGCTATAAACCAGGTTCATGGAGCTACCGCGCAGAAAGCGATCGTCCGGTAAAGCCCGAAAATCAATATCAATTGCTGGTGCAGCTGCACCACGTACAGTCACATCAGTAAAAGGTTGACCGTTTCCTTGGTTTTTAATCTCGCTGAGTTGGAATGTATTCTTCTCTGGTAAATAACGCGGCCATTGGCGGGTTCCAGGTGTGGCTGTATCCTGAAGTTTATCAACTAAAATTACTTGACCCGTACCCATTTTCCGCACATCAGGCTGTGTAAGAAACTGTACTGCTTTGGCTACAGCTTTGCTGCTATTGCCAGTCGCAATTAATACAGGAGCATTACTTTTCTCTGTGCGGGTAATCAGCAATACACCTGTATCTTCAGGTATGGGATTATTATCGCGATCGAGAATTTGAGAGCTAACAACTTTTAAAGGTAAATTCTTCCAACTAGCCAGAGCAGGTTGTTCGCTAGGAGTCCCAATAATGACTAAGCGTTGGTTTGCCTTGACATCTGATACATCCGATACCAAGCTTGTTTGCATGGGGCGAAAATCTGCAGTTCTTCCCAGAGAAGCTTGTAAACGAGCTGCTGGAGTTAGCCAAGTTTGACTTACTTGGTTAGGTTGCAGATAAACAATTTGGTTGGTATCTAAGCCCAGTTCATCAAAGACAGGATAGGGGTAGCGACTAAAGTTGAGGGGAATTGGCTGTTGTTGGAAGTTAAAAATCAATTTAGAATCGGGCAGAATTTCTGTCCACAAATCTGGACTATTGGGATTGCTGCATTCTAGAGAGTTGCTTTGTTGAGCGACAATTGTTAATTCGTTATAGTCCTGAACTAAATTTGACGGTATATTTAACAACACTTGACCGATTTGCGACTGTTTGCGGTTAAGTGGTACGCTACCGACGCTCGTACCGTTGAGTAGCACTGTCAAATTAGAGCGACTGGCATATAAAGCTGGAGAATGTTGAAAGCGGATTAAGGCTTTGACTTGTCCTTTATCCAACTTCCAATTACGGGGACGGGTAAAAGCGAGGCGACCTTCAGAATAAACTCCTCGTAAACGCATCCGGTTACCAACAACCGGACTGCGATTAAATTCTAGGTTGTAAGTGATGAGATTTTTGGCATCAGTTGCTTCGGATAAAGATTTGGCTTCTGACTTTTGTGTACTCTTAGCCTCTGTATCTGCTTGTGCTAATAAAATAACTGGCTGCTGGTTGTTAGCTTTGCTCTGAGCATTAACCTTAGCTAATGCATCAGGGAATAATAAATAAAAGGAAGTCGCAACGACTATTGTTGTGCCAGTGGGTAAAAGATGAAACAACTGCTTCATGGTATGCCGTAATGGTAGATTTTCTTAGTTTTTGTGTTTAATTAATTACTTATGAAACAATACGAGATAAGTTAGTATTTACATATGCGCGATCGCTTTCCACTCCTATCCTTGATGGCTAAACAACAAACTTGGTGCTACTTACCTAGAATCAGTTCCCTTGGTAGTGAATCTGGAGACCATAACCCTAACCAAGCTAAATTTTGGGTGTAATAAGCAGAGTGTTCTCCCCAAATTCCTTGCTTGTATTGCGGTAGCAATTTTTTCGTCAGTACTTCTGATGCTATTGAGGGTTTAACCAAGCGCATGGCAGCATAGAACATGGCGTACTGAGATGTAGCATCATAATCTACTAATTGATTTCCTTGCAGATCTATACGTGCAGGAAGATAGGATTTTTGCGTCCATAGATTTTGTAGGTGTTGAGTAGATTGCTGTAAATATTGCTGGGCTTGGGGTGAATTGAACCACACCGCATCAAGTGATAACCGCCACCAAACGCGGTAAGCATCGAAACTATACAAACTCTTCAAATCCCTAGAGTTTGGCATAGTTTGGAATTGATTGGTTTTGAGATCTAACGCTACCCAATCGCTAGGTAAACCCACAGTAGACAGTCGTGCAGAGTTTTCCAAAATTTGGTAACTGCTATCGACTAAACTCAACCAATCACGGCCAGAGTCAATTTGGGCAAATATGCGGAAAGCATAAGGAGCCAAATATGAAGGGTTGAGATAGAGGGTGGATTCATTGGGAACAAAGGCGGCTGAGGGGCCGGGTAGCAAATAGCGTTTACCTTCAGTTCCAGAAATAGTAGATAGATTCCACAAATCTCGCAATTTGCTTTTCGCCAGTTCCATGTATTCTGGACGCTGCCAACGCCGTGATGCCAAAATCAAGGCGGTAATGGCATCTATATCACCATCGCTGGCAAAATTACTGTCGATAATACCCCAGCTATTATCTGGCTTTTTGCCCCACTTCCAAGCCCACAACTTATCTGTAGGTTTGCCATTTTGTTGCCTTAGCAGATTACTTTCTGCCCACTTTAAAGTCAGAGCAAATGTTTCTGGATCGTCAATGAACACAGCTCGCAACATTGCATAAGCTTGACCTTCACTAGTGGAATGATCGCTCGCTTCATAGTCGATGACTCGTCCATCACCTTGAATAAATTTGCGGCGGTAGCTATCCCAGCTTTCAACTAGTAATTGTCGATTTGGGGTTGATTCAGGTAAAGCAGCCAAAAACACTGACTTTTGATCGCTACCATCTACAGGAGTAACATTTGGTACTGGAGTAGGTAGATCGTTTGGTGTTTTGGGATTCACTACTAAAACACAAGCTGATAGACTGAGCGGGCAGAGAATTACTGCCAGTTTTGAGAGGTACCGCATCCTAAGAACTGTTTGGTTTGTGAAACGTTGACAAAGGGTGCAGGAGGTGAACAAAGAAAACCTAGATATTTGGTTGTTTATACTCACGAAACCTGCACTCATTTTTCCCCTCAAGTGGTTCACAATTAACTACGCATTGCTAATCTTTGATAAAGAAATCTGGGCGATCGCTAATTTTTACTTCTGCGTTGTGAATCTTCCCAAGCAGGTTGAAACCCTCGCCGCAGCAGAAAGTCTTCTTGGATTTGTCGCATCTGGCGGTCTATATCTGTATCTACAGATCCTTGGGCCATAGTTTCCATTTGTAGTTTTTCTAGCTGGGTTAATGCTGATAAGGGTTGATCGAGAACCGTACTCAATCCAGCTAAAGCCCGTCTGGTATCTTTATCATCTGGCTTTTGTGCCAACACCTGATTGTAAATTTCCTGGGCTGACTCAAAGCGGCGTTGTTCAAACTGAATTCCGCCCAATGCTGCCAAGGCATCAATGTTATCTGGTTGCTGTGCCAGAATATTTTCATAAGCCACACTGGCTAAATCCAAATTACCAACAGCACGAGCTAATTCTGCCTGTAACTGATAGGAATCTGAGTTATTAGCTAAACGAGCAATTAACTGTTTGACCCTAGCTTGTGCTTGAGCGGGATTGCGTTGGGCTATCACCTGCACTAAGCGCAGTTGCAATGGGATATAACTGGGATCGAGTTGCAATAAGTAATTATATAAAGCTTCTCGTTGGGGGTCGGCAGGTAGCACGCCCGCCAAACTATATAGTTCTGAAGGTGTATTAGTTGCTGGTTGAGTTGCTAACCAATTATTCAAAACTGCTTCTGCTTCTGGTTGGGAAATCCGTTTAGCTTGATAGGCAATACTGGCGCGTCCTAGTTGAGTTGGTAAATCTTGAGGATTGCGATTAATTAATTGGTCATATATGGCTACAGCTTCATCAAGATTTTTTTGTTGCAACCGCACACCAGCCAGTCCCCGTAAAGCGCCGTCAATAATATCATTACTATCAGGACGAGCAGTCAGTATGGCTTGGTAGCGTCGGGCACTAGCTTCTAAATTACCTTCCCGGCGCTCAATTTCTGCTGCCAGTAATTGTGGTGCCAAATCACGAGAATTGTTATTGCTAGCTGTGTAAGCTGCTAAGGCTTGTCTAGCACCATTCAGGTCATTCTGCTGGATATACATCTGAGCTATCCGAAAATTCAAGAATGGTGCATTGACTCCCGATCGCAAAATAGCTTGGTAAACAGGTAGAAATTCGGCATCGGGAGTATTGATACTAACTAAAGCGTTAGCTAGTTGCTGTAGTTGGGCAGAGTTTGTGGGTAGCGGTTGCAAAATACCCGCTAAACGTTGCTTGAGTTCATTTTTACCCACCATTCCTAATTGGGATTCCAAGGCTAATTGCTGTACTAGCAAACCGCGATCGCCTGGAAATTGAGAAGCTATTTGTCGGTAAATTTTCAGAGATGTTTGTCTTCCTTGGGGGAAGGCGCTAAAAACATCAGCAACTTCTCGTAGTAATGTGGGGGAAGGATTGGGATTATTACTGAGAGCCTGATTATAGAGGCTGATAACTTGCTGTGTCAGAGTAGGATTGTTGATCCGCTTGCGAATTTCATTGAGCGATCGCGCTAAGGGTAAAATTGCATCAGCTCTACCTTGTAATGGATCTAATATGGCTAAGGCTTGTGCTTGCTGTTGATTGGCAAGGTAAGCAATAGCTAGTTCCTTACGAGTCTCTATAGCTAAAGCATCTAGGCTACTGGAGCGCTTTAACTGGGCTTCTAAAACTTGTACCGCCCCTCTACTATCACCAGTTTCTCTTAAAGTGCGACCGTAAGCTACTGCCGCATAGCCAACTATGGGTTTACCCGTACTTTGGTAGCGGTTAAATAACTCCAAAGCTTTAGGAAAATCGTTACTGTAACTATAAGCTTGCGCCGCACCAATGACGACTTCTGGCGTGGGGTTATTAGCTAGTACCAGTCGATAATCTGCGATGGACTCGGCAAACCTTCCCTGGTAAGAGTAAAGTTGGGCGCGGTAACCGAGAGCTTCGATATCGTTGGGATTTGACTTGAGAAAAGTTGTTAAAGCTGTAATCCCCTGTACTTGCCACTCTGGACGGAAAGTACCTAACAACCCAATAGTTTTTAAAGCTAGTGAGTTATTGGGATCGATTGCTAGTACTTGTTGATAGGCATTCCAAGCTTCAGAAATGCGTCCAGCGCGACGATAGGCGATCGCTAACCCTAACCTTGCTTGTAAAGATGAGGGTTCCTGTTTTAGTACTTGTTGAAACGTAGTCATGGCATCATTGACTAACCCCTGATTTAACAAGGTAAAACCCTTTTTTACAGATGCCGATACATTTTGTGCTTGGGCAGAGGCAATGCTGCCTAAAGGTGGCACAGCGATTAAATAAGTAAAAAGGGGCAATGAAAAAGTCAAAAGAGAAAGATATTGAATGCATATACCTTTTGACTTTTGGCTTTTGCCTTGTTTATGTTGCCTCATCGAGCATTTCTCCCTCTTGGAGTCACATCAAACTCGGATTTTACTCTCACACCTACAACTGTTTCCGAGAAATTATCCCGTCCTTGAACGGTAAAACCTAGACGCAGATTGGGAATAAGTTGAAAATCGTAATAAAGTTCCGCTACATCAGGTCGAGATTGATCGCTACGACGCAGACTTTCGTTCGATAAGCCTCGTCCGTAAGCTAGTCCCAGGCGATCGTCTCGCGTAAATAAATCTAATAAGGTAGCTCCTAAAACATAGGTATCTGCACCTTGTCCTAAGTCGCGGTTTTCATAGCGACCATAGCGGCCAAAAAGGCCTAATTTTAAATTGGGTATAAAAACTTCAGCATTCAAACCATAAGCTTCTTCGCGATCGCTTTTGAGGGTTCCAAATTGATTATTTCCTCTAGCAATGCTGTAACTTTCGGCAAAGCTATCCCGAACACCACCATCGCGATTAGAAGCATAAGTACCCCGAATAATCGCGTTACCATAACGAACGCCAACTTCTCCCGCAAAACCATCTAAGGAAAAGTCACTGATTTTGTCTGATGAAGAGAAAACAGCAGCTTTAGCTTCGATATTGTCAGTCACACTCCAGTTAACTAACAAGCCAGGACGAGAAGCAATCCCCGTGGCGGCTAATGCGGGGTTGGTTTGAAATACAGGGTTAAAGAATTGGCTAGCCCCATCTTTAGCAAAGCTATTTCGGTCAAAATAAGAGGTTAAATCCATCTGACCTACCACAAATCGCAGATTCGGTATACCGGCGATGGAAGTGGCTAAATAAAGCTCGTTGATGTTCAAACCCTCACGTCTAGAATCATCAAAGCTGCTACCTTGACTAGTTAAGTCAATAGTTGCGCCAAATAAGGCTTGCGGAGAGATGGGATATACTCCCGTGACTCTTGCCCGTGCTGAGGTATCACCTCCTTGAGTGACATAGACACCTTGGAATTGTAAATAGGGTTCTTTTAAAGCACTACTAGTAAATTGAGGACGTTGTTGACTAACGATGGATTTTGGTTGTATGGGTGCAGCTGGAGTAGGTGTAGTCAGTAATTGATTAAAAGTAGGTGTAGGGGTGGAGACGTTAGATTGTATGCTGCTGCTTGTCCCAGGAAGGGGTGGTAAAGGAGCTACTTGGGAATTGAGTACTTGGTTAAATGTTGGTGTTGTCGGTGCGCTAAATTCTTGGGATACAACTTGGCCTGGAAGTGGCGGTAGTTGTGGTTGGGGATTTTCTCCCTGTTTCAACAACCCCAGACCAAAGTCAGAATTATCTCCACCTACTGCTGTTTGCAATACAGTCGTAGGCTTTTGCACCTGGGGTTGAGCAGAATTACTTCTTCCCGTCACCTGCTGTTGAATAAAGCCACTCTCCTGTTGTTGGAGATTGATAACTGGTAGTGGTGGGACTACTGGTAAAGGATTACCAATAGGTGCGATAGCTATCCCATCTACCCTATCTGTTATTGGTGGTGGTGGTACTGTCTGTAATCCCAGTACTGCTTTACCTACAGGTACAGAAGATGGCGGTACTGGTAACAAGTTTGTATCGCCTAGATGCAGATCGTTAGTTTCTGGTTGAACCACGTTCACTTGGGCTAACGATGCTTCACTCACAGCCAATACCCAAAAAATCGAGACTGCGAGATTACTCAGCAGTAAGTACACCTTTTGGGGCTGTTTTGAACAAGTAAGTCTCGGACTATTGAATACTTTTTGGCTCATGAGCCTAGTTGGATTTACTAGTAAGTCTTTACTTTATTTAATGTTGCTACTTTAGCAAATAATCTGAGTAATAACATCAATATTGACAAACTTTGTATTTGCTAAAAACGTTTTGTAAAAAGTTGATAAACCTTGCAATTTTTGTCAGTAAATTGGGCAGAATAAATAAAAACCTTAACTAAAAAGGTAAATAACCACACCAGCCCAATTTATCCATGAAAATACTTAATTTACAAGTTTTGTGTCAGAAAATGCAAGACTCATTTTCCGCTTCTCCTTTAGCAATTATCTGTCTCATACTGTTGTTTAGTAATTACGGTTGTGAAAAAAAAGCTTCAGTAGAAACACAGTTAGAAATTCAAAATGTTCAATCCATAAAAAGTAATAGATTATACAAAATTACTGGCAATACAAATTTACCTGAATCCAGTCGCATTAGTGTCGCGGCAGTCCGCTATTTACGTCCTATAGCTGGACAACCAGGAGTATTATTGAACTCTAATAACAATACTCAACTTTCAATTCTGGCTCGCCAAATTGTTGAAGTTAAACAAGGAAAGTGGGAAGCAGATCTGAATCTGTGGCAAGTCTCGCCAGATGGTCGTTTTCAGGAATTTTGGCAAGCGAATCCAACACAAATGAAACTTACACCTGAAAATGGCGTAACCTTTATTGCAACTTTCGATCCGGCTGATCAGTGGGAACAATCAGATAATCAAAAATCTGAAGAAACGCCACAGCTAGCAACTCCAGAACTCAATGGTAAGTTAGTGCGCTTCACTAATGAAGGTGAAAAGTATGCACAAGCAAGTCAAACTTTATTGATTCCTCTACCTACAGGTAAAACAACACCACCGCGTCTATTACCAGAAGAGATGAATGGTGGCTGGGGAAATCGATATCAAATTCTCCCAGAATCAAGAGTTGCGAGTACGACATCAATACCACCAGCGAAAACTAGACAGACTAATGCTGCTGTACTTCCTGCTGAATTTCTGCGTTAACCAAAAATTTTGATGATAACCCCACCTAAATCTAATTAAGGTGGGGTTTGTTTAACAAGAGTAACTAAATATTAATCACAAGGACTGAGGCCATTATCTTTTAATTGATAGTTCAGGCTGTCAATATTTGTGGGATTGTTATCTAGGCAGATTTGACTGAGATATCTTTGTAAAAGCGATCTGAGTATATCTGACAAACTTTCCCTATGTTCTATTGACAAACATAATCTTGATTGATAACTATGCTAATTGCTTAAGTCATAATCCAATCAAGATTATCAAGTAAGCTGCATAAAAGCAGCTTATTTGAGTATTTTAAGTTAATGATTAAAACGGATTACTAGTGGAAACTTCATAGTAAGCTTGCAATTTATTTGGCGTTTTTGGCGCAGGATTTGGGGCTTGAGGAATGAATTGCAAATTTTGCTGCATTTTTTGCATTTGCAACATCATTTCTTTGAGTTGTTTTTGTAACTCTTCAAACTCACTAGCTGTAATTGTGGTTTTCCTGACTGGATTTTCAGTAGCAGCTTCTGGTCGATTGTTTGTATTATTTTGAGCATAGCTGAGGAAGGTTTGTGCAGATGCAAATTTAGAAGTAGCTGCTACAGGTTTCACAGTTTTATGATTATTATGTTGGGTGACAACATGGGGTAGAGAATGAACAGGCTGTTGATATACCACTGGTGGAGTTTGTACTACAACAGGTTCAGAGAAGGTGTTAGGTAAGGTGTTGGCAAAAAGAGCTTGATCTAAAGGTACTTCATCATCCAAGAAAGCCTTCAAACCAGATATTTGTAGGCGAGATTCTGATTGCTTTAGTTCTTTAAGTAAGGCGTCCTTTTCCTGTAGGTGTTGCTCTAAATAAGTTAATTTCTGCTCATATTTTGCTGATTTTCGAGAAGAATGTCTCCATCCACAAACAGCAGCTGCTGATATCCCAGCACCTATACTAATTGTGGTTGATAAGATGACATAAGGAACTGCAACATCTCTCAGTTTACCGTAAAAAATAGGTTCTTCTTGAAATTTAATAGCTATTTGCTTTTCCCCTAGTGTAGCTAGAGGAAATGACATTACTGAAAATACACCGCAGGAAGCAACAATTGGTGGGAGAAAGAATTTCTGTAATGCAGATAGAGACATAGAGGGAATTTGGGTTGTTTGTCTACAAAAACAAGAGGTAGATTGCAGCATGGTATTACTACTGATGAAATCTAGCTTTGATAGCTGTTCAGCAGTTAGTGAATAATTTTTACTGCATTAGTATCCAAATTATTCTCTTCATGCCTAATATGCAATATGAGACTCATGAAGAACTCGGAGAACTAATTAAATTTTTCGTAAATTTAATTACTACAGTACTAGTATCAAAATATTCAACAATATACAGATAAAGCTTGAGAAAGCTGATTTTATATATGTTTTGAGGATATGATGATGATAAACTTCTGACGAAATAGGGAACATTAGATGCTGAGGATATCTCTCTAAGAGATAGTACTGTTATGCATGATTTTTTTTAATTCGTAATCACCTGTCAATTGTGGCTATGACCATTTTTCACAGATCGGGAATCTACGTAAGTAGATAATTAAAAATATGCGATATTTCTTTTTGAAGAATACACAAAAACAATTCATTTTTTATCAAAGATTTATTTTATTTTTTTCAACTTTATTATTGTGCTTACTGGGGAGTTTGATCCAAGTACCTGCTCACAGCCATCTCAATGTAGCTAGTGCGGCGATAGCAATCCAACTACCACTGTCAACCTTGGGTGCAAAGATTGTTGATGCTAGAGGTAAGCAGGTGCTTTTGCAAGGTGTCAACTGGTTTGGGATGGAAACAGAGACACATGTACCTCATGGGTTGTGGCAGCGAGATTATAAAGAGATGCTTACCCAGATCAAAATGTTGGGTTATAACCTGATTCGCTTGCCTTATTCTGTGGCAGGATTGAGAGCGCCTGATATCAATGGGATTGAATTTAATATTGGTAGCAATATCGAACTGCAAGGCAAAACACCGTTAGAAGTGATGGACTTGATTGTGCAAGAAGCAGAAAGACAAGGATTATTCATTCTGCTTGATAGCCATCGCCTCAACGATCGCCAAATTCCTGAACTTTGGTATGGAGATGGCTTTACAGAAGCCGACTGGATTGATACGTGGAAACTGTTAGCGGAAAGATACAAGAATCAAGCTAACGTCATTGGTGCAGACTTAAAAAATGAACCGCATGGACGTGCTAGTTGGGGTACTAACGACTTAGCTACAGATTGGCGACTAGCCGCCGAACGTGCAGGTAATGCCATTCTCAGCATTAACCCAAATTGGTTGATTATCGTTGAAGGTGTCGAAAACAATGTTCCTGGTCAAAAACTCAAGCATCATTGGCAAGGTGGTAATCTAGAAGGTGTCAAGCGCTATCCAGTACGCTTAACTAATCGCCGTAAGTTAGTTTATTCTCCCCATGAATACGGCCCAGGTGTTTTCAATCAGCCTTACTTTTCTGAACCTGGCTTTCCCAAAAATCTCATTTCGCGTTGGCAAATCGGCTTTAACTATATTTCTACTCAAAATATTGCGCCAATTTTAATTGGCGAGTTTGGAGGACGACAAGTAGACAATATTTCTCCAGAGGGTATTTGGCAAAATGAATTTGTGAAATACATTCAGAAGTATAATTTAAGCTTCGCCTATTGGAGTTGGAATCCGAATAGCGCTGATACAGGTGGTATCTTACTCGATGACTGGCAAAATTACGATCGCGCCAAGCAGCAATTATTATCTCAACTGCTACCATCGATGGCAGTTAATAACCAGAATGTCGCCTCATCTCCCAATCCCCCTATCCCTGCAACTCCTACAACTACAGCAAAATTACAAGTCACGACGAATATTTATGCTAATTGGGAAACAGGACTTTGTGCTAACTTGAAAATTTTCAATTCCAGCAATAGTAAAGCGAACAACTGGCAACTGGCATTTCGGATGAATCAAGCTAGGATTAATAACTCTTGGAACGCTAATTTTCAACAGCAAGGTACAGAATATATTGTCACTCCTTTAGATTGGGCAAGGGTAATTGAACCAAATCAATCGCGGGATTTTGGTTTTTGCGCGCAAAAATTGGGTACAGATTACCAATTACAAAATATAGAAGTGAAAGTTACCCAATAATAAAAAAGGCAAAAGAGAATTCTCTTTTGCCTAAATTAACTATTAGTTTTGAAGATTATTCATCAAAATCATCGTCATCATCATCATCTTCGTACTCGTCTTCTTCCTCTTCTACAAGATCTATGACTTCATCAGCTATCAAGTCATCGTCATCGAGAATAGAACGTTCTGCGCGTCTACTGCCAAATGTATGTTCGGTGAGAGAAGGTGCATCTAGATTGTAGGTGCGCGCTGTGCGATCGTCTAGCACCATGTCTAAAGGATCGTCAACTTCATCTAAGACACTGCTACTTTCTAGTGCTGCATAGTCATCAATTGCTCCTGTTTCTTCATAGGCATTGTACCCAGTACCAGCAGGAATCAATCGTCCAATAATTACGTTTTCTTTTAAACCCCGCAGCCAGTCAGATTTACCTTCAATGGCGGCTTCGGTTAATACTCTGGTGGTTTCTTGGAAGGAAGCAGCAGAAATAAAGCTGTCGGTGTTCAAGGATGCTTTGGTGATACCCAATAATACAGGGGTATACTGCGCTCTAGCACCGCCTGTAATCGCCATTGCTTCGTTTACCTGCTCAACTTGGCGCAATTCAACCAATTCACCGGGAAGCATGGTGGTGTCACCACCGTCATCAATCCGGACTTTATTGGTCATCTGGCGAACAATCACTTCGATGTGTTTGTCGGCAATATCAATACCTTGGGATTGGTATACCAACTGTACTTCATTCACCAGGAATGTTTGCACTTTCTGTAAAGCATGGCTAGCACAAGCGTAGACGCCATCTTCTGAACCCAGGCTAAAGAAGACTTCCAAAATTTCGTGGGGGTTGGAAGGGCCATCGCTGAGGGGTTGTCCTGCTGCTACATGGGAACCATCTGTTACCACTAAGTTTTGTCCGGGGCCTAGAGGATAATCGGTGACTACTCCATTGGGTTCTACTACTTTAACTGCGATCGCTTCATCACCATCGCCGTAAACTACTTTCACTTCCCCAGCCCGACGGCACAAGATACAAGCTTCTTTGGGTTTACGGGCTTCTAGTAGTTCCTCAATCCGGGGTAAACCTTGGATAATGTCCCCAGTTTTGGCACGTTCAAATACCAGCAACACCAAGTTATCACCGCGTTGTACTAAATCGCCATCTTCGATTTGTAACACAGCGCCAGGGCTGACTCGATAGGGACGACCAACGCGGATAGAAACTGTATAGTTTTGTGTACTCAGGGCAGAATCTTGAGTTGTTGCTGTAGCCGCAGCATTTTTGATACCTACAACCTGTCCAGATTCTTCACTGAAGACTCCAGGAGCAATTTCGGTACCTGCTACAATCAAGTCACCAGCTTTGACTTTTGCTGGGGCACTAGTATTCAGTGTTATAGTATCGCTCGGACGCAAGACTAAACAACGGCGTACTGTTTCTGTACCTTTCTGTACGCCCCGGACAATACCCCCTTCTTTACACAAGATTTGGGTACGGGCGACGACTGCACCAGGGGCGATGGTTAATCCATCTTGTACTTCCAGAGAAGTTTGAGTACTACCTTGGGTAGCATCAGCGGTGATATCCCGACGAATTACCAAGGATTCCAAAATTACCAGCTGTAAGCGCTGAACTTCTGAGTTGTCTGGATCTGGTAATAATTCAATATCGGCAGCTAAAGGAGAAGCGTTATGGTCTTGTTCGCCTTCTTGCTCGATTTCCAATACTAATTGGGTACGTAGCAGTTCTACTCCTTCCACGGACTTGACACGTTCAGAATCTTTGTAAGGCAGTCTTTGTACTGCTCGCAATTGAATTGAACGTCCAGTTTGTTGGCTAACTGATGTAGTGGAAGGTACATCGGGGTTGCTGGGAACGGCAAACTCTACTACAGGACGGCTTAATAAAGCGGGCCCTTCGGGAGACTCTACATACTGGATGTAGCGCAATTCGGTGGCGACTGTACCTTGGAATTCCTCACCAGGTTGAATAAAGGTGTTGTCTCTACCAATGACTGCTTCGGGATCGTCTACCATCAACAGTTCACCTGGTTTAATCACAACTTCCCGCAAGATGTCGTTTTTCTGGGTGACTTCAATTACACCACTGTTTTGGCAGAAGATATCCTTCACCACTTCTGTACCGGCTTCGACAAATTGTCCGTCTTCTACCAGTAACAAGGAAATATCTTTGTTAACTTCGTGGGTTTCTTCGGGAATCCACAACAGGGTGCCTCCCTGTACCACTTCATAACCCAGCTTGGCTTTACCTTTTTTCTGAACTTCAACGCCAGCGAATTTCAGGAAGCCCCCTGTGGTGGTGCGATAGCGGTCATCAATTAATTCCGCTACTACTTGACCATTTTGCACTTTTGTGCCTGGTGTAGCTCTGAGGTTAAATACTTGGTTATTACCAGTAGAAACTAGGTAGCTGTTGCGTCCTTGGGAGCTTTGAACGGTAACAGTAGCTTGGTCTAAGACTACAGAAGCGGTGATAATTTCAATTTCCCTGGTACTCTTACCGGGTGTCGCTTCTGGTAGGCGGACTGTACCACCGTGTAAGGTTGTGAGTTTGGTTTCTGCAAGTACGCCGTTAGAAGCGATCGCATCTCCATTTTTCACTACCAATTCTGCACCTGGTGGCAGGTTATACACTTCCCCAGATAAAATCCAAATCAATCCACCGCGTGCGGCTGTAGTGGTGGTGTTGCCTTGACGGTCTGTTTTTTGTTCGGGGACAACTTCAGCAAATTGCACTTCCCCTGCCAAGTCAGATGCTACATCTTTTACCGCTTTTTCAGTATTAGCACGGGTTGTGCGTCCACCAAGGGCGACTTCTGCAAGTAACTGCCCAATTTTTACCTGCTGACCATCGGTGATGTATAGTGTGGAACCTTGGGTAACATTAATTTCTTGGTTTCCTCCTGCGCTATCAGCACTATCTTTTTTCGGTTCCAAGACAATTACGCCGTTGGCTTCCACAAATAGAGCATCTTCACCGTGGCGGGTACGGTAGGGTCTGGTGCGTAATTTCCTGGGTAGGCGGATAGTACCATCGGTTTTGGATCGTACTTGTTGGGCGACTTCCCCAGTAAATACACCACCTGTGTGGAATGTCCGCATCGTAAGCTGGGTACCGGGTTCACCGATACTTTGAGCGGCGATAATTCCCACAGCTTCGCCCAAGTCCACCATTTTGGCATGGGCTAAACTCCAGCCGTAGCAATGTTGACATACGGAACGGGCAGCTTCACAAGTCAGAGGCGATCGCGCGAAGACTTCAGTTACCCCAGATTTTTGGATTTTTGCCGCCAATTCATCAGAAACTGGGGTATTGCGCGGGGCTATCACTTCTTTGGTCTTAGGATCTAGCACATCTTCCGCTATTACCCGTCCATGTAGGCGTGTAGCTAGGGGAATTTTGGTTTTGCCACCTTCTACCATTGCCCGGATGGGAATGCCTCTGGTAGTACCGCAATCAAATTCGCGGATAATCACATCCTGGGATACGTCCACTAGACGCCGGGTGAGATAACCAGAGTCCGCCGTCCGTAACGCTGTGTCTACCAAGCCTTTCCGCGCACCATAAGAAGAAATAATGTATTCGGTGACGGTGAGTCCTTCACGGAAGTTGGTTTTGATGGGTAAGTCAATAATTTCCCCTTGGGGATCTGCCATCAGTCCCCGCATCCCTACTAACTGCCGGACTTGGGAGATGTTACCCCGTGCGCCGGAGAATGCCATCATGTATACGGAGTTGAGGGGATTAGTCTTTTTGAAGTGAACGACTACCTCATCTTTGAGGGCTTCACTGGTACCGTTCCAGGTATCAATTACTTTTTGGAAGCGTTCTACTTCCGTAATTTCCCCCCGTTGATAGCGGGCTTCTGTGGCGCGAATTTCTTCTTCGGCAGCTTCCAAGAGCGATCGCTTAGAAGGTGGTACCATCAAATCGTCTACGCTAATAGACACCCCTGCCCTAGTAGCATAGCGGAATCCCAAGTCTTTCAGTTTGTCCGCCATGACTGCGGTACGTGCTGTACCATAATTTACAAAGGCCCAAGAAATCAAATTTCTCAATTGACCTTTATCAACTACGCGATTGCGAAAAACTGCCTTTTCGTTAGTCATTAGTCAATAGTCCTTAGTCAATGGTCAATAGTCATTGGTTAGTGGTCAGTAGTCAGTAGTCAGTAGCAAGTAACAACTAACCACTGACAAAGAACAGCTAACTAGCTAGTGCTTCTTGAATTGCCTTGTTGTAAATCACGCGACCTGGTGTTGTGCGGACATACTGAGACAACAAATTCCCTTGGGCGTCTTCTCTGACTCGGCGGTATTTATACAGCAGAGTCCGGGTACCATCGGTGTTTTCTGTAACTTCTAACGCTTCTGTATCTGGCCCGTCTGATTCGACTTCACCATCAAACCGCACGTAGATATAGGCGTGTAAGTCAATTTGCTCTTGCTGGTAAGCCATAATTACATCATCGAGAGAAGCAAAATACCGTCCCGCCCCTTTGGTAGCACCGGGGTTTTCTGCGGTTAGGTAATATGCTCCCAAAACCATGTCTTGGCTGGGTGTGATAATTGGCTTACCGGTTGCTGGTGACAAGATATTATTAGAAGCCAGCATTAATAATCGGGCTTCTGCCTGACTTTCTAAAGACAGGGGAACGTGTACCGCCATTTGGTCGCCGTCAAAGTCAGCGTTAAATGCTGGACAGACTAAGGGATGGAGTTGAATCGCTCTACCTTCTACCAAAATTGGCTCGAATGCCTGAATCCCTAATCGGTGCAGTGTCGGTGCCCGGTTTAGTAGTACTGGGTGTCCTTCAATCACTTCTTCCAGTACGTCCCACACGCTGGGGTCGTTACGGGAGATCAGTTTTTTCGCAGCTTTGATGTTATTAACCATACCGCTACGAATTAAGCGATTGATCACAAAGGGCTGAAATAGCTCAATGGCCATTTCTCTGGGCAAGCCGCATTGGTGGATATTTAATTTTGGCCCCACCACAATTACAGAACGACCGGAGTAGTCAACCCGCTTACCTAACAAGTTTTGCCGGAAACGTCCTTGCTTACCTTCAATAATGTCTGATAAGGATTTCAAAGGACGGTTATTGGCACCGACTACGGTGCGTCCCCGGCGTCCGTTGTCAATTAAAGCGTCTACTGCTTCTTGCAACATCCGCTTTTCGTTGCGGACAATAATTTCTGGTGCCAAAATTTCTTGTAGGCGTGCCAGACGATTATTGCGGTTAATTACCCGACGATATAAATCATTCAAATCGCTGGTAGCAAACCGACCGCCATCCAGCTGCACCATTGGGCGTAAATCTGGAGGAATCACCGGTATCACCGCCATTACCATCCACTCTGGTTTGGAACCAGTAGCAATGAAGTTGTCAATTACTCGTAGGCGTTTAATTAACTTGGCTCGCTTTTGGCCTTTAGCATTGCCAATTTCTTCCCGCAGGCTTTCGGCTTCTTGCTCTAAATTAATATCAGCCAGTAAGTGCAACAGTGCCTCAGCACCAATACCTACTTCTACGCCTTGTAGCTGGGAATCTTCACTATAAATTTGGTCTTCAATTTCCAGCCACTGGTCTTCACTCAATAGCTGTTTATAGGTTAAAGTTTCCGCATTGCCTGGGCTAAGAACAACATAAGAGTTGAAATAGACAATTTGTTCTACATCCCGCAAAGGCATATCTAGCAGGATGGAAATATAGCTAGGAATCCCTTTGAGATACCAAACGTGAGCTACTGGTGCTGCCAGCTTGATATATCCCATGCGGTGACGCCGCACTCGTGATTCCGTAACTTCTACACCACAGCGTTCGCAAACAATACCTCTGTGGCGCACTCTTTTATATTTACCGCAATGACATTCCCAGTCTTTTGCTGGGCCAAAAATGCGTTCGCAGAATAAACCGTCCATCTCTGGCTTGAGAGTACGGTAGTTAATAGTTTCTGGTTTGGTAACTTCACCAACAACTTGACCGTTAGGCAAGGTGCGTTCGCCCCATTGCCGAATGCGTTCTGGTGATGCCAAGCCGATTTTTACGTAGTCAAACTGATTGGTTTGGGCGTTTCTCATACTTAAGTGCTGAGTTTTGAGTTATGAGTATATTTAGTTTTTTGTTGAAAATTGGGCATTGGGCATTGGGCATTGGGCATTGGGCATTGGGCATTGATGATTAGTCATAACTGCCTCCCCTAGCCCCTAGCCCCTAGCCCCTAGCCTCTATTCATCATCTTCCAGTGATTCACGGGACAGAGATTCATAGGTTGGTCGCGGTGGTGTGCGTCTGGCTGATTGGTCTGCCATTAAATCGACTTCCACATCTAAGGAACTGCCATCTGCTTGGGTTTCTACTTTGTGGACGGCAATATCTAAACCTAAGGATTGCAGTTCTCGCATCAATACCTTAAAGGACTCTGGCGTTCCTGGTCGAGGAATTGCTTTACCTTTAACAATGGCGTTGAGGGCTTCATTCCGTCCTTGCATATCGTCTGATTTAACAGTCAGCAATTCCTGCAAGGTGTAAGCTGCACCAAAGGCTTCCAATGCCCATACTTCCATTTCCCCGAAGCGCTGACCACCTTGTTGGGCTTTACCACCCAAGGGTTGCTGAGTAACCAAGGAGTAGGGGCCTGTTGACCGGGCGTGAATTTTGTCATCAACTAAATGCACCAGCTTCAGCATGTAAGCTACACCCACGGTTACCGGACGGTCGAAGGGTTCGCCTGTACGTCCGTCAAATACCATGATTTTGCCGGGGTTATCAGGGTTGTACAGCCAATCTTTACTGGTTTCATCCCTTGCTTCTTGCAATTTGCCATGCACAATCCGGCGCGATGACTCTTCCCCATACATTTCGTCAAAGGGAGTAATCTTAAACCGCACACCCAAGTTTTGACCAGCCCAGCCTAATAAACATTCAAATACCTGTCCGACGTTCATCCGGCTGGGTACGCCCAAGGGGTTGAGAACAATGTCTACTGGAGAACCATCTGGTAAGTAAGGCATATCTTCCAACGGCAATATCCGGGAAATAATACCCTTGTTACCGTGGCGTCCTGCCATTTTGTCGCCGACTTGAATCTTGCGTTTCTGCGCTACGTACACCCGGACTACCATGTTGGCTCCTGGTGGGAGTTCATCCCCTTGTTCGCGGGTAAATAAACGCACATCTACGACGCGACCTTTTTCACCGTTGGGAACTCGCAGGGAGTTATCGCGCACATCCCGGGCTTTTTCACCGAAAATCGCCCGCAGTAGTTTTTCTTCTGGGGGTTGGTCAGATTCACCTTTGGGTGTAACTTTACCAACTAAGATATCCCCGGCTTCTACCCATGCACCAATGCGAATAATTCCTTGTTCGTCTAGTTGGCGTAAAGCATCTTCCCCAACGTTGGGAATTTCTCGCGTAATTTCTTCAGGCCCTAGTTTTGTTTGTCTGGCCTCAATTTCATATTTTTCAATGTGAATTGAGGTGTAAACATCATCCTGAACTAATCTTTCAGAAATTAAAATCGCGTCTTCGTAGTTGTAGCCTTCCCAAGGCATGTAGGCGACGACAATATTTTGACCAAGGGCTAATTCTCCACCTTCTGTGGAGGAACCATCAGCTAATACCTGACCAGCAACTACGCGCTCGCCTATCCGGACTAGGGGTTTTTGGTTGAGGCAAGTATCTTGGTTGGAACGCTGATACTTGGAAAGGGTGTATTTAATTTCAGTTGTTGTGTTTTTGACCCGGACACGGATTTCTGTGGCATCCGCATAAACCACATCGCCATCGGTACGAGAGACGATTACCATCCCGGAGTCTCTTGCACCTTGGGCTTCTAAACCTGTGCCGACTAAGGGACGTTCTGGCTTGAGCAAGGGTACTGCTTGCCGTTGCATGTTGGAACCCATCAGTGCCCGGTTAGCATCGTCATGCTCCAGGAAGGGAATCATACTAGTAGCTACCGATACAATCTGTACTGGTGATACTGCTACATAGTCCACCTGTTCTGGGGTGGTGGTGGAGAATTCCTGACGATAGCGTACTGGTACTTGAGGCCCAATAATCATGCCATTTTCATCAACAGGAATGTCACCAGGAGCAACGCGCAAGTCGTCTTCCTCATCGGCTGTCATGTATGCTGGCGTCAGGTCAAACCTTACCCGACCATTTTCCACCGGTCTAAAGGGTGTTTCTAAAAAGCCGTACTGGTTTACCCGCGCATGGGTTGCTAGAGAGCCAATCAATCCCGCGTTGGGGCCTTCTGGGGTTTCAATGGGACAAATCCGTCCGTAGTGGCTGGGGTGAATATCTCGGACAGCAAACCCGGCTCGTTCTCTGGTTAAACCGCCAGGGCCTAATGCTGAGAGACGGCGTTTGTGAGTCAGTTCTGCTAGAGGATTGGTTTGATCCATGAACTGACTTAATTGGCTGGAGCCGAAGAATTCTTTAATTGCAGCTACTAGGGGCTTGGGGTTAACTAGGGAAGCTGGGGTGAGAACTTCAGCATCGGATACAGTCATCCGTTCCCGAATGATTCTTTCTAAGCGGTTTAAGCCAACTCTGACTTGGTTTTGCAGCAATTCACCGACGCTTCTGACTCGGCGATTTCCCAAGTGGTCAATGTCATCGATGTTACCGATGTCATATTCCAGGTTGATTAGGTAGTCTACTGCGGCTAAGATATCCCCAGGAGTTAAGACGCGCATGGTGTCGGGAACCGACAACCGTAATTTTTTGTTGAGCTTATAACGTCCGACACGCCCTAAATCGTAACGTTTAGGATCGAAGAATCGCGAGTCTAATAGCTGTTGTCCACCTAAGACTGTGGGTGGTTCACCAGGACGCAATTTGCGATATAACTCCATTAGGGCTTCTTCTTCTGAAAATTGCCCTTCTTTTTCAATGGTTTTTTGGAAGTACTCAGGATGGCGTAAGGCGTCAAAGATTTCGTTATCTGATAAACCCAGAGCTTTGAGAAGTACTTGGGCTGAGAGTTTGCGGGTTTTATCAATCCGTACCCACACGAGATCGTTACGGTCTGTTTCAAATTTTAGCCATGCGCCCCGGTTAGGAATTAAGCTGGCTGAATAGGTACGGCGACCGTTTTTATCAATTTCTGATTTGTAATAAACTCCAGGCGATCGCACAATTTGGTTGACGATCACGCGCTCGGCTCCGTTAATAATAAAGGTGCCGCGATCGGTCATCAAGGGCAAATCGCCAATAAAGACTTCTTGTTCTTTAATATCCCCGGTTTCTTTGTTGAGTAACCTTGTGGGAACATACATTTGGACGGCGTATGTACTATCTCGCCGCTTGGCTTCTTCGACACTGTACTTTGGTTCTTTAAGTTTGTAGTTTTGACCTAAAAAGTGCAGTTCTAGTTTGCCGGTGTAATCTGTAATCGGACTAAAGGAGTTAAGTTCTTCTATTAACCCTTCTTCTAAAAACCAACGGAAGCTAGAACGCTGGATTTCAATCAAGTCGGGTAACAGAAAGGCGGGTTCCATATATGTTTCGTTCGTCATGCCTCTACCTTTGTCAACCTGGTTAAACTTACCATTGGACACTGCTTTTTGACGGTTCCCACCGCTAGCCAGTGTCCGTAGCTGTTTGGGAACTTCTCCTTAAACGCCACCTGCTATGTGCAGGTACGGGCAAACGCAGAAATTAAAGCTGGAAAGTGCTATTTTGGCAAGCGGGAAAGTACTCCACTAAAAGTGACAATTATAACTAATAACCAGCTACTAGGTTGATTGCTCAAAAGTAGATGGTTGAGATAATCTGGAATTAAGTTGGCTTTTGTCACTTCTCCTCCCACAAGCGCGTTAATTAGCCGCCGCAGCTTTTTTCCTGTTTTGTTTTCAATACCCCTCTATATTTAGACTCACGGTGATATCCTAAAACTAAGGAACCGAGTGGCTCTGAATCGACTCTGGATTAGTATGGCTTTATCTTGGTGGGTGATACTCACAAGGCAATTATGTTTAACAGTTTTCTATAGATTAAATACGGAAAAGGTATTTTTCTCAAAGTGTCTAGCTCAACTCATGATTGTCAGTCTTGGCGATCGCGGCGATTACATCCGCTTGTAGAGATTAGGAGGATGGTCAACCCCAGCAAATAATTAGCTTAGACACCTTAAGGATGACTGCTTTGCGGGTAGCGATGGTCAAGTTAGTAACTGTGCAAAATCAATCTTAGGAGTTTTATTTTCCTTCCTTTATCATTATGGCGCAAGCAAAATGTTTTGGAGGAAATAATTTTAGCATATTTCCATCCTCCAAGGTGTTTATTTTTTTGTACACAGCCAACTACACTTAAATGTACACCTTATAGTACCAGACTAAATAAGTCGCAGGCATTTTGGGTGGTTTGGGCGGCGATCGCTTCTACCGTCTGTTTACGCAGTTCGGCTATACTCTCTGCTACATAACGGACATAAGCCGGTTCATTGCGTCCTGTACCTCGTTTGGGGACGGGAGCCAGGAAAGGACAGTCTGTTTCAATTAGCAAGCGATCGCTCGGTACCATTGCGGCGGTAGCTTGGATTTGCTTGGCATTTTTGAAGGTAACTGTCCCGCTAAAACTTATGTAGAAGCCTAAATCAATGAACCATTGAGCTTCTTCGGGCGTTCCACCCCAACAATGCATTACACCCCGCACTCGTTCGCCTTTTTGTTCTCGCCATTTTTGCAACACTTCTCTTACCTGTGCGGCTGCATCGCGGCAGTGGATAATTACAGGTAAATTCAGTTCATAGGCGATCGCTAATTGCGCTTCAAACACCATGCGCTGTTGCTCATAGTTGTCTGCTTTACAAAAATCCAGTCCCATTTCCCCCATAGCGACTACTTTTGCATCTGATTTAGCCAATGTAAGAATTTCATCGGCTGTTCCATCAGTCCATTGTTTAGCATCGAGAGGATGTAACCCAACGGCAAAGCTGAGTTCGGGAAACTCGTGTGCTATGGCTTGGATACTGGCAAATTCTGCTGGTTCCACGCAGGAATGTATTAAATGCACTACACCTGCTTGTTGCCATCGCGATCGCACTGCTGCTAAATCTTGCTGAAAAACGTCAAAGTTGATGTGAACGTGAGTGTCAATTAGCTGCATTTTTGTTTTAGAGTCATTAGTCATTAGCCATTAGTCATTAGTAGCAGACTAATGACTAAATGATTTGGGACTACTGTGCCGTTTGTGTAAGTGGTTTGAGTTTATGAGCCAATCTTGACTTTTTCCTGGCTCCATTATTGGGATGAAGCACACCTCGCTTAACGGCTTTGTCGATTTTGCTGTAAGCCTCAGCTAATCGCTCCTGTACTTGTTGCTTTAATTCGGGAGTGGGATTAGCAGCATAGACTTCTACTGCATTCACGTACTTCTTCATCAGCGTATTGACAGCTGATTTATATGATTTATTACGTAGCCGATTGCGTTCTGCAATATGGGCGCGCTTGAGAGCAGACTTTGAATTCGCCACAGTCAGTTCCAGAAAGACTATTAATATGTACACACACTACTAGATTTACTAATATAGCATCCATATTGCCAATGTTAAGATTTCCCAAAAAAATATTGTGGGGCATGGGGCATTGGGCATGGGGCATTGGTTGAGTTACCATTTCTCCCCCTTCCTTGTCCCCCTTATCTCCCTGCTCACCTGCATCAGATAATTGGCAACCTATTAACAACACTGGGAGTATCAAAAAAATCCAGGTTAAGCTAGAGAAGGGAATTAGACTCACCTCGGTACCTGTTTAGGTAAAGAGCAAGATTAATTCTCAGGCGGGTATATTCTAATTTTGGCATTGTGCTTACTCCATGCTGCGAATTATTACTCAGCAGGCAGACGTCAGAGCAGAACTACAACGGATCTGCGATCGCACCCATGACGAACACGTACTTCATAAAGAAGCCACGGTGCGGGAAGTGTTGCAAGCAGTGAAACGCCAAGGCGACAAGGCTGTATTGCATTACACTGATGAATTTGACAACCAAACTCTCAAGCAGGAGGAACTGCGGGTTACAGGCTCAGAATTGGATGCGGCTTATCAGCAGGTGTCTCAGGAGTTGATTGCGGCGATTCGGTTAGCTAGCCAAAAAATCGAAGCGTTTCATCGTCAGCGAGTCCCGAAAAACTGGGTTAACTTTGCTGAGGATGAGGTAGTGTTGGGCAAACGCTACAATCCTGTAGATCGGGCGGGTTTATATGTCCCTGGTGGGCGTGCTGCTTATCCCAGTACGGTACTGATGAATGCCATTCCGGCAAGAGTGGCTGGTGTACCGCGAATAGTCATGGTGACACCTCCAGGAGCAGGTAAAGCAATTCCTCCGGCTGTGCTAGTAGCAGCTCAAGAAGCTGGGGTGCAGGAAATTTACCGAGTCGGGGGAGCGCAAGCGATCGCGGCTTTAGCTTACGGTACGGAAACGATTCCGAAAGTTAATGTCATTGTAGGCCCTGGTAATATTTATGTCACGTTAGCTAAAAAACTTGTCTACGGTAACGTCGGGATTGACTGCCTATCAGGGCCGAGTGAAGTGCTAATTATTGCCGATGAAACCGCAAATGCCGTACATGTAGCTGCGGATATGCTAGCCAGAGCCGAACACGATCCAATGGCGGCGGCGGTTCTGCTGACTACGGATGCGGCTTTAGCGAAAAATGTCCAAGTAGCTGTGGAACGACAATTAGTAGATCATTCCCGACGCATTGACACGGAAAAAGCGATCGCTCACTATGGCTTGATTGTGATTGTCGAATCTCTCAAAGCAGCCGCAGAATTGACTAACGAATTTGCTCCCCAACATCTGGAATTAGCAATTGCCGAGCCTTGGGAATTTCTCCCACAAATTCGCCATGCTGGGGCAATTTTCTTAGGAGATGCTACACCACCAGCCGTAGGACAATATTTAGCAGGCCCCAACCATACCTTACCGACTTCGGGGGCTGCCCGTTATGCTTCAGCCTTGAGTGTGGAAACTTTTCTTAAACAATCAAGTATTATCCAATACTCGCAAACTGCATTGCAAAAAGTGGCTGGGACAATTGACGTTCTAGCATCAGTGGAGGATTTGCCCTCCCATAGCGATTCCGTCAGACGGCGAATTCAGCATGAAGAGTGATTGAGAATGGTGAATTTTTGCTGATGATTTGCGAGAAAATCACCCATTAGATGCAAAATAAAAGCTTGGGAAATTGAGTATGATATAAACTCATAATCCGCGTACCGTAGGGCATACGGAAACGTACCTTGAAATAGGTAAACGCTTGGGGAGTAGTCCATCAAAAGGACAACTAGATAGTGAGTGATATTCTAGTAAGTTCGGACTAGACATAATCGTGTGAGACCTTAGTAGGGAGCAATCCTCAAAGGGCAGTGATTAGCCCAAGAATCCCCGCACCTGGCTTTCGCGAAGTGCGCGGCAATGTCAATTAAGGGGTCTACTCTTGAGGAGACGAGAGCGGTGTTAAAAAATATCTTGGTAGCTCTAGACGGTTCGGAAATTTCAGAGCGAGTAATTGAGACTTTAAAAGAGTTGGTGCTGGCTCCAGATAGTAAAGTTATTCTTTGCCATGTTTTTGCACCGCCAGAGTTAGAGATGGATTTACCAGCAGATCGGCCTCATGCGGATTCACCAACATTGTCTTATTTTTATATTGAAAAACAACTGCAATCTTATCAAGAAAGTTTACCTGTACCCAGCCAATTAGAATTAGTTACTGGCTATGCAGCAGACGAAATTATTCGCTTGGCTAATATTTATCAGGCTGATTTGATTGTCATTGGTAGTCGCGGGTTAACAGGAATGAAGCGAATTGTTCAAGGTTCTGTTAGTAGTCAAGTGGTTGAAGAAGCTAATTGTTCTGTATTAGTGGTTAAGCCAACTTAAGTAGCTTGGTGCAATTAAAGATAGCTAGTTAAGGTGGTCATTGGTCATTAGTCATCTGTCATTGGTAAGAGTTATAATACCAATTTAATATTAAGACGCTCGTAATTATATTGGAAGATATGGAACTGAAAAAACTCTACGTACCTTTGCCTTCCAGAAATGTAGAGTTTTGTGCAACTTCACAAATAAATGGTATGAGACCAAGCGAATTTAGTCAGAGAAATAATACCCATTTAAATAGTTTGGCATATCAATATAATCTAGAGGGCATGGCAATGCCATGCCCCTACGGTCGCATTCTTTTTTAAAATTGGTATAAGTTGGTGTAAATAAACCCAAATATACTAAACATAACTAGGGTAGAAACGCTTACCAATGACAAATGACAAATGACAAATGACCAACTACAAATGACAACCCTTATCAGTTATATCTAATTGCACCAACCTACTTATTATCAGACATGTGACTTGCCAAAAACTGACGCAAGCTTAATAAGCTGAAAGTTTGTCCTATATTTAATGGTAATAGGGAGACTCCTTCTAGACGAGACTGTACCCAACCTTCTCCCCAATACCATTCATGAAATCCATCAATTCCACCACTAAGTAATAAGCGCAAACAGTTAGCTTTTGCCACGGTTACTTGATGATGAACTGCTACTGGCCCAGTCCAGGTGGTGAATTGAAAACCTGCTTGTAGTTCTTCTGGCATTCCTGGTGCAAAACGTTGTCCAATGAGCCATTTTTGTAATTGCGCTGGACGTAGCAGGCTATCATAAATTGTACTGGTTGAAGCTTCGATTTCGATTCGGATTTGGCTTTGTTGAAAAGTACCTAGCATTTTTTAGATGATGATTATTGTAGGTTTGTTATAATTTTATTATGGCAAATATTCAGTTAAAATTTTTGACTAGTAATTAACAGACAGAATAATTAATCATTGATTTTTTCATAATATTTACAGGGTATTTGTAAACGCTGCTGCCGCTAGCACTGGGATAAAAAATATAAGTCATAGCAATTGTCTGGGAAGATGTAGTTGATTTTGAAAATGAGCCTCCCAGTACACATGAGACTCGCAGTAGCTTTGTGTAGGATATGACGCCAACAAGAGAGTTAGAAGAGTCATTTAATTACTTTGTGCAGGTTGATAGAAAATCGGTATGAGAGAAATTGGCAGTCTAGGAAATGGTTAAGTTTAGTTTAGATATACTAAGTTATACTAAATAAGGTTTTGATTTGCGACCCTCACAGCAGGGGCATTTAATAACATATTATTTGGTAAGGTTTTCATGGCGGATCAATTAATTCGCGCCACAGCAGCCGACGGTGGGATTAGAGCCGTAGGTGTAATTACTACGCGCCTCACTGAAGAAGCTAGACAGCGCCACAAACTTTCTTATGTAGCTACAGCTGCACTCGGCCGGACAATGGCGGCGGGGTTGTTGATGGCTTCTAGTATGAAGCGAACTGGCTCTAGGGTCAATGTCCGTGTTAAGGGTGATGGCCCATTAGGTGGCATTTTAGTAGATGCGGGATTAGACGGTACGGTAAGGGGCTATGTTGGCAATTCATCTGTAGAATTACCACCCAATGCCAAAGGTAAGCTTGATGTTGGCGGTGCAGTAGGTAAGGGATTCCTTTACGTTGTGCGCGATATTGGTTATGGTTACCCTTACTCTAGTACTGTAGAACTAGTTTCGGGTGAAATTGGTGATGATGTGGCAAATTACCTGGTGAGTTCCGAACAAACGCCTTCGGCTGTAGTTTTAGGCGTATTTGTGGGTGCAGGTGGGGTAACGGCTGCTGGGGGGTTATTGGTACAAGTGTTGCCGAAAGCGGCTAGAGATGAAGCTTTAGTAGCCACTTTAGAATCAAGGGTAGCTAGCCTGGCTGGATTTACGCCGTTATTGCAAGCTGGTAAGAGTTTACCGACAATCTTGACAGATTTGTTGGGAGATATGGGCCTGACAATTTTCCCGGAAAACCAAATATTGCGCTTTCACTGTGGCTGTTCCTTTGACCGGATGTTGGGTGCATTAAAAATTTTGGGAGAAGCGGAACTACAAGATATGATCGTTAAAGATGATGGCGCTGAGGCAACTTGTGACTTTTGTGGTCAAGTTTACCAGGCCAGCAGCGATCAACTGGCTCAGCTGATTGTCGATTTGCAAACTGAATCTTCTGCTTCAGGATAAAGTATAAACGGGCACCAAACTTTTGCATCTATTAATGGTATTTATGGAGATGATAAAAAAAGTAGCTTTTTAATGATGAGAAAGTTACTATGGCAACAATAGAATTATCGATCTATTACAGATCGCTATTCAACTATTTTTTGGTGTGAGAGATGACAGAGCGGGATATTACAGACAGTTGGTCCCGAGGCAGAGCCAGAGATCAGGATGAAAGTCAGAGATTATCCGAAACAGAAAAATTCGGAGAAGCTCATTTATTTAATATTCCAGCGACTGGTTCTAACTCTAAGTCAGTGAAGCGGCAAACAGATCATAATTCCGAAGAATTACCTTTTAATAGTCAATCTCAAAAAACTATTTCCCCCAATTTGATTCTTAGTAAATTGCCTCGCTGGATGCAAAATTGGGTGTTTTGGTTAGTATTATTAATGTTGGTTCCTGGGGGAATAGCTTTTTTGGCAACAGCGATGCTTTTAAAGTTGCCGGCTGCCCCCAATTGTCCAAAAATTTTCTGGCCTTTGGCGAGTGAGTCGGTGCGGCTACATTGTGCGCAGTTGGCGGCTTCTAAGCAAACTGTCACCGATTTGCTGCAAGCGATTAATTTGGTGAAGCAGCTGGGTAAAAACCACCCGTTACGTGGCGAAGCCGATCGCTTTATTGAAAGATGGTCGAAGGATATCTTACAACTAGCCGATCAAAGTTTTCAAGCCGGAAATTTAGAGGAAGCGATCGCGACTGCGCGGAAAATACCTAGCGACGTACCTGTTTATAACAATGTAGAAGAACAAGTAGCAAAATGGCAATCAATTTGGTCAAAGGCTGAGGGAATTTACCAACAAGCTGAAGCCGAATTACGGCAAAGAAATTGGCAATCAGCTTTTATGCTGTCTGCTAAATTGCTACGTGTGGATAATAAATATTGGGCAACTACTAAATACGATGAATTGAATCGGACAATTGCTACGGCTAGGGAAGATGGTGAGAAGTTAGCAAAAGCTGATAATTTAGCTGAGAGTGGCGTTGCTGAGAAAATCCTCGAAGCTATCAAGCTAGCGGAATCAATTGGTCAAAATAGTTACCTGTATCAAAAAGCTCAAGAGTTAATTCCGGCATACGGGCGCAAAATGCTGGATTTAGCCCAGGCGAAATTAGATAAACGGGATGCAGATACAGCTTTAGATATAGTTAGACAAATTCCCGAAAATACAAAGCTGCAAACCGAAGTTGAAGACTTTATCAGCTTGGCTGAAGCCCAAAGAAGTGCTTGGATCGGGACGATTGATTCTTTACAAACAGCAATTTCCCAAGCGCAACAAATTGACCCATCACGGGCTGTGTATAACAAAGCACAACAGTTAATTGCTCGCTGGCAGTTAGAAATTGAAGATGTTGCTCATTTAGAAAAAGCGCGAACATTAGCTAGTCAAGGATCAGTCACCGATTTAACAGCTGCGATCGCTCAAACTCAGCTGATTCCCAGAGGTAACCCCCGTGCTAGTGAAGCTAGACAAGAGGCGGGACGCTGGCAAGCGCAAGTTGAGACGATCCAAGATAGACCTTTCTTAGATCGGGCTGAACAGATAGCAATGTTAGAAGATATTAACTCGTTACAAGCTGCGATCGCTGAAGCGAGCCAAATCCGTGATGGTAGAGCATTATATTCTGAAGCACGGAGAAAAATCCGGGATTGGACGGCGAAGATCCAGCGTATTCAAGATCAGCCTTACTTAGATCGGGCGCGAGAACTAGCAGCTGGTGGTAATTTAGCGGGTGCGATTAGTGCGGCACAAAACATAGCTTCTTCGGGAAGGGCACTTTCTGGCGAGGCTCAAGAAGCGATCAATGATTGGCGAGAGCAAATTCGCGCGCGAGATAACTGGCAAAAAGCAAGAACCACAGCGCTGACGGGTACGCCGGATGCATTGGTAGAAGCAATCCGCCTAGCCCAACAGGTTCCCAGGCGTAATGTCTTGCGGATGGATGCGAATGTTGCCATCGATCAGTGGAGTCAGCAATTGTTAGATATTGCCCGTACTCAAGGACAATCTGATATCTATAAAGGTATTGAGATTGCCAAGCTGGTTCCTAGAGGTAGTTCTGCTTATAGTGCTGCACAACAGCAGATTCAGACTTGGCGAGATTTTCTCAATCCTGAACCCCAGCCAGCAACTCCGCCAACTTTGTCACCGTCACCTAGTAGCACTCAAACGCCAAATTGACGGGATAACTAAATGTAAAGAGCATCCTGGGGACACAAAATATTGTGCCCCTATTTTTTGTAATGATTTGTAAATAGAGGAGTTGGGGACAAGGGAAGGGGGACAAGGAGGACAAGGAGGACAAGGAGGACAAGGAGGACAAGGAGGACAAGGAGGACAAGGAGGACAAGGAGGACAAGGAGGACAAGGAGGACAAGGAGGACAAGGAGGACAAGGAGGACAAGGAGGACAAGGAAGAATTATATAACACTTGCCCAATGCCCAATGCCCAATGCCCCATGCCCAATTACCTATTCAATATTTGCCGCACTACAGTTAAGGCTGAGTAACTGACGCCGGCTGTGCCTTCGCCTGGGTGGGTGGAGTCGCCAACTAGCCAGAGATGGTTGATGGGCGTGCGATTGGCAAAACCAAAGGGGCCGAAGGTGGGGATGCGTTGCCCGATACCGCCAACGATACCGCGATCGCGTGCTGTGAAATGGGCAAAAGTGCGGGGTGTGGCGGCTTCTTGGTGGATGATGGTTTCGGGTTTGAGGTAGAAGTATTGCCCTAAACGGGCGATCGCTTGTTCTGTATACTGCTGCTTCAGTTCGGCGTAATTCTCGGTGCGCCACCATCTCCGGGTATCTACGAATGAGGAAGCAATAATTGTGGCTTTACCTTCGGGGGCGCGTCCATCGCCGGGATGGCTAACGGAGACAAATAAGGAATTATTCTCGCCAATTGGCCCTTCGGCATTGTATAAAAATTGCAGGTGAGGTGGACAATCGGCAGGAATGGCGCTGGCGTCTACACCTAAATAGACAACAAATGCACCTGAAGCTGGGGGTAATTTGTCTACGCGCTGTTTATAACCTACTGGTGCTTGTTCCCCTAACAGCTGCACGAGGTTTTGCACTGTGACATTGGCAACTATATGATCGGCTGTTTCTGTCCAAACTTCGCCGCTTTGCTGGTTGCGAATGGTGACGGATTTGGCTTGATGATTTTCGACGGTAATTTTTTCAACAGTGTGACGCAGCAATAATTTACCGCCATCACTTTCTAAGGATTCTACCAGGCGATCGCTTAAGACTTGCATACTACCTTGGAGGTGAAATAATCCTTGGGGTAGTTGGGATACACTTAAAGCCGTAGCTGCATAAAGTAAGGCTGTTTCTTCGGCGTTGACTTGGGAATACAGCTTGAGTTGTAAATCTAAGAAAGTTCGTAAGCGATGGTCATTACCTAACCCATATAACCGTAAAGCATCGCCGACGGTAAATAAAGTAAAGGGCACAGTAATTAATGTACTGGGGCGTACCGCTTGAGTTAGCTGCCACAAATCCCATAAACTGCGTGGTGGTAGCACCGGATCGCGTCCTTGAAATTCCCAGCTAGCTTGAAATAGAGTGGCTAACAACTGCCAAAATGGTTCGCTACCAGGAAATTGTTTTTGTCGTTCTTCTCGCCATTTTTCGCGATCGCGCCAGACGTTGATGGGTGTGGATTCGCCAGGAAGATAAACAGCGCAAGCCGGATCGCAAGGTGTAGCTGCCGGTAAATCTATGCCCAATTCTGAGAAAATTCGGTGATGAATTCCCCCAGGTTCTAAGCCGGCGACTTGGGTTGCGCCGACATCAAAGGTAAATCCTCGGCGTTTAAAGGTGGAAGCACAACCCCCAGGAACCAAAGCTTGATCGACAATTAAAACGCTGTAACCTTTATGGGCTAATAATGCGCCAGCCGTTAGCCCGCCTATTCCCGCACCGACGACGATGACACGAGGCTGATTTTTGTTAACAGTTACACTGGGCATTGTTACGTTACTTTATATTTCTTAATATTATTCTTAATTTTAACAAAAGCCGGACTGACTGAAAAAGGTGAGGCGGGAATGCGATCGCGTCACCGTAAAGCATTAAAAATGTTTAGCGGTGCGTTTCGCCGCATGGAAGTCAATCAATTTTGGATTTTGGATTTTGGATTTTAGATTAACCCCATGCACGCCACTTGCTTTAATCCGGGAAACCCGTCCACCGCAGTGGCTTATGAATGCAGGGGCTTTAATTAAAAATTGTGGATTTTGGATTTATTCCACGAATTAATTCGCTTGCTCAGAACCCGTGCGTGATTCTTTAAATTTTGAATCTTCAATCCAAAATTTAAAATCTAAAATCTAAAATTCGCTCAGGAATCGGAACTTTGTCAGAAAGATCAATTTAATTACAACCGACCTACTGATAAGTATTTCAAAACTATGTAACCTAAAAAACAAATGATTTACTGCTGAGGCTGGGCTAAAATAGTAACTCCTGATACATACACTTGCCAAATCCGCAAGTACTATTAAAAAAAACTTCACTCTCAATCAAGGGAGAGGCGTGTAGGTTGGTTGACTCTATTTTTTTATCCTCCGGTTGGGTTCCGTGAGGTGAGATGTTTGTGGGTAATTATCTGCTCTCAAGCAGTACGAGATTTGAAAGTGAACTCAAATAAGTAACAAAAATTATCCCACAAGGGTGATGCGGATATTGACAAAAATGTGCCAATATGCAATATATGCTTAACGCAAAGGAGTTTACCATGCAGCGACAAATGTGCTGGTTATCTGGTTTAGGTGATGATGGGGATAAGATTTTGCATTTGCAAACTGCACCCGGCCAACCGTGGCGTCCTTATACAGCTTGTAGAGAATATGCAGTTCCTGATTATAAAATACCAGGTGGTTCAAAAGGTTGGGCAACTTATCAAAAATTACTCAAAGCAGGTTGGACTCTGATTCCTAGCTCTCGTGCCAATGAATTTGTTAACAATTTTTCAGACTCAATAATTCAAAATCAATAAGTCCACAGCGATTGAAAAATACTGTGGGCTTATATTTATAAATAGCTCAAAAACCGATTGGGGAACCTTCGCCCCGAGGATCGGCTGCTCCCTCTAAAGTCTTATCTGCTGTCACAACGATCGCATTTGCATTCCCCCAAGGAGTCGTCTCCTTGATGTTGTGTCCCCGGCGACGCAACTGTTGTAAAGTGACAGCATCAAAACCCCAAGGTTCAACTCGCAACTCATCGGGAAGCCACTGGTGATGTATGCGTGGCGCAGAAACTGCTGCACCAGCATCCATGCCATACACTAAAGCGTTGAGAATAACTTGTAAGACTTGGGTAATAATTGTACTCCCCCCAGGGGCACCCACTACCATGCGTAAGTGACCGTTTTCGGTAACAATTGTTGGTGTCATGCTGGATAGAGGCGTTTTGCGAGGTGCGATTGCATTCGCTTCAGTACCAACTAAACCAAAAAAGTTAGGTACTCCCGGTGCAGCAGCAAAATCATCCATTTCGTTGTTCAGCACAATTCCTGTTCCTGGTGTCACCACACCAGCACCAAAACCAAGGTTAATTGTAAAAGTTAGACTGACGGCATTGTGCTGCCCATCGACAACTACCAAATGGCTGGTTTCTGATGACTCAGGGAACTTTAGATTTTGGATTTTGGATTTTGAATTTTGAATTGTTTCTAACCCTGGCTTTACCTCTGTGGAAGGTGTAGCTTGTTCCATATTGATTTGTTGACGGCGCAATTTAGCGTAGGCTGTGCTAGTTAGTTGCATTGTGGGAACTTTCACAAAATCGGGATCGCCTAAATATTTTGCGCGATCGCTGTATGCAATCTTCATCGCTTCAGCGATTAAATGTAAACTATCAGGGTGATGCCATCCCCAAGATTTTAAATCGGTGTCGCCAATGATGTTTAAAATCTGCAATAGGTGTACCCCTCCTGATGAAGGTGGTGGCATTGAGCAGATTTTAGCTTGACGAAAATTGCCACATACAGGAGTACGCCAGATTGGTTTGTAAGCTTTTAAGTCTGCCAGAGTAATTAAACCGCCGTTTTTTGCCATATCTGCGGCGATCGCTTGGGCAATGTTTCCGGTATAAAAACTTTGGGGATTCTGCGCGATCGCTTCTAGTGTCTGAGCTAAATCGCGCTGCACTAATTTTTCTCCTGGCTGGTAATATTCGCCATTACGAGTGAAAATTTCTCGCGCTGCTGGATTGCTGAGAATTATCGGTTTGCGATTTTCATAAGCTGGTAAAGAACGGTAGGTGACTAACCGACTGAGAGTGAAGCCATTTTTAGCCAGTGCGATCGCAGGTTGTACTAATTCTCGCCAAGGCAATTTACCATAACGACGATGCACTTCATACATCCCCGCCACTGTTCCCGGTGTAGCTACAGCTAAATAACCATTTACACTTGCATTCGGACGCACCTTACCTTGTGCATCTAAGTACATATTTCTGGTAGCTTTGAGTGGTGCGCGTTCCCGAAAATCCAGTGCCTTCATCTCGCCAGTGGTTTGCGAATACATCAACAAAAACCCACCACCGCCAATTCCCGCCGAAAAAGGTTCTACCACAGAAATTGCAAAAGTTGTGGCGACTGCCGCATCAACTGCATTACCACCCTTACGTAATATAGATATACCCGCCTCACTCGCTAAGGGATGTGCTGATACCACCATCCCTTTTTTGCTGCGTAGGGGTATAGTAAAAGCGGCTGATACAACTTGGCTACGGAAAAATACGCCCAGAGAAAAGACTGCGATGCCTACGGCAACCCCTTTGGGGAACGCTACTCGTTGATATTTAGTAATAATTTTCATTTTGCTGTAACTTTAATGATGTATTTTCCAGCGTAGCTTTGGCAGTAAATTTTTTGTTATGTATACCAACGATATCAGCCCTACTTTGATATATCAGGATTGACCAAAATTACGCTAGAAGAATTCAGTTTTAATTTGAAAATTTGCAACTTTTACCAATGACAAATGACAGCTATATTTTACGAATTTACACTTATATTTATTGATTTACTGCTTACTTACAAATACAAAACCGCTAGTTTTACCTGAAGTAATATCATGTGTCGCCATTGCTTTCCATAACTCTTCTGCTTTTACCCAAACAGGCGGATATTTGTAACGAGAAACATCCAAAATTAAAAATCTATCGGTTTGTTGATTATATGCAGCTAAAGGCGAAATATGACCGCCTCTTTCTTGCCCAATTGTTTTGCGTAAATAATTAACAATAATAAAATTACCCGGTTGTTGTAAATTTTCTGCGGCTAGTTTACGAAAGTTATCTAAACTAATATCAGAGCCATGATAAACTCTAACTTTCACACCATAACTTTCTAATAATCCACCTAACTGTTCTAAAGTTATACCTTTACGCGCCACATCTTCAGCCGAAATTACTTCTTTGGTTTTTTCATTGCTAAAAAAGTTTTCTTGGGTAAACACGCGATATGGTTTATATTGGGGGACTTCTGGTGCAGGAATTCCTAAACTATTCAGCACCATTACCATACTAGCTACGCCACAATAGGCTTGATTGTTTTGAGTGATAAACTGACTGCTGAGGGGAAAGAAATCTTCTCGCGATTGGCTTTCAATTAATAATTTTTCTCCTTCCTTAGAATTGAAATTAATTAGATTAGGTGACAGTGTAAGAGTCTGGGCTAATGCATTACTGCCAGTCAAGCAAATACTTAGTAAAAGAAATTTAATAAATGATTTTAGTATCATATTTTTAGCTTCACTCAGCTGAGATTAAAGTGCAGATTTAATATATTTAAACAAAAAGAATTTACATACTTTATGAATAAATATAAAATAATTTATCATTCAATATTGTAAAAGGTATGATACTTGCGAGAAATAAAATTAATTATAATTTATAGAATGTTGCAAAATTCGCGGTTCAAAATCTTTTTTGCTGTCAATGCGATCGCGTTAATTTTTCAGCCCATCGCACCACTTTTAGCTGCACCGCCACAACCAAGTAATTCTCAACCTGCTACCGCTAGCCCTAACACAGCAAATCAAGCTAAATTAAAACTCTATGGTGCGCCAAAAACGCGCGTACCAATTGTGCAGTGGTATTTAGCAGAATTAAACATTCCTTATGACTATATTTCACTCAATTTCAGTGCTAACGAACAGCACCAGCCTGAGTTTTTAGCCATTAATCCTATGGGGAAAGTGCCTGCTATAGTTGATGGCAACCTGAAATTATGGGAATCTGGGGCAATTTTGCTCTATTTAGCTGATAAATACAATCAACTGCCTAATTCTGTCGAAGAACGCGCCAAAATTACTCAGTGGGTGATTTTTGCCAATGCTACCTTGGGGCCTGGTTTATTTTTAGCAGATAGGCGAGAAAAAGAAATGCCAACTTTACTCGCACCACTGAATCAAATTTTGCAGACACAGCCTTTTATCGCTAGTAATAAATTTACTGTGGCAGATATTGCAGTTGCTTCTTACTTACACTACGCTAAATTGCTTTTATCATTAGACTTTAGGAAATATCCTGCGGTTGTCGCTTATCTTGATAGAGTTAGTGCTAGACAACCATTTAAAGATACTCTGGGTAAACGTTAATTTTTGATTTTACAATCAAGAATGGCGATCGCAGGGCACAATAAAAACAAACCACAGCGATTTTTTACGCTACCATGAGCTACTGCCTTAATCCCCATTGCCCAAAACCAGAAAATGCTGATGATGTTAAGTTTTGTCTAACTTGCGGTTCTAAGTTACTCCTCAAAGAACGTTACCGCGCAATTAAACCCATAGGACAAGGTGGTTTTGGGCGTACTTTCTTGGCGGTGGATGAAGATAAACCCTCAAAACCACGCTGTGTAATTAAGCAATTTTACCCCCAAGCCCAAGGCACTAATAATGTGCAAAAAGCTGTGGAGTTATTTAACCAGGAAGCTGTGCAGTTAGATGAATTAGGACAGCATCCGCAAATTCCTTCATTATTGGCGTATTTTACCCAAGAAGATAGACAGTATCTCGTCCAAGAATTTATTGATGGGAGAAATTTAGCGCAGGAATTAGTCGAACAAGGCGCGTTTAATGAAGTGGATATTCGCCAGTTACTTAACGATTTATTGCCAGTATTGCAATTTTGTCATGCTAGACAAGTAATTCACCGCGATATTAAACCAGAAAATATTATTTTACGCAGTAGCGATCGCAAATTAGTTTTAGTAGATTTTGGTGCTTCTAAATCTGCTACTAGTACCGCCCTCAATCGCACAGGTACAAGTATTGGTAGTCCCGAATATGTCGCCCCAGAACAAATTAGAGGAAGGGCAATTTTTGCCAGCGATATCTACAGTTTAGGTGCAACTTGTGTGCGACTCTTAACAGAGCGATCGCCTTTTGATTCTTATGATGTGAATAGCGATACTTGGAATTGGCAACAATATTTGAAAACTCCTATAAGTCATGAATTAAGCAGCATTCTCAATAAAATGTTAGCCAGTATCCCTGTCAGACGCTATCAAACAGCAGATGAAGTTCTCAACGATTTGCAAAAGTTACCATTAAACGCCACACCAGCAACATCAGTTAAACCTGTTACCATCTCACCATCTACACCTCAACCTGCGATTCCTCCAAAATCTAACAGTCAAATTGATAAAGAGTTAGAAGAAATGAAAACCTTATTTTTAGGTGGCAATAAACCGCAAAAAAATCCAGTCAATTCACCAAATAACAATCCTCAGCCTACTACTAAAAGTATTATTGATGATGAATTAGAAGAATTGAAAAATAAATATTTAGGTCAAAATAATATCTAATAATGTTTGCGGCACATCAATATAATTTAGAGGGCATGGCAGTGCCAGTGCCCCTACCATTTATCGCATTCTTTTTTCAAATTGGTATGATAAAAACCATAATAAAATTTAGAAACCCAACTTTTCAAATAAGTCGGGTTTCTGAAAAAAGTGAATTGACCGATGCTTAAATAAACTCACCAATTAGAGGTGTTTGTCTCATCCCAAATCTGCAAAGATAACTCCTTAAGATAGTTTAATCCACTTTGAATTTGGGCATCTGTTCCTTGCAATTCTAAGTCAAACCAACCATCACCAACAGCATTAGCTCCCAAAATTGCCGCAGTAATATTCACTACTAAACCATAATCAGAAACTAATTTAGAAATTACAGGTTCTTGGTGATAGTCTTTAGGAATTCTTAATCTGATACGTTTATTGGTCATTAGTCATTAGTCATTGGTCATTTGTCATTTGTTAGTTATTATTTCTCCGCATCCCTAATTTCTACTCACTCGACATCTTTAATGCGGGTTTTGCGCTCTAAAATTTCTTTTAATACCAAGGTGACTACGGCTAGCAGCGCTAACAATACAGCAGCAGAAAAGGCGGCTTCGGTTTCATACTGTTTGTAAGCATCTTCAACAAACAGTGGTAAACTTTGGGTTTTATCGGCAATATTGCCAGATACAACGGAAACTGCACCAAATTCACCCATTGCTCTCGCATTGGTTAAAATTAAGCCGTAGAGTAAACCCCAGCGAATACTGGGTAGGGTGACGCGCCAAAAGGTTTGCCAATCATTTGCGCCGAGTGTTCTGGCTGCTTCTTCTTGATCCTTACCAAATTCTTCTAATACAGGAATGACTTCTCTGGCGACAAAGGGCATACTAACGAAGGCTGTAGCCAATATCATGCCGGGAAAGGCGAAAATAATCTTGATATCATGGGCTTGTAACCAAGGCCCAAACCAGCCATTTCGTCCGTAGAGAAGGACAATCATTAATCCTGCGACTACGGGGGAGATAGAGAAGGGGAGGTCAATGATACTTAAGACTATAGCTTTACCAGGAAAATTATGACGCGCGATCGCCCAAGCTGCACAAAGTCCAAAAACTGCATTGATGGGGACAGATATCAGTGCTAGTAATAATGTCAGCCAAGCTGCATGAAGAAACGCCGGTTTGGCTAGGTTGGCAAAGAAAGGGCCTACACCTTTAGCAAAAGCTTGGATAAATACGTTGAGTGCGGGGATATATTGCACCAAAGCTAAATAAGCGATCGCAATTCCAATTAACAGTGGCGGTACCCAACTATTAGTCTGTTTTGGCTTGGCTATAACTTTCTCCGACTTAGAGGAGTGAAGACTTGGCTCATTTACTGTCATATCTTCTTGACCAGGCTTGTAAGAAATTAATCGCTAGCAGTAGCACTAAGGAAATTGCTAATAACACTACACCAATTACAGTTGCACCAGAATAGTCATACTGTTCTAGGCGTTGAAAAATTAATACAGGTGCAATTAAATCTTGGAAAGGTGTATTAGACGAGATAATGACGGTAGAGCCATATTCCCCAACTGCACGGGAAAAACCCAAGGCTACACCAGTTAAAATTGTCGGGAATAAAGGCGGTAAAATCACTTTCCAAAAAGTCTGCCATTGAGAAGCACCTAAAGACCAAGCTGCTTCTTCTGTTTCATGCTCCATTTCTTGTAGTACGGGTTGCACTGTCCGCACAATAAACGGAAGAGAAATGAAAATCATCGCTACCCAGACACCCAAACGGGTAAAAGATACCTTAATTCCCAGGGGTGCTAATAGCGAACCAATCCAGCCATTATTACTGTACACCGTTGCCAGTGTTAAACCTGCTACTGATGTAGGCAAGGCAAACGGTAAATCTACGGTAGCATCAATAATCCGTTTTAAGGGGAAATCGTAGCGCACCAAGACCCAAGCAATCAGCGTACCAAATACCCCATTGAGCAAAGCGGCAGATAGTGAAGTAACGAATGTGACATTGTATGTTGCTAAAGCAATATCGCTAGTAGCGATCGCCCAAAATTTCGCTGGCGGTTCCGTACTCGCTTTGAGAAACATCGCCGCGATAGGGATAAACAACATTAATGTCAGATATACAAAAGTAATGCGCCAAGTCCAGGGAATCCGACCCAATTTTTCGAGTAATTCCTTCCAAACGGGAGTTTTACTGTCAGATTCAACAGAAGGAGATAAAGTCATAGTTAAGAGTCAAAAGTCCAAAGTCAACGGTCAACAGTCAACGGTCAACAGTCAACGGTCAACAGTCAACCATTGACCATTGACCATTGACTAATTATCTATTTCTTTGCGGCTTGAATCTTATCGAAAACCCCGCCATCAGCGAAGAATTTCTTATCGATTTCTCCCCAACCACCAAAGTCTTCGACTGTACCTAAAGTTTTGACTTTGGGGAATTTATCTGTCACTTCTTTGGATTGAGCAACTGTCTCATCTACAGAACGGAATCCTAATTTAACAAATTCCTGTTGTGCTTCTGGAGTATAGAGATATTTCACAAAAGCTTCTGCGACTTCGCGAGTACCGTGTTTATCAACGTTTTTATCAACTACTGCGATCGGGTTATCAATGGAGATATTCACATCAGGAACGACATAATCTATCTTTTCACCTTTTTGCTGTGCCAGGATGACTTCGTTTTCGTAGTTAATTAAAGCGTCACCTTGTCCTTGCTTGGCGAAGGTATCTGTAGCTTCACGGGCATCTTTAGCTAAAATTGGCACGTTTTTGTAAACTTTGCTGACAAATTCAGTTGCTTTTGCTTCATCTCCGCCAGTTTTAATTACAGAGTTCCACAAAGCCAAGAAATTCCATTTAGCAACACCGGAAGTTTTGGGATCTGCGGTAATGACTTTGACACCATCTTTAGCTAAATCAGCCCAAGTTTTAATACCTTTGGGGTTACCTGCGCGGGTAATGATTGCGCCGACAGATTTAGAAACAATCCCATTATTAGGTACTTCTTTCTCCCATCCTGCCTCAATTAATCCGGCTTTTTGAATTTTCGCTGTATCTCCAGCCAGTGCTAAATGAACAACGTCTGCTTCTAAACCATCAATTACAGCACGAGTTTGCGAACCAGAACCGCCATAGCTTTGTTTAAAGGTAACAGTTTGGTTGTGTTCTTGCTTCCATTTTTCGACAAATTTAGGAATAATAGCTTCGTGGGCTGCTTTGGTAACAGCAAAAGATACAAGGGTTAATTCTACATTTTGTTTATTAGCTGCAACAGGGCTAGCTGCTGGGCTTTCACTTGCAGAATTACCGCTATTACCACCACCACAAGCAGCAAGGGCGACACTCAAGAATGTCCCCACCAAAAACATTGATACAAAGCCTTTGAGGGAATTTAACCTCAAGGGAGTGATAATTCGTTTAATACTCAGTTGCGATCGCTTTAGCTGGCTTGGCCACAAACTCATGACATCTCCTCCGCAAATAATAACTACGGTTATTCTCTAGAAATACCGTATACACATGTGGTATATAAAATAATCGCAGGTATTCATAGCAAAAGGCAAGAGGAAAACTGCATATTCCTATCGGGAATATGGTATTTTACCAGTTAGCTAGGTAATTTAACTACTTTGACTCACCTTTATTAGCAGATTTTGATCCCATCTTCATAATTAAGTGACTAGGTTTTTACCATAACGAATAAGCTTGATAGCTGATTTTGCAGCAAATATTTTTTTTGACACAATTCTTGTTTTTCAGAGAATTAGTATTGATGTTTTTCACCTATATATTCGGACTCAGATGCAGATTCTCTATGTATTCATCTTCATTGATTTTTTATAAATCTTTCAGAGAAAAATAATACACCTGTTTGTTGGTAAAGAAAATGTATTTTTTATTTCCAAACCCCTTGATTCGCTTTTTACGATTCTGCTAGTGTATTTTTCAATAAATATCTACTTTAAGTCGATAGATTTGTAGATGTTTATTGATATACCAGGCATAAAAAATACCATGACTCAGCAAGAATCTCACAAGTCGCAATCTCATCAATTAACTAAGTTGCCAATTTTTACCTCAGTACAGCAACTATTTCCTACCTTAAAATTAACTTCTGTGAAAACTTCTGCTCTGTTGATGGCAGCAGGATTAGGTGTCAGTTCTCTGCTTCCTGTTTATGCAACCAGTAAAGCCTCTCAAACTACATCTGTTAATCAGAAAACTCAACTTATTAGCCAAAACAACAAAAAAGTTGAAATTACTCTAGTTTCTTATGCTGTAACCAAAGCTGCTTATGAAAGAATAATTCCCCAGTTTGTAGCTAAATGGAAGCGAGAAAAGGGACAGGATGTAGTAATTCGTCAAAGTTATGGCGGTTCTGGCTCGCAAACTAGAGCTGTGATCGATGGTTTAGAAGCAGATGTTGTGGCTTTAGCATTAGCGCTGGATACGAAAAAAATTGAGCAAGCAGGCTTAATTCAACCTGGTTGGGAGAAAGAAAATCCAAATAATTCGATTGTGACTCATTCTGTAGTCGCTCTAGAAACTCGTGCAGGTAATCCCAAAGGTATTAAAACTTGGTCTGATTTAACCAAACCAGGTGTCAAAATTGTTACAGCCAACCCAAAAACATCTGGTGGTGCGAGGTGGAATTTTCTCGCTTTATGGGGCGCGATCGTCAAAAATGGCGGTAATGAAGCCCAAGCTCGGAATTTTGTGACTCAAGTCTTTAAAAATGTCGTTGTTTTACCTAAAGATGCGCGAGAATCCAGCGATGCTTTTTATAAGAAAGGTCAAGGGGATGTTTTACTTAACTACGAAAACGAAGTTATTTTAGCAGCGCAACAAGGTAAAACAGATACTTCTTACGTAGTTCCTGCAACAAATATTTCTATAGATGCGCCAGTAGCAGTTGTCGATAAAATTGTTGATAAGCGTGGTACTCGCCAAGTTTCTGAAGCTTTTACTAAGTTTCTCTTCACCCCAGAAGCGCAGCGTGAGTTTGCTAAAGTTGGGTTTAGACCAGTTAATTCTACTGTAGCTAAAGAAGTACAAAACAAATTTCCGAGAATTGCCCGCTTGTATACAGTTGGAGATTTAGGCGGTTGGAGTGCCACCCAGAAGAAATTTTTCGATGATGGCGCAATCTTTGACCAAATCCAAAGTGGAAACCGTTAATTTAGCAATTGTGATTAACTAGCTAAATAATTTTTTGAGAAATAAAATTCCTGGCTGTTGATAAAAGCCGGGAATCTTTGTTTAAGCTAATGCGCTTCTGGGCATGGCAGTGCCAATAGCCCTACAATCTAACGATTATCTGTAACTCACCAACTTGTAATTTCACTGTAACATTTGAAATATCGAGCGGCGCGTGGCTTGGTTGAGAATTTCTCTGTGATGCCTGTGGTGAACTGTAATCTTAAACTACTTTTATCTGAACCGACCCGTATATCTGCTAATTTGATAGAATCCTTGCTACTCTTATGTTTTTGAGTGCATAGTAAATTTCTAGTAAAAATACCAATTTAATAAATGAGACTTACTAGAATAGTTGATTTTCCATCTTCTGATGACAGTAGGAACGGGGTTGTTGAAATGGTCGAGCCATACAGCCAAACGCAGCAGACGCAGCAAGTTGTCTACCGCATTTTAGATGCTAATTTAGATCGCGCTCGTGAGGGTTTGCGAATTATTGAAGAATGGTGTCGCTTTGGGTTAAACAATTCTCAGTTTACCAATGAATGCAAGCGTCTGCGACAAGAGATAGCTCATTGGCATACAGCGGAACTCCGGGCGGCGCGGGATACTCCAGGTGACGCTGGAACTGAGTTAAGCCATCCCCAAGAGGAACAACGTACTAGTATCAAAGCTTTATTGCAAGCTAACTTTTGTCGCGTGCAAGAAGCAATGCGGGTGCTGGAAGAATACGGTAAACTGCATCATCCCCAGATGGGTAAAACCTTTAAGCAGATGCGGTACCAAATGTATACCCTAGAAAGTAACTTATTAGGTCATCAACGCCATCAACTGCTGTGGCGATCGCATCTGTATTTGGTTACCTCACCGTCAGAAAATTTATTGACAACGGTGGAAGCTGCTCTCAAAGGTGGATTGACTTTGTTGCAATACCGTGACAAAACTGCCGATGATACTATTCGTCTCGAACAAGCGAAAAAACTGCGACAGCTATGTCACCTCTACGGCGCTCTGTTTATTATCAATGACCGTGTAGACTTAGCTTTAGCTGTAGATGCCGATGGGGTACATCTAGGACAGCAAGATATGCCTATTGATCTGGCGAGACAGTTACTCGGTTCCCAGAGAATTATTGGTCGTTCTACCACAAATTTGGACGAAATGCAAAGGGCAATTGCAGAAGGTGCTGATTATATTGGTGTGGGGCCAGTATATGAAACGCCAACAAAAGCAGGTAAACCGGCGGCTGGCTTAGAATATGTTAGCTATGCGGCTAGAAACTGTCAGATTCCCTGGTTTGCGATTGGCGGCATAGATGCAAATAATATCAATGATGTAATTGATGCCGGGGCAGAACGTGTAGCTGTAGTGCGATCGCTCATGCAAGCAGAACAACCCACCCTGGTGGCGCAATATTTGCTTTCCCAATTACATCGGATTCAACCAGAACCTTGAATAATTCAAAAATTCTGAGTAGTAGTCTTTGCTACTCAGAATTTGCTCTACCTTCTCCATTGCTGATGAATTTGTGAAAGCTGATGTCGAATGAAATTACACTCCAAGTCAATGGAGAAAACCACAGATGTTCATCCCAAACGCCGTTACCCGAACTCCTGCAACAACTAGGCTTTAATCCGCGTTTGGTAGCAGTCGAATATAACGGTGAGATTTTACACCGCCAGTTTTGGACAGAAACAAAAGTACAACAAGGCGATCGCTTGGAAGTTGTCACAATTGTCGGTGGAGGCTGAAGAAAGAGGCGATGAATCGTCAATCGAGATGAGAGACGCGATGAATCATTAATCGAGATCACAGACGCGATTCATCGCGTCTCTACAATTCCTCCAGCCTGTATAATGAACGGTGAAAGGTCTTACGCTGGGCTAGTTCTTTACCTTTACGACCGAGTTTTTCTCTTAGTGCTTGGTCTTGACATAAGCGAGTGAAGGCTTGAAATACTTCATAGCCAGATTTGGGGTTAACTAAGATACCATTTTCTTCATGGTGAATAGTATCGATGACGCTACCTAAACGGGAGGCGATTACAGGTTTGCCAAAGTAACTCGCCTCTAGGTAAACAATACCAAAACCTTCTATATTCCTAGTTTGAGTATCCAAGAGATTCAGCATGGCAAATATATCACAGGCGGCATAATAACCAGCTAATTCGCGATCGCTCACATCTGCTGCAAAATGTACTCTTTGATCTACTCGTAAGCGTTGGGCAAGGGATTTTAGTTCTGCTTCACAAGGGCCTTGACCGCAGATTATATAATGTACATCCACCCCAATAGTCAGCAGCAAGGGTAAGTTATCAATCACGCGGTTAAAGCTTTTATTTTTGACTAGCTGTCCCACCGATAAAATAACTATTGCTGTCTCCGGAATGTTGTACATTTGCCGCACATCTGCGCGTAACTCGCTCAAATTACTAGGATTTGCGAGTTGAGTAAATTTTTCTGCTCTCACGCTGGGGTTAATAACGTGGGTAGGGGTTTTGAGTCGCAGCTTTGTGCTTAAGTATTCTTTCGTAAATGAACTATTACAAACAATACCTTCAGCCCGTTTGAGAGTTAATTTAAAGAGCGATCGCCATAACGGATTGCGTAAGCTACAAACAATATCATTACCGTGAAGATAGATAAAAAAGCGAATTGGCAAGAAATAGCTTAATAGTAAAAGCGATGGAAATTCATAGCCGTGACCCCATTCAATGTAGCGATAGTGATAGCGAAAATATAGCTTAATGGCTAAGACAAATGAATATATAAGGTTAAATAAAGGATGTAAAAAACTCCAATTTCTTGGACTTGGCCAGCGATATATAGGGAATTTTTGCGTTTGGTCAAATACTTTATCGCCTGAACAACTGGCAGCTAGAACTATTATCCGTTCTGGATCTTGCAGGCAGCGACTATAAATATATTCACTCAATACAGTCTCTTTTGGTAGGAAATTGCGAGATATTACCAGAATATCGGGCAGTGCAGTTGTTTCTCTAACATTTGCCCCAAGTTGTGAAATATGTTCCATAGTATATTTTCTAACTATACCGCCAATAAATGTTAAGTCTTGAGATGATTCATTTTGGTTAAGCAATCAAGGTCTATTTTCTGCCGTTCTTGACTTTAGCCATTTCTTACTCTCCACAATTTGTTTAGAGACAAGCAATAACTTTGCTGTTCCGGGGAATTGCTGACAAGGCTAACTTGCTTTTGTAGTTACTAGTAGTCTGGGCCTCTGTAACCGAGAGACAGTTACACTGAATTTTGACTAAAAATTTGTTTCTGTAATTTCCAGAAGAAATTTATCAGAACTGTATATAATTTTCTCCGGTTTTGTCATCCGCGCCAACAGCTAACCTGTAAAATCCCGTGATTTTAAGATTTTTTTAGGCTTAGATTTAAGTATCAGTATTTATTCTGGACATTTTAATAAGATTTATACTAAAAATTGACGTTTTGTAATACATAGGCTGTAGCAACATCATTCTCAATCCTTGTTTTAGCGATTGGAGTATAAAAATTTCAGCCAGAGTTGAAAACAGTATTTGGCAAAATTTCGGTTTAAATATTGTTAATTTATATTTCTAGGCAATTTCTCACCACAGAAATTTGTCTACCTGATTAACAAGCATAAAAATTTAGTACTGCCGGCTAAATCAATTTTTCATAGACTACTGTGGTCATTGCTAAAGAGAGTTTCTATCCTTAGCCTATCCTGAAAAACTGGAAAATAATGCCAAAATGCCAAAATGGAATAGTCAGTTGTCAGTTGTCAGTTGTCAGTTGTACTGAGCGAAGCCGTTTGCGCAGCGTCTCGAAGAGAAGTATTTGTCATTTGTCCTCCTTGTCTTCCTTGTCTCCCCTGTCTTCCTTGTCCCCCTTCCTAGCCCCTAATGATTAATTGATCCCAAAATTCCGGCGATCGCGAAAAGATATTAAGGTACGGTAATCTACTCAAGAAATCCCCCCTAAGCGTGCTGTCTAGGCCAAATCAGACGCGGTACATTAAATATGTAGCCGACTCAGATATCAGTCACAGAGAGCTACTGCTAATCAAAAATTCGCTTGCTTGCTACGGGAGCAGCGTTAGTGACCAAGCATGACTCTCAAGCGCAGCTTTGGGAGAGATCATCACCAATAATGTTTTTCAAGTGACTGTATTATGCATCAAAAACTAAAACTAGCCATTAAACCACTGTTAAAAACTGTCTTTATCCTCAGCCTGGTGTTAACTTTGGCACTTGGTCACGCTGATGACGCATTAGCGGCTCGTAGCGGCGGACGCATCGGTGGTGGTTCCTTTAGAGTACCTTCTAGTCGCACTTACACACCTCGCACTTACGCACCTCCTGGTGGTGGATATTATCCTGGTGGTGGTGGCTTTGGATTTCCTTTCCTAATTCCTTTTTGGGGAATTGGTGGCGGATTTGGTGGTTTGTTTAGCATCTTAATCTTTATTGCGATCGCTAATTTCTTATTCCAAACCTTCCGCCGTGTTACCGGTGGCGAAACTGTCACCGAAGAAGGCTACAGCAGCAACCCCAATGTATCTGTCACTCGTTTACAAGTGGGTTTATTAGCTCAAGCGCGCGATTTACAACCAGAATTAGATCGCATCGCCGAAACTGCTGATACTAACTCCCCACAGGGAAGAGCCGAAATTTTACAAGAAACCAGCCTCGCTTTGCTGCGCCATCCCGAATATTGGGTATATGTCGGTGGTGGTACACAGCAAGCTAAATTAAATTCTGCTGAGGCGCAATTTAACCGTCTCTCTTTAGCGGAACGCAGCAAATTTAGCGAAGAAACCCTATCTAATGTTAATAACCAACTCAAAGCTGCATTAGCGAAAGAAGCGTTACCAGGTAGCCTCAATCCCGAAAATCCTACCGATTTAATTACCTCTGGCCCTGGTGAATATATTATCGTCACCTTGCTGGTGGCGACTCTGGGTAAGTATGGAATTCCTGCACTCAACGGTACTGAGGATTTGCGTCAAGCTTTACGTCAAATTGGCGGTATTCCTAGCGAGCAAATTCTCGCCATCGAAGTGCTTTGGACTCCCCAAGCTGAAGGCGATACTCTCACTTCTGATGATTTATTGGCTGAGTATCCCGACTTGAAGCTGGTTTAATTATCAAGTTGTGACCAAAATATAAAAACCGCTTGCCTTACAGCAAGCGGTTTTTAGTTTCCGTATAACATGCTTAACATAGTTGGTTCCGTATCGCCAGGATTATAGCAAGCTTGGTTTATAGTGTCAAATATTTTTTTTGTCAGTTGTCATTGGTCAGAGAAGCGATGAACCCTTGTCTGTACAATTGTCATTTGTCATACCAATTTAAAAAAGGAATGCGACTGTAGGGGCATGGCATTGCCATGCCCTCTAGAATATATTGATGTGCCGCAAAAATTATTGAACTTGATATCATTTGTCAACTGTCAACTGTCAACTGTCAACTGTCAACTGTCAACTGTCAACACTATTCTTCAGCTAGTTTACAAATTTAGCGAATTGCCCGATCATAACCACATTAGCAAAATGTGCCCAAAAACACTGTTTTTTCACAAAAACAATGCAGACAGCACAATTTGAGTCGTGAATTTTCTAAACAATCACCATGAGTAGAGTTTCTACGATAAAAAAACAGCTATCGAATAGCGTCCCCATACTTAATGATTGCAGTTCGCAAACCCTGCTCAAGTATTTTGAAAATGCTTGGGAAATTGAGGAAAAATTAATGAAGTCTTTGGTAAGTGACGACATTTTTTACCTCAGTCCCGATCCTTTAAGAAACCGTCTGATTTTTTATCTTGGACACTCACCTGTTTTTTATATCAATAAATTAATCTGCGTCGGGTTACTGGAAAAGCGGATTAATTCACATTTTGAAACTTTATTTGAGGTAGGAGTAGATCCAGAAACACCAGCAGAACTGGATGCGGCTATGCAACATATTAGCTGGCCGGAAGTCGCAAAAGTTTGGCAATATCGAGAACAAGCCAAAGATGCGATCGCTAATATAATTGCCAATAAGCCTCTCAATCTCCCAATTCACCAACAGCACCCGTTTTGGGCGTTGTTTATGGGGATAGAACATAGTCGGGTTCATTTTGAAACCTCTTCGATGTTGCTGCGTCAATTACCCGTTGATTGTCTCCAACGTCCTTCAGATTGGGATTATGCACCCAGTAATGGAGATGTTCCAGAGAATGAAATGCGTTTGATTCCTGGTGGTGTGGTGAAATTAGGAAAACCCCAAAATGATCATACTTTCGGTTGGGATAGCGAATATGGCGATCGCACTGTGGAAGTAAAACCATTTTTGGCGAGTAAGTACCTCATCAGCAATGGCGAATTTTTGGAGTTTGTCCAAGATGGGGGTTATGAAAATCCAGATTACTGGAATAGTGAAGCTAGTAACTGGAAGCAACTCTACAACGTCCAACACCCGAAATTTTGGCTACCTAGCGCCGATGGTTATCGCTATCGCACTGTATTTGAGGAAATTGACTTACCCTTAGATTGGCCTGTAGAAGTCAACTATTACGAAGCGATCGCTTTTTGTCGCTGGAAAGGTGAAAATATTCGCTTGATGAGCGAAGCTGAATGGAATCAAGCTTTAATTTATTCCCAAAGCGATGGCAATTCAACTAATCATAATTTGAATTTACAATACATCTCCCCCAGTCCCGTCAATATGTTCCCACCAGCTAACAGTGCGGGAATTCATGACTTACGTGGAAATGTTTGGGAATGGTTAAGCGATACTATCAATCCCTTACCAGGATTTCAACCCCATCCCCTGTATCTAGATCAATCTGCACCTTTCTTTGATGGAAAACATCAGATGCTGCTTGGTGGTTCTTGGGCTACTAACGGTTCAATGGCGTTACCAACTTATCGTAACTGGTTCCGTCCTTACTTTTATCAGCACTCTGGTTTGAGAATTGCGCAAGATTTCTCAGCTTAAAATTTCTCAGTTTTTTCACGGCATTTACATATCCTGCCTTAAGCATTTTCTCATCCATTCATCCCAAAATTTTATAGCACCCCATAGCAAATCAAAGAGAAGAGAACATGGTAATAGATCCGTTATTAATTCTGGATCGTCACTATCAAGATTTAAATAATGATGGTGAAGATATCATCCAAGGATTAAGCCAGACTCCCAAAACCTTACCTGCTAAATATTTCTACGATGATCGGGGTTCGCAATTATTTGAAGAAATTTGTCAGTTACCAGAATATTATCCCACCCGCACAGAAGCAGCAATTTTGAGTCAATATGCTGTGGAAATTGCCCAAACTACAGGTAACTGCGAACTCGTAGAATTAGGTAGCGGTAGTTCAACAAAAACGCGCCTATTATTGGATGCTTATCGCCAAATATCAGATGATTGTCGTTATTTTCCCATTGATATTAGTGGCGGAATTCTCAAAAATAGCGTTCTCGAATTACAACAAGCATATCCAGAATTTTTTATTCAGGGATTGCTGGGAACTTACGAACAAGCTTTAGCTCATCTAGCTGCACATCCCTGGCGGCGATCGCGTCTGGTTTTCTTCTTAGGAAGTTCTCTAGGAAATTTTACACCACAAGAGTCTGAGCAGTTTTTTAAGCAAATTTCTGACGCTTTAAAACCAGGAGATTACTTTTTAATCGGTATTGATTTACAAAAACCCAAAGACATTTTAGAAGCCGCTTATAACGATAGCCAAGGAGTAACAGCAGCTTTTAATTTGAATATGCTTTCACATTTAAATTGGCGGTTTCAAGGTAATTTTGATTTGAACTTATTTCGACATCAAGCGATTTATAATCTAGCAGATACACAAATTGAAATGTATCTCCATTGTCAAGCAAGTCATGATGTTACCTTAGAAACTCTCAATTTAAATGTTGGGTTTGCGGCTGGTGAAAGCATTCTCACAGAAATTTCTCGCAAGTTTGATTTAGTTGATATGCAACAACAACTACAAGTTCAAGGAATGAAGACATTAAAAACTTGGACAGATTCTCAGCAATGGTTTGGCTTAATTCTTTGTCAAAGACAAGAAATAGCAATAATTCGATGACTGTTGACTGTTGACTGTTGACCGTTGACTATCAACAACCCTAGATGTAAGATTTCACAAATCCTCCACCCATTCTATATATTTAAGAGGGTATGGTATTGCCCATTGGTGTCAACTTAACGTAAAACCCGCTTGGTGGCAAGGTTTTGCCCTCACCCCCAGCCCCTCTCCCAGAGGGAGAGGGGAGCCTTTTATTAAATTCCCCTTCTCCCCCCTTGGGAGAAGGGGTTAGGGGATGAGGGCGAGAGGGTTTTGCACAACGCCTGCCCTATATAGCTTTTAGCTTAAGTTGACACGTATGGGTATTGCCATGCCCCTACAATCTATCGGATTATTTTTTTAATTACTCTCCCCAAATGCAGATATGTTTGAGCGATCGCTGCTAATGCTCAGATTTTCTGCACTAACGCTTAAATGTATTGATAAATACAATTTATGCGCTATTTTTGCTCTTAAATACAAAATATAACTTTAAAAAACCTATATCTTTAGTATGAAAAGCTATCTACCTAAAGACATAAAAAGTTGCGATAAAATTAATTTCATCTTATAAATGGATAATTTATTCCCCGACAAACTATAGTTTGTCTGACGGCAGTGGATTTACTGAGTATGTATGTGCAATTTAGATTGGGGAATTACTTGGCAAAGTTGGCTGATGATGCATGAATCCACATTTTTCCTCAACAAGAGAATCGCTTCATCTGGAAAACTAAATGAAATACTGGATTGGGAAATTATTCATCTGTGTCTGGTTAATTTATAGCTGGTTAATAGGAACTAATTCCGCAGTCGCCAACCAACTTGCAAATATTGATATGTCCCAACTGTCTACATATCCGGTATGGGACAATATGTTTATTGACAATAGAAAGGAAGATTTGCGGCTATTTCGGGAGATAGTTAGAGTAACTGAGAAATTACCGGGACTGTTTACCCTTTATCGTCATCATGAAGATGGTAGTATTTATTTAGAATTGACACCAGAACAACTGAATAAAAATTACTTAGCGACAGTAACATTAGAATCTGGATTAGGGGAAAGTGGAATTTATAGCGGATTACCCCTGTCCGATTTTCTGTTTTATTTTCGGCGCGTCAATAATAATTTGCACTTTGTCATCCGCAATGTAAAATTCCGCACAGATCCAGGCGAACCAGAACAGCGATCGCTTGCTCGTTCTTTTAGCGATTCAGTTCTCTATGCTATAGAAATAGATACTATCGATCCCCATAGTAAAAATATCTTGATTCGGCTGGATCGTTTACTGATGCAGGATTTACCCGGTTTAACACCCCTATTAAAATACTCTCTACAAGCAGATTATCGCTTAGAACTGAATAAGTCTTATTTTGATGATGTTAAAAGCTTCCCCGAAAATCTGGAGATTGATTCTATTTACGGGTTTTCCTCATATGAAGGGTCAAATTTAGTTACCTTACCTGATAGTCGGGCACTTTCGTTAAAAGTCCACTATAGCTTTTCTCAACTACAAGAACATAACGGTTATATCCCCAGAATTGCTGATGACAGAGTGGGATATTTTATTACAGCATTCCAAGATTTTTCGAGCGATCGCCATTCAGAACCATTTGTACGTTACATCAATCGTTGGCATCTAGAACCAACCGATCCAACTGCACCTTTATCGCCACCCAAACAGCCGATTGTATTTTGGATTGAAAATGCCGTACCATTAGAATACCGCAACGCCATTCGTGAAGGCGTGCTGATGTGGAATAAAGCCTTTGCTAAAGCGGGATTTAGCAATGCGATTGAAGTGCAACAAATGCCAGATGATGCTGATTGGCACCCCGCAGATGTGCGTTACAATACTATTCGCTGGTTCAATTCCCTCGATGCAGGTTTCGCCAAAGGGCCAATGCGCGTTAACCCCTTCACCGGGGAAATATTAGATGCAGATATTATTGTTGATGCAGGTATGGTACGTTCCATTCAACAAGAATATCTCACCTTGATGGATGGAAATGCTAGTCAAAACCCATGTGGAGATATGGGGGAGAAGGCAGGAGGCAGAAGGCAGGAGGCAGAAGGGAAGAATTCTCTAGTTCTAGCATCTGCCTTAAATGTTCTGCCTTCTTCCGAAATCTGCTATGGCAAAGATTCTCTAGATCAAGCCGCTATGGGGGCGTTAGCGTTATCGCTGTTGCAGAATAATACGCCCAATAGCGAAGCGATGAGAGAATATGTACATCAATACTTACGTTCTGTGATTGCCCATGAAGTTGGACATACTCTGGGTTTACGCCATAATTTTCATGGCAGCACCATGTTAGCGCCCCAGGAATTAAATAACACAGAAATTACCCACACCAAGGGTTTAGTCGGTTCGGTGATGGATTATTTACCCGTCAACATCGCCCCCCAAGGAGAACAGCAAGGAGATTATTTTCCTGGGGTTATAGGGCCTTATGATGAATGGGCTATAGAATATGGTTATAAAAGAAGCCCCCAACCAGAAGCAGAAAAAAGCTTTTTAGAACAGATAGCTTTAGCATCGCCCCAGCCAGAATTATCTTACGCCACGGATGAAGATATTTGGGATATCAACCCCCTAGCAAATCTCTGGGATATGAGCAGCGATGTATTAATGTATTCTCAATGGCAAATGGATAATGCCCGCTTAATGTGGGAACGTTTGGATCGGCGTTATCTCCCTAAAGGAGAAAGCTATAGCAATTTGCGCGTTTTATTTAATCGAGTTCTCAGATATTATTTTCGCAATGCTACTTTAGTGTCTCAATATATTGGCGGACAATCCTTCCGGCGCGTTCATGCTGGGGATGATACATCTTGGGCTTTTGTTCCAGTTTCCCTAGAAAAACAGCGTCAAGCATTGACAAAATTACAAAATTATGTATTTGCAGCCGATGCTTTGAAGTTTTCACCCCAATTATTAAATCAGCTAGCACCGTCACGTTGGCAACATTGGGGTAATCCCATCCCTAACGATCGCTTAGATTATCCCCTACACGATCGCATTTTTCGCTTTCAAAGTCGAATATTGCGATCGCTTCTCAATAGCGATCGCTTGAATCGCCTACAAGATATAGAATTAAAAACACCACCAGGAGAAGCTTTAACCATCCCCGAACTGTTTGATACCTTACAAAAAGGTATTTGGACAGAAATTTTCACACCAGACAAACCACAGCCAATTTCCAGTATTCGCCGTTCTTTACAACGAGAACACCTAAATATTTTGCTGGAAATGATGTTACAACATACTCACGCCACTGAAGATGGTAGAACATTGGCTTGGTATGAATTGCGTCAACTGCAAACAGCCATTGACAAGCAGCTACAACAAAGGAGTGAAAACCTGGATATTTCCACAGTAGCGCACTTGGAACTTTCACGCGATCGCATTACTAAAGCCTTCAATGCTCAATTGCTGTCTCAGTTGTAAGCTTGACGGATGAACAACAGCAGATGGTATGTTAGCAAATTTTTCTAAGGGTGCGATCGCATATCTTCCCCGTTCATCTTGACTGACTAAACCTAAGCCTTGCAAATTTTTATCCATAAATAGCTTTGTGGCTTTACCACCACGATCAATCTTACGATTAATCAACTTCATGGCGTAGCAAATAGTATCGTAAACTCGCTGGGGATTCATCACCGTTGTAATCGGTTGATATTCACTCACTGATTCGCACAATCGATAAACACCATGTGTTTGAGATTGGGAATAGCCATAATGATTCACAGCGCGGGGTAAGAAATATCCAGCAGTAATAGGCTGATTTCCTGAAGGACGTACACAAGAGTAGCTACAATCGCCAATTGTATCAGCTGCAATACTCCCAGGCATAAATCGCAGAACATTAAAATTTAAATAATCTGGATTGCAAGTTTCAATGCCAAATTGAATTGCTGCTATATCATCATCAAAAGTGGTTGGTTCATAACCGATAATTTCTGTCTTGGCGGCGTTGAGTTTAGCCTTGGGTAAGCCTAATATTAAAAAATAACTGCTAGGTAATCCGGCTTGATTCATATCCTGAAAAACTCTAGCAATTTTAGCCGGATAATCAAAAGCTTGTTTAATTTGGCTGAGAACCGAACCATTAAATTTATGATTTGCTAATGATACCTCTGGTAAAGTATGCTCAACACCAAAAAACATATACACACAATTATGTTCTACTAAATAACGCATCTGTTCATAGTTAATTTTATCGATGCGCGTATTAGAACCCCAAATAAATCCTTCTTCTTTTAAAATTTCTGCTTCTCGTTTGGCTACTTTATCGTGAACTGTAAAAGTATCCACATCTAAATAAACAGCTTCATAACCACGCTGTTTTAATTGCTGTAATTGCTGCCGCAAAGATGCTTCACTTAATCTAGTAATATAATTACTCTCGTTACTTTTATTACAAAAACCACATCCCCAAGGACACCCGCGTTGGGTAAAAAGTTGGGCTGTTTTTAATTGCTTGCCATCAGCAGCTTTAAAAATATCCATATCATGTACTTGTGGTACATGAATTAAATTCCAATTTTGGTCAATATCATCAAAATTATGAACTCTGGGGGCAATGGTACGATGAAATATGGCATTTTTCCGCTCGTTAGAAGTCACACGATAAAATTCACCATCTTTAGTCATAAAACATAAGCCTGGTAAAGATTTCATCTCTTCATAAAAAGTACCTCTAGCTACTGCGCAAGCAATTTCTACAATTGATTCTTCCCCTTCACCATCACAAAATGCTGTAATCCAAGGTGTGATTTGAGCAATATCTACAACGCTTTTAGTAGCATAGCCACCAACTAAAATTGGTACATTCTCTCTACCATATTTTTGCAGTTCTACAAAAACCTTGTGACTATGGATATCAATTTCTGCCCATTGGGTTGTCAGACAACCTGCAAAAATAATTAAATCAGCGTCTCTGACTTCTATTAAAACATCATCAATACTCAAGTCAGGACGTTCTAAATCTAGCTGTAAAACTTGACTAAATCCGGCATTAACTAAACTAGAAGCCAAAACAGGTAAGGCTTTGTTGGCACCATTGAAGCTTCTATGTTTGATAAATTCACCAATTAAGATAATTTTCAGAGACTGATAAGTTTTAGATAACACTATTAATACCTATTGATAGAATAAAAATACTGTTTATTAATATTTATAGTTGGTGTAATTCAAATTTCCCTAATTTAGCAATCCATCAATATTTTTGATAAAATTATCAATTCATCGCTAGATTTTGGTAATTTAGTAGAACATATAAAAATCACTCTATAAATAAATAAACAAAATATCCTTAAAAGGATGGAGAAACAATTTCATCATCCTTTTACTTTTGGTAAATCGACTGCGGGAAAGCTCAAAATTTAATCAACAGCACCCAACATCTTTAAAGAAGCTCTTTCAGCGTCGGTTAAGCCTGTAGTGCTGCTAATATCCATGCGTTCGTATAGGCGATCGGATGTAAGCGATCGCCACCGACTACAAGTTTCCATATCCCACAATTGAATCTTTTCGTCGTCGCTACCACTAGCCAGTAACTTACCATCGGGACTAAAAGCTAGAGAACGAATCGCCTCTGTATGTCCCAATTTCAGTATTTCTACACACTCACCTGTATGCACGTGCCATAACATCACAGTGGTATCTGCACCTGCACTAGCTAAAATTTGCCCATTAGGGCTAAATGCCACTGAGTATACAGGTTTATTATGTTCTGTCAAGGTGTGAATACATCTACCCGCGTGTAAATTCCATAACTTCACAGTTTGATCTTCGCTACCACTGGCTAAAAGTTGCCCATCGGGACTGAATGCTACCGACCAAATCATATCTTGATGGTCGGTGAAGGTTTGCATACATTTCTCGCTAGCAATATCCCAAAGTTTAATTTGGCTGTCAGCGCTACCACTGGCTAAGGTATGGCCATCAGGATGAAAAGCCACAGTCCACACCCAATGGCCATGACCTTTAATTTTTTTGAGACAATTCCCGCTAGCAATGTCCCAAATCCGAATGCTGCGGTCTTCGCTACTGCTGACAAGGGTTTTACCATCAGGACTAAAAGCTACAGTCCACACCCAATTACTATGTCCGGGGAGGGTTTTTATACACTTGCTATGGCGAATATCTGTGATATCCCAGAGTTTGATACTATTGTCAGCACTACCGCTTGCGAGTATTTTTCCATTGGGATGAAAGGCTACAGAACGAATTCTTCCTTGATGTTCGCGGAGATTGTGATATTCGTTTGTTTGTAAGTTCCACAAATTAATGCTGTAGTCATCCTGACCGCTAGCGAGGATTTGTCCGTTAGGACTGAATGCTACCGAATAAACATCACGGGTATAGCCTTGCAATACATTGAGACAATCCCCTGTATTCACATCCCAGAGTCTAGCTGTTTGGTCATCACTGCAACTGATGAGGGTACGACCATCAGGACTAAAGGCGATCGCCCAGATTTGACTGTAATGACCTCGTAAGGTTTGTAAACATTCACTGCGTGCAATATCCCAGATTTTAATTGTTCTATCTTCACCAGAACTAGCTAAAATTTTTCCATCAGGACAAAATCGCACAGAATAAATTTTTTTCTTATGTCCTTCCAAGATTTGCTGACATTTACCTGTATTCACATCCCACAGTCTGACAGTCAAGTCTCTACTACTACTGGCGATTGTTCGCCCATCAGGACTGAAGGCTACAGAATAAACATCACTGGTATGATCGCTTAATGTTTTCAGACATTTACCCGTGTTGATATCCCACAGTTTAATTGTGCAATCGGCACTACCACTAGCAAGTAAAGGACTATTGTTATGAGTGGGAGATGGTTGAAAGTTGATAGACCACACCCAACCATCATGATCGCGGAATGTTTGCTGACAAATTCCTGTCGCAATATCCCAAATTTTAATAGTTTGGTCTTCACTAGCACTAACTAACAAAGAACCATCTTGACTGAAAGCTATTGAATAAACTTTATTGGTATGTCCTTCTAGAGTTTTGAGACATTCACCTGTTTCTACATCCCACAGATGGATTTTTTTGTCAGCACTACCACTAGCTAGAAATTTACTGTCTGGACTAAAAGCGAAAGTCCATACCCAGCCAGTATGACCTCGATAAATACGAATTTGCATGTTATCGGTAGTGCGCCACAGCCTAATTTCACCGGTCATTAAACCGGTAGCAAACAATTTCCCATCAGGGCTAAATCTCACAGAAACAATACTAGACATTGTTTCTGTAAATACTGAACCAGTTAAATCAGCACGAGCAAAGCTGGTATTTTGTAAGTTGACATCTTTAAGATAAGCTTGCCAGATAGTTAAACCAGAAAAATCGCGCCCACTTAAATCAATTGGAGAATCTGGCTGAGATTTATCTATTTGCAGTTGTCGCAGGAGATTAATCAAGTTACCAGCTGCATAACCTGGTTTTGGCGGCGATTCCTGCTGTAAATTTCGCAGCATTCGCCGCAAATATGACTCTAATTCTGGTTTTGTGCCAAAAGCTTTGAGTAGCTGTTGTTTAACTGGTTCTAATATCAGCCGTTCTTGTGTTTGGCGGATATGATCGAGCGATCGCGCTTGAATTAAAGGGTGGTGATTAACAAACTCCGGTTTTTTTTTTCGCTAATCTCATGAGTTACCTGTTCGATATAGCGTTTACTCACATATTCCATCACCACAGACGGTTGACGGAATCTGCTCGCATTTGCTTCTTTTTCAATTAGCGATCGCCTTAACAAGGACTCCACAACTTCTAATATTTTTGATTCTGCTTCTGTGGTGCGTAATTCATCTTTCATCTGTGTCAGCGAAATATATTCTCGATGAATTGCTAACCGATACATTACTTGTTTTTCTAAGTCTGACAAGCGGTTAAATTGGGTATCTAGTAAGGTGCGAATATCTCCGTAAACAATACTGGCTGCTTCAATTTCTGTTAAAAATTCTGTAATGTTATTGCTAAATAAGTCATAAACTGTTGTGCCAACTATCTTTAAAGCTAAAGGATTTCCCGAATATTTATCAACTAATTTTTGCAATTGCTCGTTAGTACATTCGCAGCCTTTATCTAGTAAAATTCCTCTAGCTGCTGCTAAATCCAGGCTAGATAATTGTAAAACTTTCACTGGTAACTTTTTCCCTTCTAGTGCAGCTACTTCTTTGGGTTTCTCCCGACTAGTTAATAGCAAGCAACTTTGATGATAAGCTTCCGCTACCTTGGTGAAAAAATAACCATATTTTTCATGTTCGGGTTCATATTCCCCAGCTAATTCTTGAGGTTTACCCTCACTACTGCGCAGCAATGATTCGACATTATCTAAAATCAACAAGCATCGATGTTTTCTTAAAATCTCAATCAGTAACAGTATTTTGTCATTTTCACTAACTTTTAAGTCATCCTCTGACTCATTTGGTAGAAATCGTAAAAGTTGCGTCAGAATATCATCTAAAGGTGGGGCGTTGCGGAGCGATCGCCAAATCAGATAATCAAACTGTGGCTGCACTTGTTTGGCGATTTTAGCCGCGATTACCGTCTTACCAATTCCCCCCATTCCCAAAATTGCTACCAATCGACATCTGAGGGTATCATCACTAACTATCCATTCTTCTAAGTCTTGAATTTCTGCATTTCTACCCCGAAAACCTTCGACATCAACGGCTTCTCCCCAGTCTTCTTTTGATAATCTGACATCTTCATTAATACCTTGATATTGCGCATATAGCTTTTGTTTTAGATTCTGAATTTTTTTATTCCCGCTTCCTTCTATACCTAATTTCCGGTAGCTTTCGCCTAATCTTTTTCTGACTGCTGGTTGAGAAATCTTCAGTTTCTCCGCAATTTCTGCACCAGAATCACCTTTTAACGCCAGTATTAATGCATCTAGCTCGGTTTTCGTGACACCATGTTTATTGGCAACTTCTTTAATAAAATCATCAGGAAATAGAGGCATATTAGTTGCGCTCTTCATCACATTTAAGCTCCACACGATATATGTTATTTATCAGTATGTGAGAATACCTATAGCATGACTATTGAGTCTAGATAAAGAGTAGCTTGTACCATTTTTCTAGATTTCCTAGTAACTAGACGATTATATTACTAGTTGGTAGTTATGCATTTAAGCTTTACCAACAGTTTATACTTATTTTTTCTTTCAAAAAATTAAAAAAATGGTAGTTTACACCCAGTAAATTCTAGCCAGACAAAAGTTTTTTGTATAAAATCCTACTTATAGTATAGCTTTTTATATATACGTGAGATTATTTCTGCCAAGAAGTATATATTTTTTTACAAAACCTCACCAAGCTCAAGAAATATTCCTATTAGTTGCTTGCTTTTTTTGGGGTAATGCGTGTATTGTTATAGCTATGTACCTTCTGTGTGAGGTATATGTGAGGTAGACGGATAAGTTTCAAGTTCAACGGCTAACATCACGGAGCAACTAACATGGACAGCTTCTCACGATTGCCAGACTTTATCAAAAGTTCCAATAATATCAAAACCGTCTTGAGAATAGGGGAACAACCCCCAGAACCTTTACCAAGACTCAAAGCGCAAGAAAGAGGTAGTCCCGAAATTACTGCTAAACCCAAACAGTTTTATGTAACGGAGTTACTACCAGTCTTTTCCCATCTCAACTTTTTGCTGATTGAAACCTTGGCGGAAACTCAACATGGTGAGCTAATTATTTCCAGTAAAAAGGCTAAATATGAAACCATTGTGGAACTAGGGGGTCATATTAGTCACCGTTACAAGTTGAGTTCTCAAGATTTGCAAGAAATTCAACAGTTACATCACTTCATCATTGAAAACTGGATAGTATGGAGGCAATTACACAAAGGAAAATAATTCGCCACATCGTTAATGCTACCCAAAGTGAAGAGGATTGGTAGCTGAATCAGGTCATTCACACAATTGAATATCTAATTTTCTAAAGACATTTGGCTTTTGATAAATGAGAAGTTTACAAGCTGGTGGTGCAATTAGCACTGACCGGCTTTTTTAATCCCGGAGGAAATTTGATGCACAGTAATAAACAGCATGAAACGTCTCTTGTTCAACTCCCTACTGAAGACAGGAAAAAAACTATGAAAACTAATCCCCTATTAATTGTGACAGGTAAAGGACTGAAGTATTTGGTATTGGCTGCTGCTGGTTTTGCGATCGCTGTTGTTGTGTTTCAAGTTTTCGGTGCATTCTCACTAGCTAACAGCTTACTATCTATTGATGTCTGGATCTGGTTTTTACGGGTTGGGGTAGCACTATGTTGCTTATTTGCGATCGCCATGATTTTTGAGTCTTGGCGTTAACCCCAGTTTACACGGCTGCTTGAGATATTGCCTTTAGCTCTTTCTCATTCAGCTAAAGGCTGCAAATTAAACTCTTGAGAAAATATTTCTGCTCTAAACCCTATTTTCACAGCCACAACCTCTCAGAGTTGTTGGGTGGTTTTGGTATGCATCGCCAACCATCACAAGGGTAATCTCAACAATGATACAAAACGATTTTTCTTATCAAGATTGGAATGGCTGCGATCGCAAAAATCAAGACCTTTCTTATCATATATTTATCGGTACAAAAATCAATGGTAGCGATCTGAGAGGTTGTATTTTCAACGGTTCCAAGCTTCAGAACGCTCAACTATGCGGTACCGATTTACGTAATGCCAGTTTACGGGGTGCTAACTTATGTAACGCTAATTTAAAAGGTGCTGATTTAAGGGAAGCAATTTTCATCGGTGCTGATTTATCTAATGCTAATTTACAGCACACAAAACTCAATGGTGCTGACTTCAGTGGTACTAATGTTCAGTCTGCTTTATTTTCAGACAGTAGTGGACTGTCACCAGAAATGAAAGAAGTACTCAAAAATAGCGGTGCTATTTTTAGTAATTCACTCACCACCACAAATATTAAATGGTGGATACAATATGTACTCATACCACTGACAGCAATTATTATTGGCAGTGGCGGTATTATTGGCTTTATAGACTATATAAAAAAGCAGTCTTCTAGTAATTCAATACCGTCACCTGCAACTGAATATGTCAAGCAGAAACTTCCATCACAAAAGAATGAATCAACTAATTCCCAGCCTACTCCATCTACTAGCAAAAATAACTAAAGGAATCACATCAATCATCGATTTCTGGCAAAATTCTTGATTCTTTCCTTATGTTTTGTATCTATGTGGCTACTCTGCGAGAGGCTTCACCAAAGCGGAGGTGTTTCGTTACTTTTCTTAAAAGAATTAAACCCATCTTCATCCAGAATTAACATCAAATACCGATGCATTTTTAACTATGAGCTTATTGTCAAGCTTTGTTGCAACTTGCATTCAGTCTAGAAAAATCTCGCTAACTTAAATATAACTCTGTACTGAAATTAAATCGGGGGAGTTATTAGTCATGACAGGAATAATTCTAGTTTCGATTTTCTTATTACTTTGGTTGGTTGGCTTTACACTTTTAGCGGAAGTTTGGTTTTTTGAAGAAGAACAGCAATAAACTCCTAATGTTTAGACATGCTAGTAGGTGCGTTACACTTGGTGGTAACGCACCCTATTCTAGACTTTAGTGCTACGTAATTGGTTCAAAAATCAAATATGAATCCTATATCTCAATACGGTTCAGTTAGCGTCAAAAAACTGATTGGCGTAGGTTGGGGAGCCACTGCGTTGGACGGGTTTCCCGGCTTGAAGCAAGTGGCGTTTGAGGGACGAAACCCAACATTTTCGACGCTTTGTTGGGTTTCACTTCGTACCCTTCGGGAAGCAAGCTACAACCCAACCTACATTTATCCTTAACTGAACCGTATTGTCCTATATCTACCATACCAAGCTTGCTTAAAGACAAATTACGAATTAGTCCGGATGAGTTGATTTTGCCTTGGGTAACGGATTACCTTTGATGAAAATATTCCCTAATTACCTGAATGTTTTTCTCAATTTCTCTTTGAGGATAGCGAGGATAGGTAGGCAAATACAATAATTCTTGCTCAACTTTTTTTGAGTTGGGACAATCTCGATAAAACTCTTGATATTGCGGTGCATCAGCAGTGCTAGTAAAATGACCAGCAGCTATATCTCGATGACGACTGTACATAAACCGCAGCAGTTCATCCCGACGAGAATATTGTACTGGAAACCACAGATAGGTATGGGAGCCATCAGTCCGCAGAGGTGGTAAAATTAACTCATCAATATCTTTCAAACCTTCATAATAAATTAGGGCATTATCAATTCTCTTCTTAATATCACGATTGATATGTTTGAGTTGTGATAATCCCAGGCGAGCTTGAAATGTTGTGTACCGTGACTTATATACATCAGGTAAATGTGTTGCTGGTTGGCTTTCTTGGGGTTTTCTGCGAACTGCTTCGTTAACAACTTCAATCTGCTTGAGATAGCTATATCGAAGTATGGGGTAGGTAAATAGCTGAAAAATTCCAGGTAAGCTGGCAATATCTTGGATTAATCCTGACTTAACTTTACCTGTAATTCGCGGCAGTGGCGGATAGATAAAACTCTCGATTTCTGTGCGAATTTTTTCTACTAGATCTGTGCGGTTGGTAATTACTGCGCCTCCCAGCCAGGTAGTTAAATTCTTATGCATTTCAAAGCTGAAGACACCGACATCGCCAATTGTGGCGACTGCTTTACCTTGTTCGTAAGCGCCGAAAGACTGAGCGCAATCTTCAATTATGGGGATGTGAACGCGATCGCAAATTTCCTTAATCCGATGTCCCTCAGCCGCAAGTCCATGTAAATGAGTAATTAATACTGCACCTGTATGCGGATTAATCAGCCGTTCTACTTCCCCAGGAGAGATATTGCAACTTTGGCGATCCACATCTGCAAATACAGGACGCCCTCCCGCAAAAATCACCATATTGATGACATCTGCGATCGTATAAGGAGACAAAATCACTTCTTGTCCCGGCTTAATTAAAGCTTTAACAGCAAGATATATCCCCACTCGACATTGATATACGCAAATAGCATGTTTAGCCCCAAACCGCTCGCACAGCGCCTTTTCAAATAGCTCAATATCTTTTCTCTCTTGCTGAAATCGCTCCCCTAGAACATAACCCAAATACAACAGGTAACTGTTCACATTGGTATACAGGCGATTCTTAGGATGAGTCCCAAAATTTCGCATATTCTTATCTTTGCCTCTCAAACTTGAGTTCTCAAAATTTGGCGATGCTGTCTAAAATATTTGGTGGTTTTTAAACAAAATGCTGATATGATTTGTCATCAGTTTAATATACGTAACCAGAAAATATTGTGGTTTTCTCTGATTTTATTGATTTCTTTATCTAAACTTTATTTTTGGCTAAGTAATTATACTAAATATTAGTTGTTTTTAGTGACTTTAGTTAATAGTGTGCAGGATAAAGCCGCTTACTATACAGCAAAAATGCAGTTATATTAAATATAACTTTATCGTTATTTTACATACAGTCCAATCAAGTAAGAGAAAAAGATGATGCCAGATTCAGAACATACCTTAAAAATTGCCCAGCAAGCATTTGTGCATTTTCAGCATGGTTTAGCAACTGCCCAATGGCAAGGGTTTTTCGATATGCTGACAGAAGACTTTACCTTTTGGTTTCCCATCGGTAAATTTCAAGGCTGGAATCAAGGAAAAGAACGAGCTGAAGAGTTTTTTCAATATGTTTCTGCTGTTTTTACTCAAGGGATAAAGTTAACTTCTTTAGATAGAATTACTAGTAATCAAACAACAGTTGTTTTTGAATTTAGAGATGAAGGGCTATTATTAGGACAACCTTATAAAAATCGGGTAGCTGTCTTTTTTGAGGTGCGTGACGACAAGATTTGTAGTCATCGGGAATATTTTGGTAGTGATGGCTACTCTTAGAGCTTGTGGGAGACTCATACAGTATCCTACAATTTTTAGATCCCCGACTTCTTCAAGAAGTCGGGGATCTGATCGATGGCGATTTGATATTCATTCAGTTATGTATTAATTCCACATACTGACTGAATCTTGTGCATACAAGCAAAAATCATTAGTGTTAACGAAAATAAACTTTTCTCGCACATCATATTGTGGCAATTTTATTTTACATTGGAGTTTGGTTTGTATCTTTGCTAGCTTCTTCCAAGCTGTATTAATTCTTTCAATGGTTTGTAATTCACTGATTTTGCCAGTATTGTATAATTTATAAATATAAGCTTGGTGTCGAAAAAAAGCTTGTAAATAAGCTTGAAAAATTGCATTATCTACATTAAATACATCATCTTCGTAGGTAGAAAATGCCAGAAAATTTTGTGCTTCCATAAATGTTGTGTCTCTACTTAATACTACTTGGTGAAATGTGTTACCTCGGAAATTTCTTTTTCTGAAGTAATTTTTAGGTATCAAGTCTCATCAACAGATAAATTCAGTCTTCACAAAACTAGTAAAGTCTGTGTATAAATAAACCACCAATGAGAAATGTCTAATACCATTTTGCATTCCATAAAAAGTCTCGCCAACAGCTTACCAGAGTCACCCTCTTTACAAAAAGCATTGTGTCGCCTGACTATGGAATATGCTGGCGTGGAGTGTCACTTGATCAATAGATTTTAGTTTGGGAATTGTCTGGGAAATTTCGCTTAGATAAATATATTTGTCGCCATTCTCGTCAAATTGGTATAAAACCTTTTCTAATTAGGTAATTAGAAATTAAGCACAGCATTACTAGAAATTGCAATTAATACTTGTTGATAACTTGAATTATGCAACCAAAAATTCAGTTAATTCCAGCCTAAAATACATGCTACTTGGTCTGCTAATTTTAAAGGGTCAAAAGGTTTGCTAATTACCCCAGCAATACCTAATTCGTCATATTGGTTATGCTTAGTAGGTTCGACTTTAGCAGTAATTAACATGACAGGAATAGCTTGGGTCAGTGGATTTTTTTTCAGCTCTTGTAAGACGGTAAATCCATCTACATCGGGCATCATAACATCCAACAAAATAGCATTCAGCTTTTCAGTTTGAGCCTTAATTAAACCTTCTTTACCAGATTCGGCTTTAAGTACTGTCCAATCTGCTAAGTTTTCCAGACAAGCTTGAATGACTGTGGCTAGAGATTTTTCATCATCTATCAAGAGAATACGCTTTTTGGACATAGAAAAGTTCCAATTTTGAGTATCTAAACACCATAGATATTGTTTGTGATGTAGAAAGGAAGAACAATCGTCAGCCAAACTATTCCCTGATATCTGGAGTACGGTTCGGTTAATCAAATATATATTGTTGACGGGCAATACTTAAGCCAAATCTTCTACATCTTTATTAATTCTCTTGCCCAGTTTGACAATTTTTTATCCCAACCGTATTACTTGCTACCCTGTTTTCCAACTGTTTCCCAACTAACTTGAAGTTAATAGTAAAGAATAATTATGAGGAAAATCTGAAGATATTATTTAATTTATCAATTTTTCAGATCGATCGCTAACAACTTAATCTCAAACAATAGAAATGTGACTGTAACTTTTGGTTTATTTGGACTACATCAACAATCAAGCTTTACAATACTGAGGATCGACGTTTGAAGGCCAATAGCTAATCATCGTGCAACCAGTAGACTATACGACTCTCTCAGCTGCTTGTAGCGAACTCCGCGTTCACTGGCTACCATCCCGGATGGAACAGGTTTTTCAGCGCGATCGCTATACAATTTCCATAGCATTACGTACCTTAAAACAACGGGGTTGGCTAGAGATATCTTGGCATCCTCAAGCCGCACGCCTGTGCATTGGTAATCCCCCACCGCGCACGCCGGATACTTTTACTTTTAGTCAACAACTGATCCATCAGTTGGGTGGTTTGGCTTTAATCGCCATTGAAGCGATCGCCCCTTGGGAACGTGTGGTAGATTTACAATTTGCCCGTCGTCCGGGAGAAAGCCCTTTATATCACGTTTACGTGGAAATTATGGGCAAATACAGTAATGTCATTCTTACTGATGCCAGTAACTTAATTATCACTGCCGCCCATCAAGTTAGTCAACAACAATCTAGCGTCCGTCCGATTCTCACCGGACAAGTTTACGAAACACCACCGAAACTTACAGGCCCGGTTCCTAGTATCAACGAACCGCTACAACGTTGGCAAGAGCGAGTGAGTTTAGTCCCCGGTGCGATTAAGCGTCAGTTACTCAAAAGTTATAGTGGTTTGAGTGCATCATTAGTAGAATCAATGGTGCGCGCGGCAAATTTAGCGCCAGAAGCCAATACTGATGAGTTAACTGCACAAAATTGGCAAGAATTATTTGCTCAATGGCAAGAATGGTTACAAGCTTTAAAAGCAGAAAAATTTCACCCCGCTTGGACTGCTGATGGTTACACTGTCATGGGTTGGGGTGGAGTGGAAGCAGCTAAGGATATCCAAGAGTTACTTAACCGTTATTATAGCGATCGCCTGAACGAACAATTATTTGCGCAACTGCGCCATCAACTCAGTCAAAAGCTAAATAATATTTTGGCAAAATTACGCCTAAAAGCCAACACCTTTAGCGATCGCTTACAGCAATCGGATCGTGCTGATGAATATCGCCAAAAAGCTGATTTATTAATGGCGCATCTGCAAAACTGGGAACCAGGGATGAAAGAAATTATGCTCCCAGATTTTGAAACAGGTACACCAATTGCGATCGCTTTACAACCAGATAAAAATGCTGTACAAAATGCCCAAGGCTTATATAAGCAACATCAAAAGCTCAAACGGGCGCGCGCAGCAGTAGAACCCTTACTAGCAGAAGTAAATAGCGAAATTGAATATTTAGAACAAGTAGAAGATGCGATCGCGCAAATAGACAAATATCAGATAGCAGAAGACTTACAAGCCCTAGAAGAAATCCGCGACGAACTCATTGGACAAAAGTATCTTGAAGATCCAGAATACCGCGATCGCAGTAACAATGAAACCAAAAGCAATTTTCATCGTTACCGCACCCCCAATGGTTTTGAAATCTTAATCGGTCGTAATAATCGCCAAAATGACCAATTAACCTTTAGAGTAGCTGGGGATTATGATTTATGGTTCCACGCCCAAGAAATTCCTGGTAGTCATGTATTACTGCGCCTAGAACCCGGTGCTGTTGCTGAAGAAACTGATTTACAATTTACCGCTAACTTAGCCGCTTACTACAGCCGCGCTCGCCAAAGCGACCAAGTACCAGTAGTCTATACACAGCCCAAGTATGTCTACAAACCTAAAGGTGCGAAACCAGGAATTGCTATTTACAAACAAGAACGTATTCTTTGGGGTAAACCACAGAATGGTCAATAGTCAGTTGTCAGTTGTCAGTTGTCAGTTGTTCTCCTTATAGAAAATAATCGATAGGCACAAAACCCTGTGTCTTCAGACCAGGGATGTAGTGCCAACTTAGAATTTATTCTAAGTGACATTTTCTATTTGTGGTGTGGGTCTTCAATATATTTCTTGATTACTGCCGCGCTAACATTTCCGGCAGTTGAATAAAAATAGCTATTTGTCCACATACTAGGCATCTTTTTTAAATCTGCAAACTCGCTTCTAAGCAGATAAGATGACCTACCCTTAAAGAATTTAACTATTTGATTAATAGCGTAAGTTGGTTGATATTCCACAAATAAATGTATGTGGTCTGGTGCTATTTCCAGTGCCAGAATATCCCAATCTTTTTCTTTTGCTAAATCATAAAATATCTGTCTTACTCGTTTGGCAACTTCACCCACTAATACTTTACGTCTACGTTTAGGAATCCATACCAGATGAACGACAGCGTTACCTACAGAATGGTTGTTGTGCCTGGGTTCTAGCGAATTAGTCATGTTGTTTGCTCAGAACTATTGACATTTAAATAATAACTCGCTACTATATTTACAGTCAAGAAATTAAACCAAGGAGGTGATTAAGTAATGCTGGTTTTAGAGTACAAAGTTAAAGGTAAAAAACATCAATACGATGCAATTAATGAAGCTATCCGTACAACTCAATTCATCAGAAATAAAGCTATTCGCTATTGGATGGATGCACCCAAGGAAGCTAAAGTTAATAAAATTGCTTTAAATAATTACTCAACAGCATTGCGGAAAAAATTTAAATTTGTTGAGGAATTAAACTCAATGGCTTGTCAGTCTGCTACTGAAAGAGCATGGTTAGCCATTGACAGGTTTTACCAGAATTGCAAGAAGAAAGTATCAGGTAAAAAAGGATATCCCAGGTTCCAAAAAGATAACCGTTCGGTTGAGTATAAAACCTCTGGATGGTCATTAAACCAAGTTAAAAGACGCATCACTTTTACTGATAAAAAAGGTATTGGTGAGGTTAAATTACTCGGTAAATGGGATATACAAACTTACCCTGTTAAGCAAATTAAGCGTGTTAGGCTACTTAAAAAAGCTGATGGTTACTATTGTCAATTCTGCATTGATACTGATGTCAAATTTGAATCTAGAATTGATGATGGTGAGATAGGTTTAGATGTCGGCTTAGAGTTTTTCTACTCAGATTCCAACGGTAATCATGAGGAGAATCCTAGATTTTTACGCAAAGCTGAAAAAGCGATTAAACACGCTCAACGCCAAATTTACAAAAAAGAAAAAGGTAAAAATCAACGCCGGAAAGCTAGACAGCGATATGCACGGAAGCATTTAAAAGTAAGTAGGCAACGGAAAGAACACGCCCTTGAATTAGCGCGTAACGTATGCAAAGCTAACGCTTTAGTAGCCTATGAAGATTTAAATGTTAAAGGCATGGTAAAAAATCATTGTCTAGCCAAGAGTATTAATGATGCTTCTTGGTCACTGTTCCGTCGTTGGTTAGAATATTTTGCAGCTAAATTTAATTCTCAAGTTGTTGCCGTCAATCCTAGAATGACATCTCAAAAATGCTCTGATTGCGGAACAATTGTTAAAAAATCTCTTTCAACTCGTAGCCATAAATGTGAATGTGGTTGCGAGCTTCAAAGAGATGTTAATGCTGCAATAAATATTTTAAATCTTGCAAAAGCTAGGGTAGGGCATACCCGAAGTAACTCTTCAGGAGTTGGAATCACTACGCTAGTTGGTGTAAACCTGCTAGAGCAAATTCTAACGGTGAATGAAGAATCCCCCGACTTTACGACTAAGTGAGCGAAGCGATACTTAGTCAGTCGGGGGAGTGTCAACCTCTCATTTTGATAAAAATGTACTAAATTATGCTGCCAGATAGAGGTAAGAAATTGAAGGCAGCATCTTTTTTTTGTAAATTTTTACTAAAAAACTGTGTTGACTGCTACAATATTGTTAAGAAAAGTTGCCCGTCGTATTTTGGGAACGCGCAACTTGGTTTTAACTCTATTGAGAAGACAACGCGGAAAATATTTGTGAGACCAGCTGTGGGAGGCTGGTCATTTTTTTGACTGATATTGAGCGATAATATTCACTTGCTACTAACGATACTATTCTTATTAGTTAATGTAGCGTCTGCTTACTGGAGTAGCTATCACAGACTATTGCTATAACTACTGCACTTCAACAGATATGGTAAATAATCAACTGCCTACTAAGGCTGATTGCATCATCCACTACCAGTATTTTCCGCAAATTTTTTATACTATCTCAGTTACATTTACTAGATGATACATATCAAGTTTTGCTGAGAAGTTTTAGCCCTACTAGATTTTACTGAAATATTAGTTAAATGCAAAATAAATGAATACGCTTTATTGATTTATCTGCATATAAATACTGAACAAAATTGAATACTTATACATGGAAAACTGTTTTTCAATAAGCGCTTAATTCTATCTTTAGAGTCACTGCAATAAAATATTTTTTCGGTTAAAAATATTGCTTTACTCTACACAATTCTTAGCTTTATATGTCATCTTATACATAAGAAACGGGCGAAATCACGCTCTGTCTAAACTTTTTAACAGCAACAGACACATGAGGTGAGATAAAGCCTTGAGATTAAAAGATAAACAACGGTAATTTGGGGTAACAAAACAAGCCCAGCCATTATGGCTGGGTTTTACTTTATAAGGTCATTTTTATACTAAACTGCAATCTAAAACGTAACATTTAAACCCATACAAGGGCGGGGAAAACCCACCCCTACCAAAATCTTAATTACCTTTAGACGCGGATTGGTATCATTGTACAGACGCGATTAATCGCGTCTCTAACAATTGACTTGACTGTTGACTGTGGTTAAAAACTAAATGTAGTTCTTAAAGCACCAATGACAACATCATCATTGTTTTCGTTGTGATCTGGTGCTGTTAACCAAATCACTCCTGGTGTAATGGTGATATTGTCGCTTAATTTGTACTGATAGAATGCTTCAATGTGATATGAGGTATCTTGGTCTTTAGGAAGTTGGCTAATGCTGGAACTGGTAACTTTTGGTTCCATACCCAAGATAATACCCGCTAAGTTACCTGGTTTACCTAAGTCGGGAAAGCCAAGAGTAACAGCATAATTCCAGATGTCAACATCGCCAGTATCAACTAAGCCATCAGCGCTGGATAAGCTCCGAACGTTACTGTATCCTACCCAACCACCAAGGACAAATTTCTGGCTAATTGCAAAGGATGCTTGGATACCGTAGGAATTACTCGAAGTCGGGATGGAAGTGGCTTCTTCACTTCCGGTTATACCTTGAACAACCCCACCTAAAAACGAGCCTACGTTAGCTCTGTTGCTACCTGTAGCCAATTCCTGATTGTAAGCATTAATGTAGGTGAAGGCAACTTTTAGGCGATCGCTAGGTTTAAAGGTAAGCTGGGCTAAAGCACCATACCCACCATTAAACAAACCATTCCCCGCACTAGGATCGTTATTGGAATTAGCCAAATATCCCAAACTCAGTGCCAATTTGTCGCTAAAATCATAATTGACGCCTAAACCAGCACCATCCATCTGATAATAAATCGGGTTGCGCGTCCCAAAGGTAGATAAAGCGCCAAAGCTACCATCGCCGTCAAACAAGTTTACAGTATCTGTAATATCATCTGCTGCACCAGCATTAGCCAGAGCAATTACTTGGAGTTTTTCACCAACCGGGAATTGATAATATAGTGCATCAATAAATGCTTCATTCGTACCATCTTCGCCAGCAAAGGATAAGTTACCTTCTGGCGTGCCAATGTTAGGGCTAAGGATATTATTCATTTGGATTCTGGTGAATAATGTATCTTTACCCGTAAAACTGGTGACTAATTCAACCCTTGCCCTGGCTCCAAGAGTGGTATTCTTGTCTGTAATTTCTGCACCGTTAACTTGTTTGCCTGAGAAAACATCGCTGATGACGGCGACAACTTCACCTTGCAGTTTGGTTGTGGTAGAAAATTGATTAGCTTCTAACTCTGCTGTTTTTGCTTCTAAACCATCGACTCGTCCCCGTAATGTCGCCAATTCTGCTGCGAAACTTTCTTGTAATCTTTGCAGTGTGGCTAAATCTTCTTTGGTAACTAAGTCAGCTGTTGCAGTTGCAATCAGTTCGTTAACACGGTTGAGACAAGCATTCAAACCAGCTGCAAATTCATATCTTGTCATGGCGCGGTTACCCCGGAATGTTCCACTGGGATAACCTGCAATACAGCCATAACGCTCTACCAACGATTGCAATGCTTGAAACGCCCAATCTGTAGGCTGTACATCTGATAGTTGAGATACGGAGGTAACTTGAGACATTCCTTGTTGTTGCATAGAATTCTCAGTTTCTTGTTCCCCATCAGCTGCAACAATTGTTTGACTAATTTCTCCAGCAATTGCTGCTGTGCTTAAAAACAGCATAGCACTGCTAACTGCAGAACTAGTCAGCAGCGACTTCCATATTTTACGCATCTTTTGTCCTCACACCTAATGAGATTAACTCTCTATACTACCTAGTCCTTAAACCAGACTTATTAAAAACTATTGTCAATATATTATCAGGAGCCAAGCTTTTTTTGCAGAAGATTCAGTCAGGAAATCATCATTGATCAAATTACACACATGTAATTGCATGAGAATGAGAATTATTATAATATAGTATTTATAATGGATATCATTATCGATCGTTGTCAAAAAACTTTTGACGAAGACAGCGCCAGACAAATCTGGAGGGGAAAAAACTGTGGTTCGCACTGGTATAGAACCGAAAAACGGCAGGAGAAGAAGTGGTATTCTGCCTTTAATTGCACTGCTGATATTATCAAGTTTTGGTTGTAACCAATCGCCCACAGATAAAAAAGCAGTATCTCAAGAACAACCATCGGCGAAAAAAACCAAAATAGTAACGACATTTTTACCGATTTATTGGTTTACAAAAGCAGTAGCTGGGGATGTAGCAGAAGTAGAAATTTTAGTACCGCCAGGTACGGAGGTACACGAGTATCAAGCAAAACCAGAAAATGTGAAAGCGATCGCCACTGCGAATATACTGGTAAAAAACGGTTTGGGTTTGGAAGGATTTCTTGAAGAAACAGTCAAAAATGCCCAAAATCCCAAACTAATTGAAATCGATACCAGTAAAGGTATTAAACCAGTAGAAGCAATTTCACCTGTTGTCAAAACTAGTAAAGAAGAAAAAGACCACAACCACGAACATACTAGTGGTAATCCGCATATTTGGCTCGATCCTGTAATGGCGAAACAACAGGTAATCAATATTCGTGATGGATTGATAGCAGCCGATCCGCAAAATAAAGCGACCTATGAAGCTAATAGTGCAGCTTATATTCAAAAATTAGATCAATTAAATAGCGAATTTCAGCAGACTTTGCAGAAATATCCTAACTGCACCTTTGTCACCTTTCATGATGCTTATCCCTACCTAGCTCAACGTTATAAACTCAAGCAAGTTGCTGTAGTCGAGATTCCTGAAGATCAACTCTCACCCACAGATGTGCAAAATGCAGTCAACGCGGTAAAGAAATATCAAGTAAAAGCTTTGTTTACTGAACCAGGAACAGATAACAAATTGCTCAAAAGTCTCTCCCAAGATTTGAAGTTAAATTTACAAACATTAGATTCCTTGGAAAATGGCGAAACAGATCCGCAGCATTATTTCCAAGGGATGAAAGCAAATTTACAAACCTTGGAAGCCGCTTGCAAGTAACTAGAAATAGCCAATTTTTAAGATGCAAAAGTCAATAAGCAATGGATGATAAAAATCATCTTGACTTATTTATGAAGTGCGCTTAATTGCTGGTGTATCCTTATTTAGCAATCATCAATTGTCACTGTCAATATTTCCAACAACCAAGAAATTAAATTAAATAACCGATATGATTAATGAGCAAAAAATGAATTTACCTATTTTAAAAGTAGAAGGATTAACCGTATATCAAGGAAATTACCTAGCACTACGAGATGTTTCTTTTGAATTATTACCAGGAACAGATACAGCTATAGTAGGGCCGAATGGAGCAGGTAAAAGTACTTTAGTTAAAGCTATTTTAGAATTAATTCCCCACAATAGCGGCAAAATTGAAATATTTGGCAGAAAAGTGAAAAACTTAGGTAATTTACGCCATTTATTGGGTTACATGCCCCAAAATTTTATTTTTGACCGCAGCTTTCCCATTTCAGTGAAAGAACTAGTAGAGCTAGGATGGGAGAAAATGACTAATAAAAACCAATCCAGAGGTTCTTTCTGGAAAAATATATTCAGACAAGACAGGGAAAAATCACTAGCAGTAGAGCAAGCTTTAGTAAGGTGTGACGCTTATCATTTAAGAAATCAAGCTATTGGCACTCTCAGTGGTGGTCAACTTAAACGGGTATTATTAGCTTACTGTTTGGTTACACCACGCAAACTTTTAGTATTAGACGAAGCCTTTGCTGGGGTAGATATGCAAGGTGCTGCTGATTTTTATCAGTTGTTAAACGAGTTAAAGCAGCAGGAAGGGTGGACAATATTGCAGGTTTCCCATGATATTGATATGGTAAGCCATCATTGCGATCGCGTTCTTTGTCTCAACCAAACCGTTGTATGTACTGGTAAACCAGAAATAGCGCTTTCACCACAAAACCTATTAGCAACCTATGGGCCTGGTTTTAGCCGTTATCAACATCATCATTAAGCAATTCAAAACTTGTACTGAGAGCTTCGTGAAGTATTCAAAAATAAATTACCTAAATATAGGTAGGAGACTTTAACAAGTTGTAACGTACCTTATGCCTGTGCAAATTTTAATTTATTTTGGTTGGGCTAGCTAATTTAAGGGAAAATTAGCGAATGATTTGTGATAAATAAAAGGCTAATCAGTTAAAAAGCTTACACATGAATTTATTCACTGATTGCCAGATAATTGGGTTAGCTGTCGTTAACGTTCAAGATTTACTGAAGTTATTAGAATTTCCGTTTATGCAGCGCGCGATCGCAGGTGCTGTATTAATGGGAATACTTGGCGGTTTATTAGGTTGTTTTGTCACCTTACGCCAGTTGTCTTTTTTTAGCCATGCTGTAGGTCATGCAGCCTTAGTTGGTGTAGCCTTAGGCGTACTCCTACAGTTAAATCCTACATGGATGTTGCTGCCATTTAGCTTAGTTTTTGGTGTAATTGTTCTTTACTTGATTGACAAAACAGATTTAGCTAGTGATAGCGTACTTAGTATAGTACTTTCCGGAGCTTTAGCGATCGGCGTGATTCTTGCCAGCCTCATTAAAGGCTATCGCGGTAACTTGATGGGAGTACTGTTTGGGGATATTCTTGCCATTGACAATACAGATTTAATCTTGACACTGCTGGTGTTGCTCAGTAGTGGCCTATTCTTACTATCAACCTTAAGACAACAAATTTTATTGACCCTGAATGCAGATGTAGCGCAGGTACAAGGTATCCCCGTTCAATTGTATCGCTATGGGTTTGTAGTATTGCTGTCACTAGCTGTAGCTGTTGCCATTAAGGCTGTTGGCGTTTTACTAGTCAATGCTTTTTTAGTCATTCCCGCCGCCACCGCTAAATTAATTAGTCATCATTTTACCTGCTTTCTCGTTCTGTCTGTGATTATCGGTTCTATTAGCAGCTTTGTTGGCATGATGGTTTCCGGTTTGTTTAACTTAGCCTCTGGCCCTAGTATTGTTCTAGTTCAGTTTCTCCTATTTATAGCTGTGTTCATCTGCCTCAAGTTGATTGGGAAAGCAGCATAAAAAATTTTTTCCTCATCCCCTTGCGCAATCCTGATAACTTTGCTAAATTTAGTAATCGTGGCAAAGAAAACGTCCCCGCCGGGATAGCTCAGTCGGTAGAGCAGAGGACTGAAAATCCTCGTGTCACCAGTTCAAGTCTGGTTCCTGGCATAACTACAAAATCTACATTTCTCCCACAGAGCAAGGGTTGTGGAGGTTTAGTAAAAAAAGCTGTAATCAAATTATTGGGTATGTTTAGGTCGATTTAGCGAAAAAAACGGTGTAAAGATGGTGTAATCCTTGTGTAGACTAGAATGTAGATTACACCCGAAACCCCCATGAAAACGAAAACGCCAACTGGCAAGGCTTCCAAGGGTTCTGTCACAGCCATTATTTCTAATGGACGCATTCAGTTGCGTTTCCTCTTTGCTGGCAAGCGTCATTATATTTCTACAGGCTATCCTGACACACCACAACATTGGAAGCTAGCCCAACTCAAAGCCTCAGAAATCGAAAAAGATATTTTGTGCGAGCGGTTTGACCCCAAGGATTTAAGCAAGTACAGCCCCGAAGGTTCTGTCCGTAAGGCTCAAGCAGGTACACCATCGCAAAAGTCCCAACCAACCCTTCCCCAGTTGTGGGAGAAATATGTAGAATTTAAGCGACCAAATGCTTCTCCAAGTACCCTGGCAAAGGATTATCAGAAAGTTGACCGTTGTCTTAATTTGTACCTGCCAAAGAAGTCTATTGACGATGCAGTTGCAATTAGAGACTGGTTGGTGGCGAATAAAACGGCCAATTCTGCAAAACGTATTTTGACGCAAATAAATGCCTGTTGCAATTGGGCTGTGAAATCTCAACTTCTTCTGTGCAGCAATTATCGTTTCGCTTGTCAGCACCACCAGGACATTTACCCTCTCATAACTGGGCTGCGGGGACTCAAGTATGGCGACATTTGAATGCGTTAAATGCAAAATTGGCGAACTGTTATTAATTTTAGATTTTAGATTTTGGATTTTAGATTAATCAATGCGGCGGTAGGATTGGGGTTTAGCTAAATTTGACATGGATAGGCATTTGTCGTACATGCTCAGACAAAATCAACATATACGTTGATAAAATCAAATTTCGCTGAAATGAAACTTAGTAATAGATTGAGCAAATCGATAAATGCTGATAGCTAATTGATTAACGCTTAAATAAAACTTATAAATGAGTTGAGCTAGTTGATTAACGCTTAAATAAAACTTATAAATGAGTTGAGCTAATTGATTAACGCTTAAATGAAACTTATAAATGAGTTGAGCTAATCGAATTACCCTTGTGTCTAATTAATTTATTTGATGATTCTTATTTCTAAAATTGTTGCACAGGGCGGGGAAACCCCGCCCCTACGGGGATGATGTAACTACAAGGCGGATTGGTTGAAAATGCGATCGCCTACTTAATATTAAGTAACATATTAAAGATAACTATTAAACCCTCAACCCTTGCCCATGTCTTGTGCATATCTGCTGGTATCTCACGGAAGTCGCGATCCCCGTCCGGAAATTGCTGTGCAGCAGTTGTTGGGGTTGATCCGGGAGCAGGCAAAAGAAGGTATTTTTGATAGTGCTTGTTTAGAATTGCAATCGGAACCTTTGCATCAGCAGATTAAACAATTTGCTGTCACTGCTTTAGCTGCTGGGTACAGTTGCCTCCAGGTGATACCCCTATTTCTTGCGCCGGGAGTACATGCTATGAAAGATATTCCCGATGAAATAGCTTTAGCGCAACAAGCCCTTGGTGAAGATATGATTGTGGATTTACAACCATATATAGGCACTCATCCAAATTTAAAAAGCTTACTCGCTCAACAAATTTCGCAAAAAAATACAGCTACATGGATTATTTTAGCACATGGTAGCCGTCGCCCTAGTTCTCAAGAGCAAGTGGCAGCAATGGCAGAAAATTTAGGGGCATTTGTCGCTTATTGGTCTATAGCTCCGAGTTTAGAAGCAAAAGTCAAAGATTTGATTGCTGTTGGTAAAAGAGAAATTGCAATTTTGCCATATTTTTTATTCCCTGGTAGCATCACCGATGCGATCGCCCAATCCATAGACCAGTTAAAATTACAATTTCCCCTTGTAAATTTTTATTTAGCACCGCCCTTGGGTGCCAATACACAGGAATTAGCTCAGTTAATCTGGGATTCTATAAATACATGAACGCTACAGATACGCAGGAGAATAAGTTTTTGGGTAAAGTATATTTGTTAGGTGCGGGGCCTGGAGATCCAGGATTAATGACCCTCAAAGGTAAAGGTCTGCTGGAATGTGCCGATGTGGTAATTTATGATGCATTGGTGAGTCCCGCAATTCTAGCAATGATTAACCCCCAAGCAGAACAAATCAATGCGGGTAAGCGGATGGGAAGACATTCCCTTTTACAAGAAGATACAACCAAGCTGCTAATTGAGAAAGCCCAGGAACATGCCATAGTTGTACGCCTCAAAGGTGGCGATCCGTTTATTTTTGGTCGCGGTGGCGAAGAAATGGCAGAATTAGTAGAAGCAGGAATTTCTGTAGAAGTTGTGCCCGGAATTACATCGGGTATCGCCGCCCCAGCCTATGCAGGGATACCATTAACCCATAGATTATATAGTTCTTCTGTAACTTTTGTCACTGGTCACGAGTCAGCAGGTAAGTATAGACCGAGTATTAATTGGAGTGCGATCGCTCAAGGTTCGGAAACAATTGTGATTTACATGGGAATTCACAATTTACCTTATATTGTCGAGCAATTGACCGCCGCCGGCTTGAGTTTAGACACCCCAATAGGTTTAGTCCGTTGGGGTACGCGCCCAGATCAAGAAGAATTAATTGGCAAAATCGGTACAATAGTCGAGCAAGTCGAAAACACCGGATTTGAAGCTCCCGCGATCGCGGTTATTGGCGCAGTCGTCAACATGCACAGTATTTTATCTGGGTGTCGTCCAAAGTGAGGCTAGGGGGCAGGGGGCAGGGAGCAGGGGGACAGGGAGGACAAGGGGGACAAGGGGGACAAGGGGGACAAGAAAACTAACCATTGACTCTTGACTCTTGACCATTGACCGAATTTTAGATTTTAGATTTTAAATTTTGGATTGAAGATTCAAAATTTAAAGAATCTAAACGGGTTCCAAGCCCCCGAATTAATTCGTGGAATAAATCTAAAATCCAAAATCCACAATTTTTAATTAAAGCCCCTGCATTTATGCATGGGGTTAATCTAAAATCCAAAATCCAAAATCCAAAATTGATTGACTCTTGACCATTGACTCTTGACCATTGACTCTTGACCATTGACCCTTGACTCTTGTTAAAGAGTAACAATTCGTGGTACAATATAACTCCACCTAGTTGCTGATTGAATTGCCCTCAGTAAATCTTCAGGAGTAAAAGGCTTAGTTAAATAAACATCGGCACCTTGTTTCCGCGCCCATAAGTTATCAATTGCCTGATTTTTATTGCTACAGACAACTATTGGCACTTTTTGATGAGTTAAATGGATTTTCAAAAAGCGGCATAATTCAAAACCGCTTTTTGCTGGACTGACTACGTCGGTAACGATCGCATCTGGTTTTTCTTCTAACGCTATTTCTAAAGCCTCTTGAGCATGAGAAGCTTTAACAATGTTGTATCCCCCATCTGAGAGATAATGACTAATTACTTGCCATTCTCGCAGAGAATCTTTGATAATCAAAATTTTCCCAGCCCAAGTAATACTCAAACCTCAACCCCCTACAAAAATGTGTTGGCTTGGTATCGTTATACTGCTGATTTAGAAATTACACCACTTGCTTATACCATGTGTTTAAAGATAGTTTTGAGTAAATCGCCTTGGGTAAAAGGTTTGGTTAAATAACCTGAGGCTTTCACCATTTTGGCTTTGGCTCTATCAATTAACCCAGTTTTTCCCGTTACCATGATTACAGGTATGTTTTTAAATTGTGAATGTTTTCGCAATAGCGAACATAACTCATATCCATCTAAATTAGGCATGGTAATGTCTAATAAAATTAAGTCGGGTTTGGTGCGGAGAATTTCCATTAAAGCTTTTAAGGAATCGGTAACACCGACAACAGAAAACATTTGCTCGTCCAAAAAGTTCTTGATGATATTCAATACACTGGGGCTATCATCAATGCAAAAAATCGTGTATGTTTTTGTGTCATTAATGGGAGGAGAAACTTGTTCCAAACTATGACCGCGATTGTGGGTATAATTGGGCATATAGTGCGGTCTTTCTGCTAGCTGAGTCGTCGGGTAATTCAGTGATGATGGTACTTTTACCCCAGGTTGGGATGGTTTTGGGTTGGTAAATGATCCTGGTTTAGAGTAATTAGGTGATGATGTGACGCGCCCAAGAGAATCTCCCCGATATGTTTGACTATGTTCTACTAGTAAGCGCACATTTAAATGGCAGAATTTGGGTAAATCGTCTAAAAAACTTTCGGGAATAAATTCGTAACTACCTTCTTCTAGTTGTAAAAATGCTTCTAAAAATTCTCTGGCTAATTGTTCAATCAAAATTCCCGCATGGGTGGGAGTAATATATTTTTGATTAACTAACCAACAAATAGCTAAATAATCAGGATTTGGTATGGCTTGGTTGTCAATTCCCGTTTCAAATATGGCACGTAACTGCTCGTTAATTTTTGGGGGAATCGTGAGAATTTGTTTACTTAAACGCTGCAAGTTCCGATAAAGCGGCTCAAACATTTTTTCGGAATAAGAAGCATATATGAGTTTACCTTCATCTATATATATTGACCAAGAACCTGATGGAGTAAATACTTGTAAGCATCCGCTAACAGACTTATTAGTGATTTTCTTTAAAAGCGATAGGGGCTGAATCTTTTGAAAAAACCGATATCTACTAATAGGAAGTGTCTTCATTGGGAACGGCTCTAATATAAAAGCAATATTTGCAGTTGAATTTTGTGGAAACCCTTTCTCAGCATTCCAGGGATAAAGTCACAAGCGCCTTCAGTTAAACATAGCGCTTGACTATTGCATGAGTGTAGGCAATTTGCCCAATCTCCAACTCCCCACTCCCTGTCACACTATAGTGCATTAGGCTGCACGAGTGCTGAAGTAAAACAGCCATGCGATCGCTCAGTAGCAAAATGGCTATACTTCTTGCTAGGAAACAGTATTCCAAAAATCAGCTTTACATTCTGTATCTTTGGCTAATCTCGCTCATATCGCGGTTACCCTAGCCTTGACAACTAAAGTACCGCCTTCAGCCTAAAACCGATGACAGCGCTACTGCTGGAGGTTTTGAGGCTTTGAAATTGCAGCTAATTTAGCCTTGGCTCTAACTCCTTTTAAACTCGCCGTATTTATTGTAACTAAGTGAAGAACCAATTGCTGATCCGGCTTACGTAAGTGTTTGAGAATTTATAGTTGAGACTGTCAAGATTCCCTAGTTCGCTGTAGGCTTTTGACAACCCTCACCTTGATTCATTGAGACAATTTCGTAAGTCGTAATGATTCGATCCCAGAGGGAGATTGTGGAGATTTTCTCTGTATTCTGGGATAAAATTATTACTTTTACAATAAATTACCACGAATTTAAACTTTACATTGACTGAACAAGGGAACTCTAAAAAATAAATTATTCCCTTCAAGTCATTAACAGTCAACAGTCAACCGTCAACTGTCAACAAGAAATTAATTTTAGTAGCGCCTATAAGCAACGTTTTTTAGTTTTATCGATCCATAGGCTAATTTCAGAGATTAAAGGATATTTACATAGTAAGTAGCTGAAATCTAGAATTTTTCAGCTAAATGGTAGATATTAATTAATTTGCTCAATAAAAACTAGGTTACTGCAAAACTTAGACAGTGGGACAGAAAATATATGAAATTTATGATAAGTCAATCCCGGAAATATGAAAAAAAATTTATTTAATTATTGCTATCGGAATCAGCAAAAATGTGCAGTAATTTATCATTTTTGATATTTGTCAGTTGTCAGTTGTTAGTTGTCAATTGTCAGATGTAGGTTGGGTTGAGGCTTTGCGAAACCCAACATGAATTTCAGAAACTCAACATAGATGCTGGTGTTGGGTTTCCTTACGTCAACCCAACCTACATTTTTTTGCAATATTTTAGCCTTGCCACGCCACTACATAGATTCTAAGGCTTCAGCATGAATGAAAAAATGACAGGAGCAGGGCAATAAAATTTAGACCTAGAAATTATAGATAAATTACTGATATCCAAGTGAGGGGTGAAACACCTCATACCTAAAGATAATTTATTAGCTATGATTAAGGGCTGCAAAAAAGCTGTGGTTTGTTAAAATTAAATAGCCAAAACTTGACTAGCAGCAGTTCAAGACAGGGGAATTAAATTAGATAGATTGTGAGCGAATTTAATTTACAAGTTCAAGCCAACAGCGAACGCCTCGATCGCTACCTTTCGCAAGAATTACCTGATTTATCACGTTCGCGGATTCAACAGTTAATTGAGCAAGGTAACGTCCAACTTAATGGTACAGTTTGTACGTCCAAAAAAATCAATGTAAAAGTAGGCGATCGCATTTATTTAGAAATTCCCGAAGCCCAACCGCTAGAACTGCAAGCACAAGAGATTGCTTTAGATATTCTCTATGAAGATGACCAAATTATCATTCTCAACAAACCCGCAGGTTTAGTTGTCCATCCTGCGCCCGGTCATCCTGATGGTACTTTAGTTAATGCCTTATTAGCCCATTGTCCCAACCTCCCTGGAATTGGGGGCGTACAGCGTCCGGGAATTGTCCATCGTTTAGATAAGGATACAACAGGCGCGATCGCGATCGCCAAAACAGATATCGCCTATCAACATTTGCAAGCCCAACTCCAAGCCAAAACAGCCAGACGGGAATATTTGGGTGTAGTTTACGGTGCGCCAAAAACCGAAAGCGGTACAATAGATTTACCCGTCGGTCGTAACCGCCAAGACCGCAAAAAAATGGCTGTAGTTCCCATTGAAGAAGGTGGACGTAATGCTGTCACCCATTGGCAAATTCAAGAAAGGCTGGGAAACTACACCTTAATTCACTTCCAACTGGAAACCGGACGCACCCATCAAATCCGCGTCCATAGCGCCAAGATAGGACACCCCATAGTTGGCGATGCTGTTTATGGTTCTGGGCGTTCCGTGGGTGTAAATTTACCAGGGCAAGCCTTACATGCTTGGAAACTCAAGTTACAGCATCCCCTTTCAGGTAACCTCATTGAAGTTACAGCACCCCCACCGCCCACATTTTTAAAGCTGCTGGAAGTTTTGCGCAGACGGGCTGATATTGGGCATGGGGCATTGGGCATTGGGCATTGAGAATAGTTATTTTTCCGCCTTATCCCCTTTCCCTTGCAGATACTCAATTTCCTGCTGAAGATTCCTGCGGGCAATTTCTTCGGCGGTTGCATACATGAAGGGGGTAAAATAAATGCGATCGCGCTGCAAAAATTTCTCTAATACCTGCTTACGTCCTGCAATATACTCAGCTTCGGGAACCCATGCATATTCTTGGCGGATAGCTGTGGCGTATTCCTGATATTGTATTGGGTCAGCAGCTAATATTGCTAAATCTGCATCGAGTAGAACTTGGCTATCAACATCATCCGCAGCCGCTTGATGGTGTTTGGTATGCAAAATCAGATTTTGAATATCAGAAATATTGTGATTTTTTAAACCTAAATCTGGCAATAAATCACCAGCATATTCAGCACTTTTTTCTTCATTATCTTTAGCCTGAGTATCATAAATTATATCATGAAACCAAGCAGCAAGTTGTACAGATTGTAAGTTTTTAGTATATGTTTTTAGATTATCAATAGTAATGAGAATATGCAGAAGATGTTTGCATGTATGGTAGTAACGGTCAGGTGTAGAATAGGCAGCGAGAATATCATTAAATATTTGATTAGCAGCTATTTGATTAACTGGTAAAGGTTTAACTGTTTTTTGCCAGCGAGATAATAAAATATTGTGTAAGTTTTCTTGGTGCATATAGCAATCTTATCTGAGTTGTGAAAATATTTTTTTAATGAACCGCCAAGGACGCCAAGAACGCCAAGGATAAGAGAAGAAGCTGAGTATTTGTAGGGTGGGCATTGCCCACCATATCTTTGAATTTTGAATTTTGAATTGTTATTTTCTATTAGAATTTTTTACTTTTGAAAAGACAGAATCAAATAACGCAGTATTCCTAAACGACTGATAATTTCAGTCACAAAGGTAGAATTTGCTGATTCTGGATTTCCGGTTTCCGTTTGCAGTCGTCTTAGCAGTGGATAGGTAGGTATAGTATTGGCGGTGATGTCTTCTTCAATGAGTGATTTAAAGCCTGTATTTTTCGCTAGTTGACGGTAAGCAGAAAGGGTAAAAGTACTATCAACTTGTCCGTAAGTATTACCGATTACTGGGCGCAGTACTTTTCCGCCAATCTTCATCAGGGGACTGACAAAGTCTTGGGGGACAAAGTCACAGATAGCGAGTTTTCCACCTGGTTTGAGGACGCGCCACGCTTCCTGGAAAAATCGCTCCCGGCTGGGAAAATGGAAGATACATTCAACAGCTAAGACTAAATCAAAGGAATTATCGGCAAAACTTAGCTGACAAGCATCTCCTTGGACAAATTTTATCTGGTTGTGGTTGCGGGGTTTAACTTGATCTCTCGCTCTTTCGAGTTGGCGATTGTCAATATTTACACCAGTTAGCTCTAAATGATGGAAGCGATCGCTTAAACTGGCAATAGTCCCCCCAAAGCCACAACCACAATCTAAAATACTTTGTCCATGCGCAGCACCGCCAGCATCGCAGACTCTTCTGGTTAAATTTTCTGCGGCGGTAGCAAAGTCATCAATGGAACCATCTGCTAATGCAGGATTCGCCCAATAACCCCAGTGTACATGCAGACCAAAAGCTTTGATAACTTCTGTATTTCCTTTACCAATGTCTGCTAATAACTGGTCAAAATAAGGTAGATCCACTGGCTGATTGTTAATCATGTGATTTTTCTCTAACTCTCCCCAATTTTTACCACGATTGGGTAGCATATCTGTTTGGCGATTCCCCAAGTCAACTTTACACTCAGGAAATATGGTGAGTACAAAATCTAAGAGTCAAAATAGAAAACAGAGGCTTGGAATAACAAGCTTTACCTGGAATTAGGAGTTTACTATCCGTGGTATTACAAGTACAAACCAGCACTTACGAAGCTAAAACCCAAGAAATTGCTAAACAACTTCTTGAAGTCACCCAAGAAAATCGCTCGTTTTTTGCTTCCCTGCGCGATCAAATGCGCTGGGATGATAAATTACTAGCTTGGGCAATGAGCAATCCAGGTTTACGGGTGCAATTGTTTCGCTTTATCGACACATTACCAGCTTTACGCAGCAAACCAGAAATTGCTGCCCATTTACAAGAATATTTAGGAGATGAATCTGTAGAATTACCCGCAGCTTTAAAGGGAATGCTGAATTTTGCTAACCCTGATTCTATGCCGGGACAAGTAGCAGCCACAACAGTAGCAACAGCAGTAGAAACTCTCGCCCATAAATATATTTCTGGGGAAAATATTACACAAGTTATCAAAACCGTTGAACGGTTACGTAAAGATAAAATGGCTTTCACCATTGACTTACTTGGTGAAGCGGTAATTACGGAAACAGAAGCTAAATCTTACTTAGAACGCTATTCAGAATTAATTACACAATTGGTAGCAGCTGCGCAAAATTGGAAAACAATTCCCGCCATTGATGAAGCAGATGGGGAACAGCTACCAAAAGTCCAGGTTTCTGTGAAGTTAACGGCATTTTATTCTCAATTCGATCCTTTAGATGCTCTTGGTAGCGAGGCGAGAGTTAGCGATCGCATTCGGACTCTTTTACGTCATGCTAAAGAATTAGGCGCAGCTGTTCATTTTGATATGGAACAGTATGCTTATAAAGATATAACTCTTCACATCCTGAAAAATTTATTAATGGAAGAAGAGTTTCGCCAAAGAACAGATATTGGCATTACCATCCAAGCATATTTACGCGATAGCGAGCAAGATGCTAGAGATGTCATCGCTTGGTTGAAGCAGCGCGGTTATCCGTTAACCATTCGCTTAGTTAAAGGCGCATATTGGGATCAGGAAACTATCAAAGCTGCTCAAAAACATTGGACTCAGCCTGTATATAATGACAAAGCCGCTAGTGATGCTAACTTTGAGGCGATAACTCAGCTATTGCTAGAAAATCATCAATATGTGTATGCTGCCATTGGTAGTCATAATGTGCGATCGCAAGCTAGAGCAATTGCCATAGCAGAAAGTTTACAAGTTCCCCGCCGTTGTTTTGAAATGCAAGTTCTCTACGGTATGGGCGATAAACTGGCGAAGGCTTTGGTGGATAAGGGTTACCGAGTTCGCGTTTATTGTCCCTACGGCGATTTATTACCGGGGATGGCTTATTTAATTCGGCGGTTGTTGGAAAATACGGCGAATAGTTCGTTTTTACGGCAAAATTTGGAGAATAGACCTGTTGAGGAGTTAATAGCGCCTCCGAAGGTGGATTTGGCTCACGCAGAGACGCAGAGACGCAGAGAGGAGAAAGCAGGGTTTGTGGGTGCGGCGGATACTGATTATGCTGAGGAGGAGGCGAGAAGGAAGTCTGCTGTGGCTTTTGAGGCGGTTCATCAGCAGTTGGGAAGGACTTATTTACCGTTGATTAATGGTGAGTACGCTAATACTTCCATATTTATTGATTCTCTCAATCCTTCTAATTTTAGTCAGGTAGTTGGTAAGGTTGGACTAATTAGTATTGAACAAGCTGAAGAGGCGATGAAAGCAGCGAAGGCGGCTTTTCCTGCTTGGCGGAAAACTCCAGCGAAGCAACGCGCGGATATTTTACGCAAAGCTGGGGATTTGATGTCACAACGACGCGCTGAACTTTCGGCTTGGATTGTCTTGGAAGTTGGCAAGCCTGTTAAGGAAGCAGATGCAGAGGTTTCTGAGGCGATAGACTTTTGTAAGTACTACGCCGATGAAATGGAACGGTTGGATAAAGGGGTAAATTATGATGTTTCGGGAGAAACCAACCGTTATCTTTACCAACCACGGGGAATTGCGGTAGTAATTTCGCCTTGGAATTTCCCTTTAGCGATCGCCTGTGGTATGACTGTAGCAGCCTTAGTTGCTGGTAATTGTACTCTCCTCAAACCTGCGGAAACATCTTCGGTAATTACCGCCAAACTCACAGAAATTTTAGTAGAAGCGGGGATTCCCCAAGGTGTCTATCAATATGTACCCGGTAAAGGTTCCCAAGTTGGTGCATATTTGGTAAATCATCCCGATACCCATGTAATTGCTTTTACTGGTTCCCAAGAAGTAGGCTGTAGAATTTACGCAGAAGCTTCTATCCTCAAACCCGGTCAAAAGCACATGAAACGAGTCATTGCCGAGATGGGTGGGAAGAATGCTATTATTGTAGATGAAAGTGCCGATTTAGACCAAGCTGTTGTCGGCGTAGTGCAATCAGCCTTTGGTTATAGCGGACAAAAATGTTCTGCTTGTTCCAGAGTAATTGTCCTAGAATCAATTTACGATAGCTTTGTGGAAAGGTTAGTAGAAGCCACCAAATCCTTGAATATTGGCGAAACCGAGTTACCAGGTACTCAAATCGGCCCGGTAATTGATGCCAACGCCCGCGATCGCATTCGCGAGTATATTGAAAAAGGGAAATCAGAAGCAAAATTAGCTTTAGAGTTACCCGCACCAGCACAAGGATATTTTATCGGCCCCGTTATCTTTAGCGAAGTCCCTCCCAATGGGATAATTGCCCAACAAGAAATATTTGGCCCTGTACTCGCTGTAATTCGCGTTAAAAACTTTGAGGAAGCATTAACAGTAGCTAACGGTACTAACTATGCTTTAACTGGGGGACTGTATTCGCGCACCCCATCCCACATCCAGCAAGCACAGCAAGAGTTTGAAGTCGGGAATTTATACATTAACCGTACCATCACAGGTGCGATCGTTGCTCGTCAACCCTTTGGTGGCTTCAATCTTTCTGGCGTTGGTTCCAAAGCCGGCGGCCCCGACTACCTGCTACAATTCCTAGAACCGCGCACCATCACAGAAAACATTCAACGCCAAGGTTTCGCACCCATCGAAGGCGCAGAATAACTTACCTCTGTTTCCTTTTCTTGGCGTCCTTGGCGTCTTGGCGGTTAATTTATTAATATTAACTGCACTGTCGCAAATAAATACTATATAAATAAGGTGGGCATTGCCCACCTTTTATTGAACCACAGAGACGCAGCGAAAAGTCGGAGCGCCGGCTTCCGGCGATGGCTTCTCCCAAGGGGAGACGCTGCGCGAACGCCAACGTCTTCGACGAACAGAACTTTTCAAGACAGAGAACGCAGAGAAATGATGAACAGAGATTTAATCATTAAAACAGTTGAATCTCCAGAGGAATTTACAGCAATCAAAGCAATTACTGGAGTTTAGACTAAATGGGAGAGATGAAAGAGAAAAAGGGGATGTCTGATTGAAGACAGTCCCCCTTTCGGCAGAAGCTAAGAGAGAATCACCTACTCTTATCTGCCAATATGAAACGTGCCAGACTCGAAGAATTTCGTCAAGCCGCCTATACGCATCTAGGCAAAGCACATGATGCAACATTTGAACTAACAGATGCGATACTGTTGACCCGTAATGTCTACAGTCTGGCAGATTTATCTTTATCGCCAGTGTTTAGACGTAAATGGCCGAGTATCTATGAAGCGATACAAGATACCAAACCAGACCGTGAGAAATTAATGGAGTTATATATCAAGCAAATACCAACAGAAAAACGCATATTGTTGGCAGGAGACCATACAGCTTGGTCACGCCCAGATGCGGTGACACTCAAAGAACGGACAATAGAACACAGTAGCACAGCGATCGCGGGAAATAAACCGATTACGATTGGGCAGGGATATAGTACTATAGCTTGGATACCAGAGGATTCAGGAAGTTGGGCACTACCGCTGAGGCATGAACGGATTACCAGTTGGGACAATCCGATTGAGAAAGCAGTTGAACAACTCAAAAAGGTATGTGAATCAATGTCTGTTCGACCAATTTCGCTTTGGGACAGTGAATATGGTTGTGCGCCTTTCGTATTAAAGACAGCTAGTATAAAAGCCGATATCTTAGTTAGACTGCGTTCAAATCTGTGTCTATGGGGCGCACCACCTGCTTACTCTGGCAAGGGTCGTCCTCGCAAGCATGGTGCTCAATTTAAACTCAATGAACCCTCAACCTGGGGCGAAGTGGCATCTGTGCTGGAAGTAAATGACCCAAAATTGGGACGAGTTAAAGTCAGTCTGTGGGAAGATTTGCATTTTCGCAAAGCTGCTGCACGCCCAATGATGCTACTGAAGGTGGAACGTCTTGATCTTGATGGCAATTTGAGAGTATTAAGACCCTTGTGGTTGGCTTGGGTTGGGGAACAAATGCCACCATTGGATGAAGTTTGGCGATTGTACTTGCGCCGATTCACGATTGACCATTGGTATCGTTTTCTTAAGCAACGCTTACATTGGACAGTACCAAAATTCAGTACTCCAGAACAATGTGAACATTGGAGTGACTTAATGCCGTTAATCACTTGGGAGTTATGGTTAGCTTGTGATATCGTTGCTGATAATCCTCTTCCTTGGCAGAAGTCAATGGATAAATTGACCCCAGGACGAGTTGCTCAAGCTATGGGTGGAGTTTTCGCCGCGATTGGTACTCCTACCTCTCCACCCAAACCTCGTGGAAAGTCCCTTGGGTGGACACCAGGTAAAGTCCGTAACCGGAAAATACGATATCCAATTGTTAAAAAGACTGCTTCTAAACCACGCAAAGAGGAACAAAAATCTGCTTAATCTCAAATATCTTCATTCTTGAAGGTTGTGTTTTATTAACTCAGCACTGCTGGGTCATTTGTTGCTGTCTAGTCTAAACTCAAACAATTAGAATCGCCGTATTTCAACAAGAACAAGGAGTAGATTCTGCCCTAGAATTTGATGGTAAAGATGAAACATCTCAACATTTAATTGCTTATTTAAATCGGGAAGCCGTCGGTACTACGAGAATTAGATATTTAGATAATCAAACAGCAAAAATAGAAAGACTCGCTGTTTTATCACCAGCCAGAGGAAAGGGTATTGCTAAAAAAATTATGGAAAAAGCAATAGAAATTATTGCTAATCAAAATATTCCAGAAATTGTAGTGCATTCTCAAGCATATATCAAAGCTTTATATGAAAATTTAGGTTTTATCCCTGAAGGAGAAATCTTTATAGAAGCGGATATTCCTCATGTAAAAATGAAAAAGAAATTATCAGATAAATATCAAGATATATAATGTAAACGCTCAAAAAAAACAGGGATGCCTAAATTCCTGGTAATTATACGGAAATAAAAAATATTTCTTATAAAAATGCTTATCAGCGTAAAACTTATGTAAATAAGCGCTTCTAAGCCTTTTCAATATGTAAAAAATGACGTTAATTTATCAACAAATGTATCCAGAGACATCAATCAACTATGCGATTAACAAAACCACAAAAGAGTACAATTAAACAGTTACCAAACTTGACAGAACTGAGCGATCGCGATTTAGAAATACTAGTCGGGGGAAAAAGCTCTACTACTTGGGATAATGGTAGTACTGTCGGTTATAGTATTGGTAGTACAGGCGGTATTATTATCGGTTGGTAGTTGAAAAAGTGAATTCATCCAGGTAGATATAAATTATGGGTAGGGTGTGTTATGCCGTAGGCTAACGCACCTTAAATTATTAATTATGCATTGGTGCGTTGCGCTGCGCGACAACACACCCTACTTATAAATGTCTTTAATTTTGAATTGTTAACAGCTACTATCCTCATCCACCGAATATGCTCGATCTGGTAAAAACAGAGTAAATCTACTACCCTTACCTAAAGTCGATTCTACCGTTACATCACCACCATGTAACCTGGCTAATTTGCGCGTTAAAGCTAAACCTAAACCAGTACCTTCATATTGACGATTTAACCGACTATCAAGTTGTTTAAAAGGCTCAAAAAGAAAATGAAATTGATTAGCATCAATCCCAATACCAGTATCTGCAACTGTAAATGTAATTCCATTGCTAACTTTTTTCACCTCTAAAGCAACCTCTCCCTTAGGAGTAAATTTAATCGCATTAGTAAGTAAATTTAACAGCATTTGTTTAATCCGCCGCTCATCAGCAACACAAATATCAGCTTGGGGTGCTATATGGCTGGTGATTTGTAATCCTTTATCTAAAGCTTGATCGCCAACTGTAGAAATTACAGAATTACATATATCTATCACTCGTAAAGGTAATAGCAAAAGTTCTTCTTTACCTGCTTCTACCTTCGATAAATCGAGAATATCGTTGATCAGTGCTAATAAATGTTCGCCACTACTATACACACAACTAATATACTCTTTTTGCTTGTCATTGAGAGTCCCTACCATTTCCTGTTGCAGCAATTGAGATAAACCCATAATTGCATTCAGAGGCGTGCGCAATTCATGACTCATAGTAGCTAGAAATTCACTTTTAGCACGACTCCCAGCTTCAGCCGCAGCTTGGGATGCACGCAATTTTAATTCTGTTTGCTTGCGTTCGGTAATATCTTCAATAATAGTTAAGAAATATTCCGGTTTACCATAACTATCGGGAATGACGGAAACTGATAAATGAGTCCAAACTAATCCTCCCTGTTTATGTAAAAACAGCCTTTCCATTTCCAGGCGATGTCTTTCAATTAGCTGTTGTGGATCTGCACTAATTCCCGAAATTAGTTGTTCTAAAAGTTCTAAATCGCCAGTTTGCGGAGAGACATAATTTGTGAATTGTTTACCACATAATTCTTCACGGCTATAACCCAGCATTTGACATAGTGCGGGATTGACATCGACTATTTGCGCTTGCATATCTATCAGTCCAATCCCGATAGAAGAACATTCAAAAATTGCCCGAAATTTTGCTTCACTTTGACGTAGTGCAGCTTCTGCGGCGTTGCGTTCGCTGGCTTCTATGGCGAGGGTGACAAAATCTGCAATCGAGCCGGCAAAGTTCTCTTCTTCTAATGTCCATTGACGCACTTCACCGCAATGTTCGTGGGAGACTACGCCGACTAATCTACCTCCCAACCAAATTGGCGCATTCAATAGAGATGCAATTCCTAATTCAAAAAGATAAGATTGAGATAATTCTTCAGTTCTACTATCGTTGATGGCATCATCAACCGCAAGGCTACGCTCTGCTTCTAAAGCTTGGAAATAATTAGGGTAATTAGCTTTGAGCAGTGATAAGCCATTGCTGTGTTCTTTGGTTCTGACATCATACAAATCTACACATTCCAAGGTAGAGTGGTCTTGATTATATAACCACACCCCTACTCGCTCTACTGAGATGGTACGTGCAGCAGCTTCTGTAATCTCTTGGAAGGCGGCTTTGAGATTACCTTGTTGAAATGTCTTACTTCTTGCTAGTTGCACTAGGGTTTGGCTTTGTTTTCGGCGCGCATTTTCTCGGATTTGCAACACTTCTTGGGAATTTTTAGATTCAGTAATATCTCTAGCCGCAACCACCTGCATTTTTTGACCTGAGTAAGAAATCACTTTGCCTTGAAATTCTGCTGAAAAAGTAGAGCCATCCTTTCTGACTACAATGACTTCACAAGGGATTTCCGAACCAGAAAGTATATTTTTTGTCATTAACTCTTGTGATTCTAGCGCAATCAGTTCCCGGCCGTTTTTACCGATCGCTTCTGCAAGTTCATAATCAGTCATTTCTACCAGGACATAATTAGCATTGAAAATTATTCCCCGATCTTGTATTATTATGCCTTCAAACGTTGCTTCAGACATAAAACGCCATTTTGAGTTAGCAAGCGCGCATCAGAGATGGTTTTTAAATCTTTATCATCCTTTAGGCAGAAATTCAAGCCTTTGAGGTATAGAAATTTTACCTTTAGATCGGTAACCATCTCAGTTTATTACTAAATGTTAATGAAAAACACTGGTCTATTTCTTTAGATAGAGATACGCGACCTCATATATTTTGCGACAATTAGATTAGAGCAGCTGTTGCAGAGGTGGAGCGATGAAAGATAGCAGTATAAGAATTGTCTCTCTCATTCCCAGTGGAACAGAGATTTTAGCGGCACTGGGTTTGACTGATGCTATTGTCGGGCGATCGCATGAATGTGACTATCCCCCAGAAATCCAAAATCGCCCGATTTGTACCAAAGCACGGTTAAATAGCAATGCTTCCAGTCAGGAAATTGATCAACAGGTGAATAATTTATTGCAATCGGCTGTGAGTATCTACGAAATTAATACTGAGATTCTCCAGCAGGTCAAGCCCACCCATATTGTGACTCAAGACCAATGTGATGTCTGTGCTGTGAGTCTGCAAGAAGTAGAAAAAGCAGTTGCCAATCTGATTGACACCTCACCGCAAATTATTTCTTTGCAGCCTAATTTACTGGCAGATGTTTGGCAAGATATTGAGCGGGTCGGTAATATTTTTGAAGTAGACTCAGTAAAATTGCTAGAAGACCTGGAAGCGCGGGTGAAGATTTGTCAGCAAAGAATCCAAGGATTGTCTTTAACAGAACTACCTACTGTCGCTTGCATTGAATGGATAGATCCTTTGATGGTAGGTGCTAATTGGATTCCTGAATTAGTCAACTTAGTAGGCGGACAAAGCTTATTTAGTTCTTCCGGTCAGCCATCAGCTACCATATCTTGGGAAACACTGGTAGCCAGCAACCCCGATGTCATTATTTTTATGCCTTGCGGTTGGGATTTACAGCGCACTCGTCAAGAAGCGCGGTTATTAACTAAACTTCCAGAATGGCCAGGACTCCATGCTGTGCAAACTGGTAGAGTCTACATTACTGATGGCAATGCTTACTTTAACCGTCCCGGCCCCAGGTTAGTAGATTCCCTAGAAATTTTGGCAGAAATGTTACATCCAGAAATTTTTGCTTATGGTTACAAAGGTACAGCTTGGGAAGTTTTAGCGACTGATGAAGTAGCGGCGATGGCGGTTGGTAAATAAGTCAGGACTTAGGCGACAATAATGTGAAAGCCTTGATTTAATCTTGGGGCAATGTATGTAGACCTTCAGAGGCTTGCCGCAGAGTATATTAGTGTCAACTTACAGCAGTGTTTATGTATTTAGACGACAAGCTGGTATCTGTATTTCTTTGTACCTTTGCGCCTACCCTGCGGGTTCCGCCTTTGGCGGTATGCGTGAGATAAAAAAATGTGGGTTCATTTACCTGAAAATCGCTGTAAGCTAAAGCTATATAGGGCAAATCCTCCCATCTACGCCAGTTGCAATCCCATAACTAAGCAAAAAAATATCCACGAAGACTTCAGTTTAAAAGAAACAGGCTTTATGGATAGAAATCATTTATATTCTTTTTAACTCGTAAAGGCAATTCTTTCGGATTAGCCATTCGTACAGTTAAACTCAAAATTAACAATTTCACATACAATGAGATCGCCTTTGGTATTTTCCAATTTAGTGTTTGGAAAATTAACATAAATGCGTCGTTTTCTAAATTTGCTTTCCTATTTTCTAGTTATTTCTTTATTCCCTCCCTGGTTCTTCGTCATCTATAAATCTGATTAATTGGATTATTTCTTGCAAACTTTTCCAAAAACCTAATCTTGGCTGTTCCTGATTCTGATTATTTATATTAACTGCTTGGATTATGGTATTTTTGATTGATTGAGTCATGTCGCTTTGCTCCCAATTCAAAATTCAAAACTCAAAATTAAACAAGTAGGAAGGCGGAAGTACAGTTTTGTCACAGGGATTTAAAACCCACCACAAAACTTGCGGCTTGTTAGAAGCCGGGGACTGAAACCCACAGAAGTTTTTTAGCAATCCCCATAAATAAATTTACGGGCTGCAAATGAAAAAAATGTCTATAATTTACATAATATGCTACAGTTAAAAACTTTTATTTATCTCTTTCTTATAGTAATGATAGAGTAAGTTCTAAGTATTTCCCCTTGGTCGCGTAACAAGCAATACTTTTCGGTTAAGGAAAAAAGGGGAATGGGTAAGGGGAAAGAAAAAATCTTTAACTTTTACTCATTTTGAGTTGAAAACGCTTAACCGAGTGCCTGTACATTTCGTATTTGATGCGTAAGTCCTATAAGTTTGATGCAATACCCTTCTTGGCTGTGGGTGGATTTGCAACCATATTTTGTGATGATGAGGAACTCATCAAAATTTGGTGATGGAATGTTTTAAGAAGAACGCCGTGCTACTTGATTTAGCCATTCTATCAGGGGTCTTAAGGTTCCTGGTAATGCTGCTTCACTGACTGTGACTGTATGTTGTTTACCCTGGTCTTCCACTGTTAATTTATATTGAAAGCGATCGCTCTGGGGATTAGGTGAAGTAATTTTTTCTGGTAAATTAAACAAACCAGCCGCTTCCACCAGTCTAGGTAGTTCTTGGGCTTCGTTGGGTGGCAGAGTAGTTGTATCAACGGTTGTTTTCTTGCTAATTCCAGCAAAGCCGCCTGTGCGTTCAAAGGAGATCCGCATTGTTTACTCTCCGTTGTCCTATCTAGGGGAAAATAAAAAAACTGGAAGATTTTAACTGTCATCTTCCAGTGTAACAACAAAGGACAACTTAGTATAAATGCTGAATACTAAATGATGAGTGATGAAAACTTCATCATTGTACTAAGGGAACTCCAAACAATAAACAACAGCTTCATTTCGTTGACGGTTGACGGTTGACTGTGAACTGTCAACGGTGAACAATAGCAATGAAATATTTTTTACTTGGATGTCCCTAACTGTTGGCTATTTGATTACACCTACTTTTTGCCAAGCATTCTGTACAGCTTTTTGTTCCTTACTATTGTTACCGTACAGTTCGCCAGCTACTTTAATTGTGGTGTTGGCGGCTGTTTTAAAATTAGCATTACCACGTAGGCGATCGCGCAAAGTAATATACCAAATTTTTCCAGCTTTTTCCCAAGCATAGCCGCCAATTTCCACAGCCGCTAGGTAAAAAGCATAGTTAGGAATACCGGAATTAATATGTACTCCGGCGTTATCTTCCGTACCAGTATATTTATCTTTCATATATGCTGGTTGGGGATCTTTACCTAAAACTGGATCGTCGTATGCGGTTCCTGGTGCTTTGAGGGAACGAATACCCACCCCTTTGACTTTTGGTGCTAAAAGTCCTTCGCCAATAATCCAGTCTGCTGCTTCTGCTGTTTGATTTTTACTTTTCTGCTTAACTAAAGCGCCAAATACATCAGAAAATGACTCATTCAGTGCTCCTGATTCAGCGTAATACTGTAAACCAGCTTCATATTGAGTCACACCATGAGTTAATTCATGGGCAATCACATCTATCGATTTAGTGAAGCGTTGGAATAATTCACCATCACCATCACCGTAAACCATTTGGTCGCCATTCCAGAAGGCATTATCATATTTAACGCCGTAATGGACGGTAGAATCTAAACGCAGTCCTTTGTCATCTATAGAATTGCGATCGAATATCTCATAAAACATGTCATAGGTCGCACCAGCTGCATCATAAGCTTCATTTACGGCTTGATCGGTACTAGGCGGATCGCCTTCACCCCGTACTAATTTACCTGGTAAATTTTCTGAGAATTGGGCATCATAAATAGTGCGGCGCTTTACACCTGGGGATGGTGCAAAGGAAACAGCACCTACTATATTTCTTCTACCGCGCAATTGTGCGGAAACATTTAATGTTTGAAAAGCCCAACTACGCTGTTCTGGGTTACCATTTACGGCAACATTTTGCAGCATATGTGGGGGAATAATACAACAGATAGGGCATCTAGAGTAGCCTGGATGTTTACAGTTAAAACCAGTAGATTTATTCTTATTTCGAGCCATCCGAGATATTCTCCTTTTTTAACTAACTGATGGCAGACAAAGGAACAAAAAAATTAATGTCAGTTGCTTGTCCCTATTTTTTCTAATTCCGAAAACTTTCTACTCTATTTTTTAGGATAGTTCTGTTGAGAATGGACGGGTAGCATCGCCAGATATTTTAATGTTAGGACATGACATAAAAACACAACAAAAAATCAGATTCCGCAAATTTCCGCCAAAATCTTGAATCTTCTCATGCACCACCTCCTTGACAACCCAACGGCTTTATATAATAAGTCTTGTTATCAAGAAAAGTGTAATTTATTACTTATTTGTTACTTAAAGGGCAGGGGGCAGGGGGACAAGGAAGACAAGGAGGACAAGGAAGACCAATGACTATTGACTATTGACTATTGACTATTGACTAACTAAAATTTGCGCAACCAACCGCCAAAAACTGCCAAACCGTAATATTTCCAAGGTACTACTACAGTTTCAAAACCAGCATTTGTCAGCATTTGCAAATGTGCGTTCAAAGTCGCTAACTGGTCTTGGCTGGAATAGCCTTGAGTGCTACTTGTACCCACCTTAGCACGAACTTCCGCTAGGGTTTTACCTTGTTGGGCTGCCCATTCCTCTCTTGCGGCTTGGTAGACTTCTACTAGTAAGGGTGATTCGGGTAAGGTTGGGTCAGCATTCCAAAAACAACCATCCGAACTGAGACTAGCAGCAATTTGTTGAAATAGCTGGAATTTCATTTCATCTTGGAGATGGTGAATCGCCAAAGATGATACACAAGCAGCAAATTCTCTATTTATAGCAAATTTCTCCGGATTATTTGCCCAATCGCCAAAATCGGCTTCAATCCCACTCCAGCGATTTGCATACCCAGCTGCGGCGATTTTATTTTGAGCATATTCCAACATTCGCGGTGAGTAATCTAACGCTACTACTTGCGCCTGTGGACAGCGTTGGAGTATTTTCAGACTCAATTCGCCTGTACCGCAACCTAATTCTAAAATGCGATCGCAACTCGAAGGTACACAACGGCTAATTACCTCCAACATTTCGTCATATCGCGGTAATAGCTGACGAATCCCCGCATCGAAATCAGCAGTTTTGGCAAATACTTCACCGGGAAATAGTTGTTGCATATCGCTGGTGTCAAGTGTTGCGTCTATGCATCAATCTTAAAGCATCGTGACCGATTACAGGCTAGCGATATTATTCGTTCATGTTCTTGATGACGATCTTGAACTTAATTCTGATTAGCCGGAAATAACCGATAAAGATATGCTCCCAGAATACGATTTTACAACTGGTGTACGTGGAAAGCACTACCAAGCTTATCGCCTGGGACATGATGTTACCATTCATCAAGCTGATGGTACAACTACTGTACAGCACTTCACTGTCGAAGATGGCGCTGTAATGCTCGATCCTGATGTGCGAGAGTATTTTCCTGATGGAGAAGCTGTGAACCAAGCTTTACGTACATTGATCAGCCTATTCCCCAAAAATCGCGAATCCTCTACACCACAATGATCATATTTGCGATCGCACTTCCTTGGCGTTAGTAGTAATATGCACTAAGTAATAAAACCATAGCTAAACACATCTGTTGAAATTTCTGGAATTATTTATCGCTTAGGTAATAACCGTTTTGTATTTTCCAGTAAATTATTTGATTTCTCTATGAGGTGATCAATTTCTAATTTGTCAGTACCATCTGCAAATGAATCAAGAGCTTGCTTTAATTCTTCTAGCTTTTGTAACGGTAAATTCTTATCTTTCACCGATTGTTCTAGTTCATTTCTATAATTACCTAGATAAGAGTCAAGCGACTGAAAGTATAGCTCAACTTTTTGTTGAAAATAATCTTTAATATAGGTTTCAGCTTGTGTTTTAATTTTATCTGCCTCATTTTCAATCAATTTAATAACTTCGTCAATATAAGGCATGATTTTGATAATATATCTTCCCTTTTCTTCTGTTTTAAAGCCAAAAAATGAAGCAACAGCCTTAAACCCATCATGAATAGCCTTCACAATAGGATTCTGTAAAATTACATACTCCCAAATAAATGCAAGTATGTTGTCAAATAACCTATTGAATATATCTTGTAAATCAACGTTATATGGATAATCGAAATCAGATTTATTGCGGTAAGCAATTCCTGGCTCATTTACATTGCTGTAAACATTTATAAGTTTTATTGGATCTAAATCTAGGCTAATATCAAAGTCTGTTTTTAAGCGTTTTCTAGCATTATCAATAATTGGCTTGGTTTTCACATCCAATAAGTCAGACAATTTTTTGATTAGATACTCTGTTTGTTCTTCAGTTTCTTTACTGGTATTATTCAACTCGGTTTTAACTATCTGATTTGTACATTCTGCTAATGTATAAGCAAATGAATTGGCATCATCCTGGCTTTCAAATCCAAATACTCCTGGATTAGGAATTATTTTAAAATAACGAGAAAAGAGGGAATTAAAAGAGTTATTTGCGTAATCAGGTAAATGATTCTTAAGTTGTACTTTAATATTAATCTTTAATTTTTCGATGCTTTTGTTTACTTGTTGGCGAAGTTGCTTTTTGATTTCATCTACTTCTCGATCCAAACTATCACGACACTTTTTTAAATTCTCAATTTCTGTATTGAGAGCTTTCACACTTGCCTGAATTTCTTCTGCTTTTTTGTTAATTCCACTTCGTCTTAATTTCGTGTCTTCACATAAACCTTCTAGACGCACAAGGCAAAGGTTAAGCGCAGATTCCATACACCGTGGGGCAACTTGTTCCATAATTGCATTGATTGCTTTTTCTAGAAATAGCGCAAATCCAGACTGCTCCCAAAGCATTTCTGCATACATTGCTAATTTCTCATTTTGCTCACGCTCAAGAGATTTTTTCCACAGCAGAGGCCCAAATGCTTCCTGTGCAAATGCTTGTGCTGTTTTCATCTCAGATGCTTTAATATTTGGATACTCTTGTAATTCTTGTTGAAAATTAGTAGAGCAAAATGCTTGTTTTGCTGAAACTTCAAATACTCGATCCATGTCACTGGAATCAATTAGCTTGAGGTTGTTAGCAACAAATTGTTTTACTTGCTCAGGAGTAATATCCCCATCTCCACGCTGATCAACTTTATTGACTAGAACATACAGATTATTTTTGCCTCTTGTTCTGATAACCTTTTGTACTTCCTCTTTAATTTTTTCTGCTGCTTCGGCTCTTAGTGAGGTGAAATCCAGCACAATTAGCACAAGTTGACTGTTACCAAGCTGTTTAGACACTACAGATTCAAGCTTACTGCTAACTCCCGCCTCATTTGGGCCAGGTGTATCAATGATTATAAGATTACCTAGTTTTTCTGGTTGTTCGTTGTGCTGCGATCGCCAAAAAGGTGTTTCAATGCAAGGAATGTCAGTTTCTGTTACAGACTTTAAAGGGTCTTCAGAAAGCTCCAGAATACTGCAAAGGCGAATAATATGGTTTAGGTCAGTCAGTTTCTTATTGACTTCTTCACAACCAGAAATTTCCCCAGGAACTGGGAAATCTACCATATTGTGGATTCTTTTCAGCAAGTCTGCTAGATGAGGGTACTCAGCAGTATCTTTTAGAACTTGGTCAATCCCTTGTTTATCAATTTTTTGCTTCAGCGCGATAAATGCTTGCTGAAATGCTGATAGTATTTGAGTACTTAGCTTGAGAATTGGCTCTTTTGCATTAGCCTTAAAAACAATTTCAGTTGGTAGTGTTGTCATCGCTGTAGCACAGCTTGGCAAAAGTTCTTGCCCAATAATGGCGTTGATAATTGTGGATTTACCAGCATTCATCGGTGCTGCAATCGCCATTCTCAACTCAAGGTTTTCTACCTTGCGGCGTTCCTTATCTATTTGTTGCTGATATTTTTTATATTTACTTTCTGAGCCATCCTCGAACCAAAGCTGCGTACTAGCACGGTTCATCAGAATGCTAACTTGCTCTAGCAAGTTGATTACATCTTGTTGCAAATCTTGCACATTCGGCTTCAGCACCTCAGCAACCATCGTCTTATGCTCCGCGCCATTCTAAATACACTCCGTATATGCTGGCTTAACAAAAAAGACAATGGAAACAGTAAAATTACTGCATAAGCGCACCACTCTGTGCCCTCAGCGCCTCTGCGGTTCAATTTTCTTTTAATCACTCCTCGCGCAACCCAAAACCCCCTCCCCCAGGCGTTTCTATCACAAAAATATCTCCAGCTTCCATCTCAACAGTAGCGGTACTATCTAACTCCTGTTGCGTTCCATCATGACGCTGTATCCAGTTACGTCCAATTTTTCCTGCTTCCCCACTATTTAAACCAAAGGGAGAAACACGACGATGATTAGAAAGAATATTCGCTGTCATGGGTTCTAAAAACTTGATGCGACGAATCACGCCATTACCACCAGAATACTTTCCTTTACCACCGCTATCGGGACGCAAACTAAAGCTTTCTACCAATACAGGATAGCGGGTTTCTAAAACTTCTGGGTCAGTTAGGCGAGAGTTTGTCATGTGGGTGTGAACTGCGTCAGTCCCATGAAAGTTAGCACCTGCACCCGAACCGCCGCAGATGGTTTCATAATATTGATAGCGTTGATTGCCAAAGGTAAAATTATTCATGGTTCCTTGGGAAGCTGCGATCGCACTTAAGGCACCATATAAAGCATCGACAATAGTTTGGGATGTCTCTACATTACCCGCTACTACTGCTGCTGGGTAGGTAGGATTGAGCATACAACCTTCAGGCACAATAATTTCTAAAGGTTTTAAACATCCAGCATTTAGAGGAATACTATCATCAACTAAAGTCCGAAAGACATATAAAACTGCAGCTTGGGTAACCGCTTTGGGCGCATTAAAGTTACTATTTAATTGGGCAGATGTGCCAGTAAAATCAATAATTGCACTGCGATGTGCTTGGTTAATTGTGACTTTAACTTGAATTTTAGCGCCGCTATCCATTTCATAGATAAATTCCCCATCTTTGAGTACAGAAATTGCCCTTCTTACTGCTTCTTCTGCATTATTTTGGACAAATTTCATGTAAGCCTGTACAGTTTCTAATCCATATTGCTTAACCATTTTACGGAGTTCTTGTACTCCCCGTTCGTTAGCCGCAATTTGAGCTTGAAAGTCAGCAATATTTTGGTCGGGATTACGCGCTGGATAGGGATGATTGGCTAAAATTTCTCTGACTGCGGTTTCGCGAAAATTACCTGCTTCAACTAATAAAAAATTATCAAATAAAATACCTTCTTCTTCTACTGTGGTACTATGGGGAGGCATAGAACCGGGAGTTATTCCACCAATATCTGCTTGATGTCCGCGCGAAGCGACGTAAAAAATGGGCATGGGGCAGAGATTATTTTCACCGCTTGCCAAAAATACAGGGGTAATGGCTGTGACATCAGGTAGGTGAGTTCCGCCGTTATAGGGATTATTTGATAAATAGACGTTTCCCTGTTTAATATTATTGCCTTTATCATTAATTAAACTGCGGACGCTTTCACTCATTGAGCCTAAATGTACAGGTATGTGAGGAGCATTAGCTACTAATAATCCCGATTCATCAAAGATAGCGCAGGAAAAATCTAAGCGTTCTTTGATATTGACTGATGCTGCTGTATTTTGCAGCACAATTCCCATTTGTTCCGCGATAAATTGATAAAGGTTTTTAAATATTTCTAAACGTACTGGATCGGGTTGAGATATCGGTTGCATTTTAGTTCCTAGTTATTGAGATCAGACAACCACCTCTGTCGTAGTCGTAGGGGCAAGGCATTGACAATCTTTTGGTACATACAATAATTTTGCTGGGTTGCTAGATCCCCGACTTCTTTAAGAAGTCGGGGATCTGACCACCACCAACTTCTCACAACTAATGCGATAGACCACTAGTGGTTCATCGCATTAATTCTGTGGGGTAAGTTTCTTCTTATTTTCTCTTCCTTTGTGTACTTCGTGTCTTTGCGGTTCGTTTTGTACCCCTCGAAATTTTTGCGACAGACTACTAGGTATAATTGGGTTAGCAGTGCATTCCAATGAGGGATTACGTATCCCGGTATTTATCTTAGTTTGTTTTGGGGTGGCGAGTATTGGGGATGCTTGGTTAGGGGGAATGTTGCAAACAATCCCCATTGCAACGATCGCAGTTTAGAAGATACCTTAAGGAATTCCCAACTAAAAAAATATACAACCTCTTTGGTAAGCAGGGGGAGTAGGGGGAGAAAGAATTTTTGAATTTTTAATACATATTACGATGTAATAGTTGAATTTCTGAATTTTGGGGGAATTATAACCATGAGATAAATTTCCTACATACTTTTAATTGATAATATGACACTGGCGACAAGCAGCTACGCGAATCTATTCCCCGAAATTCCTGGCTATAAAATCGTTGAACAATTATATGTGGGTTCTCGGACGATTGTTTATCAAGCAGTGGAAGAATTAAGCCAGCGTCAGGTTGTCATAAAATTGCTACAACAAGATTATCCTAGCTTCAGCGAATTGTTACGTTTTCGTAATCAATATACTATTGCTAAAAACTTGCATATTTCTGGTGTGATTCGTCCCGATCGCCTGATAGCATATCGCAATAGCTATGCCCTCGTAATGGAAGATTTTGGTGGTGTGGCGCTATCAACATATAGCCGCAAGCATCAGTTAACACTATCAGATATACTAGCGATCGCGCTGCAACTAGCCGATATTCTCCATGAGCTTTATCAGCATCGGGTAATTCATAAGGACATTAAACCCGCTAATATCCTAATTCATCCAGAATCGCAACAAGTCAAATTAATTGATTTTAGTATCGCTTCCCTATTACCGAAAGAAAACGAAGAAATAAAGCACCCAAATGTATTAGAAGGCACATTAGCCTATATTGCACCAGAGCAAACCGGGCGGATGAATCGGGGCGTTGACTACCGTACAGACTTTTATAGTCTAGGTGTGACGTTGTTTGAATTGTTGACGGGACAGTTACCTTTTGCTAGTAACGATCCTTTAGAACTGGTGCATAGTCACATTGCCAAACCTGCTCCCAGGATAGACGAAATTAACTCCCAAATACCAGAAGCGATCGCGCAAATTGTCGCTAAATTAATGAGCAAAAATGCCGAAGACCGCTACCAAAGTGCTTTAGGCTTAAAGCATGATTTGGCAATTTGCTTAGAACAGTTAAACCAAACAGGACATATTGAACAGTTTATCATTGGGCAACGGGATATATGCGATCGCTTTTCCATCCCGGAAAAACTCTATGGAAGAGAAGCAGAAGTTCAGACACTATTAGATGCTTTTGCGCGAGTCAGCAACGGTACTTCAGAATTACTGCTAGTAGCTGGTTTCTCTGGAATTGGTAAGACGGCGGTTGTCAATGAAGTTCATAAACCCATTGTGCGGCAACGGGGCTATTTTATTAAAGGTAAATTTGACCAGTATAATCGTAATATCCCTTTCTCTGCTTTTGTCCAAGCCTTTCGGGATTTAATGGGACAGTTGCTTTCAGAATCGGATATCCAACTAAAAGCATGGAAAGCCAGGATTCTTGAGGCTTTGGGAGATAATGCCCATGTAATTATTGATGTCATCCCGGAATTGGAATGTATTCTTGGCATACAACCACCTGTAGCAGAACTATCGGGTACGGCGGCGCAGAATCGGTTTAATTTGCTGTTCCAGAAATTTACTCAAGTTTTTACCACTCCCGAACATCCCTTGGTGATGTTTTTGGATGACTTGCAATGGGCAGATGCCGCATCATTAAAGTTGATGCAGTTGTTGATGAGTGAGAGAGAACAGGGTTATTTACTGCTGATTGGGGCTTATCGGGATAACGAAGTATTTCCCGGACATCCGTTAATGCTGACTTTAAACGAAGTCAGCAAAGTAAAAGCTACAATCAACAGAATTACCTTAGCATCGTTGAGTAGAACCAGCCTGAATCAGTTAGTTGCAGATATGCTCAAATGTGCTGAAACCTTGGCGCAACCTCTAGCAGAATTAGTTTATCAAAAAACCCAAGGGAATCCCTTTTTTGCCACACAATTTCTCAAAACTCTGCATCAAGAGCAATTCATTACCTTTAATATTCAGGCTGGACATTGGCAATGTAATATTACTCAGGTACGCGAGGCTGCATTAACCGATGATGTGGTGGAGTTCATGGCCAAGCAGTTGCAAAAATTACCTGATGAGACTCAGAATATCCTCAAACTGGCAGCTTGTATTGGTAATCAATTTGACTTGAATACTTTGGCGATCGTTTCGGAGCAATTGCCGCAGCAGGTAGCAACCGACTTGTGGACAGGGTTACAGGAAGGATTCATTTTACCCATCAGTGAAACCTACAAGTTTTTTCAAGGGGATGGTTTAAATGATACCTACAGTGATGGAATTACCGTTGCTTACAAATTCTTACATGATCGCGTCCAGCAAGCTGCTTATTCCCTGATTCCCCAACAAGAGAAACAGGTTGTACATCTTAGCATTGGTCGTCACTTATTAAACCATACATCTGCGGAACAATTAGAGGAGCAAATTTTTGATATCGTCAACCAATTGAATATTGGCTGTAAGCTCATCAATGATACCCTAGAGCAAGGAAGGCTAGTAGAGCTGAATTTAAGAGCCGGACAAAAAGCGATCGCTACTACTGCCTATGATACTGCTACCTATTGCTTAAAATATGCCTGTAATTTGCTGCCGACTGATAGCTGGCAAACTCAGTATGATTTGGCATTAGCTTGCTATAGTAGCGCAGCTGAGGCTGCTTATCTGAATACAGATTTGGTGCAGATGGAAACTTTGGCAGAAATTGTCTTGCAACAAGCGCGGAGTTTGTTGGATGCTGCTAAGGTATATGAAATTAAAATCGATGCTTACACAAGCCAAGGTGAATTTACCAAAGCTGTCACCACGGGTTTAAACTTTCTCAAATCTTTTGGGATTGAATTTCCCAGTCAGCCGAATAAACAAGATTTTGTTGATTTTCTCCAACAAACCCGACAGCAATTAGCAGGACGTTCAACAGATGAGCTGTTAAACTTACCTGTGATGACTTCGCCTCAATTCCAAGCACTGCTGCGAATGTTAGTTCAGATTAGTGGCCCTACTTACTTAGCATCTCCATCCCTGTATCCTTTAATTTGCTGTCAGCAGGTGCAGCTATCAGTCACCCACGGTAATATTCCCGCCTCCAGCTTTGGATATGTGGTTTACGGATTATTACTTTGTGCTGTCGTTGGTGATATTAAAACAGGTTATGAATTTGGTCAACTCGCTTTACAGTTAGTAGATAAATTTAATAATCAAGAATATGCCGCTAAAGTTTTATACATGACCAATAAGTTTACTGTTCACTGGGTAAAAAATGCGGCGACAACTCTACAACCATTACAAGAAGCCTATACCCTGGGACTAAAAGTTGGCGATCTTGCTTATGCTGGCTATTCTGGTTATACTTACGCCTTTCATGCTTATTTTGTCGGTAAAGAACTCACAGCCTTAGAAACAGAATGTCAGGCTTACAGCATAGGCTTGGCAAACATCAAACAACAAGCACTTTTAGGATATTTGCATATCGTCCATCAAACCGTTGCCAATCTCTTAGGAAAATGTGAGAACCCAACCAAATTAGTAGGCACAATTTTTGATGAAGGGGTAACTTGGGCAAATCTGGAAAAAGCCAACGATAAAACGGGGTTATGGCATTTCCATATGTGCAAAGTAACTTTAACCTATTTATTTGAGTGCCATGACCAGACATTTTATCATTGCCAACAAGCAAAGCTAAATTCTGGCGGCGGTACTGGGATGCTGAATGTACCAACACTGTATTTTTATACAGCTTTAGCCTGTTTCACCCAGTTATCAGCAAATTTAGCCGCAAATTCTCAGACAGATGAGTTATGGACATTAATTGCGGATGCTAAAGAAAAGCTGCAAAATTGGGCTACCTATGCACCCATGAATTGTCAGCATCGATACGATTTGATTTGTGCTGAAGAACAGCGTGTTTTAGGACATCCACAACAAGCAATTGATTTTTACGATCGCGCTATTTCTCTAGCTCAAGAAAATGGCTATATCCTAGAACAAGCGATCGCTAATGAACTTACTGCTAAATTCTACCTTAGTTGGGGCAAAGAAAAAATTGCTGCTGTCTATATGCAGGAAGCTTATTACTGCTATGCTCGTTGGGGAGCGAAAGCAAAAAGTAACGATCTAGAACATCGCTATCCCCATTTACTGCGTCCGATTCTACATTCAGTTTCCCAACCCCTGAACCTGTGGGAAAGCTTGACAAGCACAATTCCAGATATTTCCCTGAATACCTCACAATCTAGCCTGGGTCATAGCACAAACATCAATAACGCTATTGATATTGCCACTATGATCAAGGCTTCTCAAAGCCTATCTGCTACTCTGCAACTCAATGATTTACTACATCAACTCACAAAAATTATTTTACAAAACTCCGGGGGCGATCGCTGTGCTTTAATCTGTCCTAATTCTGAGGGTGAATGGCAAGTTGTCGCTATAGCTACACCAGAAACTACACAACTTTGTTCAGAACTACTCGATGGTAATCCCAGCCTACCTGTAAAATTGATTCAGTATGTCAAGAACACGCAACAAATCGTAACGATTGACAATCTCAAAACAGATTTACCCGTTATAGATGAATATCTGATTCGTCAACAACCAAAGAGTTTGTTATGCTTGCCAATTATTAGCCACGGACAATTAATTGGCATTGTATCCTTAAAAAATCGCTCAACTAGTGGAGTATTTACTAGCGATCGCATTTTTATCCTTAACTTCCTCTGCACTCAGGCGGCGATTTCTCTAGAAAATGCCCGACTTTATCAAAAAGCACAAACCTACGCCCAAAAACTAGAACAATCGCAACTGCAAATAGTCCAGAGTGAAAAAATGGCATCCTTGGGTAACTTAGTTGCCGGTGTCGCCCACGAAATCAACAATCCCATCGGCTTCCTGAATGGCAGTATTAATAATGCCCAAGAATATGTCCAGGATTTACTCGACTATATCGCCCTATATCAACAATATCATCCCGATGCTGCCGCACCTGTGCAAGAAAAGGCTCAAGACATTGATTTAGAATATTTAAGCGAGGATTTACCAAAATTACTTTATTCCATGCAAGGTGCAAGCGATCGCATTCAGTCTATCAGCACCAGCCTCCGCACCTTCTCCCGTGCTGATACTGAGTATAAAGTCAGAGCTAACCTGCACGAAGGTATCAACAGCACAATACTGATTTTGAAATATCGCCTGAAAGCTAATGATTCCCGTCCCGCCATTCAAGTAATTACCGAATATGGAGAGTTACCAGAAATACAATGCTTTCCAGGGCAATTAAATCAGGTATTTATGAATATCCTGGCTAATGCCATTGATATGTTCGATGAGATGGCAAGAAACCAATCATATCAAGAAATAGCCGCCCATCCGCAAAAAATCACGATTCGCACAGCAATGGTGGAAAATCAAGTTCTCATCTCGATTCGGGATAATGGCAAGGGGATGAGCGAAGATATAAAAGCGAGAATCTTCGACCATTTATTTACCACTAAAGGCGTAGGTAAAGGAACAGGCTTAGGATTAGCGATCGCTCGGCAAATCGTGGTAGAAAAACATGGTGGTAGTTTAGAAGTACAATCTCAGTTAGGTAAAGGTAGTGAGTTCTGCATTCAACTGCCAGTTTTGTGAACGTTTAGGAATAGCAGGTTTTAGCAGATAGCGATCGCTCCTACAAATTAAAACTTGGTTAAATTAATACCAATTTAAAAAAAGAATGCGACAGATGCGTAGGTTGGGTTAAACGAAGTGAAACCCAACATATACAAGGCGTTGGGGTGTTGGGTTTCGTTCCTCAACCCAACCTACATTTGTAGCTAGTGCTGCATGGCGTAAATAACCATACCATTTTATAAATTCATTTTGATAATCTAGAGTAGTGCGAGCATCTTGCTCGCTGACAAACGCGAGCAAGATGCTCGCACTACAATGGTATGCTCATTTCCGCCGACCTGTACTAGCTTATAGCAATCCTAAATCATTGGTGAAATTTGCTAATTCTCCGTTTTTCTCTAATCCTTGGCGTACTTGGCGTCTTCTCTGCGAGACGCTACGCGTTGGCGGAAGCCTCTCGCAGAGAAGGCGGTTCATCAAAAAAAATATTTTCACAACTCAGATAGGATTGCTATATTGACCATTGACTATTGACTATTTTGACGACAATCATCAAGCAGTGCATTTAACTCTGCAATAACTTTCCAAGGATTTCGACCTTTTAAAAAAGCTACAATCGCTGCTTCATAGGGATTTCTACCAGTTTTTCTCACTGCTGAGATTGCTGCTTGATTGGAAAATCCTCGTCCCCTAACTAACCAAGCAGCTAAAACATGTCCCGTGCGTCCAATTCCTCCAGCACAGTGAACTACTACCTTTTCATTTTGCTGATTTGCTAATAATAGAAAAGGTAAAATTTTCTCTTGTAAAGTTTCCCGACTGACTAATTGAAAATCTTCAATTGGTGCCCAACATACCCTTTCACTGCCAAATTTATCTTGATATATTCCGAGCAAATCTGAATATTTATTTAGTTGCACAGGAGCAAGTAAACAGCAAACACGTTGAATATTTTGGCTTTGCATAAATTCGAGCCATTGCTGAATTTGCACATCACTGTATCCAGGTTTTGCAGCACCAAATACAATCTCTTCCTGTTCGCAAGCCGCCGCAAATTTATACATATTTTTAGAAGTTGTTAGAGGTAATATTAAATTTAATGCTGATGAAAATATTTTGCTGAGTTAAAATCAACCCTCAGCCGAGAATCGTGATAATTATACATAACCAATAAATCCTCACTTCGCTGCTTAACCACCTGGGAATGAATTCCTAGGCTCATAGCTAAAGTTTACTGAAGTAGACTAATACCCATTTCTAACGCAAAAATTTATATCTAGGAAGAGTTTATTAATTAAAATTTTTTCCTTTCCTTTAGGACTTACGCATACTCTACTAATTCTTGGCGTTCTTGGCGTCTTGGCGGTTCAATAAATTAAGCTTTTTGGCAATTTTTGCGTAAGTCCTATCCTTTACAGCCTTGATATTAGTTACATACCCCAGTCCACTTGAGTGGACTTACGCTATTAGCCCTACAGTTTACTGTAGGGCGGGATATCTATCAACACGATATTGTGAAATTGAAAATCCATCATAAAATTTTATAAATGCTGTAAAATCAAATGATTGCGTTCAGTTAACCTAGCTATCCAGTTAGGCTCTACAACAATTGTACTAATTTTCTCCACAATAATCGCCGGGCCATTAATAATATCTTCAGGCTGTAAATCTTCCCGGCGATAAACTGGTGTATCATGCCATATATCGCCTGCAAACATCTTCACAGTCTCCACAGATTGCGGATATTCATCTAAAGCGCGATCGCGAATTATTAAAGATTCCTCTGGTGTATCCATTTTCTGAATTAATTCTACAGAAACAGACTCAACAATTAAGGGTTTCTCTAATTGCAAAAACCCATAACGCGATTTATGCTCGACCTCAAATTTCGCCTGCATTATCGCTACATCTGTATCAAAATCAATCGTCAATATTGAATTAGTTCCTTGATATTTTAAATTGACTTTTTGCACTACCTGATTATTTCCAACATCTCCCTCGCTGAGTTCGTTTCTCGCCTGAATCAGCAAACTCTGCATTAACTGTTGTAATTGAGGAATTAATGCAGCCGTTAAAGGTAGTTCTACTCCTTTTTCTCTCATAGCGCGGACATCAGCTAATCCCATTCCATAAGCTGATAAAACCCCCGCATAAGGATGGAGAAAAATCTGCTTCATTCCTAAAGTATCAGCAATTAAACAAGCAACTTGTGCGCCAGCACCACCAAAACAACAAAGCACATATCGGCTGACATCATAACCTCTTTGCAAGCTAATTTTTTTAATCGCATTCGCCATATTCTCAACTGCGATCGCTATAAATCCTGCTGCTACCTGTTCTGGTGTACGATGGTTACCTGTAGCTGTGGCAATTTCTTGAGCTAATTGACTAAATTTCTCGACTACAATCTCTTGATCTAGAGGTAAATTCCCCGCAACGCCAAACACCGCAGGAAAATATTGCGGGTGAATTTTACCTAACATTACATTAGCATCAGTTACCGCTAAAGTCCCGCCACGGCGATAACAAGCAGGGCCAGGATTGGAACCCGCCGATTCCGGGCCGACGCGATAACTAGAACCGTCAAAAAATAAAATTGAACCGCCTCCAGCCGCGATAGTATTAATTGCTAATACGGGGACTCGCATTCTCGCGCCAGCAATTTCTGAATCTAATTGGCGTTCGTACTCTCCTTGAAAATGAGCAACATCTGTACTAGTTCCACCCATATCAAAGGTAATAACTAAGTCAAAACCCGCCCTTTTACTCGTTTGTACCGCACCAACAATTCCCCCAGCCGGGCCGCTTAAAATACTATCTTTACCTTGAAATTTCTCCGCCGCCACTAAACCGCCGTCAGATTTCATAAACATTAATTTCACCCCAGGTAACTGACTCGCTACTTGGTTGACATAGCGGCGCAAAATCGGCGTTAGATAAGCATCAACAACGGTTGTATCGCCTCGACTGACCAGTTTCATTAACGGACTAACTTCATGGGATACTGAGATTTGAGTAAATCCTACTTCTTGGGCGAGTTGCTGAACTTGTTGTTCGTGGTGCGGATAGCGATCGCTATGCATGAAAACAATTGCACAACTGCGTATCCCTATGCTGTATAATCTTTCCAGGTCTTGTTTTACCTGAGCAATATTAACTGCAATTAATTCTTGACCGTTAGCATCATAGCGTTCCTCTACCTCAATCACTTGTTCGTAAAGCATTGTGGGTAAAATAATCTGACGCGCAAAGATATCTGGACGGTTTTGATAGCCAATGCGCAACGCATCTTTAAAGCCTTTGGTAATTAACAGTGCAACTCTATCGCCTTTTCTTTCTAACAGCGCATTTGTCGCCACTGTTGTTCCCATCTTCACTACTTCTATTGCGGTGCTGGGGATAGGTTCATCCCTAGCCAAACCAATAATATCCCGCATCCCTTGAATCGCTGCATCTTGATATTGTTCCGGATTTTCCGAAAGTAACTTGTAGACTATAATCCATTCTCTTTGAGGAAGGGGCACAATCAAAAAACGTTCTTTATGCCTGGATAATCTTTCGACAATCGCCTGATTGTTCGTTACAGCTACAATATCTGTAAATGTTCCACCCCGATCGGCAAAAACTTTTAACATTTGTTTGTTTTCTAGATTACTTAGTTGAATTACTTAACAGTAAAATAGTAATATTGGTTTTTCAACACGCCTTAGCACATTTAAAATGTCTTGAATTTTGAATTGTTAATTTCTGGAACTCCCCAAACAACTGAACAATGAGCAAATCTTAATCAATAATCTGCCATTCAATAACATTTTCTTAACCTAGAGCCTCGTATTATAAATTCATGCAAATCGCAAACCCAAATTGCCTCAATCTCTGCCGTAGTCATTCCTAGCCCAAACCCTCAAACAAAAAACTGTTTTGCTGTCAAGTTGCATGAGACATATACTTTTCATAGTAGGATAGCGATCGCTTTCCATAGACTTAGCTCCATAGTTGAAAATCAATAAACATAGCAACTAGCTTGATATTTGCTATACATGAACGGCTAACCCTACAAAAATAGCCGATGTATTTGCTTGCTTAATGAAATCTATATATATTTGCTGACCATACACCGAGTTAATTCATAAAATCTATATAAATTTACTATCTGAGAAGTGCTATATATCTCAGATATAACTGTAATATCTCAGATATTGCAGTTTATAAACTCAGATCCATATTCAGTGAAATCAAGTAATAATAGAATTATCAAAACTTGGTTCATTAATTTGAGGGTCATCTATTGCTAGGAGGGTAATTAAGAGTCAGTCAAATAAAACTGACGCGGTAAGCTAAAGCTTGACAGCCTAAATCAAAACACACTTTTTAGAATTTTCTTGTCGATCGCACATATAGATTAACAAGGCAAATTTTTATTACATTCATCATGCGCTCAATAGGTGTACCTAATTTGGAAAAATCACTTTCAGATTAGAAGTTGCTCTTGTTCGCACAAAGACTAAAAGCGGCTTCCCATCTCGTAGACTGACTAATCAGACTATAAATGATTTTTTTGAGACTTACTGGGTTTGATATTTTTTTGCCTCACAAAATTGAGTCGTTATATAGCTCTCGCCAAATTAGGATACACCGGATAAAGCGGCTAAATACATATCCACATCCATGCTCTCATCATATTTATTTATCAAGAGCGCCTGGAACTAACTTATTGCAAATATGCATAGGTGAATAGTTGCAGGAATATAGGTTTGTCTTTATTCTCTAATTACATCTGTAAGTAGGAAACATTGCGATCGCTAATAATTCCTACTACATAATTATTGCGAAGCTCTGCTGTCATGCAAATTATTACATTCTACGCATTTTAGCGGCAAATACAGCTCAATCTATAGTGTGTTTGCTAGAACAAATAGTTCCATTAAGCGATCGCCTATTAACCGAAGCTCACAATAATAGCCAACATCCCCAAAACCTCTCACTTCGATGCAGAACTAAATCACAATCACCTAAATAGAACCGATTGCTCTTGTTGAGAACTGCGTACTTGTAAAGGGTATAAACAGACTAGAGAAATATAATTCACAACTTAATCCAGTGCCACAAACATCATGCCTAAGAATAAAGAATTAGACAATTTCAGTCCCCTACAACTAGTACAAATTTTCGACGATCGTGGCAATAATATATACTTAAGCACCAGAAGAAACTACGGTGCTATCAGTGCTAACACTACTATCAGTGGAAACGGAAACACAATCTTCACATTTATTCCCAATTCTATCGGTTTAAATACTAGTGGTAATCTCATTCAATTTTGGGATGGTACGGCTGCCGGATTAGATGCTACTAACAGCATCGATGGTTTTGCTCTAGGCTAGACCCCTGAAAACAAAAGAAAGCTAGGAAATTAAGAGACTACTAAGGCAATTGGGTGTGACAGGGTTGATGAATCGCAAAACGGACAATAATTTGATAACGGGTGCATTTGTAATCAAAGCCAGCGATGATGATGGCTTGATTCACCAATCTCAGTATCAGGGTTTCACTGACTCAGCGAGAAACAAAAGATTTTTTTTATTAAGAAACGGTAAAGACGATCGAATACAATCGGACGTTACCGCGATCGCACTTTCAGCGCCAATCATCGGTTTAAGTCACGCTAAAGCGGCAATTGATGCGATCGCCATAGTCGCAGATGGTCGTTTCATCATGAGTACAATCGGCACAATCGATCGATTTATCCTCCCCGCAGTTTTTGGGGAGGATGAAGACTGGCTCACCTTTACATCAACCACACCTACAGCCATAGGAGTCAACACCAAGCAGTACCGGCTCTATTTTGATAGCTCTGACAAGGGTCTCAACAATGCCAACAGCAAAGATATTAACGGTGTAGGAATTGACAGTCATGGAGGTATTTAACTAACTACATTTAGAGCTTTTAACGTTTCCGATCTGATGGAGGAGGTGATGACATTTTCAAACTTAGCCCTAGCTTATTAGCTATCAACACAAGCGGTAACTACAGTTCATGTAGGGACGGCTCCGCTAGTGGATTTTCCGGGATAATTGATGGCTGGTTTTTCTAGCTACTGTAACAACTTTTACTGACGTATTGACGGCGATCGCCATTGTTCTATAACCCAGAGATAAAAAGCATCATTATGGCTACTACTAAATTCTCTCTGACTCAAACTTTACTCAATCCCGCACCCAATAGCACCCTATTTGCCAATGCAGTTGCTATTTCCGGGACTCACGCCTTAGTTTCCTCAGTTGGAGGTGAGGAAGGCGAATCTGGTAATGCTAAAGTCTATCTGTTTGACACCCTTACAGGGAAAGCAATACAGACTTATCTCAACCCCTCTGCCAAGAGTGGTGATATGTATGGTAATTCCATAGATATTTCTGAGAAAACTGTATTGATCGGTGCCCCTCGTCATAACGATAAAGGAGAGGTTTATCTTTATGACAAAATATCAGGGCAACTTTTACAAACTTTCTCCAAACCCAATGCCTCAGGAGGTGACTACTTTGGCTACTCAGTAGCAATATCTGGCAACTACGTGCTAATTGGTACGCCCTACGACGATCGGGGAGAATCCAACAGTGGCAGAGCATACTTGTATAACGCCACTACTGGCGAACTTTTGCGAACTTTCGACAACCCCGATCCTAGCCCTGGAGACTTGTTTGCCTCCTCGGTGGCGATATCTGGTAAGAATGTCGTTATCGGTGCTTTCTTAGATGATACAGGTGCAGCTGATACAGGCAGTGTTTATGTATTTAATGCCGAAACTGGAGAACTAGTACATACCATCCTCAATCCCCAAGCTGATGAAGCTGACTTATTTGGTAGTGCTGTAGCTATTGATGGTGACAAAATCGTCGTTGGTGCTCGCGCTGACGATTTAGGTGCCGTTGACGCTGGTTCAGCTTATCTGTTTGATGCTGTCACCGGGACATTGTTGCAAACCTTTGCGAATCCTACCCCAGAGGCAGGTGACAAGTTTGGGGTTTCCGTCGCCATCGCCGACAACAAAGTGTTGGTTGGTGCGAGTGGTGATAACACTGGTGCAGACAACAGTGGCTCTGCCTACTTGTTTGATACTAGAACAGGCAATTTATTAGAAACCTTAACAAACCCTGATATTGGCAATGGCGACCTCTTTGCGAATGCTGTCGATATTCAAGACGGTGATGCACTGGTAATTGGTGCTATTGGCCATGACGGCATTAAACCTAATATTGGTGCAGCTTACATATTCGAGACAGCTAGCCAAAAATACTATGTCAGTGCCAATGAAAATGGCAATATCAATGGCGTAGCTTACTCAGATGAAGATATTTTGGAGTATGACAGCAAACAAGGAACCTGGTCAGTATTCTTTGACGGTTCTAAAGTTGGCTTAGATGCCAAAGGTGTGGATATTGATGCTTTCTCCGTTCAAGATGATGGCAGTATTTTAATCAGCCTTGATAAGAGTGGTGTAAAATTAGGCAATTTAACTGTGGATAATTCTGACATTATCCGCTTTAAACCAACAAAGCCAGGTGATTACAGTTCTGGAGCCTACGAATTATTCCTCGATGGTTCCACAGTCGGGTTGGAAGATACGGACAGAGAAAATATAGATGCCATTACCTTGACAGCAAAAGGCGAATTAGTTATCAGCGTCAACGGTAACTTCAATGCAGGCGGAGTGACTGCCAAAGACGAGGATTTACTGAAATTCAATTCCAGCAGTAAAACTTGGGAACTATATTTTGTTGGTGCGCAAATAGGACTGGATACTAACACCGATGAAGATGTAGATAGTGCCTGGATCGATCGCTCAGGCAATCTTTTCCTCAGTACCAGAAGAAATGCGGTTCTTGGCATAGGTGATACCAGCATCACCGGTAGCGGCAGTTCTATCTTTAAAGTTGCTCTCAACAGTGACAACACCATCAGTGGTATTAGTGCTTTTTGGGATGCTGCCAGTGCCGGTTTGCCCAGTGGCGTTGATGGTTTCCAGCTAGTTTCTTAGTGCCGTCTAGTAATTGGTAATTCGTAATTTTAAATTCGCGATGAATTACCAATGTAATTATTTAAATTTGTGAAGTCACCACTTTCACAAACAAAATTACATTGAAAAACAGCCGAATTATTAGTTACGAATTACCTCACTTTTGTTTGCCTGTTCAATTTAGTTATTTGTATGTGCTTTACCCAATAAAATCATGAAAATTCTTCACTTTTTGCATGTTTTTGCATAATTAAAAACCTGTCTTGGTGACTATTTTTAGTTTTTATCTACCAATTAGTAGATATTTCGGTTCATCATAATTAAAAGCCAACAAAGCAAAATTACTTAAAATCTAAGTGAAAAATTATGGTTAATTTAACATTACGACGCACCATTGATACCTCAAAATTTTCGCCTGCTAGTCCCGATCCATCAGGTATTGCTTACAACCCATATACAGATCGGCTAGTGATTGTTGATGGCGAAGTGGAAGAGATGCAAATCTTTCAAGGATCTAACGTCTTTGAACTTGGTATCAACAATACGCAAACGGTTTGGGATCGCCGATGGAGTACAACATCTTTCACTAATGAACCTACTGATGTAGATATATACTTTAATGCTAGTAATCCCAACGATCCGTTGAACGGATTCATGCTGATTTCTGATGACGACCAAAGAAGAATCTATACGATTAATCCTGTCAATGGAGTTTATGGCGATGCTGGTGATATCCGGGAAGTCTTTTCTACCACACCTTTTGCTAGTGGTGACCCTGAAGGCGTAGCTTGGGGCCCCAACGGCACGATTTTTATTCTGGATGGGGTGAACGCAGAAATATATCAGGTAAGCAGATCGGGGACTTTACTAAACCATTTTGATACGGCTAGTTTAGGAATTCTCGATCCGGAGGGTATCGATTATAATCCAGTAACTAATTCCATCTACATCATTGGTAACCCGATAAATACCATCGCCGAAATTAGCACCACTGGAACTTTAATCCGCAATTTGACTATTTCCGCAGATGGTTTACACAAACCAGCCGGTTTAACAATTGCGCCTACTAGTAATGACCCCAATAGCTTAAGTATATATGTTGCCGATCGCGGCATTGATAACGACAACAACCCCAATGAAAATGATGGGAAGATTTTCGAGTTTATCCTACCACCACCAGTCCAACCACCTACAGGCGCAGATTTAGAACTGACGCAAACAGTTAGTAACGCCACCCCCACTGGCGGTGAAAATGTTACCTTTACCCTGAGATTAAATAACAAAGGCCCGCAAAGCACCAACAATGTCACAGTTACAGACCAATTACCAACAGGATTAACTTTTGTATCTGCTACTGCTAGCCAGGGGAGTTACAACAGCAGCACTGGTGTTTGGACTGTGGGTACAGTTAACAGTGGTAGCAGCTTGACACTGAATCTAGTCGCTAGAGTCAACACCACACCAACTACTATTATTACCAATACTGCCCAGGTAACAGCCTCATCTGTGACTGACCCCGACTCTACACCGAACAACAACAACGCTACCGAAGATGACCAAGCCAGCGCCAATATTGGGCCAAATATCATCACCGTACAAAGTCGGATTACTGCTGGTAGCGATGATGCTGAACAAAGCGGAACCAGGGTTGATTTAGTCAGTTCGGATTTAGAGTTGGTGACTGATAGTAGTACTCAAACCGTTGGGTTACGCTTCAACACCATTAATATTCCTAAAGGGGTGACGATTACTAATGCTTATATTCAGTTTAAGGCTGATGAAACCTCAACCACTGCAACTAATCTGATAATTCATGGGGAAGCAGTTGATAATGCTGTGACATTTACCACAGCTAGCAACAATATTTCTAGCCGCAGCAGAACCGCAGCTTCTGTAGCCTGGAATCCGGCTAACTGGAATACTGTAGGCGCAGCAGGTACTGACCAACGCACCAGTAATATTGCTGCAATTATTCAAGAAATTATCAATCGACCTGGTTGGACAAGTGGTAATTCCATAGCCACAATTATTACTGGTACTGGTAAACAAGTAGCGGAGTCATTTGAGGGTGATGCCGCAGGCGCGCCACTGTTGCATATTGAATATATTAATCAACCACCAGCACCACTCGCTTCAATTGGCGATCGCATTTGGAGTGACGCTAATAGCAATGGCACCCAAGATAATGGTGAAAGTGGAATTACGGGTGTGAGAGTTAACCTACTCTCAGGTAATAGTGTGATTGCCACTCAGTTAACAGATACTAATGGTGGCTACTTATTTAACAATCTCCAAGCGGGCAGTTACACTGTACAGATTGATACTACTACTCTACTCAGTGGAGCTACCTTAACTGCCGATCCTGATGGTGGTAACGATAACAGATCCTTAGTTACCCTAGCCGCAGGTCAGAACAATCTCAGCCAGGATTTTGGTTATCAACTTCCTTTAGTGGGTTCAATTGGCGATCGCATTTGGAATGATGCTAATAGCAATGGCACCCAAGATAATGGTGAAGGCGGAATTACGGGTGTAAGAGTTAACTTGCTATCAGATAACAATGTGATTGCCACCCAGTTAACAGGTGCTAATGGTAGCTACTTATTTAATAATCTCCAAGCGGGCAGTTATACTGTACAGGTAGATACCAGTACCTTACCCAATGGCACTATCCTCACTGGCGATCCTGATGGTAGTAACGATAACAGATCCCTAGTTACCCTAACCGCAGGTGAGAACAACCTCGGCCAGGACTTTGGTTATCGATTCCCAACAGCGCCAACAGCTATCCAAGTTAGAGTTGCAACTAGTAGCGATGATGCTGAACAAAGTTCTTCTGGAAGCATGAGTTTGACCAGTACAGATTTAGAACTTATTAATGATGGCGGCGATCAACTTGTAGGTTTACGTTTTGTCGGCGTGAATATTCCTCAAGCAGCAACAATCACTAATGCTTATATTCAATTTAAGGTTGATGAACGAACCTCAGTAGCAACTAACCTGATAATTCACGGACAAGATGTGGATAATGCTGGCACATTCACCACGACTAGAGGAGATATTTCTTCCCGTACCCTCACAGATGCTAATGCTGTCTGGAATTCTGTACCCACCTGGAATACAGTGGGTGCAGCAGGTGTCGATCAACGTACTTCCAATCTGGCTGCGGTGATTCAAGAAATTGTCAATCGTCCTGGTTGGAGTAGCGGTAATGCGCTGGCGACAATTATTAGCGGTACAGGTCATCGAGTGGCGGAAGCCTTTGATGGCGACCAACTCGGCGCGCCTTCACTCTATGTAGAGTTTATCGCCAATCAATAAGTAAAAGGTAAGTAGATCCGCAACTCACAAGCCTTTTTCCCCTCCCCGTTTACGGGGAGGGGATGTTTTAGTTTTAGACAAAACTGGGGTGGGGTAACGCGGATCTTAATGGTAGAGAATTTGAGGGTAGTGATAAAATATCGGGCATGGGTTGATTGTGGCTTTTGAGTTGTCGTTTGGGAAGACAATAACTCTACTACATCAGCTCTCTCTCTTCAGCCTCTTATTTTGGCAAAGGTATTGTGGATGAAGGGACATTACATACAGCGAATTGCAAGTTGGTGAGGTACAAATAATCGTTGATTGTAGGGGCATTGGCACTGCCATGCCCCGAAGCGCGTACCTCATTTACCTAAAATATGCTGTATAGCCCATTACCTCTTTGTTCATGTTTCTGTGGAACCTAATAACCAAGATTTAGCAACCTTTGCTAAATTAATTGCTGTGCCAGATGTGGCGATTTATCTTCAGCAGCAAGAAGCTGTTTTAATTGAGAGAACTTTAACCAGGGGACATAAACGAATTCCCAATATTTCCTATGCGCAAGTAGAGAAGTTTATTAGATTTACTGTATCTACTCTTGAGGAAATAGTCAAATTTTCTACTATTAAAAATAATGTATTAATAGTAAATTGCGATCGCAAAATTCACCCAGTGCAAGATAATCAAAATAATTCATCACTGCTGTTAGCGAGGAAACTACTAGAACAAGGAATAAATATAGCGAATCAGGAGAGTATAGAGGAAATTAGTCTTATACAACAGGGGCTAGGGGCTAGGAAGGGAGACAAGGAGGACAAGGGAGACAAGGAGGACAAATGACAATTGTACAGACAAATGACAAATGACAAATGACTAATGACTTAGGTTGCATTTAATCGATCGGGGTGAAAATCTATGACACATCAAATTCTCGTCACTGGGGGAGCGGGTTATATCGGTTCCCATGTAGTACGCCAGCTAGGAGAAGCAGGGTATGACGTAGTAGTTTATGATAACTGCTCTACAGGTGTTGCTACTGCGGTGCTTGCGGGAAAATTGGTGGTTGGAGATTTAGCAGATATTGAGAGTTTGTACCGCACTTTTGCCGCAAATAAATTTGCAGCAGTTTTACATTTTGCTGCTAGTACAGTGGTTCCTGAATCTGTCGCCCAGCCCTTAGATTATTATGCAAATAATACTCGCAATACTTTAAATTTATTGCGTTGTTGTCAAACTTTTGGAGTCAAAAAATTAGTATTTTCTAGTACCGCAGCCGTATATGGCAATCCGGAAGAAAGTCCAGTATCAGAATCATTTCCCACCATCCCCATTAATCCCTATGGACGCTCGAAATTAATAAGTGAGTGGATGATTCAAGATTATGGATTAGCTTCAGAATTACAATATATAATTTTACGCTATTTCAATGTGGCTGGTGCCGATCCAGCAATGCGGATTGGTCAATTTACTCCCAATGCAACACATTTAATTAAAGTAGCTTGTGAAGCAGCTTTAGGTAAACGACCCTCGTTGAGTATCTTTGGTATCGATTTTCCCACAGCTGATGGCACAGGCATTCGCGATTATATCCATGTAGAAGATTTAGCAACAGCGCACATAGATGCATTGCGGTATTTACAAGCGGGGGGTAAGAGTCGGGTACTGAATTGCGGTTATGGATATGGTTACAGTGTGCGCCAAGTCATAGCCAAGGTGAAGGAATTTTCGGGAGTGGATTTCCCGGTAATTGAAGCACCAAGACGCTTGGGAGATCCAGCTTGTGTGGTAGCTGCATCAGAGGAGATTCGTAAACTGTTGGGATGGAAGCCGCAATACGATCGCCTGGATGCAATTGTAGAGACAGCTTTAGAGTGGGAGAAGAAGCGAACTCACACAAAATCAAGCTTTAAGGCGTAAGCCAGAGTAATTCATCACCAAAAGTCGCTATTTTAGGCGGCCCAGTTTTGCACCAGCTGCGATTTGACGATTGTTCAAAATCATGATGATGCTGCGGAATTTCTCGCCACTGGGGTGCACTTTTGTGGGATAGTTCAGTATCAATAAAATTTGACTTTAAGTCACAAGATTGTACGAATCTCCCACCTTTTGCGATAGCCAAGCATACCAACTATCTAAGCCTGCGCCTGTAGTCGATGAAACTTGAAAAATCTCAATTTCTGGATTAACTTGGCGTGCATATTCTATGCATTTTTGCACGTTAAATTGTACATAAGGTAGCAAATCAATTTTTGTGAGCATCATCACCTGACTAGCACGAAACATGTGAGGATATTTGATAGGCTTATCTTCTCCTTCCGTTACAGAAAGAATGACGACTTTCGCCTGTTCTCCTAAATCAAATAACGCGGGACAAACTAAATTACCCACATTCTCAATCATCACCACTGAATTTAATGGCGGGTTGAGTTGTTGTAAGCCTCTTTCAATCATTGATGCATCTAAATGACAGCCTGTACCCGTGTTAATTTGCACAACTTTACAGCCTGTCTCTTGAATTTTTTTGGCATCATTTGTTGTTTCTTGATCGCCTTCAATGACACTAATAGATAATTGCGGCTGTAAATCATGAATCGTGCGTGTTAATAATGTAGTTTTCCCCGAACCGGGAGAACTCATTAAATTTAAAGCGAGGATATTTCGCCCTTTAAACCAGCCGCGATTTTGGGCAGCGAGTAAATTATTTTTTGTTAAAATATCTTGTTCTAAGGATATAGTTGTGCCATGCATTTTCGCATGAATTGCTGATGCTTCTGTATGGGTATCATGATTGTGACTGTGAGTAATTACAGTCCCATCAGGTAAAGTATGAGTATGAGTATGCTCGTGATTATGGTGATGATGATGTTCAACTTCACCAGTCGCTAAATTAGTAACTTTGCTTTCTCCATCTTCAGAACAACCGCAGGTTACACACATACTTCCTCTATTTCAATTTCTTTAATTTTCAGTTCTTCACCAGCTATTAAATTCAATTGCACGCTACCACATTGACAAACGCCAAAAGGTTTTTCTAAAGGTATTTTTGCACCACATTGACGACATTCTGCCAAACCAGGAATTTCTAAAATTTCTAATTTCGCTCCTGCTAAAACTGTATCTTGAGCGCAAATATCAAAACAAAAGCGAATAGCATCAGGCATAATAGCTGATAACTTGCCAATTTCTAATAATACTCGGCTGACTTTTTTACCATTGGCATGTTCTTGAACAATCGCTACAACATTTTGCGTAATTCCTAGTTCATGCATAGAAAATATCTATTAAACATTAACAAATGCGTGGTAATTGATCGCCAACTAACATATCAACAATTCTTTCTGCATTGAATACAGTTTTTAATAAAACCACACCTGGCGGCGAAGCTGATACTTCCGCAATAATTGCTGCATCTTTGCCAGCAGGATGAGATTTCATTGCTGATAAAACAGCTTCAGCATATTTTTTTGGTACTACTGCTACTACCTTACCTTCATTCGCTAAATATAAAGGATCTAAACCTAAAATTTCGCAAACTCCTTTCACTTCTTCCCGTACAGGTATAGATTTTTCATCAAGGCGAATTCCTACATTAGAACTGAGAGCAAATTCATTTAATACTGTCGCTAAACCGCCCCTTGTTGCATCGCGCATTGCATGAACTTCTGGACAAACTTTAAGGATATTAGCAACTAAATTATGCAACGGTTGACAGTCACTTTCAATATCAGTATCTAAAGCTAATTCGCCTCTAGCAATTAAAATTGCTGCCCCATGATTGCCCAATTCACCATTAATAATTACCACATCTCCTGGTTGAACTTTTTGGGCAGAAATTTCTACTCCTTTAGGTATTACACCAATCCCAGCCGTGTTAATAAATAATTTATCCGCCGCACCCCGATGCACAACTTTAGTGTCACCGGTGACAATTTGAATATCAGCTTTTCTCGCAGCAGCTTGCATACTAGCCGCTACTCGGCGTAAGGTTTCTGTTGGTAATCCTTCTTCTAAGATTACACTACAGGTAAGATATAAGGGTTTAGCACCACTCACGGCTAAATCATTGACTGTACCGTTAACGGCTAATTCACCAATATCACTACCAGGAAAAAATAGCGGATCTACAACATAAGAATCTGTGGTAAAAGCTAGTCTATCTCCCTGTGACATAAGATGGGCTAAATTAAAACTAGCTTGGTCTTCTAATTGAGAAAGAATGGGATTATCAAAACTTTTAACAAAAATCTCATCTATTAAATCGCGCATGGCTTTACCACCACTACCATGTGCGAGAGTAATATGAGTATCTCGTACTTTACCTTGGCGACGGCGAACTTTTTCTAGCTTTTGAAATAGGGAATTTTGGGCTGAGGTATTTGGTGATAAATCCATTGATTGTTGACTGTTGACTGTTGACTGTTGACTGTTGACTGTTGACAACAGACGCGATTAATCGCGTCTCTAACAACTGACTATTAACTATTGACTATTGACTGTTGACTCTTTCAGAAAAAGTTGCGACCAGGTAACAAAAATTAACAGAGGAATAGCGCTAACTGATTCTAATAAAATTAAGGTGTTCATTTTTAATGATAGATGCCACATTGGGGTAATAATATATTGCCCTAAAGTTATTTGGCTCATAATAATATAGATATAAAGGCAGAAATATGCTGATAAAAATGCCCTTTTAATATATAGATAATAACCTGCTATACATAAAGGTGTCATAACTAGCCAAAGAGAATGTGTAATTTGGGGTGTAAATAAAGATGTTTCTGGATATTCATCAAAGAAAATAATATGATCGGCGTAATGTACAATGGAAACAAATATATTAATGGCTATTAAAATAAGTAACCAAATTTGGCGCTGATTATAGGTTGTATGCATAGAGATTCCCCGCAATTTTTTATCCGTGATTGATAAGGGCACAACAATGTTGTGCCCCTGATTTATCTACCTGATTCATCGTGTCTACCACGATGTCTATCACACAGTAACTCGCCATTTACAGCCCAGCTTTCTCGTTCAAATTCATCAATATGAATGGTAATCCATTCGGGCTTGGTATCTAAAGCTGCAACTAAAGCGTTAGTAATGGCTTCTACTAATCGCCGCTTTTTTTCAATGGAATGTCCTCTGGCAATTTTAACTGTAACAAATGGCATAAAATGTCTCCTCAAATGTGTGGTTGAGTTAGCTATACCAAAGATGTACTACAGGATGGCAGAGGTTCTTGAGATAATGGTAGCTTTGGTTTTTCTGGCATTGTATTTTTGGCAATGGTAGAGAGTCTGCCATATTTATAATAGGCAGCGCAAGCACCTTCAGAAGATACCATACAAGTTCCAATTGGTGTTTCTGGAGTGCAAGCTGTACCAAATACTTTACATTGCCAAGGTTTTAATACTCCCTTAAGAATTTCTCCACATTTACAAGCTTTATGATCGGCAACTTTTATGTTAGGAATGGTAAATTTTAATTCAGCATCAAATTGAGCGTATTCTGGGCGAATTTGTAACCCAGATTCAGGAATATCACCTAAACCGCGCCACTCAAATTGTTCTCGCGCCACGAAAACTTGATTGATAGCAGCTAGCGCAGTTTGATTTCCGGCGGGTTGTACTATGCGATTATATTGGTTCTCGACTTCGCAACGATTTTCTAATATTTGTTGCAATAACATCCAAATAGATTGGAGTATGTCTAAAGGTTCAAAGCCAGAGACAACTATTGGCTTATGATATTGTTGAGGAATAAATTGATAAGGGTCAGTACCAATTACCATGCTGACATGACCAGGCCCGACAAATCCATCTAGTTGTAAGTCAGGATTATCTAGTAGTGCTTTTAAGGCGGGAATCACAAGAACGTGATTGCAAAACATACTAAAGTTAGATATGTTTTCGGTAGCAGCTTGAAGAATTGTCAAGGCGGTACTGGGGGCTGTGGTTTCAAAACCAAGTCCAAAAAATACTATTTCTTTGTCGGGGTTGTCTTTGGCGATTTGCAAACTATCTAGGGGCGAGTACACCATGCGAATATCTGCCCCTGTCGCTCTGGCTTGCAATAAGCTAGTATGAGAACCAGGAACGCGCATGGCATCGCCAAAGGTGGTGAAGATGACGTTATCATGTTCACAGATAGCGATCGCATCATCTATTCTCCCCTTTGGCATGACACATACCGGACAACCAGGCCCGTGTATTAATTCAATGCGATCGGGTAAAATCTCTTCGATACCATACTTAAATATAGAATGGGTATGCCCGCCGCATACCTCCATGATTTTTATGGGTTTTTCTAGCTGTTGGCTTAATTTGGTAATTTCACGGCGTAAACCTTCAGCTTTTTCCGGTTCACGGAATTCATCAACGTATTTCATATTGTGATGGTGTGAGGAAGGGTGTTTACAGAGGAATCTTTTTATGAAAACGTTAAGGAAAAATAGTTGTCATTTGTCATTTGTCATTTGTCATTTGTCATTTCTTAGAGACGCGATGAACCCTTGTCTGTACAATTGTCATTTATGATGGGGAAGGGTTTTGGTAGATTTGGTTGGTGGGAAATTATTGGTTGCAATTATGACTGACTAAATTAGATATAGGTTGCTATTTCCTCTAACATTTTTAATGTTTCTGCGGCTTCTTGTTCGTTAATGCGATTCATCGCAAAGCCTACATGTACTAATACCCAATTACCAATACAAGCTTCTGGGGGATGTTGTTCGTCTACTATACAAGCGATGTTGACTTGGCGCTTCACACCACCTACATTGACTATCGCTAGTTTGTTATTATTGTCTGTGATTTCGACAATTTGACCGGGAATTCCTAAACACATTGGTATTTTCCTTGTGGGAGAGAAACGAACTACAGAGGCGCAGAAAATCTATCCAAAATATATAATTAAATAAGCGTGTTTTCTGTTAAATTATATGCGGCAAGAATGACCGCTTGTCCTAAAGATATACCTCCATCGTTGGGAGGAACTAAACTGTGAGTGAATACTTCTATTCCTAATGTTTGTAATCCCTGGGTGACTTGCTTCAATAAAAGAGTATTTTGAAATACGCCTCCTGTCAGGACTACTTGATGAATAAGATTTTCTTGAGATAGATGTTTAACCATTTCGATAATTGCTGTGGCTAAACTTCTATGAAATTTGGTAGCAATTATCCCTGGAGATATTTGCTGCTGTAAGTCTGTGAGTAAGGCAAGCCACATGGGGCTAGGGTCTATACAATAAATACTATCGAAAAAGGTAAAATTAAAAGGATAATTTGGATTTTCTTCAGAATTATTTAAGTTATGACTCTCGGCTAATGCTTCCATTGCGATCGCAGCTTGTCCTTCATAGCTACAATCTTCTCTAAAAATGCCAATCGCCGCTGCTACTGCATCAAATAATCTCCCGGCTGAGGATGCTAAGGGAGAGTTGATATTTTGCTCTATAAGCTGATTGAGTAACTTTAGCGGTTTTTGCTGGAAAAAATTTAATATTTCTAAATCGCCATAATTTTGTGTTAAATTTTGCCAGTCATCTGCGGCTATCAGGTGGGCGTAGGTATTTCGCCAAGGCTGATAAATTGCTTGTTCTCCCCCTATCATCGCTACTGGTTTAAATCTTGCTAGGCGCTTAAATTGGCGATAATCTGCTAATAAAAATTCTCCGCCCCAAAATGTCCCATCTTCCCCATAACCTAAGCCGTCTAAAGCAATACCTAAAACAGGCGGGGAATGGAGAGGAATCCCATTTTCTGCCATACAAGCAGCTATATGGGCGTGATGATGTTGAATCGGATAAATTTTGATTTGGTTAGCGGCGGCTAATTCTTTACCAAGTTTGCTAGAAAGATATTCTGGATGTTTATCTATGGCGATAGCTTGGGGTTGATGTTGAAATAAATTTAAGTATAAATTTAGAGTATCTTGATAAGCATTAAAAGCCGCAGCATTTTCTAAATCGCCTAAATGTTGGGAGAGAATCGCCTCGCCTTCTCGTAATAAGCAAAAGGTATTTTTTAACTCGCTACCCATTGCTAAAATTGGCGGGATATTTTCAAATCCAGGAGGTAAATTAATTGGTGCTGGCGCATAGCCTCTAGCGCGGCGAATTGTTTGCACTTTATCGCCAACAACACGCACTACTGAATCATCTATGCGATTGACAATCTCGCGATTATGTAAGAGAAAATAATCAGCAATTTTTCCTAATTTTTCTCTAGCTTCGCCATTATCAATACATTGCGGTTCATCGGATAAATTGCCGCTAGTTAATACAATTGGGCGATTCATCCGCTTAAGAATTAAATGATGTAAAGGCGTATAAGGTAACATAAAACCAAGGCTATTTTGCCCTGGTGCTACAGATGGCGCAATACAATTTCGGATTTTAGATTTTAGATTTTGGATTGAAGATTGGTTTTGAAGAATTTCTCTCCTCTCCCTCACCTTTAACAAAACAATTGGCGCAGCCGGACTCGTGAGTAATTCTTTTTCTTTATCGCTAATTATGCAATATTCGGCAATGATATCTATATCTCTCGCCATTAAAGCTAAGGGTTTATGATATCGCTGTTTACGCTGACGCAATTTTTGCACAGCAGTCTCTACAGTTGCATCACAAGCTAAATGAATTCCCCCTAAACCTTTAATTGCAACTATCTCGCCTTTTTGTAATAAGGTACAAACTGCATCCACATCATCTAACATAGAGAACATGGAAGAGGTAATTGATTTACCATCAGCACGTTCTAACCAAGCTTGAGGGCCGCAATTATAGCAGGCTATAGGTTGGGCGTGAAAGCGGCGATTTTCTATGTCGTGGTATGAGTTCTCGCATTGGGGACACATGACAAATGCAGACATACTTGTATTGCTTCTGTCATAGGGAATGGCGCGAATAATACTTAATCTAGGGCCGCAATGGGTACAATTAGTGAAGGGATAACGGAAAAAGCGGCTAAAGGGGTCAAAAATTTCCTGTTGACATTGGGGACAGATAGCAGCGTCGGGGGAAATTTCTGTTTTTACTGTACCACTGACACTATGCGCGATCGCAAAATCAGCAAATTCCCATTCACCAATATAAGGAGTTCTGATAATCTCCTGAATTCTCGCTAACGGCGGACATTCTTGTGGCAATCTTTGGATAAATTCTTCTAAAGCTGCTTCGCTACCAACCGCGCGAATTAATACGCCTTCCCCATCATTACAAACATCGCCCCGCAAACCGCAAGCTTTAGCAATACGGTACACAGTTGGGCGAAATCCCACACCCTGAACTGTACCGCGAACTCTAATTTTTTCACTCACCATAATTAAACCGCCACAGCAAAATTCGGTTGTTTCCAGAATCAGCTATTACCGCAGTTTTGCCACAAATTTTTATGCCATAACACCAATTTAAACTGTCTCTTGTAGGCAAGCCAAAATCGCGATTTTCGCCTTTATTTTTAAAATTTATTTGTCCGGTAACTGCATCTGCTGCCACATCTTGCAGTGATAAAATTGACTCTGGTTGCTTCCATCCTAGCAAGCGAGAATTAGCTGTATCGGCAACTATTAACCAATCGCCAGCCACATCCACACCATAAGGCATACTTAAACTAGCAGCAGAAGGAAAATAAACGCCTCGATTTAACTCGGCAAATTCAAAGTTTTTCTGTCCTAATACCACTGCACAAGGGGCATTATTTTCTGTTGGTATCCCTTGCCAAATCATCACCCGATTGTTACCAGCATCTGCGACAACTAAATTATCACCCCAAAAGGTAATATCGTGACACCAGCGCATACTAGAAGCTGTGGGAGAACCGCCGCCATTTTCATTCCGGGATACCATATCTGGCTGTCCCAAAACTAAATCGGCTGGTTGTCCATTTTCTGTTGGTAATTGCTGCCAAATTAACAGCCGCCGATTACCTGTATCTGCTACAAATAGCCGTCCTTGGTGATAGCAAATACCATAAGGCCAATGCATTTTATTGGCGGCGGCTACTTGACTACCGCGATTTGGTTCGTTATCAGTAAAATTAGCTTGTCCTAATACTAAATCGGCAGGAACATGACTATCTTCTGGTAATTTATGCCAAATTAATACGCGATGATTCCAAGCATCTGCAACAGCTAATCCTGCACCACAAGCACAAATTCCTGTAGGTACGCTGAAAGTTGCTTTTCCTGGCGTACCTTTAGCATTTTGTCCTTCACGATTAAAATCTGGTTGTCCAATTACCCAATCAGCACTTTGATTATCTTGAGTAGGTAAATTGCGCCATCCCAATAAACGATGATGTCCTGTATCTGCTACCCATAATGGCCCGGTTTCTGATAATAAACAAGCACCACGAGGGCCAAACATATTTTGGGAATTAGGCGCTAATGGAATCGCTAATTGTCCCGGTTCCAGAATATCACCTAAAATTACCTCGGCACCTGTTGAAGAAAAGGGTAATTTTGGGGCATTTTCTGTTGATTCTGGCGGTAATGAAGATGAGGAATTCAGTCTGATGGATTTATGCATTAACCGCTTAGGGATGTGAAGCTAATTCGTAATTCGGTTGACTGTTGACTGTTGACTGTTAACCGTCAACAGTGAAAAATACTAAGGGAATATTTTTTTACTTGGAAGTCCCTAAATCCTCAACTAATTCCATTACTAATTATTTTAAAGCTCTTTATGTGAGTATTTGTGTATTGGTAGTTGCAGTTTGTGAATTGGGCATTGGGCATTGGGCATTGGTTATTTCTCCTCCTTCCCTTCTGCCATCTGCCATCTGCCCTCTGCCTTTCTCGATTCCTCATTATTGCATCTGCAATTGCTGATTACTGAGTTGCATTTCTGTTTCTAGTTCTTGCAAAGCTTGGGCAACAATTTGTGCTTGTTCTAACTGTTGATACTGGGTGAATATTTCCCAAGCTTGTTGATAGTAATTCCTGGCTTTTAACAGATTTTGCGGATTCCCGGCTTCGGGTTTTTCTGGATCGTCAGGAAGATTGAAGAGGGCGTTAGCTTTGTTAGAAATAGTATTAGCGTATTCTAAAGGCGTATCTTGAGCATTCCGCACTTTTAAGGCTTCTTCATAAGCTGCGATCGCGCGTAAATTATTCTCGATAGGATGGTTACTTTGCAGGTATTGTAAGGCATTCCCCAAATTATTTTGCAACATGGCGTATTCTCTGGGGTTTTCAATTAGGGTAATTTGCTTGAGTGCTGACTCAAATGTCTGTACCGCCAAGCCTTCACATAACTGTTTTTGTTCCATTCCCACTGAGATAGAAAGATAGGCGATCGCAATATTGTTGTGTAAAATTGCATATTCTTCTGGGTATTTTTCCGCAGTAAATACCCGCAAAGCCTCTTGATAAGCTTTAATACTATCCGCTATTTGTGCCAAATTAAAGGGGACTAAAGACTGTAACACCAAGCCAAAATTCATCTGGGCTTCGGCTAATTCCTCTTTAGAAGCTAACTGCTGCAAAATTGGTAATGCTTCTACATAGGCTGCTTTTGCTTCTAGTAATAATTCCGTTCCCTCATCGGGAATTGTTCGCAAAGCCCCAGCCATACCCACCTTAGCGCGGGCTTTCATGAGGGGATAGTCATCGCTACACATTTCCGTCGCCCGTTTATAAAGTGCGATCGCACTCCATAAATCTTGCGCATTTTTCGGTTTTTTCTGCAAACCTTGTGCTAGTTCAATCAGCATATCGATTTTCTCTTGTGTCGTTGCTGACTCCGATGCAATAGCTGCGATCGCGGCCTTGACTGTTGAATCTGTAATACTAGGGATCATCTGCACAAGTAAGTAATGATGGGTTGACAAATAAAATTGCAAGTATTCTCGACTCAAGCAAGCTAGGCAGTATCAGTCAGAAGATTTTCCGTTCTCTACCTACTAAATTGACTGAGGTTAGCCGCAATAGATTTCTCAGCGTAAAAGTTGCTTCTACTTTAGAGTAAGTCACGCCAGAAATTCTAGACTTATCAAGCAGATTTTAACCAAAATATACACAATTTAATTATTGATTAATATCTGGGATAGCGCTGCTATTTAAGCTACACGATCCTATTAGATTGATATTAGATCGTTTACTGAATTTATTGAGGTATAAATACATTTAAATAGCCCATTTGCATCAAAAAACATATAAATTAATTATTAATTTATAGATTTTAAATCTCACCAAAAATCCGCTACATTATCTTAGTAAATTGCTCCTAGATAATTATCTGTATTCTTTGATGCAATTCTCCAAATTCCTAGATCCCCGACTTCTTCAAGAAGTCGGGGATCTGAAACCCAGTTCAATAAGACGACTATAGGTAATTACGAATTACGAATTACGAATTATTTTAAAGTCCATTACCAATTAAGATGAATGGTGCCCAGTAGTAAGGATGAGAATAACCACTGGTATTATTTTCATTTCTTGACGATATATCTGGATTTGTTAGCTCAAAAATGCCACGACCGTTCCCAGTATTTTCACCTGTAGATTTATTACTATTGAGTAAACTCAATTGTGCTTGGCGTAATGCTTCAGCTTTAGTTATGCGTGTTTTTGAGTTGGCTGAATTGGCGAGATTACTGTAAAATTGTTGCATGAGTTGAGCCGTACTGCGATCGCTGACTACCCATAAAGAAGCCATCACCGATTTGGCTTTATCTCTGAGAAAATAAGCACTCATACCTTGAATTTCTATCCCATTTTGATCGGAACCTCCCAAAGCTGTTTCGCAAGCAGATAATACTACAAGATGAATTTCGCGTAATTTTTGTAAATATTTAATTTTTGTTATTGGATATGGGTCACCTGTTCCCAGAAGGATATATGATTCTTCTGGGTTATTAGCTTTAAATAAACCATGAGTAGCAATGTGTAAAATATTGCGTCCATCGAGGTTATTTTCCAGCGCATCTATGGTAAAAGCTTGATTGAGAAATTTTGTACCAGGGTAAATTCCTTTACTATCGTTGGGTTTTTGTTTTACAATCGCATCTAACTCAATGGGTACATAATTTAATGCAGAAAATGTACCATCAGGAGTTTTTGCTTGATTTGATAAACCCAAACCGAGAACCTGTGTATCTTGGATTTGTGGAGGTAGGGTATCTTTAGCATCTGTTAATCCAGCATTTAGCACAGATACAACACTATAATTTTCAATTAAATATTTTTCCCCATCAAACAGCGCCGCCATAGGAATATAATTAATAGCGCGATCGGGAACAAACACTAAATGTTTAACTTTGTTTGCTTTTAGTTCCGATTCTATCGGTTTGATTAAACAATCATACAGCTTTTTACCTGTTGCTTTTACTTGAGTAATATCACTATCTGGTTGTTGGAGTAATCTCCGAAAATTACTAACATCTTTGGTAAGTTCACTTTCGCCAATTTGACAAACCTTACTACTAAGAATACCCCCTTTTGCAGCCCAAAGTATGCGGACTTTATCTTTGAGTACTAAGGGATAAATCAGTACCGTCCCATCTGGTTGTTTAGGTGCAGCTAGTATTTTTTCAGCGCTAGCGATTAAATCATCAGTGCGATCGTATACATCTTTAATCCGTGATTTATCAACTTCAGAATTTTTAGGATTTTTCAGATTTTCAATTAATGAGTTGAATTCTTCAGTTAGTTGTCGATGCTGGGTTCTTAAATTACTTAATTGAGAACATTTTTTCTGTTCACACTCAGCAAGCTGATTAGCGAAAGCGATTAATGTGCCATGTTTGTTAATAATTTGCTTTTCTGTATTACTTAATTCTAAGTTTGTGATTTTACTAGTACCTGTTGTTTCACGCGCAAAATTATTTAATTCTTGAATTTTCAAAAGTTCCATTACTTGTTGTGCTTCAGCTTCTTGACCTTGTGAGGATAATAAATCGGCTAATTGACGATAAATATCCTCGGTTTTAACTGAGCCAAAATCTACAGTTGTTTGTAAAAAAGAAGCTTGTAACTCTGGCGTTAATAATTTAATCCCCCGCCGTACTTCTTCAATGCGGTTGATAGCTTCTTTATAATAAGAAATTGCTGCATTCGGCTGATTTAAATCGGCATAAACACGACCTAAACTTGCATATATTCCTGAATCAGCGCCTACAGTTTTGGCTTGAGTTTTAATTGCTAATGCTTGGTTATATGTTTTAATCGCTTCTTGCTTTTTACCAAACTTACGCTGTAAATTACCTATAAGTGTTAGTACAGTCTTTTCATCATTAGGATTTTTGCCTTTTCTCGCCGATGCTAAACTAGCTTGGGCTGCTTCGATAGCTTTTTGCTCGTTATTTAACTCACCATAGCCCAAACTAAGGAGAATATTTCCTATTATTTCTACTGAAATCATTTTAGGTTGGGGCAAAATATCCAAACCAAGATTGGCATATTCAATAGTTTTTTGTGGTTCACCTTTGCCAAAATAGCTGTAAGCAAGAATAAATAACGTAGTACCCTCAAACTGAGGATTTTGCATTTTCTTGGCTAGAGAAAGTGCTTGTTGTAGATATTCAATATTTTTTTGATAATCGCCTAAGCTATTATAGAATATTCCCATTTCTAATAGCTTTAACCATTCATAATAAGGATTATTGTCTAGTTTAGCGACGACTTTCAAAGCTTCCTGAAATAATTCCAAAGTTTTCTGATAATTGCCTTGATTAGTATAAATCTGCCTTTGAATATCTAAAGCATCTATTTTCAGATTTAAATTTTGCGTTTTTTCTGCAATTAATAATATTTGCTGTGCAGAATCTAAAGCTTGCTGATAATCCCCCTTCCCTGTATAAGCAGCACTGAGTTTCTTTAATGCTTCTGCTTCTAAATCAGTATTCTTAATTTCTCTCGCTATTTTCAAAGCTTGTTGGGTAAATTCAATTGCTTTTTGGAAGTCTTGGCTAGTATTATATACATTGCCTATATCAATTAATGCCTTTGCTTCCAATTTAGGCTTTTTCAAACTTCGCACCAAATTTAAACTTTTTTGGGCAAATTCTAGAGCTTTATCGTATTCCCCAAGATTTGTATAAATTAAACTCAAAGTTCCTAAAATATCTGGCTTGCGCCTCAAAACATACTCTTGAAGATTTTCAGGTATTTTCTGAATATCAATTTCTTCTGCTTTTGTTAAAGCTTGCTGTGCAAATTGAATACCTTGTTCATAATCTCCTAAAACATTATATATAGAAGCAAGCCCTAATAAAGCTTCTGATTCTAACCTAGGATTTTTAAGTATTCTAGCAATTTCCAACTGTCGCTGAATTAATTCAGTTACCTTGGTGTAATCTCCTAAAGCGCCGTAAACTCCTGCAAGATAAGATAAAGCATTTCTCTCAGCTTCTAAATTTCCAGATTGTCGTGCAATTGTTAAACCTTTTTGAATAAATTCCTGTGCTTTTTGTAATTCTTGAAGCTCCAAGTAATAATTACCTGTTGAAGAATAAGCTTCACCTTGTATCCTCATTACTTCTTTTACTGCTGCTGAATCTTTGAGTTCTCTGGCAATATTTAAGGCTTCTGCTACTAAGTTAAGTGTTTGATTTTCTTGGCTTATAGCAAGAGTATAATCTTTTTTTACGTAAGCTTCAACAGCGCTTAACCTATATAACCACATGATTTGTATTAAAATATCCAGTTGCACAGGACGGTTATTCAGTGGTTTTTGTTCAAGAGCTAATGCTTGCTGATAAAATTCAATTGCCCTATCAAATTGTTTTTGAGTACCATAAGTACTTCCAATTTCAGCAAGAATTTTAGCTTCTAGTATTTGATTCTTGATCTCCCTAGCGATAGGTAATGATTTTTGTAAATTTTCCATCGCCTGTTCAGGGTTACCTTGCAATTTATAAATTCCTCCTATTAAAAAGAGAATTCTACCTTCCTCTGATTTATTTTTAAATTCACGCATTAATGGCAAAGCTTTTTGATAGAACTCTAAGGCACGGTCATATTTTTCTTGCTTTATATAACTATTTCCCAGAGATGCGAGAACCTCAGATTCAAGAGATTTATCTTTTATTTCAAGAACAACAGGTAAGGCTTGTTGGTAGACTTCAATAGCTTTATCATATTTTTGTTGCTGAAAATAAGTATCTCCTACAGTAGTGAGAATACTAGCTTCAGAAGAACGAATTCCTGCTGCTTGAATTAGCGGTAATGATTGCTGAAAAAATTTCAATGCATTGTCATATTCTTTTTTATTAAAATAAATAAATCCTATCTGCTGTAAACTTCTACCTTCCCAAGCACGGTTTCCTATTTCACGATTCACAGCTAAAGCTTTATTCAACCAATCCAATGCATTAGGATAATCATTTATGTTGTCGTAAGCTACTCCTATCCTAAATAGAGTAAATCCCTCTTGAAATTTATCGCCCAATTCTTGATGCATTACCAGGGCTTGTTGTAAAAGTTTCAAGCCTTTATCTTGTTGTTTCAAGAAAGTATAAGTAAATCCCATTCGACTGAGAGTAACTGCTTCCCCGGTTTTATCTTTTACCTCACGGCGAATTTCTAAAGCTTGCTGTAAAGTTTTTAAAGCTTCCTCTTCTTTAAATAAAGCCAGGTAAACCCCACCAATATTATCTAAAGTTTCCCCCTCTCCAGCACGGTCTTTAATTTCTCTACGAATTGTCAATGCTTGCTGTAAAACTTCTAAGGCTTTGTCCTGTTGAAGCAACCCGTTATAAACCTGTCCTATATTATTGAGAGTTTGTCCAACTCCCGCCTTATCGCCCAATTTTCGCCGTATCTCCAACACTCGTTGATATGTTTGCAACGCCTTGGGATATTCCCCAAACCGATACTGCTGTACACCTGCTTGAAATAACTTATCCGCTTCCGCTTTGCTATCAGCAGAACTTGCGACTTGTGCCAATGTATGCTTAACTACCAACGGATTTACAGCTAAAGCCACAGAACCACTCAAAGACAACAATAAGGCGGTAAAGGTTACGTATTTCAAACGGTTAGACATCACAAATCCTCTAGATAGCGACTCTCAATAGATTGGTTAATCTTCTATATCTTTGATGTAGGGTAGGTTATGCAAAAATAGAAAATTAACCTCAGCATAATTACGCATTGTAGAGCTAGAGGTGATGACTTTAAAACCAGGGACTTGATGCGAGATCCCCGACTTCTTAAAGAAGTCGGGGATCTGACCCCTCGCGGAGTCGAAGGGTGGTATAAACAAAAAATGACAAGATTTCCTTTTGATCAATTCGCCAAAGACTATCTAGAAGAACTGTTACAGCCTTTAGGTACAGTTCAAGTACCCCGTCGGGTAGCAGGAGAAGTGCGCGAGATAGATGTCTGGTTCGCGCCAGACACCTCACCCAACACAGCCGAAGCCTCTAAGCTAGGATTATTGGGACGATTAGCCGCAACACCTTCACTATTTGAACCTTTCCGCAATGCCGCCAGCGCTACAGAAATTTGTAATTGTCTGTTAAAATTACTAGAAATTCGTGGTGAATACGAGCGAGAAGCCAACCGCAATCAACAGCGTCTGGAAGAAAATCATTTACCTCGGTTGTGGATTCTATCTCCCACCGCCTCCGAATCCATCATAGAGGGATTTGCGGCTGTTAGCGACCAACAGAATTGGGTAAATGGGGTATATTTTTTACCAAGATACTTAAGAACTGCGATCGTCGCCATTCACCAATTACCTAAGACAAGAGATACACTCTGGTTAAGAATTCTCGGAAAAGGTAGAGTGCAACAACAAGCAATTGACGAATTAGAATCACTCCCAAAAAATGAGGCGTTACGCTTAAGAGCATTAGAGTTACTATACAGTTTAAAAACTACCTTAGAAGTGAGCCAAAATATAGATGAGGAAGATAGGGACTTAATTATGCGCTTATCACCACTTTATACTCAACGTTTAGAAGAAGCTACACGACAAGGACTCCAGCAAGGACAGCGTGAAGTAGTTGAAAATTTACTCAGAAGTCGTTTCGGATCGCTAGATGAGCAATTATTGGCAATTATTGAACCTTTGTTGTTATTACCAACTGAGGAATTTACTCCTTTATTGCTGCAATTATCCCGTGAGGAGTTGCTAGCACGTTTTGGTAGTCAAAGTAATTAGTAAGTTGGCGTAATTAAAGATAACTGGTGATGGCTGTCATTTGTCCTTTGTCAATAGTCATTTGTCAGAGGAAACAAAAAACAGGGAACAGGGCATTATTTTTAGTTGATTTTCCCGTACCCAATGCCCAATACTTCGACTACGCTCAGTACAAGTGCCCCATGCCCCATGCCCAATGCCCATTTATCGCAACTGTACAAAAACCTTACCTTCTTTAATTTTTAACGGATATGACTGAAGCCCAACTTCAGGAACCGTTAAACATTCACCAGTTTGTAAGTTATATTGAAAACCGTGGTTAGGACAAGTAATGATTCCATTTTCTACTTTACCTTCATCCAACGTAGAGCCGAGATGAGAGCAAGCATTATGGTAACAGCTAATGCGATCGCCTTGGCGAGATAGAATAAATGCATGTCCCGCAACTTTAACTGCTAACACACCAGCTTCGGGAACTTGCTCAACAGTTGTAACTCTAATCCATGTAGAGCCTATTTTTGGATGAAATGGACTAGTTAAATTAGATGTAGAACTACCAGCACTAGCGCCACTACTCACAGCAATAACTTGCGTAATCTCTGGACAATGGGATTTAATTGCCTGTTCAACTCCTTGAGATAAAGTTAAAGTAGAAGCAGGACAATTACTACAAGTTCCTGTCAGTCTAACTTCCACTGTATCCGGTAGTTTAATTGCCACTAGTTCTATATCACCATTATGGCTTTGTAAACCTGGCCGTACTTCTTCCAGGGCGATTTGTAGGCGTTTTTCTAAAGGTGGTGTAGGTGGTTTGACTAATTCGTGATATAGCAATACTGCATATACCACTTCATCATCAACAGCATGACGCAAAGCTGATATAGATTCTTCCTTAAAGCTTTTAATTAAACGTTTTAAAGCTGTTTTATGTAAGTCTTCAATTGCTCTTTTCAACCCGATAACTACACACCTTTGACTTTCATCCCACTCAGCAATAATTTCTTCAAAGCGGTTAATTTCTTGAACCAATTCTTCTAAATTAGTCATTTGTCAAGGGTCAATAGTCAATAGTCAATAGTCAATAGTCCATAGTCAATAGTCCATAGTCAATAGTCCATAGTCCAATGTTAAAATAAATCAGTTATTATTAATGCCAATGACAAATGACAAATGACAAATGACCATTGACCATTGACCATTGACCATTGACAATTTACTTCATTTTGAAGTCTTTCAATAAAAATGGCATGGCTATGCCAGTGATTAAGCTAGATATAATAATTGGTAGCCAAAAAGGCATTGCGGTTTGGGCAAAGACAACTAAAATAACGCAACCGATAGTAATACCAATTGTTAGTTGCTGCACAAAATGCATGGGGTCGCGGAATAATTTTCCCTTGAAGAATAACTTAGCTGATAACCACCCTAGCTCAAACATGAAACCTCCTAGAAATTGCTAAATAAATTTAGTACAGCTAGCCCTAAAAGTACTGCGGGAATCACACCCGCAGGGCCAAATAATCCGCCTAATGTGGCTGAAAATTTATAACCGATATCTTTTCCAGCTAATAGCATTCCTCCAATTGCACCGCCTAGCATGGCTGCAACAGTGGCTATGAGTAAGGATAACAATACCGTACTAATGTTAATTTCTCCAGATGAGAAACTGCTGAGAAAATTGCTCGCAACACCTAGCATTTTTAGTTTCCTTGAGAATATTTATTATTTTTTGATTTTTGTCGCAATCCTGCTGAAGTCGCGAACTTCTACATGAAAATAGCTAATAACTTTTTTCATGAATATTTCAGGATTGTTATAACTGTAAACAGTACACAAGTTAATGTCTGATAACTGTTAAAAGCTAACTATTCATAAATAGTAATTTGTAATCTCTGCAACAATTTCGTTAAGAGATTGGGCAACTAGTTGTGCTTGTTTTAACTGTTGGTTTTGGTTGAAAATTTCCCAAGCTTCTTGATAGTAAGCACGAGACTGTAAAAGATTGTGCAAATTACCGGCTGGTGGTTGTTGGATATTATCGGGTAGTTTACAGAGGGCGTTGGCTTTATGAGAAATTGTGTTAGCGTATTCCAGAGGTGTTTCTTGAGGGTTACACACTTTTAAAGCTTCGTCATAAGCAGCGATCGCTCTTAAGTTATTCTCTAGAGGATGGGAAAGCATGAAATATTGCCAAGCATTGCCCAAGTTGTTCTGTAACATGGCATATTCTTGGGGATGATCGATTAGCTGAATATGCTTTAGCGCTACTTGTAATGACTGTACTGCTAACCCGTGACGTAAATATTCCCGTTCTGAGGCTAGGGGTAGAGAAAAATAGGCGATCGCAATATTGTTGTATAAGATAGCGTACTCTTGGGGATAATCTTGCCAAGTAAATACCTGCAAAGCCTGTTGATAAGCTTTGACGCAGTCTATTATCCGCGCCAAATTGAAGGGTACTAGTGATTGCAACACTAACCCTAAATTCATCTGTGCTTCTGCCACCTCTATTGGCAAAGCTAACTGTTGTAAAATTGGCAATGCCTCTTCATAGCCAATTTTCGCTTGTAGCAGCAATTGCGCCCCTACATCAGGAATCCTCTGTAATGTCTTAGCCATCCCCACTTGCGCCTTGGCTTTGAGTAAGGGATAGTCCTCTGTACAAAGTTCATAGGCTCGGTAATATAGGGAAAGTGCATTCCGCAATTGTTTGGTAGTTGGGGACTGCTTTTGCAAACCTAGCGCCGTCTCTATCAGCATCTGGATTTTTTCTGCTGTAGTTGCTGACTCCGATGCAATGGCTGCAATTGCTGCTGTCACTACTGAATCTCTTGTGCTAGGGGTCATAACTACCGTAATCTGGCCGTTGGGGAATTGAATTTTTTCAACGCCCATCTGTGATACCAATTCAAAATTCAAAATTGATGAATTTGAGCGAATTGATATCTTGAAAACAGGAAAACCTGTCTCATCTAGGGCTATAGATACTCAGCCGATTTACGCAGATTGTGAATCTCTTCAGCGAAACTCCCTGATTTTCCCCAATCTCATCCTGTCTTTTGGGAGCATCCCAATTTTGACGCAATACCCTAGAAGGGTATTGCTATACCAACAAAGCCTGCCTACCCTTCGGGAACGTCTTCGACGAACGCAGGCTATCAAACTTTTAGCCTGCGAAGGCAGGCTTCGTATTTCTAGCCCCACCCTTATAGGGTGAGGGCGTTTTTGCACATTTGGGATGCTCCCTGTCTTTTTCTCCTCCTCGTTACGTCTCTCCTCACTAGGGAAAGACTCTCTTCACACCAATAGGGATGATAAATCTAGACTGGGCAAGAAAAAGAGTAGCCAGAATTTTGATCGTCTGGTATTGTTGCCAGTCGTTGACTGCACAATCTGAGGATTGAATTTATCAAGCATCTAAACTATAAAACAATCCATTGGCAAATTTCTAGAGGGAAAATGCCAATATTCATGAGAGTTTTAAATACCTTAAAACTTCGTTAATTTAATTTGTATCAACAAATAACAAATACAACGATTTGAATATTATGTTCTCAATCTTATTTTATCTATATTTCTAAATTTATGTCAGCAAATAACTATTAATTATTTGTATAGGAATACAAATAATTATATCAGGCAATTACTATGCTATATACCTACTATACTTGCTATGCCTGTAATTCACCTAAAAATTAAAGCTTAATGTTTGCTGACAAATATAATATTAGTCTATCTATTATCCCTGTTTATTATAAAAATAATGTTATAACTATCACAATCTAATTTATTTTTTTAACGCTTCCAATTGGTACTCACAATATTTTTTCCTTGAATCAGGAATATTTGAGCAAAAATAGATTAAATTAAAAATAAAGATTGAGAAACAGGTGATATCGCTACAATCCTTATCACCTGTTTCATGCATCATAACTAGTAAAAAAATACATAGCCGATGACTAATGTACTATGGCTACAGGGTGGTGCTTGTTCGGGTAATACCATTTCATTCCTGAACGCCGAAGAACCCACAGTATGCGATTTAATTGCTGATTTTGGCATCAAATTGCTGTGGCATCCATCCTTAGGGTTGGAACTGGGCGATAACTTACAAAAACTACTGCGCGATTGTATTTCCGGCAAAATTCCTCTAGATATCTTGGTATTTGAAGGTACTGTTGTCAACGCCCCTAACGGGACAGGGGAATGGAATCGCTTTGCCGATCGCCCGATGAAAGACTGGTTAACAGAACTCGCCCAAGTTGCCAGTTTTATTGTAGCGGTGGGTGACTGTGCTACATGGGGCGGAATTCCTGCCATGTCGCCTAACCCCAGCGATTCTCAAGGCTTGCAATTCCTCAAGCGGGAAGAGGGCGGATTTTTAGGTAAAGACTTCCGCACTAAATCCGGTTTACCTGTAATTAATATTCCTGGATGTCCCGCCCATCCCGACTGGATTAGCCAAATTTTAGTTGCGATCGCCACTGGACGTTTAGGAGACATCACCTTAGACGAACTCCATCGTCCGCAAACCTTCTTTAAAACCTTCACCCAAATCGGTTGTACTCGTAACGTCCACTTTGCCTACAAAGCATCTACTGTTGACTTTGGTCAGCGCAAAGGCTGTCTATTCTACGACTTAGGTTGTCGCGGGCCTATGACCCATTCCTCATGTAACCGCATCCTCTGGAATCGCGTCTCCTCCAAAACCCGCGCCGGAATGCCTTGTTTAGGCTGCACCGAACCAGAATTTCCCTTCTTTGATCTGCAACCAGGAACGGTATTTAAAACACATGTTTTAAATATGGAGTGGTACTCAATGCAGATATGTGTAGTACCGCTAGCGAGAAGGTCAACAGTCAACAGTCAAAAGCTTAATACATCAAGGCGTGTGACTGTTGGAAACGCACAAATGACAAACTGACTTGAAATCTTTGTGCTATGGCAATCATGGCATTATCTACAATAACTATTCACATTAGGCGTGACTTCTAAAATTGCAAGACTTGATTGACATAGATTTCAACTGTTGTACCAGCAGGTAAAAACCAAACATTAGTTCGTTGATTCATTTGGGCGATCGCTTGTTGATTGCGTTGTACAATTTGGGGAACCACACTGTTCATCCCACCTTCCAAAACTCCGGCCAAGATGTTTCGTTGAGGGTTAGTATTGCTAATGATAGTACCACCAACATTTGTAGTTACAACTTGAGACTCAGTACGGTTAGATAACTCTGCCGCTTTAGCAAGACCACCTAAGGCAAATAGTCCTAAGTCCATACCTAAAATAGATGATCCCCTGTTGGGGAATTGGTTAGCGATCAGAGGTTTACCTTGGGGAGCACGAATTAGCAGCGTATTTTGTGGTAGGGTTTTTTCCGAAATGTTGCCCTGGTTCTGTGTAATAATTTTTACGACATCCATTTGCAGCAAACCTTGTTCGGAAAGAGTACGAATTTCAGTTAAGAATTCAGTATTTGCCGGAACTGCGATCGCACCATCCACAGCTTTTAATGGTTCTTTCAATCGGACTACAAATACATTTTTGTTCTCACTATTTGTAGATTTCATTGTTTCTCCAAAGACAGCTGTCGCCAACACAGCTTTTGCAGAGCTTCCCACTGCTATAGATTTTGGACTCTGTTGCAATCCTTGGCTCACCACAGGAGTTTGCGGCTTTGGTGTTGGTAGAGGTTGAGGAATTATTGTGCTTTGCAACACCTGCTCATTCCTTGGGTATGTCGTCGGAGTTGTTACATTAGTAGACTGATTGCTAACACCCGCAGGCTTAGAGCTATCTAAGTTTGCTAAGTTTGTCCCTTCTTGGAGTGGTTTTGGTGTAGGTTGTGGAGTTGTATTAACTAATGGTTGATTTTTTGGTAATTCTGCTATTGGCTGAGGTGGTAGTAAAGGTTGAGAAAGAGGTGGTTGGGAATAGGGAACTCTAACAATGCGCTCAACTGTAACTATCCGGGGTACGTAAACTGTTGATGTCGGTGTTGGACTTGTTGGGATCGTCGTTCGTCTAGATGGAAAAGCATCTGGTTGGGGATTTTTTTGCACAGCTAACTGAGAAGCTGATATTGGTTTTCCTGCTCTTAAGCTTTGTTGTGCTAGTTTCACAGCCTGTGCTTGTTCACTCAGCGCTAATTTGGTTTTGAGAGTTTCAACTTCTTCCTCTAAATATTGCGAACTCGATTGTTTTTCTGTTGGGGCTTGTTTTTTGAGATCAACAATATTATGGGGTTTCGGTTTTTGATTATCAGTATTCATCAACTGCGATAAAAATCCGCCAACAACTAATACAAGAGTTAAAGTAGCAATAGCTACTAAGCCTAACTTAGCAAAGGGATTAGATGAGATTGATTGCTCGGTTTTATTTTCTGTAGGTAGAGGCAATGACGACTGCAAGTTAGTTGATTCTGGCTCTACCTCGGTAGCAACAGATAAAGATTCTGCTTCTAAACCTACTAATTTTGCTATCTCTAATTCCCATTCTTCAGCATCTTCTTTTAATGAAGGCTTTTCAGGTTGGGGAGTTAATAAATCTTGGGTAGGACTTTCTGAAGGAATTATCATTTTTGATATATTATTTATGGTTTATTTTATTTTTTATAAATTTCATTTTTAATTTTGCAGATATCATAAAGTTTTAACCAAGATTCTGTCATGAAACCGCTTGTTCATCTGTTGATTTAACAATAATTAAATTATTAACTGCGAATAATTGACCAATCCTGTCAGAATCAGCGAAAATTAATTGTTAGTTGATTTTTGCTGTTAAGTAGCTGTATTCCTCCTTTAATATACAAATTCCGTTTCCCTAACTTCACATAACTTCACATACATTTTACATAAACATTATATTTGGTGCATGTATCTTAGCCTGTTATCTGCTGGTACCGATGGATAGAAACTAATATTTCATGTAATAGAAGGTTTTACCTTACTGCTGTCATTCTACTCTTAAATATGGTTAGGTAAGTTGTTTGACTTGAATTTTCCTGTCAGTCACAAAGAAATTAAACATTATCAAGTTGGTTTTGGTATATATTTCTATACACTATACACTTACAAAACCAAATTAAAAAAAAGATTTAGTAAAGTCTGGAGTAACTTTCCTTGATTTATCCTGAAGGTTAACAACTACAGGGAATTGTTCATAACCTGGGTAGTAGCGCCAGAAAGTAGAAATCCCCTCTTTGCAAGGGAAAAAGCTTTCCGAAGCATTCAGCGCAATAATTTCTTTGGGATATTTTGCGATCTCGATCAAACTATCCACCGCTAATACCAGAATCCAACCGATTAATCTGGTGTTAAGGCTTTGTAAAATTTTCGCTGCGGCTTTTAATGCATCTTCAACTCTGGTACTGAGGGAATCGAGTTGCAGATGTTCTGGGTAAGCAAAATACAGGAAATATCTGAGAGTGGGGTTTTTTGCCAAGCTATAGAACTAAAACCCCCAGGCGCATCAGTGATAATACTGTTTGATACCGCGATCGCTAAAAAAGGTAGCTAACGATCAGTTGATGCAAGACTGTACAGTTTATGCTAGCAGTGGGTTTTCTATAGATGATCCCAATGCCATTGTCAGCAAAACTGATTATAAGAATGCAGTATAATTAAGCATCCTGTCGCGTTGTTCTTCTGCACTTAAAGAACGCAGGTCTGATTGCTCAAATAAATTATTCTATTGTTGAGAATATCTAGATAGGGCGTGTTTTCAAACTAGTCAATTACGAGAAAATCTCACAACCAAATATGAAAATCTCTCTTTCCTAGTCCCTATTTTTAAGCTAGAAATGTAGGTTAGCTTGAATGAAGTGAAGCTTAACATATACAAGCTTTTAAATGTTGGGTTTCTCTGGGGGAAGCCGCTTTGCATCTACGTCCCGCAAACCAACCCACATATGCAGGACTTACGCAAAAATTGTCAAAAAGCTGAATTTATGGAACTGCCTTCTGTGCGAGAGGCTTCCGCCAACGCCCAGCGTCTCGCACAGAAGATGCCAAGAACGGCAAGAGTTCGTAGAGTGTACGTAAGTCCTAATATGTAGCAATCATTTTTCAAATTGGTATCACTATTTCTGTAGATAAGTGTTTTGTCTTTATTTCCATCCTTATCTTTGGAATGCTTGTGAAATCAGACTTTTGCAAAAGTTGCCCAAGGTATTAGATATTAATAGTTCAATCTCTTCTTGATAGCTTGAGCAGGATTACCTGCATAAATAATCATTGCATCTAAAGAACGCCCAGTCACTCCACCAAGGGTCAGTACTGCTCCTTTACCAACGGTTACTCCTGGGCCAATTACTGACTTGGCGGCAATCCAACTACTCTCGTGAATGTAGATTGGCGCAGGAATGAGTTTAAAATCAGGATGATTCCAATGATGATTGCCAGTGCAGAGATAGACACCTTGGGATACACAAACATGATTCTCAATCACCACAGGTGCAATGTTATCAATCCAGGTATTTTCCCCAATCCAACTAAAATCACCAACGCTTAACCGCCAGGGAAACTTTACCTTCACCCCTGGTTTAATGCGGACTTGTTGACCAATGGTAGCACCAAATCTCCGCAGTATCCAAACTTTTACCTTTGACATGGGAAGCCAATAACTCTCAACCAAAGGCGAGCCGATGAAATACCAGAGAAGTTGTTTCCAGTATGGTGCTCCTGGAGTATAAGTACCGACACTATATTGATCTAAACGCATAATTATAGATGCAATGAGGTTAGTAGAAGTTTGTTCCTGTATGACCTGTGACAATCCAGAGTAATGAGCGAGCAATATCTCGCAGAATCCGCAGGCGTGATTCTTTTGGTTTATCGGATGGTACAGAGAGTGGGGTAAATGCGATCCCTTGACTACCTAAAACAAGAAAAGCGATCGCTTTAGCCCTGGGCATATGATTGTTAGAGGTAATCAAGAAAAGATGTTGAATATTGTGTTCTTTAAAATCTGAAACCAAAGTCGTAAAGTTGGTTACTGTATCAACAGCACGATAATCAAGATGAAAGCGGCGATCGGGGATACCAGCATCATGAAAAATCTTACGTGCCATCTGAGGCGGTGAACCAGAGGAAACCCATATCTCTAATTTTGGATACCATTGGGCAAGTTCGGCTGAGAATTCTTCCCGATCGATCCAGGCACCAAGAGTCAGGATAGCTTGAGGTCGAGGAGCTTGATGAAAGGCGATCGCTAGACGAACAGGAATAAACAGTATAAAAGTGAGGCTCAAACTGACAACAGCCAAAATCCAGTATTTTTTGAATTTGCGGTGCAATTGTCTAACTGATGAAATAATTTTTGATTTTGAATTTATCTGAATACTATTGCCAAATATGAGGCAAACTTAAAATATCTAACTGAGAAATATCAGCTATAAATTTAGCTATGCTTTTGCTGATACTGTACTCGATTTGGGATTATTCATACACTGCAAAAGTGAAGATTCTCGCATATCATGTTGCATACCATAGTCGGTTGTGCCAAATTCTATTTGTAATATGAGACGGTCTCGTTTAATCGGCGTTGTGCCTTTATGAAAACAAAAGGTATCTTCTGCAAAACCAAAGCCTGCTTTGCCGTAAATACTTACTAATAATTTCTCTCCATAATAATTGATAATTTCCTCATCTTTTTCTCGTTTAGGTAGTAACAAATGTGAGATTTTTTTTTGCTTGTGACTACCACGAACGCAGATATGTGGCCCGCCATAGACATCAACATCTGTTAAATAAAAGAAGAATTTCAAAAAGCGATAATCATCTATATCATAGTGAAACATTTGAAATGCTTTTCTTTTGTGTTGCTCGGATGACTCACCAGCAAAACTCCACCACAATTGATTTCCTTGATGGCAAGGTTCATGCTCTAAATACTGAGCAGCTATTGCCAACAACTTAGGATCGCTTTGCAGTTGATTAATAACTGGACAATGCAAAGCTGTGTTAAAATAGCCAGCTAATGTAAACTCGGTGCCGTAATAGCTTTGTGCTAATTCTTTCTGATGATAATAGAAACCTAAATGAGGTTGCCGATAGCCATAACATGGTTGAGAGTGAGCAAATAAGACTATTTCTTGGATAATTTCTTCAGGAAGATTCATCCCTAAATAAAAACCATCTTTTTTCAGGCTGTCAACAACTACATCTACATTAATGTCTTCAAAGCAAGTTGAGCTTTGACTTACAGAAAATTCAGATGACTTAGCGAGAAGTTTAGATAAAGATCCCATTATGGATCTTCCTAGATAAAATCTAGCCATTGTTCGCATTAATAGCCATCGGGGGTTTTTAGTTAAACCCAGGTAATTCTCATAAAGAATATCGTACAATAACGTAAATACTTGATTCAACGAGAAATTGGGCATAAATAATCAGAGATTTGTTGATTATATTAATGTTGATTGGAGAGCATATACAAAAAATTAATGAGAAGAGTTTCGGTAGACACTCTTGATTAACTAATGCAGAAATCGATTTTGAGCAAATACTGGTTCAATATCATGCTCAATTCTTATGAAGAATTGTCCCCCATTTAGCACCAATAGCATTGGGATAATCTCTGTGTCTTTTTTCAGCTTCGATGAGACGAATCGAAAGAATAATTTCTGCCAAAACACGCTGGAACGCATAGTACCAACCACGCCAACCGTCGAGAATACCAGCTTTGAAAATCAGGCAGTAAATTAAGATAATGAAAGGGGCGAGAATCTTTTGTCTGCGGATGCGATCGCCTAAACTTAATTCACTTGTGGGTGTTTCCAATAATTTTTCTACCTCAATAACTAAATAACGATCCTGCGCCCACAACCAACGGCTGAAGGATTTGCGATCGTCATGGTGAATATAAGCTCCCAGCATTGCTGATTTTCCCTGAACCTGTAGTAATTGGGTGTGACCATCCTGTATATATATAGCCTTATCTTTACGAAACAGGGCTTGGCGTGGAGGAAGGATAGTACCACGTAGGGGTTTACCGAAAACGCAGTATTTGAAACGAACGAAATAGCCGTTAACTGAGTTATCAATTGGTAAATCTACCATTTCTGCCAGCAATTCCTCTGTGACAATGTAGTCTGCATCTAACGAGAGAACCCACTCAGAACTGACTTTTTTCAAGCCATAGTTCCACTGGTTTGCATGGGTATCAAACTGGCGTTGATAGAATTTTACCTGTGGGTAAAAATTAATAATCTCAATAGTCTGGTCAGTGCTGTAACTATCAATAATGATAATTTTTTTTGCCCAGGTAAGATGTTCAAGAGTGCGCTCAATGTTAGGTGCTTCGTTGTAGGTCAAGATCAGTGGAGTGATGTTTTTTAGCATAAGTAGAAAATATTCCGATGTCTTACTGGTTTGCTTGCTGAAAAAATTAGGGGATTTGGACTGTTTGTAATTGTTTTTGCTTGTCTTTGTTCGTATTGTTGGCTATTTTGTCGTAAATGAAAATTAATTCTTGCGCCATGTGTTCCCAAGTGTACTGCTCTAAAATCAGTTGACGAGCACGATTGCCCATTTCTTTAGCAGCCTGTGGAGCGCTAAAATACTTCTGCAATGCAGAAGCGATCGCCAAAATATCTAGATCTGGAATGTAGCCAAGTTGGTGTTTTTTGACGACAGAAGCTAGCGCCACACCAGGAGTAACAAGAGTAGGAAGACCTACAGCTAAGGCTTCTAGAACTGCTACAGCAAAGTTTTCGGAGTGAGAGGTGAGAACAAAAAGGTCTGAGCCTTGCATTAAGATATTTTTGGTATCGCCTTCAACAAATCCTACAACATGAGTGCGATCGCGTATTCCATGAGATATCAGCATAGACTCAATCTCAGCTTCGTACTCTGGGGTACCACTACCTGCCAAAATGAAAGTGAAACGATGATGGATAAGTTTGCTCAAAGCGGGAATCAGATAATCTAATCCTTTTTTATGATGTAGACGAGACAAAAACAAAATGACTGGTTCGTCTGCTGGGATATTGAAACGTTGGCGTAGACGGTAACGAGCATCAGCAATTTGGTTTGGTAAAAACAGCCCTAGTGGTAGTACAAAGCTAGGTGCTTGCAATCCCAATTCAGAAACTTCCTGTTGTTCTTGTTGAGAAGTAAAGTGAACGATCTGGCTATTGTTGAGGTTCTCTCGCTCGAGCAACCTGAGGTAAGTTTGCTTTTTACGAGTACTTTGCTGTAAAGACCACTCACATAGTAAACCATGTGTAGAGACCATGTAAGGAACATTTTTGAGGCGAGCGATCGCCATTGCTACTGTAGATGGATAGGAAAAAAGAGCGTGAATGTGTACAATATCGTATTGAGAAATATTCTGCCAGAGCCATTCGGTAAACTGCCCAGAAAAAGCGTATTCTCTAACGGCTTTGACATTGGGTGAAAAGCGTTGGAAAAACCAAATAGGAACTTGCTTATACTCAATGCGCTTTTGTAAGGGAACATCAAGCAAATCATCACCATTGTCATTAGTAGTAGCAATCTCGGCATCGATATTGTTGATTCGCAATTGCTGAACCATATGCAAAACAGCCTGACTAGTACCGCCACGTACTTGAGACACAGACGGAATAATATGCAGAATTTTCATGGTTTAAGAATTAATTGGCAAATATTTAGGTACAAAAACAACTACTAACCTTAGTAGGTTAGCGGCAATAATTATTGTTGGGATCGGGCAGAGAACAAGAATAAAAAAGCTTGGAGGCTGATTTAATTTTCTGCACCCAGTTTGATTTGTGCCGACTTACTTAATCGGCTTTTTTGAAAGCAACTATGCTATTACCCACCAAAAACTTTTTCAGGTCGAGCAATTAACTGAGTTACAGTCAACCCTAAAAAAGAGCAATTTTCATACATAGCAAACTGGACTTGAGTTAAATGCTTCTCAAATCAGGAGGATGTTAAAGTATAAAAATTACAATTCAATTGGTGCTAAATCTAGTTTATAAATTAAAGAAAACTTAGAAATAACAGCACAATTTCAAGATAAACTTCAAATATTTAGTAATTACTACCTCATCTCTCTAGCAATTGCTTATAATGTTTCAGAATGTGGTGAATTTTCATAATTTATGATTTATTATACCTCATAATTGCCATAAACAAAAACTCAAAACCAGTTAAAACATAGGTTAATCAACTATTTCTAAAAAATCTGAATGTGGCGTTGTTTTCCATAAAATAAGAACGGCTTTGCCTCTCATCTTGAAGGAGCAAATATTTTCCAAGTGATAGATACATAATCAGCGATATCACAGGGAAAGTCAGATTTCCCAGCAGTATTGCCTCTGTAAAACTTCCTGATAAAAGGCTAGTTAAGCCACCAATCACGGTGCTACAATGTGGGATATAACTTGAGTTTTTACTGCTTAATTGATGAAGTTTAAACATCATTTTTACACACTCTATTCCCATCATTACTAGAGGTATAAATCCAATTAACCCTGTAGTTGATCCAGTAGCTAACCAAGTACTTTCACCAAAACCTAAACGACCTCCTTCTAGGGGAGCACCAAAGACTGGGTATTTGATGAATTTACTCGACATACTTGACCAGACACCTTCACGGGTATTCTGAGTTGAACTGTATCTACTGGCAACGGTGTTGCTCATAACTACATCTGGCCCTTGTAAATAAAGCATAAAAGCTAACACGATGCCAACAAAAAACCCTAGACGTAGTAAAGTTCCTAATCTCTGGCGGTAAAATAACAAAATTGTCGGTACAGCCATAATTAAACCAGTACGAGAACCAGTGAGGAATAAAAAGTACAATAGGATAAAAAGATTAGCGATCCAGAATACTTTTACCCAATCCCATTTCTGACGCATTTCAATCAGGAACATTAAGCTAGGAATTGTCGCAGCTAAGAGAGCAGTAGCGTGGAGCGGGTTACCAGTAGTTCCCGTAAAGCGTCCATGCAAAAATGTCATTGCTTGCAAATTGAAAACCCCTTGGTAGACGCCGGCAAAACCAAAAATGACACCAGCCATCGCAATAGACCAAACGCCTAAATGAAAATTCTGTTCATTCTGTAGCCAACGGGATGGCCCTAACTTTAGCATGAGTACTAGTGCTACAAAGGTAATTAATCCTAATAAGGCAAAGTTTATTTCCCCAAACAACAATATCTTGTAGAAAAATGCAAATTGAACAACTATCAGGTATTTAATTGGTTTTGGGATGAATGTTCTACGCCCTTGATCAGCTGACTCTATTCCTAATATGAGAAGCAAACATAATAAAACGATAGTGAGGGGCCGACCCATGTCGCGCAGCTGCTCCAAGGGAACAACTAAGGGTGGAGCTGTAATCCACTGATCCTCATATTTACCCAGGGAAGCTGTATAGCAGAACAGTGAGAATAAAAACCAAGCTAAACGACGGGAACGTTTAGCTTTATTAAATATTACCCACCCTAGAACAATGCCCAGCAAACCAAGGGGACTAAAGAGGAGATTAAAAAGTTGATTAGTAAAACTCGAACCCATGTGTTAAAGTTTCATGCTAAATTTTCTGCGATCGCATCTGTCATATTTTGCCCGATCGTTTTTGTTTGGCAGATGTCATAGATTAGTTCCCGCCAACGGCTGGCCCAAATCTTAGCAGCGTAGGGAGCCGCCAATTGTTGCGATCGCTTACCCCAAATAGATAAATTACTATATTGTTGATGTAGTGTTAGAAGTGCTTTTGCTAAGGCTTTCGCATCTTCTTTTGGTATAATTAAACCATTATACCAAGGGCGAACTACCTCCACAGCCGAACCACAAACCTCTGTACATACAATAGGTAACCCAGCAGCAGCAGCTTCCACCAAGGCTAGCGGCCAAGGATCAAACCTACTGGGCAAAATAAAAGCCCCAGCAGACTGCCATACTGACTGCATTTCTGTTGGTTGTAAAAAACCTCTATTGTCAATTCCTGGTTGTCCCTGGAGTTTTGACTCTAGCGCTCCCTGCCCGCAGCATACCAATGTCCAAGGATTAGATACCTGGGAACGATAAAGTTGATAGGCTTCTACTAGCAGATCGATAGCCTTCACCGGGACATAGCGACCAACAAATAAAAAAGAACGGGGCCAGTCTGGCTTGAGTCGTTTTTCCCACAAAGGTGACCACACATCGTAATCAATACCATAAAGCCCACGCATAATATTTGTTGATTCTGCTCCCAAGCGTAAGGCATACTGCCAGCTGCGTTCCCCAGGTACTACAAAACGATCCATGCGTTGCAAATAAGAACGCAGAAACCAAGGCGCTAAATGCTGTTTCCAAGTACCATACCAAGGTGTGTCCATAGTAAAAATTAAGGAAGTTTGACGCAACTCAGGAGCAAACGCCAACCAAAAATACGGCTTGTGAAACCAGCCGTTAAGAACTACTACATCTGGAGATTCTGCCAACACCAGATGCTTAACTAAGTTTGCATCCTGTCTTTCCTGTAAATCTAAAAGCCGACAGGGGATACCCTGCATTAATTGGTCAGAAAATGTTGTTTCGGTACAAGCTTGAAAGGCAATAATATATACCTCAATATCTGGTGATTGAAGTAAAGCTCGCCAGCAGGCTGCCATGTAACCAGAGATATCAGCCCAGCAAAAGACAACTTTCATTGATTTCACGAGTATTTACGCAGTACATCAATTAATCTTGCAACGCAGGAATCCCAAGTAAACTGTTTGGCATGATTACGGCCAATTTGCGCATACTGATTCCGTAGTTGTGTATCTTTTTCCAAATTAATCAGCAGATCCGCGATCGTGGCAGAATTTTCAGGTTCGACAATAATTGCTGCTGAACCTCCAATATCAGGAAGAGCACCTCGATTAGCAACTACAGCAGGTACACCAGCCGCCATCGCCTCGATAGTGGGAATGCCAAATCCTTCATATAAAGATAAAAATAATAAAGATGTTGCCATTCGTAAGAATTTAGGCAATTCATCATCAGTTACTATACCTTGAAAAATAATGTTATCCAGGGTACTAGCTGCCTCTATCAAGTTTGGTTCACTAGAGCCAACAACTAAGATTTTTAAGGAACTTTTGCGAATTTTCAGTTCTTTGGCTACTTCCAGTACATAATATCCTCCCTTTTTATATCTCAAACCCCCAATAACGATCGCATAAGGATCTGTGAGTGGAGATTGTAAAGATTTACAATCAACATCAGCAATTTCAAAAAATTTACTATCTACACCATTGCCAATAAATGTTATTTTTTCTGGTTTGATATTCAGTAATTCAATTATTTTTTGCTTACTATAGTTAGAAACTGTACAAATATGATCTACTCGTTCAAATATTTGAGAAATCCATATTTGTGTTTTCCATCGTTGCCAAACATGACTTTTACTGTTAGACCAAGGTAAATTTCGTTCCAGTGTATGCATATCATGCATAGTAATTACCATAGGAATATCTCTTGTCACAGGAACGTACTCTACCACTGGAGAATATAAACAGTCTGTATTCCCGATAAATTTATCCATTCTGGGAAGATGACCAAATTTCCAGAGTCTTTCAGTCAGGAGCCTTTGATAAGGATAAGTGCATAGGTTAAATTCATGTAATGGTGTCCGAGGATCGAGTTTGCCATCAGCACCAACATATTGCTGAGAAACTAACAATGAAACTTCAAAATTTTGGGATTGAGTGAGATGAAGTAACATATTATTAATATGTCTGCCTACACCCGTGCAAGGCAAATATGTACGTTCTGGTTGTAGATAGGCAGTAATATGCATTTTTTCAGCACTTAGGAGATGATATTGATAAATATATTATTTAGCTACTCTAGCGAAATAATCATGTTTAAGGGATAAAATACCCGAAGTATAGAACTTGTATAACCAAGGTTGATGTACCAATTTTGTCATCAGACTATCGTATATAGGCAGTTTACCATTAAAACTATTGATTTTTGCTACAACTTCCTTTTGCATAATTTTGGTAATAAAGCCATTACCTTCTAGTTTTTCTAAAAGCTCCTTATCGGGTTGATTGCGATTTGAAGATAACAATTTGCACAGGATGTTCAAACGAGAACAAATATAGCTGTTATCAAATTTATCTAATATTTGATTACGTCCATTTTTACCGAGTAAAGCCGCCTGTTCATAGTTTCCCGCAATTTTTATCATTGCCTCAATAAAAGCATTTTGATTATTCACTACTATACCAGTGTGATTGTGCTCTACTACTTCTACTTGGCTATTATCTTTGGCTGGAGAACTCAGTGTAATTATAGGTGTCTCGCATAATAGTGATTCGGCTAAAACGATGCCAAAACTTTCACCGATCCGAGAAGCATGGAGCATAACATCCATCATTGAGTATAAAAGTCTCAATTCACAATCGTCAAAGACTGGTGAAATCACAAATACTTTTTGGCGAATCTTGGTAGGTAATTTTTTGATTTTTTCTTGAATAGATGGAGGAGGTGCAACTAGCACTAAAGAGATATTATTGACTTTTTGTGCTACTGCTTTAAAAGCATTTATGATTACAGGATGCCATTTAGATTCGCAATAAGAGCCTACTCTGCCAAATACAAAATCATCTTTGGGTATTCCTATTTGTTGTTTTTTAGCAACAATATCTTCGTTTCTACTTCTGTAAAAAGCATCTGTAATTACAGAATTAGGCAAAACACTTGCTAAAGGCTTGTAACCAAGCACGCTTGACCATTGTAGCCATTTCCATAAACACCATTCTGTTAAATGCAAATGTAAATCTATATATCCTGGGGGAATTTTATAGTCTACACGAGAAAAGAAATTAGTTTCCAAGATTAAAGGATTAATCTGTTTTTTCAAATCTATAATTATTTGATTAACCTTTTTGTCATACATCCCTGCTCGATGAATATGTACAATATCTGGTGACCATTGCAATATATTTGGCAAAGCATCCTGCTCAAATTTCAAGCAATAAGAATGAATACCTTCATTCTCTAAAAAATCTGCCCTATTGCCAAGCCCATTAATAGTTAAAACCTTGACTTCATGCCCAAGATTTTTCATCCCAATAGAATAGTTTTGGGCAACACGTTGAGAACCTCGGTATTCGAGGTTATCTAGTATGGTGAGATACTTCATGAATTTAAATGATAAATTTGGTGATAAAGATTATTGAAAAAACGCTGCCTTCTTAACTTCTCTAAGGGGAGTCTAAATAGGTAATATAATCCAATTCTCCAATAAATCAAAAACCAATTAAAAATCGGTCGATTCATTAAAAAATATCTGTAAAATAAGTACTTATTAGGCATTAATGCATTCAATCTATAACCTGCCCAATGCATAATAAATAATTGTTTTTTGTGATCTAAACCCCCATAATCCCATAAATAGTATTTTCTATCTTTTTGGTAAATTTTTCCTGATTGTCTGGCCCAGCCGTGTTGACATATACCGCCAATTACTTCTGCCAAATGTCCATAGCGCACAGGTTTTATATCGCAGCAATAGTTGATAAAGGCTTGATCTGTATTGCGCGGATTGAGTTGATTTCTAATTTTCAACGCACTCTCTGCTAGTTGCTCAAACTCTTCTATTGAAAATAGTCCGTGACGAGAAGCCCAACGACCAGAATTAAACCCACGCCCTCGTCCTTGTCTTAATAATTCTTGGCGAAATGCTCCTTGTTGGTAAACTTGATCGATGGCGCAGTCATAATGCAAAAAATCAAAACCAAGGGTTTCTACTGCTTTAATGAAAGGCTTGAGATCCGCTAGCACGAGTTGTCGAACATCTAAGTACATAAAATAGTTTAGTGGCCCCCAAAAAGAAGCATAGCGCCTAAACCAGTATGGCCCAGTAGGTGTATAACCTAGCTCAAATGCTTGACCGATCGCTTCTAAACGAGAAAATGATGAATCTGTATATACCTCAAATTTGTAAGTATCGCTCAATTTCAACAAGCGATCGCACTCATCATTAAAGGGAATCAGAATCAACCGTAAATCTGGGTTAAAGGTTCTGAAGCTATTGAGAAAAGCGATCGCCCAATCATAAACAACATCATTAGCTGAGAAATAAACACCAATAGTTGATTCTTGAATTGATTCTTGAGACATGGCGCTAGCTGATTAGTTAACAGGGGAATTGAGCAGCTTTCTAATGTGACTAAGAGTGAATTCTGCCCAATAGGGATTAATCAGTTTCACTAATAGCGGATAGGGTTTATTTCCTGTTACACAGTTTTTTGGATCTAGGCTAGAAGCAACTGCAAAATATTCCTTAGCTTCTTTGATGTAACCTTCTCTTAATATACCTCTGCCGTATGCCCAAAAGCGTTGAGCTAAGATTTTTCGCACTTCCGCCAACAGAGGTTTACCTGTCTGAGTTTCTATCAGTTGTTTCTGTTTTTGTAGGGCAGAAAAATAAAACATTGGCCCCTTGCTGCTATAGCCATGATGGCTGATGCGTTGGGTATCTACATACTCACGATATCTATATACTGCACCAGGAAAATAGACAAATTCTATACCAGCTAATACCAAACGCAGATGCAAATCAAATTCTTGTCCTCGTGGTAATGAGGGGTCAAATCCGCCAATTTCTAGCAAATACTCACGTTTATGTAGGGGACAAGAAGTTAAGGGACTGTTAGCTAAAATGTGAGCGATCGCATCTTCATCACTTTTTCGGGGACGCAGTGGATAACCTGGAATTGGCTCACCCTCTCGATTAATCCAGATTGCATCGCCATAGACAATTGCTTTCCCACTAGATGTGAGTTGGGTTGTCTGAGCTAGTTGTTTTTCTATACAATCTGGCAACAGTACATCATCAGCATCTAAAAATTTAATATATTCACCTTTAGCTAACTCAATTCCTCGGTTTCGCGCCAATGGTGCGCCACGATTTTTACCTGTTTCCCAGCGAATCCGATCGCCAAAGGCTCTAATTATTTCTATACTGCTATCAGTTGAGCCATCATCAACCACAATAATCTCTGTATGACTGTAGCTTTGAGCGATCGCACTGGCGATCGCTTCTTTGAGGAAAGCTTGACTGTTATAGCAGGGAATAATAATTGATACTAACGGTGACATATATTTAATTAATTAATTAATAATTTTTAACTAATAATTTTTAGCATTAGTCTAATCATTCAGGGAATTATCCATTTTGTTTAACAAAATCTCAGTAAAAACAGGCTTATCCCGCATATCTATATGCGATGTATCAGGCAGTTTAAAGTTAGATAATTCTGGATAATCTGCAAAGTGTACAGAGGCAACATGCAACTTATCTACAAACTGTTTCCAGTACTGTTCAGGGGGAGCAATCTGATTCTCAATCGCCCATCTTTCCTGAGAAGTTGGCATCCGAATAAAGATGACATGACCTCCTCGCTCCTGAAAATTCTCAACTAAAGTTTGCCAATGTTCAGTTTGCTGTAACCAGGTGTTAGGATTAGGAAAGGACTGCTTTGCTGCTTGTTTAACTCCGTTCAATCTATCATCATGGATTTTGTGTAGGAATTGCTTATCAGCCCGTTTATAATCTATTAACTCTTCTCGATCGAATAGAGTCTTGGTGTAATATGGTTCGGGAAGTTGATGCTGAATTAGTAAATTTCCCCATAAGCGCAAAGAGCTACCGCCAGGATTGAGAAACACAAAATTATTTTGTAGCCATGCTGAAATTTGATGATTGAGTTGTCGATTTAGTGAATAGTTAGTATGGCAGTATTCTATAAATTCTTTCTGGTCATAAGTTGGAGAAATCAACGTCTGTTCTGTTTCGTCAAGAATTATAACTCCTCTAAAATTAGTATTTTCCACAATATCTTTAAATACTGGATAAGAAGTTCCTCTTCCCGATTGGGCTAAGAGAATTGCTTTTTTATGAGGAAAATGCTGATGCAAAATATTTAGATCAAAGCCTGTCTGCATTCGAGATGCACCAAGTAAAATTACATCATTTTTTCCTAATGCTTTAATTTGAGAGTAGACATCACAAAATAAATCTGCATCGCTGACTATAGAGGGTTGATAAGCTCCTTTACGAAGTAAAGTCTCATTCAAGGTAAAACCCATTAATACCAAAGCTGGTGTGAATAACCAGATTTTAAACCATTGCATAAACACCTTAATATTTTCTGTCAGCACTTTTTAGAACTGGAAGTAAATAAATGAGCGATCTTCTCCTTGTAAAGTAGCGATCGCGTATAACATAGTTGCTAGTGCAATAGATATAGCCCACCAAGGTGTCTGTTGTACAATTTCTTCTAGTGTTTTCTCTCTAAACAGCCAATGTATAACCAGAATAGCAAAAATCACTGCCAAGGTAGTTATGAGTGACTGTTGACTCAGAACAATATTTGCAGGTTTAGATGTTATGTGAACCATCGCATTAATTATATTCATTGCTTGTGTAAATGAATTGGCACGAAAGAAAACCCAAGTTACACAAATTAGTCCAAAGGTTACTAGAGATAAGAGTAACTGCACTCCAGAATATTTCCAAATAGAATAATGTCCTAATACTTTTTTTAAGGTTCGCTCTAGCACCAAATAAATGCCATGAAGTCCTCCCCAAATTACAAATGTCCAGGAAGCACCATGCCAAAGTCCACCTAAAAGCATAGTAATCATCAAATTTATTTGAGTGCGCAAATTACCGTGACGATTCCCACCTAAAGGGATATACAAATAATCTCTGAGCCATGAAGAAAGAGAAATATGCCACCTGCGCCAAAAGTCTGAAAAACCGACAGATGCGTAGGGAAATTGAAAGTTTTTTGGCAAAGTAAATCCTAAACACTGCGACGCACCAATAGCACAGATCGAGTACCCAGAAAAATCACAATATATTTGACCAGCAAAGGCGAGTGTTCCTCCCCACGCTGCGGAAAAACTAGGTATACCGGAAACAAAATAGAGTGATTCTGTGACAGGAGCAAGTAAAGCATCAGCCACAACTACTTTCTCAAATAGTCCCAGAACTATTAAACTCAATCCCCATCCAAAGTTAGCTATTGAAAATGCCTTTGGTGACTCACATTGTTGCAAAAAACTATATCTTAAAATTGGGCCTGCTACCAATTGCGGAAAGAAAGTTACAAAAAGAGCATAGTCTATAAAAGAATGCCAGGGTTTAATTTTTCCAAAATAAATTTCTAATGTATATGAAAGTGTGTGAAAAGTATAAAAGGAGATACCAACAGGTAGGACGATCCCCAACTGAATTGGCTGATAATTAATTCCGGCAATCTTGGCAAGAACTGTAAAGTTGTCCAGTAAAAAATCTCCATATTTAAAGAATCCGAGTAAACCCAAGTTAATTACCAGCGCACACAATAAAAATAGTCGCCTTACAAAAGCCTGATTTGTACGGTAGATTATTTTTGACAAATACCAATTTACTACTGTTGTCAACCACAATAAGATGATAAAAGGCGGATTCCACGCCAGATAAAAAATGTAGCTAACAACTAAAAGAAAGTATTTACGGATTTTCCAAGGTTTAATCGTGTAATACACAATTAAAACCAATAAAAAGAATATAGCGAATGTATAAGAATTAAATACCATGTAAATTCAAGGAAAATTATAAATTATCTAGTTATTGACAATTGTGCAGAGTATAGGCAGTTAAAGCGTTCCAAACCTGTATCACATCCAAATATATTGATTACAATAAATGGATTTAATCCTCCAAAACCTAGCAAATATTCACATTTAAATTAGTAATTTGCTGATAAATATTACTTGAAGTAAATAAAGTATTTCATAGCGTTAACAATGAGTGAGTTTTTGTATAAATTATAATTATTATCTAACTTTTTTGTCTGAAAACTGGAAAATAATTGTGATAAATTTTTCGAGAGTAAGATGTCAGAATTCCACCAAAACCGAGTATTAATGACTTAATGGAGTGTTGTGAAAAAGGTTTGGCTTGAAATCCTAACCAAGCGTTCTTGCGAGCAGATTGATAAAATCCATGAGATAAAGCCATCTCCATCCACAAAAAACGAAAATCGCTTTCTTGATTAGGAGAGTCATTTATTAGAATAGTTGGTACTGTTTTTTGATTAAGATTTCGGCGCTCATAAGCTTCCTGAAGAGCCTGTTGCTTAACTTGCTGATGATGCTCTTTTTTCTTTACTGTTACATTCTTCGTATGCATTCGATACTTAAGTAGTACATCAGGCAAATTTGCTAACTTACCAACTTCGGCTAATCTCAGAAAAAGATCATAATCTTCACCTGGTTCAAACTCTGGACGATATCCATTAATTTCTAGTAATACTTTTTTGCGAATCATAGAGGCTGGATGCATAATCTTACCTTTACCATTCATTTGGCTTGTATCAATTGCATCGTTATCTAGAGGAAAGTCAATATATGCAATGGGATCACCTTCTGGATCGATTCGGAGTGCTTGCGCTCCAACAGCTACATAATCTAAATGATTATCTAAAAATTCAACCTGTTTTTCAAACCTCTCTGGTGTACAAATATCATCAGAGTCCATGCGGGCAATGTATTCTCCTTTTGCCATTGATAGTCCTAAATTCAGGAGTGGTGAATAGCCCTGATGTTCGTAGGAAATTACTTTAATTCGTTGATCTTGTTGAGCAAAGTTTTTTAAAATCTGTAGGCTTTGGTCAGTTGAGCCATCATTAAGAGCTATCAACTCAAAATCCGTAAAAGTTTGATTAATAACACTTTCAACAGCTTCAGCTAAATAACGTTCGCTGTTCCAAACTGGCATAATGACGCTAATTTTATACATAAATATCTTTATTTGTTCAAAAGTATTAATCAATTATTCCTGAATAATTTCAGCAAGTTTTATCTTTAATCTTTGCTCACTATGAGAATCAATAAAAGCTTGCCTCAAACTTTCATCAAATTGGAAATTGTACAGTAAATAATTGATAGCATTAGCCATTTCCAATAAATTTGTTGGCTCAACAGCATACCCTAGTTGATAATTTTTTACTCGTTCAGATAAGAGGGTATTATCAGCAACAAGCACAGGAGTTTCTAGACCAATGGCTTTAGTTAATTTATTACTGCTGTGCTGAAAGTCGGGATAGCAGACGAAAGCCACATTTGCTCTTCTATAAAGAGCATTTAATGTTTCTTCAGGCGGATAAATATCAGTCCAAACTAGAAGATTTTTTGGTGGTTTTGATAAGCGTTCGTTGATATAATCTAATTCATCAGCATCATATCCATCTAATCTGACTAAACCCATCGTAAAAAATAAAATTCCTGAGTCAGACATCAGATCTGCAACACGTAAAAAGTGTATTAGTCCATGCTTTTTAGTTAAACTCGCTAGGAATACTATTTTTCTGTCACCTGCTACTTTATCAAGTTCTAACACCAATGAAGGTTCATCTGTATGGCATCGCAAGTATGAAACGTCTGGAAAATGATGAACAGCTATAGCTGGAAACTTGATTTTTAACTCAAAAACCAAACGCTCATTAAGCAAACATAGTCCCTTCAAAGAAGAATGATTAATTAAGCTGTGAGACTCACACTCCTGAAGAAATTTCTCCTTCGGAGGAGTCCAGATATACAACCCTGCCCAGGCTTGAGGTAGTAGATATTTTTGTAAAAATAGCGGTATATCAACCCAATATCCTTGCATATCAAGGAGAAACACAAAAGTCTCATTTCTTGAATCTGCCTCTATAGCTGCATTTTTCACAAACCACCAAAGTCCCAAGCTGGCAGCGCTAGGTATTGAAAAACTCAAATTTAACTGATTTATAAGTTTAATCAGTTTTAGGAAAAATTTCTGGAATACAAATAGTTTGGGCTGACGAATTTGAAGTTTTTTATCTGCTAGTTCTTGGGGAAAAGAAAATTTAATTTCATCTTCCCCTAAACACAAGACATCAACTTGATAATTCAATTCTAGCAAAAGTTTGGTATACAGTAAGAAATATGGACAATGATGCCCTATCCAACTATTCATGTCTACTAAAAGTATTCGTTTCATACTTCCAATTGATTACTCAAATAAATAATTTTTGATATATTGTAAAAACATATCAACAGTATGATTAGATTGGAAGTTTTCAATAACATATTGATATCCCAAGTTTGCCATCTGAGTCATTTGCTTTGGGTTTTCAATTAATATATTAATAACTTCTCGAAGTGTCTCAACAGAATTTTCTGAATCTGTATCAATTAAGAAACCACTATGTCCATCTTTAATGGCTTCTGTTACTCCACCATTTCGACCACCAATTACAACATTTTCAAAGTAAGCAGCTTCTAAGAAACTAATACCAAAACCTTCAAAGTCATTCCCATTTTGATATTGATTGGGCATGATAAAAATAGAACTGATATTGAGAAGAGAAAATTTTTCTCTATCATCAAATTCCCCCACAAGTAAAACTTGTTTATCTAATTTTAAAGAAGAAATCAGAGATTTTAGAGATGGAAATTCTTCGCCATCACCCATAATTATGTAAATTATGTCTTGATTTTTCTTAATTATCGGTTCAAGAGATTTAATCGCTAAATCAATACCTTTACGCTTCACTAAGCGACATATACTAGAAATAACTATTTTTCCTCGCAAATTGCTATGAAAAATTTGTTCTAAATCCTCTATAGGGTAAAGAGTAGTCTCCTGTAAATAATTAACATCAATGCCAGGATATAAAATGTAATGAGGTGTTTTGATACTAGATTGTAAGGTTTTAAACAAGGTTGCTGTTGCTTGGGAATTAAATATTAGCAACTTGGCTTTGGCGCTAATATCAGCAAACCAGTGAAAATCATCTTTAGAGGCAACAATAATATCTTTACCATGTAATATAATGGCGTATTGAACATGGAAGAATTGCAGCAGAGAAATCCATCTTTTGGAGATGGGGCTGATCGTCCAATTGACGATTACAAATGTTTGCTGACGATGGCGAAGCCAAAACCATATTTGCTGTAGTTCCAGCCATCGTAGTTGGCAAATATAAAGTAGTGAGTAAAACTTACGTTTTAGTAAACCTTTGTTCTGAAAGGGCTTTATCCAAGAAAAATCTTGTGGCGCAGAGACTTTAAAAAGATAACTATCATTTTGAATGTTAGATGTCAAAACCTGCTCTAAAATTCCTTTTTCATTTAATTTTTCGGCGAGTTGAAATGTATATTCAGCCACGCCTCCACGCATGGGTTTAAAGTCTGTAGCCAGAATAGTAATTGTTTTACTCATGTATGTCATTCAATTTAATTTAAATAATTTACTTTAATAATTATTAGATTTTTATCTGGGCTATTCAAAAACCTGCTTATCTAATTGCAGATGACGCTGATAAAACCTGCTCGTATAGTTCAATGTACCGTGTTGCTTGCAATTCTAAGGAATATTCTGCCAGAGCGATCGCTCTACAGTTTTTTCTCATGTTTTGCCGTAACTGTTCATCTTCCAGTAATTGGACAATACCATGACAAAAGTCTTGTGTATTTTCTGGTTCAGCTAAGTAACCTGTAATTCCTGGACGTACTAAATCTGGTACGCCACCTATCTTAAAAGATACCATTGGCGTACCACAAGCCATGCTCTCTTGTAGTACCAAGGGTAAATTATCAGCACGGGTAGGAAAGATAAACAAATCAGCCGCAGAGTATGCTATTGACTTGAGGCGATCGCTGTTCAGATAACCAAGGCTCAGAACTTTCATTCCCACCTGCTTGGCAATTTCTTCTCCTTTATTACCAAATGTCAATAATACAGTTTCGTCTTTCAGAGATTCCGGTAGATTTTGTAGAGCATTAAAAAGCAAATCTCCTCCCTTGCGCTTATCGTTCAGGTTAGTAGCTCCAAACATGATAATTTTCTGATTTACTGGTAAACCGAGTACTACCCTGCACAGTTGAGAATCAATTGGTTGGTAAGCTGCTGTATCAATTCCATAAGGAATGCAGTGAATAGGGAAACAACTGAGCATACTTGTTTTAGCCTGCTCTGCTAACCAATTGCTAGGAGTAACAATAGTTAGATTTGAATTACTGTAAACCCAATTTTTCAGTTTCCACTCTACTCGAGTATTATCACGGTAAATATGCGGATATCTATCTAAATAGGGACATTTACCACACCCAATTTTCCAGCGATCGCAATCATAACTGTAAGCACAGTGTCCGGTAAAACTCCACATATCATGGAGTGTAAAAACAGCCGGCTTACTTTTTGTTAGTTTGGCAAGAGCTAGATAATTGAACCAACCGTAAGAGCCATGAATATTATGTAAATTTAAAATATCAGCTTCTTGATAAAATGGATGTTTGGGAATATTAAAACTGCTTAATATATTTATATAAAGTAAGCCAAATCTACCATTAAAACGAAATAATTGGTCATTAAGATCGTGGTTTTGTGAAATAACTTCAACCCTGGCATCTGAAGTTAATGCTTCACCTACCAATAATTTAGAGTTTATTTCTTTATTGAGTAAACCTTGATGGAGGCGATAGGCAGCTATAGCTGCTCCTCCACCAATGTCGGATTGATTAATATGCAATATATTCATGTAGTTTGTCTAAATATAAAAAATTATTAATAAATTCCGCCTATCTAATTTAAGTTAAATAGATTAATTTTAGTAAGCGATAGTACAACCATTGGGGCAGCAATAATTGCAGCCGCCCGAACCGACCAAATCCACTGCTTCTAATTGTATTAATCCAGAGGCTTAAACGCTGAAAGAAAGATTTAGGAAAATGATTTACTTTAATCAAATCATCAACGTTGGTCTTTTCTTGACCACTGGCATAGGAAAACAATTTTGGTAAGAAAACGTCTGGCTCGCTAATCAATATTTGATCTATTATTGGTTCTGTAGATAAAGTAAGCCGTGGAGTTGTGGCAGCACGATCGTATACATCTTCCAAAAAGCATTGCCAGTTACTTCCGGTATGAGTTTCTACAATTTGTTTTTTAGTCTGTTCCCCAATTAATAATCTCAATTCTTCGTTTTCAATTAAGTCAGACAGAACTTTTGTGTATTCCTCCCGATCGCGCACCCGGATCAAGTGTTTATCCAGACCTGGTGCATCAGAACCAAGTATCCCACAGGCATCAGAGAATGGATAGCGGCTTACTAAAGGTACGCCGTAGCTTCCGGCTTCTAATAATGATGTGATTGAGATGATTGGGAAAGTATCAACATATATGTCAGCAGCTTGATAAAAAATTGCTGTGTCTTCACGCTCTCCAAATACTTTAATTCTTCCCTGTGTTTGTTCAATAGCTATCGTCCAATCCTCACTTTTATCTGGGCCAATAACTATTAGAATAGCCTGTTTATATCGCTCTAATAATGGAACATGTAGATCGGCATAGCTGATTTTGTCAACTTTTCTGTACTTAGGTGCCCTGGCAATCGAAAGAATGACAATGCTATCTTCTGTTAGACCTAGTTGCTGCTTTGCTTCTGAGCGGGACAGTATTCTATGTATAGGATTTAAAATTATTGGCAGCAATACATTGCGCTGTCTCTCAATTCCTCTACGTTCTTGTGATAAGTGCAAACCAGACCAACGCAGATTTGCTACTATATCACTAATACTTACTCCCACCCATAAACCGTGATCAGCATGGTTAACAAGTATAATTGGCGGACAATTTTGTTTATCTGCAAATGCAATTAATGGAATGATATCAGCAGGCATTATATGTAATATAACAACATCTGCTGATGCAGCTATTTTACGTAATTTCTTTGCCCAAGATATAACATTACCAGGCGTTTCATTTAGGGCATATATATTACTATTACTATTATGTATAACTTCTCTAAAAACTTTTGGTACATTCAAAAATGATTGTTGCGTTAACACAAGAGAGTGCGAACGCCCTTTATCTTGCTGAATCCAACGTAATATCATTCTAGAATGCCCGCCAATACTGGCTACAGAGGTGGCAACATGTAGAACATTTTTTATAGTTCCAGATGATAAGGTGTTTTTTTGTATAGGAAAGCTTGATGATAAGGTCTTTTTTCCAACAGTAACAAATATTTGTTCTAGCTCTGGACTAACAAAAATACCACCATGTCGCAAAAAGGCATATAAAGCTGCACTCTGACCATAGATTACAGCTTCGTTGTATTTGCCATTCTCTGCAAAGTCTCTAGCCTGAGCAACAATATTTTGAAAAACATTGAAGTTTTCTTGGATGAGGCAGCTGCCTTCTTCACGCCAAATGTTGAGCGTGTTATCAACTATTTTCTCCATTAATATTCTTTTCCTAAATTTAGAAAGCTTGGCAGGATATTACAAAAATGTCACAACTTAAAATTAGCATTGCTTTATTACAAAATAACTCAGCGAGTATATAACTTGTAAGGCCCATAAGGACGAGACTCGCTTTTTAAAGCTTTCTGTTCTTTTTTTTCTGAACTTATATTTTTATTTTGGCTATCTGTAAAAGTTTTTTGTAATTTAAAACCCATTGATTCCATTCTTTGAATCATTTCAGAACTGATATTATATTGGGCAGTAACCGCATCATCAATACCAGCAATGAACTGCCTAAGTTTCATATCAGATGCAGCACTAATATTCTTCTCCCGTTGTTCATTTTGCAAGTCGAAAGGAAAAAACATTTTCCAACCAAGTTCGCGACCAGCATAATATAATTCTATGGCGTTGACATAGACTTTATGGGAAGTATCATTTATCATCGCGACTCCAGCATTATGTAAAATAATGGGGTCTCTACTTTCTTTTTGGCTCAGGGCCAATACCGGACGCACAATTAAAGATAAAACGATAGACCAGGTTAGTAGGATAATTACAATACTATAAACTACTCGCAAATGATTTTTTTTATGTTTAGATTCAAAAGATTTGTAAATACCAACAATCATGTATATGATGTACGGTAAAAGATAAATGGCACGAAATGTATAAAATTTACTACTCGTTAGAAGTGCGCCCATGAAGATTAGAGTTAGGTTTAATGTTTTATTTCGTGAATAAAACATTCCCACTAAAGCAATTATCGGTAGTAGCGGATTAATTTTATAGGTGATAATTACATCATTCAAGTTTGATTTGAGTTCTGCCAAGAAATTGGCGCGATTTCTTAATGTTCTATCGCCACTAGCCATAACTTGTAAATCGCTCAATGACATAGTAAACTGTTGCCATATGGGAATAGTTAACAGGCAGGCTGTGATTATTCCACCGATGACAAATGCGATTATTTGCCACAAGGTTATTTTCCAATTTTTACTAACTATTTGTACTTGCCAGATTAGTTCAGCAAATTCCAGCAAAACTAGCGGATATAAAAGAACAGCAGATGGCCAAACAAACATATTGGCAGCAGCCACACTTCCTGCTAGAAACACCAGCCATGTAAATTTTTGCGCATTCTGGAATTTGTTAAATGCAAGTCTCAGCAGCCAGCAACAGCCAAAACAGAATGCAAAAGCCCAGCAGTCAATGCGTGCACCACGGTAACTTTGCACAAACATAGGCTCTAGCAAAAAAGTTAGAGCTAATAGCCATGAAATCGCCTTGGGAGTTTTTCGAGATAACAACCATACTAATAATGCTGTCGCTGCAATCATTCCGCCGATAACTGAAGTTAATCTAGGCCCAAAAATAGAGAGATTGCTAGCTCTAAAAGCTAGTTCTTGCAATGTTACGCCTAGATAAGAATACAAAAAAACTGGTCTTTGTGCTGCAACCGACCAGTTAATTGACCAATCTGTATGAGGTTCAAGTGTGAGTCTACCATATTCGATGATTTGGACTTCATCATTCCATGCTGGGGGAGAAATTGTGATTGTACTTAAATGCACTATAAATACTATGAATAGTGCAATACTCCATGCAAGCCAAAGCTGATAATTTGCTAACTTGCTAGAATTTTTCCACGAAATAGATAACATAATTACAATTTTTTATTAGCTAATTTTTGTCATAATGCTAGGTAATGAGAAGACTACATTCGCTGGGGTAGTAAATTGAATCTAGGCTGAATTTTTTAGATATTTCTATCGGTTATCTCCTCGACAATATAACGCGGACGACGCCGCGATTCATCTAGCGATCGCCAGATGTATTCTCCCAAACCACCCATCATGAGCATTTGCGTACCGCCTAATACTAGGACGACAACCATTAAAGATGACCAACCTGGTGTGGGATGCCCAAAGATGGCATTGAAAACCACAAATCCAGCAAAAATAAAACCTAATAAAGCAACAATAAACCCTATGTAGGACATAAGGCGAATGGGTAGATAGCTAAAAGATGTCAGCGAATCGACAACTAGTTTGAGCTTTTTCTCTAAACTCCAGCCGGATCTGCCATGCGATCGCACGTGTTTATCATAGGTAATATAAGCCTGGCGAAAACCCATCCAGGTAATTAAGGCCATCAGGCTCACATTACTTTCATTAAAATTACTTAAATTTTCGATGACTCGACGGTCGATGAGGAAAAAATCAGCACCAGTGGCTGGCATTTGTTTCATGCCAACTACCTGACGCATCAAGAAATAATACAAGCGAGCAAAACCAATTTTACTGGCTTTTTCACCAGGACGACGTTTACGAACTGCCCAAACTACTTGCGCGCCTTCATTCCACTCTGCCAAGAGTTCTGGTAGGGTTTCAGGAGGATCTTGCAAGTCTGCGGCCATGATCGCTGCACAGTCACCCTGAGCATAGTGCAAACCACAGGTCATAGCTGTATGGGAACCAAAATTCCGCGAAAAACGAATACCGCGAACCCGTGAATCTCGTTTGGCTATATTGGCGATCGCTGCAAATGTTTTATCAGCTGAATGATCGTCTACCACAATCCATTCCCAATCGATTGTTAAGGAATCTAGTACTTCCACAAGACGCTCATAAAGTAAGGGCAGATTTTCTGCTTCATTGTAAGCTGGAGTAACTATCGACAGCAGAGATCTTTTGACTTCGCCCTTATATGATGGCGATATCTGTAAATCATACTTTCTCATAGCTTTGATACTCTCAATTGATGAGGTTTCTTCAAGAGGAAATTTTAGATCTTAAATTTTAGATTTTCGATTGAGTCAATTTTTATCTCAAATCCTCAATCCAAAATTAATTCACTTGCCACCAATCAGAACTATTCCCGTTAAAACCACAGCTAAACCAACAAAGTGGCGAAATGTCATTGATTCTTTAAATACAACTGTGGCACCTAAGGTGACCAAAACAAATGTCATGCTAACTAAGAGCGGGTAGGCAATATTGAGAGGTTCTGTGGAAATAACTCGGAACCAGACAAGACTAGCCAAACCGTACAATATAAAACCAATGTCAAACAATGGTTGACTAACTAAGCGCAACAAAGAATTTAATAGTTCATCTGCATTTCCTCCTAATCCACCAGCACGAACTACTCCAATTCGCAACAAAATATTAGCTGTTACGGTCAAAACAGCACTCAATATGACTAAATATAAGCCGTTAGTTGTCATCTCTTTTTTAAGCCGTAAATTCACGATATTCTATCTATAGAAACCGCTAAATGCATCTCAATAAAAAACTCCATCCACGAAGGTTTCAGATTTTGGTCTAGCGATAGTAATATAAGAACGTTAAGAAAGCTGCAAGCGATCGCCCCCAAAAACAATCCAGAGCGATCGCATAATTCAAACCGCTTTTCAATCAAACCTGACAAAGTTCTTTGAGAACTTCAACCACTCGATCCTGCTGCTGTTGTGTCATATCGTGAAACAATGGCAAAATAATTGCCCGTTCTTGTGCCTGTTCGCTTTCAGTTAAACGCTGACATTTTCCTGGCTGACAATCACAGGTATCTTGCGCAATTCCGCATGACCAGGCTTCTATACTATAAGCAGGTTCGCGGTGAGCGCACATAATACCGCGTCGGGTAGATATCCCAGTATCTAACATCGCCTGCATCACTTGTACTTGGTCGCATTTCTCTGGTAGCCTTACGCAAAAGCTTTGCCAGTTACTTTTTGCCCAAGTTGGCTCTGTGGGTAACTTTAATCCCGGTACATCTCCTAGCTTTTCTTGATACCGTTGTGCCAAATAACGCCGACGTTCAATAATTTCCGGTAGACGCTTGAGTTGTTCCCGCCCTACTGCTGCTTGAATATCGGTCATGCGGTAGTTGTAACCCAACATCGGGTATGACTCAAATATTACCTGCTTTGCACCGTGACGCACTGTATCAGGTACGCTCATCCCATGTTGTCGCCAGAGGCGAAATTGCTTGTCCCACTCTGGGTTTTTAGCGGTTAGCATTCCACCGTCGCCAGTAGAGATGATTTTGCGGGGGTGGAAGGAAAAACAAGCTATATCTCCATGTGGCTTGCCAATTTTCTCCCACTGTCCATCCCAGAGAATTTCACTGCCGATCGCACAAGCTGCGTCTTCAATTACTGGTAAATTGTAACGGTGGGCAATTTCTAAAATGGCTTTCAGGTCACAAGGCATTCCGATTTGATGGACTACCAAAATCGCACGGGTGCGATCGCTAATTACATCCTCAATTAACATCGGGTTGATGTTATATGTCTGTGGTTCAATATCCACAAACACTGGAATCGCACCGCAGTAGCGAATGCTATTAGCGGTAGCAATATAGGAATGGCTGACGGTAATTACTTCATCGCCAGTCTGTACACCTACAGCTAACAATGCCAAATGCAGCGCTGTAGTGCAATTGGAAACAGCACAAGCATACTTTGCCCCGACGTAGGCAGCAAACTCTTGCTCAAAAGCAGCAACTTCTGGCCCTTGTGTGACCCATCCGGCTAAAATTGGGCGTTTTGCTGCTTCTGCCTCAGCTTCCCCCATCCAAGGTTTAGCAATGGGGATAGTTTGGATTTTTTCAGACATTGCTTGCTTCCTTTGCCAGCTTTTGTTCGCGCCACCAACTCACCAACCGCTTCAATCCTTCTTCCAGGGATACCTGTGCCTCAAAACCCAATAAATTCTTAGCTTTGCTCACATCTGCCAATCGGCGCTGTACAGGGTTGACTTTGCGTTCAGGGCCGTATTCTGGTTGCAAATCTGACCCCATGACTTTCGCCAAACTATAAGCTAGGTCATTCAAGCTACTTTCCACACTACTGGCAATGTTAAACACCTCATCAGTAACATCAGCTTTAGCCGCCAAAATATTGGCTCTAGCAATGTCTTCGATATACACAAAATCCATTGTCTGTTTGCCATCACCAAAAATTAATGGTGGTTGTCCTGCGGCGATGCGCTCCATCCACCGAATCAAAACCTCAGTATATACGCCGTAAATATCCATACGCGGGCCATAGACATTAAAGTAGCGCAACCCTACATAATCTAGCCCATACATATCATGGAAACTGCGTAATAAGCCCTCATTAAATACCTTGGCAGCACCGTAGATGGTGCGATTATTGTATGGGTGATGAGATTCTGTAGTCGGAAAATCCTCTGCCATACCGTAAATAGAAGCAGAGGAAGCGGCTACTACCTTTTTCACACCCGCTTTGACTGCTGCTTCTAAAACATTGAAAGTTCCATCTGCTAAAACTTCCAAGGCTAAACGTGGTTCTTCGGCACATTGAGTAATCCGAATGGCTGCTTGATGAAAGACGATATCAACGCCTTGCATGACTTCGCCTAGCAGTTTTTGATCTCTAATATCGCCTTCGACAATTACTAAAGGCCCATGTTCTTTTGCCCAGGTCAGATTTTTGATTTGTCCGCGTGTGAAGTTATCGAGAATGATAATTTCTGATACGCCTTCATTGACTAATAAATCGGCAATATGGGAACCTACTAAACCTGCTCCGCCTGTAATTAATACTCGGTTATTTTGCATTTTTTTGTAATTCGCTAACTTGCGCTTCTAGAAGTTGAATACGATTTAGTAAATCAGAAGTTTGTAAGCCTAAGCTGCTTTTAACAGACTTAATTATATTTGCTGCTACTGTTCTTTCTTCTCCTGCAAATTGAACTTCAAAAATTCTCAGCAATCCATCACCTGTCAGAACATCAACAAAACCTGCTGCTTTAGATCTAGCAATAATTCTACCGGGTATACGTCCAACATAAACAGGTGGATTATCTACAGGTTTGGCTTGCCAAATTAGTAGTTTTTTTCCTTGAAAATATGTATAAGCGCCAGGAAAAGGAGTAACTAATGACCGGATTAAACAATCTACACTTCTAGTAGAAGCCGACCAATTAATCTCACCGTCTTCAGGTAGGCGAGTACAACCATAAGTAGCTTCAGCGTTGTTTTGTTTGACTCCTTGGTAGCCATTAACAGCTTTAACAACTGTCTCGCCTAAGTTTTGCCCTTGAATTTGATTTAATCTGTCATACAAATCAGCTACAGTATCATCATTATGAATCGGAATTAGTTGCTGAAATAAAATATTTCCCTCATCCAAATCTGGTGATATTTTATGAATACTAATAGCCGCACAAGGTTCATCATTAATAATTGCCCAATTAACGTTAGCTCGACCTCGATATTGGGGTAAAGGAGAATAATGGACATTGATGAATGTAGACAGTTCAATCAGTGACGGTGGCAGAATTTGATTGTAGGAAGAAACTACCACGCAATCTGGCTGAAGTTTGAGAACGAGTGCATGAATTGCTTTTTGTGAAGTATCTGGAAATACTGGAATATTTGCTTGTTGAGCCAAATTAGCTACAGGATCATCTGGATCTGTATGACGCACTACTCCTTGAACATGACACTTGGACATTAAAGATTCTAAGGCAGTTAAGGCAGTGGTACCTATACCAATCAGCAGTACATTTACCATTCACACATTCCTCACAGCAGTTGCACAAATTCCCACCCAGATTCTTGCGGTTGGCAGGATTGCCGCCAAATTACTTCAGCCGCTTTGAGTCCGCCTGTTTGCAGGCGCACAATTGGTTCTGGCCCCACTGCTGATGGGAGAATGCCCATGTGCCCTGGTTTTGGCTCAACTTCTGGACATAGGGGTATATTCTGGGCAGCAAAAGCCGATCGCTCGATGTCGCCCCAGTATTGGGCAACCAATGTACCTGGCCAATACTTGGTAATCATAGCAGCATCATTTGCACCGAGTATCGGTTCTAGTTTTGGTTGTAAAGCCACGAGAATGGCATCATAGTTTTTATTGGTGGATGCAGCTAGCAGACTATCAACAGTATCTACTGTGGCACCAGCTTGGACTAAACCACGCTCAATGAATCGCTGAAAAGGGTTGTCACATAACAATAAAATATTGCTGGTGTAAACGGAAATTCCTGCATCTAGCAATTGTTTGACTGCCATAATTCCCAAAAAGGAAAATACGTCCACTGCTGGATGGCGTTCGTTTACACCTGCTACCTGAATTCCTTTAAGGCGACAGGCTGCGAGATCTACGTCCTCCGATCTAAACTCCCAAGCTTCGTACATTAAGCCAATGACAGCATTCGGTTTCATCCAGCCAATCATTTCTGCATTGATCGGGCGAACGTGGCCGCTATTGGTGATGATATCTGCTTGACCAACGATATCTGGCGTTTTTTCGGTAATAAATTCAATGCGATCGCCAACTCCGGCAATATCAGCTAGTTGCTTTGTCAAAGCTTGTACTTGCTCTACCGTACCATAACGAGTAGTCCGGGCGATGGCAAAGACTTTTTCGGCTTTGGCGATCGCAGCTACAACAGGTGTCACCGCATAGGCTCCCGTTGCGGCTTCTGTCAGCACGATCGCGTTTTGCAACTGCAAATCGCAACGCTCAACAGCTTGACGCACCAAGGAAACGAGGCGATGGGGATTTAAACCAGGACGGCGATCGCTCATTACACAGCCACTCCTTGGAGAATGTTTTGCAGGCTGTCAGCTACTTTACTTACCTGTGCGGTTGTCAGTTCAGCATACATAGGTAAAGAAAGCACTTCTCTAGCCGCTAATTCCGAGTGGGGAAAATCACCTTGTTGATAACCTAAATCGGAGTAAGCTGTTTGCAGATGGACTGGAATTGGGTAATGAATCCCGGATTGAATTTCTTCTGCATTCAGCTGTTGCTGTAGCCATTCCCTTTGGGAAGTTCGCACTGCATAGACATGATAAACGTGGCGATTATGAGGTAAAGCTACAGGTGTAGTTAAACCAGAATTGGCTAAAAGTCGATTGTATTGGGCTGCGTGTGTTCTTCTAGCTTCTGTCCACTCTTCGATGTAACGTAACTTCACCCGTAAAATCGCTCCCTGGATACCATCCATGCGGTAGTTATAGCCTTTGAGGACATGGTGATATCTACGTTCTTGACCCCAGTCGCGTAACATCTGCATGGTATGGGTATATTCAGGGTTACTAGTGACGATCATCCCACCTTCACCGTAAGCTCCTAAGTTCTTACCAGGGTAAAAACTAAAGCAACCAATATCCCCAATACTACCTACCCTCTGTCCCTTGTACTCCGCACCATGAGCTTGGGCTGCATCTTCAATTACAGTCAAATTATAACGGCGAGCGATTTCCATAATTGGTTCCATGTCTGCTGCTTGACCGTACAAATGTACGGGCAGAATGGCTTTTGTGCGTTCGGTAATCGCTTGCTCGATTTTGCTGACATCTATCGTGTAAGTAATTGGATCGATATCAACAAAAACGGCTTTGGCTCCGGTATAACAAATTGCTGCCACTGTCGCTACAAAGGTAAAAGGTACGGTAATGACTTCGTCACCTGCACCAATCCCTGCGGCTAATAATGCCAAGTGGAGAGCACTAGTACCTGTATTGACAGCGACACCAAAATCAGCATTACAGTAGTCAGCAAATTCTGCTTCTAGGGCTTTGACTTCATTACCCAAAACGAATTGAGTACTTTCTAAAACTTTGAGAACTGCGGTATCAATTTCGTCTTTGATACTTAAATACTGAGTTTTAAGATCTACAAATGGAATCACGCTGCTACCTCTGCTATATTCAGTTCAACTAATCGGCCCTGTTTCTTGAGAGACTGGCTTGCAGCTTCGAGAATTCTTACTACCCGCAGTCCTGCTTCCCCATCAGTAATGGGGCGATCGCCGTTTTGGATACAATTAATGAAGTGTAATCCTTCTGTTCGCAGTGCTTCTGTCATGTCTAATTGAGGTGACCACATATCACCTGTGCGGTAACCAATCAGCATTTGGTAAACGCTTTCAGTATTGCCGTTCAGGGTAATTCCTTTGTCGTACACCTTAATTTTTTCACTAGGTTCCAAATCATCAAACACGATCATCTTTTGCGAACCACCAATCAGAGTCCGGCGAACTTTCACTGGTGCGAGCCAATTGACATTGATATGTGCCATCAAGTTGCTTTCAAAAAACAGAGTCAAATAAGCGATATTTTCCGGCTCTCCGGGAACGTGACTCATCCCAGTTGCGGACACTGCATAAGGTTGGGATGGCAAAACATAGTTCATAATCGATAGGTCATGTACTGCCAGATCCCAAATTACGTTAACATCGTGCTGGAATAGCCCTAAGTTAACGCGGACAGAATCATAGTAATAAATATCTCCTAAAGCATTTGTGCCAACCAAGTCCCGCATCTTCCGGACTGCACCAGTGTAGACAAAGGTGTGATCTACCATCAGCACCAAATTGCGTTTTTCAGCCTCGTCGATTAAACGCATTGCTTGCTCAGTGGAGACAGTCATTGGTTTTTCTACCAGTACGTGCTTTCCAGCCTTCAATGCAGCTAAAGCCAAATCGAAGTGGGTGGAAACTGGTGTGGCGATCGCCACCGCATCAATCGTCGGATCTGTAAAGATGTCGCGACAATCTGTTGTCACATTAATTTTGGGATATCTAGCTTGCACCTTTGCCAGTAACTCTGGTTTAAAATCGCTGACTGTTTTGATTTGTACTCCTGGGATTTCCGAGAAATTTCTGACTAAATTCGGGCCCCAATAACCATAGCCGATGACACCAATATTAATGTTGCTTCCCATTGTTTTCACTAATAAGAATTTAGTTTGGATGAACTAGCAATTGCAGCTATTAAAGAATAGCTCTAGCTTTTTGGTCTACAATATTCGGCTGTAAGCGCACCATATCTTGAGGTTTAATCCAGCTTTAATTAAGTTAGATATAGTACGTTTTTACAGTTGACAAAACTACCACAAATTAAAACCCTTAACTCTTGTTTGGCAAAAGTTAAGGGTGCTTATCTATCTGAGTGTAGCTAATAAAAAACTTAAGCTTTTTTAGCTGCTATTTAGGTAAAAATCTGCTTCTTGAGCTAATTTTAATTTCCTTGCCATTTTTTTCTTTTAAGAGTAATCCCACACATCAAGAAAAAAGCAACTATTGCACTAGGTAACATATTACCTTCGGGGACAGAATGAGATGATTTATTGATGTTTAATATTGCATAGTTGGCTTGTTCATTACCAAAGGGAAAAACATCTTGAGTTTCTCCTAGAAAATTAACCCATTCTTGCCCATAATTATGATTGACTTTACTGACAATATACAGAACATCATTGGAGCCTACTATTCCTCGATATGGCACTAAGCCAGATGGATAATTATTGATTTGCGTTGGTACAGGCTGTTGTTGAGAGTTAAGTAAAACTACGATGCTGTCAACAAGGTTTTTCGCTCCTTCCGGATTATTCCAAAAAGTAGGTGTTTGAAAATTGGAGCTATTAGGAGAACCAAATAAGTTGACAAACGAATCATACTTGAAGGTTATCTCATAACTGATATTATCAACTACTAAATCCTCAATTTTACTGACATTTCCAGGACTACTGTATTTTACTTGCACCGCAGCAGCCGGAGTAGTGTTAGCAACAATAGTGGCAAAGCTCAGAACCGAAATTAGAGAAATAACTTTTGATATAATTGGTTTTTTGAGCAAGTAGACTTGAGTAAACATTTTCACCTCATCCCAAAGTCTGTGTATGCCTAGCTATAACTTGTAGCTGCTATCTCTAAGTTTTGTTGGCGATCGCGGACATCACCGATCGCACGAGCAGGTACTCCCACTACAATTGCATAATCAGGAACATCATCAGTAACTACTGCTCCAGCACCAACAATGGCTTTTTCGCCAATTTTCACTCCTGGCAAGATAGTCGCATTGCTACCGATAGAAGCACAGCGTTTGACTAAAGTCTCAACGACATCCCAATCAGCTTCTGTTTTCAAACTCCCATCTTCATTAGCAGCGCGGGGATAAAGGTCATTAGTAAACATCACTCCATGACCAATAAAGACTTCATCTTCAATAATCACACCTTCACAGAGAAAGCTGTGGGATGAAATCTTACACCTGCTACCAACAATGACATTTTTTTGGATTTCTACAAAACTACCTATTTTAGTGTCATCTCCAATCGTACAACTATAGAGATTCACTAGTTGGGGATGGAAAATTTTGACGTTACTTCCCAACTTTACATCATCATTAACTGGCATAATTTAACTGCCTGAATAGAAACATTAACTATTTTTTGATTTAGCCTTGATTATTTTTTCTGAAACAAGAAAAACAAAATGGGAGCATACCAAAATTTACGTATTCAGTATACTCCCAAGTAAATTGCACCTCCCAAAATACCTGATGATTGTTAGGTCTAAGGGGTAGTACTAAACAATACATCTACCCAGTAGTTACTCGCAGCGTAAGAGCTAGTGGGGAAGACAGAGTTGGCATTATAGGTATAGAGACCATTACCGCCACTTTCGCCATTACGCAATGCATATAATGGCGATTTGAGTACACCCGAATTGGTAAAGAAATTCTCAGTCACAGAATACTTGCCGACATTAGTGTGATATGAGATCACGTAGACAGTATTGGCATTAATCGCAACTGATTGGGGAAAATTAGCCTGCTGCCATCCGGAAGCTGTCTCGCTAGTAAAAGTTACCCGAGCTAACTGAGTACCAGTACTACTCCACAATGTCCCAATATGGGTATTAGTATTTTGGGGACTCTTGTAGAACCTGATGCCTTTGATATAGCCACTCGTACTGGAGCGGAATTTCAGACCTAATTCCACAGGTGAGTTGTCTGGATCTGTGATTATAGCGGGTGTGGCAGTGTTATCCCAGATACTAGTTACTGGTGATGTGGCGCTGGTAGCAAATGTCCAGCTGAAATTTGCTGCTAAAGCATTACCTGCTATGTCCTTAACTCGTGGATCGGTTGCACCGCCTTTGACTATGGCAGTATAGGTAGTAGAATTTGCTAGCGGACTGCTAGGTGTGAGTGTAGCTGTACGACTTGCGGCATCATAAGTAACAGTGCCACTGACTACTGTATTTGCTGCGTTTCGCAATTCAAAAGTACTAGTGTTAATTGTTGCCGCATCTATCGCCTCACTAAAGGTGGCTGTAACGGTTGTGCTTGTACTAATTCCTGTGGCATTACTAGTGGGAGTTGTCGCAGTCACCGTTGGCGGAGTCGTATCTGGAGTAACAGTAGTGAACGACCAGGTGACATTTGCGGCTAAAGCATTACCTGCTTGGTCTTTAACTCGTGGGTCAGTTGCACCCCCTTTAACCGTAGCAGTATAGGTACTGTTTGCTGCTAGTGCTGCGTTTGGTGTTAGCGTTGCAGTATTATTTGCTGAGTTATAGCTGATGGTGGCAGCTACTAGTCCATTGTTCGCATTGCGCAACTCGAAGGTATTAATGTTGATTGTGGTCGCATCTATCGCTTCACTGAAGGCAGCAGTGACAGTTGTAGCAGTACTAACATTTGTTGCACTGTTGGTTGGGGTTGTAGAAGTCACTGTTGGTGGTGTTGTGTCCGGGCCAATACTGGTGACGAAAACTACATCTACCCAGTAATTACTGGAGCTAGAGCTGGTGCTGGGGAAAGTTGGGTTAGCATTATATGCATACACACCATTGCTACCATTTTCACCATTACTCAGGGCATATAGTGGTGAGCTATCAACACCGGAATTGGCAAAGTATCCGTCATCAACGGAATAACGTCCTACATTAGTGTGGTAAGACACTACATAGACTGTATTAGCAGTAACTGCTACAGGAGCAGAAAAATTGACCTGCTGCCAACCCGAAGCAGTCTCACTGGTAAAGGTAGCTGTTGCCAATTGTTGACCACTGCTGCTCCACAGAGTGCCAACATGAGTACCTGTGTTTTGCACACTTTTGTAGAAGCGAATGCCAGTAATATAGCCACTGACGTTGGGGCGAAACTTCAAACCCAGCTCAACCGCGTTTGGATCTGGATCTGCCAGTAGACCTGGTGTAACGTTGTCATTCCAAATACTACATGGACAGATGCGGGTACCAACTGTAACAGTCACTCCGGCTCCAGGCGTTTCTAAATTACCACTATCATCAACAGCGCGGCTCTTAATGTTAACTGTTCCTTGTGCTGTTGGTATCCAGGTATAACTCCAACTGGCACGACCATTAGCAGGATGCCATGTAGTACCGCCGTCCACAGATACTTCAACACCGCCAACAACACCGCCACCCGTGTCGCTGGCTGTACCCGTTATTGTAAATGCATTACTAACTTGTAATGCTGTGCTAGCAGTGGGCGAAGTGATTGTGGAGGTGGGAGCAGTACCGTCGCTTGAAGCTGCGGCTAATTGTAAACCAGACTGTAGATTGGCAGGTTGTACGCCCATATCAGCAAACAGATTAACGGTTGCCTGCTGCATTCTGATATCTGGGGTTGTAATCAGGCGATCGTGATTGCCATCCAGACCCCAAGACCACTGTATCGTTCCAGAACCGAAAACCAATGCCCCGCTACTGTGTTTGTACAATGTCAGGCGGTGAGTTGCTGAACCTTGGGCATAAGTAGACCCATAGTCTTGTAAAACCTCAACACCATTGGCTATGGTTGTTGACAGCCGAATTAAGCCAGGGGGACGGAACCCGTTGTCAGAGTCTTCATCCCATTCGTAACCCAAGGTGCTATCGGTTAGTGTAGCCGTGTTACCTGCTGTGAGGTTGGCAATGTCGGTGTTGCGCCAAAAACGCATCTTGCCATCAGCTTCAGGTACTTTAATCGCAGTGGTGCCGCCATTAACTTTAAATATTGTTCCAGTCAAGGCATTTTCTGGACGGCCACCGTCAGCAGGTGGGCTAAAACGTGGATCGCGCCAAGTACCCGTCCATGTGGGTGGGTCTTGGGGATCGATAACCGCATTAGCCTTAGTCTCTTTGTAGGTAACCAAAGTGCGATAGGACGTTTGCGAGGAATCAATACTGTTTTCCCATCGAGTTTTCCAAAAGATTTCGTTACCGCTAAAAAATGCCAAATGCACGCCGACATTGCGAGCAGCTTCAACTTTGTCGCGTTGCTGTTTAGACCAGTACTCGTCGTGGCCTACTGAGAGGAAGACCTGATGATTACGGATCAGGTCACCAAAGCGATCGCTATCCATATCAGTAAAGTAGCTAACGTTATAACCGTTAGCCTCTAACCAGCGAACCATTGGGTATTCGGCATTAAAAAGCCAATCTTGACCGTTGTCAACTCCACGCGTGTTGAATGGGCGGTTATAGCTGACCTTATATGCCCTACTTGCAGGCGATCCTTTATAAAGGCTGTTGCCACCGTAGTCGTTGTAAGCCTGCCAGGTCGTATCAGATGTCTGGAACAATAGATCGGAATTGCTAGTATCGTCCCGAACAATGAAGACAATATGGCTAGCACCTCCAGTATTGAGACGCACCACCTTGGCAAAATAAATTCCCGAAGTAGCATTTGCTGGGATCGGCCATGATGCTGATACTGCCCAGTTACCGCAATCAATTAGCCCAGTAGTCGCATCAGTTAAACAACTTGGTTGGCTCTGAGCCTGATTCACCGAAACGGAAGCTACTTTGCGGGCACCTTGCCCACCATAGTAGCCCATGCGGTAGATATCCAGGCGGTATTGAGTAGCGTTAGTGTTGATTTTGAAGTTAACTGTTTGACCTCGGTTGTAACTGATATCAGTTGCAAAACCTTGGATACTCGCGTCACCGATGCCGCTAATGTCCCATTCTGAGGCTGGATTGCCTGCCAGACAGTTTTCAGCAACAATTGGATTGGCTGGATTAGTGCAGGGATCTACCGCAAGAACCTTCTGTGATGACTGCTGAAAGCCTAAGTTCAGGTATACTACGATGAAAAATGACAACGCTGTCAGCGCGATCGCGCGAATGAACTTTTTCATTTAGCACCCCTTGCTGGCAAGAAGTAGCCACTAGATAACAGCAGAGCACAGCATATATTACTTTCAATCATAATTAGTGAATCAATTTAATTTTGCTGAATAAGTATATGTTGGTCAATGTAAACATGCTTGAAACTTTTACCAATGACCAATGACAAATGACAGACCTTGCCATTTGTCTTTAATTACGCCAACCTACTGAATTTGCAATCTGCTGTCACAAATTTAGACAGGCATTGAAAAAGGAGAGCAAGGGTAGGTTTTTGTCATCAAAAAACCCCCTTGCTCTCCTTTTCTCTACTATGTTCTAACTACGGTGTTGCAGCAGGTATAAATTCAACATCTACCCAGTAGTTACTCGAGCGATATGTAGAGTTCGGGAAGCCGCTAGTTGAACCATAGCGATAGACTCCGTTACCACCACTCACTCCATTTTGCAAGGCATGTAGTTGTTGCTTATCCACACCAGCACTGGCAAAGAAATTTTCAGTTAGGGAGTAGCGACCAATACTTGTAAAGTAAGAAGCCACGTAGACGGTGTTAGCAGTTATTGGTATTGGACTAGCAAAATCAAATTGCTGCCAACCAGTAGTACTCAGGCTGCTCTGGCTTGCAGTTCCCAGTAATTGCCCACTATTGTTCCAAAGATTGACAGTATAGTTTCCTGTGTTGCTGTTTCCTTTGTAGAAACGTATTCCCTTGATAGAACCAGCGCTATCGGAGCTGAATTTAACACCCAACTCTACTGCCGCTGTATCATTTTCTGATAATACACTTGGGGTTGCCGTGTTATCCCAGATTGTCAAGCTATTACCGATGCTATTACTGCTACTTGTAGTAAATGACCAAGTGTAATCCTGACTTAGGGTATTACCTGACTGGTCTAACACTCCTGTACTGCCACCTTTAATCGTTGCAGTATAGATTGTGTTAGCTGCCAAGGTAGAGCTTGGGGTGAGCGTTGCTGTGTTGCTAGTTGCATCATAAGTAATGTTACCAGTCACCGCAATGTTACCTGGAGCGCTCAACAGGAAGGTACTGCTATTAATTGTTGCCGAGTTCATAGCCTTACTGAATGTGGCTGTGACAGTTGTGCCAGTACTGATACCTGTCGTATTATTACTGGGCGTTGTCGAAGTTACTGTCGGCGGCGTTTGCGCAGGAGTACTGGGGGTAAATATAACATCTACCCAGTAGTTGCTTGATTGATAATTGGAGTTAGGGAAGATAGAAGTCGCACCATAGCGATAAACACCATTACCTCCACTCGCGTTATTACTTAAAGCATGGAGTGGTGGATTATCGACACCAGCACTAGCAAAGAAATTATTATTAATTGCGTATCTCCCAACATTAGTGTGGTATGAAGCTACGTAAGTAGTGTTAGCACTAATTAATACGGGATTAGGAAAAGTGACCTGCTGCCAGCCAGAAGCACTCTCGTTAGTAAAGGTTGCCTGGGCTAACTGAGTACCAGTACTACTCCACAAAGTACCGACGTGAGTGCCTGTATTTTGTCCGCCTTTGTAAAATCTGATGCCAGTAATGTAGCCATCCAAATCAGAGCGGAACTTAACTCCTAGTTCTACAGCATTAGGATCGTTTGCTGAAGCAGTTGCTGGAGTTGAGGAATTGTTCCAAATTTGATATGACGTAGAGAGTTGTCCTGCTGTCGTGAAAGACCAAGTATAGTCTACTGCAAAGGCGCTACCAACTTGGTTTTTGATAGTTCCGCCTTTTAGGGTAGCAGTATAGGTTTTGTTGTTTCCTAAGTTACCAGTTGGTTGCAGCGTAGCAGTACGGGTTGCTGCATCATAGGAAACAGTAGCAGCAACCACAGTATTTGCCGCATCTCGCAAGCTAAAGCTACTGCTATTAATTGTTCCTGGGTCCATAGCTTGGTTGAATTTAGCTACCACACTAGACCCAATACTGATACCTGTAGCACCGTTGCCAGGGGATGTGGGAGATGGAGATATTGTAGGAGATATTGCCTCTAATTCTGGTGGAGTTGGGGCGCTGTAGCTTGCAACATAGGAACCAGTATCGCCAGCGAAGATACCATACTCAATACCTTTAATAGCTGCTGTCGTATAAGTAACCTGGCTCCCGTTAAGCGTAATGCTGCTGAGAATTTTATCACCTGCTCTGGTTGGTAGCATTGCTAGCAAGCCATTTGCGCCAGTAGCTTTGGTAATACTAAAGCTCAACTGAGCATTGTTACTATCCCATAACAGTGAATTAAAGGAAGAGTTATTTCGACCATCTAGCCAAGTCAAAAGTTGACGAGCGGTAATTACTGATACACCACGCGCTTTAGCAGAAGCTACAACCGCATCAGAGACTGATTGAGAAGTTGCTCCCGAGTTATCAGTATGAGCGTTAACATTAAAAACACCGTAATATCCCTCTGCTCCCAGTGCCCGATCTAATACCGTATTAATTGTAAAAGGGTATGACTGTCCGGACTCATCAGTCATTTGCGTTGCTGCTTTATAAACATCGATGATAGTTCCATCAGTCTTAGCAAACCGCATCGGCATACCACTTCCTGTGAAGAATCCTGGGCGATCCGAAACCCAAATTGGTGGCCAATAGTAATACGTAGTGTCGAGCCGTATCCCTTTACTCAGCTCTACTTCCGGTGTGCTAGACCAGTCACTCCACACAAGGCAATGGTGCCGTTGGGTAACAGGAGCGGGAAGACTCGGGAATTTGCTACTAAACTGACTCAACTGCTGTGTATAATTAGTCGCTAAAGAACTAGGCGTATAATTTGCACAGCCTGTATTCACATGCAACGCAATTTCAAAACCTTGAGAGTTGTAAGCAGCTACTTGGGAGTCAGTAATATTCGTGTTGGGATAGATATATGAAGTTCCCCGAATACATTCCCAATTGTCTACATTACAACTAGTAGCACTGTTTGCGAGAAATTGATTAAATCGAGTTGCAGTTCCACCATTTCCGTGATCGTCACCTGTCATCAGCACCGCGGCCTTTTTACCGTTGGGTAAATACCAAAAGCGTGGTAGTGGTTTTTTGGCAGCATTCATAGCAATAATCAGGTTTGCCAGCAGGCGTTGTTGCTCATCAGCTTGGGGAATTGCAACTTTGTTGAGGTCTACCCAGTCAGGCTGGGGATTGGTACTGGCAGCACCGTAAAATTGGTCATCAGAGCGAATGGGTGAGAATCCATCACGTTCTTGACCCGCCCAAGCAGTATTTCCTTGGCGCGTATAGACGATAGAACGTGCTAAGTCAAAGGTAAATGCCGCAGCTTGACCACTACCAACAGTACGCAATGTGACGGCAGGATTGGAAGTTTGTGTGGTTGCGTTACTGTACAGTGTAGCTAGACTGGTAGCATTATTTAGGGTGTAGCGATCGGCTTCACTGTGAAATTGGATGGTTTGGTTGACAATACCATTACCGGGGAATTTTGTATTGTCTATGAGTAAATAGCCATTGGCGAGAGTAGATCCCGCATCTGTAAGTCCTAACAAACTAGCAAGTTGCTTATCAGGACGCATTGCAATCAAATTTCCACCAGCATTCACCCAATCGCTGAACATTGTCACTTGAGCAGGGATCAGAGTAGTCGTCTGAGCCAGGATGACAACATCATAGTTGTTCAGCGTTCCAGATGAAATTGCGGAAATATCACTGACGTTGAAGTAGTTGAGTCCTTCATTGCGCAAAATCTCACTGTAGTAGTTACCAAAGTTATTGTCACTACTCGTTACAAGCAGAATAGGCCCTCCAGGTGGATCTGGGATTGTTGCTATCAGAGTCTTGTCAGTAGAACTTACAGTGACTTTTGGCAGCAAGTTGTCAGATTTCAGGCTTTTTAAGCTTTTTCCTGGGACTGCTTTAGCTGGCACTTGAATACTTCGATTTTTCTTCGCCTTTGCTACATCCCAAACAGAAATTTCACCGTCATCTTCTCCTGTAATCAAGTTGTTATCATCTACTGGATTAAATACAACTGCGGTGGTTTTGGCAGCCTTATTTTTAGCAAGCCTTCCACGTGCTTTGCCAGTACCTATATCCCAGACAAACACTGTGTCTTCTTCACCGGCAGCAGCCAATAACTTGCTATTGGGGCTGAAAGCAACTGTCTTCATTCTTTTTGTAGGCCCTGGAAGAATCTGGCTTTGTATACCTGTAGTTGCATCCCACAATCGAACTGTGTTATCTTTGCTGGCACTTGCTAGGAGTTTTCCATTTGGACTAAAAGCGACAGACGTAACTCCAGCAGCATGTCCCAGCAAGGTCAAGTTCGCTTTACCAGACTCTACATCCCAAATAATAATCCTGTCGTCTTCTGCTGCACTGGCTAAGATTTTGCTATCTGGGCTGAAAGCAACGTCGTTAACGAAGTTACGGTGACCCTGCAAGATACCGAAGAGTTTATTTCCACGCCACAAGGCGATTCTAGTATCTTCGCCTGCACTAGCTATAGTTGTACCATCGGGACTGTAAGCAACTGTCCGAGTAGGGCTTTCATGACCAGTCAAGTTCTCGGTTTGTTCTCCACTCTCCACGTCCCATATCCGCAGTACAGTATCCCGACCAACGCTAGCCAGTTTACCGCCTTTTGGATTGAAGGCTACTTTAGCAACAGGGAGACCTTCATGTCCTTTCAAAGTTCGTTTCTGTTGACCGGTTTGTGCATCGATCAGTATGATTTGGGAATCTTCTACCCCAGTTGCTACCGTTTTACCATCCGCACTGATGGCAAGGGAAGTTACAGCATTAGTAGGATTTTTGCTTATCTGTTTCCATCCTGGCGAGTCTTGAGGAAATGCTACTTTTAGCTGACTGATAACTAGGAGTAAACTACAGCAAAATGCCAAGATGTACTTTGAATAACGTCTGATAAACATAATTGATATGATTTTTGAGCATTGCTGAATGAAAAGGTAATTTATGTGATGTTGGCGCTAGGTAATAGTGGAGCTATAGTTGCACTCCTACTACCCTGAGTTATCAACAGTATCGTTGTAGAGAACCAGTGGTAAGCTAGCACGGTTTTGGGGCCTCCCCCATGAGCCTAAAGCAAACACTCTGGGCTTGCTTTAGGCTCGGCCAAGCCATCAAGAAGAAGACACTTCTGCGTAGGGGTTCCCCGTTGAGCAATGTGTCCATCGCCAAGAAAACTGAGAAATAAGTTGATGAATCATTTAGGACAGCTATATCATTAACAACCGAGATCATATTATTAAAGATAAAAAAATAACAGTATTAATACTGTTATTTTTCAATAAATATAATTTTTTGCGTGATTTTGGCTCTAATTTAGTACTAATGGACTGATTAAATTGTTTTCCATATTGCATCTTCTAAGTAAGTACACTCATTAGCTTGCCATTGGTACTCTGCCCGCTCGAAATCGTGCATACTGACTTCAAACTCGCAAATATCTCTCAGATTTTCTAATAGCGTTTCGCTGCGACGCTCAGAAAACCATGTTGTTAAGGTATACGAACCCATGTAAAGCCGCAATTTTGGTATTTCACATCTAATAATGAATGTTCCTGACTCACGCCTAAAAGGAGCTTGGGGTTCGTAAAACCAGAAAATACAAATAGGTTGTTCTAGGGCATTGACTATCTGAAAAGAAAACCACAGACTTTCATGAGGTTGAGCCACTTGGATAGCAAACTCAAAGGTAATTGGTTTTCCCCAGCAGTGAATACCTTGTCCTTCTGAAGTATGTACTTTTGCCCAGGCTACATAGTTACCACTTTTGCTAGTGGGTGCTTGATAATACGCAGATCGTAACGCTTCATCTTGATTCCCCGCTAAGTATAATTGCACAGCTTTGCCAGTATTACCATCAAACTCAACTTTGCCTTTAGAAAGCAGGATACAACGCTTTGTTAGCTGGGCGATCGCTTGCATACTATGGCTAACAAATAAGATGGTGCGTCCTTCTTTGGTTGCTACATCCCCCATTTTTCCCAAGCACTTTTTTTGAAAAGCTGAATCGCCCACAGCAAGAACTTCATCAACAATTAAAATCTCTGGCTCTAAATGAGCTGCTACAGAAAAAGCAAGGCGCACATACATTCCAGAAGAATAGCGTTTTACTGGTGTGTCTAAAAACTTTTCCACCTCAGCAAAAGCCACTATTTCATCAAATTTCTTCCGAATTTCGACTTTACTCATACCTAGAACAGAACCGTTGAGGTAAATGTTTTCTCGACCTGTTAGTTCTGCGTGGAATCCTGTACCTACTTCTAATAAGCTGGCTACTCGCCCTTTAATGGCAATGCGTCCAGTCGTTGGTTCGGTAATGCGGCTCAAAACTTTTAAGAGTGTCGATTTCCCTGCACCATTACGTCCAATAACACCAATGGCTTCACCTTGTTTAATTTCAAAAGAAACATCATTTAATGCCCAGAATTCTTCTGTTTGAGAATCGAGCACTTTTTTAGCAGCAGGTTTGATAATTTTCTGAGTCAGAGATTTAGCTCCATCAGCAATTACATCACGCAGAGCTTTATAGCGATGGTAGACAGAATTTTCCTGCTGATGACTAAGAACATATTTTTTACCCAGATTATCTACATGAATTACAGTATTAGACATCTGCTTTACTCCTTCTTAAATTACGTCAGCAAATGTCCGTTCCATTTTGCGGAAATACCAGATACCGCTTACCAATAAACAGGTAACTAATCCCATAGATAATATAAATCCTGGCAAGTAAATTTTTGAATTTCCACCAATAATCGCCCAACGAAAACCATCAATTACTCCCACCATTGGGTTCAAAGAATAAAGCAACCGCCACTTTTCTGGTACAACGCTACTACTAAAGCCTACTGGTGATATATACAAGCCAAATTGCATGATAAAAGGCACAATATAGCGAAAATCTCGGTATTCTACATTTAATGCTGCTAACCATAGTCCTGCTCCCATTGAAGCAGCAAAGGCAATACCAATAAATAAGGGCAATGTCAGAATCCGCCAACTAGGCACAAAATTATACCAGGCCATCAATCCTAGTAAAATTATGCCTGAAATCATAAAATCAACAAAGCTGACTGTTACTGCACTGATGGGTACAATAAGGCGTGGGAAGTAGACCTTAGATATGAGGTTGGCATTACTAATCAGACTGTTACTGCACTCACCCAAGGCATTGGAAAAAAATTGCCAAGGTAGCATGGCAGCAAACACCAAAATTGGATAAGGCGCACCTTCTGAAGGTAATTTTGCTAAATTACCAAATACCACGGTGAATACCACCATCGTCAAAAATGGCCGAATCAGTGCCCAAGCCATACCAATAAAGGTTTGCTTATAACGCACCAAAATGTCACGCCAAGCCAGAAAATATAATAGTTCGCGATAACGCCACAGATCTTTCCAATACTGTTGCTCTGTACGTCCGGCTTCAATCACTAATTCTGGCTTAGAGTCTGTTACTTGGCTATTCATGACTGTTAATGCTGACCCACAATTTGAAAATCTTTGATGCTTTTATAGCCAAGTACCTTTGCTTGTCTGCGAGTAAACTCACTTACAGAAGGGTTTCCCTGAGGATTCATTACTCCTGTTACCTGCTGCCAAAGCTCTTGTGGCGCTAGTGAAAGTTCATAAGTGCGTTCACCGCATCTATGGACGTGATACCACTTTGTTTGCTGGCACCGATCGCACCAAAAAGCTTCTAACCATTCTCTTTCTAGTGGCACGGCACTTTGATTAGCTACCAACATCAATGCATTACGCCGACTTATACCTCGCTGCTGCAACTGTCCTGCTTGAGTGGCATACAGTTGATATTTCTGACTAACGCTATCAATGTAGCAGCCATGATAAGGACAATTGATAGCACGTCGTTTTGAACGATTCCGATTTCGATCACACCTTCTCTGCAATTTGCCCTCCCATATTAGTAAATAGACAACACAATTAAGAAGGTTATGTTTGGAGGGACTGAGATCTATAAGACCATCGAAGCCCATCTCCTAAATTAAAAATAAATATTTAATTGCTCTACGCTCAAAGAATTGGCTAATTAATTTATAAAATTAATTTTATATAAATTTATTATGAAGCCATTTTTTTGTTTGTGAAGCAAAAGAGTATTACAGCAATTTAGCATAAGTAATGATTACAACATCCATCAGTATAACATATATTCCTCAAATTAATGCATTATTTTTGAAGCAATTAAGGCAGATTTATGCCGCTAAAAAACCAGTCCTAAAAAGCTAATTTAGAACTTAATTATAATTTAATTAGCGTCGAAAAAATCTTGCCACAGAGACTTCTGACTACCTATAGCAAATGCTGTTCGACGAAACTTAGAACTTAGACTTTAAGAAACGCAAAAGTTTATAAATTATATTTTTGCGTTTCTTAATTTGGGTTAATCTCCTATTAACCAAAGTAGTATGGTGCAAAATTTTTATTTAAATTTTTATGCCATAGGCAAAGCTCTCCAATTCTCAATTTTGACTAGATATGAAGTGAGTACGACAGTAGGAAGCTTTGATATTCAGCTAGTAAGAAGCGACAAGCTGATTGAATTACGTAATTGTGAAAAAGTACAAACTTTTACTTTGTATGGCTTTCTGACATTGCCACAACATCTTCAGGCAAAATTGCTTGCTGCAAAACATTAAGATATTGTTTAGAGATAATTTTTGGTGTGAAATGCGATCGCAAATACTGACGACCGGCCCTACCCATGCGATCCCCGAGTTGCCTATCGTTAAGGAGCAAGCGAATAAATTGAGCTAAACTCTGACCATCTCCATTGTCAAATGTGGCGCCACAGTTGGCTTCTGCAATCATTTCTCTCAAGAATGAATCCGGCGAACAAATCACTGCTATTGGCCGTCCTGATGCTAAGGCTGAGTACATCTTGCTAGGAACGACTAAGCTCTCTGTGGATGCATCTACACTCACTAGTGATAAATCGCAAGCAGTTAAGGAATAGGGAAGCACTTGCTGATCTTGATAGGGTAGAAACAAGAAGTTGCTCAATCCTAATAGTTTCACTTCCTCAATCAGCTCGGTGCGTTTTGCTCCACCACCAATGCACACAAACTGCACTGGCTCATCATGCAGATATTGTGCAGCTTGCAGGATAGTATCAATGTCATGACAGCGTCCCATATTACCGGAGTAAAGTACGGTAAATTTTTTCACGAGATTGTACTTCCAAGCAAACCAGTTTTTATGCTTGGCAATTGGTACAATCCATTCAGGATCGGCCCAACTGTGAATTACAGATACTTTATCGGCTATTTGCGGACAATTTGCTACTACTCGTTGTTTCATCGCCGGACTCAGAACTACGATCCCCTGGGCATTGAGCCAAATCTGTTGATTAAGTTTTTGCCAAAACCGCGCCATCCAATGATGTTTTGAAATGACTCCTAGAGCGATCGCAATATCTGGATATAGGTCATAGAGTATGCAGACATAAGGAAGTCGGAAAAAGGCGTGAGCTAGATAGCCAACGATGGGTAGAAATGGCGGGGCTGTAGTTAGCAACAACAGATTACTGCGCCGCCAGCCTCTAATCAGATAAAGGGCTGCACGCAAAGTATATAAGACTCCATTGATGGCTTTACCACGAATTCGTCCAGGCCACAGTTGAGCTGTACGGGATCGCTGAATTCGGACTCCATCCCAACGTTCAACAGCTGGAGCATTAGCTGACTGAAATGCATATCCAGGTTGACTCGTAAAAACCTCAACATCTATTCCTTGCTGGCCTAAATGCCTCACCAGTTCTTCAATTAACTGTCCTGTAGCTGCATAGTCTGGAGGGAAAAACTGCGTGATGACAGTCAATTTCAAGGCTTTTTGAGTCTTGAAAGAATGCCGATCCTTCGCTTCTAATTGAGTAGAAATGGATGGAAACAATTTTTGATTAATCCATTCATTAAGTCTCATCGGTAGTATCCTATACGGTGTAAATCTTGCTTGAGGTGGTAGTGCGTCTGTTAGTTAGCCTGCAAATCCGCCTGGTTTGATAGCTATTTTTCATTCGCTCCAGGTTAATGTATTAATCAACAGGTATAGAAAATATCCATGTATAGAGCTGCTGGTATATCTTCGAGCTATGTGATTGAAACTCGATAATTAGCACGAGAAATCATCTGCAGAAAATAATTCAAGCATCCATAACTAGCCCTCCAAAGAGCTACGTTAAGAAAACTATATACTTAATCTCCTCACAAAAAACCAAGTCATCATATCGGGATAAATGGGGTTAGGAGAATTCTTTTGATGAATACAAAACTTTTCCTAGAAAGGAAATTTCTTCTATGTCGCTCCTTTCTTTTCCAGACTTTTAAGAGCAATTCATTACATACTTACGTATACAATAATTGCATATTAAATTTTCATTTGTTTTTATTTATTTACATTATTAGCTATATTAACTTTTTTGAGTCAATATAGATTAGTTTTAGGCAAGGCTTGAATGACAGTTCCAGTGGGAGAAACTGCATTTTTGGCATCTTTAAAAATTAATCAGATATTATAAGCTTCTAAGAAGATGTCTGAGAAGTATATAAATTTCGGTTGTATACCCAAAACGAATATACCTAAAAGTAAAACATCTGGGCATATTCCTTGTTTTAGAGTAAGCTACTCAGTATTTAAAACCAATTTAAAAACTTTTCAGACTTCATCATAGGTTTTTCATTGTTACATAAGTCACAATACCACGTTTCTCTTGTTATCCGCGTACTTTATGAGAAATTTATTTTTACTAGAATGTCTTTCATATAAACTTCATAAAGTTTGTTAAATTATCTAAGTTAATGATAGATATATGTAAAGAATTTTATAAAAATCATGTATTAATGCCAATCGCCATTAAGTATGATTCATCTATATAGTAGACTAGTCAAAAGTTGACAAGACCTTGTCAAGCAGTAAGCTAGTAATCAACCCTATTGTACATACTGCCTCATACATAGACTACCAACAGCTAAAAACTTAATTTTGTGGAGTAGAATTGATACTTTAATAGAGTTTTGTAGTTTTTGGAAAAATCCAAATCTAAAATTTTTGGATTACGATCTATTTATAAAGCTGTTATTTGCTGTATCATTACATAAATTGAAAAGCTGTTATCGAAATCTTACGTAACTAAGCACAAAACTTTAAGATTACTTATTAAGTATTAATAATGGAGAATAATTTTTATCAATTCTCAGGTTATGACCGCAATAGTAAATCTGTACAGTCATCTCTCCAACCACAACCTTTTCTAGGAAATGAAGATTCTGGAAATGATTGGAGTGTTAGTGATTATATCGATATTTTAAGACGACGAGGACTAGTAGTTGCTGGAGTAGCTACTGTTGTGATGGTATCTTCTGTTGTTAATCTGAAGTTGAACCAGAAGCAACCAGAATATGAAAGCAGTTTTCAGTTGTTAGTGGAACCTGTCAATGATGACAGTAAAGTCGTAGATGTGGTCAAAGACCCCAACTCAACTAACAGTAGTAGTCTAGATTATGATAGCCAAATTCAGGTTCTTAAAAGTCCTGAATTGATGGGTAGCCTGATTGCAAAATTGCAATTCTCATATCCAGACATCAGTTACGATCAGCTCATCAATGCTTTGCAAATTAATCGTTTAGGTGAAACTAAGATTATAGAGGTGAAGTATCGCAGTAACGATCCGAAAAAAATTAAAGTAGTTTTAGACACAATTGCTCATGAATATGTAGAGTATAGCCAGGAAAGACGGCAAACTAAATTGCGCCAGGGGATTCATTTTGTAGAAAAACAACTGCCTTTTCTGCAAAGGCGAGTCGATCAAGTACAAAGAGACTTGCAAAGTTTTCGGCTAAATTACAAATTTAACGATCCAGAAGCTGAAGCTAAACAAATTGACGATCAAATCGCTGCTTTGTCTGAGGAACGAGAAAAGGTTGAGATGCAATGGGGACAAACTCGCTCCTACTTCGATATTTTAAAAGGCAAAGATGGATCTGCGGCTGTACTTAAAGATGCTAATTTATATCAGCAAGCACTAAATCAGATTCGCCAATTAGACGCGCAGATTGCCCAAGAGTCAACACGCCTGCAACCAGACAATCCCACTCTCCAAGCGTTGAAAGACAAACGTGACAGTTTATTACCTTTGTTAAGCAATGAAGCACAGCGCTTTGTGGATCTAAAACTTTCAGAGACTGCGGTTCAAGTCCAAACTCTAGAAGTACAAAGACAAGAGATAGATAAACTCATAAAAAAGCTTGAACAAAAACGCAAGAGACTGCCAGCACTAGCAAGACAATATAACGTACTACAGAGGCAGTTACAGATTACTACAGAGAGCCTCAATCGGTTTCTATCTACTCGCGAAAACCTCCAAATTCAAGTATCCCAATCAGAACTAGGATGGCAGTTGCTGAAGAAGCCTATGCAACCGGGAAACCCTGTAACTGCTTCTGACACCCAACGAAATCTAGTAGTGGGATTGGTAACAAGTTTTGTAATGGCGCTCGGTGCTGCTGTACTGATTGAAAAACTTGACAGTACATACCATAGTGCCAATGAACTCAAAGACAAGTTGAAACTTCCATTATTAGGAAATATTCCCTTTGAAAAGCAACTCCAAATTAGTCAATCTACTACGCCTCAAGGAAATATTCCCCTAGTACGCATACCAGATTTACCACCTGAAAGTATTCCAGGATTAGCGGTAATACCAGATCAAGACTACAGCAACCATTCTGTAAAATTTTTGGAAGCTTTACGGGTACTTTATACAAATATTCAACTTCTCAGTTGCGATCGCCAGATGCGTTCTCTCACTATTAGTTCAGCTATGTCTGGGGATGGTAAATCTACAGTTGCTTTCCATTTAGCTCAAATAGCTACAGCAATGGGGCAAAGAGTACTACTTATAGATGCAAATCTGCGCCAACCTGTGATTCACAGCCTTTCAGGTTTAAACAACCTGTGGGGATTGAGTAATTTAATTTCTACAAATTTGCCACCAGAGGAAGTAATTCGCAAGTTTCCTTCTATGAGCCAATTATCTGTAATCACAGCCGGGCCCATACCCCCCGATCCCACAAAGTTACTCTCGTCTGAAAAAATGAAGCGCCTGATGGCAGATTTTCATAATACATTTGACTTAGTTATTTATGACGCACCACCTCTTTTGGAACTAGCTGATGCTAGTTTGTTGGCACCAAATACTGATGGTATTTTATTAGTAGTCAGGATTGATAAAACAGATTCTTCAAAAATCAAACAAGCTTTAGAACACCTCCGCATTTCCCCTATAAATGTCTTAGGTATTGTTGGAAATGGAAAAAAAGAGTAATTTTCATGATTAAGAGCTAAACTATCAACCCGATCCAGAAATATATTTGTTCACCCGTGACAGATTAAGATAATTGCACATTTGTCAAGTACATACGAAAAAAAAGGGAACAGATTCACCTTGGCGACTGGCTTTCGGAAAGCTTTTACTACACCTAAATCTTGATTTTCTCAAGCAGCAAAGTATTGAATCGGGTAATCCAGAAAAGAAAAAACGCTTAGTTCAGCCAAATTTAATCTGGTTTAATTAATACATTATCAAAATACCGTCAATTCATTGAAAGCGACGAGAAACTCCATCCCTTTATGGGTGGACGAGGTTGTTTCGCCCGTCGCATAGGGTATAGGGGAGCCACTGCGTTGAACGGGTTCCCCGGCTCCCTCAGTGGCGTCATTGGTAGCTTCTTCCCCATGCCCAAAAACTCCATCCCCTTGTGGGTGGAGTTTTTCATATGAACTCTTTGTTCTCCAAGAGCAGAATTAATTGATCGAAGCTTCCAAAATAAATTACGCTTCAGGACAAACTAAATGTTAGATAAAGATATTTGGCAAAGCATCCGAGAAAAAGCAATTAACTATGGCAGAGAAATATCCCGTAAACAAATTTCTATGTCCCTCTCTCCATTGAATACAACGGTTTCGAGAAAACGCAAACAGATAACTTTAAACTCTGTGTCAGATAACAATTCCCAGAAGTCAGCTTGAGCAAACGAGCGTAACATTAAATAATCGTCTTCCGTCTTGGATTCACGAGTATTATTTTGTTGCTCGTGATTTTTCATTTGTTGTTTTAAGTCAGTAATTGCCAAATCAATCGCGGGGTTGCTAGGAAGCGACTGGAGTGTTTGCAATTGATGTTGTAGCGTGATTAATCTTTGATCGATTGCCATATCCGGTTGTGTTCGGTGATTAACTTCCCGCACAACTTCCTTTGCATATTGCGTGAGAACTTTTGTCACTTCTTGTTTGACTATAGATTTAGCGATCGCTTTCCCATTGCTACATCCAGCTTTTCCAAACTTCTTATACTGGGAACATTGGAACTGCTTTCCTGCCTTAGTTTTAGTCATGGCGTATCCACAAACACCACATTTAAATATTCCTGCGAGAATATGGGGTTGGAATTTAGCGGGATCTTTCTTGTTGGTATGAGCGGTAGTTTTCGCTAAATCTTGGTATTCACTTTCTGTTATCAGTGCTTCATGGGTTCCGTAATGCCGAGCAATTTCTCCCGACTTTAATTTATAAAATGTGTGCCCTCGTAAAGCGGGATTATGCAGCCAATTACGCAGACTAGACGGATACATCTTGATTTTAAAGCTTTCTGCTAGCCAGCGAGAAATGGAAGCAAAGGAGTTAGTGTAAAACCTGCCAATTATTTCTTTGGCAATTAACCAATCTGTTGGGTGAGGGGTGCATTTAGCGTTTTCATCTTTTGCATAGCCAAATGGTGGGTTGCCAAAATATTTTAAATTGGAGCGGTAATAGTCGGTTCCGTGTGAGATTCGTTCAGACAATAATCGACTCTCAAATTCTGCCAACCCCGCAATATTATTAATAGTCAACCATCCGAAAGCGGAATTTGTATCGCCTAACGGTGAATCTAAAATGGTAAGCTTAACCCCAACTTTTTGGAGTGTTTCTATTGTTTTGTGGATAGAAATAACATTTCTTCCAAGTCTATCTAACCTCGTAACAACTATTTCTGTTGCTACTCCGTTTTTAGCAAGGTTAATAAGTTGGTTGAAATTTTTTCTGGTGTCTCTCCTGCCGGATTCGATGTCATATAAGATTTTTTCAGCCCCAGCTTTCTCTAGTCGGTTTATTTGTTGGTCAAGAGCTTCTGTATCTGCTTGTTGACGAGTTGACACGCGGGCATAACCTACGCGCATAAGGGGTTTCAGGTGGTTTTTGTGGATAAAACAAATAGTACCACATCATTCACAGAACTCAAACAATTATGGGGGTTCCCAAAGAATTACCACCAGGAGTCAAACCCAAAGACTATGCCTTACTCACGATGGTAGCCAAAGACATCGCACCATCTTGGGCAGAAGAAGATATTTTCACGATTTAGTCAATAGTCCAAAGTCAAAAGTCCACAGTCAAGCGACTATTGACTATTGACTATTGACCATTGACCATTGACTCTTGACAAATGACAAAGGACAAATGACAAATGACAATTCAAACATTAGATATATCGCCTGTCGGTAGAGTCGAGGGCGATTTAGATGTCCGGGTGGATATAGAGGATGGGTATGTAGTCAATGCTTGGACTCATGCGGAACTCTTCCGGGGATTTGAAGTGATTCTACGCGGTAAAGATCCCCAAGCAGGATTAATTGTCACACCTCGGATCTGTGGTATCTGCGGTGGTTCTCACTTGACTTGTGCATCTTGGGCATTAGATACCGCATGGGGTACAGAAGTCCCGCGCAATGCGATTTTGGCAAGGAATTTAGGGCAAATTGTCGAAACAATTCAAAGTATCCCTCGCCATTTTTATGCACTATATGCCATTGACTTAACCCATAGAAAGTATCGCAGCAGTCGCTTCTACGAAGAAGCTACCAGACGCTTTGGGGCGTTTACTGGCACATCTTACGAACTCGGCGTGACTATTGCCGCTAAACCTGTAGAAATTTATGCATTATTAGGCGGTCAATGGCCCCACAGCAGTTATATGGAAATAAATTGGAGAATTGCTTATATAGTCAGGATTTACCAAGATAGGTGTAATCATTCCCTGGCTTTTCCTTAAATTAGGCATATAAGTCCACAATCAGCTACGCTATCAGCAAATATCGCAAGCAGCAAATCAATTGATTTTTCTCTGCTAAAAGTTATTTAATTTTCTTCAGATATTACCTAATTTTTCCCTAACCCCAAATTAGCGATGTCTAGCGACAAGCCTTACTCTCCGAGAAGCCTCGCTCCGCTCGTCTACCGCGTCTACGCAGTTAAGGCAGTCCAGAACAAGTATTTACAGCAGATTACCGTTGATTGTAGGGGCACTGGCACTGCCATGCCCCGAAGCGCGTACCGCATTGACCTGAAATATGCTGTAAGTATAATTATTTTCTTTACTTTGAAGTAAAAAGCCGGATTTTTCTCAATATAAATACGCAAATAGTACTATTCCAGTTTTATAATTTACATTAAGTTATAAGTATCCAGGTATTAATTACTTTGTTTGTCAATTAAGCGATCGCTTTTCTCCAATCCCAATATATCAAGCATCATAACCATTTCCTTTGAGAATTATACGCAAATCAGTTAGCCTTTCCTACCTCGCCCCAACCCGAAAATCGTCTAAACTCAAAGTGTCCGCCAACTGCCAAAATCCCATGTCTCGCTGGTTCAACATTGCAGGCCCTTGTCAAGCTGATATCCACTACATGCTATCTGCAACAACACGATTACCAGATTTGGAAGAGCTAATCCAACAGCGTAGTTATTTTGTGGTTCATGCACCGCGACAAACGGGGAAAACCACAGCAATGTTAGCTTTAGCGCAGCAACTTACCGCAACAGGACGTTATGCAGCAGTAATGGTATCGGTAGAGGTGGGAAGCGCATTTAATCATGATCCCAGTGCAGCAGAATTAGCGATTTTGGGAACTTGGTACGATACAATTGCGATTCGATTACCCAATGAATTGCAACCACCAGTTCTCACACAAGGGCAAAAAGAAGAACCAGGACGCAGAATTAGGGCTTTTTTCCAGGCTTGGGCACAGTCTTGCCCCCGACCTTTGGTAGTATTTATTGATGAAATTGACTCTTTACAAGACCAAACACTAATTTCAGTTTTACGGCAATTACGAGATGGTTTTCCCAATCGTCCAGAAAATTTCCCTTCATCTGTAGGATTAATTGGTTTGCGGGATGTGCGAGATTACAAAGTTGCATCCGGTGGTAGTGATAGATTAAATACATCCAGTCCTTTTAATATTAAAGTCAGTTCCATCACCCTGAGAAACTTTAACGCTACAGAGGTGCAAGAACTATATCAACAACATACAGAAAATACAGGACAAATTTTTACAACAGAAGCCACAGCAACAGCCTTTGATTTAACTCAGGGACAACCTTGGTTAGTTAATGCCTTAGCCAAGGAAGTTGTGGAAAAAATGGTTAAGGATAGAAGTATTGCTATTACAAAAGAACATATTTTACAAGCAAAAGAAATATTAATTGCTCGTCAAGATACTCATCTTGATTCTTTAGCTGAACGCTTACGGGAACCAAGAATAAAAGCGATTATCGAACCGATATTAGCAGGTTTGGAATTGGGGGATATACCCAATGATGATATTCAATTTGTGATTGATTTGGGGTTGTGTAAAATGCATCCCCAGGGTGGATTAACCATTGCTAATCCCATTTATCGGGAAGTTTTACCCAGAGTATTAACGGTGACACCAATGGCATCTCTACCAATGATTGCACCGACTTGGTTAACCCCAGAAGGGGAGTTAAATATAGATGCATTGCTAGCAGCATTTCTCAAGTTTTGGCGACAGCACGGGGAACCGTTATTAGGTAGTACTGGCTACCATGAAATCGCCCCCCACATCGTCTTAATGGCTTTCTTGCATCGTGTTGTTAACGGTGGTGGAACCCTGGAAAGGGAATATGCAATTGGTAGCGACAGAATGGATTTATGTCTGCGTTACAAAGATGTAACTTTAGGTATTGAGTTAAAGGTATGGCGGGAGAAAAAGCGCGATCCCCAAACTGAGGGAATTGAGCAATTAGAATCCTATTTAGGGCGTTTGGGGTTGGATTTTGGTTGGTTATTTGTGTTTGACAGGCGTAAAAATGCCCTACCAATGGAAGAACGTTTATCAACTGAGGTTGTGCTGACGGAAAATCAGCGTAGAATTACTGTGATTCGGGCGTGAGTATTTTGAATGAATGATTGATTTCTTTGTTTGGATATTGAGCGATCACATTTCTCAAAAATGTTTAACGGCAAATCTAACTCCTCTAGACTGCGATCGCACTTGCTTAAAGTCCACAATCTTGGTACGTTAAGAGGAATTTATCAGCAGATTCATCAGGAGTATTATGGGGAACTAACTTGAAAAAATAAAATAAATTCATCTTGAAAGAATCTTATTGATTTCATTCACAACATCTTCAAAATTTGAGTTCTCGTGTATATCAATTGGCGGAATTAGAAAATCTCTCAGATGACCAATAAATTCACTTATCGTTCGTGTTATTTTTGAGTATAAGTCGATATCTTCTCTTATATTTGGCGCTAAATTGGCAAGTTTAACAGACTTCATTGCTTTGTCCGCAGCCTCAAGTTGCTCTTCCCAAAATTTAATATACTTAACAATATCAACTACATCATAAATCTCCGCATCCTCTAAAACAAGGGGGACAATTCTTTCTTGAAAATTTCCATTTTCAATAAACTCAGTTAGCTCAAACATACAGTATTTAGATTTGAGATATTTATCACTTATGACTGTAACAACACATTTACCTTTCCCCAATCTTTGCATAAAGTTTTTTAATGAGTCTTTATACTCCAATTCTTCCGAATCACGAACAATATCAATATTTTTGTCCTTAAGAATTTTACATGTATCATATATTAATCTCTTATATTTTGACGGCAAATTTCCTGATTTTTTATTTTCTTCAGAAGGAACTTCACCAATTTCAGAAGCTACATCAAAAGCACATCTAAAAAAAATCATAAACTTCTGACGGCAATTACTAAAGAATGGATCTTTTGACTTAAAAACTTGGAATGGATCTATACATAAATGGGTATCTCTATCAAGACGAGGATTAAACCAGTCATCTTGTTCTGATGCCTCAATATTGTAAACTTCAGAGAAAAGAACGCTTTCTTGTTTCATAAAAGTTACTCAGGTAGTTCTAAAATTTCTTCTAGGTACTTTCTCGCTTTTGCAGCTTCAGGTAAAGCTTCTTTATAAGCTGAAAGTGCTACAGCATAATCTCTAATAAGCTTCAGGCTTTTTTTAATCTCATTAAAATCACTTTCAGCCAACAATCTCTCATCAAACAATAAGTCCATATTTTTGCGTACTTCCAAAGATTGCTTATACAGATTTTGAGCTTTTTGCTTACTTAAATAGTGGTAGATAGCAAGAACTTTTCTGGCTATCATCTTTTTCCGAGTAATAGACGGAATGATTCGGTATATCTACCCGATGTTTAAACAAACAAAAATCCCCAATTAGCCCTTCCTACCTCGCCCCAACCCGAAAATCGTCTAAACTCAAAGTGTTCGCCAACTGCCAAAATCCCATGTCTCGCTGGTTCAACATTGCAGGCCCTTGTCAAGCTGACAAAAACTATATGCTATCCCCTACCAGTCGTCTCCCTGACTGGGAAATTCTGATTCAACAAGAAAGTTATTTTGTTGTTCATGCACCGCGACAAACGGGGAAAACCACAGCAATGTTAGCTCTAGCGCAGCAACTTACCGCAACTGGACGTTATGCAGCAGTAGTAGTATCTGCGGAGGTGGGAAGCGCATTTAATCATGACCCCAGTGCGGCAGAATTGGCGATTTTGGGAACTTGGTACGATACAATTGCGATTCGATTACCGAATGAATTGCAACCACCTGTTCTCACACAAGGGCAAAAAGAAGAACCAGGACGCAGAATCAGGTCTTTTTTTCAAGCTTGGGCACAGTCTTGCCCCCGACCTTTGGTAGTATTTATTGATGAAATTGACTCTTTACAAGACCAAACACTAATTTCAGTTTTACGACAATTACGAGATGGTTTTCCCAATCGTCCAGAAAATTTCCCTTCATCCGTGGGATTAATTGGTTTGCGGGATGTGCGAGATTACAAAGTTGCATCTGGTGGTAGTGATAGATTAAATACATCCAGTCCTTTTAATATTAAAGTCAGTTCAATTACCCTGAGAAACTTTAACGCTACAGAGGTACAAGAACTATATCAACAACATACAGAAGATACAGGACAAATTTTTAGTTTAGAAGCCGCAGCAACAGCCTTTGATTTGACTCAGGGACAACCTTGGTTAGTTAATGCGCTGGCTAAAGAAGTTGTAGAAAAAATGGTTAAAGATAGAAGTATTGCTATTACAAAAGAGCATATTTTACAAGCAAAAGAAATATTAATTGCTCGTCAAGATACTCATCTTGATTCTTTAGCTGAACGCTTACGGGAACCAAGAATAAAAGCGATTATCGAACCGATATTAGCAGGTTTGGAATTGGGGGATATACCCAATGATGATATTCAATTTGTGATTGATTTGGGGTTGTGTAAAATGCATCCCCAGGGTGGATTAACCATTGCTAATCCCATTTATCGGGAAGTTTTACCCAGAGTATTAACGGTGACACCAATGGCATCTCTACCAATGATTGCACCGACTTGGTTAACCCCAGAAGGGGAGTTAAATATAGATGCATTGCTAGCAGCATTTCTCAAGTTTTGGCGACAGCACGGGGAACCGTTATTAGGTAGTACTGGCTACCATGAAATCGCCCCCCACATCGTCTTAATGGCTTTCTTGCATCGTGTTGTTAACGGTGGTGGAACCCTGGAAAGGGAATATGCAATTGGTAGCGACAGAATGGATTTATGTCTGCGTTACAAAGATGTAACTTTAGGTATTGAGTTAAAGGTATGGCGGGAGAAAAAGCGCGATCCCCAAACTGAGGGAATTGAGCAATTAGAATCCTATTTAGGGCGTTTGGGGTTGGATTTTGGTTGGTTATTTGTGTTTGACAGGCGTAAAAATGCCCTACCAATGGAAGAACGTTTATCAACTGAGGTTGTGCTGACGGAAAATCAGCGTAGAATTACTGTGATTCGGGCGTGAGTATTTTGAATGAATGATTGATTTCTTTGTTTGGATATTGAGCGATCACATTTCTCAAAAATGTTTAACGGCAAATCTAACTCCTCTAGACTGCGATCGCACTTGCTTAAAGTCCACAATCTTGGTACGTTAAGAGGAATTTATCAGCAGATTCATCAGGAGTATTATGGGGAACTAACTTGAAAAAATAAAATAAATTCATCTTGAAAGAATCTTATTGATTTCATTCACAACATCTTCAAAATTTGAGTTCTCGTGTATATCAATTGGCGGAATTAGAAAATCTCTCAGATGACCAATAAATTCACTTATCGTTCGTGTTATTTTTGAGTATAAGTCGATATCTTCTCTTATATTTGGCGCTAAATTGGCAAGTTTAACAGACTTCATTGCTTTGTCCGCAGCCTCAAGTTGCTCTTCCCAAAATTTAATATACTTAACAATATCAACTACATCATAAATCTCCGCATCCTCTAAAACAAGGGGGACAATTCTTTCTTGAAAATTTCCATTTTCAATAAACTCAGTTAGCTCAAACATACAGTATTTAGATTTGAGATATTTATCACTTATGACTGTAACAACACATTTACCTTTCCCCAATCTTTGCATAAAGTTTTTTAATGAGTCTTTATACTCCAATTCTTCCGAATCACGAACAATATCAATATTTTTGTCCTTAAGAATTTTACATGTATCATATATTAATCTCTTATATTTTGACGGCAAATTTCCTGATTTTTTATTTTCTTCAGAAGGAACTTCACCAATTTCAGAAGCTACATCAAAAGCACATCTAAAAAAAATCATAAACTTCTGACGGCAATTACTAAAGAATGGATCTTTTGACTTAAAAACTTGGAATGGATCTATACATAAATGGGTATCTCTATCAAGACGAGGATTAAACCAGTCATCTTGTTCTGATGCCTCAATATTGTAAACTTCAGAGAAAAGAACGCTTTCTTGTTTCATAAAAGTTACTCAGGTAGTTCTAAAATTTCTTCTAGGTACTTTCTCGCTTTTGCAGCTTCAGGTAAAGCTTCTTTATAAGCTGAAAGTGCTACAGCATAATCTCTAATAAGCTTCAGGCTTTTTTTAATCTCATTAAAATCACTTTCAGCCAACAATCTCTCATCAAACAATAAGTCCATATTTTTGCGTACTTCCAAAGATTGCTTATACAGATTTTGAGCTTTTTGCTTACTTAAATAGTGGTAGATAGCAAGAACTTTTCTGGCTATCATCTTTTTCCGAGTAATAGACGGAATGATTCGGTATATCTACCCGATGTTTAAACAAACAAAAATCCCCAATTAGCCCTTCCTACCTCGCCCCAACCCGAAAATCGTCTAAACTCAAAGTGTTCGCCAACTGCCAAAATCCCATGTCTCGCTGGTTCAACATTGCAGGCCCTTGTCAAGCTGACAAAAACTATATGCTATCCCCTACCAGTCGTCTCCCTGACTGGGAAATTCTGATTCAACAAGAAAGTTATTTTGTTGTTCATGCACCGCGACAAACGGGGAAAACCACAGCAATGTTAGCTCTAGCGCAGCAACTTACCGCAACTGGACGTTATGCAGCAGTAGTAGTATCTGCGGAGGTGGGAAGCGCATTTAATCATGACCCCAGTGCGGCAGAATTGGCGATTTTGGGAACTTGGTACGATACAATTGCGATTCGATTACCGAATGAATTGCAACCACCTGTTCTCACACAAGGGCAAAAAGAAGAACCAGGACGCAGAATCAGGTCTTTTTTTCAAGCTTGGGCACAGTCTTGCCCCCGACCTTTGGTAGTATTTATTGATGAAATTGACTCTTTACAAGACCAAACACTAATTTCAGTTTTACGACAATTACGAGATGGTTTTCCCAATCGTCCAGAAAATTTCCCTTCATCCGTGGGATTAATTGGTTTGCGGGATGTGCGAGATTACAAAGTTGCATCTGGTGGTAGTGATAGATTAAATACATCCAGTCCTTTTAATATTAAAGTCAGTTCAATTACCCTGAGAAACTTTAACGCTACAGAGGTACAAGAACTATATCAACAACATACAGAAGATACAGGACAAATTTTTAGTTTAGAAGCCGCAGCAACAGCCTTTGATTTGACTCAGGGACAACCTTGGTTAGTTAATGCGCTGGCTAAAGAAGTTGTAGAAAAAATGGTTAAAGATAGAAGTATTGCTATTACAAAAGAGCATATTTTACAAGCCAAGGAAATATTAATTGCCCGTCAAGATACTCATCTTGATTCTTTAGCTGAAAAACTCAGGGAGAAACGAGTTAAAGATATTATTGAACCCATTTTATCAGGACAAGCATTACCCGATACTCCAGCCGACGATCGCCAATATTTAATCGATTTAGGGTTATTGCGACGCGATCCTGCGGGGGGACTAGTTATTGCTAACCCGATTTATCGCGAAGTTATTCCCCGCGTTTTAGTGCAAGGAACCCAGGATAGTTTACCCCATATTAGTCCCAGTTGGTTAACCCCAAAAGGAGAGTTAAATATAGATGCATTGCTAGAAGCATTTCTCAAGTTTTGGCGACAGCACGGGGAACCATTACTTGGTAGCGCTGTTTACCATGAAATCGCCCCCCACATCGTCTTAATGGCTTTCTTACATCGTGTTGTGAATGGTGGTGGAACCCTGGAGAGGGAATATGCAATTGGTAGTGACAGAATGGATTTATGTCTGCGTTACAAGGATGTAACTTTAGGTATCGAGTTAAAGGTATGGCGGGAGAAAAAGCGCGATCCCCAAACTGAGGGAATTGAGCAATTGGAATCCTATTTAGGGCGTTTAGGGTTGGATTTTGGTTGGTTATTTGTGTTTGACAGGCGGAAAAATGCCCTACCAATGGAAGAACGTTTATCGACTCAGGTTGTGCTGACGGAAAATCAGCGTCGGATTACTGTGATTCGGGCGTGAGTATTTTGAATGATTGATTTGTTTGTTTGGAAATTGAGCGATCGCATTTCTCAAAGATGTTTAATAGCAAATCTAACTCCTCTAGACTGCGATCGCTTGCTTAAAGTCCACAATCTTGGTGCGTTCCCAAGAATTTATCGGCTGAGTAATTATGAGTTTTCATCGGGAACGCACCCTACACGATCGGCGATCCACTCCCTTCCTTCACCGATGCTTATTATTATATAAATCTAATTATAGATATACAAGAATTACGCAAAAATGACGTAAAAGCCTTGATTTACCCTATGGGCAATTCATGAATTGCCCCTACATTCCGTACTTGCTGCGTAAGTCCTAATATATCTTATTTGAGTTTTTCACATATTAGTTCTACAAAATTTCTGACTATGCATTGCTCACCTACATTATAGCTAAATGAAGAGGGAGATGAACTTGATGAACTCCACCATGAACCACCAGAAAAGATATTTATGCCTATGCCCAAGGAATACTGAGCAACCTCGTAAGGGATCTCGATTTCAAACTCTTCTTCTAATACCATCAAAATTTGCTGTAAATCACATTCGTCTGCACCCAGATGGTTCGATAGATGGCTGTCTAAACTTACTTTTTTCTCTTCTACATCTAACTGTTCACTAATTAGTTCCCTAACTCTAACAAAAACTTTTGCTTTGCGCTCATCACCTCCGAACTTGCCTAGTGCATCAGTCACATTGGAAAGAAATTGTTGAGCTTTTTCGGCATCAGCAATACGATGGGCTTCTTCGGCATCAGCAATACAACGGGCTTCTTCGGCAAGTTGATTCTTTATAGACCTAATTCGAGAATCAACTATATCTCGTACTAAACTAAGTTCAACTTTATGTCCGCTTTGTTGATAAATTCTTGTTGCTGTATCCCACACAAATTGGTCACGATTAATCTCAGATTTATGAATATTTTCTTTCTTAAATAATGTGCTTTCGTCTAAGTGCTTGTTAACTATCATCTTCAGTATTTGTAGTTCGTAGCTCTTATCAGCTTCACTCATCAGCTAATTTCCTATAGGTTTATCCATAACCATAATATCAAGAACAAGTTTAAATAATTTCAAATTATCCTGAATTATAGAAGTATTGATTTCTGGGTTTGGAAATTGAGCGATCACATTTCTCAAACATCCTCTAACAACAAATCTAACTCCTCTAGACTGCGATCGCTTGCTTAAAGTCCATAATCAGGGTGCGTTAAGAGGAATTTATCAGTAAATTCGTCAGGAGTATTGTGGGGAAAGCATCCTACAAGATTGGCGATCGCACTAACTCGATATTAGCGATCGCATTTTTCAAAGATGTTTAACGTTCCTGTTGAGCGGTTGTCAGAACTTTTGCAATCTTACAAGCGACTCTCGACAATCCGCTACACCGGGTTTGTTAGACCGCGCAATACCATCTCAAGCTTATAGGGTTAATTTGCAAAGCTCCATCTTTGATCTGTATTTGAGCCGTTATCGCGGTTACGTCCAGACAGTTCGCAATCCCAAAGTTGCAATGCTGCACCATTTGTCTGACCTGGAGCACCAGCTACATCAATACATTTACCAGACAAAGTATTTCTGATGAATCCATTAGCTGTAATTGTCCATTTTTGATCTGTATTTGAGCCGTTATCACGATTACGTCCAGACAGTTCGCAATCCCAAAGTTGCAATTTTGCAGCGTTAGTTCGCCCTGGAGCACCAGCTACGTCAATGCACTTCCCAGACAACGTATTCCTGATGAATCCACCACTTGTTAATATCCATTTTTGATCTGTAGTTGAATTGTTATCAGGGTTGATTCCACTTAATTCACAATCCCAAAGCTGTAATGCTGCACCGTTACTTCGCCCTGGAGCGCCAGCTACGTCAATGCACTTACCAGAGAATAAGTTGTTAATAAATCTTCCGTTAGTTCCTTGTGCTTCACCTGGTTGTTTGATGAGAAAAAGTGAAGTTGTAAGGCTAGAGAGTACGACGAGTAAACTAGGCAAAAACTTAGCAGAGAATCTCATGTAATTGTCCTTTGACAAAATGTCGAATAATTTAAATACAGGCTAGTCTCCGTACTTCTGCTTTGTCAATGTTATAATTATTCACCAACAAGAGAAAAAAGCTTCCAGTTTGGTTTATTTAGACATTCTCTGAAAATCTCAACTTTTCAACTTCCAACCTTAACCTTTCATTCTCCATCTTGAGCGCTAAGATTTCATTCTTCTGCAACTCAATTAATGCTTTCTGACTAATGACCTCACCAAAGGCTTTTTTCCGATTTTCAATCCCAAACCATCTTTGATAAGTTTTTGTATGTTCATCAACAGTATGACCTAAATTGTCTGCTGCGGCTTTGATGGGGATTCCCTGAAGATGCGCTCGAATCGCGCAAGCATGACGCAAATCGTAGGGTTGAAACTCAATTCCCACTTTTCTAAACCATCTGGATATATCTCTCCGCATCCAATTAATATTTTGCACAGAGGCAATTTTTGTCACCTTTTTTTCTAAAATATTTAATGGCTTGGGATTTTGTAAATCAAATAATTCTATCCATTCTGGTACAAAAGGTATAACTTCTCGATATCCAGTTTTTGTATTTTTATTGACTTTCCAAGTATGGTCTATATTTTGGGGAGATATCCACCAATTAATATCAGGTTCTACAAATAATTCCCTTGGTCTTAACCCAAAGGTTGCTAACATCCCATACACCCAACGCCACATTTCCCAAGTGTCGATTTCATCGCTGATGTTTGTATTTTTGCGGTTGAGGGCGAATTTTTCAAATAGGTGAAAAGCAGAGATTATTTTATCATCTTCGGGGATTTCTCGATGGGCAGGAGTGACATTATCCCGTGTGACATCGAGTGTAAATCCTAACTGAAAAGTTTTAATAAAAACAGAAGTTACGGCTATCAGTTCATTTTTTTTATTTCCCTGAAATGAATTAATAATTTCCTCAAAGTTATTTTTTGTGGCTAAAGTCGTTAAAGGAAAGTTTCTTTTAATTACAGATATATAGTTAGCAAAAGTATTTTGACTGGTGATAGTCTGCTGACGGTTTTGATAATATTTTTCGGCAAATTTATCTAATAATTCCCCAATAGTTTTTATCTCTTGCTTCTCTCTTGACTTAATTCCTAAATACTTCTCATTCCACTGGAAAGTATGACGGGCGATTAATTTACCCAACTCGTAACTTTCTTCAATTGCAGTTTTTAATCCCTCTAAATTTGCTGGTATCCCTAAAGACAAGTCATACTGCTTTTTTTCTTTACCTAAACTGCGATCGCCTGGTTTTAACGGTAGGGTAGCTCGTAACTGAAGAGAATTGCCAGTTTGTTTAATGCTAACTCTAATTCTATCCCTTTTTAAATTACTATTAGCTTCGACTAACTTCTGCTCAAAAACTGCTTGATACTGTAGTTCTGTTGCTTTAATTTTCGCCATTATTCCCCTGTAGCTACCGTCTGTGGTGCTGTGCGGCTCAAAATCTGCAAACATATCGGCGAACAAATCCCTTGAGTCTGCATTTGCAGATTCATCTGTAGATAGGGGATATGTCTTTGATATTAAATTTTGGCGATAGCAATTACCCTGATTTTGATTTTGCTCGCTCATTCCCTAAATATTCCCTTATTTATAAGCTGAAATAGTGAAAATAAAATGTTCTTGCCGAGCAAAATTACTTTACATAACAAGTTACTCATGAACATTTTCAGCATATCACCAGTTACCACAGCAGTTATATGGTGCCTGGTGGTGTGATGTGCGCCCCCACCCTGACTGATATTACTCGCGCTTGGTCGTTGTTAGAATATTTCCGCACCAACTGGTTAGAACCTGTATGGTTAGGTTGTTCTCTAGAACGTTATGAGGAAATTCAGACTTATGACGACTTTATGAACTGGCTAGACGAAGACCGGAAGCATCGGGATTCGGACTTGGGTTTATATTGGCGCATGGGTTTGGATATCGGTTTGGATCGATATGGTGCAGGTGTGGGTAAATATGTCACATGGGGATATTTACCTCACGAGGACAAATACCAAAACCCCACAATTGAAGGGCGCAACGCCGCCATGATTATGAAAAGTGGAGTGTATGACAGTTTTACTAATACTCATACCTTGATGGATCATACCTTTACCCGTGAGAATACTACTCACTCTTGGTATGATGAAGGCACAGCAGATATTCACCCCTTCGATCGCACTACTAATCCGATCCAAAAGAATACTAAAGACTTTGATAATGCTTATTCTTGGTCTACTTCTGTGCGTCACCAAGACTTTGGACGTTTAGAAGTTGGTGCTTTATCACGCCAATTAGTTGCAGGTGGTAAGCATGGAGAACCTTGGCAACATCAAGATGGGTTTATCCTCGATGTATTCAAACAAATGGGTGGTGCTAGTATCCATGTGCGTCAATTAGCCAGAGTTCACGAACTGGTGAAGCTATATCGTCAAGCTGAACATTGCTTAAGGGAATTCAAATTAAACGATCCCTGGTATATTAGACCGAAAGAGAAAGATGGTAGAGGTTGGGGTGCAACTGAAGCTGCCAGAGGTTGTTTAAGCCACTGGGTAGAAGTAGAGGGTGGTAAGATTAAGAACTACCAAGTGATTGCACCAACTACTTGGAACGTCGGCCCCCGTGATGGTGAAGGTGCAAGAGGCCCAATTGAGGAAGCTTTAGTTGGTACGCCAATTTACGATCCGAGAGATCCAGTAGAAGTAGGTCACGTAGCGCGATCGTTTGACTCTTGTTTGGTGTGTACAGTTCACGCCCACGATGCGAAAACTGGTGAAGAACTGGCACGTTTTCGGACTGCTTAGATTCAGTTAATAGCTAATGGTGAGTAATCATTAGCTATTAGCATGATACACAGTATTAATAGTGAGAATATCAAAGTTTACGAACTGTATAATTACATAGCAAACCATGTTTAATAGCGATCAATTATCGTATATATATGGTTTTAAGACCCCTTCGCCTTGTAGTAGCCCAATTAGTAGGTTTTTACATCACCGACTGAAAATGTCTTTAATTTTGAATTTTGAATTTTGAATTATTAATTTGCCTTGTCGATATCACCAAACAGCGATCGCCTTACATTGTCATATTCAACAGCCAATATAACCAAAATACAATATGAACACCTGCTATCAGCCAAAACACAACTTGATAGGAAACTTTGCTTGTCTTATGACGTAGTATCTGTTGCGCCACAAACCCACCTAACCATCCGCCTGCAGTTTCACATATATGTAAAGTATTTTCTGATACCCGCCATTTACCTTGTTTTGCACGAGATTTATCGTCAGCATATAGTGCAAAGGTAATTAAACTCATGAGAAGATAAATAATCAACGGAATTGGGTTGCTAGCTTTGATGAGAATAAAAATAGAACCCAAAACAGGTAGTAAAGATAGCAGCAAAGTCTTGAATACTAAGGGTAAAAATTTCTTGATTCGCTTCTTGATCCGCTTGATTTGAGACTGTGCTGGTTTGCGAGAATATGAGGAATTAACTATAGGTGCTGGTGTTCCCCCTTGAATAGAAGCCTTACAGGCACTTAGTTTACCGTTTTTATTAACTACTAGTTGATATTGAATTAAATCTCCTACTTGGGGACGATGATTAACATTCTTAAATGCGCTGATGTGAATAAAGACTTCTTCACTACCATCGCTAGGTTGTATGAAACCAAACCCCCGGTTGTCTATCCATCTAATTATTTGACCTTTACTGAAAACGGGTTTCATGAACAAGCTTTGTGAAAATACTTGCTTATATTGTGCCCATTTATCAATAAATAAACAATCACAAGGTTACTTTTATATATTGTGCGATCGCTTTAGCTAAAATAGTTGTATTTTATACAATCTCAAAGCGATCGCCCTTGTATCCTCACGATCCCCAAAGTAACCTATGGGCAGCTAATTCATAATATTTGCCTACAATGTACATTGATTCCTCATCAAGAACCAATGTACATTGACAGTAGAAATTACTACTTATGCCCTATTTACCAAAAGCATCTTTAACGCTATCTACAGCACGTTCAACAGCATTCTTAGTGTTGTCTACAGCTTTTTGAGTGCGTGCTGCGTCTTCTTCTGCTCTGCGTTCAATTGTCGCTCTGTCTTTTTTGGCTTTGCGCTCTACAAAACTACCATCGTTATCGTTAGCGCGTTCAACTTTACGAGCATTTTTATTTGCAGTTTCTTCAACTTTATCTGCTGCGTCGCGGATAAAATTCTTCGCGCGTCCAGCATCTTCACTAGCTTTATTTTGAATGCGATCGCCTGCGTCTGCTGAGGCAATTACAATCGGATTAGCCATTGCTGTGGTATTCGCCAAAAATCCACCATGCCAAACAACAGCGAATGCTGACAAGCAAAATAGAGTTGTAGCTAGCCAACGACCTACAGTAGAGAGCTTTTTGGTAAAATAATTTAGTTGCATAGAATACAATCTCCTTTAGATTTAGCATTCTATTTTTACTGCATCAGACTCATCAGCTAAAACGCACCTGAGACAGAGGTTATAAGTTTATTACCTGTCGAAAGAATTAGCTCTTTCTACAGAGTTAGTTAAAGTTAGCCATTCACGCTAGGTTTTGGCACAAATAAGCATGAAAATTTCTCTTCCCTAGCCCCTAGCCCCTAGCCCCTATAAAACGACTTGTGATAAAAAATTATCTTTCCAGCCAAATTGGCGTGGAAAATTGAGTGAAGTCTGTAAGAATAAAACTGTATAAAAAACCATTTTAAATTTATCACTCAAGCGCAGTTATTCAAACTTGTTTTAACTTATCATCCTTGAGCAAAATACTAACATGGCAATTATCAATGGCAATGAGGGGAATAATTTTCTCCTTGGTACCATCCATAACGATCGCATTCATGGCTTTGGCGGTTCAGATGTGCTGATTGGTGGTTTGGGTCAAGATAGCCTGGATGGCGGCGATGGTAACGATTATCTGTATGGAGGAAAAGGTAAAGATACTCTCATTGGTGGCGCAGGTCAGGATACTCTTCTTGGTGGACTTGGTGATGATATCCTCATTGGAGTGAATCTTGCTGACGATCAACCAGGTCAGTTAGAGCGGGATACCTTAATTGGTGGTGCAGGCAATGACACCTTCGTTTTAGGAGATCCCTTTAGAGTTTACTATGATGACAGCAAGATTCGATTTATTGTCGCACCACCTCCTACAGAACCCCCACCAAGTTATGCTTTAATTGCTGATTTTGAGCCTGGTAAAGATGTTATTCAACTCAAAGGAGGCATAAATTATCAGCTACTAGATGTGAATTTACCTAATGGAGTTTCTGGTTTAGGGATATTCTTTGATGCTGATAGTGTTAAAGATAATGGTGCTGAACAATTAATAGGTATTATTCAAAGCCAGCAATCTTTAGATAGCCTACAAATTAATCTAGGTCGAGCCATCACAACAATCACTTAAATGAAAATCGAGAGCCTCGTATCCCCAGCTTATTTAAGTTGGGGATTTTTTTCAATGGTAGCGATCGCTAATATTGCTTCTATGATAATGCTCCCTGAGTGAAGCCAAAACTAAATTATGCAATAGCCGTAGCTTAACACACTAAAACTGCTCTACACATTGCGTTAGGCTTGCCTTAATTCACTGCAAAAAATTGAAATCTATAAGGTAAGCTTGTGTCTGATATTGCGCTACATAAATATCTCCCTCGCCTTCCCGATATCGCCCTGCAAGAATTTACAGAATGGTGTGTTTTAGAACAGGCAAAAACAGCAGGATTTAACTTTACTCCTGATAATAGTAAGTTACAAAACTTACCACCACAAGAATATATTCCCAAGCTGATTGAGCAGTTTATGAAAGTCAAACCAGACCCAATTAAAGCGGGTTTAGTGGCTGCGATCGCCGGAAAAGAAGCCGACCAACATAATTTATCGGGCGTAGCAGCTTTAACTGATTTTATTTCTATTTATGTCAAATACTTAGTACCAAAAGACGGTACTACCCCTGACCAAGCCAAGGCTTTATTGTTAGAAGCAGCACAAAAACAATGCGAGCAACTAACTCAAATTGCCAAAAAACATGGTGTAGAGTTTTAGTTTGTAAATAACTAATTTTCAGATATAATAAACATTAGGGACACAATCGGTTGTGCCCCTAAAAGCCATCCATAACAATGCTAACTATTATTGGTTGTGGTAATCTCAATCGCAGCGATGACGCTGTAGGCGTAATTATTGCCCAACGCCTACAAAAATATCTAGCCGAAAATCCTCATCCCAACGTGCGAATTTACGACTGTGGAACCGCCGGGATGGAAGTGATGTTTCAAGCTAGAGGAAGCAAACAACTCATTATTATTGATGCTAGTTCGACAGCTTCCGAACCAGGTGCAGTATTTAAGGTTCCAGGAAAAGAATTAGAAGCTTTACCGGAACCTAGTTATAACTTGCATGATTTTCGTTGGGATAATGCTTTAGCCGCCGGACGGAAAATCTTTCACAATGACTTTCCCGAAGAGGTGACAGTGTACCTCATCGAAGCAGCAAATCTAGATTTGGGATTAGAATTAAGTCCTGCGGTGAAACATTCTGCGGAACTAGTTTTTGAAGAGGTAGCTGCAACCATCAGACAGATTGTTGACTGTTGACTGTTGACTGTTGACTGTTGACTGTTGACTTCCAAGACAGCTAAATACGAGAACATCTCACAAACCAGGCTATGAAAATTTCTCTTCCCTAGCCTCTAGCCTCTAGTCCCTAGCCTCTCTAGCCTCTCTAGCCGGCTAAATCACGATAAACAGATAATTCATCTACCCGCATTTCAAAAGGTATACCTTGGCTTTCGGGAGGACAAACGCGAATTTTAGCGCTGCTGACGATGGGATTAAGAATAGCCGCCATTGGGACGATTTTTTGTAAAACGCGCCAGTTGGTGACAGGATCGGTACATTCGATGACTAGTACCATAACAGTGGCTTGGGTAGTCATATACCAACGACAGCTAGATAATAGGTTTTGAATAGTGCGATCGCAGGCTTCGTAAAAGTATCTGCTAATCGAATATTCTAGTTGCTGACGGAGAATAATATCTGCTGAAGTTAGCTGCATTGGATGAGAATCATCTTGTGGAGAGAAAATTTCTTTAGTCATTGCTGTTGAGTTCCTTAATTATGTACCAATTGCCATTGCATAGAGTACATCTTTGTTAGTTTCCAAGAACTCTTGAGTTTCATCATCATAGAAAGCACCAATCCCACTACAATGAATACCCCAAAAATTGCTAACAAGATAAACTCTTTGCCCTAAAAAACCAGCTATTTGCATAGCTGTTTGATAATTTATATAGTCGGACACAAAAAATAAAGTTACTGCACTGTCTTTGGCGATCGCTTGATTGATGCACAAGTAACCTGTTTTTTCCCTAAAATTGCCCGCCTTGATGAGATGCTTTCCCTTGTATAATCCTGGCGTCATTCCCCTGACTTGATGCACAACAGAATAAATCTCTATTTCTTCAATATTCTCTGAGGGTATTGGCTGTGTAAGATGTTGCAATATCCGCCAATAATTTTCTTGAGAAATCGACTGTTGATAAAATCGCCTACTTGAGCGTCTCATCCAAACAGTCTGAAAGAATTTATCCTTGTCAAAGTTGAATTGGGGATGCACTAATTTTTGTTGGCGACTTTTCTGGAGAGATGTTTTTTGATAGCCTGATTCTATAAACTCATTGGCTTCAAAATAATCAGTGCCACAGACAAAAGGAACTTGCAACCTTAAATGTCTGATTTTCTTTTCTTGCACCGTCCCCGAAATCGCACAAGCGCTAACAAACTCTTTATTCTCAAACCCTAAAGCTGCATTGAGAGCGAGTTTATCAAAATCGAAAATTAACTGTATCTCTTTGTCGTGAATGTAGGCTGAAGCAGCAATTGCACCTAAATGGTGTCCGCTATCAAGCCAACAATATCTCAGGCTCCTGTCTTTATATTTCCAGCTAGACCTATAATAAACACAACTAATTAAAAAAATGAATCCATTAATACATTTTCCTGGTATTACATAATTCTCTAGCCCATCATCTATTAATTCATAGATGAGAGTTAGACAATTATTCTCAACTTCTAAATGATATATCCCATTCACAAATCCTTCAATACCGCGAATCTGGACATAAACCTCAGTTGGATATAAAGCCCCAGCAGATGGATTAACGCGCAGTTTTTGTATCCCATCCTTATACATTTTCTCCAGAGTAACAGTACTGGTTAAGTTAATAAAAGAGTGATTGGGATTATTGAGATTTAATTTCACTCGTCTATAAAACTTTGGGTAAAATTTAAAAGCCGCAGGTTGAGTTGATGCATCAACATAATTTGGATCGAGCTGCACCGATAAGTAAGAATGCTTTGTTGCTTGATGATAATCTGACTCTGAAAGCTTACTTTGAGGCATTTTTGAGAATCCTTAAGACTTCTACATTACTCGCAAAATCAATTGCCTTAAAATCGTCTAAGTTTTTTAAATTTATGTTAGGATGATGATGTAACAACAATTTAACTACTTCTGTCTTGCCTGCTGATGCCCCATACATCAAAACAGTAGCCCCATTATCATTTTGGTTATCAATATTGATGTTGGCAGCTAGCAACAAATTAATTAAATCGAAGTAGTTCCCAAAACAAGCAAACCACAAAGCATTATTACCGTCATTGTTTCTGGCGTTAACATCTGCACCTAAAGCAATCAATTCTTCAACTACCGCGTAAAGTCCCTCTCTGGTAGCTTTCATCAAAGCTGTATCGCCATTTTCACCAGCTTGATTTAAGTCATCAGCATGATAACCTTTTTCGCTTAACCATTGACTAGTTATTTGACTCAAACTTTGCTGATTTCTTTCACTCATAAACTTCCTTTCTCCCGATTCACATCCCCACGATTATCTGTCATAGCAATTCAAAAAAAAGGTAATGGTGGGCATTACCCACCACGTTAAAGAAATGCTATGAGACCCATTAAACTATGAAGAATGGATGTTTACTGTTAACTGTTAGACCACAACAATTAACAGTAAATACTTCAGAATCACGAACCATTGCTGATTGGTACAAAGCACCAATTTAGTCAGTATGTAATAGTTGCATTACCCAACCCGGTATCTATCCAAACTATCTTAGTTTTGCAACTTTGATTTAGGAGAGAGAAAGCTAACAAGAGTTAGAGAATTAGCAAGGTTATGAGTTAGGCGATGAGAAAATTGATGCTTTCAACAATGCAATGTATCTCACCAGACAAATCAATTAACCGACAGTGACATATTCTCTACCTTCAGAGAATAGCTGTCTGGCTTTTTTCTCTGGTTTAGGCGAGCCATAATAACCAGCTTCAGCTTCTAGTTCGTCTACTAAATCCCAAGCTTCCTCGGCTCGTTTAGAATCTGCGCCATAGTTAGCCGCAACAGAACGAGCATTTGAGATAGCTTTATGAAGTTCTTTCTGCACAAATTTTAATTTTGGTTTTTCGACAAAATCGCCTTTGGTAATAATATCTGTGACAGAAATAATGCCAAGTAATTCACCTTGGATAACGGGCGCACGCCATACACCAGTATTAGCAAATAACCGCGCTACATATTCTACATCTAGGTCTGGATTAACCACAATGCAGGGCTTGCTCATGACTTCGTAGACATGCATTGCTTCTGGATCTTTACCATAAGCAACAACCTTACCTACAATATCAGTCTCGGTAACAATGCCGTAAGCATCACCACTGTGACGAGGTTCAACAATCAACGCCCGTAATTCTTTGAGCCGCATTAATTTGACTGCTTCTGCTACAGTTGCGGAACCGCGAATAGTAGCTACATTTTGAGTCATAATTTGTTTAGCTTTCATGATTCTGGCTCCTTAAATTTGTTTTGCAAGTCAGGGAATTAATTCTAAACTGCTGCAATTTTTCCCAAACTGCATTTCATCGAGCTAACTTATTCAACATCAAATTAAATAATCAGAAAATGAATAAGCCACATGAAAAAGTGGTTACGGAAGTAAGACATTCCGTGGAAGAAACATTTGCTATTTCATCACTTAAGTACTCTGGTTATTGGGAGACAGAAGATTTACGCATTTTCCCCTCTGACTTCTCTTGAAGATCTCAGATTATCTGCCTCATCTTTGAACTTAACCAGCATTAAGTTGGGAATGTCTGAGTTAAGTCTGTAATCGCTTTTGCTGAAGTCTGGTTGACTGGCAACAATTTAGCTTACTTATATAGTATCACTCTCATAAGTTGGAATTATGAATGCTTTATAAAGATCCCTAGATATTTCATCAATGAAAGGGTTAAAAAACGCTAAGAAGTATTAGCCTGAACTTTTTATTTTGAAAAATATGATATTTAAGTAATCTCAATTTAAATCGGAGGATATTGATTAACAATAAATAGCTCATTTTTCCATAAAAATAAGCATTAAATTCTGTATTTATGCTAAATATAAGCATGGATCGGGATTGACTATTAGGTCATAGTATATATAGTTAATTTTTGATTATTGCAATATATTGATGCACCTTACAACAACTAATTTTATTAAGAAAAAATTAAAGATTTCTCTGCTGACTATTTTTGTTTGCTAAGGTTATCCTGGATACAAAATTCAAATAAGGTGTCAAAGAATGGAAATCAGCGCTCGTAATTCTTTAAAAGCTACTGTGAAAAAAGTTGTTGCTGGTTCTGTAAATAGTGAAGTAACTTTAGAATTAGCGCCGGGAATAGAAGTAGTTGCAATAATTACAAAATCCTCAGCAGACAAACTCGGATTGGCAGAAGGTAAAGCAGCTTATGCTGTAATTAAGGCATCCGATGTATTAATTGCTGTGGATTAAGAAAGAGTAAATAATTATATATTTAGTAGGGTGTGTTATGCCGTATGCTAACGCACCTTTAATATTTGATATTAAGATGTACGCGCTTCGGGGCATGGCAGTGCCAGTGCCCCTACAGTCAACGATTATTTGTCCCTCACCAACTGGCTACTGTATGCAGGTGCGTTGCGCTGCGCGACAACACACCCTACATGTTTAAACGGACATAAATTTTTCGGGCAATTTCTTTGTCTATTGAGATAATTGTATTATTAACTTCTATTTGAAATATAGGATTTTTGGCTTTTACTTTGATAAAAGTTCCAGGTGTTAGCCCAATTTCTATTAATTCCTGCTCATGGGTAATTTTAAAATCAGGGATTATTCCTTGTTCTCCAGGTTGCATTAATTCTAAGGAACAACCCTGAACAGTAAAGGGGGTAAACATGAAATATATCACCTCAATTAAAATAGCTTGCTTGAACCTAAGATAAAGATACTTTTCATCCTTCATCCTAGATTCAAGCAATAACTACACTTGAAAAACTTTATACAAGATATGGTTCTTGGTGGGTTTTAATTGTGCAGTTAGAACGGGGGTAGGTAACACAAAGTAAAGCAAATCCCTTAGACATTTGCTCGTCATCTAAGAAGATTTGATCGGATTGATCTACTTCACCTTCAACAACCTTACCAACACAGCTAGAGCAAGATCCAGAGTGGCAAGAGAAGGGTAGTTCAATACCGTTTTCTGCTGCTCCTTCGAGGATGGTTGTATCTTCATCAATCTCAATTGTGCTGTCGAGATCTTCTTTTTTGTTGATTAATCTAACTTGGTAGGTAGCCATTTTCCGATTCTCCTCAAACTTTCTACAATTAGGTTTAATTCCCGGATTGGGGGTTCTACTTTTGATGCAGCTACGCGGAGCGATTTTGTGACAGATTTGACAGTATTACTGCTAGGCAGAATTCAATTTTTTCACCCTGTTTTTTGAATTCCGCAAAGCAGTTTTAATGTATTGATTAAATCTGAAACATTATTAGCTGCAAGGTACACCGTTAGGCGAACAATCACCGGCTTTAAAGGACTTACCACAACCACAGGTATCGGTTGCATTGGGGTTAGTAAACTTAAAACCGCTATCCATCACCCCATCAATAAAATCGATGACGACGCCTTCTAATAACGGTGCGCTGTTTGCATCAACGTAAAGTAGTACTTTACCTTGCTGAATTACTAAATCGTCTGGTTGTGGCTTGCTAGTAATTTCGATACCATACTCATAGCCACTGCAACCACCATCTTTTACAGAGATGCGAACGCCTTTAGTTGCACTATTGGAGTCGGGAGCAGAACCGACTAAGAACGCCCGCAGACGAAATTCAGCTTTTTCTGTTAACGTAACAGTCATCACATCTCCTGATATGTCGCGATAGTGGTTTTGATTACAGGTGGGGTTTTTTAAGCTGTTAGGCGTGCTAATTGCATATTTTTCCTTGATAATGAGTTATTTGAATGGGCAGAATCCAAACAACTAATTAAGGTAGGAACGAAGAGATAGGCAATTGTGACGCAAATAAGCTGATTATTTTGTGAAATTACTGGTGGGTTCCATTGAACCTGATTGTGCGTATCTCCAGGGGGCGCTATTTCCGCAAACTGGACAAGCGCGATCGCGTTGAGAACGTCGTTTGGCAAATTCCATCCGATTGAGGTCGATTGTCAACAGTTGTGACAGTAACGGTTGACTAAACCCAGTAATCAACTTAACCGCTTCTAATGCTGTGAGACAAGCCAGGGTTCCCGAAACAGCCCCCAGAACTGAAAAGCCACGCCGATCCCAATCAGGTTTTTCTGGGAACAAGCAGGACAAACAAGGAGTCACACCAGGAATAATGGTTGTCAGGTAAGCCTCCATTCCGTCCATTGCTGCTTCCACCATCGGCTTACGCCAACGCACACAAGCTGCATTCAACAAATTACGCTCGGTAAAATTGTGGGCGCAGTCAAGAGCCATATCAGCAGACTGTACCAACTCATCTACATTTTCTGGGGTGATGTAATCGTGAATTGCTTCGACTTGGACATCAGGATTAATTCCTTCCAAAGTTTCTTTCGCTTTGAATACCCTTGGCTGACCGACCCAATCGTGAGTCATGAGAATCTGACGATTCATATCATCGAGCCGCAGGTCACCACCCCGGACTAAGATTAGTCGCCCAACGCCCGCTACAGCTAGGTAAAGCGCCGCCGTACCGCCTAATCCCCCCACACCTGTAACCAGAACCGTCGCTGACTTCAGGCGCTTCTGAGCTAATTCGCCAAAATTAGGGAGCATCATTTGGCGACTATAGCGTTCTAATTCGGTAGGCGTCAGGTTTACCACTTTTTACCTCCTAATCAGAAGTGATTTCTGTCAGCTTGACTACATTTTTTTGCTTGTCGTTAAACACCTTAAACAGCTTTTGTTCTTGAGGTGTGGATTCGACAAATACGTCAGCAGCTTTTTGCAAAGCTATAGCGTATTGTGCGAGTTTTTCTTCTGGTGTTAAATCAGGAGAATTATCATCAATTTCTCTGATGAATTGGGAGAATTTTTTGAGAATATGTAAACGGTTAACATTCACAAAATTTTGGTCGTAGGGCAGGTTAAAGAATTGAAAGAATTCTTCTGCATCTACGAGCTTTTTAAAGTCATCAATATTCTGGCTCATTGACCTTTCTCCATTTTTTTAAGCTGTTGCTTAAGTTCATCTAACTCGCGATAGATGGCGTAAGTTTCAGCAGCCACATCCATTAATTTTTCAAAGTCGGTGGGTAATCCCTCTGCTAAGTCATGCAGATCCATTTTCATTTGACCTGCTTTACTATTGAGCCTTCTGATTTTGCCTTGTAGTTCTTCGGTTGTCGTCATTTGTCAAGAATCCAAAGTCCAAAGTCAAGAGTCAAGAGTCCAAAGTCAAAAGTCCAAAGTCAAAAATTCAAAATTTGATATTATTGACCATCGACTATTGACCATTGACCACTGACTATTGACTAATTAATTAAAGCTTGCCAACTTCAGGGAAGCGTTTTGCTAAATCGATGCCTTTTTCTACTAGCTTGGCTCCTTCTTCGGCGACTTTTTCTAAGGAATCAAAGCCAAAGCGGTGAGCATCGCGTAAGGTTCTGGCTACTAACAAAAGGCGACCAGAAAATACAAGTACCCAGCCAAATCCTTCATGGCTTAAGTCAACTACGACTTGGGAAATTAAACCGGTTTCTTTTTCAATACAAGCGGCTACGGCTCGATAGAATGCCATAATTCTGGCTTTGGTGAGGGGGTCTACTTCACCATCGAGGGGGATTTCCCGTTTTTTTTGTTTGCTAACTACGTAAGGTTTAAGAATTAAATCATCTGCCCAATTTCGATAGGTTCCATAGGTATCTTGACCCCGGATTTGTTGGACGATTGTTTTGAGGAATGGTGAGTTAGATACGGTAGTGCTGGCGGTACCGTTAACGCTATTATCTAAGGTCATACTGTTGCTTCATTCTCTAATTCATCGGCAAAGTTTGTGTCTTTCTGCTTTAATGCTTTCCGCAACCAAGGTGGAGGGTTACCTTTGAGTGTTTGCACTAATTTAGTTAATACTTCGGCGATTTCTTCTTCTTCCGATCGCGCTTTAATTGGGGTGACACCTTTTTTGATTAAACGAGCAGCAGCGCTACCACCAATTGCTAATACATAAACAATTGTACAATCACCTAGCGCTTCTAGTTTTGGGGTGATTTTATCTTCGTTACCATCTTCTTTGAGGTCGCCGTCAAAGGTTAATGTCTCAACAAATGTAGATCCTTCTTCTGAGACTTCATAAACCTCAATTTGTCTTGCCCATCCAAAGTGAGCATTAACATGAATTCGGTCACTTGTTGTAAAGGCAATTTTCATTTTATTTGTCCTTTGTCAGTTGTCAGAGACAGAGACGCGATGAATCGCGTCTGTACAAGAGTCAAAAGTTCAAGGTCGTTGTTTATATACTGTTAACTATTGACCATTGACTATTGACTCTTAACTATTACCAATCTCCGTGGAAGTTTTTTACTCTCTCTTCTTCTGCTTCTAAAAACAGGTTACCCATGCCAAACAAAAGTTCCATTGTGCCTCGGTAGCCAACTTTGGTAAACTGACCGTTACCAAGGCGATCGTAAATGGGGATGCCGAGGCGATAGAGGGGAATGGATAGACGTTTAGCGATCGCGCCGACGTTAGAATTGCCAATTAACAAGTCTGAGCCTGTGGCTAGTTCCTCAAAGTCTTCTAAATCGCCAATGGTGACGCTTTTGATGGGGAGTTTTTCTAATAAAGGCGATCGCGTAGTTGTCACCGCCCCATGAATTTGCGCTCCCATCGATTGCAGAAAATGAACTGTTGACCACAATAAATCTGGTTCTAAAGCTAAGGATACTCGTTTGGCACCAAAATAAAAGTGAGTATCTAACATTGCGTCTTGCAATTGGCGACGCTGGCGGCGATATTTTTCCGGGACGCTGTTACCGCTAAGAACTGCTAAAGCGTGAAGGAATTCGTCTACAGGTTCTAAACCTGTGACTTGTCCAAAGACTTCATAGGGAATCCCAAATCTGTCTTGGAGAATCCGCGCTGCACCGCGCATACTTTCACCCAAGGCGATGGTGAAGGCGGAACCACCAACTTCTCGCAGTTGGGCTAAAGTTGTTCCACTAGCTGTAATAGCACTGTAGGAATCTTCTAAATGTCCATCTAAGGAAACGCTTAAATCGGGGACAACAATGGGAACTAAGCCAAAGCTAGTTACCATTTCTTTAATTTCTTGGATGTCCCCTGGTGTAAAAGATGAACCCGCCAAGATGGTGACTTGTTCAATTCTCGTAGCACAAGGACGGGGGATTTCTTTAACGATGCTTTCTACTGCTACTGCATAACCATCTTGCAAAGCACCTTTAAAATCGGGTGTGGGTGCAAATATAATTGGTAGCTTATCTAATTCTGGATGGCGATCGCGAATTTCTTTAAGGAAACGTTCGATGTCATCGCCGCGAGTTTCCGTTAACCCTGTGCTACATAAACCGATAATTTCCGGCTGGGATTTTTCTACCAAGGTGAGAATTGCTTGTTCGACGTTTTCCTCACCACCTAAGATGGTAGTTACTTCGGTCATGGCTGTAGTTGCTAGGGGAATTGCTTCCCGAAAATGCCGCACTAATACAACTTTGGCAAAAGCAGTACAACCTTGAGAACCGTGAAATAAGGGAATCATCCCCTTTAATCCCAAAAAAGCTAGAGATGCACCCAAAGCTTGACTTTGTTTTAAAGGATTAACTGTAACTGGTTTGTTGGGAGTAGTAACGATCGCCATTTAATAATACCAAGTTTTAGTAGGGGCATGGGGCATGGGGCATTGGGCATGGGGCAGGGGGTAGGGAGCAGGGAGCAGGGGGAGTATTTTCTACTTTGTCTCCCTTGTCCTCCTTGTCCCCCTTGTCCCCCTTGTCTCCCTTGCCTTTTTACCCTTCCAATACTTCAGTCAGTACACCAGATGTCTCAACCACATCCCAAGGCGCGGGCTTGCGAATTTGTTCCCAAATTGGGCTGTAGAGCGCTTCATACAATTCTCGTGCCATTTCTACCATGCCTACATAACCTGCATAGGGATGGTGACGTTCTTGGTTAATATCTAGGAAGGGAATCCGGGCTTTGAGGGCGGTATATTGGTTACGTCCCCCAGCAATTAACATATCGGCGTTGGTATCTTTTACTAGTTGCAGCAATTCTTTGGCATTGCCTTTTTCTAGCATAATGCCTTCTGTACCAAGTAATTTCCGAATCTTGGCTTTGTCTTCTTCCGTACTTTTGCGGGTACTGGTAGCGACAACTTCGATACCCAAGTCTTTAGCTGCGGAAATAATTGACCAACTTTTGACACCGCCTGTATATAAGACAACGCGCTTGCCTTTGAGACGGGCGCGATAGGGAGCCAGAGCGATATCTAAAGCCGCTGTTTCTTCAGCAATCAGCTTTTCTGTGCGCTCTTGTAAATCGGGATCTCCCAATTTAGCGGCAATATTTCGCAAACAACGGTTCATGTCATCGATGCCGTAAAAAGACTCTTCAATGTAAGGAATGCCGTAACGTTCCTCCATTTTTCTCGCCATGTTCAGCAATGCACGCGAGCAAATCATCACATTCAGCTTGGCGCGGTGAGCGTGTGTTATTTCTTGATAACGAGCATCACCTGTGATTTTTGATAAGACGCGGATACCCAATTTTTCCAACAGTGGCGTTACTCCCCACATTTCGCCGGCGATGTTGTACTCGCCGATTAAGTTAATATCATAAGGTGTTGTATATTCCGGTTCACAGCAACGCTTGATGCAACACCTTGAATAGTTGCAATTAGCTTGAGCAATAATTTATACGAGTTTATCTCTGCGGTGGAGGAAAGACAAGACAGGCGATCGCATTTCCACAGATTTGAACAAAACTTACGTATAATTACAGACTTATTTACCTAAATTTTGTTAAAAAAGTGAAATTTATGTAATTTACCCTGAGCCAAAATCCAGCTTGTTTAAGACAAACTAACACAAGAATATTCATTAGGAGTACATCTATGCGTCAGAGACGTTCATCTCGTATTCTCAAAAAAGCTCAACTCAGAGTATGGGGACTTCAAACTATTGACGCCAATCTCGATTTTGGTAATTCTCTGAGCTTGGAAAATCTGCGTCAACAAATTGATGATTTAGGTAATAAGCTGATGACTCATAACACAAATCTGGCTAGGATTCATGGTATGAGAATGGAGATTAAAACACTAGAAAAAACATTGAGTACTTTGTGTGAAAGGATGCTGCTGGGAGTTGCTGTTAAATATGGCAAAGATAGCCAAGAGTATGCAATGGCTGGTGGTGTGCGCCAGCGCGATCGCGTCCGTAAAAGTACTATTGCTAGCCTTGAAGATGTGTCGGAATAAATATAATTAAGGTATTGGGCATTGGTGGTTTTCCTCTGCCCACAAGCTTAATGTTTAATCAGGTAAAAAAGCTGTGATTATCTTGGTAAGCATGGTAATTGCGTTATTTGCGATATTTGCTGCTGGGATGGCAATGGTTGTAATTGCGGTTTGTTAAGCTGACAAAGGCTAATATAAGGAATATGCTTGGCGTTTTCTTGTTGACGAATCTGCTGTTTTTGCTCGTTTGTTAAATGTTGGATTCTATTGCAGAAGTTTTGGTTCCCATTAGTGCATCTACGCTGTGCCTCATTCAAAAAATATCCGCTTACGGGTATTTCTCTTTGTTCTTGGGGAAAAACGCCCATATCTGCAATTGCTTTAGTTTCTGATACAAGCAAGCAAGAGCTAAAAAATAAAACGGCTGTCATCAGTGTCTTTTTTGTAGCTATCATCACAATTATGCCTATTATTTGATTGTGGGAAAGATACGTAGTAGCGTAGCACGCCACTACAATTATGTTAACCGTCAAGTTTACTTTTAAGTTACGTTAGGCTTTGGATAAATTCGTCTAATAAATTGAAAGCGATCGCTACAGCCATGAAATTTTCGGCGTTGCTGATTGATGGGATGATTTTTATCTCACGCAAAGGCGCAAAGGCGCAAAGAATCGACTTTCAGCTTTGTCTAGAAGTCTAAATTCATCCCGCAAATATGCAACGCCAAATTTTCTAGTTGTTCTATGCTTTGATTCTCCAGATTGGCTTGTATTGACTGGGGAATTTCGCCAAACCGCAGCCGTAATATTTGGATCAATTGAAACGCGATCGCTTTATTCTTCCACACACGGTATCTGGGATGTTTCCGCAACCAATTACCCCGCAAGGGGATTGAAACACAAATATACTAACATTGATAGCCCAAGATATGCCGTTTCCACAACCAATTACCCCGCAAGGGGATTGAAACTAGCGAGTGCCAGATTTTAGAGTGACTATTCCAGTGTTTCCGCAACTAATTACCCCGCAAGGGGATTTAAATTCTTTTTATACGCCAGCACTGCACGAAATCGAGCAAGTTTCCACAACCAAAAATAAACTGAAAAAAGAGCGATCGCAATCACGATAAATATTGTTTTTCTTAAAACTTCTGAATCTCCGTGTCCTCTGCGCCTCTGTGGTTCAATTAAATAGTTTTAAACCGCAGAGTACGCAGAGAGCGCGGAGAGGCTATTTTATAACTGCTGCGTGTTGTGACAAAGCATGTAAATCTATGTTTAGTAATATTACTGAAAATATCAAGGCTTTATTTAAGAGTTACATCAGAAAAATTGGGTAGTAACTGGGTAGTAATTGGGTAGTTTTACCCTATATAACTACCGGAGATTGATCCATAATAATTGATATAAATCATCGCTGGCAACCACATTTAAAGCTAGCATTTAGTAAATCTTGCGATAGACCAAAACCCTTAGGCAAAACTCAGGGTTTTTTAAATTTATTTATCAGTTTTAATCCGTAAACTGACTCACCACCTCTGATGCGCGATTAAGCAATGAAAGAGCGATCGCCTGTTACGGGAAAAATTAACCGAGAATTGCTGTTGTAAAATCTTGAGAGTATTTTATATAACAAGTATACGTAACTTTATTTTTAACCAGCAGCCGCAAGCTTGATGAAATTACCTGAAACAGCAAGAAGGCTCACACCAACCCGGAGGGAGGTGTCGAGATGAATTGCGCGTGAGGCTTCCGGTGAGCGTCAGCCGAACCGTTGACGACAGCCCTCTGACCAATATTGAGCGTCAGCGAAATCAGGGAAGAGGGCATGGAGGAAACGAACAAAATATTTGTTTAAGTTGCGATATTTTTAACTATTTGTGTTACCATGAACAAGTAAACACGGTAAGGTCGATACCATGTATAGAGCAATTAAAGTTAGAATCTATCCCACTGATGAGCAAGAATCCTATTTAGCTCAATGTTTTGGCAATACTCGTTGGTTGTGGAATTATATGCTTAACGCCACAACAACTGCGTATAAAGAAACAGGAAAAGGTCTTTCTAAGGCGGCAATGGATAAGTTGCTTCCAGCGTTAAAGAAAGAATATGAATGGTTAGGACTTGCATATAGTCAAGTATTACAGCGAGTGACATTCAACCTTTCTAGCGCTTTTGTCAATTTCTTTGAGGGACGCGCTAAGTATCCTAACTTTAAATCTAAGCATGGTAAACAATCGATTCAATATCCGCAAAACGTGAAGTTAATGCCACAGGATAGCTTCATTAAGTTTCCTGGCAATTTGGGGATAGTTAAAACTGTGTTTCACAAGGGACTACCAGATGCTAAGTTCACGACTGTAAGTATATCTAAAAATGCAGATGGTAGATACTACGCTTCCATTCTGTTCAATCAAGAAGATGAACCAATAGCAGCTATTAATGAGGCTATTGGCGTTGACCTTGGATTAAAAAACTTTGCTATAACTTCTGATGGGTCAAAGTATGACCTACCTAAGAAGCTACTAGCAAAACTAGAGAGAAATAGGAAGCGTAAACAGAAAAAATTAGCGAGAAAGAAGGATAAAACATCTAATAAACGTCAAAAAGCTAGATGCTTAGTAGCTAAAATTTCTGGCAAAATCTCTAGAGTTAGAGAAGATTTTCTGCACAAGCTATCTCGCAAAATAGCATACGAAAATCAAGTAATTTGTGTGGAAGATTTGGCAGTCAAGAACATGGTTAAAAATCCTAACCTTGCAAAAGCTATTAGTGACCAAGGATGGGGGATGTTTCTCACCATGTTGAAATACAAAGCTGAAAGATTTGGACACACATACCAAGAAATCAATCGTTTCTTCCCCTCATCTCAACTTTGTAGCGAAACTCTACTACCAATTCCAATGCTGCAAAAAGGTTATGATTCATTGAAAATTAGGTTTATAGATTGTCCACACTGCCAAAAGCAGCATGATAGAGACATCAATGCTGCGATCAACATAAAAAATGAAGCTTTGCGACTTTTGGTGAGCCAGTACGGTCTTGGGGTTTCCCCAAATGAAGTAACTGGCGAACTCGTAAGAGTGTTAGGAACTAGCACTTCTGCCCAAGGAGGGGATGTAAGACCAAAGACTTCTGGACGTAAAAAATCCACCAAGTCTGAGGCAATCCCCAATGATTTGGGAAGCCTACACTCACCCGTCAGGGGAGTGTAGGTAGTTCACTACCCTACGATAGCTTTACGATTGTCATACCTCAACCACTATCTGTGGTTTTGCAACGATTAAATGCAAAAGTTGAAGCACCAAAATTATATCGATTCTCTAGAGAACACGCGCCATATCAAGGAACTGTTTCTGAGCAAGGTTTTCAAATTACGCGGATTATTCACTATCGCAACTCGTTTTTACCAGTCATTAAAGGACGCTTTCAAGTCGAGTCTTCTTATCAAACAGAAGTACATATTAAAATGAGCCTACATCCTTTTGTGATGGCGTTTTTAGGATTTTGGTTTTTCTTTTGGTATAGTGCAACTATTCCTATAAGTTTGCTAGGTTCTATACCTAATGGAATGCCAATAATATTTTTAGGAATGCCGATATTAATGTTGATTATATTTTGGTTTGCTTTTTGGAACGAAGCAAATCGCAGCCGTAATGAATTGACGCAAATTCTTCAGGGAGAATTATAAGTTGTCAGTTGTCAGTTGTCAGTTGTCAGTTGTAAGGACTTAATACCGTTTATCAATGAATATGCACTTAATTAGCCCACTTCTGTGGGCTTTGTTTGTTTAGCCCCACCCTTCTAGGGTGAGGGCGATATAGCGCAACTTCACATAGAATTAGTATAAGTTCTTCATGACCTTTACGTAAGTTTGGAATATATGATTTGTATGGTGGTAGACTAGCGCACCTCTAATTATTATGAAGCATTGGTGCGTTGCGCTACGCAACAACACACCCTACTTTAATTTTGAATTTTGAATTTTGAATTTTGAATTGTTATTATCCCATCTTCAGCACGATTAATAGTATTATGTCGTTCGCTATTAACAGAAAAAATCTGCATAATAAATAAGCTAAAAATAGCGCTACAGAATGTTTTATGACTTCAACACATTCTCAAAAAGTCCTAAAAATGATTGAGGATAAATTACTGGAAGCTTATGCAAGATACTACGGGGACTTGAATGTTGGAGATATGTCTCCCGAAGAATTCGTTAACACCTACGGACGCATTGAAGATAGGGTTAATGGTAATTTAAACTTAGGCGCGATCGCACCTGATGAATCTACTTCTACTTTCTCGACAAACTCAGCTAAAGCCGATCGCAATTCAGAATCATCCAAAGATTCCCAAAATGTCGCCTGAGATGCGATCGCGATTTTGCGTTTAGCATTCTCAAAAGCATCCTTATCAACTATTCTTGTGGGCGTTGATAGGGTGCTAATTGTTACCTCAATTTTGGCGATCGCTTCAATGATATTTGGGTTAGAACTGCGTAACCCCCGCAAAACAGATAATTCGTTGGTTAAGTTTTCAATTTCTTTGGTGTTAATTACCTCAATTTTGCTTGACTGGATTTGTAAATAGTCAATTAAATTTGGTGCATTGTCACATAAAGCCGCGATCGTTTGGGCGATGATTTCCCGCAATCGCGGACATTTGGCATTATCGCAATGATACTTACCGGGTTTGTTGTAGTTAACACAACGTATATACTCGACTTTCGTTTTGTGGCGGGAGAAGTTGCGATACATACTTCCGCCACAATGAACGCATTTAATTAAACCTGCGAGTGGATATTCACCACGGGTAGATGTGGCGGAACTGCGATACTTTTTATTGGCTAATAACTTATTTTGAATTGCGGCTACGGTATCTGCGGTAATTAAAGCTGGGTGGGTGTTGAAATTAATAATAGGTTCCCGATTTACCCCTGGCTTTTTTTTGACAAAATAAGCTGTATGTCCCTGCAATGCGGGATTTTTCACCCAATCTCGCAACCCAGCGACGCTAAACACTACCTCATATTCCTGGTAAATATAATTGCAGACATCCTTAAGCGATCGCATCGACAAAGTTAAATCAATAATTATCTTAGCTAGCTCAAAATAAGTTTTCCCCGATTTCTCGTGAATCTGATAATTCGGCGTTAATCGCTGATTTTCGTTTTTACTATAGCCAAAGGGCGGTACACAATACTTTAATTGCTGGCGAAAATAATTATTACCATGCTTAATCCTCTGAGATAACAACCGCGATTCAAATTCCGCCAAACCAGACATTTGATTAATACTAAACCAGCCAAAGGGCGAATTTGGATCAACCGGTGCATCCAATATCCGCAGATTGACGTTATGCTTAACGAAAATATCAATCGCTTTATGAATCGCAATTACACTGCGCCCTAAGCGATCCACACGAGTGATAATAATTTCATCAACTTGATTGTGCTGCGCCAACTTCAGCAACTCGTTATACTGTTTTCTCCCATCGTTGCGTCCCGATTCTATATCTATTAAAACTTCCGTTGCACCCGCCGCTTTTAATCTCGCTATTTGCTGATTTAAGGCGTCAAACTCCTCAGCTTGTTCTTGCGTACTCACGCGGGCGTAACCGTAAACTCTCATGGGAATTTATCTAAAATCAGTCCCCAAATCATATCACAAAAAGTGTTGTTGTAAGTGCTATGGTTCTGCCGTACCTACTACATATTCCAACAAAGCTTCGCCACCAAAGCGGTTACCCAGGTTTTTACTGCCAATAAATCCGGGAGCAATCACCGGAATCACAGGAGTTCCTAACTTTTCCGCCGCAGTTTTGCACACAGCATCCATATCATCGCCAATCAAAGCGGTGACGCAGGTAGCGTAAACAAAGATAGCTGCTGGATTATAACGTTTATGTATTTCCGCGATCGCTTTATAGAGTTTCTTCTCGCCACCAAAGATGACATCATTTTCAGTTAAGTCAGTGGTAAACCCCGTTTTGTAAAGCATGGGGCCTGAAGAGAGACTACCACGACTACCCCAGGAATTACCAGCGCAGGCGATCGGCCCGTGGACTAAATGAGCAGCATCCGTAATAGGTACTAGAGCAATCATCGCCCCATCAAACGCGCAACCGCCTTGAGCTGCTCCCGGTTGTGCTTGTTGGGTACAAGATTTATTTTTCTTTTCGCTCTGTTTGTGCTGATTATGTTCGCATCCTGACTCACTAAGCAGCTCGTTGATTTTACCTTGGGTGATTTTCATCTCTCTTCTCTTGCTGGATGGCAGGTTTATACCAATTCAAAATTCAAAATTCAAAATTAAGATATTGCTGAATTTAGTAGAATTGGTGTGAATTGTTCTCTGAGTGTTGTCCGTTGTCATTTGTCGTTGTACTTTGAATAACTAATAACTAATAACTAATGACCAATGACTAATGACCAATGACTAATGACTAAATGGTAATAGGTAATGGGTATTGATTAATGTCTCAGGTCTAACAAATGTATTGCGTCACATCCTCGCCACATTCATCGCTCAGAAAAGATAAAGCCCGCAAACGCAAACTAATTACCTCGTCATACAAAGGATTAAATTTGCACAGTGCTGGAATATGATAAGTATGCCCAAATAAATTAATGTCGCGCTCAAACGGGCAACAGCAGGGAATGACGCGACAAATTAAATGAGCAAAATTAGCATTCTTTACTTTAATACCATCTACCAGACGACGCAAAGGCTTAAGAATATCAAAAGAACCAGAGCCTTTATAGTTAGGTGGATGGTAATTTGGCTGAGGATGAGGGTGATGGTGAGTTATACTTGCCATAATCAATACCTCAATTACAGGAAAAAGTAAAAAGTAAAAGATATTTCTTGTTACTTTTTACTTTTAAAATATGCCGCGAGTGACTGTAATTTCTAACGAACTAAGTCGTAGGAAATATCGGTCTTAGAAGGAATGTTGGTACGTTGATCGATGTCCTCGAAGATTGTATTAACAACCCAGTTGAGGAGGTTAATTACACCTTGGTAACCGATGGTGCTGTAGCGGTGCAAGTGGTGACGATCCATGATAGGATAGCCGATTCTGACTAAGGGTACCTTGCAATCGCGCCATAGGTACTTACCGTAGGAGTTACCGATTAACAAATCAACTGGTTCGGTGAACAACAGAGAACTAATGCGCTGACTATCAGGTAAAATTAAACTAACGCTGCAATGGTTGAATATATGAACGTTTGGGGTTATGCGCGGGTTTCCACAGATGAACAAGCAGAAGATAAAGGCGCGTTAATTAAGCAGATGCGACGGTTGCGGGATGCTGGCGCAACGCAGATATATTATGACGTAGAAAGCCGGACGAGCGATCGCCGCAAAGGACTGTTACAGTTAATTGAAGATATTAATGCAACCCCACCGGGGAAAGTAGCCAAGCTGTTATTTATTCGCATCGACCGATTAACATCTTCATCAATGACATTTTATCGGTTGATGGATGCGTTAAAAAAGAAAGGTATACAGCCATCTGCCCTAGATGAACCATTTGATTTATCAAGTATTGGTGGTGAGTTAACTATTGATGTCAGACTAGCAGCATCAAAGTATGAGGTGAAAATGCTGGCGATGCGAGTCAAAAAAGAACGCGACACCCGCAAAGAAAATAAAAAACCTCACTGGAATGCCCCATTGGGGTATATTGTGGAGGATGATAAATATAAACGCGATGAACGTCCTTGCGTTTGCTTGCTTGCAGGTAAGCGAGAATTTACGCGATCGCAATTAATGCGATTTGTCTTTGATACCTTTTTTACAGTCGGTACAGTCTCCCAAACCGTAAAAGTTCTTCACGATACTTTTGGTATTCAAGCCAACGCAGTCCCCAAAGCCACAGATAGCAAAATAAATATCCTCACAGAAAATGAGGACATTGTATTAGAAAATATAAATAAATCCCGTAGCGGCGCATTAAATCTGCGTTATCCCCACACCGGCTTGAAATGGTCTGTTTCTGGGTTACGCTCGATACTGGTTAACCCTATCTATGCAGGGGGAACGCTGTACAATATTATGGTTCGCCCCAAAGGACACCGCAAACCCTTCGATGAATGGGAAGTCACCTGGGGAACCCACGAAGACGAAGCCATTATCACCCGCGAAGAACACGAACGCATCAAAGCCACGATTCGAGAGAACCGCAATAATCGCTGGGCTACCGAACAAAAACATATTAACCCATTTGCCAACTTAGTTAAATGCGCTCATTGTGGCGCAGCTTATAGCCGCCAGTGCAAAAAATTAGTGAAACGCCAAGGTTTTATTCGCCATCATTATCAATGTAGTTTTTACCGCACAAACGCTTGTCAAAACGGACGCATGATAGCTTCCGATGAATTAGAAAAGCAAGTAATTAATCATCTAGTTCATGAAGCAGAAAAATTAGCAGGATTAGTAGAACAAAAAGTTGATAATACTGAAGAATCAGCAGAAATTAAAACACTCCGTACATCTTTAAACACCTTAGAAGCATTACCATCAAATCCCGCCATTGAAAAAGCCAAAGAAGAGATGAGAATGCAAATAGCCACAGCTTTAGCGATGACAAATAACACATCAAAACAATATTTAATTGCCAAAGAACGGATTATTTCTGCCTTTTCTAACGAGAGATATTGGCAACAATTAGAACCAGAAGATAAACAAGCTTTACTTAAAGGTTGTATCAAAAAAATCGTGGTAGATGGCAACCTAGTAACAGGAGTTGAACTACTATATTTACACTAAGCAACTTTTTTCGATTTACGTTGCTTAGTAGCTTTTTTCTCTGGCTTTACCTGATGCACCTGAGCGTTTTGGCGTTCTAGTTCCCGTTGCTCAAATTCAATCACAGTGCGGGCAACCAATTCAGCAAGTGTTTCATATCGTGTCATTTGTAGCGGCTCCATCATTACCTTAAACATAGCGAAGAAATCAAAAAAATCTGTTAGCCGTAAGCTTTTTTTATGTATTAAAATTTTCCAGATTAATTAATGGTAAAAAGCGCTATGAATGCAGAGGTAATTATGCTGATTACAAAGAGCGATCGCTAAAAAATTGACACCAAAATTATTATGTATTCAAGCAATCAAATATATAGGCAATATCCACACACATTCTAAGTAAAAAATATATTAATCCCAATAATGTGTAGGGGCATGGCATTGCCATGCCCTCTAGAATATATAGATGTGTCGCCAATATTATTTAAATTGGTATCACCTAAGCCGAACTTCCACTTTCGCTAGTCATCACCGCAGCTGTAATTAAATGTGCTAACCGTAAAGCTTCGGGAACTTTCCCGCAGTCAGTTAAACGTTCCAAAACTTTAGCTATCACAGCAGGTTCTTCACCGCTAACTTGAAAGAAAAACGGTGCATAATCGTAAATTGTCCCGGCTTGCTGTAATATTTGATATCGCTTTAGTTGTAATAGGATAGCCTAGAGATACCTAAATATAACCTTTGACTGTAGAATTTATCACCTCAGATAGATGAAAACATTAGTTAAGATATAGTGTTTTTTTTAACAAAAAATGGTAATCTACAAACTCATTTTGAGTCAAAACTGAGGTAAGTACATGGAAGCTCTTGCACTGCCTATATTTCTGATTTTGATGGCGTTGACTATTCATCTTCCCCAAAGAGGGCCAGCTAAAATCAGCAGGACAAGAGGTGGAAGCGTAGTTATTAATGTCACATTCAATCAAAACAAGACATTTCCCATGATTTTGGATACAGGCGCAGATATGACAATCATCACGCAAAAAATGGCCAGTGCTTTAAAGGTGGAACAAATGGGTGCAATCCCTTTTAGGGTAGCTAATAATCAAGTAGTGCTTTGGCCTGTAGGAATGGTAAAGTCGGTAGAAGTTGGTGGTGCGGTAGTAGATAATGTTAATGTAGCGATCGCACCAGAAAGGTCAATAGGTCTTTTAGGACAAAGCTTTTTAGCAAAATGTGATTACACCATCGAGGGTGATGTTTTAAAATGCACTCGCAAATGGACGCCAGAAGGTTAATATTTTCGCAATTAAGAAACTGAGATGTAGCCAAATCTGATTTTAATTAATTAGGATAAGACGTACTCTTCTGTGTCATTTTTATCATTTATATTAGGATGAGGCGAAATATAAAATCCTCAATATATTTCGCACAAACAACTAGCATTAGTTTTCTTCTAGTTCTGCACTCGGCTTATATTTTTTGACGATAACCATCAGACAGAGACAACTTAATACTAAAGCGAGTGGATTTAACGCTCCACTATCTAAGATAATGTAAATACCTAATCCTACCAAAACGAAGGGAACAAGATTATTAGCGTAACGCTTGAGGATAGCGCCGATATTATTTTGGCTAATTAATTTGTAGCTAGCGTAACACCAAACTCCTACCAGCAAAAAGAAAATACTGATAATTATTACTAGTCTGATGATATTACTGTTAGCAAATAATGGCATATAAATACTAACATTATCGCTACCATTGGCAATAGTAATTGCTGCCACACTATAAGTCTGTGGGGAAAGAAAGCTAGCGAACGCAGAATTTTTATCTAATTGCAATGCTTCATTTTCTGTATCTGCATCATCGCTTTCTTGATTGAGCCAAGTATTCAGACCAATAGCTATTGGAACTAATCCCAGTAATCCAATCCAATGTTGGGGTATAATTAAACCACCCAAGAAACCAGCTAGGCTAGCAATTACTAAAACAGCAAATCCGAGAAATTGACCAATAACAATATGCCGATAGCGAAAATTTTGATTTATTTGTGAAAACCAAAGGGACAAAATCACTAAATCATCAAGATTAGTGGCGGTAAAAGCTGTGATTCCTGTAGGGATGGCTGTAATTAATTCTTCCATTGCACAGTTGGGGATATTGGATAATATATTGCTATTCGTTAATCAATATTGTTAGGTGAATGAGCCAAAATGGCGCATAATTTAGGAGTGATTTATCGTTGACTTTTTTTGTGCGATCGCTATCATTACTTAAGTTTCAAATTACCTGGATTTTAAAATAAATGCAAACATTTATTTTTGTTGAATCTATAAATAAAAATAATCGATTTTCCATTTTCTAGCAAAATAATCATTTATGAATTTCTAGAGCTTGAGAACAGATTACTCAAAAATGAAAATCTACAATATAAAATACAGAATTTGTATAATTAGAGTTAAAAGTAATGACAGAAAAGATTGTGAATATTACTAATTTTCATGCTCATGTTTACTTCGATGTCACAAATCGTGAGGCGGCTGCACGTGTACGCGAAGGCTTAGGTACAAATTTTGATGTGCAACTAGGACGTTGGCACGAAAAGCCGATAGGGCCACATCCAAAATCAATGTATCAAGTTTTATTTTCTCCAGAACAGTTTGGTAAGGTTGTTCCTTGGTTAATGCTTAATCGTGAAGGACTAGATATTTTAGTTCACCCTTCAACAGGAAATGATGTAGCAGATCATACAAGCCATGCTTTATGGTTAGGAAACAAACTAGAGCTAAATATCAAAATTCTCGAACAGATTCGTAATTCGTAATATAAGGATGCAGCAAACCCTAATTAATTCATGAACACATCAATTAAATATATGTAGGGTACAGATAAAAGTCTTGGTGGGCAATGCCCACCCCACTAAATTAATTATGAATTACGAATTACGAATTACGAATTAGTAATTACTTGTCATCATTCCTGGTGGTAAGGTTGCATCTTCTAAATCAGCACCTAGTAAGTTTGCTCCTTGAATATTTGCAGTTAGAAGATTAGTTTTTTGTAAATCAGCTTTTTGTAAATTTGCGCCTTGTAGATTTACTCCTTGTAGATTTGCGCCTTCTAAATCGGCATCAAATAGATTAGCACCTTGTAGGTTAGCCCCTGCTATGTTGGCTTTGCTTAAATCTACTCCTTGCAAATTAGCATTTTTGAGATTTGTTCCCTGTAAATTGGCTTTTTCTAATTCTACATCTTGGAGATTTGCACCTGCTAAATTAGCTGCTTGTAGGTTTGCTCTTTCTAGTTGTGCGCCAATCAAATTACATCCTACACATTCATTAGTTGTTAATAAACGTCTCACATTTTCAGCTACCGGATCTACAGGCCAAATTGTAGGAGAAGTAACTGGCGCTGGTGTAACTACTGGTGCTGCTATAGGTTCGCTAGTCACAGCAGGTGTAGATTGTGTTTCTATCGTTTGTGTTTCTGTTTGCGCTAAAGCGTTAGGTTGATCGAAGAAAGAAAATACTGTGACTACTACTAGAAATAAAGCTGTGAAAATCCAAGAGCCAAGTTTTTTGAGATTTACGTTCATCATCATGTCCCCCTGATAGAAATTTTGGTTTAATCAACAGTAATACGTTGTGATAAAAGTGCAAATTTAATGAAACAGCGTTGCCATACTTGGTAATAGTTGAAAAGTTCCACTTTTGCTCATAATAGATATACCCAACCAAATTAAGATAAATGGAAAGATTTTTCGCCCGTAGCGAGTGAGAACAGGAGCCATGAGCGGATTACGAGTCAAGTTGTAAGACAGAAAGCACCACAACCCAACTGTCAAATAACAAACACACAAAATGACGCCTAAACTGGGAAGATTTGTACTAGCAAATAGTGGTACATAGATGCCAATATTATTACCACCATTGGCAATAGTTACCGCAGATACACGGTATGTTTGGGGATCGCGAATAGTTGCTAATAATGATTTTTTCCGTCGCTGAGGTTTAACTGGATGACCAAAGTTTAATGATACATCTTGTACAGTTTCTCCATTATCCTCACGACTCATGAGATTACTAATACCTATAGTAATCGGGAGAATACCTAATAATCCTACCCAAGCTTCTGGCAAAACTAAACCACCGAAGAAACCTGGAAGGCTAGCAGCAACTAATACAGTAAAGCCAATAAATTCACCGATGATAATGTGTTTAGGGCGAAAGACATGATTAACTTTGCCAAAAAAAGCAGTTAAGTATATATTGTCATCAAAGGTAGTTGCAATCGCAGTAGATATACCAATAATTGATGTTCCAATTAGCCAATCCATAGTTGTTGCTCGCAATAATTCAATAATGTACTCGCTATATCTGCTCTGCTGATAGAAGAAGTAAGCATAGTTCAGCAGATGCTTAAATCAAATTTTTTGCTTTTGATGGCGATGTCTACAACGGGCGACGCCTACGCAATCTTGTCTTTGATGTTTGCTAGCAAGCTTAACTGTCTATGGTGTTAATACTACGGTTTACTGCTCAATCAAAGCAAATATTATTTTTTTTCTAAACGATAAACAGAATTTATTAATGTTGGGCATTGGGCATTGATTATTAGTAAGATTATTTTGGCTTAACGTGCATCTACAGTTTCTGATAATTCTCGGCTAACGGACTGACTATGCATAATTTTTATTTATTCTTTTAAAAAGAAAGAATATTTGCTTTAATTATGGACTTGGTTTTATCTTGTAAATACAAGGTATTCAACACCAGGCTAAAACATTTATAGCTTGATTTTTAACCAAATATGCCTATGAGTTATGTTTCTCATGCAGGATGAAAATATTTTTGTCATCCTCACTATTCTCTAGTTTTTACCTGAATTAAATGCCCTATATGTGCGTGTGATTATGGGTGTTTTTACCAGAGGAATATTTTTTTAATAATTCGGATATCTCTCTTGTAAAAATGTCAATAATTAAGCCAGAATATATTTGCCATGTCCGAAAATTAGGCTGGGGAAGATGAAGTCTTCAGTAAGATGATAAACCCTTGGATATATTATCTTGAGGCTGTTTCATCATCTACTTGCGTAGGCATATCAACAAAAGTGGCGTCAGCTTATAGTCATAAATTGGCTATAAATTGAAGTCGGTTTTGTCATTGAATTGCCAATTTTAAAGCCTAATTTTAAATATCCATCCCGTCCGTAACTGCCATGAAGAATATTTTTAGATTATCTAAAGCTGTTTTGGCTTTCAGTTTTGGATTGTGTTTGCTGCCTATTTCCAAAACCTATGCCAATACTAACCCTGATTTTCAAGTAGCTTTGTCTGCCAGAACTACTTATAATCAAACTTACGTTTCAACAGCAACGTATTATTTCACCATCTCAGTACCCGCTTCTGCAACAAAACCGTTACAACAGGTGACATTAAGCCAGATTCAAGGCGGCGAAAATATTGAGTTTGATGCTCAAAAGAGTAGCGCCTTTGTGGGAACAAGCGAACGCGCTGGACAAAACCTCCAATTTGCGATCGCAAATAACCCCAGTCAAGACGATTCTGTCACACTCCAGTTTGCTCAACCCTTACCACCGGGACAGACTGTAACTATCGCCCTCAAGCCTTACCGCAACCCTGCTTATGAAGGCTTTTATTTGTTCCATGTCAAAGCTGCTCCCGCAGATCAAAGTACAGAGGGACAATCTCTAGGCGTAGCACGGTTACAATTTTACCAAAATGACTTTTAGTTAGATAACTGAGAGCATCCCAATTTTGACGCAATACCCTAGAAGGGTATTGCTATAGGAACAAAGCCTGCAAAGGCAGGCTTCGTATTTCTAGCCCCACCCTTCTAGGGTGAGGGCGTTTTTGTATGTACTTTTTTATAACTGAAAATTTTCTCTTCAACGCAAGTTTAATAGCCAGCTTCTTTATCAACAATATTCCGCAGAGGTTGACCGTTATAATAGCGTGTAAAATTATCGAGAAAAAGTGCGATCGCTCTTTCTTTCGTCCTGGGAGAATGACCAGAAAAATGCGGTGTAAGAAAAAGATTTGGTTGTGTCCATAAAGGGCTTTCTGGTGGTAACGGTTCTGTAAATACTGTATCTAAAGCCGCACCAGCAATTTGACCAGTTTGTAAGGCATTAATTAATGCAGGTTCATCAACAATTGCACCACGAGCAATATTAATTAAATAAGCATCGGGACGCATTAAGCTAAACACTTCCGCATCTATTAAACCCTTAGTTTCTTTCGTTAACGGCGTGGCAATAACTACATAATGTGCTTCGCTTAATAGTGGTTTCCATTCATTTGCACCCACAACCTTATCAAAGTTTTCTAATGGTTGGGGATGGCGACGACTACCATAAATATTGAAACCAAAACCTTGAGCGCGTTTAGCAATTTCTTGCCCAATTCCACCCGCACCAATAATTAATAAGGTTTTATCTAGCAATTCTTCATTTTTTAAGCCACGTTGCCAACTCTTTTGTATTTGTTGTTCGCGTAATTTAGGAAAATTCTTGGCGTAAGACAAAATATAAGCCAGCACAAATTCTGCCATCGGAATTGCATGAAGTCCTGCACCATTAGTTAAAAGAATTTCTCTCGCTAAATATTCCGGTGTCAAAATATTATTGACACCTGCATTTGTTGCTTGATGCCAACGTAATTTAGGCGCTGCGGCTAAAACTTTTTGTAAAGTCGTTGGTTTTATATAATAAAGCCAACTAAAATATACTTCTGCATCTATGGCATCGCCATCAATATTCCCATCCACATCAGCCCGGACATATTCTACATCTTTAGGTAGATGCGGTTTAATTTCATCAGCTACTTCTATGGGTAGAATTAATTTCATGATAGCTTACTCCCTTTTTGCAGTTGGTCATCGTCACAGTGAAATTTGGGGCTTAATTTCCCTAGCTGGGATACTACAAGAACGCTGGACTAAGGAGTCATGTAAAAATAAGTTGAACAATTTAATATTTGTAGTGCGGGCAGGGTTCGACTGAGCGCTCACGCCGAAGTCTTGCCCGCGCGAGCAAGATGCTCGCACTACTTATTTTTACTTGATGCCTAACTTGCAAATCTTTATATGTGATAAATCATGGAGACAGTCATGATTTTACTTTTATATAAGTAGGTGGTTGGAATTAAATATAAGATTGACGTAGGTTGGGTTGAGGAACGAAACCCAACACCAGCATGGGTTACGCTATCGCTAACCCATCCTACAAATAATTATGTCTCCCTACTTAATAAATCCTAATCAGAAATCACCCATGCCCAATAAAAACCTATTTTTTTACCAAAGTCATCGCGCCGTGGAAGCCCCTGGCTTTAGACATGGGGGTAAGGCGCACTTCGAGTGAGCTTCAGTGACCACAGGCGAATTTATTCGCTGTCAAAAATACCTGTGTTTCATGAGATGATAAGTGTATGTCGAAATGGGTAAAGGCACTGTGCAACCCCACAGAAACGGCTTGGCCAGTAGACGTAAAGGCTGTCGAGTAGCCTTGGCAGGGTAGAAACACACTGCTTGCTAAGTGGCAAAACAATGTGTTTTTGGGGCGTGGGGATGAGTCCATCCTCTGTTCAATCGTAACCGCGCCTAGAGGTTCGGGGTATAGTGTTTCGGAACCTGAACAGGAACCAAACCGCTATTTCTCAGGGCTACTAAAAGCCCCCGCATTTATGCGTGGGGAATGCGTTACAATCCAATCATCTAATTTAAAATCAGACTGGGCTAATTTTTGCGAAACTAAAAATTTTTTTGTACCTTCTAAAAGTTGCACCCCTTGTTCTGGTAAAGGTTCTATTGGGAATTGGGTAATCGGAAAAGAAGCCTTCACCACATCTAGAGGATATCCCGATACATCAGCATGAAATTTATAGTAAGCTTCTGGATTTGCTTGAATATCTTTGACAGCTACTTGTTTAATCTGATTCCATTTTTGCGGTAAATCGGGATGTTTAGCCAAAAATTCTTCTGTAGCTACCGTCACGCTAGTTCCCCGTAAGTCTGGGTGTTGAATTGCTTCATCAATTACAGGATAGCCTTTTGATTTTAACAACGGCCCGGTTCCTGTTGATGCTGCTATAGCCGCCACATCTCCCCGTTCTAGTGCAGCTTGAGCTTCGCTTGGTAGCATATGAATAACTTTAACGCGATCGCTAATTCCATTCTTCTGCAATAATCCAATTAAATAGCGATGCATATAAGAACCTTTAGAAGTCGCTACCTTCTGTCCTTTCAGTTCCGCAACAGAACGAGGGCCATCTTTTTTCGCCAATAACCAAGCATTGGTTCCTACTTGTTCTTGACCTATTAAGCGTGTGGGTAGTCCTTTAGCTTTCCCCACCAATGCGGGAGTATCCCCATAAATTCCTACATCCACTTCCCCAGCAACTAAAGCTTCATTCAAATTCGGCCCGTTGGGGAAATTCAGCGTCTTAATTTCTGTAATCCCCAATTTTTGCAACTCTGGTAAAAGTTTACCTTGATGCATTGCCCAACCAGTCGGCCCGGTGGGTGTTTTCACTTTACCGTTACTTATAAAACCTAAACGCAAGGTAGAAGTTTTAACTTCCGCCTTAGTTGTAGTTGCGGGATTGGGTACAGCTTGGGAAACAGTTTGATTGGAACTGCAAGCCGTATTTAGAAATAACAAACTAGATATAGCTATAGTTGATAGTTTCAGCATGAAAAACGAACCACAGAGACACAGAGAACGCAGAGGAAAAAAACAATTACAGCAGATTGCCAGTTGGTGAAGTACAGATTATCGTTGATTGTAGGGGCACTGGCAATGCCATGCCCCGAAGCACGTACTTTGGACTCATCTTAATAGATTGTGTTATTTCATCAGCTTCAGAACTTGGTGTGTAGAATCTTCTTGCGCAGAAGAAGTGCGATCGCGTCCCCAACCAACATTTCTTCTATAACTTCCTAAAAGTTCAGCCTCTTTCAGCAATCTTTCATCTACAGCATCTAGAGGATCGACTTGTGGTGCTACATACAAAGCATCCACCGGACAGTACAATTCACACATAAAACAAGTTTGACAATCACTCTGTCTACCAATCGTCGGCGGTGCATCTGGTACTTTATCAAACACATTCGTCGGGCAAACATTCACGCAAATATTACATTGAATACAGCGCGATGCACTAACTAACTCAATCATACAATTTTAGATTTTGGATTTTGGATTTTAGATTGAGGAACGAGGCGCATTAGTCAAGAACTTTCATCTCTTCCTTTGCGCCTTTGCGTCTTTGCGTGAGAAAAAAATAACTAAGAAGACACGCCTACCAATTCCTTCTCACTCCCTAATCCCTCATTTCTCACCCAAACTTCGTCCAACCCACCACTAACTAAATAGTGCTGCTGATGAACATCCATCTCTGGAAAATCCAGATGCTTATGCATACCGCGAGTTTCTTTCCGTTCTAGGGCACTACTATACATCCATCGCGCTGTAGCCACCATTGCAGCAGCCTCCCGCAACTGAATAATATTCCGCCCATCACCAGCTTGACTGCTACGAATTTCCTGCCAAAGATGATTTAACCTTTGCAACGATGCAGTTAAACCTTCTTGTTTGCGGAACAAATTGCGATCGTAAGGGAAAACTTCAGCCTGAGTAGCTTTAATCACCTCTTCCGCTTTAATTTGATGTTGGCTACCGCTAATCAATCCAGCTTCGCCCACAGCTTGTACAGGGCGTTGTTTTGTCCAATCTCCCAAATTTTTGGCATATTCCGCCGCCGATTTACCAGCCCAACAGCCGGAAGATATTGCCCAAGCTGCATTATGGCTACCACCACCAGTAAAGCCGCCACAAATTAATTCTCTGGTAGCCGCATCCCCAGCTGCATAAAGTCCACGAACTGATGCAGCGCAGGTAGAATCAACAATTCTAATTCCACCTGTACCCCGAACTGTTCCTTCTAAACGCAAAGTTACGGGGAAGCGTTGGTTAAAGGGATCGATCCCGGCGCGATCAAATGGTAAGAAGAAATTCGGCTGTGCTTTACGCATGTGTACCTGCATATCTTCATTCGCCTGATCTAAGATGGCATACACAGGTTGAGTCAACAGCGTTTGAGCAATTACGGAACGCCCTCTTTGGGAACCCGCACCGGGGATTGGGGTGCCATCCTCGTATGTGAAAGTTGCCCAATTGTAAAATAGGGTTTTGGTAACTGAGGAAAAGGCGGGAGAGATGCCATAAGCATTAGAAAATTCCATCCCTGACATCTCTGCACCCGCTTCTGCTGCCATGAGGTATCCATCCCCAGTCAGGACATTGCAACCTAAGGCTTTACTCAAGAAAGCACAACCACCTGTTGCAATGATTACTGCACCAGCACGTACAACCCATTGTTTTCCAGTCTGGCGGTTAGTTCCTGTCGCCCCAGCAACTGCACCTTCTGCGTCTACTAATAATTGCAAGGCGGGGCTATTATCTAAAATTGTCACCCCTACCCGCTTGATTTGTTTCCGCATCAGGCGCATATATTCTGGCCCTTGGAGACTGCGCCGATAGGGTTTTCCCTCTTCATCCACCGGAAAAGGATAACCCCATTCGGCTAATAGGTTGACGTTGGTATATGTCTGATCTAGTACCCGATCCATCCAGGTACGATTGGCTAAAAATCCCCCCAAGGCTTCCCGACTGGCTTTTGCAGTTTCTCTCGCTTCTGCATCTGGCGGTACATACCATACGCCATTACCCGATGCTGCTGCACAACCACTCGTACCGCAGTAGCCCTTATCAACTAAAACCACCTTCGCGCCAGCAGATGCAGCACTCCAAGCAGCCCAAGTACCAGCTGGGCCGCCACCAATGACTAAAACATCTGTTTGCAAGTTGTGGTCAACATCAATATTAGATGTAGTAGATGAACTTTGCGATCGCCAATGGGGACTACTCATTGAATTCCTCGCCTCAATAATTAAACTTATGGACTACTTACTGAACTACAAAAAACTTTGATGATCGCGCATCAATAGACTAATTGCTAACTGCAAATATGGTCTATTGATCCAGTTAAGCGATACTTATTTTTGCAACACTGGGATTTACAATACCATAAAATACGGTTAATCGGTCAAGTTACTGTATTTATTGTTAATTAAAGCCTTGCATAATTTTTTGTAAAAATCAAGAGGAGTTTTTATTAAAAGCGAAATTTTCTATCAAAAACTGGTATCTTAAGAAGATAATCCCCTATTTAAACGCTTAAAACAGCAATTTTTAGCAAAAATATCGCTGTTATAGCGTTTTTTTAATTGCTAAAAATAATAAATATAAAATTAAATTTATAGTTTTTTATGAATTTTTATAAAAAATATATTTGTAGTTAGCACTTCAGTGCTTTCCTTTATCAGACGGGAAACACTCAAGTGCTGACTACAAGTTTTCCGCTTAATTATGGTGCTGGATTAGGATAACGAGTATGAACTGCGTCTAACTCTGCTAAAATCTCTGGGTTAAGAACTACATTTACACTCTCGATGTTTTCTTGTAGTTGTTGTAAGGTTGTAGCACCAATAATTGTGCTGCTGACAAACCAGCGACTCCGCACAAAAGCTAAAGCTAATTGAGCAGGTGTTAAATTATGTTTTTTGGCAATTTCCGCATAAGCTGCAACAGCTTCATTCACATTTTGTTTGAGATATCTTTGTCCAAAACCGGGAAATAGACTCAAGCGGGTATTTTCTGGGTTGTTACCATCGAGATACTTTCCACTTAACAAACCAAATCCTAATGGACTGTAGGCGAGTAAACCAACATTTGTGTAATGAGAAACTTCTGCTAAAGCGGAATCAAACACCCGATTGAGCAAATTATAAGCATTTTGGATGGAAACAACTTTCGGTAATCCTAATTTTTTTGCAACATGAACAAACTTAGTTATACCCCAAGGAGTTTCATTACTCACACCAATATGGCGGACTTTACCTGCTTTAATCACATCTGCAAAGGCGGCTAATTGCTCAGAAAATGGTACAGTTTCTCGTTCTAACTCCGGTTTATACTCAGTTTGACCGAAAGTCGGCACATAGCGATCGGGCCAATGAATTTGGTACAAATCTATATAATCTGTTTGCAATCGCCTTAAACTATCATCTACAGCTTGCTGAATATTCTTACTATCAATTTTGATATTTCCATCGCGCAGCCATTTAAATGGACGACCAGGCCCAGCAATTTTTGTCGCCACAATCACTTTATCTCGCTGCTGTTTTCGCAACCATTCGCCAATATAAGCTTCTGTTTTTCCTTGGGTTTCGCCACGCGGTGGAACTGGGTACATTTCCGCCGCATCAAGAAAGTTGACCCCCTGCGCTACGGCATAGTCTAGCTGTTGATGGGCTTCTTCAATAGTATTTTGATGCCCGTAAGTCATGGTTCCTAAACAAATTTCCGAAACCTTTAGGTCGCTGTCGCCGAGTTGGTTGTACTTCATAGTTATAGAACTAATTCTCTTAGTTACTTGGGCAAATCTGCAAGTAATAAAACGCCAAATCTAAATAAAATACAAAAAAACTACCGATTTAGCGTAGTTAATATCTAGGATACGTATATTACCAGACATTAATCTTAGTCACAAGCTTATTTATTATTTTGATAAAAATATATTGTGTGTAGCCAAAAATACTATATCCCTACAGTTTTTCTGGAATACTGGTATCTAGTAAAATAAAAGTACTAAATTTCGACCGAATTACCGGAGTATATATAAATAAGGTACTTCAGTCCTTGTTAAACGTTACTTTTCTCTTAGCTAATTTTTTGACTTTAAGAGAAAAAATAAAGTTTTGTTGCAGAAATTCCCGATAAAAATCTGGAGCCTGAATACAGATGCGAGCGCAATCTTAAAACTTTGATTGCATCGCCGGAGAGAATTTCAAGAAATTTACCAATGCTGATGTCATCTGACTGATGCCAAGAAAATTGTAGAAGATTTGTCCTAGACCGAAATTGCGTGTTCTATCAAAATGAAAAAGATTTTTGGAAATTCATTGCTAGCTTTACCAACGTTTCTAGTGCTGTTTTTATTAGCAGACAGCGCAAGAGTTTTTGCGCAAGATGTACCTGTACAAACATCACCACCTACAGACAAAAATGCAGTTGAGGCTAATTTAACAACCCCAGCCAAGACAGATTCCTTGAGTCCTGTAGCACAAGTTCCAGTTGTACAACCTACTGCCTCAACACCCAATGACGATTTAGGACAAGTCACCTCTGTCTCTCAACTATCTGATGTTCAGCCTACAGATTGGGCTTTCCAGGCGCTACAGTCTTTAGTTGAACGCTATGGTGTAATTGCTGGATATCCTGACGGCACATTTAAAGGTAATCGCGCCCTCACAAGGTATGAATTTGCTGCTGGTTTAAATGCAGCCCTTGACCGCCTTAACGAATTGATTGCAACTAGTACAGCTGATTTAGTTAAGCGCGAAGACTTAGATACTCTACGAAAGCTGCAAGAACAATTTGCAGCTGAACTTGCAACTTTAAGAGGACGAGTAGACTCCCTCGAAGCTCGTTCCGCCAAGTTAGAGGCTACGCAATTTTCTACAACTACCAAACTCCAAGGTTTAGCACAATTCTTTCTCGCAGATAGTTTTGGTAATCGCGTTGGTACTAATAGAGATGGTACCAATACTTTTTTAGGCTATCGTGCCACACTCGCCCTACAAACTAGCTTTACTGGCAAAGACCAGCTAACAACTAGCTTAACAGCATCCAACTTTGTGGCTTTAGGTGGTGCGACTGCTGTTGGTGGTACGCCGTTAACAGGAACTAACCAAACCCGGTTTAATACAGAAAGAAGCACTGGTTATGCAGCAGATAATAATCTTTATCTCGATCGGTTGTTTTACCGCTTTCCGTTTGGGAAAAATACTACCGTTTGGATAGGTGCGAGGGCGCTACAACCGGTAACTTTTGCCCCTACTCTTAATCCCTTGGTTGGTAACGCCCAAACTGGTACCCTATCGCGCTTTGGACTTTTTAACCCTGTAATTTACCGACCTGGTTTTGACGGTGCTGGTTTAGCTTTTGCTCATAAATTTAGCAATCAACTGCAATTCAACGCCGGTTACATTTTTGATGATGCTTTAGGTAGTAATCCTAGTGGAAACGCCACGAATGCAGGAGGATTATTTGGTAATTCTTATGAAGCTTTGGCGCAGTTAACCTTCTCGCCTAGTCGCAGTCTAGATATTAGTTTCGCCTACGCCCGCAAATATTTCCCGACTCCTGTATCTCCAGGCCCCGTTGGTTCAGTAACTGTCGCCCCTGGTTCTGGCTATAACATTACTGGTGGTACAGGTACTGCTAACGCTGGTCGTCCTTTTGGTTTAGCACCCACTTCATCAGATAACTTTGGCTTGCAAGTTAACTGGAAGGCTAGTAGCGCATTCCATATAGGTGGGTGGTTTGGATATACCCAAGCCCATCAAGAAGGTACTAGCAATGATGCAACTATTATTAATGCAGCCTTGACTCTGGCGCTTCCAGATTTGGGTAAAAAAGGTAATTTAGCTGGGTTTGTCTTTGGCATACCGCCAAAAGTTACGAGTAATGATGTAGCTACCCGTAGGGATAATGACACTTCTTTTCATATAGAGGGTTTTTACACCTATAGGTTCAATGACAACATTAGCGTTACGCCAACATTGTTTGTCATTACTAACCCAGAAGCAAACTCCAACAACGATCCGATTTGGGTAGGTGCTGTCCGTACTACCTTTACTTTTTAAGAGAAGAGTGTTTGCGGCACATTAATCTATGTTTAGAGGGCATGGCATTGCCATGCCCCTACAATCTCTGGCGTTCTTTTTTCAAATTAGGATGAATTTGCGACTTTATTTTGTCACAAAATCTTGATGTAATTACTTGCAAATTTTCATCAATTTGGCACATTCCAGTTCTTTTATCTCTTACATCCTACAGTATTTGCAGTTTTACAGTTTTATTTTACCTAGTTCATAAAATACGGTAAATTGATAGACTTATCGTATAGGACAAATCTCAGATAGGTAAATTCTGGTAATGAGTTCAATTTTTCAACGCTTGATAACAGCATTGAAGAGATTTTTGGTTTCTCACTTTGCGCGCCAAAACAAGTTCTTATCGGTTATACCTTTCCCTGTTGCTGGGGCTTTCATTACTGGATTATGTCTCAGTTTATTATTTACAGCTTGCACAGCCAGTAATTCCAGCAATAATACTGCTAATTCTCCTAATTCTACTAATCAAACCAAAGCATCAGTAGTCAAATTTGGCTATCAAAAATCCGCTATTTTGATTAAGAGTAAAGGTGTTTTAGAAAAGCGGTTACAACCTCAAGGTGTCTCTGTTGAGTGGATTGAATTTCCCGCCGGGCCGCAGCTTTTAGAAGCGATGAATGTTGGTAGTATTGACTTTGGGCATACGGGAGAATCACCACCAATTTTTGCGCAAGCGGCGGGGGCTTCATTAACTTATATTGCAGGAATCGCACCTAGTCCTGCTGGTCAAGCTATTCTCGTTCCGCCAGATTCTCCGATTAAAACCCCAACTGATTTAAAAGGTAAAAAAATAGCCTTTCAAAAAGGCTCTAGCGCCCATTATATGCTGTTGCAAGTGCTAGAAAAATTTGGCTTGAAATATAGCGATATTCAACCCATTTATCTACCACCAGCCGATGCACGCGCCGCCTTAGTTAAAGGTAGTTTAGATGCTTGGGTAATTTGGGACCCGTTTTATGCAGCCGCCCAAAAAGCCATCAATGCCCGTGTTCTAATTGATGGTACAGAAATTAACAAACAAGGGGGATATTACTTAGCAAGTCGTAAATTTGCTACTGAAAATCCAGAAACAATTAAGGCAATTTTAGAAGAAATTAAAACCTTAGAAGATTGGTCTGATAAACATCGAGAAGAGGTAGCTGCTACACTCTCACCAGTGTTAGGTATTGATTTAGAAACAATGCAAAAAGCTACACAAAGGCGCAAATTTGGCATTGTTCCAATTGATAGTAATTTGATTGCCCTACAGCAGCAGGTTGCTGACAAATTCTATGAATTGAAATTGATTCCTAAACAGATTGATGTCAAGGAAGCAATGCTTTCACCAGAACAATATGCGGCTTTTTCACCCAAAATATAGGTTTGGGTTATAGATAAATAAATTCTCTTCAGATCCCCGACTTCTTAAAGAAGTCGGGGATCTAAATTTTTATGACTTACTTTTGCAAATAGATATCAAGACTACTTGATTTTAACTGGTATTTATGAGAAATTTTGATTAATTAAATACGGTAAATCTATAGAATTACAGTAGTTAAAAGTTTTGGGAAAAACTTGTTAGCTGTCAGAATGCGATCGCGCTTTTCATTACTAAACAACTACAGCCAAAGTTACCTTCCAGTAGTACCACCCCAGATTTTATCCCCAATCCAGTTGAAACAGCTCGTATTCAGAACTTGATCTCTGAATACAAACTTTTTATTTGATTCTTTGCCAGTGGAGACATCTCATGACTGTAGATCCCAATTCTCATCAAAATTATCAACAGGATGCACTAGTTCCTAGTGAAACACCAAAAGTTAAGCAACCCCGACGCTTTTTAGGTGGTGCTAGTAGACGCTCTTTTCTTGGTCGTGTTGGCTTGTTTACAACTTCTAGTGTGGTGGCTGGGGTATTAGGTTCATCTATTACCAACAACAAAGAAGAAAACGTTGTTCAGGCTGCGGAACCTAAAGTAAAGTCTGAACATAGTGATTTACGCGAGAAAGCCTTTCAAGTACGTACCACAGCTGCCAAAAATAATCGCGAAATTCCCATTCCTCCCCATCCTACTAATGGCGATGAGGCGAAATACGCCAACAAAATTGCCACAGATACAAGGGGATTACCTCATAATCAATTGGGCGAAGTAGATCTCAAAGCTTATCAATCTTTTATTAATGCCCTTAACTCTGGCGACCCCAACGAGTATGAAAAAATTATCTTGGGTGGTAAACGGAAGTTAGTACAACCACTCACACCATTAGCAATTAGCTTGAGTGGGGTCAATACTTGCCAATTGGCGATTCCAGTACCGCCTACCCTTGACAGTGCAGAGCAAGCGGCGGAATTTCTGGAGATTGCTTGGCAACAACTCTTACAGGATGTACCTTTTAGCGAGTTCCGCAATGACACAACTAACCCACTGATTTTGGCTGCTGTTCAAGATTTGAATCGGTTATCAGCATTCAAAGGGCCAAAACAGAATGGAAAAGTAACACCAGAACTGCTATTTAGAGGTACAGCAATTTACGCTGATGGTTCTGGTAAAACGACTTACCACACGTTACCAGGTGTAGAAGTCGGCCCTTACGTTTCTCAATTTTTACTGCGTCCTGTTCCTGCAGGTACACATAGTTATGCTCAACTTAATCGTGTACCCGCAGCTATTCCCGAAAATACTTTCCAAACTAATTACGATGAATGGTTGCTAGTGCAAAATGGTGGCGATTCTGGTCGCACAATTAAGTTTGATTCTACCCGTCGCTACTTTATCAATGGGCGCGACCAGTCAGAGATTGCCCATACACCACCACCAGTTTATACAAATGCTGCGTTAATTCTTCTTGCCAAACCAAGCAGTGATAATCCGCTAGCTGGTGGTGTAGGTTCGCCTTACAATCCCGGCAATCCCTATAACAAGTCAAAAACTCAAGTGGGTGGTTCGGGGACATTTGGCCCTGGATATGCACAATCTCTCATCGGTTGGGTTAGCCCACATGCAATTAGAGCCGCTTATTGGCAGAAGTACTATGTTCACCGTCGTCTGAGAGCGGAGGCTTATGGTGGATTGGTTCACAATAATAAGGTGAATAAAACGAACTATCCAATTCACCAAGAAGTATTCAAATCAGAAGCCCTCGATCGCATTTACAGCAAATACAAATCCTATTTGCTACCACAAGCCTTCCCAGAAGGGGCACCATTCCACTCTTCTTATCCAGGAGGCGCTTCGGTAGCGGCTGGAGCTAGTGTGACGATTTTAAAAGCGCTATTTGATGAGAATTATGTGATTCCTAATCCAGTAGTACCCGATCCCAAAGATCCTACCAAGCTGATTCCTTATGAAGGCCCGCCTTTAACTGTCGGTGGAGAATTGAACAAACTGGCGGCGAATATTGGCTTAGGTCGGGATAGCGCAGGAATTCACTGGCGTACAGATGCGGCTGCTTCATTGGCGTTGGGGGAAGCGATCGCAATTGGTATTCTCAGAGATGAGAAGTTAACCTTCCGCGAAATCTTTGAAGGTTTCACATTTACCAAATTTGATGGTACCAAGGTCACCATTTAACTTTTGACCAGTAACACTGGTAGGGGCGAGTTTCAGGTTAAACCAGCCCCGATAAATTTTAGCCGAAGAATATCATCATGTTTCAGCTTCGGAAATTTTACTTGCGATCGCGGTTTGTATTTTTGGGTATAGTTTTAGCGATCGCACTTTTTATCTATAAACTACAAGCTCCAGCTTTATCACCAGATATAGAATTAGGGAAAAACCTGGGCAGAGAACTGATTGCGGCTTGTCCTGTCGTTAAAGATCCGCAAAATTTAGCAGCTTTCAACTCATGCGCGGATAACTTAGCTAAGTTAACAATCCTTCGCGATACTATGAACGCGCCATTTTTGTGGGGCGCTCAAAGTCAAGCTGGAAATTACAATCTTAAAAATAATCAAACCACTCAATTTGATCCCTTAGTATGGCGACGTACTTACCTGTCTACATTTATGTTTCATAGTGAACCATTAGTTGAACAGGTCAACAACTTAACTGTTATACATGTGCCTACTCAGTTCCGCAATCAATTAGATATAGGCGACTTTCCTTATCCATTTTGGCACTCATCGAAAAAGTGGAGTTCCTACCAAAAAACTACTGAATTACTTTTCTTTCTGGAAGATAAACAGCTTAAAGGGGCATTACGTTCCGCAGTTGTCGATCCACAACGGCCAACGGTAGATCATGCATGGGACGGGAAGTGGATTTGGACTGATACCAATGGCAAACAGCAACCTTATGTGACGCTCTATACCCGTTTATTTTCCCCATCTAACCCATACGTTGCCAAGGTTGATGCTGCTTATCGAGCATTTGAGGCTAAGTTGCGAGAGAATTCTTGTCTTACTTGTCATAGTCCTGACAATGCTAGTAAGCAAAATCCCTTATTAATCTTAAATTACCCCAATCAGGCGCTGACTTTGCGACATGAAACAGTGCGCCAAATTCAAGAAAAACGGATGCCTCCGCCAAATGGAATTACTGATGAGCGAGAACGACAAAACCTGATTGAACTTGCTGAAGCATTTGCTAAAGCTGGCGATTTGGCTCTTGCTTATGAAGGAGAGAAAACCACTGTGGGAAAAAACTAGTGCTGCTATGGTAGTTGTGTTTTATGTAGAAGTTTAACAGCATCCCTCAGTTTAGGCGATCGCTCCCTAGAACCCTAACGACTGCTTGCTAAATCGAGAATATTGCCTTTGAAAATCCCCTGACCTAGTAGGTTGGGGGATTTTTGGCTTATTTAATCAACGCCAGATTGCTGAAGGGGGATAGGGGAAAAGGGAAAAAACCAAGGAATTGAATTATCGATGTTGCTTTCATTCGTAGCGGGTGGTAAACGACTTGTGTACCTGCTTTTAACAAAAAGCTGATTTTTTTGTTACAGTTTGTAAAGAAATTTTCAAAAAATGTATTCATGAATTCCTTTTTTTTGCAATTTTTGTGTTTACTAGTACATTTTTTATGAGAAAAAATATTTCTTGCCTAAAATAATGAAGGTATCATGCTTTTTCTGGTTGAAACATATAGATGATATATGTTGTATGCTTAGGATTTTTTACAAATAGTTGCATAACCTAGAAGTCCCATCAGATAAGCATTACAGGTAAAACTTATATAAAATTATGTTTATATAATTTCGTTTTGTATCTAATTAAGTGATTTTATTTTTAGATACTTAAAAGCGATTATACTTATTAGAATAATCATTAAACATTTCTTAATAAAAAAGAGATGCGAAGCATTATAAAAATAATTTGTAAGGGGTTGGAGGAAAACCAAGTAAGCAAATCTTCTGATTTTCTGAGCTTGTATTGCTAAATTTTTATGCTTGAAAAGCTTACAGAAAATTATGAGAGTCTACTCGGTAATTCCCCTCAGAGTTATGTCCCAATCAAATGAGAATTTGTGGTTTTGAGACATAACAATCTGTGGTAAAAACCAAAAGCTAAAATCTTTATATTTGAGCTTGAACCCTCATCAATAATTCTCAATTAATCAAAGTTTAGGAGATTCAAACTATGGTGCAAGATGCATTTTCTAAGGTTGTATCCCAAGCTGACGCCAGAGGCGAATACCTCAGCGATGGTCAGTTAGATGCTTTAATCGCTTTAGTTAAAGAAGGTAACAAGCGGGTTGATATCGTTAACCGCATTTCTAGCAATGCATCTTCCATAGTTGCTAACGCAGCTCGTTCATTGTTTGCTGAACAGCCTCAACTAATTGCTCCTGGTGGAAATGCTTACACCAACCGTCGTGCGGCTGCTTGTGTACGGGATTTAGAAATTATCCTGCGTTATGTTACCTACGCGATTTTTGCAGGTGATACTAGCGTTCTTGACGATCGCGCCTTGAATGGTTTACGGGAAACCTATCTAGCACTTGGTACTCCTGGCGCTTCCGTTGCAGTTGGTATTCAAAAACTGAAAGAAGCTTCCATCGCTATTGCTAACGATCCCAACGGTATTACCCGTGGTGATTGCAGCAATTTGATTGCAGAAGTCTCTTCTTATTTTGATCGTGCAGCAGCAGCAGTTGCCTAAACATCAAAACATATTCTATTAGACCTCTTGCAGAGAAGCAAAATTGAATAAAAAATCAATTTTTGCAAGAAGTCTATTAAAGCAATTTTTTGTAAAAGCAATTAGGAGAAAATACTTCAATGACTAAAACACCCTTAACCGAAGCAGTTGCATCTGCAGATTCTCAAGGTCGTTTTTTGGGTAGCACCGAAATTCAAGTTGCATTTGGTCGTTTCCGCCAAGCATCTGTTAGCTTAGAAGCTGCAAAAGCAATATCTAAAAAAGCTTCTAGCCTAGCTGAAGCTGCTGCTAATGCTGTGTACCAAAAATTCCCCTACACCACCACTACATCTGGCCCTAACTACGCCTCTACCCAAACTGGTAAAGACAAGTGCGTGCGTGATATCGGCTACTACCTGCGGATTGTTACCTACGCTTTAGTAGTGGGTGGTACAGGCCCTATCGATGATTATTTGATTGGTGGTTTGGCTGAAATCAACCGTACCTTTGAATTATCTCCTAGCTGGTACATTGAAGCTCTCAAATACATCAAAGCTAATCACGGTGTAACCGGCGATCCTGCTGTTGAAGCTAACTCTTACATTGATTACATCATCAATGCTCTGAGCTAATAGAGCTAACCAATCGGTTCCTAAAAGCTTTTCAGTTTTGTGTAACACGGGTGAGAAAATAATTTGGTAATAGTATTATGCAGATCGATATTATTACCTGATGATTTTTGGCAGTAGGTAGCTCTGTTTCACAAAAACTGATATCAAGTTTGCAGCGCTAAACCGTTGCAAATTGCAAAAGCGTCAAGCATTTGTGTAGTAAGTTGAGAATTTTATCAACACTGAATTCATTCTGTGTTAGCTGTCAATTGCAATTGATGCCAATACTTATGATTTTTGGGTAGATAAACTCTCATCTTATTACGCAAGGCTTTTTCTTAGTTAGTGAAAAAGATTTATTAACAGGTTTGTAGTCAGGATTTTAGTCCTGGATTTTAAAGTACTAAAGTACTCGCTACTAGATTGACCATTTTTAGCTGTAACTTAAGAAATTTTTACCAAGTTTAATGGGTTAGAAAATAAGGAACAGATAAGGTTATGGCACCGTTAACAGAAGCAAGCCGATTAGGAGTTCGCCCTTTTGCAGATAGTGAAAAGGCGGAATTGCGCTTTGTAAAAACAGCAGAAGAAGTGCAGTCAATTATTTGGGCTGCATATCGCCAAGTTTTAGGTAACGAGCATCTGTTTGCTAGCGAGCGATTGATTAGTGCAGAATCGCTATTGCAACAGGCGCAAATTTCTGTGCGAGATTTTGTCAGAGCGATCGCGCAATCGGAACTGTATCGCCAGAAATTCTTTTATTCCAACTCACAGGTGCGCTTTATTGAGCTAAATTATAAGCATTTGCTTGGTCGTGCGCCCTACGATGAGTCAGAAATTGCTTACCATGTTGATATCTACAATTCCCAAGGTTACGAAGCCGAAATCAATTCTTACATCGATTCGGTAGAGTATCAACAAAACTTTGGTGATGCGATCGTTCCTTACTATCGCGGCTTTCAAACCACAGTCGGACAAAAAACGGCTGGTTTTGTGCGTTTTTTCCAGTTGTATCGCGGCTATGCAAACAGCGATCGCGCTCAAAACAAATCTAAAGGACAATTAACTTGGGATCTAGCCAAAAATTTAGTATCCCCCATCTATCCTGCTGATTCTGGTTCGCTTACCGGTGTCTCTACAGGAAATCGTGGCGGTAACACCTATCGGATTCGGGTTTTACAAGCGGCTTCCTCCAACTCACCCCGCATTCGCCAAAGTATTACTGAAGTAGTTGTACCATTCGATCAGTTATCAAATCGCTTACAACAACTCAATCGCCAAGGGCGCAAGGTGATCGGTATTGCGCTTTCATAAATTATGGGCATAGGGCATGGGGCATAGGGCATAGGGCTAGAGTCATGAGTTATTTATCCCTCTGCACGGTTAGTAAGCGTAGCCAAACCATTGCCCTGTGCCTTTTTTGATCAAAACTGTTCGCTAAGGAGATATTTTAGATGGCTATTACAACAGCAGCATCCAGACTCGGAACTTCTGCATTTAGTGATGCTGCTCCTCTTGAATTACGTTCTAATGCTAGTCAGGCAGAGATTGCACTGGTAATTAATGCGATTTACCGCCAGCTTTTAGGTAACGATTATTTGCTGCAATCAGAACGTTTGATAGGTTTAGAATCTCTTCTGACTAACAAAAATATTACCGTTCAAGAATTTGTTAGACAGTTAGCCAAATCCGAACTGTACAAATCAAAGTTCTTTGCCAATAACTTTCACAGTCGGGTGACAGAACTCAACTACAAACATCTATTAGGACGCGCTCCTTATGATGAATCTGAAATAGCCTATCATTTGGATTTATATCAAAGCAAAGGCTACGAAGCTGATATTGATTCTTATATAGATTCAGTAGAGTATCAGACTAATTTTGGGGACAATATTGTGCCCTATTATCGCGGATTCAGCAATCAATTAGGACAGAAAACTGTCGGCTTTACCCGCATTTTTCAACTTTATCGCGGTTATGCCACAAGCGATCGCTCTCAAATTCCTGGTGCTTCTTCTCGTTTAGCTAGCGAATTAGCCAGAAATAGCGCCTCCACAGTCATAGCACCTGCTGGTAGTAACAATGGCTTTGCTTATCGTTCCTCAGTCAGAGGACAAACCCCCAGCACCACATTTCAAGGTTCGCAAGCCTATGGTAAAGGGCGGCTATTCCGCGTTGAAGTTGCAGGTATCTCTCAACCCGGTTATCCCAAAGTTCGCCGCATCAATAAAGCAGTAGTTATTCCCTACGAAGAACTATCCAACTATTTTCAACAAGTGCAACGTCGTAACGGCAAAATCGCCAGCGTTACACCTCTCTAGGGACTAGGGGCTAGAGGCTAGTAGTCTGTCAATTTTGTTTTGAGGGGTTGGTAGTGCGGGCATCTTGCCCGCGTGAGCGAGACGCTCACACTACAGTCCCTCATTTCAATCCTGACAGACTACTAGAAAAGAGGGATGAGAATAAACATTGACAAATTTTCCATGCCCAATGCCCAATAACCAATTTTTTTTTAATTGATAAGGACATCAACATGGTTTATCCAAGTCGGAGTTTTCAAGTTGAAGTTTCGGGATTGCATCAAAATGATGTCACAAATCAAAACAATTACCCGATACGTTCTAGTGCTAGTATATTGATTACAGTACCCTTTAGCCGATTTAATGAAGAACTTCAACGCATTAATCGCTTAGGGGGGAAAATAGTCAATATTCAACCTTTAAGTCTGGAAATAGGTGAAAACTAAAGCCTTCATTCTGATTGTTGCTTAAACTAAAGATTAGCCCGCACTATACTTGAAAAGTAGGTGTGGGCTAATTTTTGATTTTACATACCATCAGTATGGGGCATAGGGCATAGGGCATAGGGCATAGGGCATAGGAAAAGCCACCAATGCCCTATGCCCGCGAAATCCCACTCCCTTTTAGGATACAGATGGTGAATCAGGAGTAAGACTCGTCGCTTATCCCGAAATCCCGCCGTCACCCTCAAGGGTGCGGCTAATCGTACAAAGCCCACCTTTGTGGGCTTCGTAGCGTGAGCCAGTGGCTTCCAGCCTGCGGGCGGTGTGTTGGGTAAGTGAGAGAACAGTTTATATCAAGTGTTGACGACTCAAACCCACCATTCGTCAGCAGTATCCTTTTAGGGGTGGGATGAGCTTACACAAATTATTGTCCTATTTCCTATTTCTGACACCAAATTCTCACAACTGACACTTGTACAGACAAGGGTTATCGCGTCTCTAATAACTAACAACTAATTATTGACATTGAGTAACTTATGCCGAATTTTACCGAGTTGCTTCATCATCGTTATGGCACTAGCTCAGTTAATGCAGAGCTACCTGAAAATGATTTCATCAGTTCGCTATTATCTCACCGTTCAATTCGGGCTTATTTACCACATGCTTTACCCTTAGGAACTTTAGAAACCTTAGTCGCCGCAGCACAATCAGCTTCTACATCCTCCAATCTCCAAACATGGAGTGTGGTAGCAGTAGAAGATCCCAGTCGTAAGGAAAAACTATCACAACTGGCTAATAATCAAGCCCATATTCGCCAATCTCCCTTATTTCTCGTCTGGTTGGCAGATTTAGCCAGATTATCGCATTTAGCCGAAAGTCGCGGATTACCCCATGAAGGCTTAGATTATCTGGAAATGTTCCTGATGGCGGCGATTGACGCAGCTTTAGCCGCACAAAATGCTGTGGTAGCTGCTGAATCTTTGGGGTTGGGAACAGTGTATATTGGTGCGTTGCGTAATAAACCAGAGGAAGTGGCGGAGGTGTTAGGGTTACCAAAACAGGTATTTGCTGTATTTGGTTTGTGTGTGGGTTATAGCGATCGCGCTGTAGAAACAGCCATTAAACCACGCTTACCTCAAACAACGGTATTACATCGCGAAACTTACAAACCAGCATCAGAAGAAGATATTGCTGTATATAACCAAGCAATGCAAGCTTTCTACGAGTCACAGAAAATGAATATTCCCGGTGATTGGACAGAACATTCTGCTAAACGGGTAGCTTTTGCGCAGTCTATTTCCGGACGCGATCGCTTGCGGGAAGCTTTGAATAATTTAGGGTTTGAACTACGTTAATTTTTCAGGCTTTATTTGCTAAGTCTATGTTGAGTATTGTCTCTACTTTTAAAACTCAGAAAGTAGGGGACAATATTTCATACGAATCTTTTTGACTAACACTTGTTGTCCACACTTAAATTCTAAACATTCGCTTCTATTACGGAGTCGAAAGTTTAGTAAATCTAGTCGTGGACATCCATTTTTATCAAGCATCCTTGGTGATATATCTAACGATTCAATTGCACAATTAGCAATCGTAGAATCTGAAGTCAATTCAAAACTGATATTTGGAAAATCTAGCCGTCTTACCAGTCTTACCACAATATTTCGTAAAGGACGGGAATGATTTAATACTAATTCAACTTCAACTTCTATAGCGGTTATTAATTCCACTTGAAACCTCTATCAACTACCTGAAGCCAGAGTTTTTTTAAAATGCTAACTCAGAATTTTGATGAGATTCCGCACTTAACTCTTCCTGTTCTAAATATCGGGTAAATAGTTCATCTATAGCTTCTTCTCCCTGAATATCGCCGTTACTAATAAATTTTTCAATTTCTATTGAGCCATTATTCAAAAATTCAATTTCCCATCGTTCCCCAGGTACAGCTACAGCTACCATAATTGATTCATCACGATTATGCATTATTGTGTGGCTGATTTTTTGTTGTTCCAGATTTTGTAAAAACAATATTAATTTGTCAAATATACTACTTTTCATTTATCAAATCTCCTATCACTTAACAATTTACGAACTACTTTAAACCCAGGAATATTTTCTTCTGCACCTTGCTCAATTTCTTCCCAGATCATTTAGCTAAATTCTTCCCAACTGGGTGAACCTTGAGGAAGATGTGCTTGTTTAATACTACTTTTTTTGTATTTAAGGATTTCAGATACTTTTTGCCCTGAGAATTTATGCGCGATTTTCCTAACTCCCAATTTATTTACTTTTGAATATTCAACTTACATAGTCTTAACAGGTTTTTTCTATCTTAAATATATTTTATCCTCTCACGGCAGAGCTAATGATGCGATCGCCTAATTTATTCACCATAGCTAAATTGTGTATCAATCAACACAATTTTTCAGGTTTTTTTATAAAAATCTACTTGCCTTTTTGCTCCACCTATGTGAGACTACTAGAAATATACTCCTAAAACTTGACCAATATACCGGAGTTTTAGTGAGGAATTATCAAAAATTAGACAATTACTTGGGTATATATCCTCATGTAAGAGTCTTCTAGAAATAGTTTTGCGATTACCTAAGCTTAAGGGAGGAAAAGTAATGTCAAGCCAAAAATGTTGTTGTAGAGCTAGTTATTGACATTCTGTTAGCTATTTCCCCTAAGTAACTGGTTTTTATGACTTTATGAATCATATAAGAAATACAGTCATTACAAACCATACAGGTATATTTTACTCGTATTTTTTGACTAAAAGGCTTACATAGCCATATAGACACAGTAAACCAAGCCTAATGATGAGAGAGTAAAAACAGGAGATTTGTAGCATGACCTATGAAGCGCGGGGGATGCATTTAAAACTGCAAGGATTGAGCAAATCCTTTGGGACAAAGACAGTTTTGCAGGATATAGATTTAGAGATTCAGCCTGGAGAATTTGTCGCTATAGTTGGGCGTAGCGGTTGCGGTAAGAGTACGATGCTACGACTAATTGCTGGACTAGATGCACCTACCGGCGGCGGAGTATTCTTAAACGATCAACATTCCCACCATCGGATTAACCCAGATATCCGTATGATGTTCCAAGATGCGCGTTTACTACCTTGGCAGAAAGTACTAGCAAATGTGGAATTAGGTTTATTAGGTGCTAACTCAAAAGTTTTAGCAAAGCAAACCGCTTTACATGTCTTGCGATCTGTGGGATTAGAAGATAGAGCGCAGGAATGGCCTTCAGTTTTATCTGGAGGACAACGCCAAAGAGTAGCTTTAGCTAGAGCCTTAGCCAGTAGCCCAAAATTACTATTGCTAGATGAACCTCTAGGTGCGTTGGATGCACTCACGCGGATTGAGATGCAACAATTACTAGAGCAATTATGGCAAGATCAGGGCTTTACTTCCTTACTAATTACCCATGATGTAGAAGAAGCCGTAGTTTTAGCAGACCGAGTATTATTGATTGAAAACGGTCAAATTAGTCTAGATTTAGAGATTAATTTACCTCGCCCAAGAGTGAGAGGAGATATAGCTCTAGCACAAACAGTAGAGAAAATTTTACAACGAGTCATGGGTCAACCAGAACGCGAAGATGCATTACAACAATCACTATCTTTTACCTCAACCATAGTGTAAAGAAACTGTTGAATTTAGGCTGATGAATTAAAGATGAATGAAAGCTGAATTTAATTGTCAGTACATATATCTGAGTCACTTTGCCTCGACTAAAGAAGCGTTGCATACATCGCGACTCTTAGTCAAATGATGCATCGCTTCCCTTCCCTAGAATTTATCTGTTTAAGTGGATTTAGCTAAGGTGTAGAAAAAGGGATAAAAATTGCATTATTCCTTTAAATAAATGTTAAATATTTAGTTTTGAATGGTTCGTTTACTTCAACACACATGGCATAAGGGAGGAGAAATGATTCTCTGTTCAAGAGAAACATTTTCCTTCCCCCCATTTCCTACAAATCCTCTCTTATTTTTCTAGTAAATAATTAGGTCATTATTAGCAAATATCTACATTTTTTTTTGTAACTACAATTTTCCTCCACAGTAGCCCTCTCATGAATCTCTTTTAAGGTGGTTCATTCCACCTTAATTCCTTAAAAAAGATATTTAATGTTATTTTTTAGCTTTGTTAATTGATATACTTCACCTTTTGATAACAAAAACTCTTGTAAAAACCAAATAAAAATTTATAAAACTTTACAGCTATTTTAATCATAAAAAACCTAAAAACTCTCACCAACAACAAATGACCAATGACCAATGACTATTGACTAATGACTATTGACCACCTTTAAACCATTTTCTATTGCATTGTGCTGACGCTTAACAACATCATATGAAATTAGCATTCCAGATAAAAACAATTGTAAATACCCGCAGTCCTTAGCTGGGGGTATTTCATCTTATCTAAGTTGTGTCAATTTTTCAATTTTTAAGGCAGAGGAGAGCCAATTAATGCAAACAATGAAAGAAAAATTAGCATTTTGGAAACGCGGACAAATTACTCGCAGATCGGCTTTATTTGCGCTTGGTTACAGCTTAGTGCTATCAACAACACTATTTAGTTGCAGTACGCCAGATAAAAGCAGCCAAAAACCAGCAGATTCATCTGCTTCTAATAGTAACAACAATACAACCACTAACGCTGCCAATACATCTACCACTAATAGCGGGAAAGTGGTGAGAATTGTTCGTTCTAAACAGCTTACAGCCCTAGCTGTTTTAGAAAAACAAGGAAAATTAGAAAAGAGATTAGCTGACCTTGGTTACAAGCTAGAATGGCCTGAATTTGCCGCAGGCCCACAACAATTAGAAGCTTTAAATGCTAATGGTTTGGATATTGCTTCTACAGCCGAATCCCCTCCTGTATTTGCTCAAGCTGCTGGTACACCTTTAGTATACTTAGCGGCTAATTCTTCTGATGGTAAAGCAGTTTCGCTGTTAGTACCTACTAACTCGACTGTTAAAAGTATTAAAGATTTAAAAGGTAAAAAAGTAGGCTTTCAAAAAGCATCTATTGGGCATTACCTGTTAGTCAGAGCTTTAGAAAAGGATGGACTCAAATTATCTGATGTTGAGTCTGTCTTTTTACCTCCTCCAGATGCGAATGTTGCATTTAACCAAGGTAAAATCGATGGTTGGTTTATTTGGGAACCATTTGTTACCAGGAACGTGCAAAACAAAGTTGGTCGGGTACTGGTAGATGGCGGTAATGGATTGCGAGATACTAATAACTTTTACTCGACAACTCGCAAATTCTATGAGCAAAATCCCGAAGTTATTAAAGTCTTTTTAGACGAACTGCAAAAAGCCCAAATTTGGTCTAAACAAAATCCCAAAGAAATCGCAGAATTACTTGCACCAGTAACACAACTGGATGTACCAACCTTAGAAGCAATGCATGATAAATATGATTTTTCTTTGGTACCAATTAACGACAAAGTCATTACTAAGCAACAAGAAGTAGCTGACAAATGGTATTCTCTGGGGCTGATACCGAAAAAAGTCAATGTCAGAGATGGGTTTTTAAAGCCTGAAGAATATACCAAAATTACACCCCAAGATGTGTTAGCCAAGCAGTAGAAGAGGTAGGAAGAGGGACAAGGGGGACAAGGGAGACAAGGAGGACAAGGGAGACAAATATTGTACAGACAAGGGTTATCGCGTCTCTGACAACTGACTATCGATCAAAGAAGAACACTATGCCAACACTGACCTTAACAGAAGTTAAAATTACGTCCTTAGATGCACCTCTAGGCGCGATTGTGACAGGATTAGATGCAAGTCAAGCTGTAACACCAGAAATTATTTTGCAGCTAAAACAAGCATTACGCGATCGCCATATTCTCATCTTCAAAAATCAACAACTGACTGATGAGCAATTTTTGAACTTTTCGTTCTACTTTGGCTCTCTCTTTGTACCACCACAAGAGATACCTGTGTTAGCTTCCGAAACAGGAACTACACCAGTAATTATCCCAGTGTCTAACGTCGATGGCGGTTATACAGGTACAGGTGAGTTAGCTTTTCATTCCGATCACCATTGGACTCCCTATCCTTCTAGCGGTTCTCTACTCTATGCGTTAGAAGTTCCATCTCAAGGTGGCGAGACTTCTTGGCTAAATCTAAATTTGGCTTATGAAACCTTAGATGAGTTTACCAAACGGCGAATAGCAGATTTAAATCTGATTACTTACAATCCATTTTTGCGAGACAAAAATGCGCCTCGTTCCCATTATCGTTTAGATAAAAGTATTCCCTTAGTTAGTCCAGTCTTTCCTCACCCTCTGGTACGCACGCATCCAGAAAGCGGAAAAAAGATTTTGTATCTCGATTACGCAACAGAAGTAGAAGTAGTTGGTTTAGAACCGCAAGAAGGAGCAGAATTAATTGCTCAATTGCGCGAACATCTCAATCAGCCCCAATTTTATTATCAACACAAATGGTCTGTAGGTGACATTGTTTACTGGGATAATCAAGCTACATTACACCACAGAACACCATTTGATCCCAATGAAAGACGGGTATTAAAGCGTGTAAGTTTAGCCGGAAGTCGCCCGTTTTAATCATTAATATTGTGGCTGCACAACCACAGTATAAGTAGGGTGAAAATTTCTCGCTCACCCTACACACTAATAAAATATATTTTGAAATTAATTTGAGCTTAAAACTATGACAACAATCTCTACTTACGATCCAACTTTATTTGAAGGTGCAGCTTGGTACTACGCTCGTTATCGACCACAGTATCCGCCTGTGTTATTTGATTTACTTACAGATAAATTTAAATTAAATGGTCAAGGTAGACTACTAGATTTGGGCTGTGGTGCCGGATTAATCGCCATTCCTCTACATAATAAATTTCGCGAAATATTCGGTTTAGACCCAGATGCAGAGATGCTGCAAGAAGCAAAGATTCAAGCTTTAGAATTAGGTGCAAACAATATTAGTTGGATACAAGATAGAGCAGAAAATCTTTCTCAAAATTTTGGTAAATTCCAGCTAGTCACAATTGGTAGAGCTTTTCATTGGATGCAGCGAGAATTAGTTATAGAACATATATACAATTTACTTGCAAATGATGGTGGATTAGCTATTATCAAAACCTATGAAGACCCTTGGAATAGTGACCACCCTTGGAAGAAAACAGCAATTGCTGTTGTACAAAGTTGGTTAGGTGAAAAACGCCGTACAGGTGAAGGTGGTCAAGGTTTCTGGAAACCCTTAGCTGTTTCTCATGAAGAAATTATCGCTAAATCGTCATTTAATCGCCAAGAAAACTTTGAAGTTAAATATGAAAAATCTTGGACTATTGACTCCTATATTGGCTATCTCTATTCCACAGCTTTTTGTTTACCATCCTTTTTTGGCTCTGAAGAAAATCGCCAAAAGTTTGAAGCTGAACTTAAACAATCTCTGCTAGCAGTAGAGCCGACGGGAACATTTACAGAGGAACTTCCAATCACTGTTATTGCTGCTTGGAAAAATTAGGTTGGTCAGTGGTTAGTTGTGAGGCAGTGCGTTGGGCGGGTTCCCCGACTTGTAGCAACTGCCGTTCCCCGAAGGGGTTCTCGAAGAGTACCCGTAAGGGTCAGTGGTCAGTTGCGATCGCTATCAGCTTATCGTTGATTTAATCATAAAATTTTGTAATTTTGAATTACAAATCACAAATTTTAGTTAACTCATTACTTACTAATAGAACATCCATGAAAGTTACTTCTTCTACTTCTAATAATTTCGCGGCAAGGCAAACAATGAAAAAACAGAAGTTAAAATATCAATTCCTAAAAAATCGCCAAGTTCAATCCTTAATTCCTTGGCTAGTACCCCTTTCTATAATTCTGATATGGCAATTGCTATCTTCTATAGGTTTCATTCCTACCCGCATTTTACCTGCACCTTTAAGCGTGCTGGGTGCAGCGATTCATTTAGCTCAAACTGGCGAATTATTTAAAAATATTGGTATTAGTGCTGCTAGGGCAATTTCTGGATTTTTAGTCGGTGGTAGTATTGGTTTTACTTTAGGGTTAGTTAATGGCATTTCTCCAATTGCTGAGAAATTGTTAGATACTTCTATTCAAATGTTGCGTAACATTCCCAACTTAGCCTTAATTCCCTTGGTGATTTTATGGTTTGGTATCGGTGACGAAGCCAGATTATTTCTCGTATCTTTAGGCGTAATGTTCCCCATTTATTTAAATACTTTTCATGGGATTCGCAGTGTAGACCCAGGATTAATTGAAATGGGCAAAGTTTATGGTTTAAATACTTGGGGATTATTTTGGCGAATTATTCTTCCCGGAGCATTATCTTCTATTTTGGTAGGCGTGCGTTTTTCTCTAGGGATCATGTGGTTGACATTGATTGTTGCAGAAACCATTGCTGCTGATTCTGGTATTGGTTATATGGCAATGAATGCTAGAGAATTTATGCAAACAGATGTGGTGGTATTAAGTATTTTGCTATATGCCTTATTTGGAAAATTAGCAGATGTAATCGCCAGATCCTTAGAAAGTTATTGGTTGCAATGGAATCCCAGTTATTTGAAGGGTTAATGAGGGTTGTTGACGGTTGACTGTTAACAGTTGAATGTGGTTACTTTGCTCCCATGTTTTGCATGGGAGTTTTTAGCGTAAAAGGCTGGAAATGCAGATTGCGAGACGGAGCCTTGTCTTCTGATAAATTGAGGCAGAGCCTCATAAATTTACACTCCCACGCAGAGCATGGGAGCGAGTTAATGGAGAGAGTTAATAGAACATACCCTTTGAAAGAAGCATCCATAGACTATTGACTATTGACTATTGACTAATAACATCCTTGATTTCCATATCCATCTGTGTAATACTTTGAAGATGTCAGTAAATACGGCATCTCGATAGAAATATCGTAGTAAACAATAATCTGAATTTTGCAGCCACATTAAATAGGGATTATGCAACTACTTTGGTTTATCCCCACGCATGGAGAAGGACGCTATCTAGGTACTGCTATCGGTGGACGAGCAGTAAACTTTGATTACTGGCGACAAATTGCCCAAGCTGTAGATCACTTGGGTTTTGCAGGTGCTTTATTACCTACAGGACGTTCTTGTGAAGATGCGTGGATTTTGGCATCAACGCTAGTCACCCATACGAAAAACATGCGGTTTTTAGTCGCTATTCGTCCGGGGTTGATGTCGCCAGGGGTAGCTGCAAGGATGGCGGCGACGTTTGATCGCATTTCTGGTGGACGGTTGCTAATCAATGTGGTTACAGGTGGCGATCCTGTTGAGTTGGCTGGGGATGGTTTGCATCTATCCCATGACGATCGCTATAAACTCACAGATGAGTTTTTAACTGTGTGGCGACAAATAGCTGCTAGTGAAGTTTCTAACTTCCAAGGCGATTATCTCAACATTCAAGATGGGAAAATACTATTTCCGCCCGTGCAGAAACCCCACCCACCATTATGGTTTGGTGGTTCTTCACCTATCGCCCAAGAAATTGCTGCTAAACATGTAGATGTGTACTTAACTTGGGGCGAAACACCTGCACAGGTTGCAGAAAAAATTGCTTCAGTGCGACGATTAGCAGAAGCACAAGGACGGACAATTCGCTTTGGAATTCGTCTCCATGTGATTGTCAGGGAAACTGAAAGTAAAGCTTGGGATGCAGCGAATGATTTAATTCGTTATGTAGACGAAGATGCGATCGCAAAAACTCAAGCCGCTTACGATCGTATGGATTCTGAAGGACAGCGCCGGATGCAAGAATTACACAAAGGTAGCCGCGACGCTTTAGAAATTAGCCCAAATTTATGGGCGGGAATTGGTTTAGTACGGGGTGGTGCAGGTACGGCTTTAGTTGGCGATCCCGATACCGTGGCTAAAAGAATGTTGGAGTATGCAGACTTAGGAATTGAAACATTCATCTTTTCTGGCTATCCCCATTTAGAAGAAGCATATCGCGTTGCCGAATTACTTTTCCCTCGCTTACCTTTAGAAAATTTACCTGCGATTGAACCACAAATGACAAGTCCGTTTGGCGAAATTGTTGCGAATCGCGAATTTCCCAAACAGCCAGTTAATAAAAATACAGTCGCCACAGTAGATTAACGTAAGTAAAAATCCCAGGAGAACTTAAAAAATGCCTCATATTTTAGCGATCGCAGGTAGTCCTTCCCATCCTTCCCGTACTTACTCTTTACTAGAGTACGCTAGCAAAATCCTTGTACAGCAAGGGATCACCGTTGATATCATCTCCGTTCGCGATATTCCGGCGGAAGATTTGGCTTATGGACGTTACGATAGTCCAGCTTTAGAAAAACCCAAAGCTATTTTAGAAAAAGCTGATGGCGTAATTATTGCTACACCAATTTATAAGGCAGCTTACACAGGTGTATTAAAAGCTTTCTTAGATTTGTTACCTCAGAAATCTCTAGCGGGAAAAGTGGTATTACCTTTAGCTACAGGTGGGACAATCGCCCATTTATTAGCAATAGAATATGCCTTAAAACCTGTGCTATCAGAATTAGGAGCGCGGCACATTCTCAGTACTATCTATAGTGTAGATAAACAAATTCAAGTACAAGCTGATGGCTCTATTCAACTAGACGCAGAAATTGCCCAGAGATTGCAAGATGTACTTTCTGATTTAGTAACAGCAATCAATAGTTCGGCTGCAACAAAAGAAGTTGCTCACGCCAACTAGTCAATTTATAAAAATTACTTCTTTCTGCTCGACGTAGTAGTTTGGCTGCTCTTCTCAAACTACTACTTTTCTTTATGCGCAATTAAAATGATAAAAAACTTCATCCCCTTTTAGATGGAGTTTTCCGCCGCTTTCCATAAAAATTAATTCAATTTAAAAAAGGCACTGGATAAGCTCAAACTTACCTGTGCCTTTATTGCGCTTCACTTGTCAGTTATTAGTAGGGGCGGGTTCACCTATATCCTCATTTATGAATAAATATCTACTTGACACGCCCCTACCACGTGCCTAAACTCCGATCCGTAGGTGGTTTTATTTTTTAGCTAACCTCTGAGGTGTAATAGCTTGTAGTGTACTTGTTGGAGGAATAGCATCACGAATGTTTACCTTGCGAGGAATGATTTTTTCTTGGAAATAGAAATCAGCAACCTGCTGTTGTTCAGCAATAATTGAAGGTGTTAATGGTCTTAATCGTCGAACAGTTCGGCGTGAAACTACTTCTAAAATTGATGGGTCAAGTTTTACTTCACCAGCCAGCGCTTTAGCAGCTTCAGCAGGGTTTTTATCAGCCCATTCTCCAACCTTATCTGCTTCGTCTAAAAACACTCGCACCAATTCTTGATTTTCCGAAACAAATTGCCTTCTAGCAATATAAAATCCGCCTAAAGTGTTAATACCGCCTGCATTTCTCAAATTACGAATAGGGATACTTTTCTCTACCAGAGCTAAAAATGGATCGCTAGCTACCCATACTTCAACTTTGTTTTGAATAAAGGCGTCGCGCGCTTCTGATGGTGTTAGACCAACAACTTGAACATCACTAATTTTGAGACCTACTTCTTTTAAAGCTCTTGCTAGTAAATAATGAGCATTCGAGCCTCTTTGAAAAGCAACTTTTTTACCTTTTATATCTGATAGCTTTTTAATGGGAGAATTTGCTCTTACCACAATGCCTTGATTTAGTCCTTTGCTAGGTCTGCGTCCAGCAATATAAACAACTTCTGTGATACCTGCGGCTTGGGCAAATATCGGAGGTGTTTCTCCTACAGTACCGATGTCAACTTTACCTGCATTTAGGGCTTCTATTAGTTGTGGCCCTGCGGGAAATGGCCCCACCCAATTTACCTTGACACCTAATGCTTGAAAACGCGGCTCTACAGATTTTCTAGCTTTGACTATATCCCCTGAAGTTTGATAAGCCAGGTTGATTACTTTTGACTTAAATCCACCAGTTTTTGTTTGTGCTTCACTACTTTGGATTGTACTGCCTGTCAAAGGTGCTGATAGAGCAAAAAATCCTACTAAGGTATATTGCACAATCCGTTTTAATGTAGTCCGCCGTTGTGGAAGAAATGGTATTTTCATGACTGTAGAAACGAGCTATGGAATAATTGCAAGATTTTTTTGCACCAATTAATTAGCTTTATAGCTATTAAATAAGTGCCTTTAGCTACGAGATTAATAGTAGATAAAAATAATTTTTATTTAATCTACGTAAAATCGATTGAATTGCCGTAGTTTATATAAAAAGTTTTTCATAGTTTGAGATAAAATGCAAGCAGTAACGCAAATATTTATATTATGAATATTTTTTATTAGTAAAAAATAGAAAAAATTATGTGATATTTTTAATTACAGCTTTTTTATCTACAAAAAATTTAAATTAAAGTTGCCAGTAAGTGTAAATTAACATCTCGATTGAGAGATAATTTGATTATTTGTCATGAAAAATTAGTAAATGATATAATTGTTTATTTTTAATAAAAAGTATTATAGTAATTTTTACGAAGTTGATAATTAGCAGATGAAAGCTGTTAGAGAATATTGTTTGAGTTTAGTAGATAAAGAGCTGATGCCCACAGCATTTAAGACTGCTGTAGTTGTAGGTTCTATCTTGTTTGTACTCAATCACGGATCGGCGACGCTCAAAGGTCAAATGACTAGAGAACGCTGGATTTCTGCAGCACTAACATATATAGTTCCTTATATGGTGAATATTCACGGTCAGTATGTCAGTCGTGCTAGAAAAAGCTGACCGAAGAAAGTCAGAGGGCTGTCTTGATGAAACAATTTTTATCGCCATGTATGAAAGGACAAGGGGGACAAGGAGGACAAGGGGGACAAGGGGGACAAGGGGGACAAGGAGGACAAGGAGGACAAGGAGGACAAGGGAGAAATAACTCTTTCAAGTTAGAAGGAAATAAAAAAGGTGCGCGATCGCACCTCATTCACCTTGTTTCTAGAGAGTATATTCAAATATGCAAATTTCTATACTGCAACGGCTGCTACTTTGTAATAAGCAGGTTCATTTCCCTGTTTCCATTTGATGTTGCAACCGATACTTGGCTTCTGTTCCCAAGTAATGACGCGATCGCGCGATACATCTTCAATGGCTTTACGTAAATCCGCACCAGTCACGGGTTTATCGTTTTTAGGACGGCTATCATCCAACTGTCCGCGATAAGCCAGCTTGCGTGTTGCATCAAAGAGGAAAAAGTCAGGAGTGCAAGCAGCAAAGAAATTTTTCGCAGATTGCTGTGATTCGTCGTACAGCAGAGGATAGGACAAATCTATTTCTTGGGCAAAGGCTTTGAGCAATTCTGGCGCATCATCGGGATGGGTAGTGATATCGTTAGCGCTAATCGCCACAATTCCCAAATTGCGATCGCTATAATCTTTACCTATTTTCGCCAACTCCCATTTGATATGCTGCACAAACGGACAGTGGCGGCTGAGAAATATGACTAGCAGCGCTTTTTTATCAGCAAAATCAGCAAGTGAAACGATTTTACCAGTAACAACATCTGGTAAATGAAAATCCGGTGCTAAAGTACCTAAAGGTAACATTGTTGAAGGCGTTAAGACCATAAATTATTCCTTGTCAGTGGTCAGTTGTCAGTGGTTAGTTGTCAGTTGTCTACCTTGTCCTCCTTGTCCCCCTTGTCTCTCTTAAACAGCAGCCAAGCTGGGGATGTATTGGGAAGAATTACCTTTGATAGCTTTGCTTTGTTTACCGTTGACGCCGATGGGTAAATCGCCTGCGATGGTGACTCGTTGAACGTGACGAGGTTGGTTACCGTAATCGGCGATCGCATAATGTTGGGTAGAACGGTTATCCCAAAATGCTACATCACCAACTTGCCAACGCCAGCGTACTGTATTCTCTGGACGAGTTATGTATGCTTGTAACAGTCGGATAATATCGTCTGATTCCGTTGTCGATAACCCGCGAACCTGACGCACAAAACCACCAATAAATAAACCCTTTTCACCAGATTCTGGATGTACTCGCACTACTGGATGCAGAGTTTCATATACAGTTGAGGTGAATACATCACGGTAAGCTTTCACATCTTCGGGGAGATCCACCGCAGCGACAGCATAATCATAGGCGTTGCTATGTACTGCCCATAAATCATCCGCAAGAGTACGCAGATATTCTGGTAAATCTTGATATGCAGTCACAGAGTTTGCCCAAATAGTATCACCACCAGCCGGAGGGATAACCAGGGCACGCAATACAGAACCAAGGGGAGGACGATCTACAAAAGTTACATCAGTATGCCAGGTGTTAGCGCGGGTAGCAGTTTTGCCATAATTCAGGTCAAGTACTTCTGGATGTCCGGGGAGTGAGGGTACAGTGGGGTGAGCTGTTGTCACTTCTCCAAAGCGGCGCGCAAAAGCGACTTGGCCATTAGCATCAAGTTGCTGGTTGCGGAAAAAGATGACTTTGTATTTAACTAAAGTCTTGCGGATATCACTGATAATATCGTCGCTGAGATTACGACTTAAATCGACGCCAACAATTTCCGCACCGATACGTCCCGCAACAGGTTGAATATCAAAGTGTTGAGAACCCATATTTATCTACCTCCAAATTATGTATTCTATTTTTGGCTAATTGTTGGGGGAGTAATTGCTGCATACTGCTCATCTGTCAGCGTTGCTTCTTTGATATTGATTGGTTTAGGAATCAAACCATTTTTATGGAAGTAATCTGCAACTCGTTGTTGTTCGCTGATTAAATCTGGCGAAATTGCTCTTAATCCAAAACTCCGACGGCTAATTACCAAATCCATGACATCTGGCGGGAGTTTTTGGAATGGTAAAATTAGCTTGGCAGTATCCTTGGGATGTGCTTCTGCCCAACGCTCAATTTTATCAATTTCCTCAATCACAATCCGCAGCAGTTCAGGATTTTCTGTGGCAAATGGCTTAGAACCGATATAGTATCCGCCAGGAGAATCGAGTCCTTCACTAGTTTTAATTACCCGCGCTTTACCTAATTTTTCCGCTCGCGCTAAATGAGGATCGCCTGTTACCCAAACAGCAATTTTACCTTCGAGAAATGCACTCGCCGCTTCTACGTTAGGTATGCTAACAACTTGAATATCACTATATTTTAAACCGGCTTCTTCCAATGCTCTGAGGATAAAATAGTGAGATGCAGAGGCTTTTTGAAAGACAACTTTTTGTCCTTTAATATCTTTGATACTCTTAATGGGAGAATCTGGAGGAACTGCGATCGCACTTCCTTTACCAGAATTTTCCGTCCGTCGCCGTCCCACAACATAAGCAATTTGAGCGCCGGCTGCTTGAGCAAAAATTGGCGGCGTTTCACCCACAGAACCCAAATCTATTTTGCCGACATTCATCGCTTCCATTAGCTGAGGGCCTTGGGCAAATTGTGCCCATTCTACCTTGACCCCCAAAGGTTCCAAGCGTTTTTCTAATACCTTGGTTACCCTCACCAAATCACCAGCTTGCTGATACCCCATCCGGAGTACTTTGGTTTTGATTTTTGAGGTATTAACATCCGCTACATTATTAGTCGGAGATTGGTTATCTGCTTTTTGGTTTTGTTGTGTACAACTAACTAACGTCAACGAAGTTGTTAAAGTTAACAATCCAGGGACAACAAGCAGTGTTAATCGACGAAAAATACTAATATATGCAGGTTTAACTGTGGCGGTCATAAGGGGCTAGGGGCTAGAGGCTAGGGGCTAGGAAGTAGACAAGGAGGACAAGGGGGATAAGGGAGACAAGGGAGACAAGGGAGACAAGGGGGACAAGGGAGACAAGGAGGACAAGGGAGACAAGGGGGACAAATGCCCAATGCCCCATGCCCCATGCCTCATGCCCTATGCCCGAGCTAAATATTCTTCTGCTTCTTTTTCAATGGCTGTTCCTTTGAAGAAGTCGCGGTTGAGGCTGGTGTACAACTCTAAAGGATGGGTAGACAGGAAGTAACGCAGGTCTTCTTCGCTGAGAATACCCCGTTCGACAAAGCTGTAAGCGTTGGCGGTAACTGCTGTAATATCAGGCACATCCCAGTGACCGGAATCGGAACCAAGGAAAGCTTTAACGCGATCGCCAAATGGGTTGGCTTTTTGATTGAAGGCGTAAGCAACCCGCAAATCGTCGGATTCTGTACCAAAGTAGAAGTGATTCAAAAAGCGATCGCGCACATCTTCGGCTTTGGTAATTCCCGCCGCCGCAAATTCATCTAATTCGCCTGGATCTTGAGGCGATAGATATTGACCGTGGAAGCCTAAACCGCTACCAAATTGATCCGCACGACCTTGGAATTCTGGGCCGCCATAACGATGGAAAAGTTCTGCTAAGGCTTCCCGATCTACATTGTTGGGATTGTTATTTTGTAAAATCTCTGGGTTGCGGGTTTCCCAATGCCAGATAATATCTGTGTATAGACTAGCACCCCAAGCTGAACCACCTTCGAGGAAGGCAAATTTTAATGTGGGGAAACGGCGGGTAACACCACCAAAAAATAGGGCTTTGCAGAAGGCTTCGCCAGCAGAAGCAAAGTGTCCAATGTGGTTGTATTGATAATTGGAAATTGAGCGTCGTGAAGTCCAACCCATACCAGAGGCGTGGGTGGTAGGTACAACTTTCAACTCGACGCACTTCGCCCAGAAGGGATCGTAATCGTAAGCGCTATCTAAAGCAAAGGTATCTATCCAGGTTGCTTCTCTTTGCACTTCTTCCGAATATTTTTCAAAAGCTGGGATTGTGCGAGTGACGTAACCGGGAATTTGAATTGTTTTCAGCCCTAATACTTTAATTGCATATTCCAATTCCTCAATTCCTTCTTCTGGGGTGTGCAAAGGAATTGTCGCGATGGGAGTGAGGCGATCGCTATAAGGACGGAAGATATCTGCATGATACAGGTTTGCTGCTCGGCAAACTGCTCGCCGCATTTCTTCATTTTTAATTTGTGGTGCGAGGGTTGCTAAGTTGGGGTACAACACAGCAAAGTCTGTACCCGCTTCTTGCAAGCGTTCGTGTAGTAACTTTGGCAGGGTAATTGTTGCTAAACTTAAGGTGTCTTTTGTAGGACGACCCCAAAAGGGTGGACGCGCAGTCCGATAGTTATGGCGTTCTTCCCAAGACTTTTGGAACCAACGAAAACGCCCAGCACCAGGTAAATGTTCTCTAAAGCTATCAACAATTTTAGAACCGCCTACCTGCTCTAAATAATCGAGAAAAGCAGGTTCAAATTCCTGGGTATGCACATCGGTATCGATGATGGAATATCCTAGTTGCTCCCGAATCTGTGCTGAACGAGTTTTCTTGGTAGGACGTTCTAGGGCAATTGTCATGATTTTTCTCCACAATTACGTCATTCGTTGAATGTTGGCGGATGAAGTTTGAAAGAATGACTCAAAGGATCGATCTGCCTGTTAAGAATAATGAAATAACAAGCTTCCTACAGAAGATGACTAGATATTTAATAACGCCTTAAATGTGCCTTATTTGTCTATAAACTGTAGAAATTAAGAGAATTCATTAGCGGGACACTCTTTCAAATCAAGATTTTGGGCAACAGCAACACCTTTTATGAAAACTTAGCGTTTTCATAAAATGTAAGTAGTTTTTGCTGAATTCTTTAAGTATTTACATAATTTTTCAGTGCAATATATGCATCAAAAAATATTAAATACTGTTTATCGACCAATTTACCGTTGATTATCTAAGCAGTATTGCATAACCGCAACGAGAATACAAGCCTCCAGTAATCAAAGTATACGTAGCCCTAAAAATATTGTTTTCTAATAATTAGATAACCTAATCTTATAAGAAACTCTTGTTTCATTAGCCATAGAAGTCTTTTCCAGGTGTTGACAAAATCATCTTTAATATTATACGGTAAGACGAGCGAGTAACCGGGCTTTGTAATTGGCTAGTAGTCTGTCCCATTAATTCTGATGAGTCACGGATGTTCAGATCCCCGACTTCTTCAAGAAGTCGGGGATCTCGCAGCACCGCAAAATTAATGAGACAAAGCACTAGTGTAAATACCAGCCAAAGCGATTAAAAAATTCATCATCTCCCATACCAAATCATCAACAACACAAGGAAAGCAATTTATGAGTAACCTAAAGCTTTACTTTGCCAAAGCCTCGACTTTCTCCCAAAGAACCCGCGTGGTGTTGCTAGAAAAAGGAATTGAGTTTACCCCGATTGAAATTGACTTACAAAATAAGCCAGAAGGTTACACGCAGATTTCCCGCTATGGAAAAGTGCCGGCGATCGCGCATGGAGATGTAGAGATTTATGAATCTGCCGTTATTAATGAATATTTAGAAGAAGTCTTTCCAGAGCCAGCTTTATTACCCAAGGAACCGGGAGAAAAAGCGATCGCGCGGATTTGGATTGACTACGCTAATACTCGCTTTGTCCCGGCGTTTAACAAATTGCTACGCGGTAAAGATAGCACTGAACAAGAACTTGGACATAGAGAGTTTATCGAATCCCTCTTATATATAGAGCAAGAAGGATTAGGTAAGCTGTCTGGAAACGGGCCTTACTGGTTAGGAGACAAGGTAAGCTTAGTGGATATCAGCTTCTATCCTTGGTTTGAACGCTTACCCCTGCTCGAACACTTCCGCAAGTTTAGCCTTCCAGCAGAAACACCGCGTATTCAACAATGGTGGAACACATTACGCGATCGCGAATCAATTAAAGCAGTAGAAAATCCTCTCAGCTTCTACATTGAAAGATTTAGTAAAGTGCTTGGCGAACCTACCGCAGTTGGTGCAGCACAAAAATAGCTAATACAGTTTTGCAATCAATCCCTGGCGATGGCGATAGATAATCGTTAATTGTAGGGGCATTGGCACTGCCATGCCCCAAAGCGCGTATCTCATTTACTCTCTGCGCCTCTGCGCCTCTGCGTGAGACAAATTCACATTCTCACTCAGCAACGCCAACCTACTTAAAACTGCTGTAATTTCTGCTGCCAATTTTTGCAGATGCGGATTTTTCAAAATCGTTTGATGTTCGCCAGGTAAAGAACAAACAGACACCTGCTCCTGGGTTAAATTCGCCCAACCTACAGTAGGATCGTTAGGAAATTGCTCTGCCAATGATGCAGTTTTAAACAGTGAAATAGCAGCTTTAATAGTTTGCGGTTGATAACGCAGACTTGCTTGTACATTAGCTTTGTAAACGTTAATTAACCCAGTAATTAAATTTTCTCCTGAATCCGGGGGAACAAGTTCAGACTGCTGTAAAATTTGCAGTACATATTGAAATTTTTCTGCTTGGTTGCGGCTGGATAATTCTTCGTATGAAATATTGATATTTGTGTTGAAATGAATGGCTATTTGCTCAACAATAAAGCAAAGAATAGCCGCATCATCTTCTAAAGAAGTTTCAATTTCTAAGGTGGGTAATGGGGGATGGGTATCAATAATTAGTAGATTTTCTACCTGTTCACCCATAGCCTCTAGTTGGGCTGTAATTTCAAATGCAATTAATCCTCCCAAAGAATGACCGCCTAATAAATAAGGGCCAGAAGGTTGGATGGCGCGAATCGCTTTGATATAACTAGTAGCCATTGCTTCAACAGTTGCTAACGGCGGTTGTTTCCCATCTAAACCCCGTGCTTGCAGTCCATAAACTGGGCGTTCTTGACCTAAAGTTTGCGCTAGTAAAGAGTAAGAAAGAGCATAACCACCGGCTTGATGCATGAGAAATAAGGGGGGTAAATTTCCCTTAGTTTGGAGAGGAACTAGAACATCTAAATCGCTGCTTGTCTGCTCTTGCTCTATTAAAGCTGCTATCTTCTCAATTGTACTTTCTCGGAATAAAGTAACAACGGGTAGATTGCATTCTAAGCGGTTTTCAATTGCTGCAATTAAGCGAATTGCTAATAAAGAATGACCGCCTAAATCAAAGAAGTTTTCAGTGACGCCAATAGGGTTAATGTGGAGAATTTCTTCCCAAATTTTTACTAATTTATATTCTAATGGCGTTCTTGGTAAAATTTGGTTTTTGGCTGGGATATTTGTTTTTATATGCAGTGCAGCTAGGGCTTGGCGATCAACCTTGCCATTAGGTGTTAACGGTAAAGCATCTAAAATAACAAAGTTAGCAGGTATCATGTAATCTGGGAGTTTTTCTTTGAGGAAATTCCGTAATAAATTTACAGAAATAATTTGCTCATCTCCCGGTACAATACATGCAACTAGCTTTTGAGTGCCGATGGCATCTAGATTAGTAATTACCACTGCATTGAGTACATCTGGATGCTGATTTAATATTTCTTCAATTTCTCCTAGTTCAATGCGGAAACCGCGAATTTTAACTTGGTTATCAATGCGTCCTAAAAATTCAATATTACCGTCGGGAAGATAGCGAACTAAGTCACCTGTTTTATACAGACGCTCTGATTTTACAAAATTGAAAGGGTTAGCAATAAATTTGTCAGCAGTCAATTCTGGACGGTTGAAATATCCCCTGGCTAGTCCAGCACCACCTATGTACAATTCTCCAGGAATACCAATCGGTACTGGTTGCAAATTAGAATCAAGAATATAAGTTTTTGCGTTGTGAATTGCTCTACCAATAGGGACATTCTTTTGATTTATTTCGGCTTGACAAGTCCAGAAAGTAGCATCAATACAAGCCTCAGTTGGGCCGTAAAGATTATACAGATTCACATTTAGTTTCTTCAATAAACTTTCTTGCAGTACTAAAGATAAAGTTTCACCACCGCAGAAGATATGTTTAAGAGAATTACATTTTTTAATTCCCTCTTGTTCTAAAAGCATTTGCAGCAATGATGGCACAAGTTGCACAATAGTTACTTGTTGTTGGTTGATAACTTCCAGCAAATAACTAACATCTTGATGACCGCCAGGTTTAGCAATGATTAACTTTCCACCCACTAATAAAGGTGCGTAAAACTCCCAAATTGAAGCATCAAAACTAAAGGGAGTTTTTTGTATTACTATGTCTGTTTCTTGTAAAGCAAAGGTTGTTTGCATCCATAACATGTGATTGCAAATAGCACGGTGATTAATCATCACACCCTTAGGCTTACCTGTAGAACCAGACGTATAAATGATATATGCTAAATTATCTGCTATTATCCCGCTAACTGGGTTATCTATACTTTGTTGAGCAATAATTTCCCAGTCCCTATCTAAACAAATCATCTGTGCATTATTTTGCAGGCTCAATTTTGCTAGTAGTTGTTCTTGGGTTAATAATATAGATATCTGCGCATCTGCTAACATGAAATTGATGCGTTCTTGGGGATAAGCTGCATCAATGGGGAGATAAGCACCACCAGCTTTCAAAATCCCTAATAATCCTACTACCATTTCTAGAGAGCGTTCAAGACAAATGCCTACTACTACCTCTGGTTTAACTCCTAAATTTTGGAGGTAATGGGCTAATTGATTAGCACGTTGATTTAACTCATCATAAGTTAAATATTGATTTTCAAATACTACTGCTATTGCATCCGGTGTTTTCTTTACCTGAATTTCAAATAATTCATGGAGAGATATATCTTGAGGATAATCAACTTGATTATTTTGCCAATTTACTAATAGCTGATGTTGCTCAGTTGGTGTTAATAGAGGTAGTGCAGTAATGCACTGTTGGGGATTAGCTACAATAGCTGACAGTAAAGTTTGGAAATGTCCTACCATCCTCTTAATGGTTGTGACATCAAATAAATCGCTTCTATATTCCCATTGTCCTTGAATTCCTTGTTCTGTTTCTGTCATCAACAAAGTTAAATCAAACTTTGCTGTTACCTGTTCTGTTTCCCAGGGAGTTAATTGTAAATCGGGTAATTCTAGTTTACCCATTGGTGCATTTTGCAAGACAAACATCACCTGGAATAAGGGATGATGACTGAGATTTCTTTCTGGCTGAATTTCTTCAACTATTCTCTCAAAAGGTACATCTTGATGAGCGTAAGCTTCTAGGGTTTCTTCTTTAATGCGTAATAGTAAATTGATAAAATCAGGATTGCCGTTTAAGTTAGTATTAATTACTAAAGTATTGACAAAAAAGCCAATTAATGGTTCAACTTGTTTGCGGTTGCGGTTAGCAATTGGTGTCCCAATTAATAAATCTGTTTTTCCGGAATAACGCATTAATAGGGTGCTAAATACCCCTAATAAACCCATGAATAAAGTAGCACCTTGAGATTCGCATAATTTTTGTAATGCTGTGGATGTTTCCCTATTGATTGTAAAGGATACTGCACTGCCTTGATAACGCGCGATCGCCGGACGGGGATAATCTGTAGGTAATTCTAAAACCTCTATTTTCCCACTGAGTTTTTGTTTCCAGTAAGCTAATTGTGCTGGGAGTTGGGTTTGCTCAAAAGTTGTGCGTTGCCAATGGGCAAAATCTGCATATTGTATAGGTAGAGGCTGTAATTTGGCTGCTTCTTGGCGACAAAATGCTGTATAAGATAAGGATAATTCCTCAATCATTAATCCCAACGACCAACCATCAGCAATAATATGATGGATAACTAAAACAAAAACATGAACATCTTCAGCTAATTGATAGAGATGAACGCGAAGTAAAGGTAGACTGCGGAGATTGAAGGGAGTAGTAATGGCTTGGCTAATTAATTCTTGAAGTTCTTCTTTTGGCTGTATTTCTGTGATGATTAAGGGGACTGAATAAGCAGGGTGAATAACTTGAATGGGAACACCATCGACACTTTCAAAAGTGGTGCGTAATACTTCATGGCGGTGAATTATGGTTTGTAAACTCTGCTGTAAGGCTGCGCGATTTAACTTTCCATCTAAGCGAAATGCTACGGCGATGTTGTAAGCGGGATTATTGGGTTCTAATAAATCTAAAAACCACAGTCGAGACTGAGAAAAAGAAAGGGGTAAATTTTGGCGATCGCTAACTTGAGGGATAATATCTAAAGCTGCATTACTAATATTAGTATTTTCAGCTAGGCGTTCAATTTTTGTTGCTAAACCTGCAATGGTGGAATATTCAAAAACTGTCCGCAATGGTAAAGCTAAATTAAATTCTTCCCGAATTCGCGAAACTAATTTAGTTGCTAATAGAGAATGTCCTCCTAAATGAAAGAAATCATCAGCGATACCAATTTGTTCAATTCCTAAAACATCACTCCAAATGTGACATAGTTTTGTTTGGGTGGGTGTTGTCGGTTGAACAAAAGATTCTCTGGTAATTTCTTGTTCTCTATCCGGTGCTGGTAAGGCGCGTCTATCTAGCTTCCCACTGGGAGTCAGGGGAAAGTTTTCTAATAGTACAAAAGAAGCGGGACGCATATATTCTGGTAATTCTTCCCGCGCCTGTGCTTTTAATTGAGAAATTAAGGTTTTCGCCAAACGTGCTTTCAGAGGATTAATGGCGTAATAATTAGCAAATTGATGTCCTATTTTATTGCTAATTGGCATTACCGGCGAATGGCGTTTATCGTTTGTTTTCGGGTAGAAACAAACATCAAAATATTCATGATTTAAATCTGGAGAATAGCTGATAGTTACTTCACAACCGATTGCTTGCGCCAGAGTATATAAATCTGCGGGGTCGATTGCTGATGCTAAATCGAGTTGATGAATAAATTGGCGTAATTCTCCAATATTCTGACTATTAATATTACTATTATTACCTTGCAACCATTGCCAAATTGCTGCATCTTTAATTAACCGCGCATTGGGAATACCACGCCAACCAATTGCACCGACTGCGCTAATTTTATCTCGTAAATCATCTAATTGGAGATTTGCAGTTTCCCAATCTTGCCAAACAGCTTCAACAATATCATGTTGTTCTGCACCTGATTTGTGCAAAATCGCATCATAACGATATTTGGTTAATTCATTATGGTTATTTTCAGCTTTGAGATGAACTTCAACTGCGGCGACATCGGGGAAAACTTGAGTTAAATTAACAAAGAAACTCGGATCGATGACTAACTCGCTTTCGGCTGCTGCTAGGCGATTAACTTGAATTTGAAAATTCTCTCTATCTATATTATCTGCTGCTTGAAACAAGCCAACGCTGCTATGGAAATAATTGAGAAGCGGTAAGCTGCGGTTATCGCCAATAAATAAACTACCGCCTGGTGCTAATAATTGTAAAGCTCCAGCAATTACCTGTTGTAAATATTCCAGCGATGGGAAATATTGCGCAACAGAGTTAATAATAATTGTATCGAAGTAAGCAGTGGGAATATCTGCAAAATTAATCGCTTCTCTAGAGAACAAGCGCACGTGAGATAAAGATTGATTTTGGAGAATATTTGTTAAGCGGTTAATCGCTGCTTGAGAAAAATCAGTTCCCCAATAAGACTCAACTTGCGGTGCGATATTCAACAAAATCATTCCTGTACCACAACCAATTTCTAATACCCTTTGAGGTTGTAGTGCTTGGATTCGCTCCAGGGTATTATCTAACCATTGACGCATTTGCGCGGCGGGAATCGGTTGATTATCGTAACTACTATTCCAACCGACAATATTAAATGCTGGATCGGTTTCTGTGTCACCACCCTGATAGGTTTCGTTAAAAGTATATTGCCATTCTTGGGTTTGTTCTTTGGTTACATCTTGTTGGGAAACTTGATTTTTCGCCACAATATAAGCGGCTATTCTCATATCTTCCTGGCTACTTTCCCGGACTATCACTAATGCATCCTTTACCCCTGGATGACGTTTAATTACTGCTGCAATTTCGCCTAATTCTATGCGAAAACCCCGAATTTTGACTTGATAATCGTTGCGTCCGATATATTCAATTTCACCGTTATCAAGGAAGCGCGCTAAATCACCAGTTTTATACAGACGTTCTGGTTTTGTATGATTAAAAGGATTGGGAATCATCCGTTCGGCGGTTAATTGGGGACGGTGAAAATAACCGCGAGTCACACCCGCGCCACCAACATACATTTCCCCAACAACACCAATAGGAACGGGTTGACAATGACGATCTAAAATATATAAAGAAAGGTCAGGAATTGGTTTACCAATTAAACTTCCTCGACGTTGTTTAACATCCCGTAACCGAATGGGACGGTAAGTAACATGAACTGTAGTTTCCGTAATCCCATACATATTTACTAGTAAAGGAAACTCTTCATCGTGGCGTTCAAACCAAGGTTCTAAGCTGGCTAAATCCAGAGCTTCCCCACCAAAGATGACATAGCGTAATTCTAATTCTCCTTCTCTCCCTATTGATGCTTCGGCTTGCATTAATTGGCGAAAAGCTGAGGGAGTTTGGTTTAAAACTGTGACTTTGCGATCGCAAAGTAAATTATAAAATTCTTCTGGAGAGCGACTGACTAAATAAGGTACAATAATTAAAGTACCACCAAAAAAAAGAGCGCCCCAGATTTCCCAAACAGAGAAATCAAAGGCGCAGGAATGAAAGAGCGTCCAAACATCTTTAGGGTTAAATTTAAACCATTTTTCCGTCGCCAACATTAACCGCACAACATGACGATGGGTAACGACAACTCCTTTGGGTTTTCCTGTGGAACCACTGGTGTAAATAATGTAAGCAGCGTTATCGGGATGAACTAAAACCTCTGGTGCGGTGGTTGGTTGTGTTGCTAGTTCAACCTCGCAATTATCGATAAAGATAGTTGTGGCTTGGTGGGGGGGAATTTGTGCTTGAAATTGGCTATGGGTAAGCAAAACTGCAACTTGACTATCTTCCAGCATATAAGCAATGCGATCGCTTGGATAGTCAGGATCGAAGGGAACGTACACACCCCCAGCTTTTAAGATAGCTAAAATAGCCACCAATAAATCTAAAGAACGAGACAACCACAACCCTACTCGCGATTCTGGTTTGACACCAAGATTAATTAAATGATGGGCTAATTGATTGGCGCGATGATTTAATTGTTCATAGGTAAGACTTGTTTTTTCAAAAATCAGCGCTGTTTGCTGCGGACGTAATTTTACCTGTTGACTAAAAACTTCATGTAAACAAGATGTGACAGAAAAAGTTTGCTGTGGTTGAACGGGTACTAATGGCGCTAATTCTTCTGGAAGCAAGAAAGATAACCGACTTACTGGTGTATCTGGTTGCGTCACTAAACTTTCGAGTAATTGACAAAAATGACGCGCAAATCTTTCTACTGTTTCTCGTTTGAATAAATCAATATTATAGGATAAAACCCCATGTAAACTATCTGCGCTTTCAGTAATAAATAATTCTAAATCGAAACGCGCTGCTTCTTGATTAGCTAATATAGAAATTTCTAATTCATCTATGCCAAAATTTGGTTTAGGTGCATTTAATAAAGTAAACGCAATTTGAAATAAAGGGTTACGACTAGTATCGCGTTCAATATTTAAGCGTTCTACCAAAGTTTCAAAAGGGACTTCTGTATGTTCAAAAGCTTCTAAAACCGTTGTTCTGACTCGATTTACTAGAGTGCGAAAACTTGGTTCATCGCCTAAATCCGTGCGAATAACTAACATATTGACGAAAAAACCAATGAGTTTTTCCGCATCAAATCCCGGACGGTTGGCGATAGAAGTTCCCACAGGTATATCCTCTTGTCCCGTGTAACGAGACAACAGCGCTTGAAACCCAGCCATCAGCGTCATAAACAAAGTCGCACCTGATTTTTGACTGAAGGTGCGCAGGTTTTTGCTGAGATAATTTGGTAATTCAAATTTGACTAAATCGCCGCGAAATGTTTGTAAACGAGGACGAGAAAAATCCAGTGGGAATGGCAATACAGGTAATTCTGATAATTGTTTTTCCCAATAATTCAGGCTATTTTCTAAAGTTAAAGGATTGAATTTTTCTTGTTGCCATACAGCATAGTCGGCGTATTGAATTTTTAACTCGGCAATTCCGGTTTTATCTCCTTGAATTGCCAGTTGATACAAAATAGCAAGTTCTTGTAAAATTACACCAATAGACCAAGCATCAGCGATAATATGATGTAGAGTGAGGGTAAAAATATATCGCTGTGGTGTCAGGCGAAAAAGTCGGGCGCGAATGAGCGGCCCTGTGGCTAAATCAAAGGTATAATCAGCTTCCGAACGTCCTATATGAGAAATTTCTGGTTCAGTTTCTGTAAGAGAGCGATCGCTCCAATCTTCTAAACTAATTTCTGTGAGATAATTGGGGTGAATTATTTGTCTAGCTTCGCCATCAATATTCGTAAATGTGGTTCGCAGGCTTTCATGTCTTTGTTGCAATTCGCGAAAAGCTTGCTGTAAAGCCTCAACATTGAGCAACCCTTGCAGACTGAATACAGAACAAATATTATAAGCCGAAGATGTCGGCTCTAATTCATATAAAAACCACAAGCGTCTTTGTTGAAAAGATAATGGCGCTTCTTGAAGATTGCGCCGGGGAATGAAAAACTCTTCTGTTTCCTGCTTGATTCCATCTTCTTTTAAGAGTAATTCTAAAAGTTCAATATCGTTAATATCTGAATAATTCATATCAATTCAGGGTTTATGTTAACTAATGATAGTAAATAATTTTTCAAAGCTTTCAGGTATAAACTTAATGCTTGGATGACTTGCCAACGTTGCATTAAGTTTCTTGCATCTTGGATTTCTCTTAAAGGTATTAATCTTCCTCGGTAAAACCATATTGCTTGAGCTATTTTAGCTTGTTGATCTCTTGTTAACCATTTTCCATCTGTCCATTTAGTAATCAATTTTTCAGCTTGCATTTTGTCATTTATAACTCGATGAGACTGATATGAATATTGACGGTATTTATACAATTTTTTAGGGATAAAATGAATTTTACCAAGCAGCGCAAATTGCATGAACAAATCAATTCCTTCCCCTCCTTGTCCCAAGCATTCATCCCATCCCAATGTTTTTTCATAGATACATCTTCGTAGCACGGAACAGCTTTCCATAACAACTGCTGATCCAGAACCAACACCTATCAAGGGTGTTTCAGATGTTTCGTAAGGTAACTCTTTGATTCCAAATCGAGAGGGCACAAATCTACGGTAAGGATTTGTAGGCAAAACTTTGTCCTCTGTGTCAATGTACCAATAATCACAATAGGACATACTAACATGAGGATGTTGTTCAAGGTATGTAACCATTACCTCTAGCATCCGTACTTCTAAACAGTCATCCGCATCAAAAAATAGTAAGTATTTTGTCTCAGGAGAACATACCTTAAAACCCTTGTTGCGGGCATTACAAACACCGCCATTTTGCTGTTTAATTAACTGTAATCTTGGTTCTATCGCCGTATATGATGCAATTACTTCAGCAGAATTATCGGTACTGCCATCATCTACAATAATATATTCCCAATCAGTAAAGCTTTGGCTACGCACACTTTCTATAGCTTTACCAATAAATTTTTCAGCATTGTAACAGGGAGTGATAATACTAACTTTTGACATATAAAACTCGCTTACAATGTAACTCACTTAGTTTCAGGACTTACGCAAAAATTACCAGAAACCTTAATTTATTGAACCGCCTTTTCTGCGAGAGGCTTCCGCCAACACGCAGCGTCTCCCCTTGGGAGAAAAATTCGTAGAGGTTGAGTAAATTCTAAGTTTTATCGGAGGAGCTATTACACTTTCCTACTATCTATCAAAATTGCCGGGAAAGATATTTTTTGAAAGCTTTATATCAACATCATTAATATTCTCCCTGTATTCATCTTTTTGTCAAGCACAATCATAATTACTGGGGAAATATACAGTTTTTTGAGATTCTTTTTGCAGATTAAAATCGCGCACCACCATCTACATCAATGACGCTACCAGTAAAATAGTCACATTCAATAATAAAACGCATAGCTTGCCAGATTTCATAAGGTTCAGCTATGCGCCCTAGCGGTATTTCTGCTGTCATTTGAGCTAAAGCTTCAGGAGATACGCGACTGAGAATTGGAGTATTAGTTAATCCTGGAGCGATACCTGCTACCCGAAATCCAAAAGGCGCTAACTCTAAAGCCCATGTGCGTGTATCTGCATCTAGTCCTGCTTTAGAAGCACTATAATTCGACTGACCAGGATTACCAGATCTGGTAACAGAGGAAATATTGACAATCAAACTGGGGTTAATGTTTCTCTCTATCGCCGCAGCTGCAAATTCTCGCGCCATCAAAAAAGCACCGGTTAAGTTCACATCAATCACTCGCTTCCATTGGGCTGTGGGTAATTTCCGTAGCCAACCTTCTTCATCGCGTGTAACTAGTAACCCATCACGGAGAATACCAGCATTATTTACTAATGTATTAATATTTTCAATCTTTTCAAAAGCTTGGGTAATAAAATCTTTTACCGAAGTTTCATTAGCTACATCTAAATGAATTCCATAAATTTTTCCTGGTAGTTCTAGACTTGCTGTTTCTAGTTCTTTCAATCCATCCACATCCAAATCGCCACCTATAACTTGTGCGCCTACACGCGCTAATTCTACAGCGATACAACGACCAATTCCACTAGCGGAACCAGTAACGATCGCACTCACATTTTCTAGTTTCATATTAATTTTTTAAATTGTTAGCAATTGCAGATTGAGAATTTTTGATGTTAATGGTAAACAGTGATACATATTGTTATCAATACATTTGTACCATTAACAATATATGTCACATGAAAAGCTTGCAAAATCAGGTGTTAGTTGTGACGAAATTCTAGCATAGCTGGCGAGCAAAAATTTTTGGATCTAAAGATTTACTTTATACATCAGCTTGAAAGCATGATATACTGCTGACGATCAATTCCAAATTCATAAAAAATTCAACAACACACTTTAGTAATTTATTTAATAAAATAATGTTTTTTCCAGCTAGTGACTTTGAATTTGCAACAGCTTTAGAAGCTAATTGGTTAACTGTGCGTCAAGAATTAGAGCAGTTACAACCTAAAAACTTTATTGATTGGCCAGAAAAAAATATTTATAACCAAGGCTGGGAAGTTTTTGGAATTTATGCCTTTGGGCAAAAAATCGCCGAAAATTGTCGATTATGTCCAGAAACAACTAAGTTAGTGGAAGGAATCCCTGGTATGCTCACAGCAGGGTTTTCTTCTTTAGCTCCTGGTACTTATATCGGGCCGCATTTTGGCGCAACTCAAGCTGTACTGCGCTGTCACTTGGGGGTAATTGTGCCCGATAACTGTGCAATTAGAGTAGATAAAGAAACTCGAAGTTGGCAGGAAGGTAAATGCTTAATTTTTGATGATACATTTGAACATGAAGCTTGGAATAAATCTGAGCAAACAAGAATTGTCTTATTAATAGACTTTACCAGACCTGCATCTACCATTAATGAACCATTAACCAATAATCAAGAAATTGATGAAGAGTATTGGTTAAAGATTTTATCTCAAACTGAATCCGTCTCCAAGTAATTAAATATACTGGAATCTATGGAAGTTTATGTATTGCCTCTGTCTTTAGCGCAAAGGCAGATATGGTATCAGGAAATCTTAAATCCTGGCAATATCGCCTATAATATTCCGATTGCTTTAGGCTTAGTTGGTAATCTTGACCAAGTAGCTTTAGAGAAATCCTGTAGGCAAATTATTCATCGCCATGAGATTCTCAGGACAACCTTTGCGATAGAAAATGGTGAACCTGTTCAACTAATCCACAGCGAACAGGAATTTTTTTTAGAGCAAAAGATTCTCGATTTACCAGCAGATAATATTCACAGTATTTTAGAAATAGAAGCGCAAATTCCCTTTAACCTTGTCACCGGGCCGTTGATGAGGGTAGTTTTATATAAGATATCCCCACAAGAGCATATTCTGTTAGTGAATTTGCATCATATTATTAGTGATGGTTGGTCTTTGGGTATATTTGTACAGGAATTAACAGAATTTTATCTTGCATTTGTTACTGGTAAAAAAGTCGCTTTACTAGAATTGCCAATTCAATATGGAGATTACGCTGAATGGCAGTTAAATTGGTTAAAAACCCAGCCTATTCAACAACAATTAACTAATTGGGCAAATAACCTTGTAGCACCTTTACCAATTTTAGATTTACCTTTAGATAAACTACGTCCAGCTACTCAAACTTTTTCTGGTGCGGTGTTGCGCGAACCTCTGTCACCATCTCTCACATCTGCATTAGAAGCATTAGGAAAAGCCGAAGGTGCTACCTTTTTTATGGTGGCATTAGCAGTTTATCAAGTTTTATTATTTCGTTATTCTGGTCAAACTGATATTATTGTTGGCAGTGCGATCGCTAATCGTCAACGTAGTGAAATTGCTCATCTCATCGGTTGTTTTGTTAACAGTATAGCTTTACGTGGTGACCTTTCTGGGCAACCCACATTTAGGGAATTTCTCCGCAGCATCCGCCAAACTTGTGTAGCAGCTTATGCTAATCAAGATGTGCCTTTAGAACTGTTAATAGAGAAACTGCAAATTCAACGAGATCCTAGTCGTTCGCCGATTTTTCAAACTCTCTTCGTCTTACAAAATGCACCCATCGGCGAAATTCAATTACCAGGACTAACAGCGACACCTATATATATAGATAATGGCGGCGCTAAGTTTGATTTGAGTTTGATGTTAGAACCCTCTGCATCGGGATGGCAAGTTGCACTAGAATATAACACCGACTTGTTCGCCTCAGAAACAGCCCAAAGGTTATTAACGCATTATCAACAACTGTTAATTAATGTTGTGAATTGCCCGGATGTTAACATTAACGCTTTACCGATGTTAACAAACGCGGAACGCCAAGAACTTTTAGTTTTAGGTGCGAGTAAAGAAACTGCTAAATGGGAACCGACAAACTTAGTCGAACTGTTTATTCATAGCGCCCGTAAATATCCTGATAATATTGCTATTAGTAGCGCCGAAGAGCAATTAACTTATCAGCAACTAGATGAACGTTCTCAGCAATTAGCGGCGATTTTGCAACAAAAAGGCGTTGGGAGAGAAACAAGAGTCGGAATTTTTCAAGAACGCAGTGCAGCGTTAGTCATTTCGTTACTAGCAGTTTTAAAAGCTGGCGGAACTTATGTACCTTTAGATCCCCAATATCCCCTAGAAAGGTTAAGTTTCATCGCCGAAGATAGTGGTATTAGCTTGATATTAACTACAGAAAATTTACTGTCTCAGCTACCAGTTAAGTTAGGGGAAATCTTGGTCATTGACAATATAAAATTGACCGCAGATTTTACCGTAAATACAGAAATTATTCACCAACAAGCAGCGTATATTATTTACACCAGTGGTTCCACCGGACTACCCAAAGGCTGTTTAGTCACCCATCACAACGTAGTCAGATTGATGGGGAATACACAAGCATGGTTTGACTTTAATGAAAACGACGTTTGGACATTATTTCATTCCTTCGCCTTTGACTTTTCTGTGTGGGAAATTTGGGGAGCTTTATTATATGGAGGGAAACTAGTTGTAGTTCCCTATTTAGCCAGTCGTTCTCCCGAAGCTTTTCGCCAATTGTTACAACAAGAAAGCGTCACCATCCTCAATCAAACGCCTTCAGCTTTTCGTCAACTCATCCGCGTTGATGGAGAATTTGCAGATAAATTAAGCTTACGGGCAATCATTTTTGGTGGGGAAGCATTAGAATTACAAAGTCTCAAACCCTGGGTAGCAAAATATGGGGATAACTCACCGCGTTTGATTAATATGTACGGAATTACAGAAACCACCGTACATGTTACCTATCGTCCAATATTCAAAGAGGATATTGAGCAAAATCGTGGTAGCGTTATTGGCGTGCAAATCCCCGATTTATCTATATATATATTAGATGATGCCCTAGAACCTGCACCTGTGGGCGTTGCCGGTGAAATTTATGTAGGTGGGATGGGTGTCTCTAGAGGATATCTTAACCGTCCGACACTTACCGCACAAAGATTTATTCCCAACCCCTACAGCCAAGAACCAGGCGCGAGACTTTATCGTACTGGAGATTTAGCTAGACGTTTATCTAATGGCGATATTGAATATTTAGGCAGACGAGATTTACAAGTAAAAGTACGCGGTTTTCGGATTGAATTAGGAGAAATTGCCGCAGCTTTAGCCGCACTTCCCCAAATCGCAGAAGCTACGGTTATTGTTTATTCTCCAACTTCAGAAGATAAGCGTTTAGTCGCTTATGTAGTAGCCAAGGAACAAACCGATCAAAATCAGTTAAGGACAGCATTAAAACAGCAATTACCTGATTATATGATCCCGGCGGCATTCATGTTTATTGATGCTATGCCCTTAACGGCTCAAGGTAAAATTAATCGTCAAGCTTTACCGATTCCCGATTGGAATCAAGCCGCGACTAAACGTAAATTTACACCGCCACAAACTGATGCAGAAAAGGTAATTTGTTACGTTTGGGAAAAAGTTTTAGGCTTAGATGGGATAGGAATTGAAGATAATTTCTTTGATTTAGGTGGTGATTCTATCTTAGCTTTGAAAGTCGTCACAGAAATTCGCCGTCAAGGATGGATATTAACCCCTAAAGAAATCTTTCAAGAACAAACAGTACAACGCCTAGCTAGGGTAGCACAAATGATGTACGCCCCAGCCTTAGCTGCTAGTAAAGCTGTAGGTGAGGTGCTGCTAACTCCGATTCAAAAATGGTTTTTTGAACTGCATCTTCCTAACCCGCACCATTGGAATCAAGCTATACTTTTAGAAGTTCACAAATCATTACAGCCGGAAACAGTCGCCGCAGCTATTCAAGTTATTTCCTCTCATCACGAGAGCTTACGATTAAGATTTACCCAAGAAAATACCAATTGGCGGCAATTTTACACAGATAAAAATGCCGCTTTTTATTGGGAGGTAGTTGATTTAGAATTGTTAGCAGAAATAGAACAAAATGCGGCAATGCAATTAGCTGGGGAACGCCTGCAAAAATCTTTAAATTTGCATGACGGGCCTTTAGCTGGTGCAATGTGGTTTAATTTAGGAGAACATCGCCAACCCCGGTTATTAATAGTTATCCATCACTTAATTGTTGATGGCGTTTCTTGGCGGATTTTATTACAAGATTTAGTTGAAGTTATTAGTGGGAATGAACTATCACCAGTTACCACATCTTTTCAACAGTGGAGTCAATTTTTAAACAATTTTGCTAACTCCACCACAATAGAAGCAGAAAGACAATTTTGGCTGGAAACTGTCAAGGGAGAAACGGCGAAATTACCTCTGGATTTTCCCTCATCTGTCAGTGAAAATGTCGAAGCATCAGTTAAAAAAGTTTCTTTGCAATTAACCAAAGAACAAACCCAGCAATTTCTTACCCAAGCAAATAAAGCTTATCGCACCCAACCTCAAGAATTATTACTCGCAGCTTTGGCGCAAACCTTGAGCCAAATTACCCAAAATTCTACCCTACAAATTATGATGGAAGGGCATGGTAGGGAAGAATTATCGGCGGATTTAGATATTACGCGGACTTTGGGTTGGTTTACTACCCTGTATCCTCTGCGATTGGAATTAGTTAGCAGTAATTTAGAAATTGAGAAGTTAATTAAAACTGTTAAAGAACAATTCCGTGCTATTCCTCGACGGGGTTTTGGCTATGGTTTATTAAGATATATTAATCAAGAAATATTGCCAACTACAGGGCAAATCAGTTTTAATTATTTGGGGCAAGTACGCAATGAAAGCGGGAAAAATCAGTTATTCCGCTTATTAAATGAAGATATAGAACCGACAAGGGACGCTCAAGGCTTACGCCCACATATTATTGATATTAATAGTATTGTGGTTGCCGGAAAATTGCGCGTTGATTGGTTATATAGTGCTAACTTACACCAAGAAACAACAATTGCTGCATGGGCGGAATGTTTTCATGAGAATTTACGAGAAATTCTCAGCCATTGTCAAAAAATTGGTGTGGGTGGATATACACCATCAGATTTTCCCTTGGTGAGGATTGAGCAAGCTAAATTAGATATTCTCCAAACGAAGTATCCGAATTTAGAAGATATCTATCCCCTGTCGCCTTTGCAGGAGGGAATGTTATTCCACAGTATTTATAACCTCGAAGATGGGATTTATTTTGAACAAGTTACAGGTAAAATTAGCGGTAAAGTTGATATCGATAATTTTAACTTTGCTTGGCAAACAGTTGTAGAACGACATCCAACGCTGCGGAGTGCGTTTATTTGGGATAACCAAGACCAGCCTTTACAAATTGTCAGTAAAGCTGGAGAATTTACGATTATAGAACAAGATTTGCGGAATTTATCAACGCTACAACAAAAAGATAAATTACAAGGATATTTAATTAGCGATCGCCAAATTGGATTTGATTTGAGTCAGCCGACTTTAATGCGGTTTGTGATGATGCGCTTAGATAATTATACCTGGCAATGGGTATGGAGTCATCATCACATTATTCTTGATGGCTGGTCGCTACCAGTCATATTTAAAGAAGTACTGGATATTTATCAATCAACCTGTCAACAAGTTCCCCATTCCTTACCGCCAATTCCCCCTTATCGCTATTATATTCAGTGGTTACAACAGCGCAATCTGCATGAAGCTCAGGAATTTTGGCGCTCAACATTGGCGGGAATTTCTACACCAACTCGTCTATCTTGGCAATTAGAAACAACAGAATTAAGCACAAATTTACCAGCTTATGCGGAAGTAGAATTACGCCTAAATGCAGCTGAATTTGCTCAACTACAAAAGATGGCACAAAGCCAAAGACTGACAATTAATACTATTGCTCAAGGCGCTTGGGCATTATGTTTACAAAAACATGGTGCAGGTGAAGATGTAGTATTTGGGGTAACGGTTTCTGGAAGACCGCCGGAACTGGCAGAAGTTGAAAATATGGTAGGGTTATTTATTAATACCTTACCGATGCGAGTCCGGTTGAATGCATCTGTAACTGTGGTGAATTGGCTAGAAAATATTCAACAGCATCACGTACAGATGCGGGAATATGAATATAGTAAACTCACAGATATTCAAAAGCAGATTCCTTTAGCGGCGGGTGAATCATTATTTGAGAGTATTTTAGTATTTGAAAATTACCCCGTTGACCAAAGTTTAAAGGAGCAGCGTCAAGATTTTCAAGTTGATGACATCGAGTTTTATGAAAGAACTAATTACCCGTTAACAGTAGGCGTAATACCCGATGGCGGATTGTTATTAAAACTCAACTACCAAACAGAATTTTTGTCAGCCACAGCCGCAACTATTTTGTTAGAACGCCTGCGCAATCTGATGATAAACCTGGCACAACACCCGAATCAGGTGTTAGGAGAAATTGCAGGTATATCAGAAATAGAACGCGATCGCATTATTCACACAGCTAAAGGTAATCTTATTCATTGGGGAGATTTCCGCACAGCACACCAGTTATTTGAAGTTCAAGCGGATTTACATCCTCAAGCGGTGGCGTTAGTTGCGGACGATGAAACAATTACCTATGGTGCGTTAGAACAACGAGCCAATCAATTAGCAGCTATTTTAATTAATGCAGGTATTGGCTATGAGTCGATTGTCGGGTTATATTTTGACCCTTCAATTGACTATATTATTGCCCTCTTAGCTGTTTTAAAAGCAGGTGCGGCGTTTCTCCCCCTTGATCGCTCCTATCCAAAAGCGCGATCGCAATTTATGGTAGAAAATAGCCAAACTACTGTGATTCTCAGCAATGAAACGCCGCCATCAGGATTGTTTGCTGAAGATGTGCGAGTTATTTTGTTAAATGATAGTTCGACTTCGCTCACTATCCCAGAGGTTGTTACTCGTCCTAACTTAAAAATTAGACCAGAAAATCTCGCCTACATTATCTATACATCTGGTTCCACAGGAAAACCTAAAGGCGTTCTCGTCACTCACGCAGGGATACAAAATCTCGTACAAGCGCAAACTGAGAGTTTTGCTGTCACAGCTGCGAGTCGGGTTTATCAATTTGCTTCTTTAAATTTTGATGCGGCGATTTCCGAAATATTTATGGCTTTGGGTAGCGGCGCTAGTTTATATCTGCAAGACGCCGCCAATCGCACCCCATCGCCTGCATTGTGGGCAAAATTAACTGCTGCAAACATCACCCATATTACCCTTCCCCCCTCCCTGGTAGCCGCCATTGCACCGACAGACTTACCCAAATTGCAAACCTTAATCATGGCTGGGGAAGCAGCTTCAGGGGATTTATTCCGCCGTTGGGGAACCGAAAACCGCAGCTGTTTTAACGCTTATGGCCCCACAGAAGCGACAGTTTGCGCCAGCTTAATGAATTGTACCCAGTTACTAGGGGAACCGAGTATAGGTCAAGCGATCGCCAATGTGGAAATTTACCTGCTAGACTCATTTTTGCAACCAGTCGCCCCTGGTGTCACCGGAGAAATTTATATTGGCGGTATCAGTTTAGCACGGGGTTACTTACATCGCGCCGATTTAACAGCGGCCGCCTTTATTCCCCATCCCTTTGCTAGCCAACCGGGGGCGCGACTTTACAAAACAGGCGATCGCGGCGTATATGATTTACAAGGAAACATCCGCTTTTTAGGACGCCAAGATTCTCAAGTCAAACTCAACGGTTATAGGATTGAATTAGGCGAAATCGAAGCCGCTTTAACCAAACACCCCAAGGTAGATAGTGCAGTAGTCATGGTGCGTCAAGACTTACCAGGGCGCAAACGCCTCATAGCTTACGCCCTCATCCCTGCAGAAAACCCACCCACCAGCAACGAATTACGAGATTATTTAACCACAGTCTTACCAGCTTATATGGTTCCTAATGGGGTGGTGTTACTCACAGCTTGGCCTCTCACCCCCAATGGTAAAATTGATCGCCAAGCCCTACCCGCACCGGAATTAATCAGCACTCCAGCTATTCCCAAAACGGAAACAGAAGAGATATTTGCCCAAATTTGGATAGAAGTTTTGGGATTAGAAACCGTAAATCCCCAAGATAATTTCTTTGAGTTAGGGGGAGACTCGATAATTAGCTTGCAAATAGTATCTCGCGCCCGCGCCGTGGGTTGGGAAATTAGCCCCAAAGACATTTTTGAAGCCCAAACTCTCTCTCGAATCGCAGCTAGGGCGAAACCATTACAACAGCAAGTAGCAGTTATCGAACCATTAACGGGAGTAGTTCCCCTATCGCCGATTCAACATTGGTTTTTTGCCCAAAAATTCCCCCATCCCCACCACTGGAACCAAGCTGTAGCTTTGAGTATTGATGAAACATTAAATATAGAGGCGCTAAAGCTAGCTTTAAAATCTCTAGTGCAGCATCATGATGTTTTCCGGTTGACATTTACGGAAAATCTGGGACAATGGGAACAATATTATACAGAGTCCATTAATCTGGACTTGCAAATTGCAGATTTTAGTAACCATCTACCGCATACACAGTTAGAAGCGTTTGCAGCAATTGTCGAAGCTCAACACGGAAGTTTTCAATTAAAGAGATCGCCCCTACTACGGGTGCTATATGCCACAAACCTTGCTGCATATGGCAACGTCCTGATACTTTTCGCACATCATTTGGTGGTAGACGGAGTATCCTGGCGGATTTTGCTTGCAGATTTAAACCAAGCTTATCAACAAGCGATCGCAAAACAGCCTATTTCCCTACCTCCCAAAACATCCTCCTATCGACAATGGACTACATCGTTGCAAAACTTGGCTAACTCAACTGAAATTATCCAAGATATGCCCTTTTGGCAAAATATTCTGTCAACTCCTGTAGGGAAATTACCAGTTGATTATCCAGTCAACCCGGATAGCAATACAGTAGATAGTACAGTTGTGATATCTTGCCAATTTACCCCAGCCGAAACAAATTTCTTACTCAAACAAGCAACTACAAACTATCATGCTAGCGTCCCAGAAATCATGCTAGCTGCATTACTGAAAACCCTCACCGAGGCTTATCAATCTGATGCTTGGCTACTCGATTTAGAAGGACATGGGAGAGAAGAAATTAGGGAAAGATTAGACCTTTCTCGCACAGTTGGCTGGTTTACATCTTTATATCCAATTTTGCTCAAACAACCTACTTTTAATGCAGAAGCAGATTTATTACTCAAAGAAATAAAAACCCAAATCAGAACTATTCCCCATCATGGTATTAGTTTTGGCATATTACGTTATCTACGTCAAGAACCAACTTTAATTAACGCCCAAAAACCCGATATCAGTTTCAATTATCTGGGACAGACAGATAGCATAGGGAAAAGCAATGGTTTATTCAATATTAGTAATGTACCATTAGGAACAGGATTATTTGCTCAACAACAACGTCCCCATATTTTAGAAATTAATGCGCGGATTCAAACCGAACAATTGCAAATAGATTGGTCTTATAGCCGCAATATACATTATCAACAAAGTATCCAGGCGATCGCTGAAATTTATCAAAAAAATCTGCGTGCCTATCTCACAGATTCTACATCTACCAACGCAGCATTTTATAGTGCTAGCGACTTTAATTTAGTTGAATTATCTGAAACCGAATTAGATGCTATTTTAGACGACTTAGAGTAACTTTTATTTCCTTCACGAAAGGATAATGATATGCAACTTAAAGATAAAATTGAGAATATTTTTCCCCTTACACCGCTACAAAAAGGACTATTATTTCATTCCCTTTACGAACGAGAATCAGGCGTTTATTTCGAGCAATTTCATTGTCGGTTAGAAGGTAAAGTTTCTGTAATTGCAGTGCGTCAAGCATGGCAAAACCTAGTAGATAGACATCCAATTTTAAGAACTGCTATTGTTACCAAAGGGCAAACAGAACCAGTACAAATTGTCTTTCGGAATTTAGTATTTAATATTGCCGAGCAAGATTGGCGCGGACTGAGTAACTCAGCCCAAAAAACCCGCCTCAGTGAATTTCTTGAAACAGATAAAAAACAAGGCTTTATTTTAAATCGTCCGCCATTGATGCGGGTAACCTTAATTCGTTTAGGGGAAGAATCCTGGCATTTAGTTTGGAGTCACCACCATATAATTTTAGATGGTTGGTCATGGCCAATTCTGCTGCGTGAATTCTTAATGTTGCATAAAGCAGCTAAAGAAAATATCGAGATATCTCTACCAAATATCCGTCCTTATGGTGATTTTATAGCTTGGTTAAAACAGAAAAATCCCCAAGATGGTGAAACATTTTGGCGGGAATATATGGCGGGATTTGCTAGTGCAACGCCCCTATTAATGATGTCTAAAACCAAGCATAGTAATGCTTTTATTAGTGGAGAAATTCAACAGTTACTATCGCCAGAAGTTACAGCATTATTACAAAAATTAGCTCAAAATTGTAGCGTTACCCTGAACACCGTTATTCAAGGGTCTTGGGCAATATTACTTAACCGTTATAGCCGCAATCAAGACATAGTTTATGGTATTACAGTAGCCGGAAGACCCCCAGAATTACCAGGGGTAGAAGGGATGATTGGCCCCTTTATCAATACCTTGCCATTTCGTGCGATCATTTCTGGTACAGAAACCCTTGATACTTGGTTACAAAACCTGCAATCTCGCGCTGCTTTGATTCGTCAATTTGAACATTCTAGCCTGTCAGATATTCAAGGCTGGAGTGATGTTCCGCGCGGACAACCAATGTTTGAAAGTTTGCTAGCTTTTGAAAACTTTCCTGTTGATAAATCGTTAAAAGCTGCTGATTTTGGGTTGAATGTTTCCGAATCTTTCTTTTTTGAAACCACCCATTATCCTTTAACTTTGGTGGTAGTTCCTGGGGATGGGCTATCTCTGAAATTAAGTTACAATGCATCTCGCTTTGATGCAGTAACTATGGAATTACTGCTTGAGCAATTTGCTAATTTGCTGATTAATATGGCAAATAACCCTCAAGCGCCTTTACAGTCTTTATCATTACTTCCCCCCGGTTATCGCTTACCAAAAGTAAACCCGCAGCAATTAGAATCCCAAGAAACTCTACAAGAAATCTTTGCAGAAATTGTCAGCAAATATCCCGAACAAATTGCGCTGACTTTTGAACAAGAAAATTTTACATATCAAGAATTAGATGAAAAGTCTAATCGTATTGCTCGATATTTACAAAAACAAGGTATTACTACAGATAAAAGAGTAGTAATTTGTCTGGAACGTTCTCCAGAATTAATTATTGCTATGCTGGGTGTAGTGAAAGCGGGTGGCGTATATGTTCCCATCGATCCAGCTTATCCTCGTGAAAGAATAGAATTTACTATTGCTGACTGTGAAGCCGAATTAATTCTCACCACAACTGCTATTAGTTCTCAGCTTCCTGAATCGAGCCATAAAATATGTTTAGATGCAGTAGATGCACCATATTTAACTGAAAGCAACGCGCCCTTAATAATAGAAAATCTTGACCCGGAATCAGGCGCTTATATTATTTATACATCTGGTTCCACAGGTAAACCCAAAGGTGTATTAGTTACCCAACATAACGTTACTCGTTTATTTCGCAGTACCCAACATTGGTTTGCATTTAATCAACAGGATGTATGGACATTTTTTCATTCCTTCGCCTTTGATTTTTCCGTTTGGGAAATTTGGGGTGCGTTACTTTATGGCGGAAGATTAGTTATCGTTCCTTATTGCGTTAGCCGTGACCCGCAAACTTTCCTACAATTGCTACAAGCTGAAAAAGTCACCGTCCTCAATCAAACTCCTTCAGCTTTTGCACAATTACTAGTCTGTAGAGAGATTAACTGTAACCTCTCTCGTTTACGTTACATTATCTTTGGCGGCGAAGCTTTAAACCTCCCCAGTCTGCGTCCTTGGTTTGAACGTTATGGGGAACAGCAAACCCGCTTAGTGAATATGTACGGAATTACAGAAACTACCGTCCATGTCACCTATAGACCAATTAATCAAGAAGATATAGACAATGCATCTGGTAGTTTAATTGGTCAGCCTATCCCCGATTTACAACTATATATCCTTGACCCTGATGGAAATCCTCTCCCCACCGGGGTAATTGGGGAAATGTATGTTGGTGGCGCGGGGGTAGCGCGTGGTTATCTCAACCGACCAGAATTAACCGCACAAAGGTTTGTACAGGATTATTTTGCAGATATTTCCGGAAAATATCCATCGCGTTTATATCGTACCGGCGATTTAGGTCGCTTTCTTCCTAACGGCGATTTGGAATATCTTGGACGTATAGATGACCAAGTAAAAATTCGTGGCTTCCGCATAGAAATTGGCGAAATTGAAACGGTGATTTCCCAATTTCCCCAAGTTCAAGAAGCCATAGTTGTAGTAGATGTTGATACAGAAACTAATCAAAAGCGGTTGATTGCTTATATAGTTTGTATCCCTGGACAGCAACCGACAATTGAAACTCTGCGAAATTATTTGCAACAGCAATTACCTGATTACATGGTACCAGCGCAGATTGTTTATTTAGATAAATTTCCCCTCACACCTAACGGTAAAGTCGATAGAAAAGCTTTACCTAAACCAAAAATTAACAGAGAAAATCTCGCAGTTGCCTTTGTTCCTCCCGCCACAGAAACCGAGGAAATTTTAGCTAAGATTTGGCAACAAGTTTTAGGGGTAAATCAGGTAGGCAGATTTGATAATTATTTTGTTTTAGGTGGCGATTCCATCCGCAGTATTCGCGTAGTTTCCCTCGCCCAATCCCAGGGATTAAACTTAAAATTAGAGCAAATTTTTGCCTATCCTACACTATCAGATTTAGCAGAATTTTTAACAACAGCCACAGCCACAGATAATCAGCATCTTGATACCCAACCTTTTGCTTTAATTGCACCCCAAGATAGAGAAAAATTACCAGTTGGGGTTGAAGATGCTTATCCTGTGGGACAACTACAAGCCGGGATGTTATTTCATGGTGAATATTCGGAAGCTTCGACAACTTACCATGATGTTTTTAGTTTTCGGATTCGTATACCTTTTGATTTAGGCATTTGGGAAGCTGCTTATAACCAAATGTTCGCCAGACATCGGGTTTTAAGAACAGCATTTTATTTAGCAGAATTCTCTCAGCCAATTCAGGTGGTTTTTCAAGAAGTACACAGCCAAATCATTTTTACCGATTTAACAGCTTTATCAGCAACAGCCCAGGATGATTATATCCAAGAATTTATTATTAAAGAACGGGCAAATCGCTTTGATTATAAACAAGCGCCGTTGATACGTTTTCATATTCATCTGCTGGATGAAAACGTGATCCAAGCCAGTTTTACTTTACATCATGCCATCATGGATGGCTGGAGTTTAGCCAATTTCTTATCAGAATTCACAGGCTTATATCTCCATCTAATGAATAGGGGTGTACCTGCACTTCCCCCAGCACCAGCTTTAGAATATTCTCGCTTTATCGCTTTAGAACAGCAGGCTTTAGCTGATGTTAAACAGCGCGAATTTTGGCAAAATCAACTAGCAGAAATTCCCTTGACTCAACTTCCGCGCTGGCCGGGTGTGGTTTCTGCAGGGTCAAGAATGGGTAAATTTGATATTACTTTACCCGCCAATATTTCTCAAGCTGTAAAAGTCTTAGCCAAGCAGTTAGGCGTACCTTTAAAAACATTATTGCTAGCGGTTCATCTGCAAGTTCTCAGCGTTTATTCTGGAGAAAGCGAAATTGTCACAGGTTTGGTAAGTAATGGTAGACCTACAGAAACTGATAGCGATCGCGTTTTAGGTCTATTCTTAAATACAATACCGTTACGCTTATCATTACCGCGCGGTTCTTGGGTTGACTTAATTAAACAAACTTGGCAAGCTGAACAAGAATTAATGCCTTATCGACACTTTCCTTTGGCAGAAATTCAGCGTTTACATCGGTCGCAAAGTCTCTATGAAACATCATTTAACTTTGTCCATTTTCACGTTTATCAAGGCTTGCTCAATTGGCGAGATGTGGAGTTAATTAAAGCCGAATCTTTGGATGAATCGAGTATTCCCTTTGCGGTTAGTTGGAATGAAGAAGTCGGTGGTGACAATATTTCCTTTAATATCACATACGACCGCCAAGAATTTGCAGAGGCGCAAATCTTAAATATTGGTAGCTACTATCAAAATAGTATCAATGCTTTAATCGCTAATCCTCACGGAGAAATGGGGATTTCACTTTTCTCAATTCCAGGAAAACAAAGAGAAAATTACCCATTACCAGTTACCCCAGTACATGAAATTGTAGCTCAACAAGCAGCAGCCAATCCGGGAGCGATCGCAATTATTTGTGATGGAGAAAGTTGGACATATAGCCAACTCAATCACAAGGCGAATCAATTAGCAAGATTCTTACTTGAATGGGGTATTAGTACAGAACAACCTGTAGGTATTTGTTTGGAACGTTCCTTCGACATGGTTTGTGCTATGTTGGCGGTTCTTAAAGCTGGTGGTTGTTATGTCCCCATTGACCCCCATTACCCATTGGTGCGGGTTCAGTCGATGTTGGCAGACGCGCAAATTCAGCTGCTGTTATCTCGTTCTGATTTAGAAATTTTCTCTGATTTCGTAGCTGATAATTGTCAAATTATCTGTGTTGATATTTATCAAGAAAAAATTGCAGTTCAATCTGTTGCAGATTTAGAAATTGCAGTTTTAAATGAGAATCTGGCATATATTATCTTCACTTCTGGTTCCACAGGAAGACCCAAAGGAATTACGATTTCCCATCAGGCTTTAGCACATCACCAAGCTTGGTTTTTAGAAACTTTTGGCGTAACTTCTCACGATGTCGTCTTGCAAAAAACACCATTTAGTTTTGATGCGTCGGTGTGGGAATTTTGGACTCCTTTGATGGTGGGGGCTAAGTTGGTAATGGCGCAACCGGGAGGTCATCAAGACCCGGCGTATTTGGTCAATACTATTCAACAAGAAAAAGTGACTCTGCTACAATTGGTGCCGAGTCTATTAGAAATGCTGTTAGGCGAACCGGGATTTGCTGAATGTTCATCTCTGCGATTAGTTTTTAGTGGTGGTGAAGCACTGAAAAAACGGGTTTGGGATGAGTTTGCACAACTTTTAGCGATTCCTTTGGTGAATCTTTACGGCCCGGCGGAAACAACAATTGATGTAGCATTTCATCAATGCCAACTAGATGAAATTACTGATACGATTCCCATCGGTCAACCAGTCAATCATGCAGATTTATATATCTTAAATTCCCTAATGCAGCCTGTACCCATTGGCACACCGGGAGAGTTATATATTGCTGGTTGTCAATTAGCTAGGGGATACGCCTATGCACCGGGAATCACCGCCGAACGCTTTATACCAGACCCCTTTGCAGAAAATCCTGGTAGTCGGATGTATCGCACAGGCGATCGCGCGCGTTATTTACCTGATGGTAGAATCGAGTTCTTGGGACGTATAGATCAACAGGTGAAAATCCGGGGTTTCCGCATCGAAACTGGGGAAGTTGTCGCTGCTTTAGAACAACCTACTTGGGTAGTGCGCGCTGTCACGAAAGCTATTGCAATTACCGATAAACCCCAACGACTAGTTGCATATTTACAACTGCAAATACCTCCCGCAAATTGGCAAACATTATTGCGATCGCATTTATCGGAGTTACTCCCCGATTATATGATGCCTTCGCTGTTTGTTAGTCTTGATGTTTGGCCTTTGCTACCCAATGGCAAAATTAATCTCAACGCTTTACCAATTCCTGATGAGGAAAATGTTGTTACCCATCAGCAATATATCGCCCCACGCACGGAAATTGAAGAGATACTAACTCAACTTTGGCAGCAAGTATTACAAGTATCCCAAGTAGGGATTGCTGATAATTTTTTTGAATTAGGTGGAGACTCAATTCTCGCTTTACAAATTATTGCCAAAGCGCGGGATGCTGGTTTTTATTTCACGCCTCAAGATTTGTTTAAACATCCCCAAATTGAGGCGTTAGCAACACAGGTAAAAACATCAAATAAAATTCCCAACGCTTTAACTCTGCCTATAGGTAGCGAAATCCCCCTTACTCCTATTCAAAAATGGTTCTTTAACCAAAACTTACCCCATCCAGAACATTGGAATCAGGCAATTCTCTTAGATATCAAATCAGAAATTAATGCCAGCCAATGTGAAACTGCTTTAAATTATCTTGCCAAAATTCACCCAGCTTTCCGTCTGCGCTTCCAGCAAACTGCAACCGGATGGATACAAAAGTTAGACGATGATAGCCGAGTTTTAAATTTTGATGTTGTTGATTTTACTGCTGTTTCGCCAACAGAATTATCAGCCCAACTGCAAACCATTGCTAGTCAATTTCAAGCTCAACTAAATTTAGCCACCGGGACTCTGTTCCGCGCCGTCTACTTCCAAACTGATGAACATACCAGCGATAAGCTATTACTAATTATTCATCACCTCATCGTTGACGGGATTTCCTGGCGCGTCATTTTACAAGATTTAGCTACAGCTTGTAATGCTTTACAACAACAACAAGAAATTTCCTTAGCTACTCATAGCATCGGCTTCCCACAGTGGACTCAACACCTACATCATCTAACAGAAAATTCCACCTGGGAAGAAGAAGTTAATTTCTGGAAACAGCAATATATTGATAATACGCAACTTCCTTTAGACTTTCCCGACAACATCGCCAACAACACAGAAATTTCTGCCAGTCAAATAGAGTGCAATTTCAGCCAAGAAGAAACTGCAAGCCTGTTGTATGAATTACCCCGCACCCACAAAGTCAGAATTCAAGAAGTTCTTTTGACTGCTTTACTATCAGCAGTTACAGAATGGACAGGGGAAGCTAACATCTTAATTGCCCTCGAAAGTCACGGTAGAGAAAGCGATTTTACAGCAATTGATATTTCTGATGCTGTCGGCTGGTTTACATCTCTCTTCCCTATAAAATTAGAGAACAAAGGCGATATTTTCGCGAACTTAGCCAGTGTTAAAGAACAGTTGCGGAATTTGCCTAATAATGGCTTTGCATACGGTATCCTGGCACAAAACCCAGAATTCGCCTTGACTTTACCACCAATTCCTGAAGGTATCCTGTTTAATTATTTGGGACAGTTTGATGAAAATATTTCCCCAACTGCACCCTTTACCCCAGCGACTGAAGATGTAGGACTATCCCGCCACCCAGAAAATCGGCGTGCTTTTCAACTAGAAATTACTAGTTTAATTGCTAACGGAAAATTACAAATGCGGTTTGGTTTTAGCAAAGCTTTGCATCGAGAAGCAACAATACATCATTTAGCAGATAATTTCGCCAAGCATTTACAGCTACTATTAACAACTAGCCGCCAGCAAGCATATAGTTTTACCCCTGCAGATTTTCCCCTAGCTGGAATCAATGGAGAACAATTAACTATAGCTTTAGCCGGAAATATTGATGTCGAAGATATTTATCCTCTGTCCCCTGTGCAAGAGGGAATACTTTTCCATAGCAATTACGAATCAGATAAAGATGTTTACCTGCAACAGGTGAGTGGAGAAATAGCAGGAATTCTCGATATCGAAACTTTTAAAAATGCTTGGGAAGCTTGTATTAACCGCCATCAAAGTTTACGCGCTTCCTTTGTTTGGCAAGATTTACCCCGACCATTACAGCGTATTCACCGCCATGTAAATTTACCTTTTGTCTATGCAGATTGGCGTGATTTTAATGCTGAAGAAATAGCCGATAAATGGTCATTATTACTCACAACAGACCGCCAGCAAAAAATATCGCCAGAAACAGCGCCACTGATGCGGATGACTTTAGTGAGAACCGAAACAGAAAAATGGCGTTTCTTGTGGACTCACCATCATTTATTGTTAGATGGCTGGTCATTACCGCTAGTTTTTCAAGATGCGATCGCATTTTACCAAGCTAATACCCAACCTCCAACTTTACCCCAACCGCCGATTTACCGCGATTTTATCGCTTGGTTACAAAAACAAGATTCTAGTTCCGCAGTCTCTTTCTGGCGAGAAGAATTAAGCGGTGTCCGGGAAGCTACAAATTTAGGTATAAAAAACAACTCAAGCGAAGATTACCAAACCTTACAAACTGCCATCCCCCAAGAAATTTACAGCCAACTCAAAGCCTTTGCCCAAAAACAGCAAGTAACATTAAGTACTTTAATTCAAGCGGCTTGGGGTATTTTGTTGAGTCGATATAGCGGTAGCGAGGAAGTAATTTTTGGTGTCACCGTATCGGGACGCGCCACTGAATTATCCGGCTTTGCAGAGATGGTGGGTTTATTTATTAATACCCTACCCTTACGCCTGAAATTAGATGCAGACACACCTTTTGGACAATGGTTAAACTCACTACGCGATCGCTTATCAGCAATCAATCAATATTCTTTCACTCGCTTAGTAGATATTCAAGCCTGGAGTGACATTCCCAGGGGAGAACCGTTATTTGCATCGATTGTGGTATACGAAAATTACCCAGTCTCCGAAAGTTTACGTGATAATCCAGGTGAATTGGCAATTCATTCTGTAGAATCTCTAGAGAAAAATCATTATCCCATCAGCCTTTACGCCTTACCAGGAGATGACTTAACGCTGAAAATTGCTTTTGGGCAGGACATCGGCAGCAAGGAAGAAAGGCAACAAATACTACAATATCTCACTCAGATATTAACCAGTATTGCCACAGCAAATCCCCAATTTATCGGTGATATTGGCTTATTGTCTCCACAGGAAATTACCAATTTACCACAGCCAATCACCCATTCCCAACTACCAATTACCCCCATACATCAATTATTCAGCCAACAAGCCGCTCAAACTCCCAATGTGATCGCAATTTTTCCTGACCTCACCTATGCAGATATAGAACGCCAATCGAACCAAGTCGCCAATGCACTATTGCAACTAGGCGTCACGCGGGAAACTTTGGTAGCGGTATGTTTAGAACGTCATGCAGGTTTGCCCATCGCCCTGTTAGGTATTATGAAAGCAGGTGCAGCATACTTACCACTAGATCCTACCTTCCCCCGCGATCGCCTTTCTTGGATGCTGGCAGACAGTGGAGTAACGGCAATTATTACCGAAGCTAAAATTGCTACTCAAATACCAGATTCATCAGCAAAAGTTCTGTTGTTAGATGATCTATCTTCCCAACCAGATACAGCGCCTCTGGCGGTTGTGGGTAACAATCATTTAGCCTATGTTATCTATACTTCCGGCTCCACTGGCAAACCCAAGGGAGTACAAATCCACCATGAATCTGTAGTCAATTTCCTCCTCAGTTTCCAAGCCAAACTCAACCTGACATCTACGGATACCCTAGTAGCAGTAACGACAATCTCCTTTGACATTGCCGGATTAGAGTTATTCTTACCTTTAATTACTGGTGCTAAATTAGTCATCGCTGATAAAGAAACCACCAAAGATGGCTTTAAGCTAGCTCAACTATTGCAAACATCCCAAGCCACCATCATGCAAGCCACCCCTAGCACTTGGCGATTACTGTTAACCGCAGGTTGGGAACCACAGGATAATTTCTGCATTCTCTGCGGTGGGGAAGCCATCCCCGTTGAGTTAGCAGCTACTCTTCTCAACTCCCAGGTGGCACTGTGGAATGTTTACGGGCCGACAGAAACCACAATTTGGTCTACCGTTAAGCAAATTCAGCAACCAGAAGATGCGCTTTCTATCGGTCGGGCAATTGATAACACCTCAATTTATATTTTAGATAAGGCTGGTAATCCCGTTCCTCAAGGGATTGTCGGTGAATTGTTCATTGGCGGAATCGGATTAGCAAGGGGTTATCGCCAAAAACCAGATTTAACCGCAGATAGATTTGTCCCCAATCCTTTTGCAACAAATCCAGGCGAGAGATTATATCGTACCGGTGATTTAGCGCGCTGGTTAGGAAATGGTGAAATTGAATTTTTGGGACGCAGCGATTACCAAGTGAAAATTCGCGGTTATCGTATCGAATTAGGCGAAATTGAAACCATTTTAGAAACCCATCCAGCGATCGCGCAAGCTATTGTCCAAGCCATTGATGATACTGTCGGTAAAACACTAGTTGCCTATTTAGTTGTGAAATCAGGAATCGCAGCACCGACTGAAGAAAATCTGCGATCGCATATCTTAGCAACACTGCCTGATTATATGTTACCTGCCGCCTGGGTATTTCTGGATGCCATGCCTTTAACACCGAATAATAAAATCGATCGGCGTGCATTACCATTACCAAATCAATCAGATTATCGCCAAGAATATCTAGCACCAAGAAATTCCATTGAAGAAGCATTAACCTATATTTGGCAAGAAATTTTACCAGTTGAGAAAGTCGGAGTCACAGACAACTTTTTCCAACTCGGCGGACATTCTCTGTTAGCGGCGCAAGTTCATGCACGCATCAGAAAAATCTTCTTAATTGATTTGGAATTACGCGAACTTTTTGACACGGTAACAATTGAAAAAATGGCACAACTTCTATTAGTAAAAGAACCGGAATCAGGACGTACTGAAAAAATCGCTAAAGCCTTTTTACGCCTAAAACAAATGACACCAGAAGAAAAAGCCAAACTTCTAGAAGCCAAGCGAAAGCTTAATTAATAGTTTAGCTAGAAAATAGGGTTGACGGTTGACGGTTGACGGTTGACTGTTCAGATGAATAGCTAACTAATAAATCCCCATTTAATATAAACATCCACCTAATTATTTGGGAAAATAACTACAAATGACAAATGACAAATGACAAATGACAAATGACCACTGACCACTGACCACTGACAAATGACAAAAATGAAAAAATTACTTGTTACTGGATCATCAGGATTAATCGGTTCGGAAGTTTGCCAATATTTTGCTAATCAAGGTTGGTTTATTCATGGTATTGATAATAACCAAAGAGCAGTTTTTTTTGGCCCCCAAGGCGATACACGCTGGAATCAAAAACGCTTAGAATCGCAAATTAAAGGCTTTGTACATCACGAAATAGATATACGCGATCGCGCCGCAATTTTAGACATAATTTATAGCATCAAACCAGATGCGATCGTGCATACAGCAGCCCAACCCAGCCACGATTTAGCCGCTTCAATTCCCTTTGATGATTTTGAAACCAATGCTGTAGGAACGCTTAATCTTTTAGAAGCGACTCGTCAATTTGCTCCAGAAGCGCCTTTTGTCCATATGTCAACCAATAAAGTATATGGAGATGCGCCCAATCAAATCCCCATGATAGAGTTAGCAACCAGGTGGGATTATGCCGAACCTAACTATCAGCATGGTATATCAGAATCTTTTTCCATTGACCAATCAAAACATTCTATTTTTGGTGCTTCTAAAGTGGCTGCGGATATTATGGTGCAAGAATATGGGCGTTATTTTGGGCTACAAACTTGCTGCTTGCGCGGTGGCTGTTTAACCGGGCCTAATCATTCTGGCGTAGAATTACACGGTTTCCTCAGTTATTTAGTCAAATGCAACTTAGAAGGGCGCACTTATCAAATATTTGGGTATAAAGGTAAGCAAGTAAGGGATAACATTCATTCTTTTGATGTAGCCCGGTTGATAGATGAGTTTATCAAGTCACCTCGCTGCGGAGAGGTTTATAACTTAGGAGGTGGTAAAGATAATACCTGTTCAATTTTGGAAGCATTTGATATTGTATCTTCCCTGACGAATAAAAAAATGATTTTTGTGTATAGAGATGAACACAGGCAAGGGGATCACAAATGTTATTATAGTAACTTAGACAAAATCAAAACCCATTATCCCAATTGGTCTATAACTAAAAACTTAGAATTTATATTTTCCGAAATCGTTGCCGCTTGGTCTGATAAATTAACACCAAATCAGCATAATGAAATATGTAAATCAACTAATTGAATTAATTCGCGAACTCCGCACCTTTACTCTTTTCTGGCTCGGACAGTCCCTATCAGAAATTGGTACGCGCTTAACAGGATTTGGCTTGAGTATCTGGGTTTATCAAAACACTCACGCTGTAGCCCAATTAAGCTTAGTTTTATTTTTTACTACCTTACCTGGTGTATTAATCACTCCCTTTGTGGGTGCATTAGTAGATAAATGGAATCGCAAATGGACAATTATTTTTAGTGAAATCGGCGCATCTCTAGTTACATTATCACTAGCCTTATTGCTACTAACTGATAATTTACAACTCTGGCATACCTATGTAGCTGCATTTTTCACCTCAGTCTGCGGTTCTTTTCAAATGACAGCCAAAGCCGCCGCTTTACCGATGATGGTTCCTAGTAATCAAATGGGTAGAGCCAATGGTTTGATACTTTTTAGTTCCGCAGTAGGACAATTAGCTGCACCAGTTTTAGCAGGTTTGATCATTGTTAATTTCCAACTCCAAGGCTTGTTACTAATTGATTTTTGTAGCTATTTTATTGGACTGGTGACATTATTAATAATTGATATTCCTCAACCAGAACCTAGCGTACTATCAACCAGAGGATTGACTGCTATTATTAAGGACATTATTTACGGCTGGGAAAACATTTCTTCCCGGCTTTTTTTAATGATTATCATGGCATTCATGAGCATTAATTCTTTTGTTAATGGCATGATTACAGTTTTGATTAATCCCTTGATATTATCCTTTTCTACCGCCACAACATTTGGCAGCGTCATGTCAATTGCTGGTTGTGGGATGGCGGCTGGTAGTATGTTTATGAGTATTTGGGGAGGAGGAAAAAAATATCTTTCTTCTCTATTTATATTTGCGGCTTTAAATGGCATAGGTTTAATAATTGCTGGGATAAAACCCTCTATTCCAATCATCACCTTGGGGATAACTATATCGTTTTTTACCCTGCCGATTATTCTCAGTATTAATAATACAATTTGGCAAAATAGCCTAAACCCTAGCGTTCAAGGAAGAGTACTAGGACTATTCTACACTGTCACAGGTTTAGCAGCAGCTTTTGGTAATCTTGGTGCTAGTCCACTTACAGACAAAATTTTAGAACCGATGCTGGAACCTGATGGCATTCTTGCTAACAGTATTGGCAAATTAATTGAAACAGGTTCCGGTAGAGGAATTGGTTTTTTAATGATTATAGCAGGTCTGCTGATGTTAGTGGTATCTATCAGTTTATATAGTTATTTTATCTTTCAACCTACTGATAAGGAGTTTTTAAATGCTGAGAATAAAATTGCAGATTCTGCGCCAATAAATACCTTGAGTGAGCAAAATTAAATATTGTAATCATTGCTTCTGATTCAGTGATTGAGCCTCGTTCCATCACGACCAAACAAATCCCATCTAACTCACTTGTAATAGGAATTCCTGCTAAAGTGGTGCGGACAAACATAACTTGGTTATTTGAATCTATGTAGTGCTGTTCCTGGCTATAGGAATACTTCTATAAGTAAATATCTGTCATCAATGAACCAACCGCAATTACTAATAAAAACAAATCCGCCAAATTGGTTAAAAATTTTAGTAATAATCATCATCGGATTAAGCATTTTCTTTCGCTTTACAAATTTAGGACAAAAAATCTATTGCGGTGATGAAAATTGGACATCTGTATCAATCTCTGGACACACAGTAGCCGAATTACAACAAGAAGCTGCTGATAGTAAAGGCACAATTCCTATTACCACATTTAGCAAATATCAACACATCAATCAAGAGCGGGGTGTGGCTGATACAGTCAATTACTTAATTACCTCAGACCCCCAACATCCTCCTTTATATTACGTCTTGGTGAGATTATGGGCGCAAGTATTTGGAGATTCACCTACTGGGGTGAGAAGTTTATCAGCAATTATCAGTATCTTAATATTTCCTACTATATATTGGCTGTGTTTAGAATTGTTTGATTCTGCAATTGTGGGATGGGTGGCGATGGCTTTAATGGCTGTTTCTCCCTTGCAGCTTTACTTTGCTCAAGAAGCACGTCAGTACAGTTTGTGGATGTTAGAAATTGTAGTATCGAGTGCAGCTTTATTGCGAGCTATTAGACAAGAAAATAAAAGTAATTGGGCTATTTATAGCCTGACATTAGTCTTGGGTTTATATACTCATTTATTCACAGTTTTAATAATGATAGTTCATTGTATTTATGTAATTATTAACCAACAGTTTCGTTTCCACAAAACCCTACTCAATTATCTTCTAGCGACGATTGTCGCTTTTTTAATGTTTTTGCCCTGGCTGAATGTGATTATACAACATCTTCACACAGCAATATCGTTAACTTCAGGGTATGCAATTAAATGGATAAATAATCCTTTTGAGCTAATCGCTATTTTTATAATTCGAGTTACCCGGACATTTTTTGATCTTAATTTAAGTTTATCTCTAGGATTGTGGAGTAGCTTGGAACTGGAAGGGCCTGTAATTTATACTATATCTGAATTAATATTTAGTTTAATTTTAATCACTTATCTAGTATATTTCTTTTTCAGGAATTTTCGGAATAAACCAGTCATACTAGTTTTTTTATTAGGTCTGATTCCTGGTAGTTTATTGATTGCATCTGACCTATTTACTGGCGGTATCCGCTCGATTCAAATTCGCTACCAGTTACCTTTATGTATCAGCCTAGAAATTCTTGTAGCCTATGTTGTAGCTTTCTACATTTTTCAAGAAAAAACTTGGATACAGAAAATTAGCCAATTGATGATCGTGGTATTATTAATAGGCGGTTTGATTTCTGATGTCAATTTTTTTAAGACTAGTAATTGGTGGATACAATCGAGCAGCACGTTGATTAAAGAAACATCTGAATTCATTAAAAAATTAGATAAACCTTTATTGGTAACTAATAACAGTCCTATTAATTTAGGAGCAATCTTAGCCTTAAGTAATTATTTACCAAAACTTCCTTTATTGCCAAGGGCTGATGATGATATGCGACCCATTAAGCAAAATTACAATCAGATTGTTTTTATGTACAACAATAGTAGTTTATTTCATCAAATAGAGCAGGATAAGCAATATGATTTAAAAGTAATCAGAGTATTGAATCCGCCACCAGGAGGTTTGTGGGAATTTGCAAAAATTGAGTAGTTATGAGCAATATCTTGGATAGCATAAATGTTATTTTTGATGGAGTGATAATGACAAGCAAGAATAATTGTCATGAATAATGGCGAAATTTATGAACTCATGATCCCACTGAGTTTACATCGTTTATGGGTATTGATTAGTCGGCTAATTCGTTTCGCCATCGTGGGTTTTAGTGGCGTATTTATAGATTTAGGAGGGTTTTATTTTCTGCATGGTTTATTAAGTTTATCTTTAATTACAGGTGCAATGATTTCCACAGAGTTAGCAATCATCAATAATTTTATCTGGAACGATATGTGGACGTTTGGCGATGTCTCAACGCCAAAAAAATTAGTTACTCAAAAACTCCAAAGATTTGCCAAATTTAACCTGATTTGTTTAGTGGGTATGCTAGTAAATGTTGTAATTGTAAATTTTTTAGTTAATAAATTTACAATGAATGAATATATGGCAAAATTAGTAGCAATTATTTGTGTGACATTCTGGAATTTTGGCATCAATTTGAGGTGGAACTGGCAAATTAAATATACAACTGAATCATGATTGCTAATAAATCAAAACCTTTGATACCAGTGCCTTCAGGGGCAATGAAAATTCCTTTATTTTCCGAAATTCCAAAACTCCATGAGCCAGTTTATCTCTCGCTAATTATCCCCACCTATAACGAAAGTAAGAACATCTTGGCAGTGGTTCATGTGTTGAGCTATTTGCTTGATGAAGCCTTACCAAATAATTACGAATTGATTGTGATTGATGATGACAGTCCCGATCGCACTTGGGAAATTGCCCAGCAACTAACCAGAGATTATCCTTACCTGCGTGTGATGCGTCGTCAGGAAGAACGAGGCTTGTCTACGGCGGTGATTCGAGGTTGGCAGGTAGCTCAAGGAGAAATATTAGGGGTAATTGATGGTGATTTACAACATCCGCCAGAGGTGTTACTCAAGCTATTAGACGTGATCGCCCAAGATGCAGATTTAGCTGTTGCTAGTCGTCACGTTCCCGGCGGTGGAACCAGTGATTGGCAAATACATCGGCGGTTTTTGTCACGGGGAGCGCAATTTTTGGGATTGCTGATTTTACCCAGTGTTCTCAGCCGTGTTTGCGATCCCATGAGTGGTTATTTCTTAGTGCGTCGAGATGCGATCGCACAAAAGTTAATGAATCCCCTTGGCTACAAAATCTTGATTGAAATCCTCAAGCGAGGTGAAATCAATCAAATTGCTGAAGTCGGCTATGTTTTTGTTGAACGTCAAGAAGGAGCCAGTAAGGTTACGTGGCGACAATATTTAGAGTATCTGATGCATTTGTTTCAACTACGTTTTTCCTAGTAGAATCGCCAGCTATTTTGTTTTAGTTTCTTTTGAGTTTAATGGAGGTATATATCATGGCAAAAGTTACTGCTACAGTCTACGATACAGTTGATCCCTACCAGCGGGTTATAGATATAGTTCATCAAGCTTGGAAAACTAGAGATCGGGAAGTTTGGGCTAACAACATTCAGGACTTGATTACCCCTGATGCAGTCATTCTTGATGCTGGATGTGGACTAGGAAGATTACTTCCTCGGTTTTGGCAAGCTAAAAAGATTGTTTTAGTTGAACCCGATCGGAAGAGATTTTTGCACGCTTCTGTGGTAGCCAATTGTCTACTTAACTCAGATGAAGAATTATTAGAAAAATTAAAAGATGACGGTTTTTGGCAAACTCAAGAATATGAGAATTTATTGCAAGCAGCCTATACATCACCAGTCAAAAGTGATAAAGTCCATTTTTTGAATGATGTTATGCAAAGTCCCACAATTGGGCAATATGGAAAATTTGACCTCATCGTTTGCTCCCACATTTTTGAACATATTTCTTTAGATATTATTCAAGAAAGTATTGCTGCTTTTTATAATTTGCTCAAACCAAATGGCTCTTTAGTAATATTTGCTTGCAAATCTCCCATCCTCTATCACAAGAAAGCCAGTAAAGAGTTTGATCATCAACATTTACTAATTACACGGTCAGAATTTGCCGAAATTTGTCAAGGCGGCCCTGATGCTGGTTTAGGCATTCGTTATCTACCTTTTGACCTGTTACAAACCATCCTGGCTAATCCATTTAATCCCAGTTTGCAAGAGACATTTCCAGAGGAATTCAAATCAGAATCAGCATATTATCAACTCCCTAATCAACCGCTATTCACTATCAAGCAATGGGAAGCCTACCATTCTGAGTTTTATACTCATAAAACTCAGAATGTCGGTACATATATTGAATATCCTCAAATTCAAGCGCGTCTCTATAGACCAATTAAACCAATAGAGAGTGTAGCTGAGATATTAGATCTAGAACACCAAGTGAATCAAAATGAAACTTTAAAGAAAATGCATTTAATTGATATGGTTGTAGTTGCAAAGAAAAATGAATAATGATACTTTACAACCCAAAAGTTGCTGATAATTATTGCTGATTTTTGGCATTTGCATAAGTCTAAAATAGACAATTTGGTAGCTAAATTCAATAAAAAAATTGGTATTTACTTATGTAAGTAGGGCGGTGCAATTAAACATAGCTGGCAAGGGCTGTCATTAGTCATTAGTCATTTGTCATTGGTAAAGGTTTCAAGCCAATTTACGTTTCTTAACATAGTTTGGTTTTTTTCCACCGACTTACTTATACAAAAAAGCATTAACGATTTTCCTGCCAAATAATAAACTAAATCCATACTGTTAATCAGCAACCTCAATATTAATAACTTCACTGAAAATAAATTGTTTACCAGCGTACCATCTTTAACTCATAGGAATGCCATATGCGCTATTTTGATGAATACTGTGAAGTACATCTAGACCCGACAATTGCACCTTATAATTGGGTGTTTAGAACTAACGAAAAAATCTCAATTAAATTTGGCGTTCACTTATCTAAAAATCCTGATTATGGTCAGATAATCTATGAGTTAAATGATGGTCAAGGATATTGCGATGTAGATCGCATCAATACAGAAACTGAAAGCGTCAACGAAAACGGCTACAAAATATTCTCAGTCAACCTCCCCCAAATCATCAATGGGGGAGGTTATCGCTACAGATTAGGTTATGTAGATATTGATGGTACTGAACATACCAGAGAGCGATCGCAGTTTTTATTTGTCTGCGATGAAGCACCCCGTTCAATGGCGGAAATCCCCTCTGAGTTTTTAGGCTATGTGAGCGATCGCCCTCTTTACGGGCCTAAACCTAAGTTAGCCATGACATCTAGCCCCAATGATTGGGGAGCGCGTTTATTTTACTCGATCATCATCGATCGATTTGCACGCGCAGCAGACAACAGTCGTGCGGGGATGAGTGCAGTTAACTACGATCCCACATCACCCTATGCAAGTCATGGCGGGACAATTCGCGGTGTGATTGAGCAGATAGATTATATAAAATCATTGGGAATTCGCGCTATTATTCTCAGCCCTGTCTATGTGAATGCGCCCGATGGCTATCATGGCTATCATCCCATTCATTTGTTGATGGTCGATCCGCGTCTAGGTACCATTGAATGTCTGCGGGAACTGGTGAAAAAAGCTCATGAATCGGATATTGCCGTCATTTTAGACGTTGTTAACAATCATCTTGCAGATAGTATCAATTGGGAAGAGTATGGCGGCCCGGTGGGGGGTGAGTTTAAGTATGTCCAAGGCGATGATTGTGCAGTCATGCCTTATCCCATAGAAGCACGCAATACATGTCTGTTTCACGGGCCAGAATACACCGATATGGTCAATCAAAGACTCTTTGGTTTTCTGGAAGATTGGCGCACTGAAACAACTTATGTCCGTGAATTATTAATTCAACACCTCAAATATTGGATTGCAGAAACAGATATTGATGGTTTTCGTTACGATTCAGCCCGTCACATTGGTCTGGATTTTTGGGAGCCTTGTGTAGAAGAGATATCAAGATATGCTAGCTATTTAGGTAAAAAGCAGTTTCTCCAAATAGCTGAACATGCAGGAAGTACTCATGAAGAAGTCATCGAATATAATAACGCCAAATTCACCAATTTGATTGACTATCCTACCTACTATGCCATCAAACATTCACTCCATGATGGCAATTGGTTAGAGGGTTTGGCAGATTATTTTTGTTGCTTTCTCGCACCATCACAACCATATCATGCTGGTTGGCAGAACAATATTATGTTCCTGGATAATCAAGACACAACCAGAATTTTACATCTATTTTTGAGTCGTGTAAAAAATTTAGACGACTCCAGAGTTCGATTCCATTTTGGACTAGCTTGTTTAATTTTAGGGCCGCAAATACCTTCTATTTATCAAGGAACAGAGCAAGAATTTTCTGGGGCTTTAGGGTTGCATCAAAAACCGGATACAGGAGAGTGGATTGGCCATGATTGCTACGTGCGAGAAGATATGTTTGAGAACCCTGCTTGTGTCTGGGAGTTTGGGCCAATTAACCGCAAAACTTTTGAACCATATCATAAAAATCACCCAACTTTTAAACTAATTCGACAACTAGCCGAAATTAGACGACAAAATCCACTAATTCACAGTGGAACCCGCACCCTATTATGTTCTAGGAATCACGGACTCTGGTGTGTACTAATTCATGGTACAGGTAATGAGCAGCCACTGTTTGTGGCAATGAATTTAGGTGCTGCTCCCACCTTTGAAGAAACTTTCAAAATTCCTCATTGGTATGGAGATTTTTCTGGTGTTGATATGCTGATTAATACTGCGGCTGGCGTATTCAATCTTGTAGAAGGTGGTATGAGAATTAAACTTCCACCATTTACATTTGTTTTAGGAAGGCTCGTGTCAAGTGACAATAACATATCAAACCATTAAAAAATGTAGAGAAGTTTTACGAAACGTCTCTACTTGGCTTTTAGTTAAATGTATTAGACCTCTCCAAAAAACAAACTCTCCCGCAAACCTACTCGCGTTATAATGTGATTTTTCCTTGAATAACATGAGTCAACTTCGAGTACATATAGAAAAATATCCCCAGGAAACTCAGAGGTTATTAGGATTAGGTTATGAGTAGCTCATGTCAAAATGAATCTTCTATGACCCCTTATAGATAATAAAAAGCCTGAAGTGTTTGTGCAAGTTGAGTGTTAGCCATTTTATAAAAATTCGGATTTTGGCAAAACTAGCTGCGGAGAGCCAAATTTCGAGTATATTTACTCTTGCGGAATATGGGTTACAAAACTCGCATCATCAAAGCCGTCCCATCAGAAAGCAGTCAGATAAAACCCAAACAGGAAAAGAGTTTGGAGTTTTTTGGAGATGTCTAATAGAAAGGAACCTAACTCCAATAGTAAATAGCATCATGCTCTTTCGAGAAAGATAGAAATCCACCGATAGTCATCCTGGCGCGACTACCTACTGTTGGTGCAATACAGTGGTAAAAACGACCACCATCAAATAGCACCATGTCGCCAATACCTGGTTTGAAGCTCATGCTTCCGTACTGATGATCAAATACCTGATGTGATTGTTGGTATAAGCGAGCACCATATCCAGAATTCGAGTTTGTGTCATCAAAGAGTAATTCTTCCCCGTCCCACTCTAGTCCATAGATAACTAGTTCCCCACCAGCTTCTGGGAGTACTAGGGGAATAAAGAAACTGAGCTGGTCAGTAGTATCGACTATAGTTCTTAAATGCTCACTTTGAGGACTATTCAAAAAATCGTTACCCACATGGATGGGAAATTCATGATCTGTTGGTAACTTGCGGATGGTAGCTGGAATGTATGTTTCTCCTTGAGTCCCTTTGGGTACTTTTACTGACAGTCCTCCAGAAAGAGAGCGCAAAACAAATTCCATTCGCTCTTCAAAGTCTAGTGTTCCTTGAAACAAGGTCGCGCACTTTTGCCGAAAAACGGCTGCATAATTGAAGTATTGCTGCAAACCAGAGTCGCAGAAGACAATGTTTTCCCCTAAAGTATATGCTCCTTTGATAGCTTCAGCAAACTTAGAGTCTAAAATCTCGCTCATACCACCTTCATTCTTTTCTAAGCGAGACACAATTAGCTCAACAGCATCACGAGGTAAAACGTCACGGATAATCATACCCTCGAAGCTGCGGTTGAACAACATATCTTGCAAAGCACTGGAATATTTTTCTATTTCTGATACATGAATATCAAGAAAGTTAAACAGTGGTTCCTTGGCAACAACAGTTTTAGGCATAATCTACTGTTCAATGTTTTTTTGTAAAAATATTGCACTAGGAATAAGTGAAAGCATTTAGTCTATGCAGATGCTTGCTCACTACTTAAGATAACTTTATTACATAACCATATATCTTAGTTTTTTGTCAACTCTCCAATGCCTAGCTGATTATTATTTTTGTATACTGATAAGTAAGTATTATATTTTTTCATTGTGAATTCAGATCATAAAATGAAGCTATGTAAAATTTTCATATGCATGTAAAATTTTAAACATGTTTGTTTTATGATGCTGTCAAAAGTTTTTTGTGCTGCCATCTTCTTTGTGTATAGGGCTGTTGGATGTGAGTCTTAAAAAACTAAATATATGCAAGATACTATTAAAAAATTCGAGTTGCTGAATAATTGTATGATTATTGGTTCGCGCAAAGGCGCAAAGATGCGACCCTTAACCTTGGTTGAAAATCTCAATTTATCCCGCAACTATGCAACACAAAAACATTTAATTATTCGCCAAGTAGATATGACTTGTTGCTAAAAGCCAATTAACATCAGGCTTTTAAGTTCGAGGAATTGCAGTTTTTTAGGAAATTATTACATCGTGAATAAAATATTACCATTGTCAATCACCCAAAGGGAAATCTATATTGACCAAATGATGTGGTTAGAAGGTTCCCATCTGAATATTGGTGCTACTGTAACAGTTTTGGGTGCATTTGATATTGAGATTTTCAATTATGCAATGAATCAGGTAATTCGCTGTCATCCAGGTTTACGGACGCGAATTTATGAATGGGAAGGAAAGCCTTTACAAATTATTGCACCGCACAACAACGTAGCAGTAAAATTAGTTGATTTCTCTAGTTATGAAAACAGCGAAAAAGTTGCTGAAGAATATATAAATAAAGAATTTACTCAACCTTTTAGCTTTGGCGAACATAACCCACTAGTTGATTTTCAATTAATTCGCACCAGTAACCAAAAACACATCATTTTTGCGAAATATCATCATGCAATTACCGATGGTTGGGGAACTTCTATATTTTTCCGGGAAGTCATTAAAACTTACAACCAAATTATTCACGATGGAGTTGATACCCAAACCGAACAAGATTGTTATTTAACTGAATATCTTCAGGAAGAATCAGAGTATTTAATATCACGAAATTATCCGCGCGATCGCGATTATTGGAAACAGCGTCTAACTGGTATTTCTCCTCAAGTTTTCCCCCAAATTACAGCCGCAGGATTAACAGGCGATCGCCAAGCAATTTATATTTCCCGCGAGCAGTATAATCGCGTAAATACTTTATGTCAAGAAATCCAATCGAATGCGTTTCATTTTATTTTAGGCTTAATCGCCGTTTGTTTAACTAATCGTTACCAAAAGCCAGATTTAACTGTGGGTTTATCTCTCCTTAATCGCAATAAGAAAAGCTTTAAGGATGCTATTGGCTTATTTGTCAGTACGATTCCTTTCCGCGTGCCAGTAAATAGCAATGAAACAGTTCACCAACTATTAGATAATATCCGTTCCTTATTGCGTCAAGATTATCGCCATCAACGCTTCCCTCTAGGAGAAATTAAGCGCCTAGCAGGGTTACAATTAAATAGTAAAGAACATTTATTTGAAGTTTATTTATCCTACGAAAGACACGATTACAACGAATGTTTTGCTGATAGTGAAACAAGCTGCGTACCTTTGTACAGTGGACAACAAAAAGTTCCACTGATTATTTATGTCCGGGAATACGCCGAACACAGCGATATTAAAATCGATTTTGACTATAATCTTTCCTATTTAGATGCTGAAACAGTCAGCCAGATAGTGACAGATTTTAAAAATTTGTTTACTAATGCTATAGAAAGATTAGAAAAGCCAATTTCTAGTCTGGTTGGTAAATCGCCAGAAGCCAATAATTATAACATTATTCAACCAGAAATTTCTCTGGATATTTCCAGCGATGAAACATTAGTTTCAGCATTTGCAACTACCGCCGCTACATATCCAGAAAACCCCGCAGTTAAGTTTAATAAAAATACCCTCACCTACGCTGAATTAAATAGTAAAGCTAATCGCTTGGCGAATTATTTAATCAGTCAAGGAGTTCAACCGGGAACGCGCGTAGGGATATGTTTAGAACGTTCAGAAAATATAGTAATTGCCATTTTAGGTATCCTGAAAATAGGTGCAGCTTATGTACCTATAGATCCTCAATCTCCCGCTACTCGTCTGCAATTAATTCTCCAAGATAGCGGAATTTCTGCATTGATTTCTGAACCAGGAATTTTATCAGCATTAACTAACAAAGAAATCTTAGGTTTCACTCTCCCATCTCTAGAAGATGAACTAATTAATCAACCAGATACAGCGCCAGAAGTTGTCATTAAACCGGAATTTCCTGCTTATATTATTTACACTAGCGGTTCCACTGGTACGCCTAAAGGTTGTATCGTCACTCATAGAAACGCCATTCGGTTAATGCGTTCCACAGAACCTTGGTTTGGCTTTAACGATAAAGATATTTGGACGCTGTTTCATTCCTTCGCTTTTGACTTTTCTGTGTGGGAATTATGGGGTGCTTTACTTTACGGAGGTAAGGTAATTATTGTACCTTTCTGGTTAAGCAGAACGCCAGAAAGTTTCCGCGAATTCCTCACCACCGAACGGGTAACTGTTCTCAATCAAACTCCTTCCGCTTTCTATCAACTAATTCGCGCTGATGAAGCGAGTGTAGGAAAATTGGCGTTACGTTATGTCATCTTTGGTGGTGAAGCTTTAGATTTTCCCACTTTACGTCCTTGGTTAGAAAAGTACGGCGATAAAAACCCGCGTTTAATTAATATGTACGGGATTACAGAAACTACCGTTCATGTAACTTATCGCCCGATTTCTCGGCAAGATTTGACAGGAAATGCTAGTGTTATCGGTAGAGAAATTCCTGACTTACAGGTATATTTACTTGATGACAAATTACAACCAGTTGCTGATGGTTTACCAGGGGAAATATATGTAGCTGGTGCTGGGGTGACTAGCGGTTATTTAAATCGTCCTGAATTGACAGCAGAAAGGTTTTTATCTAATCCTTTTGGTAGTGGAAGAATTTACCGCAGTGGTGATTTAGGGCGGAGATTAGCCAACGGGGATTTAGAATATTTAGGAAGGATAGATCAACAAGTTAAAATTCGCGGTTTTCGGATTGAATTAGGAGAAATTCAAGCAGCGTTAACATCCCATTCTCAAGTGCGGGAAGCGGTGATTGTCACTGATGAATGGGAAGCCGAAAATCGCTTAGTTGCTTATTATGTTCCTGGGGAAACTAACCCCACAGCTAATGAATTGCGTCAGCATTTAAAAACTAAGCTCCCTGATTACATGATACCCGCAGCTTATGTGAGTTTAGATGCTTTCCCCCTGAATGTTAACGGGAAAATTGACAATAAAGCCTTACCCGCTCCAGATTGGAATTTGTTAAGGGTAGAAGAAAATTATATAGCCGCTCGTAACGCCAATGAGGAAACTTTATGTGCAATTGTCGCTGCTACTTTGGGGATAGAAAAAGTCGGAATTGACGATAATTTCTTTGATATTGGTGGCGATTCTATTTTAGCTTTACAAGTCATCGCTAAAGCCAAAAAAGCTGGTTTTGCAATTTCCGCGCGAGAACTTTATGAATCAGCGACGGTGCGTCAATTAGCTACGAAAAAAGCAGCAGTTGCAGTATCTAATAATAATATTAGTGACAATCCGACGGTTAACTTACTATCAGCAGCAGATAGACAAAGCTTACCAAAAGATGCAGCCGATGCTTATCCCCTTTCGAGTTTACAGGCGGGAATGCTTTATCACACAGAAATGCATCCCGAATCGGCAATTTTCCATCAAATTTTCACCTTTGATTTACATCTGAGCTATTCTGAAGTAGCCTGGAAAAAAGCGATCGCGGATATTTGTGATGCTCATCCAGTATTGCGGACTTCCTTCCATTGGACAGGATACAGCACTCCCATCCAAATTGTTCACACTCAAGTAGAATTACCTTTAACGATTGTCGATTTGCGGGATTTGGCAGCAAACGCCCGGCAAAAAGTGGCAGAATGGATTGAATCAGAAAAAAATCGCGCCTTTGATATTACCAAACCCCCCTTATTCCGGTTCCAAATTCACAGACTCGCTGACACTGAACTCAGCTTTAGCTTTAGTTTTCACCATGTCATTCTTGATGGTTGGAGTGTCGCGACGTTGTTAACGCAACTGTTACAGCGTTATGTGCAGTATTTAGCATCAGACACCGTTCCGGCTTTGACAATACCGGAGATTAATTACAAAGATTTTATCGCCCAAGAACAACAAGCGATCGCATCTGGACAAATGCGAGAATTTTGGCAACAATATCTGAGTAATTTAGAAGTTACCACCCTCCCCCGTCTGAATATCCAGAAATCCCAGACAACCTCTCTACAACGTCAACTAAAGCGGGTATCTATTAATATAGATGCACAATTAAGCGAAAAAATCCGCCAATTAGCCAAAAAAGCTGGCGTTCCCCTAAAAACAGCACTTTTAGCCGTGCATTTGCGCGTTATCTCCTTTATAACTGGACAAAAAGAAGTTGTTACTGGTAACGTCAGCAATGGAAGATTAGAAACCCTCGACAGCCAAAACTTGTTAGGATTATTCGTCAATACAATTCCCTTCCGCATGGATTTAACATCGGGAACCTGGCTAGAATTAATTCAATCAGTATTCCGTGCGGAAAGTGACATGCTTCCGCATCGCAACTTTCCCCTCGCCGAAATGCAACGCTTGATTGATAAGCGTCCCTTGTTTGAAGTCGGATTTAACTATGTGCATTTCCACGTATACGAAGGGTTGCTGAATTTACCGCAAATATCAGTCCAGAACATTGATATTTTTGAAGAAACAGACTTTCCCTTCTTGGTAGAATTTTGTTTAGTTCCCGGAAGCAGCGCTTTGCAATTGAATTTAATCTATGATGTAGAACAGTTTACGGCTGCACAGGTTGAGCAATATAGCCAATATTATCAAGCCGCTTTGACAGATATTGCTACCAATACCCACACACATTACCACAGGCGATCGCTTCTCTCACCCACAGAACGGCAAAACTTACTCCAAGCTGCTAACAGCAATCCTGCTAACTTCCCCTCTGGTGATACCCTCATCTCTGCCTTTAGCCAAGCAGTAGCAGAATATACAGATAAAATCGCCCTGGTTTGGCAAGAAACCACCCTCACCTTTGGCGAACTAGAAACCCGCGCCAATCGTCTCGCCCATTACCTCCAAAGTCAAGGCGTAGGGACAGAAAGCTTGGTAGGGCTGTGTTTAGAGCGATCCGAACAATTAATCGTTGCCATTTTAGCCATCCTCAAAGCTGGCGGTGCTTACGTTCCCATTGATCCCAGTTACCCAAGCGATCGCATAGAATTTCTTTTACAAGATAGCGGCGTTGTTTTACTCTTAACTGAGCAATCAGTAATATCACAGATTCCTCAATCTGATACCAAAATCATCATTCTGGAAAATATCGTTCCCCAGTTAGAAACTTACAGCGCCGATGCTTTAGCTGTGCAGATATTACCAGAACATCCCGCCTATGTAATTTATACAAGTGGTTCCACAGGCAAACCCAAAGGCTGTATTGTTACCCACGCCAATGTGATGCGCCTACTCAAAGCCACCGAATCTTGGTTTGCATTTAATAGCGAAGATGTTTGGACTTTATTCCACTCCTACGCCTTTGACTTCTCTGTGTGGGAACTGTGGGGAGCTTTATTATATGGTGGTCGAGTAGTTGTAGTCCCCTACTGGACAAGTCGCTCGCCAAAAGACTTTTTACAACTACTAGAAAATCAGCAAGTCACAGTATTAAATCAAACACCATCAGCCTTCAGGCAATTAATCCAAGCAGCGAGTCAAGAGCAGCCAAAACTACCTTTACGCTACGTAATCTTTGGTGGAGAAGCCTTAGAACTATCAAGCCTACAACCTTGGTTTGAGTTATATGGCGACGCACAACCAAAATTGATTAATATGTACGGTATCACCGAAACCACCGTTCATGTCACCTATAGACCGATTACCCAGACAGATATCAGCGCCAATCGCGGAAGCGTTATCGGTCAACCCATCCCCGATTTACATCTATATATATTAGATGAGAATCTAGAACCAACCCCCGTAGGAACTCCTGGGGAAATCTATATTGGTGGTGCGGGAGTGACGCGGGGTTATCTCCATCAACCTCGTCTGAGTGCAGAAAGATTTATTCCTGACCCCTTTGCTAAAACTTTAGGTAGCCGTCTATACCGCAGTGGTGACATAGGGCGGCGGTTACCAGACGGTGAACTAGAATATCTCGGACGCGCCGACCGACAAGTGAAAATACGCGGTTTTCGCATAGAAACTGGGGAAATTAGCGCCGTTCTCAACAGTCATCCCCAAGTCAAAGAAGGCTTTGTCCTTTTGCGTAAATTTGCTAATGGAGATAAAAAGCTAGTTGCTTACTTTACTTCTAATACAGAGTCAGATTTGACAACGGTATTAGCAGAGTATTTAAAAAGCAAACTTCCAGATTATATGATTCCCGCCGCCTTTGTGCCACTAGCAACCATTCCCTTGACGGTAAACGGTAAACTAGACCAAAAAGCCTTACCATTACCCAATGGGAATGCAAGCAGTAAACCTTACATTTCACCCAGAACCGACCAAGAAGCCACTATTTGTGGATTAATGGCGAGTTTACTAAACTTAGAACGGGTAGGAGTCAACGATGACTTCTTTGAAATTGGCGGAGATTCCCTGTTAGTCACACAACTAGCCATCCGTCTGCGTCAAACCTATGACAGCGAATTTCCCCTACCGCAACTATTCACCCATCGTACCCCAGAAGCGATCGCGCTTTTACTAGAAAATTCCTCAAGGGTGCAAACCACCAGCGAAATCCCCAAAGCAACTCGTCAACGCCGTTCTGTAAACTTAAGTGATGACGGCATTTTAGTTAATTAAAATTACCGCTTGTAAACCTATAAAGGAGACTAAAAATCATGGCTAACAACGAACAAAACGACGAAACTATATATCTTGTAGTCGTCAATCATGAAGAACAATATTCAATTTGGCCGCAATGGAAACAAGAATTACCATTAGGATGGAAAGCAGTAGGCAAAGAAGGTACTAAAACCGAATGTTTAGCCTATATCGAAGAAGTCTGGACTGATATGCGTCCTTTAAGCCTCCGCCAAGCCATGCAAGAATCATCCAAATAAACAACTGCTAACCAGAGAATAGGGAATTAACTAATTCCCTATTCCCAATTACCCATTCCCAAACCATGAGCAAAATTCCCAAAATCATCCATCAGATTTTTTTTCTAGGAGAAGCCGCAATCCCCAAAAATTACCGTTGTTATCAGCAAACAGTTTTGCAAAATCATCCCCATTGGGAATATCAATTTTGGGATGAAGCCAAAGCCAGAAAATTTATGGAATCAAATTATTCCTGGTTTCTTCCTATATTTGATGCTTATCCCCATGATATTCAACGTCGTGATGCTATCCGTTATTTTATCCTTTATCACTATGGCGGATTTTATCTTGATATGGATGTTGAATGTCTCAAACCCCTGGATGATTTATTAGCAGATTTTGAATTAGTTTTATCAAAATTGGTGGGATTTAGTAATGCGATTATGGGTAGTATTCCCAACCATCCCCTATGGTTAAAAGTATTTGCAGAATTAGAAAAACGTCAACATAATTTAGATCATAAAACCATGCCCTTGTATGTCGGCTACAGCACCGGGCCGATTATGTTAAATGATTGCGTAGTCGCTGGTAAATTTGCTCAAAATTCCACCGTGCTTGTGTGTCCAGGATACATTTTTGAACCAGGCGCACCAATGGAACTTAACGGTAAAATCTTCAAAAGTCAGCCTAACTCACAGACCTATACAATACACCACATGACTACTTCTTGGTTGCCCAAAAAAGACCAAATAATTAGAGTTTTATTCGGTATAATTGTCGAACCATACTGGTTCTTTCGCTCGTTGCTCAAAGGTGTGCTTTAATTATTTTATGAGGGTTTTATCAAAAAGAATATTATTTTAATCAAAAGTTAAAATTCTTAAATTTAATACTCACTGAGTATAATACATACCTAATCATAGGTAAAAATCATGACTATCAATGCACAAAATAAATTTGATAAAACATCAATCAATCAAATTGAACGTATTCATAAACCTCAAGTAGATGAGTTTAGAAAAAAAATTTTTTCTTCAAGAAAACCAGTGATTATTACTGGCACAGTAACTGATTGGAAATCATATAGTTTATGGTCAATTGAGTATTTAAACAATGTTGTAGGTAATAAAGAAACTAATGTCAATATTTCCCAAAACAAAATATTTACTTTTGATCCACAAGCTCAATTTACTATAACTAGTAAAAAAATGAATTTTACTGATTTCACAGATTGGATTGCCCAAAAAAAAACAACAAACGAATACTATTATCTCCAGCAAAGTTCAATTAAGACCAGCTTTCCCGAACTACTTCCAGATATTGAAGTTCCAGATTATATTGAGCAAAAATTATTCATTATTGCAAATCTGTGGATAGGTACTGGTGGTAATATATCACCATTACATTATGATATGTCAGAAAACTTTTTATGTCAGTTGCGTGGTCGAAAGCGGGTTTTGCTGTTTGAACCAAACCAAACTTCTCTACTATATCCTTTTCCCGCACATTCAAAAATACCACACATGAGCCAATTAAATATTGACCAAATTGACATTGATAAATTTCCTAAATTTCAAAAAGCAAAATACATAGACTGTATGCTGGAGCCTGGTGAAATGCTTTTTATTCCAGCTTTTTGGTGGCACCAAGTTTACTCTCTCGATCAGCTAAATATTGCTATTAACTTCTGGTGGAAAACTAATTTTAAAGAGTATTTGAAACCAAATGGAAGACGATTGGTATCACAGATACCTCGTCTGATTTGGCAAAATATTAAGAATTTTGCAGGGCTTTAATACCTTGAACCTGGAAGTAGGTAAAAGTAGTAGCAAAAAAATTCGTCTTAAAAATTCGTCTTGTTCATCAAATAATTATCTCAGAGAGAGATTATCATGGTTGTAAAGATTTATTTACATACACATACCGCCAAATCTCATCCACTGCGCGTTTAACTCCACCCGCAGCACGACAAGCATCACTCAAACGACCACTATTAACGCGAAAAGAATTATCATGAAAAATTTGCTGTGCTGTTTGTTGTAAATTTTCCACAGTTATATCTTCTAACATCATCATAATTCCTGCACCCTGCTCTTCAATCCGCCGGGAAATAATTTCTTGCTCATAAGTTTGTGGAACTGCAATCATTGGTACCGCATACCAAACAGCTTCCCTAGTTCCACCGCCGCCTCCATGCATAATAAATAAACTAGCACGCTCTAAAATTTGTAATTGGGGAACAGTACCTGTAGGTCGAATAATAAAGTTGTCGGGAATATCTCCTAAAAGGCTGATATCCATAGTCGGACTTAATACCATGATTACCTGAGCATCGGTGTTACCAAAAGCCTGAATACAACTGCGGTAAAATGGTAAACCAGGGTCATGAATATTGCCAAAGGAAATCAAGATTAGCTTGTCTTTTTGCAATTTCTCTAAGTCGAAATCATATTCCCTAGCGCGTACCGGATTACAAGGGCCGACAAAATGAAACCGTTCGTCAAATTTATGGCTATAAGGTTGTAATTCTGGCGGTAAATAACAAATGTTGAGCGGTTCAATATTCGTAAATGTATCCACAAATTTTATTGGCGCGACACCATAAGTTTCTCGAATTTTTCTTTGATATTGACGATAGTGTTTCATCCCCGCAACCGCCTGTTTTAAAAACACTGGGAGTTTCTTTCTTAACCATTGACATTCATAGAAAGTTTGGGGAGTAAAAGCAGCTGTCGCAATAGAATTAACAGCAGGAATATGCAGTAATTGTGCCACCAATCTTCCCCAAAGACAGAGGGAGTCATGAATAATATAATCTGGCTTTTCTGCACGCACTGATTCTAAAAGTGCTGGGAGCATTTGGTCAGCGCACCAAGTCAGGGAAGGTACTAAAGACATTTCATTTTCAGATGGTGGCGCGGTTGCCGGATTTATTGGTGGATAGCAACGAAAAGAGGCTCCCAAATTCTCTATTTCTTGCTGAAAAGGCGGAGCTTCATAATAAATTACTTCTTCGCCTCGATTAATCAATTCAGTCATCAATCCCAAGGTAGGAATTACATGTCCTGCTGCTGAAACGTTCATAAAAATTACGCGACCCATAAAATATACCCCGCTATTTCGAGTAATTAAAGATTAAGAATTACTTGATGATATTTCTGAAGACTAGGACGATGACCAACACTAATAAAAGTTGTCCCTGTATCTACTAAAAGACTATAAAGATGTTCTTCGTTGTTGACATCTAAAGCACTCGTAGCTTCGTCTAAAATAGCATATTTAGGTTTAGTAACTAATAACCGCGCAAAGGCTAGCCTTTGTTGTTCTCCCAAAGATAAAATATCACTCCAATCTTGCTCTACATCCAAACCACCAAATCTGGTTCCTAAATCTGATAAATTGACTAGATAAAGAACTTTCTCCAATTCTTGATCGCTGATATCAACCTGGTCGTTAGGATAAATTAACTGCTCCCGTAGAGTCCCTAAAATCATGTAAGGACGCTGGGGTAAAAATAGCATTTCTTCTAATTTAGGACGGACAATTACACCAGTTCCGGAATTCCATAAACCAGCTAAAGCACGCAATAAAGAACTTTTTCCACAACCGCTATCTCCCATAATTAATAATCCCTGTCCTGATTCTAGGGATAAAGAGAGATTTTTCACCAGATTTTTTTGATAATTAGGTGTCTGGACTGTCAAGTTTTCAAAAGCTAAACGACTGTCGTTGACTATATCAATATTTCTGGTACTATCTATTTGTTTTCTGGGCTGATTGAAATATTCCGAAAATACATAGAGGCGGTTAATGGAAGCAGCAAATTTGGTAAATTTTTCAAACTGATACATAATCAAATTGACAGAAAAAGCTACTTGACCAAAAGCACCACTTGCTTCTGTAACTTTTCCTACTTCAATTTCTCCAGAGAGAATTTGGTTACCTAAAATTAAGGCGGGGATAATTAAAGTCAGATAACCAAATTGATTTTTAAAGATATTTAAGTATACTTCTGACCATAACATCAACTTCTGAAAATTCCTATATACCTGTGCAAAAATAAATTTAACTTTATGAGATTCTTGGGAGATGCCATTATAAAAGGCTATAGATTCGGCATTTTCTCTAATGCGGATTAAACCGAAACGAAAGTTAGCTTCTTTTTTTAGCTGTTCAATATTTAATTGGGTTAATTTTCTGCCATAAAGAACAATAGTAATTGTGTAGGCTAATAGAGAATAAATTACCAGCGCTATAACTAGATTGGCTGAAATAGACCAAAGAATTATACTAAAAGCCAAAACCACCAATATAGATTCAATAATATTCACTAAAAACTGCATAGATTGTTGGCAGAAATTAGCGACATCTTCAGCAATCCGTTGGTCTGGGTTATCTATATCTTTGTGGAAGTTACTGAGGTTGTAAAAATTGCGATCGCGGAAATATTGATTGAGTAAATAATGGGTGAGCCATTTTCGCCAATAAAGTCCTATTCTCTCCCGCAAATAGCTATAACCAGAGTTCAGGAAGCCAAAGAAGATAATCCCCCCAAAGGCCATTAGTATTCCTTGCCAGAATCTAGTACGATCTTGAGCAGCTAGGGCAGAAATTAAATCTCCTTGGATAGTATTTAATAACACCTTAACCTGGGTATTAGCGAATAAGAGTACTCCCAGTATTGTGAACAAAGCTAATACATTAAATTTTTCGCTACTTAACCAATAAAGTTTAGCGATCGCCCAAAACTGTTGGACTGCTGTGCAGTTGAATCGATTCATGTGTATATTATCTAGATTTGTCTAATTTGCAGGATTTATATAACTTTTTTCTATATATCCTGCTGTGGAGATTGCCTAACGAAAAAGTCAAAGCCTCAAACTCTAGCCCCATGAATACTGCTACGTAACCTATAATCGAAGTGATAATTGTATTTAAGAATACTTTCTTATCCCTAATAAGCGATCGCCAGCTTCATTCTTAGATACTGACCAAGGTATGATTATTTGAGTTATCTGCATTGCTATAAATTAAGTAGTAATACCAGGATTGACTAAGCAAGTATCAATATAATACAAGTTGACGTTAAAATTCTAAATTTAGAGAAAAAATGCGTATTTTTTCATTTATTTGGTTAGGACAACTATTTGCAATGATTGGGTTATGGATGACCGGGTTTGCTTTAGATATCTCAGTCTTTAAGCAAACTGGCTCTGCTACCCAATTCGCTTTCCTGACAATTAGTTTGACAATTCCCACAATCTTGATTTCCCCCATAGCCGGAACATTGGTAGATCTTTGGGATCGTCGCTGGACAATGATTATTAGTCATATTTGTACAGGACTGTGTACCCTAACTTTGATAGTCCTAGTCAGCATGGGGAAGCTAGAAATTTGGCAAATCTACCTCAACAATATTTTGATATCTATTATTAGTACTTTCCATGCACCTGCCTATAAGGCTTCTATAACCTCTTTAGTAGCACCAGAAGATTTACCACGAGTCAGTGGTATGTTGCAACTAGGCATTGGTATTCAGCAAATCATCTCACCGTTAATTGCTGGAACTATGTTAGAAATTGTGGGAATCAAAGGGATTCTCGCGATCAACTTGTCAACATTACTGGTTGCTATTATTACCCTGCTGTTGGTGCGATTTGGTGAAATTAGTCAGGCTGTTGATGTCGATCAAGATGCTCCTGCTGTCTCATTTTGGCAAAAAATGGTCTATGGTTGGACTTATTTGCTAGAGCGTCCCGGACTATCAAGCTTTTTGATTCTCTTTACTATCTACCAATTCTTAGTTGGCTTCGTGAGTGTATTGGTTTATCCTCTGATACTTTGTGTGTCTACACCAGCCGACTTAGGAAAAATCACCTTTATGAGCGGTATTGGTATGATTGTGGGGGGTATTGCAATCAGCAGTTGGAAGCATAATTGGCAGAATTTAATTAACCCGATTTTGATTGCCATGTCCTTGAGTGGGGTGTGGATTGCGCTAGCTGGGTTGCGTCCCTCCATCACCCAAATGGCGATCGCTACTTTATTGTTCTTCTTAACTTCACCTTTTATTAGTGCGAGTATACAAGTTATCCTCCAGACAAAAGTGGACGAACATGTCCAAGGAAGAGTCTTTGCATTGATAGGTGCTATATCCGGATCTGCTGTTCCCCTAGCGGCGATTTTTGCAGGCCCTCTGGCTGACTATGTATTCGAGCCATTGATGGCTTTTAATGGCCCTTGGTCTACGCAATTAGTCGGACAGTTAATTGGTTCTGGGCCTGGTCGCGGTATTGGGCTACTATTTGTCATAGTTGGGTTTTTTGTCTTTTTAGCAGCAATAATTGCATACCAATACCCAGCCATCCGCCAACTAGGCGATAATATGCCAGATTATGGACAATTACCCGAACCGGAAAACCAATAGTAACGCTACTGAGTAAGTTAAAAGTCAAAAGTCAAAAGTCAAAAGAATTACAGCAGATTGCAAGTTAGTGAGATCCAGATAATTGTTGATTGTAGGGGCATAGCAATGCCCATACGTGTCAACTTAAGCTAAAAGCTATATACGGCGCGTGTTGTACAAAAACTTTCGCCCTCATCCCCTAACCCCTTCTCCCCCAGTCCAAGGGGAATTAAATCTCTTGCTCCCCTCTCCCAGTGGGAGAGGGGCTGGGGGTGAGGGCAAAAAGCTTGCTACAAAGCGGGTTTCGCGTTAAGTTGACACCAATGAGCACTGCCATGCCCTTATAGTTATCTGTCCTCACTATGACCTTACAATGATCTGTACCTCAGCAACTTGCAATCTGCTGTCTTTATTGTAGATAATATGAAAAAGACTAAATTAACAAATAATGCTGGTAAATTAACTGCATTTTTAGTTCTAATTACAATTATACTTACACCTTTTGTCATAGTCAATCCAGGAGAACGGGGCGTATTAATGGAATTTGGCCGAGTTCAACAGACAATTTTACCAGAGGGTATACATGCAATCATTCCTCTGGTGAATACAGTTCAAAAAATTAACGTGAGAATTCAAAAACAAGAAATATCTGCGGAAGCTTCTTCTAAAGATTTACAAGATATTTTTACTGATGTAGCTTTGAACTGGCACATTATTCCTGATGAGGCGAATCTAATTTTTCAGGAAATTGGTGATGAAAAGGATGTAGTGGAGAAAATTATTAATCCCGCAGTCGAAGAAGTTTTAAAAGCAGTTGTCGCCAAGTATACAGCAGAAGAAGTAGTGACCAAAAGAGGCGAAGTCAAATCGAGTGTTGACAATGCATTAACTGCAAGATTGCATGGCTACCATATTGCAGTTGATGACATTTCACTAGTGCATGTAAATTTTTCCGATCGCTTTAGTGAAGCTGTTGAGGCGAAACAAATTGCTGAACAAGATGCAAAAAGAGCAGACTTTCTCGCTTTAAAAGCAGTTAAAGAAGCAGAAGCCAAGGTGAATTTAGCTAGGGGAGAAGCAGAAATTAATAGATTATTACATGATAGTTTAACGCCGGAAATTATTGAAAGACAAGCAATTCAAAAGTGGGATGGTAAATTACCTTTAATTATGACTAAGGATACACCAAAATTGTTAAATCCCAGCGAAATTCTTAAGCTAAAATGAAGATAATAATTTGAAAATTAACTAGCTTTATATGTAGGGGAGCCAGTGCGTTGCGGAGGTTACCTCCGTTATAGCAACTGGCGTTGTGTTGTCGCGTAGCTCAACGCACCGAATTAATTATTTACTTTCCTAGCATGAGCATAAATAAAATAATGCTCAGTGACTTTGACATCAGCAATAAAACCAACTTGTGACAGATGATTTTGCAATTCATCTGGCTGATAAAAGATTTTCACAATTTGAAATTCTTGTCCGTCATTTAACTTGCGGTTTTTGTATATACTGCCGTCATCATTTAAAATATGATTATTAGCTGTAGATGTGGGTTCAAAGCGAGAGTCAATCATCAATAATCGCCCGCCAAAACGCACAGATTGATAGACTTTAGTTAAAAAAGATATCAATAATTCTGGTGGAATGTGAGATAACCAGAAAGAGAAAAATACTAAATCATATTCAGCGTCAGGTTCCCAAGTAAATAAATCAACTTGCTGATATTCTATATGGGGTGAGTTTAATTTGCTGCGATTAATGGCAATTACTTCGGCTGAAGCATCAATTGCAGTAATTCTATTACCAATTTTTAACAGTTCTTGCGTCCAAATTCCAGTTCCGCAAGCTAACTCTAATATTTTCTCTGGTTGTCCAATTTGTAGTAAAGCTTGTTTAACAATTTCAACTTCTTTAAACCAACGCTGGTTTAGTTCCTCACCGCGATTGTAACGATTAAGACGATAGAACCATTCATCATATTCATTGGCTCTGGCACTATAATAGGCAATTTGTTGTTGCAGAATGCTTTCACTAAGCGTTTTAGAAGAAGAATCACTCATTAAATTTGACGCTAAATTACTATATTTATGTAAATATACCGTATTGTACTAAAATAATCCGCTTAGTTGCTTTTGCAAGTAATATTTTCTATATTTTTAACTATCACGAGAGTGTCAGATATGCCTCTTTATGATTCAATTGGTAAACAATATACAAAAACTCGCGTTTCTGACTATCGCATTATCCAAAAGATAATTGATTTACTCAATTTACTACCTGGTAGTATTATCGCTGATATTGGTGCGGGAACTGGTGGTTACTCGCAAGCGTTAGCAAATCAAGGATTTTCTGTTTATGCGGTTGAACCATCATCTGTAATGCGTCAACAAGGTTCAGAACATCCACAAGTTAAATGGTTTGCTGGGTATGCAGAGGCTTTACCTTTACCCGATAAATCTGTTGATGGGGTAATTAGTATTTTAACAATTCATCATTTCACAAATTTAGAGAAATCATTTCAAGAAATGCACCGAATTATTCAGAAAGGGCCAATTGTATTGTTAAGTTTTGATATTAGATTGGCGACAAAAATTTGGCTGTATGATTACTTTCCTTGGATGTGGGAAGATGCAATAAAATTTTTACCACTGCACGAACTTACAAGTTTAATTGAGCAGAATACTCAAAGAGTAGTTGAAGCCATACCTTTGATTTTACCCTATGATTTATCTGATTTATTTGCCGCAGCAGCTTGGCGGCGTCCTGAGTTATATCTTCAGCCGGAAGTGCGTGCAGGAATATCTTCTTTTGCTTTGGGTAATCCTGATTTGATTGCATCTGGGGTGAAATCTCTCGCAGCAGATTTAAGTAGTGGAAAATGGGATGCAAAGTATGGAGAAATTCGTCAGTTAAATGAGATTGATTTAGGATATCGTTTTTTGAAAGCGACGATTGAATAGCTTGGCTGATGCAATTGCTATATTATATTGATTCTGTAGTGATGACTAAAGTCCTCACTACAAATTTAATTATGAAAACCTAGCTGAACAAAAATTAGTGGTGCGTTGCGCTACGCGACAACACACCCTACATTTTGAGATATTTTGATATTTTGATTTTTTAATTTGAAGGTGTGAATAACTCAATTGTACCAGTTGACTGATTTTGTGTTTGGGATTTCCGTAATGTAATAAATGCGAGAATAGCTATTACTGTAAGATATATACGTTGTAACCAAACATTGCTCAATTTAAGAGTTAAACTGCCGCCAATTATGCCACCAATAAACATGGTAGTTCCGAGAATTATACCTAAGTTGTAATCAACTATTCCTTGCTGTAAAAAAATTATTGTTGCTATCAAGGAGGAAAATATATTGATAAATTTAGTAGTAGCGATCGCTTCTACAAATGACATGCGAAATAGCATTATATATGCAGCAGTAAGTAGGGTGACATAACCACCACTAAAAAAACCTCCATAAATACCCAATATAAATGTGACTACATAGCCAGCAATTTCGGCAATTCGTGGTGGAATAGCAGTAGATGGGGTAACTCCAGCATGACGATTAATGACTGATAATATCGCTACTATGATCATGGAAGGAGAAATGATTAATGGCATTGATTTACTAGGTAAAATCAGTACCAATAATGCGCCTAAACATGAGCCGACTATTGTTAATAAAGTGAGTAAGGGTAACCGTTGAGGGTTAATTACTTTTTTACCAATAAAAGGTAAGGTTCCACCAATACTCATCAAAGTGAGTGCAAACATATTGGTAGCGATCGCAGTTCGCGGTTCTACACCAAATTCCAGCATTACAGGTACAGTAATCAAGGATGTGCTACCAGCAATCACGCTAACAATGCTGGCTGAAAAAAATATCCCAGCCAGCAGAATTATCTGCAAAATATCCACAATTTAATTTGCCAAAAACTTGTATTTAGTATTCTATGAGTTGATTTCTTAATTATTTACTTACTTATTAATTCTTAAAAATTGCAACATTTTATACCAATATTCTTAGTAAGAACTAGCTGATGTTGGTAACAAATAAGTTGGTAAATTATCTCCTAATTCAAAATAAAAAAGTTTACTTTTGAGCAACTATCTTTTGGATTATTTGTCTGCGTCTATCTTGACGATTTTGGCTAGCAGTCTTGACGCTATCGATGACATTATCCGGTGCAGTTTGGGGAGAACCACTGTTAAAAGGCGGTTGAGGATTGTATTCTATTCCTAGTTGAATTGATTGCGCAGTGGCTTCTCCGTATAATTGAGCAGCGATGACTAATGCAAAGTCAATTCCTGATGTCACACCACCGCCTGTAATGCGATCGCGATCGATGACTACTCTTTGCGGTACTACCTCAACGCCAAACAACGCCAACAAATCTAGAGATAGCCAGTGAGTAGTGGCGCGATAACCTTGGAGTAGCCCAGCAGCAGCTAATAGCAAAGAACCTGTACAAACAGATGTGACATAGCGAGCTGTTTGCGCTTGAGTTTTGAGAAAGTCCAGAAAATCCCTATCTTCTAGTTTGGCATCAATACCCGGCCCGCCAGGGACAAATAACACATCCACAGGTGGGGATTGCGCAAAGGTGGTGTCAGGTAAAAACCGCAAACCGCGATCGCTTTGGATTGGTTCTAGAGTTTCTGCTAGTAGGTATAACTTTGTATTTGGTAATTTAGCAAAAACTTCATAAGGCCCGGTAAAATCTAACTGCGTTATATTGGGAAATATGACAATTCCTATGGATATAGCAGGGTTATGCTCTGCGTTACTCATGATTTTTTAAAGTTTTTAAATCAATCACATATCTTTTTTATATCTTAATTTTTTGTTAACAAATATTTTAATAAAAAACACATTAGCAATTTAAAAGCGCTTTTAGTCAAGATATGTTTAAATAGATTATATACTTTAATAATTTTTTATGGTAAAAATACGTACACTTTTTATTGAAGCATCGAATATTATTTAATCTATGAAATAAGTAATCAATTATCTATTAGCTAAATATAAAGAGAAACATTTTATGAGTAAAAAACAACAAGAAACAGTATTATGGATAGATTTGATGCGTGAGAGGCTGAAATATTCAGCGAATGGCTTATATGTTTTAGAAATTGAATATTATTTAAATAAAATTGCCGAAAATTTGCATGATGACAGGCTAGTTGATGATTGTATCTACAACCTGCAAATGTTACGCATTCAAAGACAACAGGAAATTTCTCACTTAAATTAGTTTAAGCGAGCTTAGATTTGTCCATTTAATAGCTTTTATTGTTTGTCGCCTTCACAGTGGGTGGGGGTATATCCGTAAGTATCTACGCCGTGCGGTTTGTGGAAAAGCGATCGCACTACAAGATTTTGCTTCGATCTCGTATTTTTATCTGAAGGAATAATTTTTATATAAACTTTTATCGCCGGGGCATAGCTCAAGTCTACTTTAGTAGACTCAAAATTTTGACGTATATATAGTAGTCTGTCGCATTAATTCTGTGGAGTAAGTTTCTTCTTCTTTTCTCTTACTTTGTGTACTTCGCGTCTACCCTGCGGGAACGACTTCGTCGAATGTGGTTCGTTTTTTACTCCTCGAAATTTTTGCGACAGACTACTAGGCTAGATCTGAATATGTAAATTTATGTAAAACTAATAGTTAGTGTAACTAAACAAGGTTGTATTTGTTTCAACAGCAAAAAACTGTGAAACATCACCTTGACTAGCTGCTCCTCCCTAACACTTAGCCCTAGTTTCTACCCCTGACATCATAAAATCAAACCTGGATAGCTGAAGGCATAAAGATGATTAAAGAAATAACTCGTCGCAACTTTATCGCAACTGCTAGCCTTGCTACAGGCTTTGCTTTAGCAGTACAGCCTGTGACAGCAAAAGTCATCACCACCGATTCTCAAGGATTAGTCGCAGGTGCGGTGAAAATTCCTGTAGCAGATGGAGAAATTCCCGCTTATAGAGCGCAACCAGCCACAGGTGAGAATTTCCCGATTGTGCTGGTGATTCAAGAAATCTTTGGCGTACACGAGCATATTCAAGATATTACCCGCCGCTTTGCCAAGTTGGGATATTTAGCGATCGCTCCTGAATTATTTATCCGGCAGGGTGATGTGTCAAAATTAAGCAATATTGACGAAATTCGCCCGATAGTAGCCAAAGTTCCCGATGCTCAGGTATTATCTGATTTAGATGCTACTTTAGCTTGGGCGGCAAAATCTGCCAAGGGTAATGCCCAGCGAGTCGGAATTACGGGTTTTTGCTGGGGTGGGCGAATTACTTGGTTATATGCAGCACATAATCCCCAAGTGAAAGCTGGTGTAGCTTGGTATGGCAGACTAGTAGGTAATGCAACAGAACTGCAACCCACGCATCCTGTTGATATTGCTGCAAAGCTAACAGTTCCCGTACTGGGATTGTATGGCGGTAAGGATACAGGCATTACTTTAGATACAGTAGAGCAAATGCGCGATCGCTTAAAGTCTAGCAGTAGCAAATCGCAAATTATTGTCTACCCCGATGCACCCCACGCTTTTTATGCAGATTATCGTCCTTCCTACCGCGAAAAAGAAGCAAAAGAAGGTTGGAAACGCCTGCAAGCTTGGTTTAAACAGCATGGGTTGTAAAAACTGCTGAGTACATTAAGGGCACAATATGTTGTGCCCTTAACTATATAGTCAATTTTCCATCCCCGTGAGGGGTAAGAGATTCAACACAAGTTTTCATTTACATCAGGGAAGATGCGATCGCTTCCAATACTGCTCGGTTAAGGAAAATTGTAGATTGGGTTGAGGCTCTGCGAAACCCAACAGAGCTACCCAAATGTTGGGTTTCGTTCCTCAACCCAACCTACGCAGGTTAAGGTTTTTGAGCTTAACCGAGCAGTATTGCGATCGCTTCTACAATTCAAATAATGTTGGCGACACATCAATATATCCTAGAGGGCATGGCATTGCCATGCCCCTACAATCTGTCGCATTCTTTTTTCAAATTGGGATAAAGTCCAAAATTGAATCACTGCTTGCGTTGTACATAGCTAACCCCATCCAGCCAAATCACACTCTTGGGATCTTGCGGATCTGTAATCAGAATGCGCCGCTCGCTAGATTTATCATCGTAAGTAATGTACAGTGTTAACCCCTGAACGCGATAGGTACCGCGCTGATTTGGTGCGACACTGTTGGTAGCAACTGATTCGTTACTTGCACCTGCACCTTGACCGCGTAGAACTCGTCCATCGGGGAAAAAGCGATATTGTTGCCATGCTACCACGGAATCACTACCGCCAATCGCTACGTTTCCTGTACCGGAGAGTGAGCGAAATAAGCCGTTAAGTTTGAAATTATCTGGTAATTTAGGATATGTCTTGGAAAAAGGTAAGGCTTTCCACTCGCCCTTTTCGGCTAGTTCTAGTTTGCCACCTTGACGCCGCCAACGAGTCCATTCATCTGGGTTAGCGCGTTTGTGGGCTGCAATTCCACCTTTAAAAGACAACCCTTCCACATTAGTTAAAGCCTCACCGTTACGAAACAGCACTACAGGATAAATATCAGTAGTTAAAAAGCCACCAATACCCATTTTTGTCCGGGAATTGAAGCCAAAGCTATCAATTTGCTTGGCAATTTCGTTATCTCCTGGGGAAGTAGCAGCTTCAGGTTTTTTCGCAGCTGGTTGCGGAGCTTTTTTCGGCGTTTTCGGCGGTTGACTTCCTGATGAAATGATTTGCGGCGATACCTTAGCAAATTGAGCATCGGGTAATTGTGACAAAGATACAGCCACAGTACAAACATCTACATTGGCGCGTTGACTGGTAACTGGTTTAATAATTGCTTCTAAAGCTGTGTCTAGTTGTTGTTTTTGAGTAGGGTATTGATCGAATTCCGGTAAACGCGCGCGGATTTGGGCGACACCGTTGGCTTTTTCCCAAGCTTGAACTTTAGCCGCATCTCCAGCATTAAAGCCGCTACCTTGCTGACATTGGCTAGCAAAGTAATCGAATGCTCTTACTACTAGCGCCGCCTTCATAAAGGCTTCACTGGTGATGTCAGGATTTTGCCCATAGACAGCCTGCGCCCCAGCTAGTGACATTAGCAAAGTCATGGCGATCGCATTTACTCGCATACAAACCCCCATATCATGACGTTAACGGTGGAATTAAACGACAGTAGATATGTATAGCACCTACTCATGCAGATTATGCCTATTTTATGCGTGCCAATGCAACTTGATGCGGCCATCGCACATCACGCAATTTTGTAGTCAGGACTTCAGTCCTGATTTGCGGACTAAAGCGACACATCAATATATTCTAGAGGGCAAGGCATTGCCTTCCCCCTATAATCTGTCGCATTCTTGTTTCAAATTGGTATTAACTCCCCAACAATTTCATCTTTGATCGTCGGCAAATTCACTGATTACTCAATACTCAACTGTACTACCTCATCTAGTGAAACTAGCAATGTCAGGAAATTTAGGAATTGCTACTATTTTGCCGTCGAGATTAATATCAGGTGCATATCATGACAGAATCCAACCGCATCAACAAAGATAAATTTACCTATCCTCGTAGTCGTTACTATGGGCAAGTCAAACCAGAGAATTTAGTATTTAATGCCAATCTCCAAGAATTTTCGCAAAAAGTTGGTTATATCTCCAGCCTAGAAACCAACGGTAAACTTTCACCAGAGGAAGCTTACGAGCAGATTAAAACAGTGTGGAAGCAGTTAAAAAAATCGAAAAAGGAATTAGGAATTACTAGTAAGTAAAATTTCCTTTTTCCTTTATTACTGAATAATTTACCAATATTGCAATGTTGGGCGAATGAGAATCTCATTCACGTTGACACGTGGCGGTTGTGTCACAGCATAAGCGATCGCGGCAGCAATATCTTCACTTTCTAAAGGCGTCAGGGAACGACGGCGTTCTTCCATGTTTTGTTTGGCTACAGGATCGGAAATGCGATCGTTAATCTCTGTATTCACTAAACCAGGTTCAATAATAGTTACGCGGATATGATCCTGACAAACTTCTTGGCGCAAGGCTTCTGAAAAACCATTCACGCCCCATTTAGTAGCGTTATATACACCAATTCCTGGTCTTGCTGTGCGCCCAGCAACCGATGAAATATTCACGATATGCCCCGCACCTTGAGCTTTTAAAATTGGTAAGACGGCATGGGTAACATAAAGCAATCCCAATAAATTGAGATTAATCATATCTTTCCAATCTGCGGTATTTCCCCCATCAATAGCACCCACAGCCGCAATCCCTGCATTATTCACCAGGATATCTATCCGCCCAAATTCTGTTTTTGTCTTGTGGACTAAATTCTGTACTTGAGCTTTATCTGTGACATCAGTAATAATTGGTAGAGCTTTACCGCCAGTAGTAGCAATTTTTTCTGCCAGGGTATTTAAGCGATCGCCTCTGCGTGCAGCCAATACTACTGCTGCACCATCATTTGCTAGAGCTATGGCTGTAGCTTCGCCAATACCGGAAGAAGCCCCGGTAATAATTGCAACTTTGCCGTCTAATTTATTTGTCATGATTAATTAACGCTTAATTGCTAAAGTCAGTCCATCGGCTATGGAAATCAAGCTTAAATCTATCCGCTCATCTTGATGCAGCTTTTGATTAAACTCTCGAATCGCATTAGTAGCAGAGTCTTGCACCTCTGCGTTTGCTGCTCGTCCAGACCAGAGTACGTTATCAACAGCAATTAATCCACCTGGTCTAATTAACTGTAACACTCTTTCGTAATAAGCATAATAGTTTTCCTTATCCGCATCAATAAAAGCAAAATCAAAGGTTTCTGCTTCACCTGCTGATAATAATTTATCTAAAGTCTCCGTTGCTGGAGCCAATCGCAGGTCAATTTTATCTGCTACACCAGCTGCTTGCCAATAACGCCGAGCAATATCGGTAAATTCTTCACTCACATCACAAGCAATGATTTTACCGTCAGCTGGTAACGATAAAGCAACGCTTAAAGAACTATAACCTGTGAAAACTCCTAACTCCAGAGTCTTCTTTGCGCCAATCAGCTTAACTAAAAAACCGAGAAACTGTCCTTGCTCTGGCGCTACCTGCATATTTGCTCTGGGATGACGCGCTGTCTCTTCCCGCAGTTTAAAGAGTAATTCTGGTTCGCGCAAAGAGATAGACAACAGATACTCATAAAGTTCGTTAGATAGATGCAGCGTTTTACTACGAGTCATAGGGCTTTTGGGATTGTTACAGGTAATTTTCAGCCTTAGCTTACCCGAATTAGGGAATTTTGAATTCTGGCATTGGGCTGATATAGTTTATAATGTACATTAAATCTATCGACTTAGAGTATTTTATTTTTTTGCATCGAAGGAAGACAGCGAAATGGCATTAGCCCAAAACATCAGTATCCCAGACAATCAAACAGTAAATCGCCCTTTATTCTCAAAGAAACCGCTAGCCATCGCCGCCTTATTACATCGGCTATGGTGGCACACTAAAGGGTATACAACAGTTTTGGGGATGATGGTGCTGACATTTGGCAGTTTGGGTTTTTTATACATCTATGTTTCCGCTAAGAAGTTCACCCAAATATCTCAGCATCGTCCTGTTGTAGAAAATAATGAGTATAGATAAAAGGTTGCGAATAGTATCTTACCTAGCGCCTAATTGGTTCGGATTTTATCAAGCGATCGCAGCTTATTTAAGTCGGATTTTACCACTAGAAACCCAACTACAGCAAAGCCAAATCGATCCCTTAGAAGATCCAAAGTTATTTCAAGACCAAATAGACCTAGCTTTTATTTGTGGCTTACCACTAATTCGCTATAGTCAAATAGTCTCTCACCAATTGCAGACATTAGTTGCACCTGTGATGACATCATCACGCTATCACAACTTGCCGATTTACTATGCAGATGTGATTGTCAACGCTCGTAGTCATATCCAGAAGTTTGCAGATTTATCGGGTAAAACATTTTGCTATAACGATGCAGGTTCTAACAGTGGTTACAATTTACTCTGTCATCGCTTACTTCAAGAAACAGATCCGGAAAATTTCTTTGGTAAGACTATACAATCTGGCTTTCATCAGCGTTCAATTCGCTGGGTAGTAGAGGGATTAGCAGATTGTGCAGCCATTGACAGCGTGGTATTAGAACAGGAATTAGAAAACTCTCCCGAATTATCACAGCACTTGCGTGTGGTGGATGCTTTAGGCCCTTCTCCTATGCCACCTTTAGTAGTAGCACAGCGTTTAGGTATCGCTTTAATTGAACAAATGCGGTTAGCATTACTGCAACCCGATGCAGAGTTGCAAGCAATCATGGCAGAATTTGGAGTTAAGCGTTTTGCTGCGGTTGAATTAGAAGATTATCAAATACTTAACCAAATTTACCGTACCCGCGCTTGTGTAAGCTTGTCTTAAATATAAAATTTCACGCTAGAAGTATAGATAATTGTAAGGGCATGGCACTGCCATGCCCCTACCTGTGTACCTCATTTACCTGAAATACGCTGTATATGCGGTGAACTCTTCTTGATTTCTCTTCCTTTGTGCCCTTAGTGTCTTTGCGGTTCGTTTTTTAACCTTCAAAATTACAGCAGTTTTCACCTATTTAAACCAGATCTGTCGTAGGGGCACGGCACTAGTCAAATTATTGTATGTACCAAAAGATTGTCGGTGCCGTGCCCCTACAGCGTGGTCTATTTACCTGAAAATAGCTGTAATGCGATAGACCAAAAGCATGTAAATTTTGTTACTTTCCATTAAGCTGTAATCCCGTAAATCCGATTCTGCTGTTGTGCCAAAAACAGAGCATCTTGATAAACTTGCTCAAACAATACTCGCTGTGCATGACTACCGCCAATTTCCTGGAGGCGCGACAATACAGGCTTGAGTTCTACAACTGTTCTATAGAAATCACCTTGAGCATGAGCTACCATTCCTCTAGCTGCGGGGATTGCTACCTCTAACCAACCTCTTTTCAGGAAAGGATTGATAGTCAAAGCATGGTGTTGCATACTCTCTAACATCTGATTTGCTCGTTGATGATATCCAGCTTTGGCAAAGGCATAGACATAATGCAAATCTTGAAATGGTAATGCATGTTCGCCAATGCGGTTGTCAAGATAATTACTCATATCTTGCCAGCGATCGCCTACATTTACCCGGCGTAATTCTAAACGCCACAACAATGAAATTGCCCCTACTTGGTCTTTAGGCGATTGTTTGTTTGCACGTTCCCAAACGTGAGTATCGTAAAGCTTAAGTACTTTTTCGTAATTTTTTTGCTCTAAATAATACAGTGCAATATGCCACCAATTATGAGTGTAGAGCATAGAATTGCAGTTTTCCCAGGTATCTGCAAAAGCCTCCATCCAAGCTATACCCTCACTAACTCTTCCCTGAGTTTCCATCACATGAGCGATCGCATGATGCGCCCAAGGATCGTATTTATTGAGAGCGATCGCTTGACGCGCTATTTTTTCTGCTGCATTCAGTTGGTGACATTGTTCTAAACCAAACGCCACCATTCCATATAAATAATGCTGTTCTAAATTACTTGGTAATACTTTCTGGGCAATTTGTAATAATTTATCTTTGTCGCCTATGTAAAAATAATGATATTGTCCCTGTTGTACCGAGATTAAATCGCGGGGAAATTTATCGGTGATTTCTTCGTGAATTGCGATCGCCACATCAATCTGCTGATTTGCCCAAGCTAAAATAGCCTGCACATATAACTTTTCTCTCGTCGTTGTCTGAGCTAAATATTTTTGTGCAGCTTGCAGATATGGTTGTGCTTGCTTCCAAGCTTGGCTATTTTCTTGACTCAAATAATAAGCTGCTGCATAACCATGCGCTAATGCACAAGTGGGATCGGCTGCAATAGCTTGCAAAATCGCTGTTTCTGCATCTCTGCCATAGCCAAGCGCTTGCTCGATAAAATTATTAATAGCCGCGATCGCTTTGGCTGAATCTGTCGTGACAATCAGTCCTTGTGCATCTTTGAGCATAATTAATTCCTTACACCACAATCTATAGAGGTGCTAATAGCATCTCCAACTAAAAGCTTGATTGTAAAATACGGTAAATCGGTCGAGTAATGTGCTTATTCCTTTGAGTATGTCATATCCATCAAAAAACCGCAAGCGATAAACTACTAAAATCCGATAGATAAATAGTATTTAATCCAATTTAAAAAAAGAATGCGATAACCGGGTAGGGGCAAGGCATTGCCTTGCCCTCTAGAATATATTGATGTGTCGCCAAAATTATATAAACCAACCTAAAAGCAAAATTTGCTCCCTGAGCGCAGTCGAAGGGAGCGCAGCCACAGGGAGCAAAAAAAGTAAAAGGATAAATTGTCTGTAGAGTTAACGATCAATAAAATCCATCACTCCAGTATAAAACTATTCAAATAATCTAGAGGCACAGTAAACACATAATAGAGTACACCACCGCCGAGAAGAACTACAGCCAAGCTAGCAAGCAATATCCAACGGTCTGGAGGTTGATAAGTATCCTCGTCAATATCACGACGAACAGCGAAATAATGCTGAGTTGAAAGTAACACTGTTAACACGCCAACCAACGCAAATGCTAACCCCAACTTCCAACCACTACCAGGCGGTTGCGGTGCTAAAGGCGGACGAATAATCCGCAACCTGACAATTAACACCCCAAAACCCATGAGTGCAATCCCACTTCGCATCCAAGCTAAATAAGTACGCTCATTTGCCAAATGATCCCGCACCCTATCCGATCTATATTTCTTTTTTTCTACAATCTTTTGTGCCAATTCTTTTGCTTCTGTCTTCATTACATTTAAATCTTCAACTAACTGGCTAAAATGCGTCTACGGACTTCCCAGTAAAAAATATTTCCTGATAACAGTCAACGACTCGAAGCGGAATAATTGATTTTTCGGAGTTACCCTACTCGCTGTATAACACCTCACATTTAAAATTGTGTTTAAATCTTCTGTATAAGCATAGTTTCAGTCTATAACTCCTTCCAAATCAAAGCAAACAGTCTTTTTTGTTAAATTCATAGACTGAATTTATGGTTGTGCAGCTCATACATATAACCATAATAACCATATCACGAACATATACAAATAACTACAGTTATCCGCTAAATTTAGCGTATAATGCTTTTCAGGTAATTAATAAACTAACCAAGCTGCACATAGTCCCAATGACGCTGGAACAGTTGCGAATTTTTTTAGCCGTAGCGGAAATGTTGCACTTTACTCGTGCAGCCGAAACACTTTACATTACTCAGCCAGCAGTGAGTGCGGCGATTCAAAGCTTAGAGACAGAATATGGTGTGCGGTTATTTCATCGCATTGGCCGTCATATAGAAATCACAGATGCAGGTAAATTATTACAGCGTGAAGCGCAAAAGATTCTTGACCATGTAGAGTTAACCAAACGCGGCTTAAAAGAGTTAAATAATTTACAACGTGGAGAGTTAAAAATAGGTGCAAGCCTCACCGTTGGTAACTATTGGCTACCCGAAAAAATTAGTCAATTTAAGCAATTATATCCTGGTATTTTTATTAATTGTAAGTTAGGTAACGCAGAAGAAATTTGTGAAGGAACTGCTGTAGGTATCTATGATTTAGGTTTAGTCACGGGAGATATTAAACCATCATTACAGCAATCTTTAGAGAAAGCAGAAATAGGACGCGATCGCCTGCAAATTGTTGTCGGTAAATCTCACCCTTGGTATGGGCGTAATGAAGTTTATCTAGAGGAATTATTTAATACCGGTTGGGTAATGCGCGAGTCTGGTTCCGGCGCACAGCAAATATTTCATCACGCCTTAGAAAGTTGGGGAATTGAACCCAGTAACTTAGATGTTGTCCTTAACCTCACTACCAGCGAAATGGTAAAATCTGTCGTCGAAAGCGGCGTAGGTGCAGCCGCAATTCCCGAATCAATGGTGAAAAAAGAATTACAATTAGGAACCTTACACGCTGTGCAAATTATTAATAGGCAAAAAAAATGTCATAACAAATTAGAAATTGTCCAGCCTGTGTGGAAACTCAAACACCGTCAACGGTTTCACACCAGAGTTATGAGCGCCTTTGAGGATATGCTGATTCAAGAAGATATCCAAGTTGCTTAAGTTAAAGCGGAAATTAAAATGTTATAAATAATACTTGTAACTAGATTTTGTGGCGCTAATTGCGATCGCGCCTCATAACTTACAATTAACCTGATAGCCAACGCATTAGAGAACGTAAGTGCCACAAGTCTTTACCTGCCCAGATTTTAGCTTCCTTACCGAAGGGGCTAGAATCTAGCAATGCTTGAAGTTCTTTTTCAAATACATCGTTGGAGTTGTGAACCAAAATGTGAACAGGTTCAGCACCCAATTCCAACATGAAGCCAACAACACTGTAAACCAAATCAGGATCGCCGTAGATAGCGAAGCGCTTACCGTGAACCCAAGCATGGGAGTCAGTCATAGCATCAACTGCACGACCGCGTTCGATTTCTAGCTCTTCAGGAATGGGTTTACCAGTCAGTTCGCTGAGTTTGATTAGGAACTCATCAGTAGCTTTAATGCCCCAAGGACGAGAAACAACTACATCTTGCTTCCATTCTTTAGCGATGTAATCACGGGTCTTAGGAGTAGAATGAGCTTGCAGAACAACTGTAGCCTTAGCATTAATTGCATCTGCTGCATCTTCTAACTTAGTACCACCTGGGTACATATCGAATTCACCTGTGTTAGGTGCATCCAAATAATCGCTGTTGTCAGAAAGAATGGTGTAGTCGATACCGAACAGAGAAGCAATACGTTTTACTTCCCGGAGGTTACCAACGTAGGTGTCAAAACCAGAGATGAAGTTAATTTTGCCATTGCTGGTGGATTTCTTCTTACCTGCGGTTAAGGTAGAAAGAATTCCCTTCATCATGTTGTCGTAACCAGTGATGTGGGAACCAACAAAGCTAGGAGTGTGAGCGTAAGGAACTGGGAAATCTTGAGGAACTGAACCAGCACTCTTAGCGTTGTTAATAAACGCTTGTAAGTCATCCCCGATAACCTCAGCCATACAGGTGGTGCAGACTGCAATCATTTTGGGCTTGTACAGAGTGTAAGAGTTTGCCAAGCCATCAATCATGTTTTGCAGACCACCGAACACGGCTGCGTCTTCAGTCATGGAAGAAGACACACCAGAGAATGGTTCTTTGTAGTGACGGGTTAAGTGGGTACGGAAGTAAGCCACGCAACCTTGAGAACCTTGAACGAAAGGTAAAGTACCTTCAAAACCAACCGCAGCGAACATAGCGCCTAAAGGTTGGCAACCTTTAGCAGGGTTAACTGTTAAAGCTTCACGAGCGAAGTTCTTTTCACGATAATCCCAGCTTTTTGTCCATTCCGCAACTCTTTCTACTTCTGCGGGATCGTGACCGTTTTCAAACTCTTTCTTGTTTTGGAAAAGTTGTTTGTACTCCGGTTGGTGGAATAGCTCTACGTGGTCTTGAATTTTATCTGGATTCTGAGGCATTTCTGGATCTCCAAGCTGACTGAATTCGTGACTGACTGGTCAAAGATGAGGATTTCTAGCGGATTGAGTCACGAGAGTTGCAGGTGGGGAGCGGGAATATTAATCAAAACTCAAAATGCAAAACCAAAATTTCCATTTTAATTTTTAGTTTTGAATCTTGGATTCCCAATTCCCCCCTGGGGTTTTCAGCCCCAGGCCCCTTCTAATCTCTCGATTTCATGTCCTTAAACGGTAGCTTTAGCCTTAGCTCCAGCTTTCTTGCTCCAAGGAGCACCAATTAAACCCCAGGTTGGGCTGTTGAGTGCCAAATCCATATCACGAGCGAAGATAGCAAATCCGTCATAACCGTGATAAGGGCCGGAGTAATCCTTTTTATGCTTCAATGACTTTCAGTAGCCTAATGTTCGCCGCAATCAATGTCAGTTTCAAACATTGTTCGCCCAGAACACATTTATTTTTAGGCTAAATCTAGGCTAAAGATACCGCAATGCATAACCAGGGTCAAACAATTTTAGATTTTGGATTTTAGATTTTAGATTGAATGCAGCCACTCTTGGGTTGCAGCTTGAGGATTTGAGATTGAGGATTTTAGATTTGTTTCGCCCACGGGTGCTTGAAACAAGGAATAATCCAAAATCCAAAATTTAAAATCTAAAATTCAGAGGGTCAAGACAAATATCAACAAGCTTTTGCTGACTTAGAGCCAGTTTCGTCTACCGATGGCAGTTTTTTCGGCTCAAGTCTGCAAGCACAGCAGCAAAGAGAACACATGAGAACAAAAGTCTTGCAAGAGTTAGAGAAAGTAAATCTGCGTTTGAAGTCTGCAAAGACAAAGGTAACAATTCGCGAATCTAATGGAAGTCTGCAATTACGGGCGACGTTACCAATTAAACCGGGGGATACAGATAAAAATGGGACTGGGAGAAAGCAATATAATATTAGTTTAAATATTCCCGCCAACTTAGATGGACTGAAAACGGCGGAAGAAGAAGCTTATGAATTAGGTAAGTTAATTGCACGGCATACCTTTGAATGGAATGATAAATATTTAGGTACTGAGGCGATTAAAAAAGATTTTCAAACTGTAGGAGAATTACTCGCCAAGTTTGAAGATGAGTATTTTAAAACTCATAAACGCACTACTAAAAGCGAACATACATTTTTTTATTATTTTTCAAGGACACAGAGATTTACTAATTCTCAAGATATCGCCACGGCAGAAAATTTGATAAGTGCGATTGAAAAAATTGATAAAGAATGGGCTAAATATAATGCAGCTAGAGCCATAGCAGCATTTTGCCAAACATTTAAAATCGAAATTGATTTATCTAAATATTCTAAAATGCCCGATCGCAATTCTCGCAACATTCCCACCGACGGGGAAATAGCCACCGGAATTGCCAAGTTTGAAGAGTATCTGCATACTAGAGGTAATCAAGTAAACCAAGAAGTGAAAGATAGCTGGCAGCTTTGGCGCTGGACTTATGGTATGTTAGCAGTTTTTGGTTTACGTCCACGAGAATTATTTATTAATCCCGATATTGATTGGTGGTTGAGTCAAGAGAATATAGATTTTACGTGGAAAGTCCATAAAGACTGTAAGACTGGGGAAAGGCAAGCTTTACCTTTATATAAACAATGGATTGCAGAATTTGATTTAAGAAATCCCAGGTATTTAGAAATGCTGGCGACAGCGATTAGTAAAAAAGATAAAAATAATCATGCAGAAATCACAGCTTTAACCCAAAGAGTTAGTTGGTGGTTTCGGAAAATTGGCTTAGATTTTAAGCCTTACGATTTACGCCATGCTTGGGCAATTAGAGCGCATATTTTAGGCATACCAATTAAAGCGGCGGCAGATAATTTAGGGCATAGCGTGCAAGTGCATACCCAAACTTATCAGCGTTGGTTTTCGCTGGATATGCGGAAGTTGGCGATTAATCAAGCTTTGAGTAAACGGGATGAAGTGGAATTGATTAGGGAAGAGAATGCAAAGTTGCGGATGGAGAATGAAAAGTTGAAGTTGGAAATTGAGAAGTTGAAAATGGAGTTAGTTTATAAGCGGAGTTAAACTATCTCCATCAATAATCTTTGTTTCTTAGGATATGTTATGATAAATTAATAGATTTTTATCAATTAATTTATGCAAACCATTGATATTGGAACGTTAATTGTGAAATCACCAGAAACTCTAGGGGGTCGTCCTCGTATCGCTGGTACAAGAGTTTCTGTTCAACGAATTACAGCTTGGTACAAGCTTGGGTTAAATGCAGAAGAAATTGCTGAACGTATGGGCAATATTAATCTGGCACAGGTTTATGCTGCCTTAACTTATTATCATGCTAATCGGCAGGAAATTGAAGAATATATTGCTGCGGAAAAAGCAGATTATGAGAGATTAGCTAAGGAAATGGGGCAAAGCATATGAGTCAAATTCGATTATTTATTGATGAAGACTCAATGGATCAGCGTTTTATTCAAGCATTGAGGGCGCGGGGAGTAGATGTTACTACTGTTGCTGAAGTTGAAACCATTAGTTCAAGTGATAAAGAACAATTGAACTTAGCAACTGAACTTCAACGAGTATTATATACGTTTAATGTTGGTGACTTTTGTCAATTGCATAGAGTTTATATCGAAGAAAATATAAGTCATACAGGTATTATAATTTCTTCTCAAGATTACTCTATTGGAGAACAAATGAGAAGAGTACTCAAGTTGATGGCAACTAAGTCAGCCGAAGAGATGATAAATGAATTAGTATTTTTAAGTTTTTATTCCGAAGCAACATAAGTAAATTCACAGCAGATTCCACAATAATCAAAAGATTTATATAAACGAAATGCTGTATTCAGCAAATTCTTCAAGCATTAAGACTTAAGAAAGTAGAGGAATATGGCACGAGTAACCCTAAATCAAATACTGCATCAGCTTGAAAGTTTGGAAATAGAAGAACTTCAGCAGCTTAATCAGATGATTCAAAAATATCTTGCTAATAAAGAAGAAGAAGCTGTTAAGCAAGCAGCTTTTCACCAAGCTTTAATCGATGCTGGCTTAGTGAAGCATATCAAGCACCCTTTATATGAACCAATAACGGAGAGGAAATTAATTCAGATTGAGGGTCAACCTATTTCTGAAACTATTATTGAGGAACGCCGTTAGATGGCAATTTATTGTATAGATAGTAACGCATTTGTTAAGCTTTATATTAGCCAAACTGGATTAGCGTCATTGTTGATATTATTTGATTAAATCATGCTTCGATTCGTAAATTCATATAAATCATTTTTAGATTTATATTTTTAAACTTCAAGCAATTTTCATGCTTTTTAAGCAAAAATACGGTCGATGATCGCTGCATCTAGAAGCGTAGTATTGGGTATTACCTTTGTTTACTCGCTTTTTATGGTGCAATACGTTCAAGGTTCAACTAATTCTGAAGATAAAATTCGCAAATTATTCCCTATTCTTGGCCAATCAACTGTATACGGAACACTACCTGTCATTAATCGTTATGGAGCCTTACTTTCAAACGTAATTGGTTACGCAACGGTCAATGAAGAGTACATCGTGCAAAAGGTTATTTCTGATCATCAGGAAAAAAAGAAAGCTGAAGCTGCTGCATGGCGTTTGGGAGTTGGCTTATTAACTACTTTTATGGGTTTGGGAAACGGCTTTCAACTAACAGATGCCTTGTACGGATTTGCTGCTGGTACGATTGCGGGAAAGGTCAGCGATGCTCTACAAGATTTAGATGGTCAACAGTTAAAAGAACTGGGATTAGAGTGGGTGAACAATCCAAGATCATATCTGTACCATCGCAAACGACATCGAGGTGATGCTGTACGCAGATTGCTAATGCTCCTACCTCATCCACAGACAGGTGTTCCATGTACTTACTTTGGAATTCAGTTTCCAGATGGGTATGTAGCTCATCTATCATTGATGCCTCAACAAAGCGATTCTGAATCGCCAGGAAATAGTTTATTCTGCACAAATGGTAGTGGATTTGACGTTGACATGTTACCTAAGAGGCAGACATTAGGAATGATTATTTGTGATTCAGGTCAGCAGCTACCTGTAGAATTCTGGAGTAACGGCTCTAGTAACTCTGTTGTGGCAATTCCATATAAAGCTCCTCACCATTCAATTTACTAATAGTTATGAGTTCAATTATCCGTAAAAATGCTTTGAATACTTTGGAAGATAATCGTTGGGGTGACTTTCAACGCGGTGCGAGAAATCGTCGAATTATTGCAATTGGTTCAACTATAGTATTTGCAATTATCTCTTGGATATTGCAGAGCATCTTACCTCTTCTTATAGGTGAAATAATTCTTTGGTTTTCCCTCAAACTTTGGCTTAAAAAAAGGCAAAAAAGTAATGTCTAGCTATGATTCTTTACCTAAAGACTTGAAAAACTATCTTAGTTCTCGATTTACAGCACATGGTCTTGATCCAGAGCTTGCCTATGATAACCTTGTTCCCTGGGAGGTTAAATTACAAGGGCCAGATATGGTTCGAGAGTTTATGCACCACAAGCATATCTCTCATATTTATCCCCAGAGCGAATATCCAGACTTAGCCGACGAAATTGATAATGTTTTTCTAGAAGACCCCTATGAAAACTTATCTCGCGGATGCAATGTAGCTACACCTAGCGAATTATTCAATGCTCGATTGGATAACACAATAGATGCGTTCGATAGAGACTGGAACGATGACGGAATTTTAGATGGAGGTATATTTGATTCAATCTTTTCATAAACTGTAATACCGTGATGCTGACTTTTAAGTGCGATCGCATTTTTACAAAAGAGCGATCGCACTTCACTCGCTGCCAATCCTTGGATTTTATGGGTTAAAATGAGAAAAATTCAAGAGATACCTCAGTTTTTACCTATTAATAATTTGTGATATGCCTCTAAATGAGTTGCTAGCGGCTGTTAGTAAGCTAACCCATCAAGACAAACTGCGCCTGATGCATTTTCTCTTGCTGGAAGTAGCAAGGGAAGAAGGATGCAATTTAGAATCTATTGATAATCAAAATCAGGAAAATGTGCTATTACAGCAACTAGAATCAACTGAAGCAGTTGTATGGTCTCCTTATGAAGCGTATGAAGCTGCTCAGACATTATCTGAACTGTTGATAGCAGGACAAAATCAACACAAGCACCTCTAATTCTCGGACACATGAATTTTTTTACAGAGTTTGATGTTTGTTTTTACCGCGCTGATTTAGCTTTTGAGGTGCGTCCTAGAAGAAAGTAAACTGCTGCTCATCTCTATAAAAACAGTCAGAATAGATACATTCCCTAACTGTTCTCACAGCAGAGGTAATCAGGTGCAAATCGAACAAACCGAAGTAATAATTCCTACCCCCGACGGACAAATGCCGGCTTGGTTGTGTACCCATGCTGAAGGTAAACGCCAGCCAGCCGTTATCTTGTTAATGGAAGCATTTGGTTTAACATCGCACATTCGCGACATAGCAGTGCGAATTGCTAAAGAAGGTTACGTAGTTCTCGCGCCAGATTTGTACTATCGGGAGTTACCTAATAACAAATTTGCTTACGATGAAGTTGAGTCAGCGATGGCGATGATGTATCGTCTCGATTTTGGTAAACCCATGAAAGAAGATATGCAGGCGGCGTTGACTTATGTAAAATCACGCACTGATGTGTATCCCGATAAGGTTGGCATGACTGGCTTTTGCTTAGGTGGGGGTTTGAGTTTTTTCACCGCTTGCTATTTATCAGCAGAGATTACGGCGGCGGCTCCTTTCTACGGTATGGTTCTTGATGAGTGGTTGGTAGAGGCAAAAAATATTACAGTACCAATTTACTTATTTTTTGGCGGTGTCGATCCATTTATTCCCAGCGATCGCATCCAGCAAGTTGAGTCTCGCTTACAAGAACTCGGTAAAGAATACAGTATAAAAGTTTATCCTGACGCCGATCATGGGTTTTTCTGTAATGAGCGTTCTTCCTACAATCCCGTAGCGGCTGAAGATGCTTGGCGTGAATTGACACAGTTTTTCCGCAAACATCTCCAAGAAAAATAACCAATTTCGTAGTCAGCGCTGAAGTTCTGACTACGGAATCATTCACACCAAAGCGATCGCATTCCTTGAACAGGAAAACTTTAAATACCAACATTTATGTAATATTACGTAGCGATGATTGCCCCTACTGCTGGTTACAATTGTGAGGTTATTTGTAGTTTAAGCATGAGGGAGAGAAGCATTCAATGGCGCTTTTGGAAACAATTATTGAATTAGTTATTGATAAAATCTTGATTGGTGGCATTGTCTTAGTAGCTGGACACTGGGTGAACAAAAGATTTGAGATATTTAAGAGTGAAACTAATGAAAAATATCATCAAAGACAATTAATTGCTGAACTAGAACATCAACAACAGCAACAAATCTCTGAATTAGAAAATCAGATTGCTGTAGCTCGGCATAATGCAGAGATTGAGTTTATCGAAAGACAAATATCTGAGTTCTACTGGCCGATATACTTAAGGCTAGAGAAAGATAATGTCATGTGGAAACGAATTAAGTCTTTGAGTTCGGACGCAAATGTTTTACCTGAAGCCGCTAGTTTGGCTATAGAAAAGGATTTTATCCTGAAAAATCATCAAGAAATAGTTGAGATTATTGAATCAAAAATTCATTTAGCTGAAAACGCCATGAATGGCAAAGACTTGATCAATGAGCTATTAAAATATATCAAACATGTTGCAGTCTACAAAACAATCCGTTCTGTCAAAGAACTGCAAAAATTTAATCCTGTTGATATGCAGGAACCATTTCCCGACAAGCTTTTTCCCTTAATTGAAAACAACTTTCGGGAGTTACAGCAAAGGTATCAGTATCTGAGAACTATTAAATTTGGGGAGTTTGAAAAGTAAGCTTATGCAGATAAAAAGCCTGTTGGCGATCGCGTGCACACACAGACTTGATTGTTCGGCGTTGCTCCATTGTGGGATGATTTTGGAATTTGCATCAACAATAATCACAGCGTCTCCCCATCTCAGCAACACCGATTTTTTTAACGCTTCTGTTGTCATTAAGTCCCGCATCACCCGAAATACGACTTCGCTAAAGTCTCTAGCATCATAAAGATCCGCAAATCCGCTTCTTACCATCACCTTTTCTAGGAACGAGCGATTTCCATCCGCGATCGCAGTCCGAGCATCTTCAGTTTCTGTCGGGTCAACTTCAGGAATGTTTTTTCTAAATGTTTGATCGGGCATAGTTCTCTCTTTATTAATCTTGAGTCTTTATGCTTACCTATGTAAGGTCGCACAAATCAAAAACACTTGGTCTCATCCAGAAGTTGGAGATGTCATCTATCCAAAAGTAAGAAATTCAGTCACTAAATTTCCTCTGGCTAGTTTCAAAGCAGAATAGCTGAGGATTTGATACCATAATCAAAATGAGCGATCGCAGTCTTGAGCAGATATGCAAACTTCCTATGACAAAGCGCAAGAAAAGCAATCTCCAGTGGATTAAAGAAACCCTTGAACTCAAACCCGATCATCGTTGGGAATCGCCATCAGGCTACAAAATCTTTGTAGCCAATCGCGGCGCTGTTCGCTTCAATGTACCCCAAAATTGGGTTTTTGAGCCACAAGAAAAATCTTTCAAGTTCATGGACAAAAAACCACCCAATGATGATTGCTGTCTAGAAGTATCTTTTAACCAACTTCCGCCGAATGATTGGAGTATGTTTCCCCTCAAAGCCACCTTGCGCAAAGTCATGGAAGATGACAGCCGCAACGTCATTGAAAGGGGAGAAATTATTACTGTCAAGCGCCAAACTGCCAAAATTGTCTGGACGGAAATTAAATTTATCGATACCCAAACCGAACCAAGAGACGCTTTTTCCCGGACTTGTATTGGTTTAGGTTCAAATATTCAATGTTTAATTACATTCGATTATTGGGCGGATCAAGCAGAAGAATTAACACCAATTTGGGATGAAGTAATTCGCAGTTTAACGCTGGGATTATATATCCGCGATCCTCGCACTGGTTTAGCTTATCCAGATTAAACGCCAACACAAAAAGATAACTACTTTAATCTCTGCAAATGCGCTTGTCCCCAATTGCAGAGTACATTTAATATTGGTATCAAACTCAGACCATAATCTGTAAATGAGTATTCAACTTTTGGGGGAATTTCTGAATACACTGTTCGCTCAACAATCCCATCTTTTTCTAGTTCTCGTAGCTGTTGACTTAAAACTTTCTCACTAATATTTGGAATCAATCGTTTTAATTGACTAAAACGCCTACTTTCATCTTTCAAATGCCACAAAATTAAAATTTTCCACTTACCACCCAAAACCTTTAGTGTTGTTTGCACAAAGACTGTACCCTCAGTCTGTATTTCTGTCATTGATACTCTTCCTCAATTGCACTTACAAAAAAGTAAGTACTTCCACAAAAATTCATCTTAGTATACCTTGGTAATCGTTTAATCCATAAGTGAGGCAACGAGAAATGCAGCTAGAAAACGCTGTTGCTTTAGTCACAGGCGCTAATGGAGGAATTGGTAAATATTTTGTCGAAGCACTGCGCGCAGCCGGAGCATCTCGGATTTATGCAGGCGCGAGAAATCCCAAATCCCTAGATGCGATCGCTTCCACAGATCCGCAACGGATTATTCCCATTTCACTTGATATTATTGATGAAAAATCCGTAATTGCTGCCGCAGATAAGTGTGGTGATGTGAATTTACTAATTAATAATGCAGGTATTGGGTTACTCAAAGGATTTATCTCTGCAACAGATATTTCCAGTGCCAGAGCCGAAATAGAAGTTAATTATTTTGGTACCCTCAATATGTGCCGCGCATTTGCCCCAGTTTTGCAAGCTAATGGTGGTGGCGCGATTGTTAATATGCTTACCATTTTAGCAAAAGTTAATTTGCCTCTGAATGCTTCTTACTGTGCTTCTAAAGCAGCAGCTTTATTAATGACTCAAGGCATTAGAGCTGAACTCGCAGCCCAAGGTACATTAGTAATCGGAGTTATGCCAGGAACCGTAGATACAGAAGCCAGTAAACATTTTCCCCCGCCCAAAGTTGCACCCGAAATCGTTGCCCAAACAGCGTTACAAGCTGTGATTGATGAAGTAGAGGATGTTTACCCTGGCGAGCAAGCTATGCAAATGGCAGCCCAATTACTCCAAGATCCTAAAGCATTAGAGAAAGCAATGGCAGCAATGTTGCCAAATTAATTTAATTGAGAGTTGAGTACAGATTATCGTTGATTGTAGGGGCAATGGCACTGCCATGCCCCGAAGCGCGCACCTAATTTACCTGCAAGATGCTGTATATAGGATTATTTCTATGTAGAAAATATAAAATGTCTAATTAAACCTAATATCAATAAATGTCCTGGGTAGAATGCATAAAACCATCTAGCCCTTGGCCCTTGCTTACCATTGAATTGCAAGACAATAATACCTGCAAAAATTGCCAAATTTTGCGCCAGAGAATTCCCAGAAGCGACGAATGCAACAAAATGCAGAATACACCAGTAAAGCGCCCATATTGCGGGCTTGAGTTTATCGGTTAGAGACATTAAAAAAAATATAGATGTATAAATATATGCCCCTAATATTTTTGAATGCAACAAGCAACAAAGGTAGAGCTAAATGCTTAAGGCAATTGCATCGGTATTTCAATCTGAAATTTAGCACCTGCTCCCGGTGTAGAAATACAGTATTGATGCATATTCATGCGATCGCATTTATCATCAAGGCAATTCAATGATTTTTTGAGTGCGATCGCCAAATTCTTGATAATCATATAATACATATATAATTTTTTAAAATTTTCCGCTATGACAACATTTGATAATCAACTAGAAAGCGTTTATGCCAAAGACCGTCAAGAATGGCGAGAATGGTTACAGAGAAATCATCATAGTTCTATAGGTGTGTGGCTAATATACTACAAAGTCAAAAGTGGTAAACCAAGCATTAAATATAGCGAAGCCGTCAAAGAAGCCTTATGTTTTGGCTGGATTGATAGTAAAGTCAAAACTATAGATACAGAACGTTATATGCAAATATTTACACCCCGCAAACCAAAAAGTGTTTGGTCAAAATTAAACAAGCAATATATCGAAGAACTCATCACCCAAAATTTGATGACTGAAGCAGGGCTAAAAAAAATTGAAACTGCAAAAGAAAATGGTTCATGGAGCAGCTTAGATGCGATTGAAGCATTAACAATTCCCGCAGATTTACAACTAGCATTAACAGCTAATGAAACAGCCAATAAGTATTTTGAGGCGTTGAGTAAATCATCCAAGAAAAATATTCTTTCGTGGATTGAGAGCGCTAAACGTCCAGAAACAAGGTTAAAGAGAATTCAGCAAACCATAATTTCAGTAGCGCAGAATAAAAATCCCTTAAGCCGCTAAGATTAGGGATTGGTAACTTAAATAACACCAGCTTGAAATTTAGCGATCGCATTTCTCATAATGCCTGAAATATGACGACCTTTTTCAAAACTCTTTTTGCATGAAAGCAATGATATCTTCAACATTGTTGGCGAAAGCAAACACGTTTCATTCAAAATTCAAGACTATATCTAACGCCGCACGAATTGTTTCCCAATATTCATTTTCCAAAATTCCGATCAACCCCAATATCCGACTATGATCAACACTGCGAATTTGTGCAACATCAATATAACGGTCTTGGTCTAAACCATTGTTGGTTGTAGCTTTAACGTTTACTACATAAGGAGCATTTTTCGTTCCCGGTCGAAATGGCATCACAATAGTTAAAGAACCATATTGATTCATCACATCATTTTGAACTATAAGACAAGAACGTGTTTTTTGGGCTTCTGCACCCACTGTTGGATCAAGTTTTACCCAGCGAATTTCCCCGCGTCGATAAGCTAAAATACCATTTGGCATTATTCAATACCATCTCCAACAACAGAATCCCAAGCTGCTATCTCTGCTTGATATTCAGGATTTTTGGCATCTTCTTTGAGCGCTGCGATCATTTCTGCTTCCAAAACAGTACGACGGTGTTTTGCTAAAACAGAGTTTATATAGCTACTGCGGTTAGGCGTATCTCCAACTGACGCAGCCTTGCGGTCAATAAAAGCAAGAATGTCATCATCAATAGTGATAGTAACTTTCTTAGCCAAAAGTATTACTCCTTAATCTTACTAAAATGCCTTACTGATTTATCATATATTATAAAGATAATTCGATACTTTTTAATCTAAAAAATGTCATTCAAAATAGTTTTTAGTTTAACAGTTTTAATTTAAAACTCATGCCAGCAAAATCTCAAAACCAGACAGAATCAGGGTTATATTGTCTCAAGCATCAAAAAAGGTTGTTAGTAGATAACGCTGTAAATTAAATTTAGGCTAGAAATAGACGCTTTTTTCTCCCGCCGCCAAAAAACCTGTTAAAATCTTGAGTTCTAGGGGCGATCGCTAGGTTCGGAGTAATCCCAAGAGTGCATTTGACGGAAAGGAAGACCCATCTTTTGGAAAACGTACTTCTCTTTCACACCAGAAGCAATCAAATCTGGCTTGAGTGCTTTAACAAACTCTTCAAATTCGTAAGCGGTCACGTCGTCATAAACGATGGTGCCGTTGTCGATGTAGTGAGTGGTACGTTTGTAGTCGTCGTTATGAGCAAACTCATAACCAGTACCAATCATCTTCATACCTAGGTCGTAGAAAGCGGGTACAACGTGGCGAGGACGTAGACCACCAACCATCATAGCGACGGTCTTACCTTCCAAACGGGGGCGATATTTCTTAATAATCGCATCCATTGTGGGCTGGTACTTAGCAATGATCTTCTCAGCGTTTTCTTGGATCTTAGAGTCAAACTTAGAAGCGATTTCCCGTAAGGATTCAGCAATCTTAGTAGGCCCAAAGAAGTTGTATTCTAACCAGGGAATACCATACTTCTCTTCCATGTGACGGCTGATGTAGTTCATCGACCGGTAGCAGTGGATGAGGTTAATTTTTACGTTTGGTGTCAGCATCATTTCGTTGATGGTGCCATCACCAGACCACTGAGCAACTACACGTAAGCCTAATTCTTCTAACAGAATCCGGCTAGCCCAAGCATCACCACCGATGTTGTAGTCACCAATAATAGCTACGTCATAAGGAGTAGAATCGAAAGGCAGTGTACCGTCTTTCTTGGCTTGGTCGGCTCTGGGGAATACCCAGTCACGAATTTGGTCGTTAGCAATGTGGTGACCCAAAGACTGAGAAACACCACGGAAGCCTTCGCAACGTACAGGAATAACAGGCTTGTTAATTTCTTTAGCTGCTTTCTTAGCTACTGCTTCGATGTCATCCCCAATCAAACCGATGGGACATTCAGATTGAATAGAAACACCACGGCTGAGGGGGAACAGTACTTCGAGTTCTTGAATCAGCTTTAAGAGTTTTTTGTCACCACCGAAAACGATGTCTCTTTCTTGGAAGTCGGAGGTGAAGTGCATGGTACCAAAGGTATCAACACCAGTTGTACCAATGTAGTAGTTACGACGACCAGACCAAGACCAGTAACCGCAACCTACAGGCCCGTGGCTGATGTGGATCATGTCCTTAATAGGGCCCCAAACCACACCTTTAGAACCTGCATAAGCACAACCACGAGCGGTCATTACACCAGGTAAAGATTTGATGTTAGACTTAACGCCGCAGTCAGACTTGCCTTCTTCGTATACATTTAAGTGCTTTTCCCGTTTTTTAGCTGCTTTTTCGGGATAGGCTTGGAGAACTTCTTTAATTAGTTCTTTTCTTTCGTCAACGATATTCTTGTTTTCTGGAGGAGTCATTTCTTGTCTCTCTTGCTCCTAAGGAACCGGGATAGTCAGGGTAGGGGAAATCCCCTATGGGGTTGGGGACTCTTAGTCCCCGTGGGGGATAGAAATTAGATCAAAGGTAAAAGGGAAGTGATGTAGGTGTTCCCTTTTCCTAAAACTTTGCTTACTGAGCTTACTTAGCAGAAGCTTCTGCGGGCTTACCGATGATATCTGCGTGCTTAGAATCGTCGTCGAGGATACCGTATTCGATCAACAGTGCTTCTAATTCATCCATTTCAATTGGTGTAGGAATGGTGAGTTTGTCGTTGTTGATGATCTTCTTAGCTAATGCGCGGTATTCTTGAGACTGGTTGCTGTCAGGTGCGTACTCGTTAACAGTCATCCGACGCAATTCAGCGTGTTGAACGATGTTATCGCGAGGTACGAAGTGAATCATTTGGGTGTTCAACCGTTTTGCCAAGGTTTCGATGAGTTCGTGTTCCCGGTCAGTTTTACGGCTGTTACAAATCAAACCACCTAAACGCACACCACCGGAGTGAGCATATTTCAAAATACCGCGAGCGATGTTGTTAGCAGCGTACATCGCCATCATTTCACCAGATGTAACGATGTAGATTTCTTGTGCTTTACCTTCACGAATAGGCATAGCGAAACCACCGCACACAACGTCACCCAATACGTCGTAAGATACGAAGTCTAGGTCTTGGTAAGCACCGTTTTCTTCCAAGAAGTTAATAGCGGTGATGATACCACGACCGGCGCAACCTACACCGGGTTCTGGACCACCAGATTCTACGCACTTAACACCACGGAAACCGGTCAGCATTACTTCTTCGAGTTCCAAGTCTTCTACTGCACCGCGTTCAGCAGCCAAGTGAAGAACTGTGGTTTGAGCTTTAGCATGGAGCATCAAACGGGTGGAGTCAGCCTTAGGGTCACAACCCACAATCATAATGCGCTGACCCATTTCTGCCATAGCTGCGAGGGTGTTTTGGGAGGTGGTAGATTTACCGATACCACCTTTACCGTAGAAAGCTATCTGTCTAATATTTTCGTCAGTCATGGTTCGTGTTTCCTGCAATTGGTTGGTTGGTGGGTCTTTTGCTTTGGTCTGTTGGGTCTCACGCCCGTTGAAGCTCGGAGTGAGTTTGTTGTAGAACGTCGCTTTTGGCGTTGGTACTAGGTATCAGCCGGGGGCGATCGCTCCACAGCAAAAACTATCGGTTGTAAAGACATGTACTATGTTCCTCGGTCAAATTAAATTTTTTTTCTTTTATTCTTTGTTAATAGCCATGAAATGACTATTAACAAAGGTAATTACGCACTTTACAAATACTTATGATTCAGATAGAAACACCTGGTAGAACTTGACTGAATCTCTTCGTCAACAATCAATCATCAAGTCCAAATTACTTGTTCAAAATAGCGCCTTTGACATTGGAGACGCGAGCCATTGCAGCGCTGATATCATCAGCAGATACTCCATTGGCTGCCATTGCATCGCTGAGGTGTTTAGCAACCACATCAAAGTGTTGGGGCTGGATGTTCATACCAGTATGGGTTTTATCCATTGGGCGACCTGCATATTGCTTGGGCCCTTCCAGTAACTGAGCTACGAATGCAACAAAGTGACCGCGTTGCTTCGCCATATCTGTCTTAGCGAAGAAAGTATTCACGCTGCTGTCTGCTTGAATGCGTTTGTGCAAATCTGCAACTACTTTATCGAGAGTGGCTTGTCCACCAATTTTTTCGTACAGTGCGCTCATATCCTCATTCCTTTGAAGCGAGTTGGATTATGGAAATCGCAATTAGGCGTTGAATACTTGCCTATGTGCTTAAGCTGTCTGTTGTGGGTAGGATTTAATTCATTGATGTGAAGTGAATTGTCTCGGTCAAATCCTACTTTCTGTTTCTTTGAGTCTTGCACATTAGGTGTATTTGTGTGGTGCGTAAAGCTTTATAGCAGTGGCTCGACGGCTTCAACTATCAGGTTCTTGCTGACACGATCCTGCAATCTGGCTTCTATGGCAATCTTGAGAGTTGCTGTGCTGCTAGAACAAGAACCACATGCTCCTTGAAGCAGAACCTTGACGCGATCGCCGTCAACATCGTAAAGTTCAACATCTCCACCATCAGCAATCAGAACAGGTCTGACTTCTTCATCTAAGACCTTTTGAATCAGTGCAATCTTTTGCACATTTGTGAGTCCGAGTTGTGATTGTTTACCAGTAGCAATATCGGTTGCAACTTTCACGCCGTAGTTGTTGATTGCAGGTGTTGCGGCTTCTTGCTGAACTTCTTTAATAATATCATCAATATTCGCCAAACAGGAACCGCATCCGCCACCAGCTTTCACATAATTTGTTACCTGTTCCGCATCAGTGAGGTTATTTTCCAAAATCACGCGCCGAATTTTGGCTTCGCTGATACCAAAGCAGCTACAAATTAATGCGCCTTCATCATCGTCATCATGAGCCGCCAAGGGAATGCCACGATAGTTATAGATAGCCGCTTCTAGGGCTTCTTGTCCCATGACAGAGCAGTGCATTTTCGCTTCTGGCAATCCGCCCAGATATTCTGCAATGTCTTTATTCGATACATTGAGGGCTTCATCTAAGGTTAAACCCTTAATCATTTCGGTTAAAGCGCTGGAAGATGCGATCGCACTTGTGCAGCCAAAAGTTTGAAAGCGGGCATCAAGAATCTTATCGCTAGCGACTTCAACTTTCAGGTGTAGTCTTAAAGCATCACCACAAGCAATGCTTCCTACTTCCCCAGTCGCTACCTTCACCCCAGTTTCTTCAGCTTCTTCGATGACTCCCTGATTCTTGGGATTGTAAAACAATTCTAATACTTTATCTGTGTAGTCCCACATAGCCGATTTAGGATTTTAGAGTTTGGATTTTGAATTGGGGGATTGGGCATTGGGCATTGGGCAATTCAATTTTGGATTTTGGATTTCCGATTTTGGATTAGGTTTAAATCTAAAATCCAAAATCTAAAATCTAAAATTCCTAGCCCCTAGCCTCTAGCCCCTAGTCCCTAGCAATGTTTGTTCTTGCGCTTGCAGCCAGCCAGCTTCATCATTTTTGAAGGGTGAAAGGGCACGCAAACGTTCGACAATTTCTGGCATAACCGCAATTACTTGATCGATTTCGGCTTCTGTGGTGTAGCGACAGAGGCTAAAGCGGATGGAACCGTGTAAAGTGGTGTAGGGTAAGCCCATTGCCCGCAATACGTGGGAAGGTTCCAAAGAGCCAGATGTACAAGCTGAACCGGATGAGGCACAGATACCGTATTTGTTAAGCAGTAGCAGAATGGCTTCGCCTTCAATGTATTTGAAGCCAATGTTGGTGGTGTTGGGCAATCTCTGTGTTGTATCGCCGTTAACTTCACAGTCAGGAATTTGAGCGAGTAAGGTTTGTTCTAGGCGATCGCGCAGCCTTCTTTCTCTCTTAGTCGCTTCTTCTAAATGTAACATTTCCAGTTCGGCAGCTTTACCGAGAGCAATAATGCCTGGAACGTTCTCTGTTCCCGCACGCCGCCCCCGTTCTTGATGTCCACCAATTAAGAAGGGACGGAATCTGACACCGCGTCGGATATACAAAGCACCAATTCCTTTGGGTGCGTGTATTTTGTGACCAGATAAGGTCAGCATATCTACGGTGCTATTCTTCAGATTTAGGGGGATTTTGCCCACTGCTTGCACCGCATCAACGTGAAATAAAGCACCATATTCTTTGGCACGTAAGCCAATTTGCTCGATGGGGAAAACCACGCCAGTTTCGTTATTGGCATACATTGTGGTTACCAAAGCTGTGTTACCTGTCAAGGAAGCTTCTAACTCATTGAGATCCAATTGTCCCTGACGATTTACCGAAAGATAGGTAACACTGTAACCTTGGGTTTCTAATTGTTTGCAGACATTCAGTACTGCTGGGTGTTCAACTTGAGTTGTAATAATGTGGCGTTTGTCTGGTTGTGCCAACAGTGCAGCGCGAATTGCTGCATTATCACCTTCAGTACCGCAACTAGTGTAGACAATTTCTGACTCATCTGCTCCCAGAAGGGCTGCAAGTTGTTCTCTTGCTGTTTTCACTGCTTTGGCAAGTTGTCCGCCAAAGGTATGCATACTAGAGGGATTGCCGTAATATTCCGTTAAGTAGGGCAATATCAGCTCTACAACTTCTGGATCTACCTTTGTGGTGGCATTATTATCGAGATAAATGCAGTTGCTTTGCATTGGCTTTAATTTAGGAATTATGAATTATCAAAGATGAAAGATGAAGGGAGAAAGGTGAAGTATCAAGCTAGTCTTTCACAGGCAGTTTGAGCATCTCTGCCTTATTTTTCCGTGGAATTCTAGATTTAATACTTCATCCCTTATATTTTATCCCTCATAGTTCACCTGGGGTTGACGCTTTTGTAACTGCTCAGAGAATTTCTGAGAATAGAAGCATCTACTATCAAATATAATAAAGGTTGTGTCTATGCGCTGTTATGGAAAGTTGGGGTTACGCAAGGGTTAGCGGTGAGGAGCAGCAAACAGATAAAGGTGCGTTGCGTAAACAAATAGAACGCTTGCAAAATGCTGGTTGTTCCAAAGTTTACTGGGATATTCAGTCACGGACAACGGAAGTTAGGGAAGGGTTACAACAATTAATTAATGACTTGAAGACATCTGCAAAAGGTAAGGTAATATCTCTGCAATTTACCCGCATCGATCGCATTGGTTCATCATCGCGTTTATTTTATTCATTGTTAGAGGTATTGCGTTCCAAGGGAATTAAGCTTATAGCTTTAGATCAAGGAGTCGATCCAGACAGTTTGGGTGGAGAATTAACCATTGATATGTTGCTGGCTGCTGCTAAATTTGAGGTGAGAATGGTAACTGAGAGATTAAAAAGCGAACGCCGTCATCGAGTTACTCAAGGGAAAAGTCACCGCGTTGCGCCATTGGGTTACCGCATCCACAACGATAAATATGTACGTGATAATTCTCCATGCGTTTGCTTGTTAGAAGGGCGAAGAGAGTTAACTGTATCAGACGTAGCTAGATATATTTTTAATACTTTTTTTGAATGCGGTTCAGTTGCGGCAACCGTGCGTAAATTACATTCAGATTTTGGTATAGAAACAAAAGCTTTTGATTGGCATAAGCCAGAAAAATCTTCACGAATTATCAACGATGAAGACTTAGATATAATTGTCTTTACACCAGCTAAAGCTAATCATCCTTTGCGTTATCCTTGGTCTGGTTTGAGATGGTCAATTCCTGGTTTAAAAGCATTATTAGTTAACCCTGTTTATGCAGGAGGTTTACCTTTTGATACTTATGTGAAATCTAAAGGAAAGCGCAAACATTTTGATGAATGGAAGGTGAAATGGGGAACCCATGATGATGAAGCCATTATTACCTGTGCCGAACACGAACAAATCAAACAAATTATTCGCGGTAATCGTCATAATCGATGGGCTTCTAGAGAAGATAATGAGGTTAACCCCTTTTCTAATTTAATTAAATGCGCTCATTGTGGAGGTTCAATGACGCGCCATGCCAAACGAGTAGATAAGCAGGGGCAAGCTATTTATTATTATCAGTGTCGCTTGTATAAAGCAGGTAATTGTAATCATAAAAATATGATTTCCTCAAAAATTTTAGATATTCAAGTGGCAGATTTATTATCACAAGAAGCCGAACGGTTAGCTAACTTAGTAGAAGCAGATAAACCACCGATAATAGAAGAACCGCCAGAAGTGAAAACTCTCCGTGCATCGCTGAATAATCTAGAAATTTTACCACCGAGTTCGGCAATAGAACAAATTAAAAATGACATCAAAGAACAAATTGCGATCGCACTGGGAACAATTAATAATCTATCTAGAGAATCTTTGATTGCTAAAGAACGTATTATTAAGGCTTTTGCTAATAAAAATTACTGGCAAGGACTGAATGCTCAAGATAAACGAGCAATACTTAATGGCTGCATTAAAAAAATCTGCGTTGAGGGAAAATTTATCACAGCCATTGAGTATCGTTATTAGTTGAAGACTGGGTAATTTGTATTATATATTGTACATGTTCTGCTTGAGAATATCATTTATTCTCTATGCAGAAGGACGGCAAATCATTACCCCTTCTTTCTGTGTCTGGGCTTTGGGATTACTACCCATTGCACGAAGCGTTATTGTTGGTTCATAACCAGGGTAACAACGCACTAAAACTTTATCTTCAGTTCGGGTTACATACAGAACATAAACTTGTTTACCTCCTAGTACGGCAGGTACAAGATTAGGGGGAAGGGACGCAGTTGCCACAATTATTGGCTGGTTAAGAGAGTTTACATCTGATTGTTTAGATAGAACAGAGTTATTACTCAAAAACTGCAAACCTATCAATACTAGCGCCGTCATCGCGACAAGTACGACAGAAAATTTCGGGGTGATTTTGAACATAGTTTATTTAACGACGTTATCTAACTTTGGGATGATTTATCTCACGCAGAGACGCAGAGACGCAGAGGAGGACACTTGCGTGGGCGGCTTTGCCGACTTGAGCAAAGTGTCCGTCGCGCAGAGGAGAATAAGGAGTTTAAGATTTCAATACATCAAAATTCCTCCCCTGATTCAGCAATGTCATTTTTTGAAGTTCCCTAATTAACTGGAGTAATATTTGCTGAGTATATATGCCATTGACGCTGTTCTGGAGTTGAGCCAGGAACATTATGAACTCGCCGTAACACATAGCTACCGCGAAATCGCTGCGGTGTTCCTTTAGTCGTGACAGCAGTAACAGTCACCGGAATATTAATATACAGTGAACCTGCTGCTCCTTCTAATCTACCGGCTTCTCCAACCTTGACAGCAACAGATGCGGTATTAGCAAAACCCTGCTGAAACTGCGCAAATGATTGTTTGCTAGCAGCGCCATTTTCTGACCAAGCTGAGTAGGCTTGTTTATAGTCGTGACGAGCGATCGCATTATAATAGTCACGAATAACTCTGACTGCTGCTTGCTTAAGCTGGCTATCAGCAGTGTTTGCTGTGGCAGAGACTGGCGAAGAAGTTAGACTAGAATTGTCTGAGATATTGGCAACCGATGGGCTATTCACAGAAGATAGTTGTGATGTGCCAGAGTTATTACAGCCTGTGATAGCGATCGCTAGTAGCATACCACCAACAACCAGACGGTGCTGTTTTAACCAGATATATAAAGGAAAGTTGCTCTTTGTCAAACATACCTCCTAGCAAATCTGCTGTTTGCTTTTCTAGATCCAGCATAACGAAAATACATAGGATATAGCCATTGACAATTTAATATTAATATGCATCAAAATTATCCGTAATGACCAATATAGCGGGTAATTTCTGTAAATCACCAAGCGATCGCACCGTAAATCATAAAATCTATAGCGTCAAAACCATCGAAGGTAAACTCAGGCAGTTTATGCTTGTCTTTCTATGCTCCAAGCTAAAATCAAAACAAACTGGAAAAATCTTGCTATGGTAGCCTCCCAACAACCGCAAAAAATGACTATCGAGGAATATCTTGCATGGGAACCCCTGCAAGACTTTCGCTACGAATATGTTAATGGCGAAGTTTTTGCCATGACAGGTGGTACAATTCCCCACAATGATATTGCACTGAATTTTTACACAGCTTTACGTCCACATTTACGTGCTAGAGGTTGTCGGGTGAATGTATCTGATGTAAAAGTGCAACTTACACCTACAAGTGCTTACTATTATCCTGATGTTGTTGTCAGTTGCGATCCTCAAGATCTCAATGCTCGGAAATTTATTCAAAACCCTAAAATAATTGTCGAAGTTCTCTCCCCTGGTACCAGCAGCAAAGATAGAGGCGAGAAATTTACTAATTACCTGCAAATTCCTTCTTTGCAAGAATATTTATTGATAAATTCTGAAAAAATCTCTGTCGAACGCTACTGTCGGGGAGAGGGAAGAATGTGGCTTTACTACCCCTATACTGAGGGAGATATGATTAGCCTATCCAGCATTGAATTTGAAATTGCGATCGCACTTCTGTATGAAGGTGTTGTTTTGGGAACAGAAGCAGAATAGATTACTATTTCACCAATGACTGTTGAAAAGTCTTGATTGCATCCACATGATTCACCATATTAATGCAGTGTAATCACAATTTGAAGTAAAGTGTATTGTCACCCATAAGTAAAATTTTTTGCGTATACTGAGAAAATATGCCAACCTACTGATAAAATCAGTGTAACATTATAGACATTTATAACTACTTATAATTATATCTATATTGTTTAATTAAAAATTGTTATAAACTTTATTCCCTAAGCTTTTCAGGCTATTTTGTCACTCGCCAGATGATTTCACTGCCAGATGTCACAATTGTCAGCCAAATTTACGAAAGTGCTAATTCATTCGTATATCGAGGCATATTTAATACCAATCGGCAAACCGTAATTTTGAAACTCCTCAAGGAGGATTATCCTACACCTGCCGAACTTTACCGCTATCAGCAGGAATATGAAATTACTCGTAGTCTTAACTTAGAAGGAATAATTAAAGCTTACGAGTTGAGAAAATACGAGAATACTCTCCTGATGTTATTGGAGGATTTTGGTGGAGAGTCTTTAAAAATTCTGTTACCAAACATTTCCTTTTCTGTATTAGAGTTTCTTAACCTCGCTATTCAAATCACAGATATTTTAGGCAAAATTCATCAAAAAAATGTCATTCATAAAGATATTAATCCATCTAACATTGTCTTGAATCCGCAAACAAGACAGTTAAAAATTATCGATTTTGGTTTATCTACTCTTTTATCTCAAGAAAATATCACCCTCCAAAGTCCGAATGTTCTAGAAGGGACATTAGCTTATATTTCTCCAGAACAAACAGGACGCATGAATCGTGCAATTGATTACCGCACCGATTTTTATTCTCTTGGTGTCACTTTCTATGAATTGTTAACCAAACAACTTCCTTTTGATTCTGATGACGCACTTGAATTAGTCCATTGTCATGTTGCTAAACAACCCTTAACTCCTCATGAACTTAACCCGGAAATTCCCATAAATGTCTCAGATATTATTATAAAATTAATGGCGAAAATGCCTGAACAAAGATATCATAGTACTTCGGGAATTAAGGCAGATTTAGAAACTTGTCTAACTCAATATAAAAGCGGTATTATCCAAAGATTTACTTTAGGATGTCAAGATATTTCCCATCAATTACAAATCCCGGAAAAACTTTACGGTAGAGAATCGCAAATTGAGAGTTTATTGACTGCTTTTGAGCGCACAAGTCTTGGTAAAACTGAACTCATGCTCATTTCTGGATACTCTGGTATTGGGAAATCAGCTTTAGTTCACGAACTCTATAAGCTAATTACTGAAAAACGCGGATATTTTATTAGCGGAAAATTTGATCAACTTCACCGCGATATTCCCTATCAAGCTTTAGTTGCTGCGTTTCAAGAATTAGTGCGTCAATTGCTTACCGAAAATGAATTGCAATTACAACAGTGGCGAGAGAAAATTTTAGCTGCATTGGGAGCTAACGGACAAATTATTATTGATGTTATTCCCGAAGTTGAACTGATTATTGGTAAACAACCTGCTATCCCCGAATTACCTTTTACAGAAGCACAAAATCGGTTTAATTTAGTTTTTCAAAACTTTATTCAAGTATTTTGTCAAAAAGAACATCCCCTAGTTATATTCCTAGACGATTTGCAGTGGACAGACAGTGCTACATTGCAATTGCTCCAGTTAATCATGACTCATGCTAATAGTCAATATCTGTTTTTGATTGGAGCTTATCGAGATAACGAAGTCAGTGCAACTCATCCGGCTATGTTGACTGTAGCAGAAATGAATCAGCAGGGGTTAGTTGTTAATCATCTCTCCCTTTCACCCTTAAATTTCCATCAAATTAATGAATTCATTGCAGAAACGCTGAAGACTAATTGCATCCATACCCAAAAATTCGCTCAGTTGGTTTGGGAGAAAACACAGGGTAATCCTTTTTTTATCAAAGAATTTATCAAGTCTCTTTATGCAGATAAATTACTGAAATTTGATACTAATGCTGGCTCTTGGTCTTGGGATTTAGAACGAATTATTAATAGTAGTATAACAGATAATGTTGTTGAATTAATGACAGAAAAGATTCAACGCTTATCAGATTCAGCACAAAAAGTTTTAAAATTAGCTGCTTGCATTGGTAACTCTTTTGATTTAAAAACCCTAGCAGTTATCAATGAAAAAAATCAAAAAGAAACTGCTAAAGAATTATGGGATGCTATGCAAGCCGGACTGATATTACCTATCGGCGATGACTACAAATTTATGCAAACAGACAGAGAATTGCATGAATTAAAAATTACTTATAAATTTGCTCACGATCGCATTCAGCAAGCCGCCTATTTCTTAATACCGGCAGAGGAAAAGCAAGCTGTTCACTGGAGAGTTGGACAACTATTATTACAAAATACTCCGCCACAGTTACGACAACAAAAGATTTTTGATATTGTCAATCAACTAAATTTAGGTATTGAAACAGTTAATGTTCAAGAAGAACGAGATAAAATCGTCCAATTAAATCTCATTGCTGGGAAAAAAGCGAAAGCCTCAGCCGCCTGGAAAACTGCTGGTAATTACTTCAGAATGGCTAGGAATTGCTTAAGTGCCGATAGCTGGCAAAGTAAGTATGATTTAACTTTAGTATTATATGTAGAAGCTGCCGAGGTAGCAAGTTCCTGTGGCAACTTTGAGGAGATGGAGAAATTAGTTGGCATAGTGCTGCAAAAAGCTAATTCTTTACTAGATAAAGTAAAAGTTTATCAAGTCAAAATCCAAGCTTATACATCCCAAAACAACCCTATACAAGCAATTGATACCGCGCTATCAGTCTTAAAAATGTTGGGACTTCACTTTCCCAATAAACCTAATAAAATAGATATTTTACTCAAGCTGGTAAAGACAAAATTAAATTTTATAGGCAAACGAATTGAGGCATTAATCGAACTACCAGAAATGACAGATCCTTACAAGTTAGCAGCGATGCAGATTTTGTCGGATGTGGTAGCACCTGCTTATTTTGCAATACCAGAACTCTTTGCTTTAATTGTGTTTGCACAAGTAAATTTATCTCTCAAATATGGTAATACAGCTACTTCTTGCTATGCTTATGCTACTTACGGATTGATTCTCTCAGGGGAAGTTATCGGAGATATAGAATCAGGCTATAAATTCGGTCAACTTGCTCTGAAATTGCTCGATAAATTCAATGCCAAAGAACTTAAACCCAGAATATTTTTTGTCGTTAATTTCTTTATTAAACATTGGAAAGAGCATATTAAAGAAACCTTAACACCTTTGCGGGATGCTTATGTGCTTGGATTGGAAACTGGGGATGTAGAATACGCTGCTTATGCGGCAACTTCATACACCCATCATGCATATATTCTGGGACAAGAATTAGCAAAATTGGAACCAGAAATGGCAATGTATGCTAATGCCCTCAAACAACTGGGACAAGAAACAGGTTATTATTATATCCAAATCAATCGGCAGCTAATCTTAAATTTAATGGGGCAGGCTGAAGATAATTGTCGTTTAATCGGTGAAAGCTATGACGAAGACAAAATGCTACCGATTCATCTGGAAGCTAATGCCCAAAATATTTGCCACTATCTGTATTTTTATAAAATATTTCTCGGCTATTTATTTCAAGATTATCAGCAAGCTCTGAAATATACTCGTTTAGTAGAAGAATCTCAAGACAGTGCTGTTGGTAGTATTCCCCTGGCGGATTTTTACATATCTCTAATTTACCTAGCTATCTATACTGATGCTTCTAAATCCGAACAAAAACGCATCCAAAAGCAGGTGAAAGCCAAGCTAAAAAATCTTAAAAAATGGGCGCATTTTGCACCAATGACTCATTTGCAAAAATTCTCTCTAGTGCAGGCAGAATTGCATCGAGTTTTGGGCGAACATACTCAAGCGATTGATTGCTATGATCGCGCTATTACCTTAGCCAAAGAAAATGACTATCTCAATGAAGAAGCTTTAGCTAATGAACTGACTGCTAAATTTTACCTCAATTGGGGAAAAGCGCAAGTTGCCCAAGGTTATCTGATTAATGCTTATCACTGTTATCTGCGTTGGGGTGCGATCGCAAAAGTTAAGGATTTAGAACAGCAATATCCGCAACTTTTGCAGCGCTTTACCAAAACTAATACCTCCCTAGATTCACGCCACAGCATACCTAGTACCTCTGGTAGTACCGCCGGCGAAGTTCTGGATTTAGCTGCACTGATGAAAGCTGCTGTCGCAATTGCTAGTGAAATTGAACTAGATAAACTCCTCGCAACTTTAATGCGAATTCTCCTATCTAGCGCCGGCGCACAAACTGGCTATCTCATTTTAGAATCTTTGGGAGAATTACGAGTTGAAGCATCTGGTGAGGCGAACTCTGAGCAAATTCGCGTATTGCAATCGACTCCTATCGAAACTTGTCTACCTGCATCAATTATTTACTATGTTGCCAGAACTCAAGAAGGATTGATTGAAAGCAATGTTGCTCGCGAGGGTAGATTTACTCAGGACAAATATATCAAAAAATACCAACCAAAATCAATACTTTGTGCGCCACTGCTGAATCAAGGACAATTAATTGGGATTGTCTACTTAGAGAATAATCTCGCAGATGATGTTTTTACACTCGAACGCCTGAAAGTAATACAAATGCTTTCGACACAAGCAGCGATCGCGCTGAATAATGCTAGACTTTATACTCAGGTGCAATCGACGCAAAATCGGCTAAATAAATTCCTCAACGCTATTCCTCTAGGTATATCCGTTCACGATGCCAAAGGACAACTGGTTTATGCTAATCAAGTTTCCCAGCAGTTACTGAAGATTCAAGATTTAGTCAAAGCTGAAGCCGAACAACTTGCACAAGCCTATCGCATATATCGGGCGGAAACTGGACAGATTTATCCAGTAGAACAGCTACCCATAGTGCGATCGCTTGGGGGTGAAAAAATCAGGGCGGATGATTTGGAACTACACTCAACTGAGGGAATCAAGCCCTTAGAAGTCACCAGTACGCCAATTTTTGATGAAACTGGTAATGTAGAATATGCGATCGCCACTGTTCAAGATATTAGCGATCGCAAACAAGCCGAGAAAACCCTGATTGAAAATGTGCGGTTAGAACAGGAAATTAGCGAACGGAAAAAAATAGAAGCAGAACTCGAACAAGCTAAAGACGCAGCCGAAACTGCTAACCGCGCTAAAAGCACATTCCTGGCTAACATGAGTCATGAATTGCGAACTCCCCTAAATGCGATTCTCGGATTTTCTCAGCTGATGAACCAGGATACAAATCTTTCTAGCGAACAAAAAGACAACCTGGAAATTATTCATCGCAGTGGAGAACATTTGTTAACATTAATCAACCAAGTGCTTGACTTGTCGAAAGTTGAAGCCGGGCGCATGGCTTTATCCACAACTAACTTCGATTTATATTATTTACTAGCCGATATCGAAGATATGTTTGTATTGAAAGCCAAAGATAAAAACTTGCAGTTGCAATTTGATTGTGCCCTGAACGTTCCCCAATATATCTGCACAGATGAGATTAAATTGCGGCAAGTACTGATTAATTTGATCGGTAATGCTATTAAATTTACCTCTTCTGGTAGCGTGTCAGTTAAAGTGGGAAGCAATGCAGACATGCACAAAGACAAGGGAGAAACAACTATTAGCTTTGAAGTCACAGATACAGGGGTTGGCATTGCTGCCGAAGAACTAGAGAATTTATTTCAGCCCTTCGTGCAAACCTCATCAGGGCAGCAATTAAAGCAAGGAACGGGATTAGGATTAACAATTAGCCGTGAATTTGTGCGCTTGATGGGGGGTGAAATTACTGTTATTAGTAGTCAAGGTTTTTACCACTCCGGCACTACTTTTAAATTTGACATCCCAGTAACTATTGCTGATGAATGGGAAATTGAGAATCCATCGAAGAGCGATCGCATTATTGCCTTAGCTCCTAACCAACCTCAATATCGCATATTGGTAGTGGATGATAAAGATTATAACCGCCAATTGTTAGTTAAACTCCTCAAACCCCTGGGTTTTGCAGTCCAAGAAGCTAATAATGGTGAAGATGCAATTAAAATTTGGGATGAGTACTCACCGCATCTAATTTGGATGGATATGCGAATGCCGATAATGGATGGTTATGAAGCCACCAAACGCATTAAAAGCACAACTAAAGGGCAAGCCACTGTAATTATTGCTTTGACTGCCAGTGCCTGGGAAGAAGAAAAAACTGTAATTTTATCAGCTGGCTGCGATGATTTTATCCGCAAACCTTTTTACACAGAAACCATATTTGAAATGATGGCTAAACATTTGGGAGTTCGTTTTCTTTATCAAGAAAAAGAGCCACCATCTCATCCTGCTAATCTAACTATAGAACCGTTAAATTTAACCGATTTATTCGCAGAAATGCCAAAATCATGGATTATAAATTTGCATGAAGCTGCCCTTGACGCAGATGCAGAATTAGTCTTGCAAATCCTAGAGTCAGTTCCCGAATCTCATGCTTTAGTTCGTCAGACTTGCAAAGATTATGTGAAGAGATTTCAATTTGAAAAGATTTTAGATTTAACTGAACCATTGATTAGTAAATATTAACCAACAAGAATAGATAGATATTTTTTTACCATATTTACATCTGATAATTTAACTGAGCATCCTTCCATATTCCCTCCTCTCCCAAATCTATATAATCTTTAATCTCGCGTATAGTCATCGAGAAGCCATCACCCAATTTCACCGCTATCAATTCATAGCATTTTGTTTGCATATTGGTTACCAAAAAAAATTCTTTTACCAGAGTTTCTCCTGTTTCAACTACCTGCATTAACTGTTCAAACAATCCGGGAATGAGTTTATCCAGAAATTGCTTCTGCCCTAAATTATTAGTTAACTCTTCTCGTTTCTTACCAAATATTTTAGCCAATACAGGATTAACTAATAAATAGCGAAAATCTTCAATTTCTCCAGTTAGCATATCCCTCACGGCTTGCATAGCAGCAATTCCATCTCTGGAACTATTCAACAAACTTGCAAGGAGGGCGCGAGATTGGTAGAGAATTTCTGCGGTTTGTTGATGTTTCTCAATTTCTTGCCGCAGTTGACGCTTTTGCTGTTGCAAAGTCAGGTGAGTTTGAATACGGGCGATAACTTCTTCAGTTTGAAATGGTTTGGTAATATAATCTACTCCCCCAACTTCAAAAGCTTTAACTTTATCAAAAACCTCGTTTAATGCACTGAGAAAAATAATCGGAATATCTGAAGTTTCTGACTCAGCTTTTAGAATTGAGCAGACTTGATAGCCATCAATATCCGGCATTTTGATATCCAGTAAAATCACATCTGGGGGATTATTGCGGATAGTTCGTAATGCCATATTACCATTAGTAACACTGCGAACTTTGTACCCCTGTTTGCTTAAGATATCGTTTAAAAAATGCAGGTTTTCAATCAGGTCATCAACAATTAAAATATTACCTTTAGGGTCTTCATTTTGATAGGTGTCACTTTCGGAAATTTCGAGAAATGATTGAGTAAAAGTAGTACTTCGTCGTAAAAGTAAATGGCGAAAGTTATTTTTAGTTACTTTTTCTTCTAGTAAATCTGAAAGACGTTTCCATAATAATGAGGCTAAATCTTTAATATGCCCCACACTCATATATAAACTATCTGCAACAGCATTGTAGGGTTCGTTTTCCCAAGCAGCTTTGAGAATTTCTTTCTCCGGAATGGTTAGTTTTTTACCTGTTTTGGATTCTAGGGTCGAGTCTACCCATTTGATTGCTTCTTCAAGGGTCATGATATCATTTATCAGGGTTTTTGATGATGAGATAATGTATTTTATTTTATACGTAGTGTAGCAATTGGCGATCGCTACTGCTTCCGGTAAGTGTTTACGTATCTAAATATTATTTACTTTTATAGTTTTACCTTAACCGTATTTTCTTGTAAATCCTCCCAAGAGAGAATAGATTTACTATAGTATTTATTTATCATTCCCCTTAAGTATTTGTATTAAACATTTCTCTCATTAGACGCTTTACCACTTGCTTTTGTGAATTTTATCGAGAGCTTGCCTCAATATAGATACTTGATATTAAAAAATATTTCTAGCAAAATCCGACTCATCCGACCGAAATACCCGACTTTTCCGACTAGTGCACAGGAGATAATAGTAGTAACTTTACATACGAGCAGCAAATACCACGCTAGTGAATGTCCAAAACTTTACTAGTATCATTCATAACCCAATATTTATAAACACAATTAAGTATATATAAATACTGGATTAGGAAAATATATACATTGACTAGTTTATTTACCCAAAAACACTGTAAATCTTCTAAATATAATGCTTCAGTCTAGTTGCAGTTAAAAAGTAAGTAATTTTTTATACGGTAGACCTTGTAAATCGAATTGCAATCAAATTAATTAGATTGTTGAGTGTCACATTATGGTAGTTTCTCCAGCAGTTTTCTCTTCATCAGAGCGTAGTGGTTCTGATGATGTAAGTATGACTTTTTGGCAGCAATGGCAACAGTATCAAGATTATCTTTATCGTTGCTGCGTCAAGTGGATGGGTGGAAACCCAACTGATGCTGAAGACGCCCTCAGTCGAGCGATGCTGAAAGCTTGGGAGAAGGCGCAAAAGTATGCGGGGGAAATTGCTAATTTTAAGGCTTGGCTCATGACGCTGACTCGTAATCTTTGCATGGATATTCATCGAGAACGCAGTCGGGGGGCGAATCGAGTTGAGGATATAGAAAATTACGCTTCTGATGAAGAGCAAGGACTGGTTGACTTTGAGAATACGCCCTTATGTGCAGTGGAGAATAGCGAGAGAAAGATGGTGATTCGTCACGCTATTGATAACTTACCGAAAAGGCTACGCGAGACATTTATTTTGCACTTTTATCAAGAACTTTCTTATCCAGAGATAGCCCAACAACAAAATATTTCCTATCAGAATGTCTGCAAGCGGATTTCCCAAGCGCGGAAGATTTTGCAACAGGAGTTGAGGGGATATTTTATCGGCGAGGAGGAAACCGATAGGGATAAATCTGTGACACCGACTGCAACAAAGTCGGAAATAGGGGAAATGTCCCTTGGGAATGGGGGAGTTAAAGCAGAAGCAGGGGAGACGGTACTTGCAGTTGCAGTGGAGGAAATGGAGATTTTTGGGGGTGAGGTAGCGCGTGATGTGCAGCAGTCTGAGTCGGTGATGAGTACGGTGACTTCTGAGGAGAAGTTAGAGGTAAAGAGAGATGATTGTTGGAGCGTTGAGGCGGTGCTGTGGAGGCAAAAACTGCATCAGGTGGGGAAAGTTGCGGGAGAATTTGTGAGATCGTCCCGCTCTCCTCCTTGGTATTATCTTTTCTATTTTTTTGGGTGCATTAAGTTGGGAAAAAACAGCTTCTAACTCGATAAATTCAGGAATAGCTTTGTGAGATCGTCTTAAAAAAGTAAATCCTGTACATAAAGCTCCTGATTCGGCTTTCATCCCATACTCCTTAGTCAACAACTTGTCACATTGAGATTGATAGCTACTTTTGAGAGATAAAAGTCTATAAACCTGACTTGCTTTGAAAGAATAGTCTTGCGATCAGTGTATAAGATTTGGCATAAGGCTTTTTGTGGAGAAGAGGACGAGTCTCCGTTAAATACAATTTGAAAAAGTGGAGAAGTAGTGCAATGGCTACATTTAGTATAGATAGCGAATCTTCACCGACCTGTAAAGATTATCTTTACAAGTTTCATATTCAAAATCATACGAGTTCAAGATCATTAAGTTATGATTTTTTACCGTTGCTTAAAGGCGAGTTTTATAGATTGATGGATGGCAATATACATGGTACAGTTAGCCCTGGGAGTGATGCTAAAGTAAACTTTGATATTCGTAGATCCGGAGTTTTCGAGAAAGGTGATCTTACCCTAATAACAGCAGGCGGACATGACGTTCATTTTAGGTTTTGGTCGAATTCAAGTTCTTCAGAGCAATATATTAATTTGCTTCCCATAGGTGGATTTGAGGTGAAAAGAGATACAGAAAAGCTAAATGAGATAATCACAAATAATCTCCGAATAACTGTTGATGGTGGAGGAAAAAGTAATTCCACACTCAACATTTATATCCAAGTATACGATTAATGCTTTACTTAGAGTAAATTTACTATAAGGCATAAAAGTTTTCCCAATCTGTTTTTTAAGTTAGGGCGATCGCCCTAATTGTCCATCTCAAGCCATCGCTTGAGCTTCCGGAGTGCGTTCAAAGCGTAACGCACCTTGTCAATTATCAGTTAAATGTTTACGATGCCATAAACCAGAAAGCGATCGCTCTACTTTTCCCAAAGAGCCATCGCTCATCTGTCATCAAAGCCATTTTACCAAAGAGCGATCGCACTACTTAGTCCATCAAGCGATCGGCTTTCATTCAGCAAAGCCATTTTACCAAATAGCGATCAGAATTTTCTTGCCTCAATGCTGCAAGAAATTAACGATCCTTAGCCACAACAGACTATTCGATCTAGAGGTGCAATCCCAACCTATCATACCAAGCTGTCATAGCGATCGCTTCGATGTTGGAACCTAAGACCAGGTAAAGCAACAGGCGTAAGCGGTAACGAACGCTACCCCCAACTAAAACAGTAGCAGGCTGTCATTGAGTCTGTTTGTGTGAGAATGCGATCGCCAATCGGGAAATCGGTTATCTGCTGCAATCATGTAGAGTAAGCTAATAGTTACAATTTTCATTTATTGTTGAGTAGCCATTTCATTTACGATGGGCTATTCTTAACACATATTTTTAATTTGATAGTAGAAGCTTCTAAGAATAACAGTTAAACCAACGTTCCCAATAATCTTCTTTATTAGTTAACTTCGCTAAAACGCGGTTGTAGGTGGCAAACCAACCTTCCCAATAATCTGTAGGTTGTTTAACGCAACCATCACAAGTGGGGCAACCGGCTTGACATTGAGGTACTGTATGAATACTACCGACGCAGTTTGTGCAAAGTTCAGGGTCAATCCAGCGATTACCATCGACTATTTTGATTGCACCAGTGGGACATACAGACAGACATAAATCACAGGAAATACATTGGCCAGTAATTTTGTAAGCCATGACTAAGCTCCTTTTGGGCATGGGGCATGGGGTATGGGGCATTGGGTATAATTTTCCTAGTCTCTAGTTTCTAGCCCCTAGTCCCTAGCCCCTAGTCCCTATTTATCTAAGCCTTCGACATATTGCTCGTAATATTCCAAAGCAACTTTTTCAATTACGTCGTAAGCTTCAACAGTCTGTATGCCAGCTTTGTGCAGTTCTTCTTTGGGACAGTTCCCAATTTTGGAGACTAAAACCGCTTTGCAATCTGCGATCGCTTTAATAATATTGTCTAGAGTGGCTTCTTCTCCAAATCCACCTTGGCAATAGTGGTCTATTTTGCGGTGACTGATAAAGCGTACTTCTTGACCATCCACTTCGTAAACCTGGAATTCTTTGGCATGACCGAAGTGTTGGTTAACTAATCCACTACCTTTGGTTGCAACAGCAACGAGAATTTTGGGGTTGTTAGCAAATTTCTTGCCAGCTTGCGCCTTTTCTTTGGCTGCTTTTATTTCTTGTTTAAACTTCTCAATACCTTCGTGAACTTCTTGACGTTGTTCTAGGTTATATTCCGGAGCCATTTCTAGGAATTTATCTTTAGTAAATTCTTGGCTGCGGTCTTCTCCTAATAATCCTACAGCATCGGCTCGGCATTGACGACAGTGGCGCATCATTTTCATGTTACCAGCACACTGATCTTGAACTTCTTTGAGTTCTTTAGTACTGGGGCCGCGCTGACCGGTTAAACCGAAGTGTGTGCCGTGTTCTGGTGCAGAAATCAACGGCATGATGTTGTGCAGGAATGCGCCGTTTTCACGAATGAATTTATTTACTTCTACCAAGTGCTGGTCGTTAATTCCCGGAATCATTACCGAGTTGACTTTACACAAGATATCGGCTTCTTTGAGGGCTTGTAATCCTTCCATCTGCTTTTCTAGCAGAATTCTTGCTCCCTCAACACCTTTATAACGCTTGCGCTTGTAGTGAACCCAAGAATAAATCTGTGCGCCGATTTCCGGGTCAATTGTGTTAAGGGTAATAGTAACGTGATCTATATTGAGTTGTTTAATGCGATCGACATATTCGGTCAGCATCAAACCATTGGTTGATAAGCACAGTTTAATATCTGGCGCTTTATCTGCAATTAGCTCAAAGGTACGGAAAGTTTTTTCTGGATTCGCCAACGGATCGCCAGGGCCAGCAATTCCCAAGACTGTCATTTGGGGAATCTTACCTGCAATCACCAATACTTTGTGCGCTGCTTCTTCTGGGGTGAGTAACTCGCTAACCACTCCAGGACGGCTTTCGTTAGCACAGTCATATTTTCGGTTGCAATAGTTGCATTGAATGTTACAGGCGGGTGCGACTGCAACGTGCATTCTTGCGTAGTGGTGGTGTGCGTCTTCGCTATAACAGGGATGCTTGGCAATGCGTTCCTTGAGCTTTTCGTTCATTTCCACGGTGGCGTTGCTTTTGCTGTCGCATCCGCAACCACCTGATTTGGCTTGGGTAGTGGTGGGTTCCTGATTGGAGGAAGTGAGGAGTCCTGTAGACGGTGGTGTCATTGAATTTCGCAAGGGTCGGTGGACTGGCTGCCACTGTGAGAGATGCCGTTGCTACTCTTTATGCCTGGGAATTGAAGTCGCGGCTTCTACTCGTTACTCGCAGGAACTTACTCTGTTGCGGGGTGATGCTGATGATAACATCAAATATAAGAGTAGGGCAGGCTTACAATCCTTGATTTTCGGCTGGTGTGTGTCAACGTTTGGGTCGTGGGTAGAATTTGTGCGTACTGAAAGCCGCGACTTCTATTCACAGAGGCATGGTGCTATCTCATCCCTCCACTCACTTTTCGCTTTTGTTTAGAAGCGTTAAGTGATTGGCGATATATGATTTATAGCAGCCATTTTGGCGATCGCCTGGCTGGTATCTAGGATAGAATTTATTGGATTTATTAAGCTTGTACTCAATTTCTGTAAGTCAGATTTTATAAGCATTTCCAGAATTCAAAAACTTTTTTTCGGGTATGGGTTCTAGTGTTTTCTCATTGGGGTACAAGTATTTCTGGAGTGGGGTACAGGATTTCTTTGTACTCAGCCAAAATCCATAACCCACAAGGCTTACAGCTTAATTTTAGATTATCTTTAGACATAATCATCTGTACTCAAACACTTCCCCAACCTCACCCAAAGCTAGTAGTGATAGGGAATTGAGGGGGAAAAACTGGAGTAGTCTACGTCGTTCTACTCCAGATACGTGCGAAATTCAATTCTGTATCCAACATATCATTTTTTTTTGGGTAAAAATGTAATTCATATTGTTTTAAGATTTCATTAGAAATGATGTGCAATAAAGTTGTGAAAGCTTGCTAGATAAGGCTTATAGAATGGTTTACCTATCTATATTAATGCATATAATTCTCAAAAACTTTACTTTTTTCTGGGAATTTTTCTTTTTCTAAAGAAGTCGAAACAGGTATATTTACTTGATATTTAGTCAACAGTCAACAGTCAACAGTCAACAGTCAACAGCCATTAAACTGTATTCATAGAGAAAAACAGGGTAGCAAGGAGGAATGGTGATGAAAGCTGTTGTTATCCGCCGATATGGCTCTGCTGAGGTGTTGCAATATGAGGATGTGGAACAACCGACGATTAAACCTGACCAATTACTTGTGAAAATTCACGCTAGTAGTGTTAATCCTGTTGATTGGAAAATCCGCAAGGGAATGTTGCGATCGCTCATCTGGAAAAAATTCCCGATGATTTTGGGGTTTGATTTGGCGGGGGAAGTTGTAGAAGTTGGTTCTGCGGTTACAGGTTTTCAGCCTGGAGACGCTATCTATGGAAGTACGGCTGTACCTGGAGGCGCTTATGCAGAATTTGCGGCGGTTCCAGCAAGTATAGTTGCTCCTAAACCGACGAATTTAAATTACGAACAAGCAGCTGTAGTTCCTTTGGCTGCGCTCACAGCTTTGCAAGCGCTACGCGATCAGGGTAATATTCAGTCAGGACAACATGTTTTGATTAATGGCGCTGCTGGTGGTGTAGGCATTTTTGCCGTACAAATTGCTAAGGCTTTAGGTACTGTGGTGACGGGAGTTTGCAGTACAAAAAACTTGGATTTTGTCAAATCTTTGGGAGCAGATAGGGTAATTGATTATACACAACAGGACTTTACCAAAGACATAGAACCCTATGATATTATTTTCGATGTTGTGGGTAAGCGATCGCCTTCTCAATGCAAGGGAGTCCTCAAACCTAATGGGGTATACATCACCACCCTACCCAGCGTTGAAAGTTTCGTGCAGAGTATTTTAACAACCTTCCTACCCGGACAAAAGGTCAAATTTATTTTAGAAAAACCCAACACTCAAGACTTGCTGTATTTAAAAGAGTTGATTGAAGCTGGTAAAATGCGTGTTGTGATTCACCGTACATATCCTTTACAAGAATTAGCAGCCGCCCATACAGAAAGTGAAACAGAACGTGCTATTGGCAAAATTGCCATCGCTGTTAATCAATAGGGTGATGTAATGAAAATATTGGCGATCGCGGTCATTGGTCATTTGTCATTGGTAAATGTTTAAAGTTGATTGAAAAAAATTCAAGTAAAAGGATTAAGTATAGTAATACCGCATCCCTCGAAATCCTTTGTATTTCTTGTAATTAAAGTAATTTTGTGGATTTCGGCGGTTGCGGCAATTATCATATCAGCTTGAGAGCGCGGTTTTCCTTGAGTTTGTAGATATCCTCTTACTTCACCCGCACGTTTAGCAACTTCTGGACTGACATCAATGATTTGACAATAAGTTACTACAAAACTATCAAACCAAGTTTGAATTCTGGGATTGGGTTTTGCTGATAAACCGTAGTAAATTTCTTCTAAAGTGATAGCGCTAATAAAAATTGATGAGATGCTTTGGCTCCAAGCAATGACACCAGGATTAGGTAATGGACGAGCTAATTCACTGATAATGTTAGTATCGCAGAGAAAACTCATAATTATTCATCTGCAAATGGAATTGGGCGATCGCTAGAACGTGTAGGGGTTTCTAAAATATAATTTTCTTCCGCACAGAGTTGACGTAATTCTGTAAAAGCATCTGCGAGGGAAGAGACTTTTTGTTGTTGATGCCAAGCAAGGAACTCTTGAAACAAATGAGGTTCTACAATTGCAGCAACTAATTTGTCTTGCTTGAATATTAATTGAGGTTCTAATGCAATAGCATCAATTACCTCTGGTAGCTTTTGTTGTGCTTCGTCCAGTTTCCAGTTCATTGATTTTACAAGAGTAAGTATTAATTGTGAATTTTGTTAGTCAAGCATTAACTTAGCGGCGATTACAAATTATCTGTGTCAATGCCCTGCTGTTTGAGTTTAGCTAACAACTCTTGATAGCGATCGCGTTCTTTTTGTAATTCCTCTAAAGCTGCTTCCTTTGCTTGGCGTTCTTGTTCCCGTAGCCGATCGAGTTCTACAGGTGTTAAAAACTTTTGTCCGGCGGGAGAAATAATTTCTAGGGTTTCGGCTGTGAGTTGAAACCGAATTCCTAAACGCGGACTTACCCAATCATTCATTTCTTCGATGACTTCAAAACTATCGCCAGAACGGAGTAAGCCATTTAAATCATTCTTAGCCGGATCGTAAATATAATATTCTTCTACGCCGTAACGCTGGTAAAACTGCAATTTTTTGGTCATTTCTTTGAGAGTATTACCTGGCGATAGTATTTCAAATACTACCTGGGGCGGAATATTATCTTCCTCCCATTGTAAATAGGAACCTCGTTTTCCTTTGGGTCTACCAAAGACTACCATCGTATCTGGTGCTTGTTTAATATTCGGGTTTCCTTGAACTGGATACCAAAATAAATCTCCGGCGATAAATACATCGACTTGTGATGCAAATAAGATTTCTAAATTTTCTTTAATTTTGACAATCCATGTAAATTGTTCTGTATTATCAGCCACTGGCTGTCCGTCGCTTTCTGGGTAGATGACTTCGATGGTGGTTTCTGGTGTGACTTGTTGTACCACTGCTGCACTTCCAAGTATGGGGTTTTGCTGTTATTTCTAGTTTAGATAAGGTTGAACCTGTAAATGCATTGCTTTTCAGCAATTTTATGATTGCGTTAGTTGCACAATCCATTGTGAGGGCTGTTGACAGTTAACAGCCCATATAAGTAGTTATGCAATTTAGACGCGCATCAGCTTAGAAGTTGGTTAGTTTTGAGCGTGCATCTGCATCTGTTAAGGTTAATTAGTGATTTTTAATACAATATTTAAAGCTTCACTTAAAGTTCAGTGATTACACTGGTGATAAAACAGACTGCGAGAGGCGAAAGTAAATTTATAAGCAAGCTTGCTTGTTTGTAAATTCACCAAAAAAAGAGTAACAATAAATGCAAAGTATCAAAGCATTTTTGGGATCTAAATTTGAAATTGTGCCTGAAATGGCTGAAGGTCACATAGAATTGACCGAAGCTCAAATGGAAATGCTAAATGGTGGAGAAGAAGGTGAAGGTGGAGACGGGCCACCACCTCCTCCTCCAGAAGAAGGCACTTGATAAGTAGAGGAAGACGTACTCTTTAAATAGATTACGAATTCAGTATAGGTGAATAGATTGCCTAGCAATTGAAATCTTCACTCTATTCGTTATTTTAATAGTACAAAGCCAGTAGCTTACTTCTTTCAGGAGTACTGCTGGCTTTTGCTCATGTTATCTATATGTCATGCTGAAAATATAAATCAAAAGGAAAAGGAATAATGCGTTCTATTGGTATCTGCTTTGTCCAGCAAAACCTTCAGCAGATTGGTTATGAAACTTACCAACTTTTCATAGAAGCAGAAAAGCACTATGAGCGCATTATCCCTATTAATAATCCTCGCTCTATTAGCTATCAATTTATTGAAGGAAATAGCAAACCTAAAGTTATTTTGGATGGACAAGACATCTCAAACCTTGATACCTTGCTTTTTCGTCAAGGAGGACAGCGTAAATTACCAGCTATTTTTTTGGCACAGACGTTAAATCAGTGTGGTTGTGACATTCTAGATTCTATAGCATGGTATACCCCCGAACGAGGTTCTAAGTTAGGTGGAATTCTCAAATATCTAAATCAGGGTTGCGGAATTAATACATACATCGCATTTACCCGAAACAATGGCGCAGCCTTACTACAAGATTTGGCAAACAATGGGAAATTTCCGCTTATCCTCAAGCCGGTTCATGGTAGCCAAGGTAGAGGAATTCATGTAATTGAAGATCTAGAAACAGGCTTAGAACTCCTCGATGCTTTTTATGATGATGAACAAGAAAGGGATGAACCTTTCTACTTACAGGAATTTTTGAACATTGAAAAAGAATATCGAGTTGTTGTTTTAGATGGTAAAGCTATAGGAGCAGCCCAAAAAATAGCTGCTCCTGGGAAGCACACAGCGAATGCTGCACAAGGCGGAACTTTTGTTGCTGCTGATGTTCCAAATGTGACTGCTGTTACCCTTGAGAATGTAACTAGCAAAGGACTATTTGGCGTAGATGTAGCAGTCGATCAACAAGATAATATTCGGATTATTGAGGTAAATCGCATTCCTCAATGGAAAGCATTCAGTGAGGCTACAGGAATCAATGTTGCTCAAGCTATTTTAGAGAACACCCTAGAACAAAATTCAACAAAATCGGCATTAGGTATTCTCATGCCTAGTAACAGTTATAATCTGCCTTATGAGCTAGATAATTTATATAAAGAAGCACCTAATTATTACAAAGAGATTATTTCCATTGAAACTCTTCATTCTATAATTTATAAATTTGTTCGTGGCTCGGAAAAACCCAGCATTTTAATGGGATCAATGGATCTGTCTCTTCTTGATACCTGCATTATTCGTGAGAGTCAAAATAGCCCCATTGCCAAAATGCTTCTCGTTCATGCACTTAACGCTTCTGGATGTAACATTATCGATCCCGTTACCCATCATTCAGGAGGAGCGGCTTCTAAATTAGGAATCACATTGCGTTATTTCAGAACTGGTTTAGTACCTAGCAATTATGTTGTATTTAACCGCACTAATGCCATTAATCTGCTTGAGGAATTGGTAAAAGAAGGGCAACTTCCATTAATTAGCAAAGATATTTTGGGCAGCCAAGGACAGAATGTTGACATTATTACCGATATTAGTACCGGAATGCAGATTATTGAAGCTTTTTATCAAAGTGAGGAGGAGAAAGACTATCCTTTTTACTTGCAAACATTAATTCAGATAGAAAAAGAATATCGAATTATGTTACTGGACGGTAAAGCAATTGGTATAGCTGAAAAAATACTGAATACCGATCGGGACAATGCAAAAACTTTTGCTGATTATCAGTTTTGTGCTATTGAAGCATTGGCGATCGCAGAAAAGGTTATTCCTTATGTTAGCCCTAAAGGATTATTGGGAGTCGATATTGCGGTTGATTTTTCGGGCGATCTCTTTATCCTTGATGTAAATCGTGAACCTGTATGGTACGCATTTGAACAAACAACAGGAGTTAACGTGGCGGCAAAAGTAATTGAGCGGGGTTTAGAACGTTTAGCTGACAAAGCGCTTCCAGTTGCTTGACGATAACTAAAAGTAACCCCGAAATTTCCAATTTTATTCATAAAACCATAAATAATTATAACATTGTCCGCATCAGTATTTGTAGATGTTTTACTTACTGATAATTATTCAGTTTGGCAAGATGAAAGATTAACAGCAGAATCCCCCGTCTTCCTGCTGACCGAATTTTAGATTTTAAATAATGGAATTGAAACTTCAAAATTTTTAATTTTTGTGAGCAAAAATAGAGTTTTTTGCTCGTCTTCGTAACAAAAATAAATAATTATTGTGGCTCAGAAATCTTCCTGAAGATAGTGTTTTTGTCTGACTGCTCAGGCAATATTTACTAAGAATGGTTTTTTTGGAGAGTAATTTTCACAGTAACAAATAGCAATAAAATCCCAAAATCAATTGAATTTGAGGCAGATAGCAAATTAACTTATATTACAAAGTCTGGTGATTACAAGGAGAAAGCGATGCCTGCTATAGCTCTAAATAGCCAAAATCTCCCCTACTCCGACCCCTTACACCCGATTGTTGTGCATTTCGTGATTGCAATGGTGTTTTTCTCATTATTTTGCGATGTGGTGGGTTATTTCACTCGAAATGCAGGTTTGTTGGAGGTCGGTTTTTGGAATATGTTTGTGGCAGCGATCGCAATTTTTGTCGCGATCATTTTTGGGCAGTTGGAAGCCGGTTTAGCGCAAGTGTATCCAGCAGTCCAGTCTACAATGAATTTTCACACAGTTATGGGTTGGTCGCTTGGGGCGATAATTGCGGCTATTACAGCTTGGCGTTTAATCATTCGCGATCGCAACCCCCTGAAAGTTCCTCCTGCTTACCTGGGTGTAGCAACTTTATTAATTTGTCTGGTGTTCTTGCAGGTATATTTGGGAAGCAAATTATTTTGGGTATATGGGTTGCATGTTGAACCTGTGGTGCAAGCCATGCAGCAGGGAGTTTCGCCATGAATTCTCAACTCCTTGACTCTTTAGGATTGAGATTAGGCGCTAACGGATTACCATACGAAATTCCTCTGCATCCACAGTTAGTCCATTTCACCTTGGGTTTGTTTATCATCGGCATCTTGTTTGATATAGCAGGCGCTATTTTTCCGGTTGAAAGACCAATTTTCAAATTTTTAGCTCTTCCCGCCATCCGTTCTGGCTTCTTTAATGTCGGTTGGTACAACCTGTTAGGAGCAGCTGTGGTGACATTTTTTACCGTCGCCTTTGGCTTTTTCGAGCTACTGCTAGCAAACCCACTATTAGATAAAAAAAGTGCTTGGGGATTAAATGCCTCCTGGACAATGCTTTTGCATGGTTTGGGCGGTGTTTTCTTGTTGACAGTGATTGTGGCGATGACTGTCTGGAGAGGCTTACAACGCTATCGCTGGCGCAAGAATGCTTCCAGACAAGTGCAGTGGAGTTACTTATTAGCAGGTATTGCCATTTTAGGGATTTTGTATGTTCACGGAACTTTAGGCGCACATTTAGGAGAGGCGTTTGGCATTCACGTAACAGCAGCTCAGTTAATCCAAGAGGGCAAAAACCCAAATTTACTAACCAAATAAAATATTATGGGGAGATTTTTAGAATATATACTCATAGCTGCTTATATTGCCGTCCTGCTTGTTGTCAGTCATGGGATTGGGCAGTTAGCTTATTCTTGGATGCCTCTGGAAGCTACAGCCGAAGCGCAAAAGGTAGATAGTTTATTTAGCTTTTTAACCTCAATTGGTGCGTTCATTATTCTTGGGCTTCTAGGCATGATGCTGTACTCGGTAATTTTCTTTCGCGCACCCAAAAATGATTACAGTGAAGGACATCCATCTAGAGGCGATGTCAAACTCGAATTTTTATGGACGGCGACTCCAACCATACTGGTATTGTGGATTGCTTTCCAAGGCTTCAATATTTATCAGCAATTAGATATTCTCGGTTTGCAGCAAATCGTACATTTGCATACACCTCTAGATTCAGAACCAGCCTATGCAGCAGCTAGCGCAGACCAACTTAAACCAGCAGCTGAAACTGTTGAGGTTTTCGTCAAGCAGTGGGATTGGACTTTTCGCTATCCCAATAATATTACTAGCAATGAATTGCATTTACCTGTAAATCTTCGGACTCGACTGAATATGCACGCTCAGGACGTACTTCATAGTTTTTATGTCCCTGAGTTCCGCTTACAACAGTATATTGTGCCTGGACGAAACATTGACCTTGTAGTTACACCGACTCGTACAGGTGAATACAAACTCAAAGATGCATTATTTAGCGGTACTTACTTTGCTTTGATGGATGCCAATGTTCAAGTGGAATCCCTTGACCAATATAACCAGTGGCTGAGTCAAGCCCAACAAAAACCAACAACCATTAAAAATCAAGCTGTCGCTGAATATACCCAACCGCCAAAAACATTCTTTAAGAGCAACTGGTACAGTGTTGCACCTGCTCAAGAAGCGATCGCCAATGAAAGGAAAGAAAGGAAAGTAATGAATGACACATGAATCTCAGGAAATGATCGCCATTGAGCAAGAGTCTAGTGGTCTGTCCCATTAATTTTGAGTGGTAAAAAACGAACCGCGTTCGACGAAGTCGTTCCCGCAGGGTAGACACGAAGTACTCGAAGGAAGAGACAAGAAGAAGAAACTTACCCCACATAATTAATGAGACAAAGCACTAGTAATAACTGGCGACAATATTTTAGCTTTAGTACTGACCATAAAGTAATTGGCGTTCAGTACATGGTGACGACTTTCATATTCTTTCTGATTGGCGGACTTTTGGCGATGCTGATCCGTGCCGAACTGATTACGCCAGCATCAAATGTAGTCGATCGCTCCCTGTACAACGGCTTGTTTACTTTGCATGGGACAATCATGATTTTTTTATGGATTATCCCATTCAATGCAGGTATCTCTAACTACTTAGTACCTCTGATGATTGGCGCACGAGATATGGCGTTTCCTCTCCTCAATGCCATATCTTTCTGGATAATTCCTCCCAGTGGACTGTTATTAATATCTAGCTTCTTTTTACCCAATGGTACAGCCCAGTCTGGTTGGTGGTCTTATCCGCCAATTAGTCTGCAAGTTCCTCCCAATCAGCCAATTAACGGTGAATTTATTTGGATTGTAAGTATAGTCCTGATTGGTATCTCTTCGGTTATGGGGGCTGTCAACTTTGTGACCACTATCTTTTGGATGCGGGCACCAGGAATGACATTTTTCCGAATGCCTGTGTTTGTTTGGTCGGTTCTCAGCGCCCAGTTGTTGCAGCTAGTGAATTTGCCTTCTTTAACTGGTGCATTAATCCTACTGTTATTTGACCTCAACTTTGGGACGAATTTTTTCAAACCTTTAGAAAATGGCGACCCCATCATTTACCAGCATTTATTCTGGTTCTACTCCCACCCTGCAGTGTATATCATGGCACTACCAGCCTTCGGGATTTTTGCGGAAATTTTACCAGCCTTTTCCCGTAATCCTTTATTTGGCTATCGCTCATTAGCGATCGCCTCTTTAGGCATTGCGGTAGTTAGCATCTTTGTCTGGGTGCATCATATGTTCACCAGTGCTACCCCTGGTTGGATGCGGATGTTATTTATGGTGACATCAATGTTAGTTGCTGTACCCACTGGTGTAAAAGCATTTGGTTGGACTGCGACAATTTGGAGAAGTAAGCTGCATTTAGAAACACCCATGCTATTTGCAATGGGAGGTGCAGCCATGTTTCTGCTTGGTGGTGTCACTGGTGTCATGCTAGCAGCAGTACCATTTGATATTCACGTTCATAATACCTACTTTATAGTCGGGCATTTTCACTACATTGTCTTTAACACCATCACAATGGCAATCTTTGCTGCCATTTACTTTTGGTTTCCCAAGATAACTGGACGAATGTATGCAGAAGGCTGGGGAAAGGTACATTTTTGGTTAACCTTTATCGGTGCTAACCTAACTTTCTTCCCGATGCTTCCACTAGGTTTACAAGGAATGGTACGCCGCATTTCCTCCTACGATCCGCGTTATCAAGGATGGAATGTTGTTGCTAGTTTGGGAGGATTTTTATTAGGAGTATCAATACTACCTTTTATTGCCAATATGGTAGGTTCTTGTTTATACGGGCAAAAAGCCAGTAACAATCCCTGGCTCGCCACAGGGCTGGAATGGACAACTACCTCACCCCCTCCCCGAGAAAACTTTGAAGAAATACCAATTGTCAAAAGACCCCCTTATGACTATGGCGATACTAAATACTCAGTAATTGAACCTCCCGACTATCATCAGGCAAGGGAGTAGAGGGCAGGGGGACAAGGGGGACAAGGGGGACAAGGGGGACAAGGGGGACAAGGAGGACAAGGGGGAAAATTGTACAGACGCGATTCATCGCGTCTCTGATAAATGACTAATGACCAAAATATGAACCGTGGCGTAATTCATGTAGATGAAAGTCCTATCCCTTTAGAACGGTTGCGGCGATACCTACCAAATTGGCTCAAGCGTTTTTTGCCAGTGCGGGGTGGAAGTGCTGAAGATCATCATGGTAAAGGGATGTTCGGATTTACCGTGTTTCTATTATCAGAAAGCATAGTCTTTTTGAGCTTTATTTTTACCTACATTGCTCTGCGATTAACACATTCAGGAAATTGGCTACCATCTGGTGTTTCGGGGCCAGAATTGTCTACTTTTGTAATTATTAATACGGTGGTGTTACTTTGTAGCAGCTTTGTGATTCAGCCAGCAGAAAATGCTCTCAAACATGGCAGGTTAGTGAGGTTTCGTTGGCTGTGGTTGATGACAATTTGTATGGGAACCTATTTCTTAATCGGTCAAGGAATTGAGTGGAGCAACCTTAATTTTGGGTTAAGTACAGGTTTAGTTGGTGCGACATTTTATGTATTAACAGGTTTTCACGGTCTACATGTTCTCACTGGTGTCATTCTACAAATTACTATGCTTGTTCGCTCCTTCAGACAAGGGAACTACGAAAAAAGCCACTTTGGTGTGAGTGCTAGCACTTTGTTTTGGCACTTTGTTGATCTAATGTGGATTTTTCTTTTCTCTCTTCTCTATCTTTGGCAAGCTTAAATATATTTTTCATGAGCATCTCCAAGATATACCACAAACTTTTTACCTGTTTTAAATGGTCTGTTGATTTCCGCCATCACGTACTAGCTAATATTTAACCAAAAACTCCACCCACAAGAAGTGGAGTTTTTTATCAGTTAACAGTTAAACCAAATAAGGTTCTTGGTGAGTGCGAATCGTGCAATCAGAACGGGGATAGGAGACACAAAGAACAATAAAGCCTTTAGCCATCTGATCGTCATCGAGAAATACCTGCTCAGTTTGATCTACTTGTCCTTCAACCACTTTAGCAACGCAACTAGAACAAGAACCAGATTGACAGGAAAAGGGTAATTCTATATCTTGTTGTTCTGCCGCATCGAGAATACTGGTATTTTTATCAACAGGGATGGTGATATCGAGCGATCGCTTTTTATTGATTAGTCTGACTTGATAAGTTGTCATCTTCATGTCCTCCAAAATAAAATCAGGTTTTGAGTATCAGCTACAAGGTACGCCAGCAGGGCTGCAATTCCCTGCTTGGAATGATTTTCCACAGCCACAGGTATCTGTAGCGTTGGGATTGCTAAACTTAAATCCGCTTTCTAGCAAGCCATCAATAAAATCCACAACCACACCTTCTAGTAATGGGGCACTTTGGGAATCAACATAGATGCGTAACTTACCTTGTTGCAAAACTATGTCATCGGCTTGGGGAGTATTGATTACTTTGATGGAATACTGGTAGCCACTGCAACCACCATCCTCAACAGCAACACGGATACCTTTTTGAGTAGTATTTTCATCTTTGCTTGAGGCTAAAAGGAAGGTACGCAGCCGAAATTCTGCTGCTTCCGTTAAAGTTAACGTCATAAAATCTACCTACTGACAACTGACTATTGACTATTGACTATTGACTAAAACGCGACTTAGCTGTTGGGGATGAGGATAATGGTGAGAATGAGTACCGCAGACTGGACAATTGCGATCGCGATATGAACGACGCTTGGCAAATGTTAGCTGGTGCAAATCCATCGTTAATAGTTGCGATAACAATGGTTGACTACATCCAGTAATTAACTTGATTGCTTCTAGCGCTGTCAAACAAGCCAGAGTTCCCGAAACCGCACCCAGCACGCCAAAGCCGCGCCGATCCCATTCAGGTTTTTCGGGAAATAAGCAAGACAAGCAAGGTGTCACGCCAGGAATAATTGTGGTTAAGTAAGCTTCCATCCCATCCATCGCCGCTTCTACCATCGGCTTACGCCAACGCACACAAGCTGCATTTAATAAATCGCGTTCGGTAAAATTGTGGGCACAGTCAAGCGCTACATCGGCGGATTGAACCAAAAAATCTACATTATCTGGCCTAACATAATCAAATATAGCTTCGACTTCCACATCTGGGTTGATATCCGCTAGCCGTTCTTTGGCTTTAAACACGCGCGGCTTACCTACCCAATCGTCACTCATGAGAATCTGGCGATTCATGTCATCTAGCCGCAACTCACCGCCTCGAACCAGAATCAGCCGCCCAACACCAGCTACAGCTAAGTAAAGCGCTGCTGTACCGCCCAATCCGCCCACACCTGTCACCAGCACTGTTGCTGACTTAAGTCGCTGCTGTGCTTCTTTGCCAAAACCAGGGAGCATGATTTGGCGACGGTAACGTTCTAATTCAGTAGGCGAGAGATTTACCACTGTTGATTTCTCCTGTTTTGAAGGGGCTAGGGACTAGGGGCTAGGAATAGCCCTTTCAAAGTGCATACATTTACAAGAACTTCTTCACTCTGCGTCTCTGTGAACTCTGCGGTTAAAAAATAATTTATATAACCGCAGAGGGCGCGGAGAACACAGAGAAAGAGATTTAGCTGGTGGCGATTTCTGTCAGCATGATAATATTGTTTGGCTTCTGTTTAAACACCTTGAACAGCTTTTGTTGTAGAGGTGTGGAACTGAGGAAAACTTCGTAAGCTTGTTTGAGTGCCGTGCAGTATAAATCGAGTTTTTCTGCTTGACTGACTGCGGAATTATTATTATCAATCTCGCGAATGTATTGAGAAAACAGCTTCAAAATATGTAAGCGATTAACATGGACAACTTGAGGATCGTAATCAAGTTTAAAAAACTCAAAGTATTCCTCCGCATCGACAATTTGATTAAACTTTTCAACATCCCATATCATGATTTCTGCTCCAAACTTTTTAGCTGAGATTTAAGTTCATCTAAATGACGGTAAATTTCATAAGTTTCGGCTGCTACTGCTGTCAAGTTTTGGTAATCTGTTGGCAAGCCTTCGGCTAAATCATGCAGATCCATCTTCATTTGACCTGCCTTACTATTCAGCCGCTTAATTTGTAGTTTTAAATCTTCAATAGCTTTTTGATTTTCGCAATCTGTTTCTGCTGCTGGCACCATAATTTTACCCTGGGAATTATTACAACTTGGCAACTTCAGTGTATTTCTCTGCTAACTCAATACCCTTTTGAGTTAGTTTTTCGCCTTCTTCTGCTAATTTTTCTAGAGAATCAAAGCCGAAACGTTGAGCATCGCGTAAGGTTCTGGCGACTAGCAATAAACGACCGGAAAACACCAGCACCCAGCCAAAACCCTCATGACTCAAATCAATTACCACCTGGGATAATGAACCAGTTTTTTGTTCAATTTGAGCTGCGATCGCGCGATAGAATGACATAATTCTGGCTTTGGTAGCCGCTTCTACATCTCCCTCTACAGAAATTTGGCGTTTCGCTTGCTTGCTGACAATATAAGGTTTGAGAATTAATTCATCCGACCAATTGCGATAAAATCCATAGGAATCTTGGGCGCGAATTTGTCTAACTAACTCTTGCACAAAAGGAGAATTTAACGCTTCACTGCTAGTAGTTTGGTTGACAATTTCTGTGGAACTCATACAGTTACTTCCTCTTCTTCAAAACTGGGTAATTTTTGTTGTAAAGCTTTTCGCAACCAGGGGGGAGGGCTGCCTTTTAAAGTTTGGACTAACTGATCTAAAAGGTCAGTAATTTTATCATCCTCAGACCTAGCTTTGATTGGTGTAATGCGTTTCTTAATTAACCGAGCCGCCGCACTACCGCCAATTGCTGAGACATAAACAATCGTGCAATCAGCTAAAGCTTCAATTTTGGGAACTAATTTATCCTCATTCCCATCTTCCTTAAGGTCGCCATCAAATTTCAAAGTATTGAGAAAGTGATAACCCTCCGGTGAAACCTCATAAACATCTATTTTTTTCGCCCAACCAAAATGAGCATTAATATGAATTTGGTCGCTAGTTGTAAAAGCAATTTTCATACTTTATCCTCCACAAACTACAAGCTTTAAACCTTATTTTCTTCTTTGCGCCTTTGCGCCTTTGCGTGAGATAAAATACCCTCTTCTTCTGCCTCAAGAAATAAGTTGCCAATATCAAACAACATTTGAATAGTTCCCCGATAACCGACAGTACAACGCTGTCCATTACCCAAGCGGTCAAAAACAGGGAAACCGAGACGATAGTGAGGAGTATGCAGACGGCGAGTGATCGCTTTACCATGAGAATTAGCGATCGCTAGATCCGAACCTACCGCTAATCGCTCAAAATCTTCCAAATCCCCAATAGTCACGCTTTCTACTGGCAAGTTTTCTAACAGTGGCGACTTTGTGGTTGTCACTGCGGCGTGAATTTCCGCACCCATCGATTGCAAAAACCAAGCTGTTGACCACAATAAATCAGGTTCCAGTGCTAACGACACCCGCTTACAGCCAAAGTAAAAGTGAGTATCAAGCATCGCATCTTGTAACTGACGGCGTTGATGGCAATATTTTTCTGGAACTGCATTCCCACTAATATCTACCAGTCCTTGCAAAAAGTTATCGACTGCGCCTAATCCTGTTAGTTGGGGAAACACCTCAAAAGGTATATCAAACTGAGTTTGCAAACTTTCGGCTGCACCGCGCATACTCTCGCCTAGCGCGAGGGTAAACACCGAACTACCCATTTCTCGCAGTTCTGGTAAAGTTGTTCCACCACCAGTCACCGCACTGTAAGAATCATCCAAGTGACCGTCAAGGGAAGTAGAAAGGTCGGGTACTACAATCGGTTTTAAGCCAAAAGCAGAGACAATTTCTTTAATTTCTTGGACATCCCCAGGAGTAAACGCAGAACTTACCAAAATATTGATTTGGTCTAATCTGGTTTCTCCCGGTTGCGGCAATTCCTTAACTATACTTTCCACGGCGGCGGCGAAACCATCTTGCAACGCACCTTTAAAATCAGGCGTAGAAGCAAAGACAATCGGCAAGTCATATAATTCTGGGTGACGCTTGCGAATACTTCTGAGGATTCCTTCCATGTCATCCCCTCTAGTTTCCGTGAGTCCGGTAGTTAACAAACCGATAATCTCTGGCTTGGATTTCTCTACCAGCGTCAGGATTGCTTGCTCGATATTTTCCTCGCCACCTAAAATAGTGCTAACTTCCGTCATGGCAGTGGTGGATAGGGGAATAGCTTCCCGAAAATGCCGCACTAACATAACTTTGGCGAACGCAGTACAACCCTGAGAACCATGAAACAAAGGCATTATGCCCTTCAATCCCAAAAATGCTAAAGCTGCACCTAAAGGTTGACTTTGCTTCAAAGGATTCACCGCAACCGACTTGGAAGAATTTTGGATTTTAGATTTTGGAGCCACTGCGTTGCGGTGAGGCAGTCCGTTGCGGGGGTTCCCCCCGTTGAAGGAACTGCCGAACCCGTAAGGGAGGTTCCCTCCGTTGTAGCAAGTGGCGTGATTTTGGATTGAAATTGCTTCCTCTGCTCCCCTGCTCCCTTGCTCCCCTGCTCCCTCCTCCCAGAATGCCGGCTTCCGCACCTGCGCCCATACCGGACTGTGCAAAGCTTCATCCAGTTCTCGCGCCATTTCCACCATACCCACATATCCCGCATAGGGATGATGGCGTTCTTGATTAATATCTAAAAATGGGATACGGGCTTTGAGGGCAGTGTATTGATTGCGACCACCAGCAATCAGCATATCCGCTTTTGTCTGGGCAATCACCCGGAGTAATTCTTGGGCGTTGCCTTTTTCCATAGCAATGCCATCTTTTCCTAGTAATTCTTTGATCCTCGCTTTATCTTCTTCAGTACTTTTTTTAGTGCTAGTGGCGACAACTTCCATGCCTAAGTCCTTAGCCGCCGATATAATCGACCAACTTTTCACACCCCCGGTATAAAGGACAACCCGCTTATCTTTGAGGCGATCGCGGTAACGAGCCAAAGCAATATCTAGCGCAGTAGTTTCTTCTGTAATTAAATTTTCTACTCTTTCTTGTAAACTTTGGTCGCCTAACTTCGCGGCAATATTCCGCAAACAGCGATTCATGTCATCTACACCATAGAAAGATTCTTCAATATAAGGGATACCATAACGCTCCTCCATCTTTCGCGCCACATTAATCAGGGCTTTGGAGCAAATCATCACATTCAGCTTGGCACGGTGAGCATAACGCACTTCATTATACTTAGCATCACCCGTAATTTTAGCGAGAACGCGAATACCTAATTTTGCAAATAAGGGCAGAACACCCCACAATTCACCTGCAATGTTGTACTCACCAATCAAATTAATATCATAAGGGGTGGTATATTCTGGTTCAGCAGTTCCGATAACATATTCTAGTAAAGCTTCCCCACCGACGCGATTACCCAGATTTTTACTGCCAATAAAACCAGGGGAATTTACGGGGATAACAGGTATACCTGTTTTCTTAGCTGCCGCTTCACAGACTGTATCCAAATCATCGCCAATCAGCGCCGTCACACAAGTGGAGTAAACAAACACCGCCGCCGGGTGATAGCGTTGCTGTACTTCCAAAATTGCCTTGTAAAGCTTCTTTTCGCCACCGAAGATGATATCATTTTCACTTAAATCAGTCGTGAAACCCATTTTGTAGAGATGAGAATCAGAGGAAAGACTACCACGACCACCCCAAGAATTACCAGCGCAAGGGATCGGCCCGTGGACTAAATGAGCAGCATCGGTAATCGGGACTAGGGCGATGGATGCACCATCGAAAGCACAGCCTCCTTGAGCCGCACCGGGTTGGGCTTGTTGGTGACAAGACTTGTTTTTCTTCTGCCCATGCTTGTGGTGATTGTGTTCGCATCCTGGTTCACTCAGCAGCTCGTTAATTTTGCCTTGGGTGATTTTCATGACTTGATGGGTGATTGGCAATCAAATTTCTGGTTTTTCTTCCTTCTCTCTTCCTTGGCGTACTTGGCGTCTTGGCGGTTCATTCTAAAAAAGATTTTTTAACGCAAAGGGGCGCAAAGGTAAACGCAAAGGTACGCGGAGAATTAGCAGATGTATTTGGTGATATCTTCGCCACATTCATCAGAGAGGTAGGAAAGGCTACGGAAGCGTAAAGCTACAAATTCGTCGTAGAGGGGATTTAATTTGCAGAGTGGGGGAATGTGGAAGGTGTGTCCGAGGAATTTAACGTCGCGTTCAAAAGGACAGCAACAGGGAATAACTTGGCAAATGAGATGGGCGATACGGCGATCGCATATTTGAAATCGATCCACCCATCGGCGTAACGGAGAGAGAACATCAAAAAAGCGATCACGGCTGTGGCTGATGGTACTCATAGCGGCTGGTATAAGGGAGACAAGGAGGACAAGGGGGACAAGGAGGACAAGGAATTTTAGATTTTAGATTTGCGATTTTGGATTCTCATCTAAATCTAAAATCCAAAATCCAAAATCCAAAATTGTTTCAAAGCCCCATGCCCAGTTATCATCGAATCAAGTCGTAGGAAATATCGGTCTTGGATGGAATAATGGTGTTGCGATCCAACTCATCTAGGAGAGTGTTAACAATCCAGTTGAGTAGGTTGATTGTGCCTTGGTAGCCGTAGGTAGCGTAGCGGTGCAGGTGGTGACGATCAAAGATGGGGTAGCCAATGCGCACAAATGGGGTTTTGGTGTCACGCCAGAGATACTTACCGTAGGAATTGCCGATGAGCAAGTCTACAGGTTCGGTAAATAGGAGCGATCGCATATGCCATAAGTCGCGTCCGCCGTGAATTGTTGCACCTTGACCAAATGGGCTAGAGTCAAGTAATGCTCGCAATTCTGCCTCAAAATGTTCGTTGCTATTGCTGACAAGGATGTGAACTGGTTCCGCACCTACTTCTAATAAGAATTGGGTTAAACCAATCACCAAATCGGGATCGCCATACATCGCCACCAGCTTGCCGTGCAACCATGCTTGAGAATCGGTCAATGCATCTACTGCGCGTCCCCGTTCATCTTCTAATTCTTGGGGAATTGGCTTACCAGTTAACGCGGACAATTTCATCAAGAATTCATCAGTACCGCGAATGCCGACAGGACGGTTAACGTAAGTCTTTTGATGCCATTCGTGTTCGATGTACTCGCGAGTTTTGGTAGTAGCGTAAGCTTGGAGTGCGATCGTGGCTTCAGCATTAATCGAATCAGCCGCATCTTCTAGCTTAGTTCCACCTGGATACATATTATATGTACCGTTATTCGGAGAATCCAGGTATTCAGAGTTATCTGCTAACAGGGTATAGTCAATTCCCATCACATTAGCAATCCGCTTGATTTCTCGCAGGTTGCCAATGTAGGTTTCAAACCCAGGAATAAAGTTAATTTTGCCGTTGGTTGTTTCTTTCTTCTTACCTGCTGTCAAATTCGACAGAATCCCCTTCATCATGTTGTCGTAGCCTGTGATGTGTGACCCAACAAAGCTAGGGGTATGGGCATAAGGCACAGGAAAGTTTTCAGGAACAGACTCATTTTCTTTGGCGGTTTTGATAAAAGCTTGCAAGTCATCCCCAATTACCTCTGCCATACAGGTAGTACAGACAGCAATCATTTTCGGCTTATACAGGTTGTAAGAAACTGCCAAACCTTCAATCAGGTTTTTCAAACCGCCGAATACGGCTGCATCTTCCGTCATCGAGGAAGATACGGCAGAAAACGGTTCTTTAAAGTGGCGGGTGAAGTGACTGCGGAAGTAAGCAACACAACCTTGAGAACCATGTACAAAAGGTAGCGTACCTTCAAAACCAACGGCAGCTAAAATTGCTCCTAGAGGTTGGCAAGCCTTCGCTGGGTTAACGGTTAACGCTTGACGGGCAAAGTTCTTTTCGCGGTATTCCCAGGTTTTTGTCCACTCAGCCATCTGGGTAACTTGTTCAGATTCATGCCCACATTCAAACTCTTTCTTGGCTTGAAATAGCTCTTGGTATTCCTGCTGTTGAAAAAGTTCGGCGTGATCTTTGATTTTGTTGATGTCGTTTTGTGCCATAATAGTAATTCTTCAAGCTTTGAAAGTAATCAGTTCAAGGTCTGAGAAAACAACAATTTTGATGTCTAGTTATGAGTTTTGAATGCTAGAAAATTCAAAACTCATAGCTTTTTCACTCACTTTTTTTCCAAGGCGCACCGATTAAGCTCCAGGTGGGGCTGTTGAGAGCGAGATCCATGTCACGGGCGAAGATGGCGAATCCGTCGTAGCCGTGGTACGGCCCAGAATAATCCCATGAGTGCATTTGGCGGAAGGGAAGCGCCATTTTCTGGAAGACGTACTTCTCTTTAATCCCGGAAGCGATTAAATCTGGCTTGAGTGCTTTGACGAAATGCTCAAATTCATAGGCAGATACGTCATCGTAAATCAATGTCCCGTTCTCGACATAGTTAGAAGTACGTTTGTAGTCGTCATTGTGACCGAATTCATAACCTGTGCCAATCAGCTTCATACCCAGGTCTTCAAAGGCGGGAACAACGTGACGGGGACGCAAACCACCGACCATGAGCGCAACTGTTTTCCCTTCTAAGCGAGAGCGATACTTGTCAAGCACAGCCTTGGTTTGAGCTTCGTACTTGGCAATCACTTCTTCGGCTTTCGCTTGAATTGTCTCGTCAAACTTGGCAGCAATTTCTCGCAGAGATGCCGCAATCTTGGTGGGGCCGAAGAAGTTGTATTCTAACCAGGGAATGCCATAAGCTTCTTCCATGTGGCGGGAGATGTAGTTCATGGAGCGGTAGCAGTGAACTAGGTTTAGTTTCACACTGGGGGTGAGCATCATCTCGTGTAGAGTACCGTCTCCAGACCACTGAGCCACAACTCGCAAGCCGATTTCTTCTAACAGGATGCGGCTAGACCAAGCATCACCACCGATGTTATAGTCACCGATAATTGCTACATCATAGGGGCCGGGTTCAAATCCGAGCGTACCTTCTTTCTTGGCTTTGTCAGCTTTAGGGAATACCCAATCGCGGATAGTGTCGTTGGCGATGTGGTGTCCAAGGGATTGGGATACACCCCGGAAGCCTTCGCAACGTACAGGAACAACAGTTTTACCAGTTTCTTTGGATTTCTTCTTGGCAACGGCTTCGATGTCGTCACCAATTAGACCAATTGGACATTCGGATTGTACGGAGATACCACGATTGAGGGGGAACAGTTCTTCAATCTCATCGATTAATTTAGCGAGCTTTTTGTCTCCACCAAATACGATGTCCCGTTCTTGGAAGTCTGACGTGAACTGCATGGTGCCGAATGAATCGATACCAGTAGTGCCGATATAGTAGTTGCGACGACCTGACCAAGAATAGTAACCACAACCAACGGGGCCGTGACTAATGTGAACCATGTCTTTGATGGGGCCCCAAACCACACCTTTTGAACCTGCATAGGCACAACCACGGGTGGTCATTGTACCGGGAATGGATTTGATGTTGGACTTAACGCCGCAATCAGATTTACCTTCTTCGTAAACGTTTAGGTGTTTTTCGCGCTTTTTGCGCGATTTTTCGGGGTAGGCTTCTAGAACCTCTTTTATAAGTTCTTTTTTATCAGCAACTGATGTTGGTTCTGTTAAAGTTGGGGATTCGGTAGGTGACATAATTCTATATCTGCCTCTTTAGTGGGGATGAGGGAGTTGCAATGGAAGAGACTGAGTAGGTTGGCTAGAAAGTAGTGAAACCCAACATTCTTCGGGATTTGTTGGGTTTCGTTCCTCAACCCAACCTACAAATTTTGATTTTTGACAACTGCGATCGCATCTGCAATTAGACTACTGCGGCTGCTTTGCCTGAGTCTTGGGCGATCGCTTTTTGGTATTCTTCTTCGCCGCCCAGGAGTCCGAATTCAACCAGCAGTTCTTCCAGTTCGTCCATTGAGATGGGGGTGGGAATAGTCAGCTTGGTGTTCTCTTTAATCTTTCTCGCCAAAGTACGGTACTCCTCGGCTTGCTGACTATCAGGAGCATATTCAATTACCGTCATCCGACGCAGTTCTGCGTGTTGTACGATATTGTCACGAGGTACAAAGTGAATCATCTGAGTATTCAGTCTGGCAGCCAATGCCTCAATTAATTCAACTTCGCCGTCAACGTTACGGCTGTTGCAAATCAGACCACCTAAACGCACACCACCAGAGTGAGCATACTTGAGAATACCCCGTGCAATGTTGTTGGCTGCATACATTGCCATCATTTCACCAGAGCAAACAATGTAGATTTCTTGCGCTTTGCCTTCGCGAATTGGCATAGCGAAACCACCGCAAACTACGTCGCCCAATACGTCGTAGGAAACGAAATCTAGGTCTTCGTAAGCGCCATTTTCTTCCAAGAAGTTAATGGCGGTAATGATCCCACGCCCAGCACAACCAACACCAGGTTCAGGGCCACCTGACTCCACACACTTAACATCCAAGTAACCAGGTAGTAATACTTCTTCGAGTTCTATATCTTCAATTTCGCCGCGTTCAGCAGCTAGGTGCAGAATGGTAGTTTGGGCTTTACTGTGCAACATGAGGCGGGTGGAGTCTGCTTTGGGGTCACAACCTACAATCATGATCCGTTCGCCCATTTCAGCCAGACCAGCAAGGGTATTTTGAGATGTTGTGGATTTACCAATACCGCCTTTACCGTAGAATGCAATTTGTCTAATGCTGTTGTCAGTCATGGTTGTTTCTCCTGCAATAAGTTTGGTGGTTGAGGTTTTGTGGTGGTCTGGGTTTGAGAGTGCGATCGCTTATACCATTTTGGATTTTAGATTTTAGATTTTGGATTGTGAAACATCTATTGGATAAGCGTTTCAAATTTCTATCTGTCGCAATCATTTTTCAAATTGGTATTAGTTGTTTAGTTGCGATCGCTTGTAAGAACGTCGCTGGTGGCGCTCGCCCTAACACCTTTGGTTCGGGAATAGAGATAGATTGCATATTTTTGGTAATTCGTAATTCGTAAAGTCAATTTTTTTAATGAACCGCCAAGACGCCAAGGACGCAGAGAGAAGAAGAAATAGAAGGAATCAATGCTTAACTGAACTGTATTGGAATATTGGGTCTATTGCTTCTACTCGTAAGCTTGGGCTAACACGCTCTTGCAACTTGGCTTCAACGGCAACTTTCAGGGTAGCGGTACTGCTAGGACAGGAACCACAAGCACCTTGCAATACTACCTGCACGCGATCGCCATCTACATCGTAAAGTTCAATATCTCCGCCATCAGCAATTAGCAGTGGTCTAACTTCTTCATCGAGAATTTTTTGAATCAAGGCAATTTTTTGCACTGTGGTTAGCGGTCGAGAGGATTGCTCTTGAGTAGTGGTAATATTTGCCGCAATTTGGTTACTTAATTTATAGCTAGTACCAACAGCTGATTCCTGTTTCACCGTAGCGACCAGGTCATCGATATTAGCAAGGCAAGAACCGCAGCCGCCACCAGCCTTGATATAGCTTGTTACCTGTTCCGCAGTGGTGAGGCTGTTTTCTTGAATCACCCGGCGAACCTTGGCTTCGCTGATGCCAAAGCAACTACAAACTAAAGCACCTTCATCATCGTCATGGGCAACTACAGGAATACCCCGGTATTTGAAAATTGCTGCTTCTAACGCTTCTTGTCCCATCACTGAGCAGTGCATTTTGGCTTCTGGTAATCCACCTAAGTATTCAGCAATCTCTTTATTAGTGACTTTCAGCGCTGCATCTAAGGTGAGACCTTTGATTAACTCAGTCAAAGCCGAAGAAGATGCGATCGCACTGGTACAGCCAAAAGTTTGAAACCGAGCATCAAGAATCTTATCGCTGTCTACTTCTATTTTCAGGTGCAGTCTTAAAGCATCTCCGCAAGCAATACTGCCCACTTCTCCAAAAACCACCGCTACACCTGACTCATCACTATTTTCAATTGCACCTTGGTTTTTGGGGTTGTAAAAAAGTTCTAGTACCTTATCTGTATATTCCCACATGAGCAATTTTAGATTTTAGATTTTGGATTTTAGATTTTGAATTTGGGCATTGGGCATTGGGCATTGGGCATGGAGTATTATTCTCTTTGTCCTCCTTGTCCCCCTTGTCTCCCTTGTCCCAATCAATGAGCCAAAGCCTCTTCCCTTCCTTGCAGCCAATCAGCTTGGTCGTTATTAAAGGGAGAAATAGCGCGTAAACGTTCGACAATTGGCGGCATTACTTCTAAAACTCGGTCTATCTCGGCTTCAGTGGTGTAACGTGAAAGACTGAAGCGAATCGAACCGTGTAAAGTGGTGTATGGTAAGCCCATTGCCCGCAAAACATGGGAGGGTTCCAAAGAACCAGAAGTACAAGCGGAGCCAGAAGACGCACAGATACCGTATTGGTTGAGGGATAATAAAATCGCTTCGCCTTCGATGTATTTGAAACCGATGCTGGTGGTGTTGGGCAATCTCTGGGTAATATCACCGTTAACTTCTGTATTAGGGATTGCAGATAGTAAACCTTTTTCTAGGCGATCGCGTAATGCTTTTTCTCGTTGTATATCTTTTAAATGTACCTGAGCTAATTCCGCAGCTTTGCCTAAACCAATAATACCGGGAACATTCTCTGTACCTGCCCTGCGTCCTCTTTCTTGATGTCCACCGATTAATAGAGGACGGAACCTCACACCGCGTCTGACGTACAACGCACCCATCCCTTTGGGAGCATGGAGTTTGTGACCGGAGAGGGTGAGCATATCAATGCTGCTGGTCTTGAGGTTGAGGGGAATCTTACCTACAGCTTGCACTGCATCTACATGGAATATAGCACCTGCATCCTTTGCCCGCAACCCTATCTGCTCAATTGGGAACACCACACCGGTTTCATTATTGGCGTACATGGTGGAAACTAAAGCTGTATTCCCAGTTAAGGCGGCTTCTAGTTCCATCAAGTCAATTTGACCGTTGCGGTCTACAGAGAGGTAGGTGACTGTATAACCTTGTTTTTCCAGTTGTTTGCAGACATTGAGAATGGCTGCGTGTTCTACTTGAGTGGTGATGATGTGGCGCTTGTCTGGTTGGGCGGCTAAAGCTGCTTTGATAGCTGCGTTATTACCTTCAGTACCGCAACTGGTGAAGATAATTTCTGAATCTTCTGCACCCAATAAAGCTGCAACTTGCGCTCTCGCTTCTCTGACTGCTTTTCCTACTTGTCCGCCAAAGCTGTGCATCGAAGAAGGATTACCGTAAAACTCGGTGAGGTAGGGCAGCATTGCCTGTATAACTTGTTCATCTACCTTGGTTGTGGCATTATTATCTAAATAAATTACATTCATGCTTCCAGACTCACCACATCTTGTTTACGCTGGGAAATTTGCTCGGAGATTTTGCGGGAATACAGATTAAACCAGCGTTCCCAGTAATCTGCTTGGTAAGTTCCTTTTAACTTCGCCACTAAACGGTCGTGAGTAGCAAACCAGGATTCCCAGTAATCAGTCAGTGCTTTTACGCAGCCATCTTGTATCGGACATTCGGCGGCACATTGGGCTACACCATAAGCACCAACACAGTTTGTACAAAGGCTAGAGTCAATCCAGTAGCGATCGCCTGCGATAATTTTAATAGCACCAGTAGGACAAGAAGATTCACAGCGACCACAGGAAATACATTGGCGAGTAATCTTGTAAACCATGATGATTCTCTTTTTGAGCGGTCAACAGTCAACGGTCAACAGTCAACAGTTTTCTCTAACCCTTTGATATACTGGTTGTAAAATTCCAAAGCCACTTTTTCGATTACGTCGTAGGCTTCAACTGTCTGTAAACCAGCTTTCTGCAATTCTTCTTGAGGACAGTGACCAATTTTAGAAACCAGAACTGCTTTGCAATCGGAGATAGCTTGAATAATGTTGTCTAAAGTCGCTTCCTCACCATATCCACTTTGACAGTAGTGGTCAATTTTGCGATGACCGACAAATTTAGCGCTGCTACCATCCACTTCGTAAACCATAAACTCTTTCGCGTGACCGAAGTGCTGGTTAACTAAACCACCGCCTTTGGTAGCGACTGCAACTAATATTTTGGGTCTGTTCTTGAGAGTTGTTGTTTGCAACGTCTCTACAGCTTTTTCTTTGGTGGCTTTGATTTCTTGTTGCGATTTCTCTATCTGTGCATGGACTTCTTGGCGTTGCTCCAAATTATATTCTGGAGCCATTTCCATGAATTTATCTTTGGTAAATTCTTGACTGCGGTCTTCACCTAATAAACCTACCGCATCGGCGCGACATTGACGACAATGGCGCATCATTTTCATATTACCAGAACATTTATCTTGTACTGTTTTCAATTCTTTAGGATTGGGGCCGCGTTGACCAGTCAAACCAAAGTGAGTACCGTGTTCTGGGGCAGAAATCAAGGGCATAATATTATGCAAGAATGCACCCTTGGAACGAATGACTTCGTTGACTTCTACCAAGTGTTCATCGTTAATTCCCGGAATCATTACCGAGTTAACTTTGCACAGAATATCTGCTTCTTGGAGAGCTTGCAATCCTTCCATCTGCTTTTCATGCAGAATGCGGACACCTTCAATACCTTTGTAGCGTTTGCGGTTGTAGTGAACCCAAGGATAAATTTTCGCGCCGATTTCTGGGTCTACCATATTAATAGTTATGGTGACATGATCGATATTCAGTTGCTTAATCCGATCTACATAATCGGGAAGCATTAATCCGTTGGTTGATAGGCAAAGTTTGATATCTGGTGCTTTATCGGCAATTAACTCGAAGGTGCGGAAGGTTTTTTCTGGATTCGCTAGGGGATCTCCCGGGCCTGCAATTCCCAAAACTGTCATTTGGGGAATTTTTCCAGCAATCACTAAAACTTTGTGTGCTGCTTCTTCTGGTGTGAGCAATTCGCTCACTACACCAGGACGACTTTCGTTAGCACAATCATATTTGCGGTTGCAATAATTACATTGAATGTTGCAAGCTGGTGCAACTGCAACGTGCATCCTTGCATAGTGGTGGTGTGCTTCTTCGCTATAGCATGGATGTTTCTCAATCCGCGCTTTCATTTTTTCATCTAAGCTAGTTGTGGTATCAGTTTTGCTACTGCAACCACAACTACTAGATTTAGTTTTAGTTTCCGTGGGAGCTGATGTTAGGAGTCCTGTAGGTGGTGGTGTCATTGAATTTCGCTTACCTTGGGGATAAAGGACTGGCGTTATACAAGATGCTTTTGTTCGCTCTCAGTCAAAAATTAAAGTCGCGTTTTACTGTGAGAATTGCCTATTCTAGTTAGATAAACTTAGACTTTTGGCTAGTTTTTCCGCTTGGGGGACTGGGATAAATTGGGGTTTAAAGCAGCGACTTTGATTCATAGAGATGATTGCTAGAAACTTGGATAGCGATCGCTTTTAAGTTTTTAGCAATACATTTGTGTTAGTGCTTTAAGTGTTGAGTGATACATGTTTTATTTATACCAGTCACTTGGAAAGAGGAAATTGCTGGTGTTTTTTATAATTTATTAAATTTATTACCCTTGTACTCAAAATCTACAACGCAGAATTAGCAAGGTTTACGTAGATTTTAAAAAAACTTTTTAGGTATAGGTACTAGTATTTATTCCCTGGGGTACGAGTATTTATAGCGAAGGGGTTCAAGTATTTTTGTACTCGCCTAAAACTCAATACTAGCTTGAGTTTGAGTGTAATTTTAAGTTTGTTTTTGCTGTTGTTCAATCTGTACTCAGATTGCTTGCGATCGCTCTTTTGACCGCTCTTTACTTACGTTTTTTTGAGAGAAATAACTGGAGCAGTAAGCAAACACTACCCCAGTGGCTAAGCGAAATTCAATTCCGTATCTAAAATAACACTTTTTCCCGTAAAAAAACTATCCTTAAAATAACTTTATTGAAAATTGTGTTTCCATATACAGACGAGCTATTTTCAGACTAGCGATTTGCGATCGCGCCACATTAGTAGAATTGGTTGTAAATACACCTTAAATGAGTTTACAGTCTTGATAAATAAAGTGTTTGGCTTACAAGCGACTTAACAGCACTAGTAGTTGAGTTACTAAATTTTTGTGCTTTTTTAGCAAGTATAGCATACACTAAGCAAAAATTTTTGCAATGCAAAGTCTGAATATTTGCACTTTCCGGCATTAATGTATATACAGATACAGAAATTTCTAGCCAGAATAGCCTAATAGAATCTCTCTAAGAGAATATCCGATTACTTTTGAGGAAATCCGTTTTAATCCAGCGAAATAAGTGATTTTTTGGAGTTTCTTAATATAAAAGGAAAGGCAAAAATTTTCCGCCAATTAACAAAAAAATACTAGATGGTAGCTGGATATACAGAAAAAAACTTTTCTATAAATAATCTCTGTAATGACAAATGAGTAGATATAAAGATATTCAAAAACTTATGACAGAGATACCTACAAAACCCGCCTGCTGTAAGGCTTTATCTGTAGTCAATAACTACTCAATTGATAGCCCGAACGATACAGTACCCATAATTAGAAAATACTAGTACCCTCATGTGAAAAAAAGTTTTTTAAATTTGTAAATTCTGATGCTATCGGAATTGATAAGAATTGAGTACAAGCTAATACAGGTACTGGTGTAGTTAGAAGCACCTGATATAAGTAATATGGGCATTGGGAATTTGTTATTTGTCAGTTGTCAGTTGTCAGTTGTCAGTTGTCCTCTCTTCTGTTTTGTTCTCCTTCCCTTCTGTTGCCTTGACGATCGCTCTTTCACCCAAAATGATATCAGCATCGAGATATGTTAACTACTATTGCAAATATGCAATGGTAATTCATAATTGTTCATCAAGCTTTTTTGTATTAGTTGATAGTTAAGAACTAATTAAAAAATGTTTCAGTTTAGCAAGATTAATTTTCCCGCTCAGAGACTGTTTCATCACCTATCCCTTGTGAGGAAACTACGATGCTGACAATATTAATAGCAGGTATAAGTTTGATAGTTATTCCGGCAATGGTAAATACTTATTTTGGCTATTTGTTGGTCAAAGCCAAAAAGTAAATTGTAGTTAATTCACTATACCAATACCCAGCAACACACCTATGATTAAACTCAGGAACTCAGCGAAAATCTAAATTGCGACTCAAGGGGTTGTGTATTATGAATGCGATCGTGATTAATGACACTACACTAAGGGATGGGGAACAAGCGGCGGGTGTTGCTTTTAATATTCAAGAAAAAGTTGCGATCGCGCAATTATTAGATGCTATTGGTGTTGCTGAATTAGAAATTGGTATCCCAGCAATGGGAGAAGTAGAAACAAAAGCGATCGCTGCAATTGCTAACTTAGGTTTAAAAGCAGAATTATTAGGCTGGAATCGGGCAAATATTAGCGATATACAGGCTTCTATTAACTGTGGGTTACAGCGCGTACATATATCTGTACCTGTCTCAGAAATACAAATTGCAGCTAAATTTCACGGACAGTGGCGTTGTATGTTAGACAAACTCAAAGATGCTATTAGCTTTGCACGCGATCGCGGTCTTTGGGTAGCAGTAGGCGGTGAAGATTCTTCCAGAGCCAATGACAGTTTTCTCTTAGAAGTCGCCTTAAATGCTCAAGAATGGGGTGCTTCTAGATTTCGCTTTTGCGACACTGTCGGCATTCTCGATCCCTTTACTACCTATACCAAAGTTAAGCAATTGGTGACGTATTTATCGATTCCCCTAGAAATGCACACCCATAATGATTTTGGATTAGCTACAGCCAACGCCTTAGCAGGATTACAAGCGGGAGCTTTAGCGGTGAATACAACCGTGAATGGCTTAGGGGAAAGAGCCGGTAACGCCGCCTTAGAAGAAGTTGTCATGGCGCTCAAACGCATTCAAGGTATTGATTTAGGGATTGATACAACCCGCTTGTTAGAACTATCTCGCATGGTAGCTACAGCATCAGGTTGTCACGTACCACCTTGGAAAGCGATTGTTGGGGAAAATACCTTCGCTCATGAATCGGGGATTCACGCTCATGGCGTGTTGCAAAACCCCGTCACTTACGAACCCTTTGCACCAGAAGAAGTTGGTTGGGAAAGGCGCTTAGTTGTGGGTAAACATTCAGGTAGACACTTAGTAAAAAATCTACTACAGCAACAAGGTATTGATTTAAATCCAGAACAAACCCAATCTGTCTTAGATGCAGTCAGACAGCATTCAGTAGAGAAAAAACGCAGCCTTGATATGGAAGAACTTTTGAGTTTAGTTTCATCTCAAAAGTGATGATAGTTGACGGTTGACAGTTGACGGTTGACAGTTGACAGTTGACAGTTGACGGTTGACAGTTGACAGTTGACAGTTGACAGTTGACAGTTGACTGGTAAGAAAGTGTTTAATTTGTGCGCTGAAGAAATACTTCAATTGTTAACCTAAATAAGCTAGCTTGATATGCAATTAGATGAATTAGAACTAGATTTACCACCAGCCTTTGAAATTGGTACTAAAGTCAAAACTCGTAAGTTAATCCGTAATGATGGCACATACCCAGGGCAAGAAATTGGGGCAACTTTAGCGAAAAAGGGAGATATTGGCTACATCATCAGTATTGGTACATTTTTACAAAACTCATATATCTATGCAGTGCATTTTATTGAAAAGGGTTTAATCGTTGGTTGTCGCAAAAAAGAATTAGAAGCTGTAGAGGAAATTAAATGAAAGTAATGCTGCGTCAAAATGCTACTGGACAGTTAGTAGTTTATGTTGCCAAAAAAGATTTAGAAGAAGAAGTAGTTAGTCAAACAATGGGAGATGAAGGAAAGATTTTCACCTTAGCAAATGGTTGGGAATTAGCAATTCCAGATTTAGCAGAACCCTTACGTTTACCCCAGACTATTGAGGCTAAAAGATTAGCTTGAAAATAGGGGTTAGGGAAGGGGGACAAGGAGAACAAGGGAGACGAATGACAATTGTAGAGACGCGATTCATCGCGTCTTTGCCCTAATGCCCCATGCCCAATGCCCAATGCCCAATGCCCCATGCCCCATGCCCACTTGCCGTGAGCGAAGTCGAAGGGATGCCCAATAAAAAATCATCTTTAGAGGTGCAAAGCTTTGCATCCCTACTCATGTATTTTAAGAATATGTCATATTTCTCAGACTATATCTGGGCATTAATGGGGATAATTGGTGTAAATTGTCAAGAAATATCTATAATTCTGGTAAGGATATCAGCATTCATCGCGATCGCCGTTTCCAAGCAAGTTTAGTAGTTATACTAACTTTTGCCTTGGTAAGCTTGTTGCATTTAGTACCACTATTACAATGCTTGCTCGTCGGATTAACGGTAGTGCTGACTATGCAAATGTTCCGAATGCTGTTGTCAAAACCAATAAATCCAGTCACGGAGGACGATACTTATCTATCATTAGTATCAATTGTAGTTCCCGCCAAAAATGAAAGTGTAGTTTTAGAGGATTTAGTTCACAGCTTATTTAATGTAGACTATCCTAGCGATCGCTTAGATATTTGGATTGTTGATGATGGTAGTACCGATGACACGCCAGCGATTTTGAGCAATTTACAAACTCAATTTCCCAATTTACAAGTTTTTAACCGCCAATCAACCAATGGGAAATCAGCAGCACTGAACGCAGTTTTTCCCTGTACCAAAGGCGAAATTCTATTAATTTGTGATGCTGATGCCCAGTTACCTATAAATATTCTCCGGCGAACAGTACCTTTATTTAAAAATAAACGTATTGGTGCAGTGCAAGTGCGAAAATCAATATTCAATGTCAATACTAATTTTTTAACTCGCTGTCAACAAATGGAAATGATTTGTGATAGTTTCCTGCAAAGTCATCGCCTTGCAGTCGGCGGAATGTCTGAGTTGCGGGGGAATGGGATGTTATTACGGCGAGAATTAATAGAAAATTGTCAGGGTTGGAATGAAGACACTGTTACTGATGATTTAGATTTCTGTTTTAAACTGTATTTAGTAGGTAGTGAAATTGAGTTTGTCACATCTTTAGCGATTCAAGAAGAAGGAGTCATCACCTGGAAACAACTATGGCATCAACATTGTCGTTGGGCAGAAGGTGGCTATCAGCGTTTCTTAGATTATTTTCCCCAAATTTTAACTTTAGGTTGGAAAAAAGAAATCGATTTATTATTATTTTTTCTTTTACAATTTCTCTTACCAATAGCCTTAATCCCAGATTTACTATGGTCAATATTTTATAGCGATCGCCCCGTGCTGTGGCCACTCCAGACAATACTGAGTTTAATTTTAACGTCAGCCTTCATCTCTGGACTTTACCAGTATCAAAATTTACGCGGACTGTCCTTATTGTGGGCAACTATTCAAGGTTCGCTCTACATGGTGCATTGGATACCAGTGATGATGGTAGTTACCTTAAGAATGTGCGTGCAAAAACAGCGATCGCGCTGGATTAAAACCCAGCATAGAGGAAAAAATAATTACCATAACTTTAAGTAAATAGCTCTGCGTGATGGAGGTTATGAAGATGTATATAATCTAGCCTGTGTAACCTCACATAAAATTGGTATTACGCGATCGCCAGTAAAACAAATCTACCAGCATTGTTTCACAGGATCGCAACTGAAAAAGCATTTGTTTTGGCGTTATGCGGTTGTTTGGGAAAAACATCAACAAAAATCTTAAACTGTCGTTACTAGCTCTAGGGCTGCAATGACAGGTTAAAATCTTACTTACAAAATAATTTACTTGAGCAGTTGCAGGCAATTTTCGCCAATAATCGGCATACTTAAAGAGGGAGATCACTGTAAACAACTCTCTGCTATCTGAGGCGTGAAGGTAAACCAGCGAAAATGAGACGTACAACCACTAGTAGATCGGCTAATAGTTCTCGATCATCTTCATTTCAATCTTCAATATTTAACTTCACCACCATAGCAATTTTGGGGGGTGTGTTTGTGTTGGGAATTGGAATTGGCATCGCTTTTAGCTCGACAACCACTTTATCGCCATCTAACGTGGCTTCCCGTGAATTTATTGATACCAAAGCACCAAACCCTGAAATTTGCGTACAATACGGAGCCAGCGCAATGGTGATGGATGCAAGACTGTTTGTAACTCTTAACCCATTTAATGTCTACGTTGCTCAACCTAGTATGCGTCCTGGATGCGTTCTTCGTCAAAATAACTGGGCACTTTTAGAACAACGTAAGCTAGTAACATCAGAGCAGGTAAGAGAATGTAAGAATCGTTTGAATACTTTTGGTTTCACAGGTAACTTAGATACTGATAAACCTGATATTAGATGTATTTATCAAAATGAAGCTGCGCAAAACTTCTTTATGTCTCAACCAGGAGCAGTTGCGCCCACACAAGAGACGGATAGATTTTAGTTAAAAATTTGTTCATTCACCATGCAAATTTACGAACAAAGCCTGCAAAAGCAGGCTTCGTATTTATAGCTCCACCCTTGAGGGTGAGGGCATTTTTGTTTTTTACTGTTTAATCTAATTTTCTAGCCAATTATGATTAATTTCAATGCCTCTGCTCGCCATTGTTTGTATAAATAAATCTGTCGGTAATGCTTCTTCTACGGGTGAAACACCAGGTTTTCGCAGTTTACCTTCGAGTAGTAATTGCGCAATACTACCCGTACCACAACCGGAAGCTAATGCAGTATTTTCATAGACTAAATTTGCACAATAAATACTTGTTTTACCATCTTTTATTCCAGTAACTTCTGCGCGTACTGCTACCCCAATTCCTGTAAAAGGATTAGTAACATCAGTCATCAAATGACTGACATGAGATAGAAATTCAATCGTGCCGCGACGTTGCATTAACCATTTAGGAAAGATATGGGCAGCTATCCAAGTGAGGTGATTATAAAAATCGGGTATTGAACCAAATTTTGTAATTACAGTTTTCACTGAAGGAAAAGAATGAGGCATTGTGAAAGTTTCTGGCATATCAAACCAATAAACTCCATTACGTCCATAGGGAGCGGGAAAATTAATAATTTCTCGGTCACTGTAGGGTTTTACTAATTGCCAATTACCATTTATCCAAGCTTCAAAATTATGTTGTAATCCTAAAAAAGTTGTGCGCATAACTGTAACGCCAGCACCGCCAGAACCAGATACTAAATAACTGAGATGAATTTTTTCTGGTTTGTCGAATTGCTCAACACATTGCCGCACCATGCTGTTAGAAATACCGGGAAAAATCCCCGTATTAATAATAGCTGTGACATTAGCAGCCGCAGCCTTTTCGTTATACTCTAAAGCCTTACTCGTATAAGAACGGTGATCGCTAACATCTAAATAGTTAACGCCTTGTTCAATACAAATTTGGAGAACATTAGTATCGCGGTAGTGAAAAGGCCCAGCACAGTGAATGACTAAATCGGAATTAGCGATCGCATCTCGCAGTCTATCAACTTCCGCCAAGTCCAACAATAAAAACTGCACCTTTGTGCCTAAATTCCAGTTATTTTTGCTACTTAGCCACTTGGCATCATCCCCCTCAGGCACAGGAGAACGCCCAGTAACTGTAATTTCTGCCTGAGTGTGGGTGGCTAGATCCTGAGCAACACTGCTACCAATCCGTCCCCTACCTCCAAGAATTAAAACGCGGTTTGTCATGAGTACTGCTGGTCAAAACTAGACTTATTGCATCAATTTTCAGTTCTAGTTGTCATCGGCAACAAGTAAGACATTGGGTGTTAGGTGGGTAGTAGTTGAGGGGCTAGGGACTAGGGGCTAGGGGACAGGGGCTAGGGACTAGGGACTAGAAGGGGACAAGGGAGACAAGGGAGACAAGGAGGACAAGGGAGAAAAATTACTATTGACTATTGACTATTGACTATTGACTATTGACTATTGACTATTGACTATTGACTATTGACTATTGACTATTGACTATTGACTATTGACTATTGACTGTTGCCCCATGCCCAATACCCCACTAAACCTTGTCTGGTTAACCGCCCCAGGATTAGACTCCCTTTATGAGAAAAAATTTTATAAAGTAAAGATAAGTAAAGAAAGTGATAAAAATGGCAGCTTTAACCTTAGAAGAAATTTCTGCTCAGTTAGAAAGTGCAAATTTACGCGATCGCATGGTAGCTTTGGCTAATCTCCGCGATGTTCCTTCTGAAGATGCCGTACCTTTAATTAAAAAGGTGTTGAATGACGACTCTCTGCAACTGCGTTCAATGGCAATTTTTGCCTTGGGAGTGAAACAAACACCAGAAAGTTACCCGCTTTTAGTCAAAATTTTAGAAACTGACCCAGATTATGGCATCAGAGCCGATGCTGCTGGTGCTTTAGGATATTTAGGCGATCCGAGAGCCTTTGAAGTGCTATCACGGGCGTTTTATGAAAATACTGATTGGCTAGTCCGCTTTAGTGCAGCAGTTTCTCTAGGCAATATTCAAGATCCCCGCGCCCATGCCATTTTAATTGAAGCGCTAGATAGTAAAGAAGTCATCATCCAACAAGCTGCGATCGCTGCTTTAGGAGAAATTAAAGACATCGAATCCGTAGATCTCATCCTCCGCTTTGCCCAAGCCGAAGATTGGCTAGTAAGGCAACGCCTTGCCGAAGCCTTAGGTAATCTGCCCACACCCAAGAGTCTCTCCGCCTTAAAATACCTCGAAAAAGATAGCCATCCCCACGTTGCCGAAGCCGCCAGAATTTCCCTGCAACGGCTAGAAAGCACCAGCAATTAAATTGGGGGGGTCAATGGTCATTTGTCAATAGTCATTGGTCATTTGTCCTCCTTGTCCCCCTTGTCCTCCTTGTCCCCCCTATCCCCTGCCCCCTTCCCCTAACTTTAAGGCACACCTCCTGCTACCTTGTAATAAGTGGGATGTTCAGCATTTTGATGCAGGTGAGTTTCAGTCATGAATATAGAAGAGTTTTTTGAGTTAAGCGCTGGTAAATGGTTTTCCCATCGTACCAGCCATATTTTGGCTTCTCAGGAATCAGAAAGCGGTAAATCAAATATCATCATTGAAATGCTGACAGCAGATCTTCCAGAAGTGATTAAACTGTGTCAAATCAATGAAGTAAATCCCAGTCATGTTGGTTGTGCGATTAAAGTTACTGGCAGTAGTGCGATCGCGGGTGATAAAGAAAAACACAGTGGAACTAATATACTAGTCTCAATCCCCGATGCCGATAACCCCAATCAAGGCAATTTTCTTTGGGACAAGGGTAATGCAGAAAAAGCTTCTGTGGCGGGACGTTATACACTCGGTAGTGACGAAGCTTTAACACTAACTATACAATCGGAAACCATTTCCACACAGGAGCGTCTCTGGTTTGCTAGCCCTAATTTGCGGATGCGGGTAAGTGTAATCAAACACCAAGGCGGCTATAGCTTGACTTCTTTCACATCAGAAATTCGCATGGGTGGCGCTCCCGCAACTGCGAAGGCTGCACCAGCAGCTAATACCGCCTCCAGTTAACTTTCTGACAGTTTGTCTCCGTGCCTTGTGCCTCTGCGGTTACATAATTATTAAACCGCAGAGACGCTGAGAACACAGAGTAAGGGACTTACAAAAAATAAATTATCCATATTTCGTAGTGCGAGCATCTTGCTCGCTTTTGAACACCAGCGAGCAAGATGCTCGCACTACAAATTTATTGGGTATTTAAAAAATTGGATGTCCCTAAGTGTAATATCCACTATATTTAGATTTTGTTTTTAATATTTCTCCTGCGTATTATTACTAGCACCTAATGAATCAAAAAGCATGAACCCAGAGAGATTAGCCAGACTGCGGGATTTATGCCGCGATGAAGCCGCATTTGCACAGCTACAGCAAATCCTGGGAGATGAAATTCAAACTTTACAGCAAGAAATAAATCAAGCAAATTTTCAAATCCAGCGACAAAAAGCATTATTTCGCGTCATTACTCGCCTGCGTCAACCAATCGACTTAGAGACAATTTTTCAAGCCACAGCCACAGAAGTGCGCCAACTGTTAGCAGCAGACAGGGTGGGGATGTTTCGTTTCTACCCAGATTCTCATTGGGATGATGGCGAATTTGTTTCTGAGGATGTAGATCCAGCTTTTCCCTCAGCTATGGCGCAAAGAATCCACGATCATTGCTTTGGCGATCGCTTTGCCGTTCAATATCAGCAAGGACGAATTCAAGCTGTGGCAGATATTGATAATTATGGACTGAGCGATTGTCACGTTCAAGTTTTAGCACAATTTCAAATTAAAGCTAACTTAGTAGTACCTTTGTTACAAGGTGATAACCTTTGGGGATTGTTGTGTATTCATCAATGCCGCGCGCCGCGAGAATGGCAAGCTACAGAAATTGAATTTGCTACAGAAATTGCCAGTCACCTAGCTGTGGCGCTGCAACACGCCGAACTTTTAGTTGATGTGCAAGCAGAAGTACAAGAACGCCAGCAGGCTGAACAAGCAGTTATTAGCCTCAACCAAGGATTACAACGGGCAATTGTGGAACTACAAGCAGTAAATAAAGAATTGGAAGCTTTTAGCTACTCCGTTTCCCACGATTTACGCGCCCCCCTCCGCAGTATTGATGGCTTTAGTCAGGCGCTTTTAGAAGATTACCAAGATCAAATAGACGATACAGGAAAAGACTATCTCCAGCGCATCCGGTCAGCTACGCAACGCATGGGGCAATTGATTGATGACTTACTCAATCTCTCCCGATTAATGCGTAGCGATATGCAGTTAGAAACTGTAGATCTCAGTTTATTGGCGAGGAGAATTGGCACAGAGTTACAAGAAAGCCACCCTGAGCGACAGGTTGAGTTAATCGTGCAACCAGGGTTAACGGCTCAAGGAGATAGCCGACTTTTGCAAATGCTATTGACGAATTTACTCGATAATGCATGGAAATTTACTTCCAAGCACGATCGCGCTAAAATCGAATTCGGCGCAATAATTCCAGAAACGGGTATTCCCGTGTATTTTGTTCGCGATGATGGAGCGGGCTTTAATATGGCCTACACAAACAAACTATTTAGCCCCTTCCAACGACTGCATAGAGTAGATGAATTTCCCGGAACCGGAATCGGGTTAGCCATAGTACAACGCATTGTCCATCGACATGGCGGTCGCGTATGGGCAGAAGGATTGGTCGAACAGGGAGCTACTTTTTACCTTACATTAGTAGCAGATGAGGCTGGAGCACAAGCGTGACCAATAAAATGATTTTGCTGGTAGAAGACAATCCTGATGACGAAGCTTTAGCCATTCGCGCACTCAGGCGCAATCATATCAGTAATGAAATCATCGTAGCCCGCGATGGTGTGGAAGCTCTCGATTATTTATTTGGTACTGGCGTTCATTCTGGCCGAGATATCAAGATTAAACCGACTGTAATTTTGTTGGATCTCAAGTTACCCCGCATTGATGGTTTAGAAGTATTGCGCCGCTTACGGGAAGATAGACGCACTAGTTTGCTACCTGTAGTCGTTTTAACTACTTCCAGTGAAGAAAAAGATTTAATTCATAGTTATAGCTTGGGGTGCAACAGTTATATCCGCAAACCAGTAGATTTTATTCAATTTACGGAAGCAGTCCGACAACTAGGAATGTACTGGTTATTAATGAACGAAGTACCGCCCATTTAGAGATTAAGTCAAGATGCTCCCCCACCTGCGTGTTTTGATTGTTGAAGATTCAGAAGATGATACGCTCCTACTGGTTAGAGAGTTACGTCGGGCTGGATACAATTTGCATTATGTCCGGGTTGATACCGCAGATGAAATGGAAGCAGCACTCAATCAACAATTATGGGATATTGTGATTGCAGATTATAGTCTACCTGCCTTTAGCGGTTTAGATGCTTTAAAGCTAGTGCAAAAACGCAAGCTAGATATACCATTTATCATTGTCTCCGGTACAATTGGCGAAGATATTGCTGTAGCCGCGATGAAAGCGGGAGCGCACGACTATATCATCAAGGGTAACCTGACTCGCTTAGTCCCAGCTGTAGAACGAGAATTACGGGAAGCGGAAGAACGGTATAAACGCCATAGTGCAGAACAGGCTTTTCAAGAAAGCGAAGACCGTTTCCGTACACTCTGTTCTTCAGCACCTTTGGCTATATTTCAAACCGATGCTCAAGGACAGCTGACTTACAATAATCCTTTATGGTATGAAATTTCTGGCTTAAGTACTCAGGAGAGTTTAGGCGAAGGTTGGACGCAAGCAATTCACCCCCAAGAACAAGCTGCGGTGGTTGCAGATTGGCAAGAAACTGTATCAAAACAAAGTACTTGGGTGCAGGAATTCAGGCTGCTCAATCCCCAAGGTGAGGTAAGATGGGTACGCGCCCTAGCTAGCCCGATGTATTCCGCAGATGAAAGATTTTTAGGTCATGTAGGTACAGTTGAGGATATTACCGATCGCAAATTAGCCGCACAGAAAATCTACGAGCAAGCTGCACTACTGGATATTTCTATTGATGCGATCGCAGTTTGTGACCTAGAAAATAATATCTTATTTTGGAATAAAGGCGCTGAACGTCTTTATGGCTGGAAAACCGCCGAAGTATTTGGTAAAAATGCCGCTAAACTCTTATTTAAATCTGGTGACACTGCACCACCCTTTGTGGAAATACAGACAATATTAGCCACAGAAGGTAAATGGCAAGGCGAGTTACAGCAAGTCACAAAAGATGGTAAAAACATCATCGTTGAAAGTCGTTGGACAATGATGCGCGATGAAGCTGGTAACCCCAAATCGATTTTGACATTGAGTACAGATATTACCCAGAAAAAACAATTAGAAGCGCAATTTCTCCGCGCTCAACGTTTAGAAAGCTTAGGAACTCTTGCTAGTGGTATCGCCCACGATTTTAACAACATCCTCACGCCAATTTTAGCAACTGCGCAACTCCTACCTTTAAAATTTCCTAATCTCGATGAAAGTACGCAGCAATTATTACAAATACTTGAAAGCAGCGCCAAGCGGGGTGCAGATTTAGTCCAGCAAATTCTCTCATTTACACGCGGTGTTGAAGGTAGTCGTTCTATAGTGCAATTGCGACATTTACTATTAGATGTAGCTCAAGTTACCCAACGCACCTTTCCCAAATCTATTGAAACTAAAACTGATATTACTTCTAGCTTGTGGACAGTTTTTGCTGATGCTACTCAACTGCATCAAGTATTAATGAACTTGTGTGTCAATGCCCGTGATGCCATGCCAAATGGTGGCACGCTCTATATTAATGCCGAAAACCTTTGGTTAGATAAAAATTATGCAGCGAGTATGCATGTTGATGCCAAAGAAGGTTTTTATGTTGTCATCACCATTGCGGATACTGGTACAGGAATTCCCCCAGAAATTATGGAGCGAATTTTTGACCCATTTTTTACCACTAAAGAAGTCGGTAAAGGTACTGGCTTAGGACTTTCCACCGTCATGGGTATTATTAAAAACCACAATGGTTTTGTGACTGTATACAGCGAAGTTGATCGAGGAAGCTGTTTTAAAGTTTATTTACCCAGTCGAGAAATTGCCGAAACCAACGCAATCACACATACAGAATTACCAAATGGTAATGGTGAATTAATTTTAGTTGTTGATGATGAAGTCTCAATTTGTGAGATTGCAAAAACTACTTTAGAAAGCCATAATTACAAAATTATTACTGCTAGCGATGGTATTGGCGCGCTAGCACTTTATGCCCAGCATATAGATGAAATTAAACTGGTATTAATGGATATGATGATGCCAGTAATGGATGGTGCTAGCACAATCATGATGTTGCAACGCATGAATCCAAAAATACAAATTATTGCCATGAGTGGACTCATGTCCTATGAATCTCCTGCGCAAAAGCAAGATTTAGGTATTCGCGAATTCTTAGCCAAACCCTTTACAGCGCAAATTTTACTTAATACCCTACAAAAGGTGCTGGCTTAGAAGAGACAAGGGAGACAAGGGAGACAAGGGAGACAAGGAGGACAAGGAGGACAAGGAGGACAAGGAAGAAAATGACTATTGACTATTGACTATTGACTATTGACTATTGACTATTGACTATTGACTATTGACTATTGACTATTAACTATTGACAAAATTATTCAAACTCATCAATTGTCGCTGGAATATGCGGTTTTGTCTCTTGTGCAATATTGCGCTCATACCAATTCATTAAGGGAGTCGCGCTAATTCCATGCACAATTACCGAAACTACAATTGTAGTGTAAGTTATCCAAGCAATTTGTTCGGCAACGTTACCTTTTAAACCATTACCATAGGCGTAGGCTAAATAATATAAAGAACCTACACCACGAATACCAAACCAACCAAATAACCAACGGGTTCCGGAATGTAGGGTGCGGCGGGGAGAATTGAGCGGACGTTTACCGATGGTACTAATCCACACACCGACTGGTCTAATTACTAAAAATAATAAGATTATTATTAGTAAAGATTGCATTGCATAATTAACTATTGGCTTGAATAATAATATTGACCCCAATAGTAAAATTGTGCCCACTTCTAGCAGCTTTTCTAATCGTTCAATAAATTCTAGTTGTGCTAATGGTTTTTCTGGATCTTGATAACTGTGTTGTGCAACTAAGCCAGCAACAAATACTGCTAAAAATCCATATCCATTAACTACCTCTGTTAATGCGTAAGTGATAAAAATCATGCTGATGGCGATAAAATCTTCCATCAAATTATCAGCACGCCGTCGTCTTTGGATTTTTTTGTCTAACCAAACTATAGCTTTAGCCACTATAATTCCCATGACTATACCAGAAGCGATCGCCCAAATTAAATCTACTAATAACCAATCTCGCAACCAATTATTCCAGTTATTATCTTTGAGGGTATAAATACCAAAATATACAAAGGGAAATGCTAACGCATCATTCAACCCACCTTCAGAAGTTAAACCAAAACGTAGCTCATCTTGGTCATTTGTATCTGTTAGTTGAACTTCCGAAGCGAGAACCGGATCGGTAGGTGCAAGAATGGCTCCTAATAAAATAGCTGCGCCCCAATCCATCCCTAGTAAAAATTTACCAACAAAAGCTAGAGCCAAAATAGAAATTGGCATTAAAAAGCCAATCAGGCGTGCTGTAATATCCCAAATCCCTAATTTAAATGGTCTGACTATTTTTAACCCACAGCTAAATACAGAAATAATCACTACAAGCTCGCTGATTCTTTCTAAAAATTCCGCATTAAATACATCATTCCGGCGTAATTGAATCAACCCTATACCGTAAGGCCCCAAAAAAATCCCTACTAAAAGATAGATTAAGGCAAAGGAAAGCGGTAACCGAGAAATCCACCCTGAGCCTAATGTAACTATTAGCAAAAGTAGACCAATGACTAGTAAGTCAAGAATATAAACATCTACCATAGCTATTTGTATAAAAATTTAACTGATGCCTTGTCAGTGTAGTGGCGATCGCACTGGTGACTGCATTACCTGGGGAGAGATTTTGTCAAAATAATTGATAATAATTTCTACCTCTCTTAGCTGAAGACAACCCCTATTTTCAAAGAATGACTGCTTGTTACAATATTTTCTATGCGATCCATCAACAAATTTATCACCCTACACCCCATAATTTTTTACTCGTTATTCGCGAGAAAATCTCTTTTAATAGTCAACCGTCAACCGTCAACTGTCAACGCTATTTTCAAGTTAGCCCCTCATGGGAAAAGCCCAAAACCAAACCAGAAAATCTCTCTTCCCTAGCCCCTAGCTCCTAGCCCCTATTTTCCAGTTAACCTCCTATGTATCCGAAATAGCTCACGGAAGAGTTGTATGTAAATTATGTAGTCAACAAGACTCTAGATACTCAGACTATTAGCACTGAGAGTGTTAATGATATCAATAACACCATTATCTAGTGATATCTGCATAATAATAAATTATCTTTATTCAGCAGAAATTAGCAGTGCATAAATTTAGTCGGTGTAACCTATGAAATCAATAGTTAATATTTGATAGATTCGTTCTATGGCTACTATCAGCAAAACTTCCCTATCAGCAACAGTTAAAGCAACTCAACTAGATAAGATTGATTATTTTGAATCGCTGCAAGCTAATTTATTACAAGCAGTGATTGAAAATCTCGGAGATGGACTATTAATTTTGGACGATCGCGGTAAATTATTTCATGCAAATGCATCTGGATTAACAATATGTAGTCAATTAAATCAAGAAAAACACCAGGCGAATTTTATTCACCCAGTGATTGAGCGGCTTTGCAATTCTTTAAGCGAAAATTACAGATTTACTACCGATCATCCAGTTATTCTTTCGGATGAAATTGTTGTAAATCAGTCGAAAGTTTTTCGCGTGCGGGTGAGATTGCTGAATTTAAATGTTGTCCATAATTCTTGTTTTTTAGTCACAATTGAAAATCGCTGTGAGTCTTTGAAAAATGTCGCGTTTTCTGAAATCAGAAAATACGATTTAACGCCGAGAGAAGCGGAAATTTGGTCTTTATATAGAAGGAACTATAGCTATAAAGATATCGCTGCTAAATTGTACATCACAATCAACACGGTCAAGAAGCACATGAAGAATATTCATGCTAAACGTCAAGCTTGTCTGACTATGCAGGATAGTTGTTAGTCATTGGTAAGGGTTTCACGCATATTGACTTTTTGCTACATGATGGGTGCAATTACCAAATTATCTGCTAGATTATGACTTTTATTGCTTAAGGAGCTGCTGACGCATTTTGTAAGCGGATTAATGCATTAGAAACTTGGCTTTTTAAGTTATCATCTTTTTGGATATCTACAGTAATTTGGTTAAATCGCTCAATGGTTAAATTATTATCTTCGACTATCTTTTGGGAGTGTTTACAGTAATTAACGGCGATACCTTGAGCTTTCTTTGGTAGAGCGCTTATGCTTTTAGGATCGTTACAAACTATTTTGGGGATTTCTCTTCCATCCATAATTTTTTTAATGTCATCAAAGGCTTGTTGACGAGCCGGCTCCATTGCTAATACTGCTTGAGCATAGCTATTGATTTCATTAGTATTAACTGGTGATGGACTTTGCGCATTAGCTTTGGTGCTAAATATTAGCACGCTAGCGATTAAACCTGTAGTAGCGATCGCGCTCTTATACAATGTTCTGGAAAACATTTGCTTTAAGCTATCTCGAAAAAATAAATTAGCAGTTTTTTGCATATAACCTGTGACACAGAACTCAGTAGAGATATGATATTCGCTCTGAATTATTTTAGGAGTAAGAAGTTCCACAAATTTTTTCATCCATGAAATTTTTATATAATCCTGGAAATTTTTATATTTTGTGTCAGTTTCTCCGAGAGACTTGACAAAGTTCTATCACTTTTGTCTGCATTGTAGCTATATCGGAATATCCTTGTTTGAGGCTGACTTCTAATTCTAGCAACAAGGGTAAAATGCTGATTAGTTGCTGTACAGAGAGGGATTTGACTTCTTGCTGTAAAAAATAAATACGTTTGGGGTTCCCAACTTCTGCTGCTTTAGCGATCGCATCTGGATTCCGCTCGCCACTTTCCATCATAATTTTTACCCATAGCCAGGTGCGAAATTGACCAATCAAGGTTGCAACTATCCGCAAACCTGGCTCGGAAGCATTCATCAAATCGTTTAAGGTAGTTAGAGCCTTAGCCGTATCGCCAGTTCTAATGGCTGCGGCTAACTGTAAACTATTTTGTGTAGTATTTCTGATTAAATTAGTAATAATCGCTACATCTAAAGGTTGATTGTTTCCAGCCCCATACAAGCGTAATTTTTCCATTTCATTGTAGAGGAGTCTTGTATCATTACCAACAGACTCAGCAATTAATTCCACAGCTTTCGGTGTCAATTTTACACCCAAACTTTGGGCAGCTTGATTGACTGCTTGTACCAGTAACTCTGTTTTCCAAGGGGGAATCAAGGGAAATTCGCGAAACTCGGTAGCGAACTGCTTTAATGTTTTTGTTGCTTTTAAGCGTTCGTCGGGTTTGTTGCGACTGGTGAGCAATAAAAATGAGTTTTCGGGAATGACAGGTAAAGTGCGCGTCAGTTCAGCTAACACATTATCTGGACAATGCTGACACAGAGTAGTATTTACTAACCAGACTAATCTCCCACCAGCGCCAAAGCTGGGTGTCATCGCTTGATTTAACGCTTGAATCACCGCATCATCTCGATCTGGAAGAAAGGAAGTATAGTTAAAACTTGTCCATAAAGGATCGAGAACGCGATCGCTTAATGCCGACACCGCCTTTTCTATGGCAAAATCATCTTCACCCCAGTAAACGTAAATTGGCATGGAAAAACCTCAGTTCTTCTCTTTTTCACCCTATCATTAGATTGAAAATGTGCATAGGGCATAGGGCATAGGGCATGGGGCAGAAATGACTCTTGTACAGACAAGGGTTATTGCGTCTCTCTACGTCTCTCTACGCTACCAATTTTTTACTCATTTTCGTCACTGGGACAATTATCCCTTTACTTAAATAATGTGGCGCTCTGGCAATTGCTGTAAAACCTAGTCGCGAATAAAAGCCTTCAGCATATAGGCTAGCAGTGGTTATTACTCGATCTATACCTTGTTCTTTGGCGCGATCGCAAAAATGTTCAACTAAATTTCGTCCGATTCCTCTCCCTTGATATTGAGGATGCACGTATAAAGCTATGAGTTCATCATCAATATAACTAGTAAAGCCTGTAATTACATGATCTATAACTGCTACCCAGAAATTATCTGCTTTAATTAGCTTAAAGATATTTACATTATCGGGGCGATCGCGGTAGTTTCGCCAAGCTAATAGTTCTTCTGGGGAATAAAAAGTAGCTGGTAGCGCTTTAATTGCAGCAATATGAATTGTACTCAGATCCCTGGCATCTGTTGGTTGTGCAGGTCTAAGAATTATTTCCTGAGCATTCATATTTGTTGGGCTAGCATTGAGACTACATGCCTTATATAAGGTATTTAACTGGCGATCGCAATATGTCAACAACCTCGCCTCTCAACTAAAAACTCAACCCCCTACTTTGAAAACAAGCAGAAAATCTCAACTACAGCATCTTGACTGCGCCTATTTTTTGTCTTTTCTAGATGAAGGCTCATATTAGGCGAGTAAATACACCTACTTTGTGAGAGATTGTACTATTAATTATGCATACACCAATTATTTATCAAGATAATCCTCGTAGGTTTACTGAAAAATTATTTGGCAAACATTGGCAGTAATTAAATACTATTCCGCCCTTGATGAATGCCTGCTAAGTAAAGATTTAATGCTGCTTTATATTGGTTTATTACAAAAAATAATTACCCCTATTTTATTGGTATTATAGTTACTGAGGCAATTTTTATAACATCGATAGCCTCGTCACTAGTTGCCTTTTTATTACCAACTCCCAGTTGAGGTAAATGTTCACTACTATCGCAAAATTGCTGTTAGGTTGTGGTGATAATAATTACGAATTAAGAAATTTAAATTCTGAGTTATAAATTATCGCTTAAACGTTCAATATAACACGCTTAATTGACGATAATTTTCTCGGTATTGTAACAACAATTAACATCTTCACCTGGCATGACTGTACCTGGTATGTATATAAAAAGGTTGACATTTTCTAGTGATTTAAAGAATCATCTTAGGGAAACCGGATAGTCGTTGTCGAGGAAACTATGCACGCAGTCATACTCGTTCTGTTTGAGGTGCTGATTGTTATTGGACTGTCACGGTTAGTCGGACTGGCTTTTAAGTCAGTTAAACAACCGTTGGTAATTGGTGAGATTGTCGCCGGGATTATGCTTGGCCCTTCTCTATTTGGTCTAATTGCACCCTCAGTAGCATCTCATGTATTTCCACCTGAGACAATTCCCTTTTTGAATGTTTTGTCACAAGTGGGATTAATATTTTTCATGTTTCTCATTGGCTTAGAACTTAATCCTAAATATCTGAGCGGTCAATTAGAAACAGCAGTTTTAACTTCCCATGTGAGTATTTTAGTACCATTTTCATTAGGTACGCTATTAGCAGTATTGCTTTATCCGCTAGTTTCTAATGCGAGTGTATCCTTTACCGCCTTTGCCTTATTTTTGGGTGCGGCGATGTCAATTACAGCATTTCCTGTACTAGCAAGAATTATTACAGAAAATAACTTGCAAGGAACCCGGTTAGGGACATTGGCGTTAACTTGCGCTGCTGTAGATGATGTGACAGCTTGGTGCGTGTTAGCAGTGGCGATCGCAGTTGCCAGAGAAGGTAGTATTGTCAGTGCATTCCCGACGATTATCGAAAGTATACTCTATATCGGCTTTATGCTCACCGCAGGACGTTGGTTTTTGCAACGCCTCGCTACTCACTACCAGCGCGCCGGACGCTTAAGTCAATTGGTAGTAGCCTTAATTTATATGGCTGTTGTCGCTTCCGCCTTAATTACCGAATTAATTGGTATCCATTTGATTTTTGGAGCCTTTTTACTCGGTGCAGCCATGCCGAAAAATGCAGATTTAGTCAGGGAATTAGCGGAAAAAACCGAAGATTTTGTTTTAATATTTTTACTGCCGGTATTTTTTGCCTTTAGCGGCTTGCGGACGCAAATTGGCTTACTCAATCGTCCAGAATTGTGGCTAATGTGTGCATTAGTTTTAGGAGTAGCGATCGCAGGTAAGTATATTGGAACTTATGTCGCAGCGCGTGTCAGTGGGATTAATCAACGAGAAGCCTCAGCTTTAGGCTGGTTAATGAATACTCGCGGCTTAACTGAGTTAATTGTGCTAAATATTGGTTTAGATTTGGGTGTCATTTCCCCCGTACTGTTTACCATGTTGGTGATTATGGCACTAGTCACCACATTTATGACCTCACCGTTACTGGAATGGACATATCCCAAAAAGTTAATCCGCTTAGATCGATTAGAACCAGAATCAACAGAAACCCCAGGGGAAAATACTGTTGTTGCTAACAATTATCGCATTTTAGTTCCAGTAGCTAATCCCAGCACCCAAAAAGGCTTAGTACAGCTAGCAGTCGCCTTGGCGCTGAACCATCATCAATCGGCTGTAGTTCATCCCCTCAGCTTAATTGAATTTGAAGAAGACTATGCTTTTGAGAATACCCCAGTTGAAGCCAACCGCTTAATTGAGCAACGCCAGCAACAGCTAGAAGATTTAATCAATAGTCTAGAACCGCCAACAATCCGTTCTTACGTGCAACCGATTATTCGCTTGTCGAGTAATGTTGCCAGAGAAACCGCAGAAATTGCCAAAATCGAGCAACCTAACTTGATTTTAGTCGGTTGGCACCGTCCAGCTTTTAGTAACAATCGCTTAGGTGGTAGAGTAGGTCAAATTCTTACTACTGCCCCCGTAGATGTAGCAGTGTTCATTGATAGAGGTAACGAACGCTTAGAAAGCTTATTAGTGCCATATTCTGCCAATATTCATGATGATTTAGCCCTGATATTAGCCTTAAGATTGTTGATCAATCACGACACTTGTATGTTACAAATTTTACAGGTTGTTTCGGGGAATCAAACCAACGATGAATTAAGTTACGAGCTGCACATGATGATGGAACGCTTACCAAAGACTGTACGCGATCGCATTGAAATCAAACCCATACAAGCCGAAGAAGAACCAATTCAAGCAGTAATTACCGCTTCCGAAGCCGTAGATCTAACAATAGCTGGTACTAGCCGCGCTTGGGGTATTGAGCGCCAAACTCTAGGAAGATACACAGATCAACTAGCAATTCAATGTCGTTCTTCCTTGTTAATTACTCGACGCTATAGTCAAGTTACCTCTCATTTATCATCCGTGCTATCTGAAGTCACCACACAAGAATCTGCCGCGACAATGTAAAAATATGAATAATTCCAAATTCAAATCTGTAACCTTTTATGGAGCAACAATAGCTGGAGTTCTCATATTATTTAAAGTTGTCAGTGCTTACGGAGAAACCAGCCTCAAAGCTCCCCCTGCAATCAACAATCACTATCGTCTTGCTTTACAAGAAGCTATACCAAATTGTGAAAAACCAGAGCAATTAATCCTGAATATGCAGCAATCAGGGATTTATTTAAATGCCTCTTTTTTACCTGCAAATACTGAATCTGAATCACCAAACAGCGATTCCACTAACAATCATCTCTCTGGCATTTTGAGCAACCAAGAATTAAACCTATCTGGCAGAATTGACAAAAGCATTTTCTGTCAGATTAGTAACCCCAAAGATAACTACATTCACTCAGTGAAAATGCAAATGCAATTAATCAATCAAGGAAATTTCATCGGGCAATTTTCCTTAAGTGGTAGCACGAGAGTTTTTAAATTTACTGCTGTGCCAGAGAAAACTCAGGTAAAATCTCAACAGGGCAAAAAACATTAAAGCACAAACATACCAGATAGCTCAACATATCCCAGATAAAACCTATGGACAAAAGTCTCAAAACTCAACAATCTTGCCAACTTTTTCAGCAGCTATTTGGTATTAGCTGGTTTGGCATATATACCACAGTTACTCTGCAAGCTGGTAGCATCAGCGCCTTACCAGTAACAAAACAGCTACCACCGCCAATTGGTACCAGAAATATTAGCTCACCATTAGCTATACTTGATAATTGGCAATTTTCTCCAGAAGCGTTACAATTAATTTTTTCTGTTTCATCAGGTACTACACCTCATTATTTCTATCTTGCTCAACCTCCTCGGCTAGTTGTCGATTTACCTAATACGAAATTGGGCTATGTTTCTACCCAACAAAGTTATTCTGGAGCTATTCAAAGAGTCCGCGTTTCTCAGTTAAATGCAGGCGTAACTCGGATAGTTTTAGATGTAGCACCAGGAAATTATTTAGATCCAAATCAAGTAAAATTACAACCAGCATCCAATAAAAACTCTACTCGCTGGGTACTGCGGGGAATCAACTCCGGGTTGAGAAATGCTGTACAACCTAGACAATATCCCCAACAATCCAATACCTTACCTGTAATTCCATCTAACTACCCGCAACAACCTAATAATCTCCCAACAATTCCCTATAACTACCCGCAATCAACGATTAATCAACCAACAACTAATAATCAACAATTTCCCTTTGCAACTTTACCACCACCATCTCATACTTTGCCATCAATACCCACTAATTCTCAGCAACCACTAGTAGTTGTTCCCCCACTTTCACCTAATAACCAATCTCAACTACCAAATCCGATACTTCCTCCGCCAATTTTCTCCAATCAACCTAATAATATTGCTAATCCTGCTTTGATAAATCAACCTGATTTTACTGTACCCATATTACCCCAATCTCCACCTAGTTTTCGCGGAGAAGCACCAGTAATTGAGTTTGGACAACCTATTCCTAAACCGCGAAATTAACTTGTAGAAACCTGGTTTTATTGGCTGACGTAGCAAAAATTTTTCATCATCAAAAATACCTCAATTATACGTCAGGGCACAAATAATTCTGCCCTTAAATATTGGTCAAAATCTTTTTTAAACACCTATAATTAGGCGCTGAATCAGCAAATATTATGATTGTTTGCTCTTTCCTCAATCAGGCATAATATTTAATATTCTTTCTTAATAATGGATGCAAATAAACACTAAGGTAATTACTCATGTCTCGTTCTGCGCCCTATCAGCCGTTGTTGTTAAAGATAATTCATAGCGTGAGTGGAATTTTAGCGATCGCCGCCATCATCACAGGCTTTTTGGTTTACAATACCTTCGACGGCAGATTTGGGAAAATACCCATCCCGCGTATTGGGCCAATTATCGATATTCACGGGACATTTGCAGTATTTTTCTTTGGCATTTTCCCCATACTCGCAATTTATAGCTTTCATGCAGGTAATAAACGCCTATTACAAAAAGATTCCTTACAAAATTTAACTCAAGTTGGTAGACCGATTTGGTGGGTAAGTTGGCAAAGAATTGCTAATACACTCATGTTAATTGCATCACTTTTAGCTGTATTATCTGGCAGAATGATGCAAGAACAATGGTTACCGACAGGAGATTTAAATCAAGGTTGGTACTACCTACATCTGATAGCTTGGTTGTTATTAGTTTGCTGTTTAGCAATTCATGTTTTGATGTCTACAAAAGTAGGTGGTGCGCCTTTATTATTATCTATATTTTCGCCAAAAATCCGCCCAGAAGATAGCCCTACACAGTGGTACAGGCGGTTGCGTCATTGGTGGAATAATTTCTCAGCTAATCTCGCTGGAGAAATTAATAATTTACGGCAGAATAATTTCCCTCTCACTATCATTGAAATTATCGTGCTAATAGGAATTTTGACAGCGCTGATTTTACCTATTTTCTTCTCTGGTAGCGATTAAATATCAGAACTTACGCAACTAGCAGAGGCGATCGCTGCTATTGGCGAGTTTTATTAGGCTTATTCTGTTTTGTCAAACATTATCAAAATTCAATTTAGTTACAACATAAGAATGGTTGCATGTCGTCAAATGCAAGAATAGAATTAGTCAAAAAGCTGAAGTAATCAAGTTCAGATATGGCATAAATGGCACATTAGCCTCGTGCAGCAAAGCCGTACAATAGATTTTTTTACGATTATTCTAATAATTTTTATTAGGTAAATAATTAGTAATTAAATAACAATTAATTATGTCATTTGTCAATAAAATTAACATCTTTTAACAAATAGCTAATTGTATAATATATAATATATTACGTTATATTACTATTAATACTTAATTAAGTATAAAACTAATTATACCTTTATTAATCTAGTGGATATTTAAAAAGTATTAGTTATGATACTCGTACTAATTCAATAACTTAACTTTCAGTTATTCATAATATTTTCAATTAAAATCTTTTTTGTATTAAATAGTACATTACCTTATTGTTTATGCCAATTATATAAGTGGCATTCTCAGCTATTTCCTGCTAATACACTTACTGTTAAATTACTTGCAAGTGCATTTAAGCGCAATTTAACTAGTAAGTAAGACAGGATGCATATGCCTAGTTCATATTCTCAGCCTCAACCTCGTGAAGGTACAGAAGGCGATGACAATATCACAGACTCAGGTGACATATTTGGTCTTGGTGGTAATGACACCATCAATGGTGGAGATGGTCATAACTGGCTCTTTGGTGGATCTGGTAATGACTGGCTCTATGGTGAAAATGGTAATGACTGGCTCTATGGTGAAAATGGTAATGACTGGCTCTATGGTGGGTATGGTGATGACATCCTAGATGGTGGATCTGGTAATGACTGGCTCTATGGTGGGTATGGTGATGACACCCTAGATGGTGGAGATGGTAATGACTGGCTCTTTGGTGAAAATGGTAATGACCACTTCGATGGTGGAGATGGTAATGACTGGCTCTTTGGTGGAGATGGTAATGACTGGCTCTTTGGTGGAGATGGCAATGACACCCTAAATGGTGGAGATGGTAATGACGATTTCTCTGTTGACAATGTAGGTGATGATGTCAGAGAAAATGCCAATGAAGGTACAGATACAGTTTATTCAAGCATCAACTATACCTTGACAGCTAATGTTGAAAACCTGACCCTGTATGGTACTGCTGCGATCTACGGTACAGGTAACGCCAGCGATAATAGTATCACAGGGAACAGTAGTGATAACATCCTCGACGGTGGTACAGGTGCAGATACAATGTCTGGTGGTGCTGGTAATGACACTTTCTATGTTGATAATACAGGTGATGTTGTCAAAGAAAATGCCAATGAAGGTACAGATACAGTTTCTTCAACCACCAACTACACCTTAGCAGATAATATTGAAAACCTCACCCTGACTGGTACTGCTGCGATCATCGGTGCAGGTAACGCCAGCGATAACAGTATCACAGGGAACAGCAGTGATAACTTCCTCTATGGTGAGTATGGTGATGACACCCTCAACGGTGGTACAGGTGCAGATATAATGCGTGGTGGTGCTGGTAATGACCTTTTCTATGTTGATAATGTAGGTGATGTTGTCACCGAATATGCCAATGAAGGTACAGATACAGTTTCTTCAACCATCAACTACACCTTGACAACTAATTTTGAAAACCTCACCCTGATTGGTACTACTGCGATCACCGGTACAGGTAACACCAGCGATAACATTATCACAGGGAACAGCAGCAATAACATCCTCAATGGTGATGATGGTAATGATTCTTTAAATGGTGACTATGGTAATGATTCTTTAAATGGTGACTATGGTAATGATTCTTTAGTTGGAGGAAATGGTAATGATTCTTTAGTTGGAGGAGATGGTAATGATATTTTGTATGGTTCTAATTCTTTTGACTACGGCAGTGGAGAAAAGGATACTTTAACTGGTGGATCTGGTAACGATGTATTTGTTCTAGGTGATGAAAACGGCAACTTTTATGAAGGAGCTGGTAACGCAATAATACTAGATTACAATTCTTATTCTCAGGATGATAAAATTCAAGTGAGAGCTGGCAGTATTATTGTTTTAGGCAGAGGTAATCTTGGTGGAGGTCTTGCGAGTGATGTAATTATATATGAGTACGATTACTCTTCAAATTCTCTAGATAGACTAGCGGTAGTTTATGATACTACTACTTCTGCTATCAAGTTTTCATAATTACGGCTTACAAAACTGGCACAATTATTACCACTACGGCAGAGCAGCATCATCGATAAATCAAACTCAGTAGTCCAAAAACTTCTGTGAGTACTTAAATAAAGCTTCTGTTCCGTTATCAAATATTACTGTACTCAAGTATTTGTACCCTTCTGTACCAACTGAAGCAAGAAAATCAACGTCTTAACTCCATCAGTATTCTTCAAAATCAAGAGCAACAAGGGTTCCGCCACCGAAGTAAGCAGAACCCTTTTTAAATACCTTACAATTTAAACATTTTAGAATTGTCAGAATTTTATTTATTATGGTGATCTAATTTAAATGTCATAAATCAACTAGCAACCAGGATTTATAACGTCTTGCAAGTTCTTGAAAGTAGTAGAGTTCTTCACTCTCAAGATGATTGAATATTTTGCGATATCGCCAACCACGCTCATAGCGACATTTCTTCTGGTGTGAACCGATACACATCGCCTGTCTGCCAACAAATTGATTCCAAAAAAAGCAGTTTTGTTGGGGAAATAATAGAATCAATTGTTTGTGTTGCGGTTGTCATAACTCTTTTAATCAACCACTTTGGCGTTCTCTAGTTCTAGAATAGCTTTATTCTCAGATTAAATTCTATGTAAATAGGTAAGCGATTTTGTTACGCTATTTAACACAACATCACCTACAAACTGAATGAAGGGTGTGATATTCTTTCTGTGTTGGTGCAAATTTGGTGTGATTTTTTGGTTAGGCTTAAACCCTACAAATGGGAAAGCCTGCCGAATCCTATAAAAGGAAGGCAGGCTAGGGATTTTAATAATCGGAGCGGCGGGATTCGAACCCACGACCTCCACTACCCCAAAGTGGCGCGCTACCAAGCTGCGCTACGCCCCGGTCAGAATTCTTATAGTAGCAAGAAGTTTAAGGATAATCAAGAGGTTTATTTAAAAAACTTTGAGCATCTCAGCTGCTTGCAACAAACCAGGGACGGCAGAGTTATCCCATTGACCTTCTGCACAGCGTCCTGTATTCAGGATAAAGCGCAGACTATAGCTGTGGGCATAGCCTTCTACCTCCATCCATAATAAATCGCTTTCAGCCTCGCAAGCAATTTTTTCTTCATCCATCAATTCGGTTGCTATTTCTTTGATGGTGTCGGCTAGCTGTGCCAATAAGCGGCAAAAGTCGTTTAACTCGGCTTCGGTTAATTCAATTGCCCAATCATCTGTACCCAATAAACCTTTAAACTCAGGTGCATGAGGGTTCCAACCAATACGCCAACCAGGGCCGCTTTTAACTAAACGTTCCATTGACTAATTATGGTTGGGGTGTTGCCGAATAACTAGAACTAAAGATGTTAGTTAAGACTTGCACTAGAGCATTTCGCTGGCTGCGGGTAAGCTTGGCAATGGCAGCGCGATCGCCTTCTATGGGATTTTCCCGTAATGTATCATTTCCTGGATAGGTAATATCATACATAGTTTCATTGGCATTGAGATAATCAGCCAATGTCAGCTTCCAGTCTAAGCGATAAGCTGGGGAACGCTCTTTGACATAAACGTGATATCTAATTAAGCGACCAGCTAAAGTATTATTCTCCGCAACTTTACCAGTTTCTTTGCTAATATACTGATTTTCTTTCGGAAAATCTGGCAATTGTTGATACACCTGCTGCCATACATCACCAGGGCTGATTCTTTGAGCTAATGCAGGTTGGATAGTCAGAAAAGCTGTATATTTTGATTCACTTATTCCTAAACCCAAAATAATTCCAGTCCCTACCCAGAAAAGTATTACTAACTGGAGAGTTTGGGGGAGAAATTTCGACAGCAAAAAGAGAAAAAAATGTTTATTCATACGCAAATATTCTGAGCTAAAAGTGCAATAAGAATACATACAGTACCCATAAATCAACACTTTCAACTCAGGACTATATTTTATACTTCGCCAATAATTTCTGGCTGAGTCAGTTCATCAGACATTTCGATAATTGCCCTGAGTACAGGTTTCATCATTGCATCTTCTGCACTTTCAAAGTCTTCATAACGGCGACGTTTGGCACGGTTTGCCACTTGAACTGTAATGCGGTAGCGATTTGAGGCTGCACTAATCAGATCCTCAGCACGGTGCATAATCTGAGACTGAGTTGTCTCGAACTTAGAACGCTTTAGCATAGTCAGTGGTTCTTATGGTGATCTGGAGGATGAAGCTTTAATTATGAAGTATGAAACACAACATTTTCATGCTTAATCTTTGATTCTTCATCCCTTCTGTGTTATTCCCCAGTTTAGCAGCACTAACAAATCTACTGCTGTGTTATCGCTCCTAACCTTTCTCTTGATAGAGGTTGAGAAACTTTTGTCCTTTTATAAGTATGTTGTAACAGCAAGTTAATAAAGTAACCTAAGCGCATGGCTGATCTTGTGGAAACTGCGATTCAGGCAGGAAATTTCAATACCTTGGTGCAGGCTGTGGAAGCTGTGGGACTAACGGAAGTTCTCAAGCGTCCAGGCTCTTTGACAATTTTTGCACCTACTGACGATGCTTTTGCTCAACTACCAGCAGGAACTTTAGATAAGCTACTGCAAGATATTCCCAAATTAAAGAAAATTGTGGCATATCATGTAGCCTCTGGGGATGTTCGGTCTGATGATTTGGTGCAAATTAATGAAGCAGAAACTCTTGAGGGGTCAATTTTAGCTATTGAATCTACTCATGGTGCTGTGAAGATCAATGATGCCAATGTCCTGCAAACTGATATTTTGGCGGATAATGGCGTCATCCATGTGATTGATGCAGTGTTAATACCTGCATTGATTGCTGGGGGAACGAGTTCGTCTGTGGCATGATTTGTTGCTGATGAACAAAAAAGTGGCTCTGAAAATCAGAACCACTAGCTCAATCAGTATTTAACCTGGCTACCCCATTACAAGATGGAGTTGATTATTTCTTAGCTTCAGTAATGGGAACCCATTCAGTGTGGAAGCTTCCAGGCTTATCGGTACGCAGGTAGGTGTGTGCGCCGAAGTAGTCGCGTTGTGCTTGAGTCAGGTTTTGAGGCAAGCGCGCGCTGCGGTAGCTATCAAAGTAATCTAAAGATGCGCTAAATGCTGGTACTGGAATTCCCAGTTTGGCAGCTGTGATAATTACTTCCCGCCAAGCTGCTTGTCTGTCAAGAATTGTTTGCTTAAATTCTGGAGCTAAAAGCAAGTTAGGCAATGCTGGATTTTCGTTAAAAGCCTTCTTAATCTTATTCAAGAAGCCAGCGCGAATAATACAGCCACCTTTCCAAATCCGCGCCATTTCGCTCAAATTCAAACCCCAATTATATGTTTTTGAGGCTGTGGATAGCAATGCCATCCCTTGAGCGTAAGAACAGATTTTTGAGCAATACAGAGCATCACGCACTTTGTTAACAAAGTCTTTAACTTGGCCATCATACTTACCGCTAGGCCCTGTCAAAACTTTGGATGCGGCTACCCGTTCATCTTTAATGGAAGAGATGATCCGCGCATTCACTGCGGCGGTAATTGTGGGGATGGAAACACCCAATTCCAATGCAGTTTGTACAGTCCAACGTCCAGTACCCTTTTGACCTGCTGCGTCCACAATCAAATCTACGAGCGGTAAATTTGTTTCTGGGTCGATGTAGGGGAAAATATTCTTCGTAATCTCAATCAAAAATGAATCGAGTTCATCAGTGGTGTTCCATTGAGCGAAGACTTCGTGTAGCTGATTGTGATCGAGTCCACCAGCATTTTTCAGCAAATCGTAGGCTTCAGCAATTAGCTGCATATCACCATACTCAATGCCGTTGTGAACCATTTTTACGTAGTGACCCGATCCACCGGGGCCAATATATGTTACACAAGGGCCATCATCGACTTGCGCCGCAATTTTGTTAAAAATTGGTGACAAATACTCGTAAGAGCTTTTTGTCCCGCCAGGCATGAGTGAAGGGCCATTAAGTGCGCCTTCTTCACCACCACTCACGCCCATACCAATGTAGCGCAGTCCAGTGGGTTCTAGTTCTTGTGTGCGGCGTTCTGTGTCTTCAAACCAAGAGTTGCCACCGTCGATGATAATATCGCCTTCATCCAGCAAGGGTCTGAGTTGAGCAATTACCGCATCAACTGGCTTACCAGCTTGCACCATCACTAATATTTTGCGGGGACGTTCTAGTGCAGCTACGAATTCTTCCAAGGTGAAGGCGGCTTTGACGTTCCGTCCTGGCGCACGTTGAGCCATGAAGGCGTCGGTTTTTTCTCTGGAGCGGTTATAAACTGCAATTGGGAAGCCATTACGCTCGACGTTTAGAGCGATATTCTCGCCCATAACGGCTAAACCAATCACACCAAAGCTTTGTAGGGTCATAAACTATGTTTGGCTAACTCTTGCAGATCCTTTTATCTTTAGGGTAGTCCGATATTTTCGCTTCTCTCCTAAAGAAGACATTAAGAAAGAATTTATTTTGGCGGCAGAAATACACAGCTAACATAGATATTTAGTTTTAATTTGTATCTAAATCAACAATTAACTTGTAAAATTTGCAAAATTGAAATATCCAATTGCAGGGGCTAGGAGCTAGACATTAGGGACTAGGGATTTGAGTATTTTCTGACCTTGAACCCTTAACCTCTAACTCTTAATCCCTAGTCAAGATGACACATTCAGGAGTTACCAAATAATGCTGGCATATGTCCTAGCTTTAGCGGTGGGCCTTGGAAGCTTAACCATTTACTTAGCAGCTTTCTTTTTTCCCGAAATCCATCGCAAGAATGATTTTATTTGGAGTGGTGTAGGGCTGTTTTATGCATTGATATTATGGGTTTTTGCACAGCGCATTAATGGCGGACTTTTGCTGGGTCATGTAGCTAGTGTTGCACTTTTGGGTTGGTTTGGTTGGCAAACGCTCTCTTTACGCCGCCAAGTCACGCCAAAGCTACAACAAACACCCGTACCCAGTTCGGAAGCGGTAAAAACTTCAATTCAGCAACAGGTGACTAAGTTGTCTTTAACAGATAGATTAGGTCAGTTGCAAAAGGGTGTTAGTAACACGTTGACGGGAGTGAAAGATAAATTTCAAAAAACTCCGTCAAAAGCACCCACAAAACCAACAACTACAAAAACATCTACTGCTAGCACAGTTTTGCCGACTGTAGAGATTATTGATAATACTACTGTTGTTACAGAAACGCCAGTAGAAGAAGTAGCCACTACTACCGAGTCGGAAACTACCATAGCAGAAACGCCAATTGATGACGTAGCCACTACTACAGAAGCAGCAGCGACAACTGAGACACTACCAGAGGTGATTCCACCAAATCCCCCATCACCGGAATTAGTGGAAGCCGCACAAGCAAATTCGGAAACTGAGAACAGAGAACCGATTCCTGTGGAAGAAATTGCACCGGATGCAGTACTTGCTCCCCCAGCAGAAACGCCGCCAGAACAATTACCACCCAATAATCCTGCTAGTTAAGTTGAGTGAAGCCCAGCATTTACCTCATATTATGTTGGGTTTTACTCAATTTATTTTAATTGCCTACTAAGAAGTCTCCTGTACAACTCTCAACCTAGATCTAGCAAGATTCAGCCAACTCGCCAAGTTTATACCCTTCACCGACTGGAGAAAAATTGTCTCAGGAAAAATTTACCACGGTAATTGAATCGGCCCGCCGAATTTTCGCATCTCTGCAAAAAATAGTCCTTGCGCTCCCCCATCGGGAAGAGTTGCTAAATAGACAGCTGTTTCGGCTCCTTCTTCTGGGGTAAATGGTGCATCCTCACCTCCCATATCGGTTTTCATCCAACCTGGAGAATAAGCGTTAACGAGAATATTCGTACCATGAAGTTCCTTGGCTAGCAAAACGGTTAAGCCATTTACCCCTAATTTAGACAATCGATAGGAAGGTGCTAAAGGGTAGAAGTCATGAGGAGTTGTAGCTAGAGATGCCATTTCCGTTGAGACGTTGACAATACGCCCATAATTTTTCACCTTCATCAAGGGAATTAATGCTTGAGATATCCTCAGTACAGCTATGACATTAGTATCAAATGTCGATCGCATCGTTTCTAGTTTAACGGTTAATAAACTAGATTCTTCTGGCTGGACTGTGGGATTAATACCAGCGTTGTTCACTAGAATATCTACACTACCATAAGTATCTGTGAGCCATTGAGTAAAATTCCTGACACTTTCATCGCTAGCAACATCTAGTATGTGATAGTTAACATCAAGCCCTTCACTAGATAGTTGTTGCTTTACAGTCAGCCCATCTGTTTCATTACGGCTTGTAATAACAACATGAATGCCAATTTGGGATAGTTTTCGAGATATAGCATATCCTAGACCGCGATTGCTACCTGTAACTACAGCAATCTTGTTTTGGTTTGTCATTTTGATAACCGATCAACAATTTTTAACTTCACTTTACTCAGATGTTGTAAATTAATCAAATTGATGGAATTAATAGATTTATCTGCCATTGATCTAAACTTCCTTTCAGTTAGTGCCAAAAGCCTGAAAATGCTTAGGTTGAGGCAGATCTGCTTCATCACCTTCGGTGTCTAGGTTCAACCCAAGCTACAATTTATCCTCAACTGAACTGTATTGATTGATGGGTAAGTTCTCCAATAGCTTTTAATGCATAAAAGAAACCGGGTTTGTCATCAACTTTGAACAACCCGGTTGTGATTTCAGCCATCAGCATTATGCAATCTATTAACTAGCTTCAATTTCTTTAATGGCGTTATCAGCTTTTTGCGCCAAATCTAATTTATTTTCTTGTTTAAATAAAGTAGATGCTTGGCGTAAATCAGCGAGTGCGGCGGCTTTATCTTTTAATGCCAGATTGGTAAAACCGCGAAAATAGTAAGCTAAAGAAATATCAGGCGTAATCTTTAAAGCACTGTCAAAATCAGATTTTGCTAATTGGTATTCGTTGAGATACATCCTCGCCGCACCTCTACCAACATAAGCATAAATATTATTTGGTTCAATTTTCAAAACATTGCTAAATTCAGTTGCAGCACCTTGATAGTCTTCTTTATCTAAACGTTCAATTCCCCGTTTGAGGGAAGCTTCAGCGTTATTTTCTGCTGGTACTTGTGCTATGAATTTTGCTGCTCCTGTTTGGGGATTGTTGAATAAGCTTGTGGCTTCAGCTTTGGGAGCGTGAGTTAATGTTGCTAAGGCAATTATAGCGACGGCAAATTTTAACCCTTTCATTGCTATTTCTCCTAAAGTACTAAGTTTTAACTAGTTCCAAAGTTAATTTGCTTGCTTCACCCCTATATATCTCTGGGTTTCTGGAGGTTATGCAAAAATTTCCCTCACTTGTAGCTTGCGACTAGCGCTAGATAGACAAAGATATACATACTAAGTATGTTTACGTAGGTAAAAAATCATGATTTATCGTGGTATTGAGAAAAATAGCTGTTTAATAAAAATGCAAAAATTCAGTATTAATACTTTGGGGAAAAACTTTACAATTAGGTAAAATTGTCACCACCCGCCGCAAGGTGCGCCATAAGATGCGCCGCATGACTACATTCCAAGGATAATCTAACCACACAACCGTATCAGCTTTGCCCCAAACAATATCGCGCACCATACTGTAATTACCATCAACCACCTAACTATCACCAAAGGCGGCGGGAAGCCTGCCCCTTCAAGGGGTAGGAGGGATAGCCGCCCCGCCCCGTCATTGGTCAGTGGTCATTGGTCAGTGGTAAAGAAAACAACTGACTACTGACTACTAACTACTGACGCGAAATCCTGCCCCTTCTAGGGGCAGGATGAGCTTAACTGATATGGCTTGAGTTACCCTTGCGCGCATCACATCATTTGCTGCTTCTATCCAGTTCGGTTCCCAATGCAAATAGTCCAATTCTACATGGGGGATGTTCAGGCATTGAGAAATTTGTCTCGCCAAAGTTGTTTTCCCGGAACCAGTGGTTCCCACAACAGAAATTCGCTGCATATAATCAGTTCATGGGAGATGAATACCTCTTGACTACACTAGCGTAGGTTGTACATTCATAAAGAACTAAAAAACAACCAATGTCCCATGAACTATATTGAAATTTCTATCGCCAGTAAGATGCGAATCAAACCGCCAAATTTCGCCCAAAAATCTCTAGCTTAGTGCTGATATTATGGTCAAAAAAATTGGTGTTATATAATAGATCAATAAGTAAAGTGATATATCAAACATATAGTTATTGTGACCAATAAAAGCTCTGAGAATATACTAAATTTACCGCTAGAAATCGCCACAGATAATGGCTATAAATTTAGCTGGTTTGATTGGTTTTGCCTATGGTATCCTCCAGGCTGGCTAATATTATTTAACCGTCATTGGCAACATTACCATCAAGACCCAGACGGGTGGAATTGGCTGGAATATATCTTATTTTTATTACCTGGGGGATTTTATCTAGCGCTGTTAATCCGGTGGCTGCGTTTAGGTTGTCGCGCACCCAAACAAGAAATTGATGAATTTGACCCCCAATATCAAAAAGCCTTTAGTAAAGAAGTGCTGACTCCGATTGTGAAATACTATTTTCAAGGGGAGTTAAAACAACTAGAAAATTTACCGCAAACAGGGCCGTTAATTGTGGCGATGAACCATGCGGGGATGAGTTTTCCCTGGGATTTTTTAACCTTAGCCGAATTATTAAGTCAAGAGCGAGGATGGACAGTACAACCCCTAGCCGGAATATCCTTATTTGAGCATCCTTGGATGGTTTGGTGGTTACCGGCTGGTTGGTCTAATGTATTAGGTGGGGTTCGCGCTGAATTCAAAACTTTTGAAACAGCGATACAGCAACGAAAAATCCTCTTATATGCACCAGAAGGGTTACGGGGGCCATTGAAAGGTTGGCGCAGACGCTATCAATTGCAGAAATTTGATGTTAGTTTTATGCAATTGAGCGATCGCTATCAAGTACCCATTCTCCCAGTCTTGTGTGTTGGTAACGAATATTTACATCCTTTCACAATAAATTGGCAGAAATTGCAACGTTTATTTAAATTACCATTTTTACCTTTATCCCCATTGATGCTGCTGTTAATTCTCTTTCCTTCAATGGGCGTTTGGGCAATGAAAACTCGCTTGCGTTACTTTATTCAACCATTAGAACCGTTATCAACCACAGATAAATTTGCTAATCCCCATACAAAGCGCACAAACCTATATCAACAAGCGCAAAAACTCCGGGAAAAATTACAAAGAAGGCTAGCTGAAAGCCCTTGAGGAACAGGCGTTAGCGCCGTATTCCGTACTTCAGGCAAGGGATGAAAGCTGCCTTAAGTCCTTTAGGACTAAGTGATGTTTTCTCTTTTTGGTTCTGGTAGGGTATCAATCAATTCTTCTACTATTTGAGTAATTGTTTTATCTTTTTCGACTGCCAATAAGCGTAACTTATTAAGTCTGCGTTCGGTAATCCGAATATGTAAATCTTTTTTCATTTTTTGTATACACAATGCGAACACATATATATTAGTATATAGCTAGTTAAAAAAACAAGGAGGTGATTAAACTTGCTAACAAACTATGTATACAAACTCAGACCAAATACAGCACAATCAACAAAAATGAGTAATTGGGTAGATATGCTCAGAAGTCACTATAATTGGTGTCTTAATGACCGTTTAAACCAATACGCTCAACAATTTATCATGGGTGAATATTGTGATATCAGAACTAGGGCTGAAGCTTGTCCATTGACTTGTTTTGTTAGCAAGAATGGTGCAACAGGTGAACCTTGGAAAGCCAGTAATGTTGATAAAAAAGGTAATACTATAAACCCACGCCGTAATGCTGGAATGATTCAAGATGCAGCATTACCTGAACTTAAAAAAGCTAGACCTTGGTATGCTGGTATTGATTCAACGGCATTGCAGCAAAATATTAAACGCCTTGATACTGCATATCAAAAATTTTTTGACCGGCGTGGTTTTCCTAAGTTTAAAAATCGTTCTAATTTCACATCCTTCACAATGACGATGGGTATTAAAGTCCAGAAAAATAAAATCTATCTACCCAAATTAGGATGGATGAGATTTTATAATTCTCGTCAAGTACCTGATGGATTCACAATTAAAGCTGCAACAATCCGCAAGCGTCAATCAATTTTGGATTTTGGATTTTGGATTTTAGATTAACCCCATGCATAAATGCAGGGGCTTTAATTAAAAATTGTGGATTTTGGATTTTAGATTTATTCCACGAATTAATTCGGGGGCTTGGAACCCGTTTAGATTCTTTAAATTTTGAATCTTCAATCCAAAATTTAAAATCTAAAATCTAAAATTCGGTCAGGATGGATGGTATGTATCGGTGCGAATTGAAGACAAAACAGTACCTGATTATATTTCTAGACCATTAACAGATGTTAACTCAATTCTTGGTTGTGATTTAGGTTTAACTAAACTGGTGCATCTTTCTGATGGTCATCAAATTGATAATCCAAGATTTTCAACCAACAAGAAAACCAAACGTGCTTTAAAATTGCGTCAACGGCGTGTTAGTCGCAAGGCTAAAAGTAGCGCTAATCACAAAAAAGCAGTCAAGAGAGTAGGCGAACTACATAAAAATGCTTAGAGACGCGATTAATAAAATAATTAGAGACGCGATTCATCGCGTCTCTACAATTGTCCCTCTTCACCACCCCAAAGCCGTCGAAATCTGCCCTGCTAATTCTAGCGGATTGAATGGTTTTGCGATCGCAGTTGCCATGCCCATCTGTGCGTAGCGGCGACGATCTGCCGCTTGGATTTTGGCGGTTAATAAAATTACGGGGATGTTTTTTGTCGCGGGATTTGCTTGTAATTTTTCAAAGGTGGCGATTCCATCCATGTCGGGCATCATCACATCGAGTAAAATTACATCTGGTTGCCAAGCTTCGGCTTTGATGATGCCTTCTTTACCTGAACTGACTGTCATCACTTCCCAAGCGGCGACGGTTTCTAGGCAAATTTTGGCAACTTCTTGAATATATTCTTCGTTATCAACCACGAGAATTCGCTTCTGTGTCATTGCTACCACCTTCTTTTTGATTCTTGGTCATTCTTTGAAGTAGCTCCATTACGCGGTGTTCAAATTCTTGGGTTGTCACTCTTCCTTTGGTTAAAAATTCTGTGTGTCCTAATTTGAGTCTATTACGTTCTGACTCGTCTAAATCTTTGGCTGAATACACTACTACAGGGGTGCTACAGAGTTGATTGTGCTTTTTTAACCAATCTACTACAGCAAATCCATCGCTTTCTGGCAAAATTAAATCGAGAATCAATAAATCAGGATTTACTTGCTGGCTGAGGTGAATGGCTTCTCTGCCGGTTTGGGCGAGGAAGGTTTCAATGTCGTGTCGCTCAAATACGGTAATTAGTAGTTGTGCTAAATCGCGATCGTCTTCGACAATTAAGATGCGCACTCGTTTGGAAGATTTCGCTACTACTTGTCTGAGCGATTGTAATAAGTAATTTTCGGGGACTGGTTTACTTACCCAATCAGCAAAGTCTACATTCGGTTGACTGTTAACGCTGGGTTTGTAGACGCTACAAATCACAATCGGAATATCCTTGGTATCTTGGCGTTCTTTTAATACTGCCATTGTTTCCCAGCCATTCATCCCCGGCATTAATAAATCTAGTAAAATCACATCTGGATGTTGACTGGCGGCTATAGCGATCGCTTCTTCGCCTGTAGTAACTGTTACCACTCGATAACCGCCTGTTTCTAGTAATTTTTGCAGTTCTTTACTAATGAAGGGATCGTCATCGCAAACTAAAACCAATGGTGCGTAATGATTTACCGCCTCTGAATGTTGATGTGGGGGGAATGTTTCGATATTTTCAGGCGATCGCTCTATGGGAATGGCAAAGTAAAATGTACTACCTTGCTCTAAAGTACTTTCCACCCAAATTTTCCCGCCATGCTGTTGCACAATGCTTTGGCAAATGGCTAAACCTAAGCCTGTACCGTCGTGGTTGCGAGAATCGGAGGAGTCAACTTGTTGAAAGCGCTCAAAAATACTATCTAGTTTATCTTCGGGTATGCCCCGTCCGGTATCTTTGACGGTAAAAATCACTTCATTTTCTTTTTGGGTGGCTAGTAACCACACTGTTGCGCCTGGGGTGGAGAATTTAATGGCGTTACTCAGTAAATTGGTGAGGGTTTGCACAATTCTGTCGGGATCGATCCACAATTCCAGAGATAAACTGGAAATCGACAATTTTACCCCAGCTTTCTCGGCTAAGGGCTGCATAATATTTACTGCTGATTCAATCAAATCTGCAATATTGCAGACTTCCCGCTCCATTTTCACCCTACCAGACTCGATGCGCTCGATATCCAAGATGTCGTTAATTAAGCGAACTAGACGATCCGTGCTGTCGGTAGCAATTTGTAGCAGGCGTTTTCCTTGCTCGGATGTGGGTGGGAGTAAACCACTGGTAAGCATTCCCAGGGAACCGTGAATTGAAGTTAAGGGTGTACGCAGTTCGTGACTGACAACGGAGACGAATTCATCCTTCATCCGTTCGATTTGCTTGCGTTCTGTAATATCCCGGAGAATTACCGTATAATATACTTCTTCTCCATGAGCTAACTTAGATATAGAAGCTTCCGCCGGAAATTCTGTACCATCCCGCCGCCTGCCAAAGATTTCTCGCCGTTCTCCCATTCGCCGCGCTAAGTTGGGAGATGTACCAAAATCTGCGACATGGTGACGATGTGCTTGAGCAAAGCGTAATGGTAAGAGTAAATCTAGGGTTTGTCCCATCGCATCTTGGGCTGTGTAGCCAAAAATTTTCTCGGCTCCTTGGTTAAATAAGGTAATTTTTTGCTGGGAATCGATGGAAATAATCGCATCGTCAGCAATATCTAAAATCCGCGCAAATTTGGCTTGAGATATGCGCAATTGTTCTTGAATTTTTTGGCGTTCGTCTAATTCTGATTGTAATTTGCGATTTAAGCTAATTAACTCGGCAGTACGTTCGGCTACGCGCAATTCTAATTCGCTGTTGGCTTTATGTAAGAATTCTTCGGTTTGTTTGCGTTTGGTAATATCCCGGACGATAAATTGGGAAGCGGCTTGATTTTGGTAACTACATGGAGCGGCGGCGATTTCTAAAGCGATCGCATTTCCATTTAACTGCACAAATTGGGCTTCATGTAAAGGAATTTCCTGTTTAAATTCCTTAAGCAGCCGAAAACTTTCCCCGATTGCTTGTTGGGAATAGGGGTGAACAAAATCCAGAATTGATTTACCGACTAATTCTGTGGCTGCTTTAGCGCCAAATAACTTAACTGCGGCGCTATTGGCAAAGATAAAATAACCATCTCGCTCAATAAAAATCGCTTCTGGGCACAATTCTACTAGCTGTTGATAGCTGCGCTGACTTTGTTGTAAAGCAATTTGCGCCAATTGGCGATCGCGTTGGTTGCGCAATGCCATAATCCCATAAGCTACGTCTGTGGCTAGTGCTTCGAGTAATTGCACTTCATCGCTATCAAAGGAATCTGGCTCGGTGGCGTAAATGAGCAATACCCCAAATGCTTGATTATCTGTAATTAATGGTAATGCGATCGCTGCTGCATAACCTTGTTTTGTCGCCTGACACCGCCACACTTCAAAATTGGGGTCTGTTAAAATATTTTGAATAATCGCTGTCTGTGCGGTGCGAATCGCTGTCCCTGATGGGGTTCTACCTTCGACTGTATCCGCCCAAGTTAGATTGAGCGATTGCAAATATCCAGCTTCATAACCAGCTTGAGCGACAGGGCGAATCGTTTTTTGGGTGTCATCTTCCGCAAAACCCACCCAAGCCAAGCGATAACCGCCCACCTCCACAATCATTTGGCAAATTCTTTGCAGCAGTTCCAATTCATCCTTGGCACGTACCAGCACTTGCGAGCAATTAGTCAAAGCTTGTAAAGTGCGATTTACCCGACGAATTTCTGTCTCAGCTTTTCTATATTCTGTAATATCGCGGGTAATTGCTAGATGTAACATTTCTCCCGCGACTTCGCATTTACCCTCAGTTTCGCAGGGTAAAGGTACACCGTGAGTTTCCATCCAGCGCCGATTACCTTTACAAGTAACTATTTCAAATTGCAGAGTCCCTTTATTGCCTTGACAAATATTGTGATGAAATGAGCGAAATGCTACTGCATATTCGGGAGCCAACAGCGAATACACTGATTGCCCAATCAACGCTGCGCTGCTTTCCGCCTCCAGCATCAAAATTCCTGCCGGGTTGATTTCCAACAAAGTCCCATCAACCGCAATAATTTTGACACATTCTGGCTCCGCTTCAAAAATCGCCTGCCAGCGATTATCTGGTTGGGGATGAGATAAGGCAGAAGGCAGAAGGCAGGAGGCAGAAGGAATATCTTCTACTTCTAACTTCAAAGAATTATTTCCCCCTTGTCCTCCTTGTCCCCCTTGTCCCCCTTGTCCCCTTTTCATACAGCGCAACAATTTAATCCGCTCTAGGCGATTAATAATCCGCGTTACCAATTCTGGCCCGACAATTGGCTTACTAACAAAATCATCAGCCCCAACACTAAATACTTGGTTGACGATTTCCGCATCACTGTGAACTGTGAGGAATAATATCGGTAACTCGCTCCATTGAGAATCGTTGCGCACGACTTTGCAGATTTCAATGCCATTGGTGTGCGGCATTTGTACATCCAGAATCAGCAAATCGGGGGATACTGTTTGTAATGTTGTCCAAAATTGTCGGGGATCTTCCAACCCGATGACTTTTAAACCCCAAGGACTAAGTAAAGTTTGTAACAATGCCAAAATTTTGGGATCGTCATCTACTGCTAAAATTTTCGCTTCTGTCAGGGGCGCTTGTTGTAATACTTGGGTAATTGCTTCTAACACCTGCGCCGCCGGCATGGGTTTTTGCAAAAAGGTGTGTCCGCCGTTACGCGCTAGTTGCAAGCGGTTGCTAAAATCGCTCTGCTCTGTCAAAACTAGCACTGGTATGGGCGGTTGCTGGCGAGAAAGTTCTGCGAGTAAATTCAAACTTGCTTCTTGATTCCCAGACACGCTAGGGTCGAGTAGTACAACACTGGGGCGATCGCGGTAAATTATATGTTGAGCATTTTCGATATTAGTGGTGTTGATAAATTTCACATTACTGTTAGCCGATTCTACTGTGAGATTGGCGACTAAAGACTGTTCTTTATCCACCACTAACACTAATGCCCTATCATCAGCCATTGTTGCTGGTTCGGGTTCTGTTTCCTGCTGTTTACTGTCAATTTCTTGGCGTAATTGCTGTACCCAAGTTTTTAATTTACTTGTATCTGCTTGAGTTAAGGTTTTATCAGATTTCAGCAGTTGTTCAATTTTCCGCGCTACCTTGGAACCTAAAGGTAAACCAAAGGTAGCCAAGGAACCTGCTAAGGTATGGGCTTCTTGGGTAGCTTGTTGACGTAATTCTGGACTTAAAGATTTGTAGTTAACAGCTGCTGCTTGCTCTATTACTCCCACCTGTTCCCTAACTCTTTCTTGGAAGCGTTGCCAAATTTCGGCGACTGCGGCGATTGTTTGTTGCTGTGTTTTTTGGTTGGGTTGGGTGGCTTTGCTACGTTCTAATTCGCTTTTATGGGGTTCCTCAACCGCGTGGGGTTTGAGACGATAGCCAATTCCATACACTGTTTCCACAAAATCGCTCGGCGCTCCCGCATTGCGTAATTTCATCCGCAAGCCTTTAATATGGGTGCGTACAGCTTCTTCCCCTGGTGTATCTTCATAAGACCAGAGATGTTCTAAAATCATGCCACAACTAAATACGCGGCGGCTATTGCGCAAGAATAATTCTAACAGGGCATATTCTTTGGGAGTTAATGACAGCAACTCGCCATTATAAATAACTTCACAACTACTAGGATCGAGGTGTAAATTCCCCCATTCCAATACTGGTTGAGTTGTTTTTCCGCCACGACGCAATAAAGCACGAACCCGTGCTACTAATTCTTCTTGATCGAATGGTTTAACTACATAGTCATCTGCACCCGCATCTAGCCCAATTGCTTTTTCGTGACTGCTATCGCACCCTGTCAATAATAAGACTGGCATTTGTAAGCCACGGGAGCGGATATGACGGCAAAGACTGATACCATCTAGCTTCGGCAGCAGGACATCTAATAAAATTAAATCGTAATCGTAGGTTTCGATTAAATCCTTACCAGCAATACCATCACTTGCTAGTTCGACTGCATAGTTTTGGGTATTGAGAATTTCTCTGAGTACTGCTGCGAGTAACTCGTCATCCTCGACAACTAAAATTTTCATATCAAACAATCGCTTAATATTCAGTGAAGTTTATAGATAACGAGCAGTAAAACCTTAAATTAAAATAAAAATTGCTGGTAATAATTTTTGACTTAAATGCATGTTAAATTATAAATCTTTAAATTTTGACTTAATTTTAACAAATATCAATATTGTTACCAGTCTGGGCAATAGAGGACTAGTAACAGGTTAATTTTAGACTATTTATTTGTGAAGCTGCATACAACATACCTTTCTTGAACGCAAAGGGACGCTAAGGTTAGCGCATAGGTATGCAGAGTTTTTTGAGTTAACTAAAATAATTGTTGATTCTTCTTGTCAGTACATTGTGACTAATGATACTCTATGTCAACCTTGACCACTGTGATGCAAGGATTTTGCACTATTTTACCCTCAACTCTTGCACCTGAATATATTTTTAGGCTCTAATAATCTAGAGACTGTCACTTTTTCTTTCTTTTTCAGCAAACCCTAATTAAACGTTTTTGGAAGGCGACAACTACAGCTTGAGTGCGATCGCTTACTTCTAATTTCTGTAAAATGGCATGAATATGCACCCGCACTGTTCCCGGTGCAATATATAATTCCTGGGCTATTTCTTGATTGGTTTTACCTGCGGCTAACAGTGTGAGAATTTCTTGTTCGCGTACAGTTAGGGGATTTACAGGCTTTGTTTGTGTTTCTATCTCCGATGGTTCCGAACTTAAAGAAGAACGAATTTCTTGAGTTGCAGTTGCATCCCACCAAGAAGCACCAGCCGCAACAGAACGCAGTGCTAAAACTAATTTTTCTGCTGCAATACCTTTGAGACAGTAGCCTTGCGCGCCGGCTTCTATTAGGCGTGTAATTAAAGGTTTTTGCGAATGGGAAGTCAAGACTAAAATCGGTAACAGAGGATTTTGCTGTTTAATTTGTCTACATGCTTCAATTCCGCCAATTCCCGGTAAACCCACATCTAACAGCACCACATCCACAAGAGTTTGCTTAACTAACTCAATAGCTGTTTCCCCATCTTCAGCTTCCGCGACAATCTCTAACTCAGGTTCTTGTTGCAATCGCACCCGCAAACCTAAGCGAAAAAGTTCGTCATCTTCAACCAGGAGAATTTTGATCATTTGTCATTTGTCATTTGTCATTTGTCATTTGTCATTTGTCAGAGACGCGATGAATCGCGTCTGTACAATTGTCTCCCTTGTCCCCCTTCCCTAGCCCCTAAATTGGGTAAACAGGTAATTTGAAAGCAAACATCGCACCGGTGGGTACTCTGTTTTCTGCCCAAATTATACCGCCGTGGGCTGTAATAATTTGGCGAGATAGATAAAGTCCTAAGCCTGAACCTTTGGCTTGACGGTCGCTATGTCCTTGGTAAAATCTTTCAAAGATATGAGGTAACTCTGCTGTTTCAATTCCTGCGCCTGTATCGAGAATTTTCACGACTTGGTAATTAGTTTGCGGTTCTAAAACTACTTCTACTCTTCCCCCGCGCCGGGAATGATTAATTGCATTGACTAATAAATTGTTAAATACTCGCTGTAGTTGCAAAGCATCACCTTGAACCCATAAAGCGCGTCGCCAATCAGAATCGCCATAACTCACCGCTAAATGAACGCGACGATTGGCGGCTAATTCAATTAAACTGCTAGCGGCATCTTCTGCTAAGTTGGTTAAATCTACAGGGGCTAAGTTGAGTTTTAAACCTTCCGTATCGTTGCGATAGATATCTAATAAAGTTTCTAAAAGTTGTAGGGAAGTTTGATGGCTGCGCGCCATTGTCGCTAAAACTTGTTGCTGGGTGGATGATACAGAGCCAAATTTCTCTTGTTGAAAGGCTTTGATGGTTTCAATTGCACCTAATAATGGCGTTTTTAAATCATGGGTGATTGTCGAAGCAAAATCTTCGCGGACTTTGACTAATTCCGCTTGCGATTCTAATTTAGCACGAGCGATCGCGATCGCATCTTGGGAACGACGCAGGCGATCGCTTAATATACCTGTAACAATCAAAGCCATAACTGCGATCGCGCGACTAGCAATAGTCGATGCTTTTATTGTTTCATGTTCTGGCCAGAAAAGATTTAAAATCGTGAAGCAGACTGCAATTAATGTGGCGTAAACAGTAGCAATCCTCCCAAACCAGGAATTAGCTAATAATATCGGGCCTGTATATAAATATCCAAATACATATTCAGTTGGGGTAGAAAACTCCATAAATACTACAGTCAGAAATAGCCCTAATATGACTGTAAATCTACTAGCTTGATAGTTATTGGGCATGGGGCATGGGGCATTGGGGAGCGGCACATCAATATATTCTAGAGGGTATGGCATTGCTCATTAGTGTCAACTTAAGCTAAAAGCTATATACAGCGCGTGTTGTACAAAAACCCTCGCCCTCATCCCCTAACCCCTTCTCCCTGAGGGAGAAGGGGAATTGAATCTCTTGCTCCCCTCTCCCTCAGGGAGAGGGGCTGGGGGTGAGGGCAAAACCTTTGCACAAAGCGAGTTTCACGTTAAGTTGACACCAATGGGCAGTGCCATGCCCCTACCATCTGTCACATTCTTTTTTTTAAATGGTAAATCACTGTTTATCTTGGTGTTTAGGCAATTATCTAAACGCTCTAAACGCTAGATATAGAAATAATAAACGCTAGACTATATCTAAAATAAGCCTGTTTTTATACCTTCTACATATTGTCTTGATGGCTTAATCAAATGATGATGTAAATAAATTAATAATTGGTTGACAAATTTAGTATCACCAATTGAGATAACTCATCATGTTACAAGGATGGATACAAATAGGATTAACGCTACTAATTGTCGCGGCGATAACTCCTATTTTTGGTAGATATATAGCGCGGGTTTTCTTAGAACAGCGAACTTGGCTTGACTCAATTCTCAACCCAGTTGAAGCATTGCTTTACTCTTTAGTTGGCGTTCCCACTAAAGAAAATATGACAGGTTGGCAGTACGCCAGAGCTATTTTGTATAGCAATATAGTGATGGGGTTGCTAATATTTTTCATTCTGATTAATCAAGGATGGCTACCCCTGAACCCGACTAAGATTGGCGCGCCAACTTGGGATACAGCATTACACACAACTATATCTTTTATTACTAATACCAACCAGCAACATTATTCCGGGGAAACTTACCTCAGCTATGGTAGCCAAATTTGGGGACTGGGTTATCACATGTTTACCTCGGCGGCGACTGGGTTGGCGGTGGGGATTGCTTTTATTCGCGGGTTGACTGGTAGACCTTTGGGAAATTTCTATGTAGATTTAATTCGGGCAATTACGCGGATTTTATTACCTATTTGTCTTGTCGGCGCTATTGTTTTGATGGCAGCTGGCGTACCGGAAACTTTAGCGGGGCCTGTTGTTTTCCCGACTTTAGAAGATTCTAATATAAGTCAGGCGATCGCGCGCGGCCCGGTAGCGCATTTTGAAATCATCAAACAATTAGGAGAAAACGGCGGCGGCTTTTTCGCTATCAATTCAGCCCATCCTTTTGAAAATCCCAACCCATTGACAAACTTAATTGAGACTGTGGCGATGTTATCTATCCCCACATCGCTGATTTATACATACGGTTTGTTTGCCAATAACCGCAAACAAGCTTGGTTAGTCTACGGGATGGTAAGCGTACTTTTTCTCATATTCGTGATTGTTAACGCCGTTGGCGAATATAACGGAAATTCCGCAGTCAATGCACTTTTAGGCAGTACGCAACCGAATTTAGAAGGTAAGGAAGTTAGATTTGGTTGGGCGCAGTCGGCATTATTTGCCACAGCCACCACAGGAACCATGACTGGTGCTGTTAATAGTATGCATGATTCCTTTATGCCTAACGGCGGTTTTGTCACCCTGTCGAATATGTTTCTGCAAATTATATGGGGTGGACAAGGTACGGGAACAGCATATTTATTTGCCTACTTAATTTTGGCAGTATTTGCCACAGGTTTAATGGTAGGGCGCACGCCAGAATTTCTCGGACGCAAAATCGAAAAGCGCGAGGTAGTGCTGGCGAGTTTTCTGATTTTGTTAGTTCATCCCATCGCCATTATGATTCCTGCGGGTATCACCTTAGCCTTTCCCGAACAACTGACAGGAATTAGTAACCCCGGCTTTCACGGTTTCGCCCAAGTCATTTACGAATACGCCTCGGCGGCGGCTAATAATGGTTCGGGATTTGAAGGTTTAGGAGATTCCCAACCATCACCAATAGCTATTGCTACAGGTGCAAAAACCACCGTCACCGCTTTGTGGTGGAACCTCAGTACATGCTTTAGTTTGCTTGCTGGGCGCTACATCCCCGTTATTGGTTTGCTGTTGCTTGCAGATAGTTTATCTCGCAAACAACAAGTTCCTTTCAACGTCGGTACATTGCGCACCGACACCGGATTATTTACAGGCGTCACCGCCGGCGTAATTTTAATTCTCGGCGCGCTGACATTCTTCCCCGTTTTGGCATTCGGCCCCATTGGTGAAGCATTTTATATGGGCATGGGGCATTAGGTATTGGGCATTGGGCATGGGGCATGGGGCATGGGGCATTGGGCATTGGGCATTGGGTATTGAAGGTGCAACATTCAAGTTTAAAGCCGCAAATTCCGGCATCAAAACTGCAACGTTCGTGTTCAAAACTGCAACGTTCATGTTCAAAGCTGCAAAGTTCGTGTTCAAAACCTCAACGTTCTTGTTCAAAACCTCAACGTTCTTGTTCAAAGCTGCAAAGTTCGTGTTCAAAACCTCAACGTTCTTGTTCAAAACCTCAACGTTCTTGTTCAAAACTACAACGTTCTTGTTCAAAGCCTCAACGTTCTTGTTCAAAGCCTCAACCTTCACCCTCAAAACCTCAACAAACATCATAAATTCACCACACCTTATGCCCCAATCGCCTCTCCCTTGTCCCCCTTGTCCCCCTTGTCTCCCTTGTCCCCCAAACTCCCCCCTATGAACCCCAACACCCACCCATCTCCCCGCCCGCCGCGCGTTCCCCAGGGAACTCGTGACTCCCGCAGACACACGCCGAAAGCAGATATGCGGGGACTTTATCAAAGAGCAATCAAAGAGTCATTTGTCAAGCTCCATCCCCGGATTGCTGTGAAGAATCCCGTGATGTTTGTCGTCTGGGTAGGGACAATTGTGACATTTCTTGTCACTCTCAACCCCAATTTATTCGGTACATTACAAGCAGATGTCAACCAGCAACGGTTGTTAAACGGATTAATTACCTTAATTCTCTTTTTCACAGTTGTTTTTGCTAACTTTGCCGAAGCAGTCGCCGAAGGTAGAGGAAAAGCTCAAGCAGATTCTTTAAGGTCTACACGTTCCGATGCGATCGCGCGGAAAATTCTTCCCGATGGTACAATCATTCAAGTTAATTCCACAGAATTGCGCCGCAACGATTTAGTCAAAGTCATCGCCAACGATATGATTCCGGCGGATGGCGAAGTTATTCAAGGTATCGGTTCGGTAGATGAATCAGCAATTACAGGAGAATCTGCCCCTGTACTCAAGCAACCAGGTACAGATATTGCTAGTTCTGTCACCGGGGGAACGCGCTTACTCTCCGATGAATTAACAATACGCATTACTGCCGACCCCGGTCAAGGCTTTATCGACCGGATGATTGCTTTAGTAGAAGGCGCAGAAAGAACCAAAACACCCAACGAAATCGCCCTCACTGTATTATTAGCCGTTCTCACCCAAGTCTTTTTAATTGTCGTGGCAACCATGCCACCCTTTGTCAATTACATCGCCAACTTTATCACGATTGTCTTTGGCGCGGAAGCCGGCATCAGTTTACGTGCAGGTGCTAGCGTTGCGATTTTAATTTCCCTGTTGGTAGCTTTAATACCCACAACTATCGGTGGTTTACTCAGTGCCATTGGCATTGCGGGGATGGATAGAGTCGCCCAATTTAACGTCATTGCCACATCTGGTAGAGCAGTAGAAGCTTGCGGTGACATCAACGCCTTAGTGCTAGATAAAACAGGTACAATCACCTTGGGAAACCGCATGGCTGATGAATTTATCCCAGTGAATAGTTACACCGTTGCAGATGTTGCCAGAGTTGCCCTAGCAGCTAGTATATTTGATGAAACACCAGAAGGCAGGTCAATTGTCAAACTAGCCGAAAATGCCGGAATAGTTGTTGATTTCGACAGTAAACAAGCCGAAGGTGTAGAATTTTCCGCCAAAACCCGCATGAGTGGCACAAATTTACCCAATGGTAAGCAAGTGCGTAAAGGTGCTGTGGATGCCATTAAAGGCTTTGTGCGATCGCGCGGTGGTAGAATTCCCGATGATGTCGATGCAGCTTATGAGCGAGTTTCCCGATTAGGCGGTACACCCTTAGCCGTGTGTCAAGATGACCAAATTTTCGGCGTTATCTATCTCAAAGATATTGTAAAACCAGGTTTACGGGAAAGATTCGACCAACTGCGCCGCATGGGTGTACGTACCATCATGTTAACCGGCGATAATCGCATCACCGCAAGTGTGATTGCTCAAGAAGCCGGCGTTGATGACTTCATCGCCGAAGCTACACCAGAAGACAAAATCAGCGTCATTCGCTCTGAACAATCCCAAGGTAAACTAGTCGCCATGACAGGCGATGGAACCAACGACGCACCCGCATTAGCCCAAGCCAACGTCGGTGTAGCTATGAACTCCGGTACTCAAGCCGCCAAAGAAGCTGCTAACATGGTGGACTTAGATTCAGATCCCACCAAATTAATTGATTTAGTCACCATTGGCAAACAATTGTTGATAACTCGTGGCGCATTAACCACCTTTTCTATTGCGAATGATATCGCCAAATACTTTGCTATTATCCCCACAATCTTTGCCGCCGCAGGGATTGGTGCATTAAATATTATGGGGTTAAAAAGTGCGCAATCGGCAATTATTTCGGCGTTGATTTATAACGCCTTGATTATTCCCGTACTGATTCCTCTTGCACTTAAAGGGGTGAAGTTTCGTCCATTAACGGCGGATCAATTATTGAAACGCAACATATTTATCTATGGTGTAGGCGGTATTATTGCACCTTTTATTGCCATCAAATTTATCGATGTAATTCTCCCCTTCTCTTAACCTCTCTTCTCTTGGCGTTCTTGGCGTCTTGGCGGTTCATTTAAAAAAAGAATCTCACGCAAAGGCGCAAAGACGCAAAGGTACAAAGGAAAGTCTTTTCTCTGTGTTCTCTGTGTCTCTGTGGTTCATTAATATAAACAGGCAACAAGGTTATGAAATCTCCAACATCTACCCAAATAATGGAAGATATCACCGAAATATTCTCAAATTGTCGCCACCAGAAACTGCCTTTATCCCTATTCTTAGGAATGTGCTTTAACCTAATAATTGCGCCTGTTGTTTATGCAGGCACAGGCGAACAATTTTCTCGCCCACAAGCCTGGGCTTTAGGATTATTAGGATTAGCAACCTTGAGCCTTTCCATCTATTTATTTTTTGTCATGTTTGTACCGGAGAAATTCTAATGAGTTTAGCAACAGAAGCCAGCAGAGCAATTCGTTCTACCCTGGTATTGTGGATTATTAGCGCCATTATCTACCCCTTTATGATGATCGCAATTGGGCAGATTGTCTTTCCATCCCAAGCTAATGGTAGTTTAATTACAAATAGCCAAGGTCAGGTTATCGGTTCTAGTTTAATTGGTCAACCCTTTAAGAGCGATCGCTATTTTAACTCTCGTCCCAGCACCACCAGCTACAGTACCGCCAATCCTCAGCAAGATGAAGCGAAAATTCTGCAAACTGGGGTTTCTGGCGCTAGTAATCTCGCTCCCAGCAATTCAGCCTTACTAGAACGCATCAAAGGTAAAGATGGCGATTTCACCCGACTCAAAACCGCAGGAATACAACCCACCGCAGATTTAGTTTACACCTCTGGTTCTAGCCTTGACCCCCACATTACCCCAACAGCCGCCAAAGCGCAAATTTCCCGCATCGCCAAAGCGCGAGGAATTTCACCCCAACAGTTAGAGACTTTGATTCAGCAACACACTGACAGTCGCTTTTTGGGTATATTTGGCGAACCGGGGGTGAATATCTTGCAATTAAATCTCGCTTTAGATGCATTAAAATCTGCCAGTTAAATGCGGAATAATTAATGAATGTTTCATAACTCGACAATTTCCCCTGACAGCGCTTATATTCGTCCTCACCGACGCGGGAAACATAAAATTTTCATCGGGATGGCTCCTGGCGTCGGTAAAACCTACAAAATGTTAGAAGAAGCCCATCAGCTTAAGCAAGATGGAATTGATGTTGTCATCGGTGTTTTAGAAACTCATGGACGCAAAGATACAGCAGAGAAAGCGCTAGGGTTAGAGATAATTCCCAAAACAGTCACTATCCAAGAAAAGGTGACTTTACAGGAAATGGATACAGAGGCCATTGTAAAGCGATCGCCTCAACTTGTGTTAGTCGATGAACTTGCACACACAAATGTACCCGGTTCTCTCAGAGAAAAACGCTACCAAGATGTAGAAGAAATTTTAAATGCTGGTATTGATGTTTACTCCACCGTCAACATTCAGCATTTAGAAAGTTTAAATGATTTAGTCGCGAGAATTACAGGCGTTGTCGTGCGCGAACGCATTCCCGACAGAATATTAGATGAAGCTGACGCGGTTGTCGTCATTGATGTCACCCCCGAAACCTTAGAAGAACGTTTGCGTGAAGGGAAAATTTATGGCTCCGAAAAAATTCAGCAATCCCTAGAAAACTTCTTTCAGCGTCGTAATTTAATAGCTTTGCGCGAACTCGCCTTAAGAGAAGTTGCAGATACAGTTGAAGATGACGCCAACACTTCTCATTTAGAAGGACAAACTTGTAATATTCACGAACGAGTTTTAGTCTGTGTCTCTACTTATCCTAATTCTGTGCAATTACTGCGACGAGGTGCGCGGATTGCTAATTACATGAATGGGCGACTTTATGCTATTTTCATCGCCAATCCTGAGCGCTTCCTCACCAAAAAAGAAAGTTTACATATTGATACTTGTGAAAAGTTATGTAAAGAATTTGGCGGCGAATTTTTACATGTTAAAAGTTACAATGTAGCTCCAGAAATTGCCCAAGTTGCAGCCAAGTATCACATCACCCAAATTGTCATTGGCGAAACTCAACAACCGCGTTGGAAAAGATGGTTAAAAGGTTCTTTTACTCAGCGATTGATGGAGTTAATTAGAAAACAAAATATAGATTTGCATATTATTGCAACAGAGAAGTAACTTTAATTCGTAATTTGTAATTAATTAAAGTCAGGACTTACGCAAAAATTGCCAAAAAGCTTAATTGATGGAACCGCCAAGACGCCAAGAACGCCAAGAGTTCAGAGAGTGTGGGTAAGTCCTAAAAGTATTAACTGTAGGGTGGTTGTCTAGCGCAACGCACCAATAATCAATACCGTCAACAGTCAATCGTCAACTGTTAACAAATAATAAATTTATTGATTACTTGCCCTTAGCTTAGCGTAGGCTTACTGAGTATTGGTTAGGTAAATTAAGTGGCACACAAGCAACCACAAGATATTTGCTGACAAGATTTGATAAACGTATATCCTTATACAGATGCGGTTTATGTTACCAGATATCCCGCTCAGATTTGAAATTAAGCTGCCATCTTACCATCCTCAATTATTGGAAGGACTGGACTTATGGTTGCGTTTCGGTTTGATATCGGATAGCCAAGTTAGACAGATTTGTCGTGAATATCTTGTATGTCCGAGAATAGTACCGGTTGCTGTGACTACGGGAACCGTCGATCCGGTGAAACCATTACCTGTAAATATGTTACAGGCAATTTCTATACCGTCGGCTAGCCGCGATGCAGAACCAGCAGCCAAGCCAGCAAAACCCAATTTTCTCACCACAATGTTGCAGTCTTTGGGTGAGGAATTGAGCGTTCGTTGGTTGCTGTTTTTAGGCGTATTTTTAGTAGTGGTATCCTCTGGGGTACTAGCTGCGAGTCAATGGGAAAAATTCCCCGCTTCGGGACAATATGGGGTTTTATTTGCTTATACTTTAAGCTTTTGGGGCTTCGGTTTTTGGGCGGCGAAACAAAATAATTTGCGATTGACGGCGCAAACATTACTTTTGGTGAGTTTGTTGTTAGTACCTGTCAATTTTTGGGCAATGGACAGTTTTAAACTGTGGCACAATCCTTTAGATTGGATCACAGTGGCGATCGCAGCTCCAACTCTGACAGTGATGACGGCTTTACTGTTCAGTAATCGTCTATTTTCAATTAATTTACGTACTGATAAGTTACTGCTAGTTAATATTCTGGGCTTATCTTTCTTACATTGGGGTTGGAAATTACCCAATTTTCCCTTAATTGCCGTTTATTTGGCAATGATTGGCACAACTATTATTACTATTTATCATAATCGCTACCGCAGGCAAAAAACCCCAGATGCGACACCGACTGAAGGTAGTAGCAGGATTAGTTTAGGGATTCGCTTACCAGCTGCGATCATTGTATATGCCCTGATAGTTCTATTAATGCGGGCAATTTTTATTGTCCAAGTAGATGTTACTCAGCTAGGGTTAGCCATTGGTATTTGCGGTTGGTTAATGACTTGGTTAGCTCAACGGGAGATAAGGGAGCAGGGAAGCAGAGAAAGCAGGGGAGCAGAGGAAGCAGAGGAAGCAATTTCTTCCTTGTCCCCCTTGTCCCCCTTGTCTCCCTTGTCCCCCTCATCCCCCTTGTCTTCCTTTATCATCTGGGAAAGACTCGGCAGCATTGTACTATTCTTAGGTTGGTTGGTTGCAGTTTTCAACTATCCGGGGCAAGCTATTGCTGTGAGTGGGTTGGCTTTGCAGTTTTATGGAAGTCGCTTGCAAAGATATAGTTTACAGACTGATTTCGTCGCCGTATTTGTCATTGGTTTACAGGCGATTTGGTTGGGTTGGCGGTTAGTACCTGCAAATATCCAAACACAAGCGATCGCATTTGGTACACAATTAACTCATTCCCAAAATACACCTTGGGCTTTGTTGAGTATTGCTTTCTTTCCCTACCTAATATTAATGGTGGGGTTAACAGATTGGTTTTATCGTCAGCACAAGCGCCAATTGGTAATCTGTGGTGATGGATTGACGCTGATTTTGGGGACTGTGTTAACCACAATCGCCTTGGTAAATCCTACATTGCGATCGCTCAATTTATTATTATCTACCATCACCTTAGTTAACATCACCAAACGCCGCTTACCCAGACAAAGCCAATCTTCTCCCTTGGTATATCTCACCCACATCATGGGAGTTTTGACGCTTTGCTCTACTGTGGATTGGTTATTCCCGACTTTGGGGAGGGAATTTTGGGCGAGTATTTTGTTAGTCTTGATGGTGGTGGAGTTAGGTTTAAGTCTGACTCAGGGAATTTGGCGAGAAAGTGCATGGCTGATTGGTTTAATATTAGCCGGTGCCAGTTATATGTTACTTTTGGCAAATAGCGAATCAGCTTGGTATGGTGAGCTGCGCAGTCAGCACCAGTGGGGAATTATCTGGTTAGTTACGCCGTTAACTCTCACAGCTATCGCCAGTCGTAACAATCCCCAAGAACGCAGAGTTAATACTAGCTTGAGTATTGTCTCGTTAGGATTGGCGCAGTTACTAACTATACATTTGCCAGGAACAAGATTAATCGCTTTAGCAGTAGCTACGGCGGTGATGTATTTCAATACGAGTTATATACGCTACGAAATTACAGCCGCAATTACTCTAGGTTTTGGATTGAGTTTTATCGGCACGCTGTTGTGGGAAGGAATCCCCGGATTACCCCATTTAAGTGTTGCAGGTTGGTTTTTAGTAGGCGCGATCGCTACTTTTAGTTTATGGTATGGGCGAGCATTTTTAATCCGCCAAAATCACCCACTCGCAACTATATATGCAAAGGCTAGCGATAAATGGGCGATCGCATTTTGTAGTCTAGAATTATTCTTGCTTACAGTCCATTCCCTCGCTGTTTACGAGAAATTCCAGACATCAGGAGTTTTATATTTAACTAGTATTGTCATCACCTTGGCTGCTATTATTTATCGCAGTTGGCGCGAACCTAATAACTGGGCGTTTTACGGTATTGGCTGGGGGTTAGAATTACTGGTAGCAGAAATCCTCGGCTTTTGGGGACGTTCGACAGTGAATATGGCGATCGCAAATATTGCCTTGGGTTTAAGCGCCGAAGTTGTGGGAGAATGGTGGCGACGACGCTATCAAGTACGCCTCAACAGCTTGCATATTTTGCCATTGGTGTACGCTGTTTTAAGTGTGATATTACGCCTAGATACCTTTGAAAGTTGGACAGGCTTATGTTCTCTCGGCGTAGCTTTAATTTTCATTGGTGTTGGGCGCAGAACCGAGAAATTCCAACCCCTGCTGTATTTGGGAATTATTGGTGTTTCCCTTTCTGCTTATGAACTGCTATTTTACCAAATGTCCCAAGCCAAAGGTGGCGCTTATGGCGATGCATTAATTGCAATGGCAACTTTGGGTACAGGTATTATGTACGCCTACCGGATTTTATCACCTTGGCTGGGCGATTATTTGCGTTTAACTCCCAGACAATTAAAAGCCATTACTCAGCTGCACTGGGCTTGGAGTAGTTTTCTATTATTAGCGGGAATTGTTGCACCCATCGAAGTGAATCGCCTGTTAGGTTTGGGTACGGGGATTGTCTTGGTTCAGTATGCAATATTTGCAGGTAGGAATATCACCGCATCAACTCAAATCCTGGGTGACATTACCATCGCCGAGATTTGGGTATACATCGGTTTATTACAACTAGCCGCCCTGAGAATATATTGGCGTCAGACAATTATCGAGCATCTTTTCCGTGATATTTTATTACCTTGGAATGGTGCGATCGCTTGTGTGTTTGCTTACTTCCTCTACATTTTACCTTGGGAGGATTGGGGCTGGTCAAGACGACCTTGGCGCAACGCAGCATATATTATCCCACTAATAATTTTAGCGGAAACCAGCCTGAAAGTTTACCCGATAACTTTAGCGATCGCCGCTTGTTACTATATCTTCCTTGCCAAAATCGAAAACAACATCCGCTTTACCTATATCAGCGTCGCCTTAATTGATTGGGCGTTATGTCGCTGGTTCGTTGACTTACAGCTTAATGATAGTTTGTGGTATGTCACCGTGATTGGTTTATCTTTACTGTATATTGCCCAAATAGATCCTTGGCTCAGGCTACCAGAAGGTAAGGAAACTCGCCACAGTTTAAGGATGGTGGGAAGTGGCTTCATTTGCGGTTGGGCTGTTTTCTTTAATCAAGATACCGCCCTTATACCGGGAATTTTCAGCTTAATTGCCATTTTCGCCGGCTTAGGCTTGCGAATTCGCGCCTTTCTTTATGTGGGTACGGCGGCGTTTTTATTTACTAGTATTTACCAGCTAGTAATTTTCAGCTTGCGTTATCCTTTTTTAAAGTGGGTAGTTGGCTTGTTTGTGGGGATAGTTTTAATTTCTATCGCTGCGAACTTTGAAACCCGACGGGCACAGATTAGTTCTTTACTGCGCAATACTAATGATGAATTTCATCATTGGCAATAGAGTAATTCTGAATTTTTGCCTTAATTCCCGTGGAACGGTTTACTAGAAAAAGCGTCGATTATTTCAATGTTCAAGATTCTATAAGGAGAACTTTGACATGATATCTAAGGATAATAGTCCTAAAGACCGTAGCTCAACTGATATAATTAAGCAATTTCTAATAGGCATCGCATTTGGATTAGTACTGGCGCTTATCCCTCTGCAATACATCTCGCTATCAGTTATAGATTTGAAATTGTTACATATCATTGTTTTAGCTGCACTAGTTTTATTTTGTGGAGTAATAGCGGCTATTTTCGGAAACAAATTTTCGGGTTGGTTGATGACATTTCTAGACTCTATTCCTCCTTTGAGTTGAGTCTTTACAAGTATTGGAGCAGAAAGCCCACACTTTATGCTTGCATCAGTGTGGGTAGTTTACAATATCGCGAATTTCCCCGACTAATTGCTGATAGCGAGACTCAGACAATACTGGTTGTGGATTTTGTACGTCAATCTCTTGCGTTAAATCAATCCAAGATTTGCAACCACCATATTGCGTCAGGTAAGGAATTTCCGTGACTTGGGCTAATTTATAAGTCCGCAGCAGGAGGATATACAATGGTTGGCGAGGTTTCCATTTTAAGCGATCGCTAATAAACTGCTCATTCCAAATATGGAAAGGAAGCAAGCTGTTAACTATTGACTCGTCACTCACTGGTAAAATATCAGTAATTTCTGCCCAACTACCGATGCGCACCGTTTCTGGATGCCAACCTGATGTTACAGGAAATACACCATCAGCATAATCAGGTTTGAGTAAAAAAGGTTGTTGATGCTCAAATGTCGGGTAAAGTAAAACTTGCTCATGAGCAACTTGAAACCGACCATTTTGTTCCTGGATACCGCCTTTACGCAGTAACATAATAGTCTTACCAGTTTCTAAAGCCTCAATAGCGATCGCCCATTCCTTAAGTGCATGAAAATTTCTGCTTAAATTCATTGAAATCTACTTTAACTGCTATACAAAACTTGGCTAAACTTATCTAAGCTTCGCCATTCAACTAAAGTTTTCTTTAGAGGGTCTGCTTCCTGCTTCCACCAAGGGAGTCGGCTCCTTCTTGTCCACAGGCGTAAATTCGGCTCTAGCCGAGCCTATTTTGCGGTCTGTCCAATTTTTTTCTGAAGCTTTTAGCCATTGTTCAAAATTATTTTCCACCTATTTAAAGAATCTTGGTATCACCTTCGACCTTTTTAAAGGCTGGCTACTAATGAACGCGACTGTGGTTTACAAACCAGATATGAAGTTGGCCTTGGTTTTCGGCACTGCTTCTAAACTATCAGACAGTGAAAACGCTGTCAAGTTGCTCATGGTGACTAATTATAAGTAACTTTAGGAAAGTATTTGCCTATTTAGTCAAGCTCTGATTTATTTTCTCTCTAAGACCGCTACAGTAGAAAACTATCCAGGGAGATGAATTAGGAAATAACTATGTCTAAGCGAACACTAGGAAAATCAGCTGTGCAAATCACACCTATTTTAATGGGGACTTGGCAAGCTGGTAAAAAAATGTGGGTAGGAATTGAAGATGCAGACTCAATTCAAACAATTCGCGCTGCATTTGAGGCGGGAATTACCACCATTGATACAGCTGAAGTCTATGGTGATGGACATTCTGAGCGAATTGTCGCTGAAGCTTTAGCCGATGTCAGAGAACAGGTAGAATATGCCACAAAAGTATTTGCTAACCATCTCAAGTATCAGCAAGTCATAGAAGCTTGTGAGCGTTCATTAAAAAATCTCAAAACCGATTATATCGACCTTTATCAAATTCATTGGCCATCCGGTTCTTTTAATAATGAAATTGTCCCCATTGAGGAAACAATGAGCGCTTTAAATTTGCTGAAAGAGCAAGGTAAAATTCGCGCCATTGGAGTTTCTAATTTTTCTCGCGATCAACTAGCCGAAGCATCACAATATGGCAGAATTGATAGCGTACAACCGCCCTATTCCCTATTTTGGCGACAAATAGAAAAAGATTTAACGCCTTATTGTGTAGAAAATCAAATTTCTATTTTGGCTTATTCACCCCTAGCCCAAGGATTATTAACAGGTAAATTTCCTCGCGGGACTAAATTTGAGCAGGGAGATAATCGCGCAGATAATAAGTTATTTCAAGGAGAAAACTTTGAACGCGCCCAAGAAGCTTTAGATAAACTCCGCCCCATTGCCGAGAAACACAACGCCAGTTTAGCCCAGTTAGCCCTAGCTTGGTTAATAGCCCAACCCCAAGCAAATGCGATCGCAGGTGCGCGTTATCCCCAACAAGCCAAAGACAACGCCCTAGCCGCACAAGTCCAACTTTCGCCAGAAGAAATTGCAGAGATTGATGCTATTGGACGCATTGTAAGCGATCGCTTAGACGACAGCCCAGTTATGTGGAACTGGTAAATCACTTCCCAGTCAAAATAACATTTATCGTTGACGGTTAACTGTTAACAGTCAACCGTCAACATATTTTGAGAGACTATTACGCAATTAAACAAAATATCAACTTTGGTAAACAAAGTGTTTTGCTTAATTATCCCAGTGCTAAATTAATATTTATAGGACACCAAGAAAAAACCAAAGGGCAAATGACCAGGTGTCTCCCGTCAGTAAGCCCAGCAAGTTTCAGCATATTAATGATTAAGTGGCATAAGTCTTGGAGAACAAGGCAAGCCAAATCCCAAAGCGGAAAAACAAAAAATGCTGAAGTTGTTAGTTGTTATGTCCACCCTAGTTTTTGATTGCTTCAATTACTTAACAAGTTTAACGATTTGAAAACTGTGAATTCGAGAAAACCTGGTCACCCTTGACCAGGTTTTTGAATTTGATAGGGGCATTTTTCATCAGCAATAATGTTAAAGTTACTGGTAGTGTTGACTGTTGACTGCGCCGCACTGAGCTTGTCGAAGTGTTGACTGTTGTGACGAATTTCGCAACCAGCCATAAAATAAGACAACATGGCATTGCTGAATAAAGGGATGAAAATTCAAAATTGGATTTTTCAAACTCTTACTCTCTGCGCCTCTGCGCCTCTGCGTGAGACAAAAATCATCCCACTAATAAGCAACGCCAGACAACATAATATTGGGCTGGTAGATTGAGATGATGATTAATCGTTTTTGGCAAAAAATTACTCTGGCTATTTTTATCGCTACAACTGCTTTTAGTTGTGAATCAACTCAAACCAAAAAGATAGAACAGACACAAGCAAATACTACTATTCAGCCCACACCCCAACCAAATGTTAATTACGGTGAATTAATTATTAAAGAGCAATCAGAATATTTGATGATTCCAGTTATTTCTACAGAACAGAAATCAGATAAAAATACTAACTATAGTCTGTCCCGGAATTATGAAAAATATAATTTAATCTATAACTTTATTTTTTATCACAAACAAGAACAGTCAACTTATCTTTTATTCAAGAAAAAAGTAATTATTAACGCTTTTGATTTTTTAGAAACCAAAGCTGTTGGTAAGACACCTACAAGACTATGGTTATATCGAGTAATTGAACAAGATACAAACGGCGATAAAAAGCTTAACTATGAAGACGCCATAGTAGGTTATATATCTGATTTATCAGGGAAAAACCTGACTCAAGTTACTCCTAATAATCATCAAATTCAAAATTGGGTAATTATTCCCAGCCAAAATGCCTTATTTCTGAAAATAATTAAAGACTCTGATAACGACAAAAAATTTACAGCTAAAGATAAAACAAATTTCCTCAGAGTGAGTCTTGATAAACCTGATATGGGCACTGAAATTATTAGCGAACAAATAGAGCAAGAAAGTAAATCTTATATATCTAAATAAATTTAAAATAAGTACAGCAGATTGCGTTGATTGTAGGGGCACTGGCACTGCCATGCCCCGAAGCTTGTCCACCCCACAAGAAAATTATTGTTCTAATACCCAATCGCGTAACAGCGAATTGACGCGAGAGGGTATTTCATCATGAGGACAATGCCCTGCTGAAAGAAAATGTTCTTGCAATTGTGGATAATATTGGCGAAATTTGCGAGAACGTTCTTTAGCATTCATCCAAGGATCGGATTCTCCCCATAACAATAATAAAGGACAAGTTAATTGCTTGAGCAGTACATCAACTTTTTCACCTTGAGGAGTACTAAACACCGAGACAAATACATCAAATGCACCAGCATCATAAGCCGGACGATAAATTTCTTCAACTAATTGATCTGTGATTGCACTTTTATCTAAATAAACTTTTTCTAGAGTTCGGCGAATTACCCAACGTTGACGCACATATTGAAATAATAAAAACTGGGATAAAGGTTGCTTAAACATCCACTTCACCCCACCACCTAGCATCTTTTGTAATCCCGATTTTTGTTTGGGTGGCTGAATTTGTGTTTGTAAAGCTTCTGGTTCTGCTGTTGGTTGTTCGTTAAAAGGGCCTGCACTATTTAATAAAACTACACCAGCTGCACTCTCAGGATATTGTGCAGCAACAGATAAGCAAGCATAACCACCAAGAGAATTACCTACTAAAACTGCTTTTTCACCAATGATTTCCTGAATAAAATCGTGGAGTTGATCCCGCCACAAGTCGCCGCTATAGTCTAATTTAGGTTTGGCTGAACGTCCAAATCCCAATAAATCAATGGCAAATACTTGAAAATCTTGGCACAGTTCGGAGATATTCTTGCGCCAGTGATCTGTAGAAGCACCAAACCCATGCACTAAAAGCAAAGACGGACGTTGTAGTTGTTTCTCTGTGGCTTTAACATAGTAAACTTTATGCCCTCGCCATTGCCAGTACTGTCCGGGTATGGGGGTTGTAGAGGGGGCTGTAATTGCCTGCATGATTATAACGAAATGTAAAGTAACTTTAATAATTGTACATTGGGTATGGGGCATGGGGCATAGGGTATGGGGCATAGGTAGCTTTTGCGATCGCATTTATCGCCAATGGGTTCACCCACCGTCAGGGTATCACCCCTTGATTAATTACTTAGTAAATCATGCTATATATTTAGCTCATTAATATTAGTTATTCCGCATTTTTTCTGATTTGTTAAAAACATCACATAAATGTTTTAAATATAAGATTAAATCCGTTTTAACCTAACTTTAATAATTATTTAATCTAAAACAGAGATTCTATTCAATACCAATAAACAGCAATTTTAATATCTTAAAAAGCAACTTTAATGCCAATTTAATACCAATGTAAATATAATCAAAATAGTAACCATTCTTTGGCAATTGTCTTAACACATACCAATTTAATATTTAAAATGCAATTAATTCTTGCTAAACACATAAAAAACTCTGCGTACCTTAGCGTTAACCTTAGCGTACCTTTGCGTTAAAAAGTCTAATCCTGCCCAGCTTCACAAATCAGAAAAAATATTTAAACCCAACGTCTCTATTTTTATCCAAATAAAATTTATCTGAGATTCAATCTAATATGGTCAAATCTGAAGAGAGAAGTAAAACCATTAACCTAGATGACTCGCAGTATTACTTTAATCGAGAGTTAAGTTGGCTAGAATTCAATCGGCGAGTTTTGCATGAAGCGTTGGATCTGCGTACACCGTTATTAGAAAAGCTGAAATTTACAGCTATCTTCAGTGCCAATTTAGATGAATATTTTATGGTGCGGGTAGCATTTATCAAAGAGCAAGTGCAAGCGCGATTAAATAAACTTACTCCAGATGGGCTGACTCCACAACAGCAATTAAAAGCGATCGCCCAAATTTTACATCCGATGGTAAATCAGCAGCAGCAAAATTTTGAGCAGGTGCTGCGACAAGAAATGTCCTTGAATGGGATTCATCTTTTTAATTACACAGACCTAAGTTTAAAACAGCGCGATTACCTCCAAAATATATTTATTGAGCGGATTTTTCCCGTTCTCACACCCATAGTTATCGATCCCAGCCATCCCTTTCCCCGTATGGCTAATCTTAGTTTAAACTTGGCAGTCATTGTCAGAGATCCAGTAACAGAAAAAGCAAAATTTGCCAAAGTTAAAGTACCAAATATTCTGCCTAGATTTATTGAGCTACCTGAAGATTTACACCCAGAATCTCAGTCAGAAATTCACTGGATGGGCGTACCGATTGAACAGGTAATAGCTCACAACTTAGAAGCTTTATTCCCAGAGATGACGGTTCAGGAATATCATTTATTTCGCCTGACTCGAAAAGCAGATTTAGCAGCAGCCAAAGAAGCAGCCGATGATTTATTATTAGCAATTCAGCAAGAGTTACGCGGAAGAACTTATCGCGGTTCTGTAGTTAGGTTAGAAATTCAACCATCTATGCCAGCAGATGTCAGAGAAATATTATTATCAGAAATGGCAATAGATGAGAGTGATATTTATGAAATAGATGGACTATTAAATTTAAAAGATTTAATCTCGTTTAAAGATTTAGCCTTACCAGAACTGCAAGATTCTCCTTGGACGCCAATCATTCCCCCTCGGCTGCATAATTGCTATCAAGCCAGCCAAACAACTAAAGCTAATAAACCAGAAAAACGCGCGAATATTTTTACAATTATTCAGCAAAATGATTTATTAGTACATCATCCCTATGAATCTTTTAGCGCTTCAGTAGAAGAATTTATTGCCCAAGCTGCTAGCGATCCCCACGTATTAGCAATTAAAATGACCGTTTATCGCTCCTGTGATGATGCGGAAATTTTTCAATCTTTAATAACTGCGGCTGAAAGTGGTAAACAAGTTGCTGTGGTTGTGGAATTAAAAGCCCGATTTGATGAAGAGAATAATATTAATTGGGCGCAAAAATTAGAAAAGTCTGGTATTCATGTAGTCTATGGCTTATTAGGATTAAAAACCCATGCCAAAATTGCTTTAGTAGTCAGGCGAGAAGGGGCAAATATTCGGCGTTACGTGCATATTGGTACTGGTAACTACAATCCGCAAACAGCAAAGTTATACACCGATTTAGGCTTGTTTAGTTGTCGAGAAGATTTAGGCGCAGATTTAACGGAATTATTCAATTATTTAACAGGCTATGCTTATCAGCCTTGTTATCGGCAGCTTTTAGTATCACCTGTAAATATGCGCGATCGCATTATCGCCTTAATTCGCCGGGAAATCGAACATTGTCACAACGGTAAAACAGGGCGAATTATTGCCAAAATGAACTCTTTGGTAGATCCGCAAATTATTACCAGCCTTTACGCCGCATCCCAAGCTGGGGTAAAAATCGACCTGATTATTCGCGGTATCTGCTGTTTGCGTCCAGGATTGGCAGGAATTAGCGAAAATATCCGCGTAATTAGTATTATTGGCAGATTTTTAGAACATTCGCGCCTCTTTCATTTCCATAATAATGGACAAGATGAAGTTTACATTGGCAGTGCCGATTGGACACCCAGTAACTTAGACAGGCGAGTAGAAGCTTTAACACCAGTTGTCGATCCCAAAATTTCCCAAACTTTACAAGATATTTTGGAAATTATGCTCGCAGATAATCGCCAAGCTTGGGATTTGCAAGCCGATGGTAGTTATATCCAACGCCGTCCCCGCAAGCATGAACCAGAACGCAGCAGTCAACAGATATTAATGGAGATATGGCAATCATTTAGGTAATGGGGCATTGGGCAGAGACGCGATGAACCCTTGTCTGTACAATTGTCCCCCTGCCTTTTTGTATTTCGATACCAAAGTTGTGGTAAATTGCCGAGTGGGAATCACTGACTGATAAATCAAGCATGTTGCAGATTACAGGCAAAACAAAACTATTAGGGGTAATTGGGTATCCGGTGGAACATTCGCTGTCACCAGTGATGCACAATGCAGCGATCGCACAATTGGGATTAGATTATGTTTATCTACCTTTTCCCATAGCACCAGAAAATTTAAAAAGTGCGATCGCAGGTTTTGCGGCTGTTGGGGTGGTTGGGTTTAGCGTCACAATTCCCCATAAACAAGCAATTATGCCTTTATTATCACAAATTACTCCCATTGCTCAAGCAATCGGTGCCGTTAATACTGTCACTCGTCAAAATAATACTTGGGTAGGAACAAACACAGATATCGAAGGTTTTATTGCACCTTTGCAAACTACCTATCGTCAAGATTGGAGTCAGAAAGCGGCGGTAATTTTAGGTAATGGTGGCGCAGCTAGAGCAGTGGTTGCAGGTTGTCATCAGCTAGGATTTGCGGAAATTCATGTAGTTGGACGCAGTCAACAAAAATTAGAGGAATTTTACGCCAGTTGGCATGATTCCTCTCTAGGGATAAACTTACAAGTGCATACATGGGATAAATTAGCCAAACTCATCCCCCAAGCCAATTTATTAGTAAATACCACACCAATCGGCATGTATCCCAAAGTTGATGCATCGCCTGTGAGTGCAGAGGAAATGGCAGATTTACCAACAGATGCAATCGCCTACGATTTGATATATATACCCAAACCAACGCAATTTTTGCAACTAGCGCAACAACAAGGTGTAATTGCCATCGATGGTTTAGAAATGCTCGTTCAACAAGGTGCAGCCGCATTAAAAATCTGGTTACAGCAAGAAACTGTACCAGTAGAAGTCATGCGCCAAGCGCTGCAAAATCACCTGGGTTTATAGTCAGCTACTCTGCTTTTAAGTTGCACAATCCATCGTGAGGGCTGTTGACTGTTGACTGTTGACTGTTGACTGTTGACTGTTGACAGCCCTGATTAGTAGAGTTATGCAATTTAGACTAAAAAATCAACCTACACCACCTATATACACCTAGATACAGGTGGTGTAATAGTTAGTTTAAGCAGGAATCACCTGAGCAATCAGCGATCGCTTATCAAGAGATTGTACTTTACCTGCTTCACTCAGATCGTTCACAATCCGGTCTAGCAATTCTATAGCTTTTTCACGATATTGATGTTCTCGACCTCGTAACCGAATGGCAAACTTCACTGAATCGCCTTTTTTCAGCCACCCCTGCGCTTGCTCGATACGTAAGTTGTAATCAGCTGCACCTACGTTCGGACGAAACCGAACTTCTTTGACTGTAGGTCTAGCACTTTGGCCTTGACGCTTTTTCTTTTGATACTGAAGCTTGCCAAAATTCAGAATTTTGGCTACCGGAGCGTCTTTACCTTCCGAGACTAAAACCAAGTCAAGCTCTAGGCTCTCGGCTAATTGTAGAGCTTCTTTGGTATCTGTCAAACCACGATTATTATTTTCATGGTCAATCAAGAAGACTTGAGGTGACTTGATTTGCGAGTTAATTAGTTGCTTTTGGACTACGATAATGGTTTCCTCTCAATTTTCAACACTTTGCGATCGCAAGTAATGCCAATCTAACACAATCTTTAACTAAGTAACCAATACTGAGATTGTAATTGTTTATATGAAGTTATATCAAGTTTTCGCAACTTCTCTACAAAAGCCTAAGAGCTACTGCCATAGTGGTAAGTGAGAGTTAATTCGGTGACCTCGTTTGTTTTTAGTATTTACAGGTTTTTTGTTCTTGGTATTTACAAACTTTTCTCCGAAACTTAAATCTCTGCATACTTTTGATTTCGGAGACAATTTATGTCAGTTTACGTAGGCAATCTTTCTTATGATGTTACAGAAGAAAGCTTAAATGCCGTGTTTGCAGAATATGGTTCTGTCAAGCGCGTTCAGCTACCTACAGATAGAGAAACAGGCCGTGTACGTGGCTTTGGTTTTGTAGAAATGAGTTCAGAAGCAGAAGAAGAAGCTGCTATTCAAGCTCTCGATGGTGCAGAGTGGATGGGACGCGATCTCAAAGTAAACAAAGCAAAACCTAAAGAAGATAGAGGTTCCTTTGGTGGAAACCGTGGTAATTACGGTGGTTCTCGTAACCGTTATTAAGCTTTTGCTTGATAGATTTAACTCTTTGAGTTAATCTTTTATACCAGCAAATTCATTGATGTATTCATGGCTCAGGCATTTTTGCTTGAGCTTTTTTCATGGGGCAATAGGTTTAGTTAAAAATACAACACGGTTATCTAAACCAATGCAAATAATACAGCAGATTGCTAGTTGGTGAAGTACAGATTATATCGTTGATTGTAGGGGCACTGGCACTGCCATGCCCCGAAGCGCGTACTTCATTTACCTGAAATCTGCTGTATTTGCGACACATTCATATATTCTAGAGGCATAGCATTGCCCCTACTGTTGCATTCTTTTTTAAAATTTATATTGTATACAGATTGCTATAATTCCTATGCGGACGCTACTGTATATGTAATTCAGCACAAGAAGCGACTATCCACCGAGATATTTGCAAGTGGCGATCGCAATTGTTGGAAAAATTTAGCTCAAACCTATGGCTAATAATTTTGTCACAGTAGCCACCTATAACAACTCTTTAGAAGCTAACCTCGCAAAACAACTTCTAGAAACTGAAGGTATAAGCTGTTATTTAGCAAACGAGTCTACCGTAGACTTAGCATGGCATTTAACTGTTGCTGTCGGCTGGATTAAACTCCAAGTCCACGAACAAGACGCAGCACAAGCTAAGTTTATTTTAGGGTCAAGCAACTTAGAAGTTGAATCTGCTGCTGAAGGTGCGGAAACGACAACACAAGACACAGATGATGACGATATTATCCAAGTTTCCTGGGCAGACCAAACAGCAGACAGAGCCTTTAAAGTCGCTGTGATTGGTTTACTGCTGATTTTTTTACCCTTTCAACTATATTCCCTGTGGTTATTATTGCGGTTGCTGGTATCTCGTACTCGCGATCGCATCAGTCAAAATAGACAATGGAAAGTCATTACAGCCTTACTCATCAACCTCCTCAATTTGAGTATCCTCTGGATCATCTTCTCCTAATGAACCTAAATCCAATGGAAACGCTTACCAAATGACAAATGACGAATGACAAATGACTACAACCCCAAATCTACAGCAATTCTATGGGCGCAAGCAAAGCCAGAAAAAGCGACAGCATTTAATCCTTGACCGGGAAACGTACTATCCCCTACACAGTACAATCCGGGAATCGCTGTGCGGTTAAATCGCATCCCCAATAACCCCCATAACTTACGTCGGGGAATAGGCCCGTAAGTACCATCTTGTCTTCCCAAAAAGCGGCGATGGGTGCGGGGTGTTCCTACTTCTAAATAATCCAATCCCGCAGTTAAACCAGGGAAAATCTGCTCTAATCTGTCAATAATTCCCCATGCTGCGGCTTCTTTCTTCGTCTCATACTCACTTTCACTTAATCCTTGCCAATTATCTAGCCAATCAGGGGTAAAAGCATGAATGATATGATAACCCTCTGGCGCTAAATCTGGGTCAAGCAATGTGGGAATAGAAACAAAAATTGTGCCTTGGGAGACAGTCATTTTCTGCCAATCTTCTAACAATATATGATGACATTCGGTTCCTTGTGGTAGAACCGACTGCTCAACCCCCATGTGCAAACTCAAAAAGCTCGGTGATTTCTGATAAGTTTGTTGCCACTTTTTCTCATTATGGGGTATGGCATCTACAGGTAATAATTTTTCAAAAGTATCCCAGCGTGTAGCATTAGAAACTATGCGTTTACCCCGATAGATTTCACCATTAGCCAGTTTTACACCTATAGCTTTGCCTTTTTCGGTGATAATCTGCTTTACTCTTGCTTGATACTTAATTGTTCCCCCAGCTTTTTCTAAACCGCTAACTAATGTTTGAGCAATTGTTCCTACTCCACCTTTGGGGTAATTAACTCCGCCATAATGTCTATCAGAAAATACCATTCCCGCATTAATCATGGGTGTCATATTGGCTGGAACTACCGACCAGCAATAACATTCCATATCAATAAATTTTAACAATAACGGGTTTTTGATGTAACGTCGCGCCACATCTCCTGCATTTTGTGGCAAATATTTAGCTAATCCCAAACAAGCTAAAGGATGTTGTAAAAATACCCGCAGCAAATACTGAGGTTCTTCTAATGACAGTAACTCTATACTGTTTAAGCAATGAAAAACTTGCCAACATTCGTCATAAAACCTACGAATCCCATATCTTTCTTGCGGAAAATATCCACCAAGATTTTGCAAAAATTTTTCATAAACGCGATCGACTTTCAAATCTAAACCATCAGGTAGATGGTAGTGAATCTGTACGGGGTCGGCTATTGTTTCGATGCTAACGTTCACAGCATCAAGGGCGCGGGTGAGTAAATTTGTAGTTCCCTTATCACCCATACCAAAAATCATTGATGCGCCTACATCAAACCGATAACCCTGGCGTTCAAAATAGCCCGCACTACCACCAGGTATCACATAGCTTTCTAAGACTAGTACTTTAGCTCCCTTTGCGGCTAGCTGGGTTGCGGTGACTAATCCCCCAATCCCAGAGCCAATGACAATTACATCAAATAAGGAACTAGAAGTCATAATAATTTAAAATTCAAAACTTGAAATTCAAAACCAGAATAGTTAACTTTGAGCAGTATACTGACAAATTAATTTTGATGCAAATTCCAAAATTAGCAAGCAGTCTTCAGGTATTACATAAAATTTTTCTCAAAATTGTAGCCTATACTACTTTTAATCACAAATCTCCTACTTAACCAATTTAATCTGATTAGCTTGTATAGATTAAATCGCTCAATTGTCGATCAAAATTTCATTGATGAGGTAATTTTTATTGGATTTTTTAAAAAAGTCTATCTATTTTCCTGGGCTTGTTCTTTTTAAATGTAAAATATGTCGATTTCTCTGACAAAAAAAGAGGGACGAGCCTGCTACTGCTGGCTAATCCCGTCTGCCGATCCTTAAAGAGAGGAGAACACTGAATAACAATATAACCTTGATTGAGAATGGCTGTCAACTATTAATGCAAAAGATTATCAATAATTTTTGGGTTGTGGATTTTAGCTGCCAGTCAGAGGCAGGACAGAGTATCATGATGTTTCAGTTCTTATATATTAAAAACGCCGATTTTTGGCTATGACGCTACAACTGCGTGTTTATGTTCCACCCCATCCTCTGATTAAGCACTGGTTAGCAGTTGCTCGTGATGCTGCCACACCTTCGGTATTATTCCGCAGTGCGATGGTAGAGTTAGGAAGATGGTTGACCTATGAAGCTGCAAGAGAGTGGTTACCGACGCAAGAAACGACGGTAGAAACTCCTTTAGATTCTACGCCAGCGACTTTAATCGATCCACAAGTACCTGTGGCGGTAGTACCAATTTTGCGGGCTGGATTAGTGCTATTAGAAGGGGCGCAGACTTTGTTACCCCTAGCTTCGATTTATCATTTGGGCTTAGTCCGCGACGAGGAAACACTACAACCTGTGTGTTACCTCAATAAATTACCAGAAAAATTCGATCCGCAAACAAGGGTATTAATTACCGATCCGATGTTGGCTACAGGCGGTTCAATGATGGCAGCAATGTCGGAATTGACACAACGTGGCGTAGATCCATCTTTAACCAGAATTGTTTGCGTAGTAGCGGCTCCACCAGCTTTGCAAAAACTCAGCGCTGCTTATCCAGGTTTAATTATTTACACGGCTACCATTGATGAAACAGTCAATGACCAAGGATTTATTGTACCGGGATTAGGAGATGCAGGCGATCGCACCTACGGGACTTAAGCTACTATGCAGCTAGGGTAGGAAAATAACTTTAACTAGGATTACTAGTATAAAAGTCCCAAAGTTTCGTCAAGGCGGTTAAGGATATGAGTCAGCGTGATGGTTTTTTCAGTGGATTTTTGGCCGGAGCAATTTTCGGTAGTGTTGTTGGTGGCGTTGTCGGCTCTTTGATTGCTAATCGTCAAGATTTAGAATTAACAGGAGAAGAAGAACCAGAACTGACACCCAACGCCGAAGAAACCCGAAAAATAGCTGGAAAAAGGCGTCAAATGTCACCTTCTCAAACAGAAGGATTAGAAATGGAAACAGCAAGGCGATCGCTAGAAGATAAAATTGCCCAGCTAAATGCCACAATAGATGAGGTACGTAAGCAACTCGGCAATGTCAATGGCACTGCACCGCAAGCAGTAAACGAGCGTTCTTTGACAAAGGATTCTTAGATAATTACGACTTGGTGCAGCGCTTAAGTGTGGTGCGATATGCCTGCACTAATCGCAGACGCTATGACCGAGACTAAATTAAAATCTATGATAAGACCTTGTTTGTCAACTTAGCCTAAAACAGAGCTATCCATGAATCTACTGATTACCACACTGGCTACTTTTATCCAGATTTATACTGTTTTACTGATTATTCGGGTTCTTTTGACCTGGTTCCCCAATATTGACTTTTACAGTCAACCATTTGCGGCTTTAGCCCAAATCACTGATCCTTATCTCAATCTTTTCCGCTCAATTATTCCCCCACTGGGCGGTATAGATTTTTCTCCCATCCTCGCTTTCTTGCTACTGCAATTTATTGGTGACTGGCTGCTACCAATTTTACAGAAGTTAACTTATAGCCCTTTCTAGTCTACTGAGTGATGAATTCATCTGTGTTCATCTGTGGTAGATAACTTTTTCCTCTACTTCATTGGATTGGAAACCGCTATATTATGTAATCACTATTGTGCAGCTGATGGAAAATAGGGTGGGTATTACCCACCCTATTTAATGATTAAGAATTTATGAAAGGTTAAGCTAATGTGCATCTAGAGGACAGTCAACAGTCCACAGCCCTCACAATGGATTGTGCAACTTAAAAGCAGATTAGCTGATTACTTGCGCACCTGACCGCTAAACCCAGCAGCTTTAAACTGCTTCAGCTTCAACGGGGTTGGCTGGTTTGCAGGTACAGAAATTCGCAATTCAAAATCACTAATACCTGGTGGTATCTCCGCAATCGAACCTAACCGAGTGCGGTTTTGGAGTATAGGATCGTTGTTAGCATCATAAATCCGTCCGAAAATATCCGCATCATAGACGGTTTTATATGTACCATTTTCTGCTTTACCTGTAACAATAAAACAGTTCGCCGCCCCAGAACCGCTACTAATTACAGCGCCTTCCGCCAGTTCTGGGGGACAGTCTTTATAAGAAATATCAAAGAGTTTAATTTGTGTCAGCGCTATAGCCGGGGGAGTAAATATCCAGAGAAAAACACTGATGAGACAAGAAACCAAAATTACCTTAATTTCTCTGGGATAAAATGACTTAGCTAAATCTAGTAAATTTAACCAAGATTTGTTGCTACTTTTCTTTTCCATATGTAGAAAATAATTTTACCAAGGTTCCTACGGGATATTTTATTGATTTTATTGATTTTTTTGATTTTTTTGATGAAAGTTTTCTCCTCATTTTCTCACTTTTTTATCATTCAAAATACTTTCAATCATTGTTGAGCCGTATTTCCTTTTCCATCTCTCAAGGAAGTTATTGTCACTGTAAGCATAAGATGAGCAACTTGCTCAGTTTATGCTTTCATGCGCGGGTTGTTCATCTTATGCTTACAAAAAGGAAAGGGAAGCACCGTCCATGTGATTTGAATCATGTCTTGACCAAACGGTCACGAAATACTTCGTAACCCCATAGGACAACATATAGTTCAAAGCTATAAATGGTCTGTGTAAAACCTCAAAATTTAAGTACAGCAAGCAATAGGGCTTTTGTGGTTCATTTGTATGCAATGCAGCGAACAGAGCCTTTAAAACTGAGTCTAGATGCGATCGCTTGATCACTTAATTTGTAACTAAAACTGTTTTTGAACCATATTATTGGCGTTTTGAACCATATCTTGACCGAATGTTGAAAATTTTAGCTCTCAAGAATGTGTCTCAATCTGGTTTTTTTACAAAATGCATAAATAAAACTTTTGGTGACATTATGGTTCACATTTAAAACACACGGACATGATTTGATTCATAGCATGAGGTGATGGATTGGCTCTTAAGCTTGAAATTCCGTTAACTTTTGGTCACGCTATGGTTCAAAATTTGGTCACGCGGGGGGTAAAATCACAGTCCAGTAGCTCAGGTCTGGGTTCAACTGATTACACTCGGCATGATCGAGAGAATTTCCAAACCCTCAACAGGGTTAATTCCCAGCTTGTAACACCACCTTAAAAACGTAGTGAGAGTAGGTTTTCGCCAATATTTAGCTAGCGGAGTATGGTTATAAGAAGAAGTCTCACTAAGTGTTGGCAGAGCGGCGAAAATCTGTCCGACAGATTGAGCAGCCCACTTGTCCCAATCGAACCGAGATCCGTGAGATTTAGCAGTATTATCGAAAAACCGACCCAGCCATGCATTACAAGCACAACAATAACCAAGAGAATGACAATCTAGATTGAGAAATTTTTGAAAACAACCACAGTACAAGCAGCGCAATTGTAGGTAACGTTGGTGAACTGGACAAACACTAACAGCTTCTATTGTCCACAACAAAGGGTGATAAATAGGTTTTCCAGCTTCACGCCAGTCTTGATAACAACCAGGACACCAACGTTGTTCAGTATGGAAAATATGATTGAAGTTAAGCCGCCAGGAATGCCATTGGAGTAAAGTCAGAAAACTCAGATCCCGCCTAGCAGTTAATTTTTCAACGATGGCAACTACCTTTGAAACATGTTGCGTTCGGTCTAACCAAAATTTAGCAGACTGCTGTTGTAAAAGTGCAGGCTCCCGATGCCAAGCATTGATGAGCATTTTGATAGCATCATCAGCTTTCAACAAATCTGGTGGTTGGTTGCTTTGGATAAATAACGGCGTAATTTTATAGCGAATTAAACTAGCAACCTCGACACCATGTGCAGCAGCCAAGCGCTGTAAGTAACTAGTAAAACTTTCAACTGTGGGTGTACCAAAACCTATTGGTTGAAGAGAGTAAAGATGACTGCGTTTTGGAAGTTGGTTCATTGTTAAGTCCCAAGACTCATAATTAGCCAAACTTTCAACCGACATTTTCACCACCTCCAACAGGACGACGTTGAGGTTTAGTGTTACCAGTAGCAGAACGACGAGATTGAGTTTTGGTTGTCTGGGATGTGCTATGTGTAACTGACACCTGATGAGATTCCAAACCCAAAGCAATTCTCAAAGCGGAACTATCCGAGGTCAACTCAAGTTGCTTTTCTCCCAATCTTGTTTCATTGACGATAATTATGCATTGTTCATGAGAGTAAGCAGAAGATATAAGGTGCGACAGAGTGAGAGTTTTAGCTCCCTGGTGTAACGCCGTTGCCAATGCTTGAGATAACCAATCTTTGAGAATACCGACACAACCGAAACTGCGTTCGTAGCAAAAATCCCAGTATTGAAGTAAATCAGGCTCTTCCTCAAAAGGTAAATGACGTTGGAAAGTTTGAACAACACCTCTGAAAGCTTTTAAATCTTCTTCATTCTCAGCTTTGTACCGTTCAAAATGAATATCCAAGCTGCGTCTGCATAACTGGGCACTCAAGTTACGAAGTATTAACAAGTCATAAGTACCTGCTAGTACAAATTTGACCCCAGTCAGGTTTGCTAGGGACTTAATACAGTCCGTCTGGTCACGTAATTTGCGTCCACTGGCAACTTTACTGAGATTTTGTGCTTCATCAATGCAAAAAACTTTCAGACGACGATGTTTAAGTGCAGCTTCTAATGATGTTTTCAACTTCAAATTAGTGATTCGACCAGAACCAGGTAACTGAATGCATGGGTCTTGGAGAACGCCCAGAGCACGTAGATAAAAATCTTTCCAATCAAAATTACTAAATTCAGGGGTAGCTACTTCGATATTAGCGATAGGAATAAAACCTTTATCTAGCTCCATTTCTTTTTGAAAAGAACCTAGTAACTTTTGTGTGATGCGACGTAATAATGTGGTTTTCCCTACACCTGTTGGGCCAAATAAAAATATTAAAGAAAAGAACGCTGGGTCATCAATTGCATTTTTGAGTTTCTCTGCTGCTCTTAATAATTTGGGATGTGCCATTGTATATTGCTGAAAATAAGCAATTTTGTCAGCAATAGGTAGAGTTAGTAATTCTTGAGGAAAGCTATAATCATGTGCCATTAGAACTCTCCATAATATTCAAGGGTTTCTGTGGCATATGCACTTAAATGGCTGACTCTTTCACAATTTTTATCTTCATTAGTCGAGTCATTTTCTGGAGAATCATTATTTTCTGCTGCCGGAAATTCTCCTACATGTAAACTTGGTTCGGGGAGGAAATTATTTTGAATCATTTTGTGAACTTTTTCATGTTCAGCATCGCGCAAGCGTTGTTTGAGAATAGCGCCTTCTTGAGCATGTTTTGAGTTTAAAAATTCTACTAGTTCTCTATCATTGATTGTTAACTTTCGCCCATAATTGCGTTGGCGCTGATTAAGTTCTGCACTGACGAGCCGGATTTCTTTTTCGGAACGTCCTTGGAAGTATTGATAGTAAGAAGAAATGCATTTGACCCACTGTCCTTGTGCCAGTGCATAGGCAATTCCTGCATTCCAAGGGTCGTAACGAACCCACAGCATTGATTTCTCGATTTCTGGGTCACGGAATACATCTGCCCAGTAATAAATATTGTGTATTTTGACACCCTTTCCTGGCTGAACTTTACGCTTTCGTTGATCGGGTGCTGGTAGAGTCAGAATCTGGAATAATTCGTCATTTGCCACTCTTCGGTGTAAGCGACTTCCACCTGTTGCTAGTCCAGTGACAAAAGCATCATGGGGACTAGTACCTAATGCCGGATGCAATCGTTGGTCATAAACTGAATATGCCCATTCGCAAAAGGCAGAGTACAGTTGTTCTAATGTCCAAATTGCTAATCTTTCTGGACTGACAGATTTGGTGACTTGACGGTGAAGGCGTTTGATTTGGGTGTTACCTTGCAACTCATGAATAAACTGCGTATTCGCGGTGCCAAATAGTCTTTCAACAATTGAACCAAACCGAGCATATGCTGGCGGGCGATACTTCAGCGTGCAAGTATAAGATGCTAATAATTGTTCAAAATAGTGACTGTGAAATTCTTTTCCGTTATCGACAACAATATTTTGCGGAAACCGTCCAAATCTGGCGACGCATATGCGAATTACCATCATACAATCACGGTAGCTTGGCTCATCGAAGGTCAGGTAAACTGATAAAATTCTTCGACTATATGCATCAACCATAAAGGTTGCCCAAGGACGACCTAAATTGTGATGAATTGAGTTGTTTGTAGCAATATAACAATTAGTTAGAGATTCGAGGGAACTGACTAATTCAATGTCAATTTGAGTATGGTCAATATGGACAATCTCGAAGGGACGACTACCATGTTGTGGAGTAGTTTGCTCTAATTCCCAATAAAATGGTTCTTCGGCAATAGCGGCTCGATTACCAAGACGTTTTCTGGTTTGATTGTGCCCGCTTCGTTGTTTAATCGCTTGGCAAAATGTGATTCTCGATGGTGGTTTCAATGGGGGTTCATGGTTTTGGCACGCTAAGACAAATGCCTCGTAAACCCGTAATTTTCTGCGTTGTTTGGGTGTTTCATAATGCTCTATGATAAATTCGAGCATAAATTCTTGGGTTTGAGAATCAATTTTGGGAGTACGATTGCCTTTACTTTTATGCTTGGGCAGTAATCCCAGGTATCCATGACCATAGATGAGTAAGGCTTTTTGGTATTGAGTACGCCAACGACGGACTGTGCTGCTTGGATATGCTCTCGGATTATCTCCTAAGTATGGTTGTATTAAATTGTAGCGACGGTTGGCTTCGATAATATCTTCACAAGTTGCATGTTTAATAATTTCCGTCGCTGCTGCTTTAATATTTGAGGTTTGTGTTGTCTCAACTCCCACAATTTTACCTGTATCAATCAATGCTGTGAATGCTGCATTTGGTAGTTCTATAAGTTTGCCATCTGCACGTAATAATCCAGTAGTAGTCGTCCCAGTATTTACTATTTCCCATGACTCTCCATCCCAATAAATATTAGTACCTACTGCTATTTGGAGTAATATTTGATTACTAGTTTGGGTTTTTGACTCGATTGAGTTAAGATGCTCATAAGATAAAGCAACATCTTGGTTAATAAATACGAGTACGGTTTCTGGTTGTGAGAGTTTGACTTGATTCAGTTCTACGTAAAGTTTATCTGTGGCTATTAACCAATAAAGAACATCGGGATTTATTTCTTCTATTTGTAACAGTTCTGCCAGGGTTATTCCTGGATAATTTTTTACCGTGGCTCTAATCAAGCTAGGCTCGGTTTCGTCTAGAATTTCTGATGAGTATCCGAAATAATCTGATAGCCAAATTAGATTTTGTTGAAACTTCCAATTAATCAAAGCATCTGACCATACGTGAAAGTCTAAGCCTTGAAGACGAGCGTATTCTTCACCTGGGGGACAATGCCATTTGCCATCTGGGCTTTTGCAATAGCGATTTGGGTTCAATTCGGTCAGCTTGTTGAGTTCTAGTTCGGTTTTGCATTCCTCCCAAAAAGCTGAATCTGTCCGAATTATAAAGAAATCGGGTGTGTACTGGTGTCTGTTTTTTCGCCCGTTTTTGCTTTGATAGACTAATTCTATTGCTGGCGGTTGGTCGTAATATTCGAGTACAGATGGGTCATGTTCTAGTTCATAAATACGTGCTAATTCGTTATGATGGCTCTCAAATTGAATAGTCACTCCCATTTTTCTTGAGGGGTAACTGCCACATACGTTTTTTCTTGCCCCGGTTACTCGACGAGATGGGTTGGCGCTGCGAATCTCCTCAATTATTGCCTGCGCTGCTTGACTGAGGTCTTGTTGACGGCACCAGTTGTTAAATTCTTGCTTGCCAAGCATAATTTTAGGTGAGGAGAGAGTGTTGCTTGCCAATGTCTCTCCTACTGTTGATCTCAGCACAATGCTGTATATTTATGAACAAAGTGTTGAAAATGTTTGCGCAACTTATACTTTCTCAATCATATTTTTGCTCAACTTATACTTTCAAGACTCGTGGATTTGCTTGTTACTCCTGACGAAATTAATACTGTTTCCAGCAATCTGTTGCTCAACTTATGCTTTCACAGTTGCTCATCTTATGATTACAGTGACACCCACCATGAAGAGGCCTCTTGCGGTTTAAACTCAAAATAAAACTCGCCTTAACTTGAGAGCTAAGGCGAGCATTGTTTCCTTGTAAATGGGTCGCCCGGGATTCGAACCCGGAACTAATCGGTTAAAAGCCGAGTACTCTACCGTTGAGTTAGCGACCCGTTCCGTTGTTTTCGCAACTTTTTGATTATAGCACAGACATCTGTAGTTTTGTAAAGAGGTTTTTTAGAAGAAATTACCTGTTAACTTTACAGATGCTTGGTAACTAGTACCTGGCTCTAGAACAGTTAGATGTTCGCCACTGTTGAGCGAGTTGCGGGGCGCACTCCAAGGCTCTAGACAATAGAATTCTTTACCCTTAACTGTCCAAAAGACTAATATAGGATATTCTTTGCCGTAATCTAGTGTCAAGCTTAACTTTCTGCTGTTATCTACCACAGAAGCCGATTGACTACTTAGCTGCTTAAAGGCAACGTCGATTTCATCCAGACCAAAATCAAATTTACCATCAAACGGATGAATTTGTTTAGTTTTTTGGTCTTGAAATTCTCTAGAAGGGATGGAAACCTCAAGTTGATCTTTATCAGCAGTCACAAAGTAGGGATGGAAGCCCATCGAAAAAGGCAATGGCACTGAAGACAAATTTTGATACTGCTGGTGAATTGCTAGGGTATGACCTTGGAGTTCGTAGGTAAAAGCCAGTTGAAACTCAAAAGGATAAACAGCGCGAGTCTGTTCGTTGCTGTTGAGGACTAAAGTTAGACTAGCGCGATCGCTCGTTACTTGGTCAACAACTTGCCAAGGTAAGTCACGGGCAAAACCATGCTGTTTCAAGTTATAGGTTTGACCGTTGTAGGTGTAAGTGTTATCCGGCAAATTCCCGCAAATCGGAAATAAAATCGGAATTCCGCCCCTAACACTCAAATCAGGATGAGTAAAGCGTTCCGCATCCAAATAGAGAATTTCTTGCCCTTGGACGCGCCAACGGGTAATAATACCCCCCCGTTCCGGCACAACTTCTATCTGAGAACCAGCCGTTTCATCAGAAAGAATATAGGTTTTGTATTGCTGCTGTTGAGTTGCTATAGAAAACACAAATTTCTCCTTACATGGGTATGGGGCATGGGGCATGGGGCATGGGGCATTGGGCATTGGGCATGGGCATGGGCATGGGGCATTTGTTAGAGACGCGATTAATCGCGTCTCTACAATTGTCCCGCTTGTCCTCCTTGTCCTCCTTGTCCCCCTTGTCCCCCTGCTCCCTGCTCCCTAGCCTCTATTTACTCGTCTTCTGCGAACACAAAGCGATATAACTCACTCGGATCTGGTTCAGGGCTACTTTCAGCGAATTTCACCGCGTCTTCAATGAGTGCCTGAATTTTGCGATCGATATCTTTGAGTTCTTCTTGAGTTGATATATTGTGTTCAACTAAATAAGCTGCCAACTTTTTAATTGGGTCACGGGCAAACCAGAATTCTTTCTCAGCTTTGCTGCGCAGTTCGTCTGGGTCTGCTAGGGAGTGACCGCGAAAACGGTAAGTTAACGCTTCAATTAAGGTGGGCCCTTCACCTGCACGGGCGCGGGCGACGGCTTCTTGGGCGACGGCACGCACAGCCAAAACATCCATACCGTCTACTTCCACACCTGCCATGTTAAATGCGCTGGCTTTTTTGTAGATTTCTGGGTCAGAAGTGGCGCGATCGTGAGCCATGCCAATTGCCCACTTATTATTTTCTACCACAAAAAGAATTGGCAGTTTCCATAAAGCTGCCATATTTAAGGTTTCAAAAAATTGACCGTTGTTGGCTGCACCATCGCCAAAAAAGCAAGCTGTTACTTGGTCAGCATTTTTGTCTCCCAATACTTCGCGGCGGTATTTACTTTGAAAAGCTGCGCCAGCTGCTACAGGAATACCTTCAGCCACAAAAGCATAGCCACCCAATAAGCGATGTTCGGCAGAAAACATGTGCATGGAACCACCACGGCCTTTGCTACAACCTGTGGCTTTACCAAATAACTCCGCCATTACCTCTCTGGCTGGAACTCCCGCACTTAGGGCGTGAACGTGGTCGCGGTAGGTACTGGATACATAATCTTCTCCTGGTCGCATCGCGCCCTGAATTATGCCAGTAGAAACGGCTTCTTGACCGTTGTATAAATGGACAAAACCAAACATTTTGCCCCGATAGTACATTTCGGCGCATTTGTCTTCAAAAGATCTGCCGAGAACCATGTCCTCGTATAACCGCAAGCCTTCTTCTTTAGTAATCTGAACTTTAGCGGCATTAAAAGTGGGTAATGTGCGTTCTTGAACCATTATTTTGTTTAGTATCCCTGTCGCATCAAACTGAAATTTACCGCGCTGTATGTGTCAGTTGTCTTGTCTGACAAAGTTGAAACAGTGTGTTGATGGGGTTCCCCGCTTAAATAAACACCAGTTCGTTTAAGTCAGGAGAATAACCCAGCATAGATAACTGGCTGGACTTTGCGCTTTGTTAATTGTCAGGTGTTTTTGCAAGTAGTTCAATGCCCCATCCGATTGCGATCGTTCTGTGCTATTTTTATTTTCCACATAGAAAAATGTGGAGTTGCTGGTAGATTGTTTGACAACTAACTGCTGACTGGTAAGGGTTTAGCAATCCTCAAGCCTGACAACTGACACAATTCTTATCCCCTAGTGAATGGGGATATTAAAATTTTCAAGAACCGGCTTTGATGAAGCATTAGATATTTAACAAGCTAGTGTTTACCAAAGTCAATGCTCAAAGCGAACATACCTCAATGAACATGAGGGAATGGGTGAATTTTTCGTTTTAATTTTTAATTATCAATTTTTTCGCCCAGGTTTTGTGAGGATAGTAGCCTCAAGTCCCAAACCACCCTGTAAAGTTCTCTCACCATCCCTTTATAAGCTACCAATCAAGATAGCTTGCTGTCTGCATAGCCATGAACAATTTGCCAAAAATCAAGATAAAACTACCTCATCTGCATAAATACTTGGGTAGATAATTGTATTTTAAATCTGGGAATGATATGATTCTTGTCTCTAGTTATCGTCAGGAAATCTACCGAGCATTAATTATCCCCAGGGATGTAAAGGCATTCGTTTAGAAATTCTTAAAAAAATCAAGCATTAAACCTCCCAAACATGAAATAACATGTTTTTCCCCAGCGAGGAAGCGATCGCTATACAGTAGCTCTGTTTTAGTGGTAGTCTTCCATCTGGTAAAATCAACACTTGCGTGTTGATTGATTTAGATTTAGTAACTATTGTGAACTGGTTAAGGATGGCTACACCGAAAATGTAGCCCTAAAACCAAAATAGCAATACTCACCCTATTGAAGATAAATCAAAAACATAATACTTTAGTCGTCAAGTTCGTCTCTGTTCTGTAAACCAGAAAGAGTCAGAGCATTTAGCATAGCTTTGATTACAAAAGCTAGCTTGATGCTAGCCTACAAGCTTTACCAGATAAGGTATACAACTAAATCTGAGTAAAGTATAAAAGGCTAACTTGGCTTACTTGGTATAATATTAACTCCCGTATGGGAGAGTCAGAATATTGCTAAATATACAACTTTGAGACTGACATCACTGAGAAAACCAGAAATTTTTTATGGTATACAAAGCTGAGATCGGGTATCAAAAATCAAAATACTAAGAATTAAAACAAAAAGCTGAAGCTTTATAGGCGAAGGCAAAATATAGGTACTAGAATATGACTCAAATTTCGGGAAAACACAAAACAGGTTGTTGCAATATACACTTGTGGTGTAAAGTCAACACGGTATTATTATGGCACGGTTTTACATGCCTGGAATGCTCTAGATGAATTATTTATGTTGATCGCGGTGCAGGGGAAGTAGGCTGTGCGAATTCCGCTAGATTACTACCGAATTTTAGGACTACCGTTAGCGGCAAGTCAGGAGCAATTGCGGCAGGCATACAGCGATCGCATTGTACAATTGCCGCGACGTGAGTATTCTCAAGCAGCAATTTCTTCGCGCAAACAACTTATAGAAGAAGCTTACGTGGTTTTATCAGATCCAAAAGAACGTAGCAGTTACGATCAGCTGTATCTTGCCCATGCCTATGACCCTGATGGTACTGCCTCTGCAACTGTAGCAGTTGAACATCCACCAGGAAATAATCATGGTGGGAATGACTCACACAATCTCAGTATCGAAATTTCTCAAGACGAATTGGTTGGTGCTTTACTAATTTTGCAAGACTTAGGCGAGTACGAAATTGTCCTCAAACTAGGTCGCCCTTACTTAGTGCATAAAAACAGTGGCGCAAATGCATCACGTAACAATCTCGCCAGCGAAACATCCCCAGAAGATAGGCCTGACATTGTTCTCACCATTGCTTTGGCTTGTCTAGAACTCGGTCGGGAACAATGGCAACAAGGTCATTATGAAAATGCTGCCAATTCCTTAGAAACTGGTTTAGAAGTCCTATCTCGTGAAGGCTTATTTACCAGCGTCCAGGCAGAAATTCAGGCGGATCTTTATAAATTGCGACCTTATCGGATTCTGGAATTACTAGCTTTACCAGACACCAATACAACCGAACGCGCCCAAGGCTTGGAATTATTGCAGAACATCTTAGACGATCGCGGCGGCATCGATGGCAATGGCAATGATGAATCCGGTCTGAACATAGATGACTTCCTGCGATTTATCCAGCAATTGCGCTATCACTTAACAGTCGCCGAACAGCACAAGTTATTTGAAGCCGAAAGCAAACGTCCTTCTGCTGTTGCTACTTATTTGGCTGTTTATGCCTTGATAGCACGGGGCTTTGTGCAACGTCAACCGGCTTTGATCCGTCAAGCCAAGCAAATGCTGATGCGTTTGGGTAAGCGCCAAGATGTACATTTAGAACAATCACTCTGTGCGCTTTTATTAGGACAAACTGAAGAGGCTACCCGTGTTTTAGAACTAAGCCAAGAATACGAAGCTTTAGCTTTTATTCGCGAAAAATCTCAAGAATCTCCAGATTTGCTCCCTGGGTTATGTCTATATGGCGAACAGTGGCTACAACATGAAGTTTTTCCCCACTTTCGCGATTTGACAAAACAGCCAGCTTCTCTTAAAAGCTACTTTGCTGAACCACAGGTACAAACTTATTTGGAAGCCTTACCTACGGATGCAGAACCAACGAGTGAATGGTCTGTCATTAACCGTCAGCCTTTATCACCTCCGCAAACAAACACTAGCCACAAATCCCATAATTCCCCAGGATTTTCCCGACAATTTCATCAAAATCCCACAACTGACCCAGATTTACCAACAACTCACTCTAGGGAAAGACTGGAACCTCCCAACTTCTCGCCATCAAGATGGAATAGGTCGTCTGCTTCCACACCTGCTAGAAGTAACACAGCAGAAAATTCAACATCAAAATTTCCATCTGCGGAACGCCTAACCAGAGAACCACATCAGAACATGAATGGTTCATCTAGGGCGGCTACACCTGGACAAGCACAACCGCGCAAAAAACGCAAGCCTAGTCAAACTGTCAACCGAGAACGTCGTTATCCCCCAAGAAGGGGCAATTTTGGCAGTTCTTTACCAGGAAAAATGCGTCTATTGTGGACTGTGTTAATTTCTTTAGTCGTCATAGTCGTTTTTTGGTTCATAGTCTCCACCACCTTTGGATTTGTCAGAGAATTCTTATATCCAGTACCACCGTTACCAGAAAATCCATTATCCATAGCAATTAATAATCCACCGATAGAGATTCCTGACAAAGACAGCAAACCGGAAACACCAGAGGGATCTTTAACCACCGCTACCGCAGAAGAAGTGATTCGGAATTGGCTATCCACAAAAGCAGCTGCTTTAGGTCCAAATCATCAGGTTGATAGTTTGCAGCAGATTTTAACTGGTGCATCTTTAGATTTATGGCGGTCAATTGCTCAAGGAGATAAGGTGGCGAATCGTTATCGGCAATATGAGCATAGCCTCAAGGTAGAATCTGTAGAAAAAACTGATGCAGAATCGAATCGCGCCAGCGTCGAAGCTACAGTTAAGGAAGTTACTCAGTTCTATCAAAATGGTCAAATCAAGAAGTCTTCTGATGAGACTTTGCGAGTTAGGTATAATTTGGTTCGCCAAGACAATGTTTGGCGGATTCAGAGTATGTCGATTGTCAATAAGATCAGTATGATCTTTTAGTACTATTGTGAAACATACAGAGTTTGACTGAGTGGACATAGCCTCTTCAGTTCACTCCTAACCTCATAAATTTGGAAATGGGTGGTACCGCGAAGGTATCACCCATAAATTTTATAAATTGGTTTAGAAATATCTATTAGTTCACATAATCAAAAACTTATTGTGCGTATATTAAGCCCTTTAAATTTATTTATGGAGATTCCCTTCTGCCTGTTTAAGCTGTTTTTCCAGTGAAACTACTGCTGGAGAATGTTCCATCCTTTGCTGTGACTGCTTCTGAATCATTTGTTAGGGAATCTTGATATTTAGTTCCAATTGCCCCTAGCAAAGAGCAATTATGTCATGAATTCATAACAATGCGATCCCCGGAGGGCTGATAGATTCGTGAAAGTGCTGGAAAAGCGTCTTGCTACCCCTTGATACATACACAAAGTTGTTGCTTAATATTTATTAAAGAACACCTCCCAACGATCCCAAAGAAATGCTGATTTTGGCATAGCGAGGAATTGAACAGGAGTATTTAATACATGTTTAAAAAACTACAACACTGGGCAAAACCAGGAGCCAGGAATAAGAAATTCATCTGGAGTAAATGAGATGTTAAATAACATTCTGTAACCAGAGGAAATAAATTACCTTTCAAACTACTGGAGGCCAAATTAATGGCAAAAGAACGCCCGCCGCTAGAGGAGATGACACTGCGGCAGTTACGCAAAGTAGCAAGTGAATATGGAATTTCGCGCTACAGCCGGATGCGTAAATCCCAACTATTAGCATCAATTCAAGAAGTTCAGCGCAACAAGTTTTCGCTTAATTCATCTCATTCACTGGAGGCACAGGAAACCGTGGAAGCAGCAAAATTCGAGTTAGGTCAAGAAGATCGTAATGGCGGTTCTCTCGCTGATGTTGATGAAGGACTAGCAGATCTACCTGCTGGTTACGGTGACAGCCGGATTGTACTGTTACCCCGCGATCCCCAATGGGCTTACACCTACTGGGATGTCCCCAACGAACACAAAGAAGAATTGCGTCGTCAAGGTGGACAACAGCTAGCACTGCGGATTTATGATGTAACCGACATCGATCTTGATTACCAAAGCCCTCACAGCTTGCAAGAATATCCTGCTGATGAGTTGGCGAGAGAATGGTATTTACCGATTCCCGTGAGCGATCGCGATTATGTGATCGATATCGGTTATCGTGCTTTTGATGGCCGTTGGTTAGTTCTAGCTCGTTCTGCACGAGTCCACATTCCTCCTGTATATCCTTCCGACTGGATCGAAGATGTTTTCGTTACAGTCAACTTTGAAGAAGATTTGCGCGGTAAGACTGTTTACGAATTGGTTCCCCCTGCTAAGAAGGTGGCTGCAACAGCTTACGCTAACGGTGGTAACCCCATTTACGACCAAATCTTTGGTTTGGCGGAATCTGCAGAAGCACAACGGGTTGCAGGTTCTCTGTTTGGTTCTATGCAGCACGTAGCTGGCTCTGTACCTCCAGAACAAGCTATCAGCTCCTACATTTTCCCATCTGGCGTAGGTATGTGGGCAGTTCCCACCACCTCTGGTTTAAACATGTCTGGTGTAGGTATGTCAGGCGTTGGCTTCTCCGCTTCTGCTGTACCTGTACGTCCCCGCAAGTTCTGGTTGATTGCGGATGCTGAGTTGATTGTTTACGGTGCAACTGAACCAGATGCTACTGTAACTATTGGCGGTCGTCCAATCAAGCTCAATCCCGATGGTACATTCCGCTTCCAGATGTCCTTCCAAGATGGTTTAATCGACTATCCTATCTTGGCTGTTGCGGCTGATGGCGAGCAAACCCGCTCAATTCACATGAAGTTTGAACGCGAAACCCCATCTCGCAATACCAACACCAAAGACGAAGCTGTTCTAGAATGGCTGTCTTAATTAGAGTTTGTTAATCACACAGAGTGCTAACCTCATCATAAATTTACTCTAGAATAAATTTCTTACTCGCTATAGTAATTCTGTAGCGAGTTTTTTTTAATCTGGGTCGGTACAATGAAAAATTGGCGGGGGTTGTCATTTGTCATTGGTCATTTGTCATTGGTAATACCATTTTTCTATGAAGTTGAGCTTAATTTGACCCTCCTTTAGTCCCGCCTTGCTAAGGAGGAACAGGGAAGCTGGGGGGTAATTATTAAGCACATTGTTACAGAGAATTGCTATCAGGGTTTCAAGGTTAGGTAATACCAATTGGAAAAAAGAATGCACCAGATTGTAGGGGCACTGGCACTGCCATGCCCTCTAGAATATTTTGATGTGTCGCAAAGATTATTTGAATTGGTATATTCTTAGTAAGATAGTTAAGTTTATTTGCATTAATTTATTTATGTAAAAGTGTTGGGTTTATATCAATATGTCGAGATTATTATTAATATCTATTTTTGGAGTTTTGCTCAATTTATTATCAGGCTGTAAAAGTCTGGAATCTAATGCAGCCCAAGAGCCTGGGAAATCTACTACTTGTATTGGCAAGAATGCTAATTTTAGTATTGAGTTTTTCAAAACTAATAACCAGGGTAAAAAATTTTCTAAAGGTATTAATCATGTGATTATTTTTAACCCTAGATCGGCTCAATTGGATTTTAAAGTAAATGTGGGTTTAGCTCATAAACTTTATGCTAAAGATAATCGCGGAAATTTGCGTAAGGAATATCTACCAAAGCAATTTCGCGAAATTATTAATGATGAAAATTCGCGATTAAACGGACAAAAACCTATAGCAGCAATTAATGCTGATTATATAGATACAGATAATAAACCCCAAGGATTAAATATTTCTCGCGGGTTTGAGTATTCTGGAGCTTTTAAAACTAAACGTTCTTCTTTTGGTATTTCTGGAGGTAAGCCTCAAGAGAGAAAAGCTACTATTCAGGCGGGAAGAAGAAGTAATGAAATTTTGAATTACAACTTAGTAGGAGGTAATGGCAGATTTTACCGAAATGGTAAATTTAAAGATATTTGTGCAGATTTGGGGGAATTTGCTTGTAAGCAAGCGACTAATCGCTCTTTAGCGGCTATCACAGACAAAGGCTATGTGATTTTATTAGTGAATGATGCTAAGGCTAATTCCAATATAGAATTTTCTGCGATTAATCAAGAACTATTCCCCGATCAATTTGATGATGTTCTAGAAGGTATTGCGCGGAATAATTGTTTGGGCAATATTCAAGAAGGAATTTTGTTTGATGGGGGAATGTCGCCAGGATTGTATTACAACAATCAAATTTATGTAGAAAATCCTGGGCCGATTGGTTCGGTGTTTTTGGTATATAAAAGATAGTGGGCATGGGGCATGGGGTAAACAGTTTTTAATTATCGTAAATAAAATGGTTTAAGACCCCTACGTCTATACGTAGTATAATTTTCACTTGAGGTTTAAATCCCCGTCTGAAATTGTCTTTAATTTTGAATTTTGAATACTTCGACAGAGCTTCAGTACAAGTTTTGAATTTTGAATTGTTATTTACCGAGATTGCGTTTACGTTGCCAATCACGTTTTTGTTTTTGTGTTTCGATGTATTCTCGTTTGAGTTGTTGGATGTCGCTACCTTCAGCAAATAAACTATCTAAGCCGATGACTTCTTCTTGAGGTAAAACGCGTAAGGATTTAAAAACTTTAAATTGAGTACGAGAGGTACTAGAGGTAAGATACATAAAATAGCTGATGCCAATCCAGGCGATCGCACTAGATATAACTGTGAACTCGCTAACTAGCAAAATCCCTACAAGTTGCGCAAACAACAGATTTGTTCCCCCACCAAAAAATAACCCGCCTTTGATTGAGGTTTCTTGAGTGAAAAAGTCTTTAGCCCAGGCATAAGTGCTAGGATCTTGGCTAAATAAGCCTACTGCTAATGTTCCCCAAATTCCACATACAAGATGAACTGGAATTGCACCGACGGGATCGTCAATTTCGCACTTGTCTAAAATTACAGCAGCATACACAACCAGCACTCCACCAAGAAAGCCGATAAAAGCTGCACTGGGAATATTCACAAAAGCACAAGAAGCGGTAATACTTACACAACCTGCTAAGATACCGTTAATCATAAATGAGAGACTAGGTTTTTCATAAAATTGCCACGACCAAAAAGTAGCGCCAAGTGCCCCCATTGCACCAGCCATGAGTGTAGTGACAATAATATGAGCGATCGCCTCAGGATGAGCTGTGAGTGTTGAGCCGGCATTAAAACCATACCAACCCAGCCAAAGAATAAAACAACCGAGAGTAGCCGCGCTGAGGTTATATCCTGGAACCGCAACGATTTTTCTACCATAAAAGCTGGTTCGCCGCCAAGAGCGTTTTTCATCTGGGTTAAATTTTCTATATTTTCCTAACCTTGGTTTTAACAAGACAGTGCCCATGAAAGCTGCCCAACCGCCAACTGAGTGAACTACAGTTGAACCCGCAAAATCTCTAAAACCTAATGTGTAGAGAAAACCACCTCCCCAGATCCAGTGACCGGTAATAGAATAGCTCAACACTAGGAAAAAACTGAAAATCATAAATGCAGCGAATTTAATTCTTTCTGCAACCGCACCGGAAACAATTGTTGCAGCAGTACCAGCAAAGGTTAATTGAAAGAAAAATTTCGCACTCAGAGGAATTGCCGCCCAGCTTAACGAATCAAAGACTCCTTGGTAATCATTGGCGATCGCTGGGCTATTGTCATAACCTTGTAACAAAAAACCGTTTGTGCCAATAAATTCGCTGCCATCACCAAACATCAAGCCGAAGCCTAAAAGCCAGTAGGCTAAAGCAGCAATAGCAAACACAATCAGGTTTTTAGCTAAAACAGTTATGGCATTGGCGCTACGACAAAAGCCAGACTCTACCATCGCGAAGCCGGAGTTCATAAAGAACACTAAACATCCTGTCAACAGTACCCACTGAGTGTTATCAGCTACTTTATAACTAGCTGCAGGAGCCGTTTGGGCAATGGTTACATGAGATATGCACAGCAGGATGATGAAAGTTAATACAGGTAACAGAGCATACTTGAAAAGCCGACTTTTTTTTTCTTTCGCTTTCTGGCTTTTTGGCTTCAGCATAGATAAACAGACTATTGTGATGGGAATACCGGATGGATGTATTTATAACTTATTTATACTTGTATCAGAGATATTTTCAAAGTAAAACTTTTAACAAGTTTGTTCCGGATTCAAGTGCTGACCAAGCGATCGTAATATAATCAAAAATACATATTAGTAAGTATTAGGATGTGTTCTTAAATTTAGTAAAGTATTTTATACTACGTTAAATTTCGGACTCTGAATGTAATAATAAAACTTCACAAACTAGCTAATATTTTCCATAAAACGTGTGAAAATATCAGAATTAAGTCAATATATTAATGATAGTTAACCTTTATTTAAACCAGATAAGTTTTCGTTGTTAGGTAAATACTGGCTGTTAGGGGAGAGCAAAATTATCGCATGTCATTGACATATTTAGTCTCAACAAATATTTTAGGTATCGCCTTAAATAGAAAAAGTTATCTACCATTTCTTATCATCTTTAATCCCCCATAAGTTGAAAATAATGGCCATATTTGATTCATTTAAATCATCTAACTCACAAGAAAATATTTGCTTATGTATTAATTTAACCTGCCTACATAAGCCCAAAAATTTTCATGAGCTTTATTGCCAAGACTGTGGTGCTGATTTGCTATTAAATGGACGTTATCGGGTAATTGGCTTATTGAATCAAAGGCAAATTAAAGAGTCAATGGTTTATGATGCCATTGATATGCTCGATGGTGGAAAGCCTAAAGTTATCAAAGTATTGTATACAGATAATGAGGAAGCAATCTCCCGATTTAACCGAGGAGCATATGTATTAGCAAAACATTGGTTTCCCGGACTACCGCAGTTAGAACCGGGGGGATACTTCCCGATAAATTTTCCGAATAAAACGATCGCTTATTGTTTAGCTATGGAGAAAATTGCTGGATTAGATTTACAAGAATTAATCGAAAGTGGCAATAATCGATCGCTTACCGAAGAGCAAGTAATTAATTTGTTAGAACAACTAACTGTCATTTTAGGTAATCTTCATCAAAAAAATTTCTTTCACCGTGATATCAAACCTGCAAATATCATGGTTAGAAGCCAGAATGAAGAGTTGGTATTAATTGGTATTGATGCTATTCGATCTATTACTGAAGCTGCTTTAAAGGGAAAAAATCTGAGCAGAATTGGTACAAAGGGTTACGTTGCACCAGAGCAAGAAAAAGGTAAGCCTGTACCTCAATCTGATTTTTATGCTTTGGGGCGTACTTTTGTACATTTGTTAACAAGTAAAGCTCCACATGATTTAGCTGAAGGAGCAGATAGAAAACTGCTGTGGCGTCACAGCTTGCCCAATTTATCAAATGATTTAGCATATTTCATTGATAGTTTGATGGCTTTTTCTCCAGAAGATAGACCGAGAAATGCCGAGGAAATTTTACAGCGATTAGCAGAAATTAAACAGAATTTACAAAACGAAAATCAAAGTAAAAAACGCTTAAGTTTTAAAAAGATTGTCGGGTTGATGGTATTTTTATTAGTTGGGGTTTTGGGCTATATAGCAATTCAATCACCCAAAAATGAAAATATTAGCCCCCAAAATGCCGCTTCATCCAATCCAAAATGTCAAATGCGTCAGGGAAAAACTGTACCAGAGGAAAACGCTCTGGCTAAGGATGTATATCAGATGTTGCTAGAGCAAAAACTCAGCAGTAAAGATCCAGAAATTCGCCAAATTGAGCTGCTTAATGTGATGCAATCTAATTGTGACTTAAATATATATGTCAGTTTGGCGGAAAATAATCTCCTCAGTTCTAGCCTAGAAAAGAAAATTACCGATTTAATCAGAAGTCGTTTTGATTATGCTGGTAAAATCAAAGTGAATAAATATTAAGAGATATTAAGAGAAAGTTGGGTATCGGTATTGTTGATAGTTGACGGTTGACGGTTGAGTGATGCGATCGCCTCAAGGTAGAGCAGTTGCGATCCCCGAAAGCTGTACTCTAGAGGTGATAGTTTAAAAAAACCTATGACACCTGAAGAAATTGCGGGTACGCTAACAAAATTGTTCGGTACAGCAGCTGTAGCAGCGATCGCTCCCGGATCGTGGCAAGTTGAGACGGCTAATTTTCGGCTGTTGGTGTTGCTGGCTGAGGATCGCGCTTGGTTGCGAGTGTTAATCCCAATTGTGCCCATAGAAGCAGCGCAACCATTCTTAGAACAGTTCCTCGAAGCTAACTTTGATGAGACGCAGGAAGTACGCTACGCCTTATATCAAGGCGCAATGTGGGGAGTATTTCAGCACAACAACGCCACTTTAGCTAGTGAGGATTTGTCGAGAGCGATCGCTCACCTGATAGCTTTACATGAAGCTGGTTTAAATGATGTCTTCAATCGCTTGATTGAAAATCGCATCAGACAAATTGTCCAAGCAGCTAAAAAACAAGGACAATCTCTCCAATTCACAATGCAAAACCTGGAACGTTTTTATACAGAGGGATTACTGGGAGAAATTGAGCAAACCCAAGAAGCACGAGACCAAGTGCTATCTATATGGCGGTATCAACTAGAACGCCTATGGGATGAAATCGAAGCGTAAAATATTTAAAAACGGTAATTGTGCGATCGCAAATATTTCTAGTGGTATGGGTGCTATGGATATAATTCAAATTCTCAAAGAAGACTATCAAAGATTTCCTGTCAATCAAACTTATAGTATTTATGCAGCAGATGTTTATTTTCAAGATGCTGTATTTAAATTTCGGGGTGTAACTCTGTACAAGCTGATGATTAATTTCATCAAGACTTTTTTTCTCAATCCCCAGATGGATTTACATGACATTCAATTATTGGGAGACACCATTAAAACCGAATGGACGCTCAGTTGGAATAGCCCCCTACCTTGGAAACCGAGAATTTCTATTGCTGGCTGGAGTGAATTACGTCTCAATGCTGAAGGTTTAATTAGTTCTCACATTGATTATTGGCACTGTTCGCAACTAGATGTGCTGAAACAACATGGTTTTTCGGGAAAAAATCGTTCAGATACTTCCAAATAATCAACGAGCCAATTTCAGTAGAACGGCGGAAATAGGTAATATTTTCTATTTCCCCCTTACTCCCTGCCCTGAGCGAAGTCGAAGGGCTTCCCCCTGCCTCTGACATGCACTGCCCTAGCCCTAGCATTTATGATCTTGAAACATCGATAATAGAGATAGCGTAAATAAATGTAAACAATTCTCAGGCAGGGTAAAATCATTCATGCGGGTAATTTTGATGACAGGCAAGGGCGGCGTGGGAAAAACTTCTGTAGCCGCTGCTACTGGACTCCGTTGTGCAGAGTTAGGTTATCGCACATTGGTGTTAAGTACAGATCCCGCCCATTCCTTAGCCGATAGTTTTGATTTGGAACTAGGACACGCACCAAAACAAATTCGTCCTAATTTATGGGGTGCGGAACTAGATGCACTGCAAGAACTAGAAGGAAACTGGGGTTCTGTGAAGCGTTACATTACCCAAGTTCTTCAAGCTAGAGGCTTAGAAGGAGTACAAGCGGAAGAATTAGCTATTCTACCAGGCATGGATGAAATTTTCGGTTTGGTGAGAATGAAACGCCATTATGATGAAGGCGAGTATGATGTCTTGATTATTGATTCAGCGCCTACTGGTACTGCTTTGCGATTGCTGAGTTTACCGGAAGTTGGCGGTTGGTACATGCGCCGTTTCTACAAACCATTTCAAAATATCTCGGTAGCGCTGCGTCCTTTGGTAGAACCGCTATTTCGCCCAATTGCTGGTTTTTCCCTCCCAGATAAAGAAGTGATGGATGCGCCTTATGAGTTCTATGAACAAATAGAAGCTTTGGAGAAAGTACTGACTGATAATACCCAAACTTCAGTTCGCCTAGTCGCCAATCCAGAAAAGATGGTGATTAAAGAATCTCTGCGCGCTCATGCTTACTTGAGTTTATATAATGTTGCCACGGATTTAGTGATCGCTAATCGCATTATCCCAGAGGAAGTCAAAGATCCCTTTTTCCAGCGCTGGAAGGAAAATCAGCAACAGTATCGTCAGGAAATCCATGATGATTTTCATCCGCTCCCGGTGAAGGAAGTTCCTCTATTTTCGGAGGAAATGTGTGGTTTAGCCGCCTTAGAAAGACTGAAAGAGACACTTTACAAAGACGAAGATCCCACGCAAGTTTATTACAAGGAAACAACTATTAGAGTTGTTCAAGAGAATAACCAATACAGTTTAGAACTGTATTTACCGGGGATTCCCAAAAGTCAAGTCAATTTGAGTAAAATAGGAGATGAATTAAACATTACTATTGGCAATCATCGGCGTAATTTAGTATTACCACAAGCTCTAGCTGCACTCCAACCTGCTGGTGCAAAAATGGATGAAGACTATCTAAAAATTCGGTTTGCTTAAAATGTAAGAGTTTAATTCTACTTTCAAGAGCATCAGAATTAAACTTTGTTTTTGTCCAGACGCGATCGCGATCGCGTCTGTTTTTTCAGTAATAATTTTGTATATAATTACACTTATACAAGAGTCATTTTCTGTTGTTTAGCAAGGCTCAAGGGGCTTTAGTGGAAGCAGTTAATAATTAGTTTTAATTAATCAAAGCTAGTTAAAGCGAGTATTAGCAAGTTATGTATAGATTTTCCATCCGGACGATTTAGACACATTTATTTAATGCAATCATCACAGCGATTAATTGTTGCATCCTGTTGCTTAAAAGAAATTTTTTATATTATAAATGATGATTTTTTAGGGTTGATTTACCTAATGTCTATAGGTGCGTATACCGTAGTTTTACTGAAGACAGGTATAGGAAATAATTTAATAATATTTTTAGATATAATCTTTTATTTTTTCTGATTAAAAAATAACTTATATAATTTACGAGCAATGACCCCGATCGCCAAAATAGACTTGCAGTTAAACCTTGAGCAAGAAGGTTTATTACGACGGATTACAAACAGTATCCGGGAAACGTTGGAATTAGAAGAAATTCTGACAACAACGACAAAGGAAGTGCGATCGCTCCTCAAAACCGATCGGGTGATGATTTATAAATTTCATACTGATGGTAGCGGTCAGGTCATTGCTGAATCAATTTATAACGATACATTACCAACGCTATTAGGGCTAAATTTTCCGACTGATGACATTCCACTTCATGCGCGAGAACTATTCAAGAATTCACAGGTACGTTCTGTAGTCGATGTGGAAAAACAGCAGATTGGCTACAGTCATCTGCGTCACTCAGAAAGCGGAGAACCGCTAGCAGATGATATTCATTATCGCCCGGTCGATCCCTGCCATGTGCAATACCTAACGGCTATGGGAGTGAAGTCTTCTTTAGTAGCGCCTATTATTTGTCACGCAGAACTCTGGGGACTTTTGGTATCCCATCATGCAGACAGCCATGAGATTTCCGCAGATGAAATTAAAATAGTGCAGATGGTAGTAGAGCAATTATCAGTAGCGATCGCTCAAAGTAACCTACTGGTGCAAGCCCAAAACAAAGCTAAACGGGAAGCAAATATTAGCCGAATTGCGGCTTTATTACATTCATTGCCGACTATTGTACTACAACCTGCCTTAGAAGCCACCGTAGCAGCTTTAGGTGGTTGTGGTGGTAGGCTGTGTATGCGAAATAATGCTTTTAACTTCCAAAATAGTACATTTAAACCCTTCACAGAATGTTTAATTCCCGGAAGTGATTGTATTCGGCTATTCATTTGTGGAGAACAACCAAAAATCGCAGAACCAACCATTTATCCCCTGATTGAGCAGTTTAATATCTGGCAAGAACATTATCAATCTGGTGAATATGAAGTCTGGGCAATTTCCGACATTTACCAAGCACCAAAGATGCGAACTTTGCAAGTTGCTTGTGACGGCACTAAGATTCGCAGCATATTAATAATTCCCTTAAATTATCGCCAAGAATTAGTCGGCTATTTAAGCATTTTTCGCAATGAAATCGATACAGAAACTTTATGGGCAGGTCGATTTGATACCGATAGCAGACAACTATATCCGCGTCAATCCTTTGAATTATGGCGCGAAACTAAAACATCACAAATTCAACAATGGACAGATGAAGAAATAGAAATGTCCAGAGAAATTGGTAAATATTTTGCCTCAGCGATTCAGCAATATGAACTTTATCAACAAGTACAAGTATTTAACAGCAATTTAGAAAAACAAGTTAGAAAACGCACAATTGAAGTTCAAAAGACAGCCGAACAACAACAGGCTGTATTTGGAGTCATTGCCAAAATTCGCGAATCACTAGATATTAAAAATATTTTTCAAATAACTACTAAAGAAGTTTGTCAGTTAATTAAAGGCGATCGCGTTTCTATTTATCGCTTTGATGGTGATTGGGGTGGTGAATTTGTCGGTGATTTTGAAGTAGCTAGTCCCCATTGGTCAAATGAGTCAAAGTTGACAGTGAATACAGTCTGGAATGACACTTATTTACAAGATACTCAGGGAGGACGTTACCGCTACAACGAAACATTTGCAGTCCATGATATTTACCACATGGGCTTTACTCAGTGTCATCTTGATAATTTAGAAGAGTATCAAATTTACGCTTTTGTTTTAGCGCCTATCTTTGTAGGACAACAATTATGGGGTTTGCTTTGTACATATCAACATTCTGGCCCCCGTCAATGGCAAGATTCAGAAGTTAACTTTCTCAGTCAAATTGCGGCTCAACTTGGGGTAGCATTCCAGCAAGCAGAATTACTCAGACGTACCCAGGAGCAAGCCTTAGATTTAAAACAAGCCGCAGAGCAACAACGGGTATTGTTTGAAGTTGTGGCAAAAATTCGCGAATCTTTAGACTTAGAGGCAATTTTTCAGACCACAACTCAAGAAATATGTAAAGCCCTCCAAGCAGATCGGGTAGCTGTGTATCAATTTCATGCAGATTGGAGTGGTGAGTTTATTGCTGAGTTTGTTGGTGAGGGTTGGATAAAGTTAGTCAGCCCAGAAAGTAAGACAATTTGGAAAGATACTTATTTACAAGAAACTCAAGGTGGGCGCTATCGTCAAAATGAAACCTTTGCAGTCCATGATATCTATCGCGCCGGTCATTCTCATTGTCATATTGAGTTGTTAGAGCAATTTCAAATTAAAGCATACGCGATCGCGCCCATTTTTATCGGTCAAAAACTCTGGGGTTTGCTAGCAGCTTATCAAAACTCCGCACCGCGCCACTGGGAACCCTCAGAAATTCAGTTTCTCGCCCAGATTGCTAATCAGTTAGGGGTAGCACTCCAGCAAGTTAACTTATTTTTGCAAACTCAGCAGCAAACACAACAGTTAACTCAAGCCTTATACGATTTGCAAGCAACCCAAACCCAACTCATCCAAACCGAGAAAATGTCCTCATTAGGACAACTAGTGGCAGGTATTGCCCATGAAATTAATAACCCTGTAAACTTTATTTACGGCAATTTAGTTCATGTCAGTGAATATGCTGATGATTTACTGAAGATGCTAGATTTATATCAGCAAGAATTACCCAATCCCAGCCAAAAAATTTGGGAACTAAGAGAAGCAATTGACTTAGAATTTATCAACGAAGATTTGCCCAAAACTCTCACTTCTATGAAAGTGGGAATCGATCGCATCCGTCAAATTGTCTTGGGTTTAAGAAATTTCTCCCGTCTAGATGAAGCGGAAATGAAAGCGGTAAATATTCACGAAGGTATTGATAATACCCTGCTAATTTTGCAACATCGCCTGAAAGCCAAGCCAGAAAGTCCAGCGATTAATATAGTTAAGAATTACGATGAACTTCCCTTAGTAGAATGCTACGCCGGACAGTTAAATCAAGTATTTATGAATGTCTTGAGTAATGCGATTGATGCATTAGAAGAATCTCGAGCATCTCATCCAGAAAATCATCAAAGTCAAATTACAATTTACACTTCTATTGGCAATATGAAGGGTAATATTAAGAGTGTAGTAATTCGCATTGCTGATAACGGGGCTGGGATTCCTGAAGCTTTAAAAACAAGAATTTGTGACCCATTTTTTACTACTAAGCCAGTAGGTAAAGGTACTGGCTTAGGGTTATCAATTAGTTACAAAATTGTTGTAGAAAAACATGGTGGTATTTTTAAAGCTGATTCTGAACCAGGTTTAGGTACAGAATTCTGGATTGAAATTCCTATTCAACAGAATGGTCATTAGTCATTAGTCATTAGTCATTTGTCATTTGTCATTTGTCATTTGTCATTGGTAAGAGTTGATAGGTTAATTATTGAATTTGGAGATAGGAAAAGCAGCACATCAATATATTCTAGAGGGCATGGCATTGCCATGCCCCTACCATCTGTCGCATTCTTTTTTCAAATTGGTATTAGATTTGTAACTTTGGATTTCAATCCAAAATCCAAAATCTAAAATCCAAAATTCTTTCAATGCCCCATACCCTATATTTAACTTCTCAGTTGTACTGGCATAGCTAAATAAGTCATTTTTAAAGCGCCCAATGGTGTAAAAATCACTGGAGTTAGGCTTTGATTGAGATGCATTTGGATTTCTGAAGATGGTAATTCTTTTAAGCCTTCCATGAGATATTTGATATTAAAGGCAATATCTATATCTTCACCAGAAATTTGGGCTGGCATGGATTCTCTACCGCTACCTATATCTTGAGATTCACAAGATAATGTAATCTCTTGGTTAGCGCCATTGATGCTGAGTTTGACAATATTATTTTTCTGATCTGCTAGGACTGCAATTCGCTCTAAAGTGCTGACAAATTGTTTTCTATCAATAGTAACTTGACGCTCAAATTGACGGGGTATGAGTTGCCGATAGGCAGGATATTGCCCTTCTAAAGTGCGGCTGGTTAAGCGTTGATTTTTCCAAGCAAATACTACTTGACCTTGATCTAAATATAAAGCTACAGGTTCATCATCAGCAGAACTATGAGCTAACATTCTTTGGAGTTCTCGTAGCGCTCTGGCTGGTACTGTCACTTCTAATTGGTTACTATTTTCCATCGGACGCTCGTTTGTAGTTTCTACGACTGCTAAACGATGTCCATCAGTAGCGGCAAATTCGAGGGTGTCTTGTTTAACTGTTAAATGTACGCCTGTGAGTACCTGCTTAGTTTCATCGCCACTGGTAGCAAATAAGGAACCGCGTAAGCCTTCAATTAAAGCGGCGACGGTTAAGTGAATGACTTCGGAATTTTCAATTATAGGTAATTCGGGAAACTCTTCTGCACCCATCGCCCGGACTTGGTAATGTCCGCTTTTTGGTGTGAGAGTAACGATTAAACCCTCGCCTGTGTTGGTTTCGGTTGCTGATTCATCATCGAGGGTGATTTCGCCTTCTGGGAGACGAGAGGTAATATCTACGAGTAATTTAGCAGGAAGAGCGATCGCACCTCCTTGCCACACCTCAGCATTAAAGCTGGTGCGAATACCCAAGCTGAGATCGAAGGCGGTAAGACTTACTTGGTTAGTTTGTGCATCTGCTTGTAGCAGCACATTAGCAAGTACTGGATGTGTCGGGCGTGAAGGGACAGCACGGCTAACAAGGGAAAGGTTTGTACTGAGGTCACTTTGGGCGCAAACTAATTTCATGGTCAGATTCAGCTTGTGAGTGTCTATATTATCACTCTAGAAAGATTTTTCAGTCATTGTTCACTAGCTGCTTTGATTCCCAAGCTGAACAGTTCTGACCATTGAGCGTGAATTACATATTCTTAACTAGGGTTCGTTCCACCTCAGGTAGTACAGAGACTTCTAATGGGTCGTAGCCTAGCTGTTGGGTAATACGTTCCCTGGCTAAAACTCGATATTCCCAAAAATGCTCGCCCGTAGCGCATAGCGCCAAATACATATTCAGAACTTGGGGTTTTCTCCACAACACTGTCCATAGTTGTCCCCAAAATTGCCCTCTAATTTCTGGTCGTCGTAAGCCTTGATGCCAGATTAACTGGGCAAACAGCCGCAACTTTCTACCTACAGGAATCTGCATTGTTTGTGTTCCCCTTCTAGAGGGCACAATATTGAGGCACTGTTGAAAAGCTCTGCGCAGATAGTTTACAGGTTCGTATAACGTCCAGAAGCCTTCTACATACTCTCTAGCAATTTCGGCAATGGGGCGGGTGGGGATAAAATTCATCAGGGTATTCTGATCACCCGTCGGATGAATGCTATCACTCTCAATTAAACGCTGTTCCTGTTGGAGGCGATTCCAGAGGGCTGTGTTGGGCAAAGCTTGGAGGATTCCCAACATAGGTTGAGGAATACTGGTTTGTTCCACAAAGGTTTGAATTCTTTCTCCTGCACCAGTGCGTTCTCCATCAAACCCCAGAATAAACCCAGCATAGATCAGCAAACCTGCTTCATTGATTTTGTGACAAGCTTCTACTAAGGGGTTGCGTGTATTTTGCACTTTGCGCGTTACGACGAGGCTATCTTGATCGGGAGTTTCAATACCGAGAAAGACAGCATAAAATCCTGCTTCTACCATTAGTTCTAGCAGTTCATCATCTTCTGCTAAGTTCACAGATGCTTCGGTCATGAAGGTGAAGGGATAGTTGTGCTGTTGCATCCAAGGAATTAATTCTCTTAAGAAGCGTTTAACATTACGCTGATTGCCAATAAAGTTGTCATCGACAATGAATAGCGATCCTCGCCAACCTAAATCATAGAGATATTGCAACTCTGCTAAGGTTTGAGCAGGTTCTTTAGTCCGCGATTTGCGACCGTAGAGAGAGATAATGTCACAAAATTCGCAATTGAAGGGACAACCGCGAGAAAACTGAATTGCCATCATGAAGTAGGCATCAAGTTCCAGCAAATCAAAGCGAGGCATAGGGCTTTGAGTCACATCCGGCTTTTCTGGCGAGCGGAAGATTCCTTGAGTTTGGCCTTGCGCGATCGCTTCTAAGAATAGCGGAACTGTCATCTCTCCTTCATCTAGGATGAGATAATCTGCTCCAGAAGCTTGGGCTTCCTGTGGGACTGATGTGGGATAAGGCCCGCCTACTGCTACTTTTTTACCTAACCTTACGGCTTTTTTAATCAGGGCGTGGAAATCTGGTCTTTGCACCAGCATGGCAGAGATAATCACTAGGTCACACCACTCCCAATCTGCCTCTGTCTCTAGGCGGACATTGCGGTCATAAAATCTCACTTGCCAATCTTCGGGTAATAATGCTGCAACAGTAATGATTCCCAGGGGTGGAATGACGGCTTTAAGTCCGGCGATTTCCATAGCGCGATCGTAAGACCAAAAAGACTGAGGAAACTGGGGGTAGAGCAACAGTGTTTTCATAGTCTCTTTTTAAGATCCTTAGTGCAGGGTTGCTTATTTTTGCACAAGCGCATCGAGAAAGAGTCTAGCAAAAGTTAGATTTATGGAAGAACAAATCAGAATTTACTTTTTCTGGAATCGGATGGTAGCACTGAAGGGTGGGTTTAAGGAAATTTTTGTGATTGATTTATCTTAATTCGATATCTTGTTCAAAAACTAATATCAAATCATTTATGGTTTTTTTGTATTGAAACCCATAGTCTAACAAAGCTTGCTTTAAAGTTTCTACTACAGATGCTTCGATTTGATTTTTGGGGTTAATTTCAATAGTTGCCTCATTTACTGTAAAATCGAAATAGTCTTTAAATTGACTATAATCCCAGTTTAGTTTTCTCGCTGCATTTAACTCAATGGCAGCTAATGTATCATCAAATTTGCTGTTAACCATGAGTTTGTCTCTCCCAGGAGCTTAAAAATATATTGTAACAAAAATGATCGCTAAAAAACTTAATATCACCCTTAGTAAAGAGCGAATAATAACTGCTAAGTAGAGATAAGTTAACAATTATAGTTATTGAAAAGCAGATGACAGATGGTACAAAAAAAGATTGTTTAAATGCGATTTAAATTTATAAATCTAATTATGTTTGTTTGCCATTTTCTCCTAATACATTTTGAAAATCTCAAAAATCCATCTTTTGGTTAAGATAAAAAATCAAATTATAAAGTTATGATTTAAAAGCTATAAATTAAGTTGATTTTATAGACAATCAAGATTGACAAGACTATTATTAGTCATGTTTATGAGTTGATCAATTCTGAAGCAGAACCGCAATCCTCAGACAAATAATATTCTTTTGATTTAATTGCGATCGCAATTTTTGACAATATGCAAAATTGCTTTAACAATCAACTCTGGTTGATCGATCCAGACAAAATGACTACTTCTATCAGTTTGAATTTGCATAGAATTTGTAGATAAATTCATTAATTCATCGTGCATTTTATCGCGTAGCTCGTTAGCTGCTCTACCTGGTAAAAGTAGCGTCCAAAAAGAAGGATGAAAAAAAGTATTAGCTTTAATATTCACTATAGGTAATGTCCCAAAATCATTAGCTGGCTGAACTTGGCGACTACTAGTATCTAAATTTAAAATTTCCCGGCTCATGGTAATCCAGTGTTTAGGACGACAAAAAGAACGCTTAACTGGTTTCTTGGTTATTTGGGGAAAATTCCCTAATTCACGCTTGATGAGTTCAAATGTGCCAATCAATTTCAGTAATCTGACAATACCGAGAACTGAGCCGAAAAAGGACATCACAAAGCCGGAAAGAAAAAAGTATTTCAGACATTGTAAATGGATAGGCATTTTCAACATACCTGTTTCATGAAGTCCATCGGTAAGTACCATTCCCATAACTTTTTGGGGAAATCGCTTTGCATACAAGCGCACGTTATAGCTACCGAAGGAATTACCCACGAGAATATAAGGGGGTTCAATTCCGCCTTGGGTTAACAGACAATCGAGTTCTGTAACGATTTGCTGACTGGTTCGGGGATAAGGACTATGATCGCTCCAACCATAGCCAGCGCGATCGTAAATACAAACTTTTGTCAGCTTGGCTATCTCTGGTAGAAGTAAATAACCTTCAATTCCGCCTAAACTATGTTCGATTACCACTGTCGGCCCGGATTCGCCGGCTGTGTAAAGGTGTAGGTTATAACCACCTACATCAATCAACTTTCCTGGTGGAGGGTGACGATCTTCTATCAAGCAAGCGATCGCCTGATAGCAAGTTGTCGCCAAAAGTATCATACTGTTGATAGATGGCAACATATTTACAATATGTTTAATTACTAGTTTTTACACCAGCGCCAATTATAACGGTTCCATTCGTAAATTCCTTGAATTTCATATTCAGCACCATTATTGAAGCGGACAATACAATTGCTACAGAAAGTATCGCCATTCTCAATTTCCGCAACTTGTAGCACCACACAGCCGAACCATTCTCGCTTACAGGGGCCATCATCTTGCACCCATTCCCACATTGCATTACAAATTTCAATGCGATCGCCCGCTTTTAATTTGAGCGCATCCTCAAAATATACATATTTATCAAAATGATAGGGCTGAAGGCGATTGAGCCATTGCAAACCGTAACGTTCCCGAATAAATTGTACTTCTCCAGAATCTGACGCATTCAGCCAATCATTCAAGAATTGCGCTTTCCAATTACCATTATCTTGTTCGTGTGTTTTCACAAATTGCAAAAATGCTGCCAATTCTTCTGAGGTTAGTTCATCTAAGGGATTAGCAATTTCTAACAATCCACAATGAGAATTTGCGGGAATTTGCTCAATTACTTGCAGTAGTATCTGTTTCTGTGTCTCAGTGAGAGGACAGCTGGCTACATCACAACACTTAAAGGCTGCTTGCAAAGCTGCTTTAATCTCATCCGGAGTCATAAGTTAATAGCAAGTTAAGGTTTGTTTTCCCTAATTATTACAAAAGTTTAATAAAAGTCTCCAATATATTTTGGTTGGCAATGGTCAATTTTAAGAAGGCAGAAGTACGCTCGTCTGAGGGCAAGCTTATGTATCCCGATGAATAAATGCGCAAAGATTTAATCAGGACGTTGTATTTCTTGCAGAGCGTTCAGAAATACAGTTATATTTAAAACAATATGAATACTTAGAATTACTAGCTGATGATGCCGGAGTTCTCTGCAGTCAAGTTTTTCCCGGTTTGTGGTTAGCCGCATCAGAACTATTAGCCGGGAATATGCAGACTGTGTTGGCGACTTTATAAGTAGGGTTGCAATCTGCTGAATATGCAGCATTTGTCAAGCAATTATCAACTTGATTGATTTTCAGGACTTGATGACATTGTTGAAGTTAATCATCTAGGATACAGGACTACCAAAGCCTCAAGCTGTGACGTAGCAGACTGTACAGTACGTTATTGTGAATTTAAGGCACATTTATGAGTTGTAGCGTAAACTTTTTCAACATAAACACCATTCACTAGTTATAATTTCCTATATGTTGAAAAAACTCTTAAGATTAGCGTAACAATTACATTAATGGTAAATAATTACGCTTCTCTCACACCGACTAGCTGACAACCACATTAGGAGGACTATCTATGGCGCTTGTACCCTTACGGCTGTTGTTGGATCACGCGGCTGAAAACGGTTACGGCATCCCAGCTTTCAACGTTAACAACTTGGAACAAATTCAGGCAATCCTGAAGGCTGCTGCTGAGACAGATAGCCCCGTAATTTTACAAGCTTCTCGTGGCGCTCGTAACTATGCAGGGGAAAACTTCCTCCGTCACTTGATTTTAGCGGCGGTAGAAACCTATCCTCATATTCCCATCGTGATGCACCAAGATCACGGTAATGCTCCTTCTACCTGCTACTCAGCAATTAAGAACAACTTCACCAGCGTCATGATGGACGGTTCCTTGGAAGCTGATGCTAAGACCCCAGCAAGCTTCGAGTACAACGTTCGTGTTACCAGCGAAGTTGTGAATGTAGCTCATGCTTTGGGCGTCAGCGTTGAAGGCGAACTCGGTTGCTTAGGTTCTCTAGAAACTGGTGCGGGTGAAGCTGAAGATGGTCATGGTTTTGAAGGTACACTCGACCACTCTCAATTGCTGACCGACCCCGATGAAGCTGTTAGCTTTGTAGAACAAACCCAAGTAGATGCTTTGGCTGTTGCTATCGGTACCAGCCACGGTGCTTATAAGTTTACTCGTAAGCCAACTGGCGAAATTTTGGCAATCAGCCGCATTGAAGAAATTCACCGCCGCTTACCCAACACCCACTTGGTAATGCACGGTTCTTCTTCTGTACCTGAAGATTTGATTGCTTTAATTAACGAGTACGGCGGTGCTATTCCTGAAACCTACGGCGTACCTGTAGAAGAAATTCAAAAAGGTATCAAGAGCGGTGTACGTAAGGTAAATATTGACACCGACAACCGTTTGGCTATTACTGCTGCGGTACGTGAAGCTTTAACCAAGAATCCTAAGGAATTTGACCCCCGTCACTTCCTCAAGCCTTCTATCACTTACATGCAGAAGGTTTGTGCAGAACGCTATCAGCAATTTGGTACTGCTGGTAACGCTAGCAAGATTAAGCAAGTTTCTTTGGAAGATTTCGCTGCTAAGTACGCTAAAGGCGAACTTAAAATGATCACTAAAGCAGCTGCTAAAGTTTAATTTGGTTAAACAATAATTAGGAGCATAGCAATACTTTGCTCCAATCAGTCTGGAAATTGTGATTAAAAAACCAGGTAGCAATTGAGTTACCTGGTTTTTTGTTATTGGGGATTGGGCATGGGGCATGGGGCATAAAAAGTCAAAAGTCAAAAGTCAAAAGTCAAAAGTCAAAAATATTTCTGAATTTTGAATTGATTTTGTCCCCCTTGTCCCCCTTGTCTCCCTTGTCTCCCTTGTCTCCCTTCCCTATTCTGCTGCCAATCGTATGGCTACGCTACCGCCGTGTGCGGGTAGTCCTTCGGCTGTGGCTAGGGTGACTGCTGCTTGACCGATTGTTTGTAATGCTTGTTGGTTGCATTCTAGATAGGTGATGCGCTTTAAGAAGTCGTAGACGCTTAAGCCGGAAGCAAAACGGGCGGAACGGGAGGTAGGTAACACGTGATTTGGCCCGCCTAAATAATCGCCAATGGCTTCTGGGGTGTAGCGTCCTAAAAATAGGCTACCAGCGCATTTGATTTGGTTGGCGAGTAATTGGGGATTATCAATACACAATTCTATGTGTTCTGGTGCTAGCTGGTTGATGAGGGGAATACTTTCGGCTAAATCGTTGACAATAATTACCGCCCCATGCTTTTCCCAACTGGCGCTAGCTACTGCTTTTGTCGCGAGGTTATTTAAAACTTGCTCAACAGATGCGATCGCTTTTTCGGCAAATTCGGCTGAGTCGGTAATTAAAATAGATTGGGCGCTGGGATCGTGTTCGGCTTGTGATAGCAAATCCCATGCAATCCATTCGGGATTATTTTGATTATCAGCAACTACGAGAATTTCTGATGGCCCGGCTATACTATCAATTCCTACCGTACCAAACACTTGGCGTTTAGCTTCGGCAACATAGGCGTTACCAGGGCCGACTATTTTATCAACTGGGGCGATAGTTTCTGTACCATAAGCTAAAGCTGCGATCGCTTGTGCCCCACCAATACCATAGATTTCTGTGACACCAGCAATTTTAGCAGCTGCCAACACTGCGGGATTAATCTCACCGCGAGGCATTGGTACTGTCATCACAATTCGTTCAACGCCAGCAATTTTGGCTGGTAGGGCGTTCATTAATACCGAACTAGGGTAACTAGCACGTCCCCCCGGTACATAAATCCCCACTTTTGACAGCGCTACCCAATTTAAGCCCAATTTGACGCCGACTGTATCGGTATAGCCGATATCTTGGGGTAGTTGTTTTTCATGGAACGCCGCGATTCTTTGGGCGGCTAGTTCTAAAGCTGCTGTGACATCCGCCGGACATTGGGCAGCTAATTCGGCAATAAATGTTTCACTTAAATGCAAAGACTGAGGATTATAATGGTCAAAGCGGCTGGTATAATCCCCAACTGCCGCATCACCACGAGCCTTAACATCAGCCAGAATCTCTCTTACTGTCCCGCTAACATCAACAGTTGCTTCCCGGCGATCGTTTACAAGTGCTTTGAATTGAGTAGAAAAATCTTTGTCGGTTGTGTGAAGTAGCTGCATGGACAGTATCTTTAATGCCCCAAGGTCAACAATCAATTGGGACTAACAATCACATTTTATCTCAATTGTCGTCACCAAAGGTTTAATTGTGGGAGCAATCACACTTTGGTAATTTTTGTGTCTACAATAAGTATTCAAGCGGAGGAATAAGGCTTGAAGTTGGTATTAGTAGCGCCCAATTCATTATTAGCGGCAGCATTTCAAGAACATTTCAATTATTTACCTAATGTTGAAATAGTCAATGACTACTTTGAGTGGTTGCCTAATTTTGACTGTTTAGTTAGTCCTGCTAACTCTTTTGGCATGATGGATGGTGGTATGGATGCTGCCATTATCAAATTTTTTGGTAGTTCTTTGATGGACAGAGTACAGCAACGTATACTTGCAGATTATTTAGGTGAACAGCCAGTAGGAACATCAATGATTGTGGAAACTGGTCATTTTAAGCATCCGTTTCTAGCACATACACCGACAATGCGAGTTCCTATGTCTATTATGGGGACGGACATTCCTTATATAGCCATGTGGGCTATGCTTTTAGCTGTGCGCCACCATAACCAACACGCTCAGTACAAGATTAATACCATTGCTTGTCCTGGTTTGGGTACGGGTATTGGTAGAGTACCATATCATGAGGCTGCTAGATTAATGGCATTAGCCTATGACCATTTTCTCTATCCCCCCAAGCATCTTAACTGCTTTGTAGCAGCTTCACGACAACTTTTGATCTGGGAGGGAAGAAGTTAAGGTGATAAACGCCTGACTTCAAATCCCCGCAAACCTTCCGGTTCTTCGTACTCAACTACAACATTTTGTACTACAGCCGCCGGAGGGCCACTATGACACCAGCGAAGCATGTCTTCTACTACTTCCCGCGCACCTTCAAAAACTGCTTCCACACGACTATCACCGAGATTGCGCACCCAGCCAGTTAATCCCAACTGACTAGCTGTATCTACTGTATTTGAGTTTAGACTAGACAGCAACAAATGACCCAGCAGTGCTGAGTTAATAAAACACAACCTTCAAGAATGAAGATATTTGAGATTAAGCAGATTTTTGTTCCTCTTTGCGTGGTTTAGAAGCAGTCTTTTTAACAATTGGATATCGTATTTTCCGGTTACGGACTTTACCTGGTGTCCACCCAAGGGACTTTCCACGAGGTTTGGGTGGAGAGGTAGGAGTACCAATCGCGGCGAAAACTCCACCCATAGCTTGAGCAACTCGTCCTGGGGTCAATTTATCCATTGACTTCTGCCAAGGAAGAGGATTATCAGCAACGATATCACAAGCTAACCATAACTCCCAAGTGATTAACGGCATTAAGTCACTCCAATGTTCACATTGTTCTGGAGTACTGAATTTTGGTACTGTCCAATGTAAGCGTTGCTTAAGAAAACGATACCAATGGTCAATCGTGAATCGGCGCAAGTACAATCGCCAAACTTCATCCAATGGTGGCATTTGTTCCCCAACCCAAGCCAACCACAAGGGTCTTAATACTCTCAAATTGCCATCAAGATCAAGACGTTCCACCTTCAGTAGCATCATTGGGCGTGCAGCAGCTTTGCGAAAATGCAAATCTTCCCACAGACTGACTTTAACTCGTCCCAATTTTGGGTCATTTACTTCCAGCACAGATGCCACTTCGCCCCAGGTTGAGGGTTCATTGAGTTTAAATTGAGCACCATGCTTGCGAGGACGACCCTTGCCAGAGTAAGCAGGTGGTGCGCCCCATAGACACAGATTTGAACGCAGTCTAACTAAGATATCGGCTTTTATACTAGCTGTCTTTAATACGAAAGGCGCACAACCATATTCACTGTCCCAAAGCGAAATTGGTCGAACAGACATTGATTCACATACCTTTTTGAGTTGTTCAACTGCTTTCTCAATCGGATTGTCCCAACTGGTAATCCGTTCATGCCTCAGCGGTAGTGCCCAACTTCCTGAATCCTCTGGTATCCAAGCTATAGTACTATATCCCTGCCCAATCGTAATCGGTTTATTTCCCGCGATCGCTGTGCTACTGTGTTCTATTGTCCGTTCTTTGAGTGTCACCGCATCTGGGCGTGACCAAGCTGTATGGTCTCCTGCCAACAATATGCGTTTTTCTGTTGGTATTTGCTTGATATATAACTCCATTAATTTCTCACGGTCTGGTTTGGTATCTTGTATCGCTTCATAGATACTCGGCCATTTACGTCTAAACACTGGCGATAAAGATAAATCTGCCAGACTGTAGACATTACGGGTCAACAGTATCGCATCTGTTAGTTCAAATGTTGCATCATGTGCTTTGCCTAGATGCGTATAGGCGGCTTGACGAAATTCTTCGAGTCTGGCACGTTTCATATTGGCAGATAAGAGTAGGTGATTCTCTCTTAGCTTCTGCCGAAAGGGGGACTGTCTTCAATCAGACATCCCCTTTTTCTCTTTCATCTCTCCCATTTAGTCTAAACTCCAGTACTGTAGCGTAGCGATAACCAACCCCCTGGACTTTTCCAGAAATCCAAACATGGGCGCGAATTAGCTTTGGTATTGGTGTAGAATTCGGCATTGGCTGGTATGTGGCTGACGATTTCCAGTTTAGCGGGTTTTGCGACAGGGATTAAATCATCCCTAGATTTAGCTATTTGGTTGAGTAATAGTGATAAATTGTTGGTCACTGAAATTGCGATCGCTCTTGAGGATGCTTGTCCACAATTGAGACTGGAGACTGTCAACCAGCAAATACATCCCAAAGTTGCAATTACCAATTACCCAACCTGTCAATTTCAACTTTTCACGTACTTATGTCTAATTTGCCACCACTCACTACAGAAACTATTTGGGCAATTCTCAACGAAACCATTGATGATGCAACAGTCAACCAATTGTTATGGTATCACTTAGGTTATCGCTACAACTCATCAACACAAGAATGGGACAATAGCCAAGTCGCATCAGAATGGCGAGACGAATACCCCCAACCACCAGATTTTATTGATAGTCGTCCCGCCATAGTCAAATTAACTCGTTCCATTCCCAAAGAAAACAAACAAATACTCAAAGAAAAGTTAGGGTTCAAAGGTTATAAAATTGGTGAATTCGGCCCAAGACAAACTCGCAGAGCAACTGCTGCCAATTGGTTGTATAGTTACATGAATCCACCCAGCAGCAACCTCGAACCAGTTTAAGAATAATCCAGTCTATTATTTAGGGTGCGCTCTTACACACCCTAAAATCTCAATATGATACCGTTTCTTTGTCACACTACGCCAAATTCTCCTCATCTCTAATTCTTGGCGTACTTGGCGTCTTGGCGGTTAATTTTCTTCATATTTATTTAAGTCACACTAGTAGGTTGGGTTGAACGAAGTGAAACCCAACATTTCCGG